>AP023240.1:1462115-2924231 GCA_016592635.1 Methyloprofundus sp.
CCCACAATAAGAAACGAGGGTTTAACCCTAATATATTTTATAGGATTTTATGAGGAGCATGCATGCACTATAACAGTGGGTGAATGTCTTTATTTTTCATATATATTTACTTTTACAGATTACTTATGCATACCTTGCACACAAAAATAATAAGCATTGTTTTCTTTTTCAGCATTAGCCTCTCAGTACAAGCTCTGGAAATAGGCCAAGTGGCACCTAATTTTTCTTTACCGTCACTCACTTCTGATGCAAACCGCACACTCAGCCAATATCGAGGCCAAGTTGTTTATGTCGATTTTTGGGCATCATGGTGCGCACCTTGCCGCACCTCTTTCCCTTTGTTAGAAAAACTATACAAAACTAATAAAGATAAAGGCTTTACCTTAGTTGCCATCAATATGGATGAAGAACTGGTAGCAGTAACTCAGTTTTTACAAATGTACCCTACCAGTTTCGAGCTGTTACGTGATGCCGAGGGACAATGGGCAGATGCTTATGGCATAGAAACCATGCCAACCTCTTATATTATTGATAAAAAAGGGGTAATACGCCATATCCATAACGGTTTTTCCAAAGATGATATTGTTGATATTGAACGCATAGTAAAACAACTACTTAACGAAAACTAATGAAAAAAAGCTTACATTATCTAGCTTACCCGCTATTAATGCTGATCACATTATCTGCGTGTACACCCATAAAACCATGGCAACGCGGTCATTTAGCACTACCACAAATGGCTTTAGAAAATGATATTCAAGAAGCTGCTTTACGTCAGCACACCTTTTTCAGCAAAGAATCAGCTTCAGGTGGATATGGCGGTGGAGGAGGAGGTTGTGGCTGTAATTAAGAATAAGTCTCCTTAGCCTAATACATTAAAGTACCTGTATTCAGTTAGGGTGTACTGAGGCACGAGGCGCATCTTTTAGTCTCTTGATACACTTCCTGTATAAAAACTACTCACTTAATAGTGGTAACTCAGGATTTTGCCAACAAAAGCAAACACTTTTTAGATATTTTAACCCCTTGCCCCTTATGGGAAATTTAATGAACAATACATTAGTAGAGCGTCTAACCCTCGCTGCACTTGCACTTCCCGCATTAATGCAAACCGCACAAGCAGGGCGTACTGAAGAAACTTATAATGCGGATTTTCAATATGCTCATTATGAAGAAAGCAATCAGCGCATGCAGGCTGATGTATTTGATTTTTCAGCGGCCGCTCCGATAGGTAAAGCCTTTACTGCATCGATAGATTTAGTCCGAGATACACTTTCTGGTGCATCCCCCATGTTTAATCTTCGTAATGCACAAGGTGAGGTGCAGCAAGTATTAAGCGGTGCATCAATACGCGAACAACGCGATGCTGTCAACGCATCACTTAGTTACGCATTCGATGATGTTGCCATTAATTTAGGCGGCGGAGTTTCTAATGAAAATGACTACTTGGCACACTATATCAGCACAGGTTTAAACTGGGAATTAAATCAGAAAATGACCACACTCAGCTTCTCTGCCTCTGTTTCTTTTGATGAAGTCAGCAAAACGGGGCAACCTGATTTTAAGCGTAGTAAGACTAGTCAACAATATTTATTAGGCATTACCCAAATTATAGACAAAGACAGCCTACTGCAAAGTAATATGACCTTCTCTTATCACCACGGTTATCTATCTGATCCTTACAAACTTGTTTTTATTGAAGGCCAAGGCGTGCGCTCAGATAGCCGTCCCGAAAAGAAATTTCAATGGGCTTGGTTGACGCGATATGTACGCTATTTTAAATCATTGCATAACGCGGCTCTGCATGCTGATTATCGTTTTTATATTGATGACTGGGGCGTACAAGCGCATACGGCAGAACTTAGCTGGCAACAACCCATTATTGATGGTTGGATCATTATGCCGCGCTTTCGTTATTATAGCCAAGATCAGGCCAGTTTTTATAGTGCCGTTTTTGATAGCTCATATAGCAGTAATATTCATTCCAGTGATTATAGGTTAGCAGGGTTTGGTGCAGTAGGCGGTGGCATTAAATTAAGCAAAACCTTTCTACTAAATGGCTTTGTCAAGGATATTAAGTTGCAAACGGCCTTTGACTATTATCAACGCAAAGCCAGTTACCAAATTGGTGGCAGTAGTAAAGGAGGCTTTGACAACTTTAGTTTTTATATGGTAACGGCTTCGATTAATGTCAAATTCTAAGAGGCGGCGTATAAAAAAACAGCATTTAGTCAATTATGATTTTTATGCCATGGGTTCGCCTTGCCATATGCAATTTTATGCAAAAACAAAAGCGCAAGCCAATCAGGCACAACAGCTAGCTATGCAGTGCTTGGCAGATTTGGAACAACGCTACTCGCGCTATCGAAATGATAGTCTGATTAGCACAATAAATCGTGCATCAGGCCAAGGAAAAGCCATTACCATAGACGAAGAGACCGCCGCATTGCTAGCGTATGCACAACAATGCTATCAAGAAAGCGACGGACTATTTGATGTCACTTCAGGTGTTTTACAACGCTTGTGGTCGATGGATAAAACTACACTTCCTGATGAAACGGCCATTGATGCACTCCTACCTTTAATAGGCTGGGATAAAGTGCAATGGGATAAGAATAGTGTGTATTTACCACTAGCAGGCATGCAGTTGGATTTTGGCGGCATAGTTAAAGAATATGCCGCGGATAGCATTACTCAGTTATTACATGGCCTTGGTATTAGCTCCGGCGTTATTGAATTGGGCGGAGACATAAAAATAATCGGTGCACAACCCGACGGTCAAGGCTGGCCTGTTGCTATTCGTGACCCGCGGCAACCCGATAATATTATTATACAACTGACTTTAACATCAGGCGCATTAGCCAGTAGTGGTGATTATGAGCGTTTTCAATTAATTGATGGGGTGCGTTACAGTCATTTACTCAACCCCAAAACAGGTAAACCAGTTAGCGGCTTGCGTGCAGTGAGTATTATCAGTGAGCATTGTGTCATAGCAGGTAGTCTCGCTACTTTAGCGATGCTTAAAGGTAAGCAAGGGCTGTCATGGTTGCAGGAAAATGAACTGTCTTTTTTTTGTTGTGCCAATAATGGCCAGACTTATCAGCAATTATCCCAATAGATTAACTTTAAGGTCGAACAATGAACATTAAACTATTTCTTAGATTCTGTATTGTATTCTTTCTTTCTTATACGTCTGTTTGGGCCGGTGCCAAAGCACAAATAGAAATACAAGCAATCAATGCACAACAGTGGCCAGCACATTATCAAGTCACGCTCACCTTGCCGGCACATCATCATGCCTATTTAGATAAAGGCCAAGAGCAAGCCTATATTCCTGTCACGTTAGACCCTAAAGGTTTACTGGCAAAAAATGGATTATTTATCAGCCACCTTGATTTACCACAAGGTGAATATGATAACGAAGCAAAAGCAACTGTCTTAAGGCATACAGGAAAAATTGACTTCATTTTAAAACCGCAAAATAAGAGTAGTACCTCGCTTGACCCCGTCAATCACATAGCGTTGCGCTATCAACTTTGTGATGAAGTCAATAACGTCTGTTTTCGACCTCAAACTGTAGAACTGGCTTTGGGTCTACCTGAACCTCAATCCCAAACTATCACCATAGCAAGTAAAGGTTTAAGTTTTTTGGGTACCGACTTAATTGAGGAAGATACCGATACCAGTTGGATGAGCTGGTTGCTAAATATTTTTCATGATAATGCAAATAACACGCTTCTACTCTTCGCCTTAATGTTTCTTGCAGGACTCTTATCCGTTGCAACGCCATGCGTGTATCCAATGCTACCGATTACCTCCATGTTAATCGTCAATCGCGCCCAAGGAATAGCAAATAAGGAAAAGCTACATGCATTGACTTACTTAATTGGCATGGTTGGAACTTATGTTATCTTAGGCGTAATGGCAGGCATGACGGGCGGCGCATTCAATAGTTTTATGCAGTCTGCTTTTGTCAATCTTGCTTTTGCACTCTTTTTTGCTTTTTTTGCCATCTCTTTACTTGGCTATTATGAATTCAGTTTTATGCAAAATGAAGTAGTTCAACTGGACCAAAATACAGCCAAGGTAAAGGGTTATTTTGGAACCTGGTTGATGGGTAGCATTGCCGGTCTAGTTATCTCACCCTGCGTAGGTCCAATTGTCTTTGCCTTACTCTTGCAAATTGCAGATAACATTGCCGCACAAGCAGAAACATTAGCAGCATTAGGGCAGTCACTTAGTTTTTTTGAAAAATTGGCTATTGCAATGCATGGCGGCATACTGATGAGCGGTTTTGGTCTAGGCGTTGGTTTGCCATTCTTTCTTATTAGTGTCATTAAATTCAAACAACTTCCCAAGGCTGGCTATTGGATGAATAAGGTAAAGTATGCCTTTGGGTTTGCTATCTTATATTTTGCTTATACCTATTTTGCTAAAGGTTTAGGTGTTTTACAGGTGCAAGATAATGTTATTTCAATGCTTGCTTGGAGTTTGGTTGTACTATGGTTTGCCATTGTGCATTTTAATATCTTAAGTGATGCAGCACATGACCAACATCCATCCAGAAAATTAAGTCGTTTTGCTGGCGTAGTTGCGCTAATAGTGGGTGGGTGGCTAATGGTATCAGGGCTCAACCATGTATCTGTTATTGACTCAGCCTATGCAAACTCAAGTGTCAGGATTTCAAATGAGCAAAATCTGCATGACCAGAATAAGATAGCTTGGATACACTCATTCGAACAAGCCCAGCGAATAGCACGTTCAAGTGGTAAACCCATTTTTATAGATTTTTATGCCAGTTGGTGTGCAAATTGCCTTGCCTTTAGCCAAGAGACTATTGATAACCAAGAGCTTAATCGAACTTTACGAGAGCAAGCCGTTCCATTAAAGATCATTGATAAGACCCCTGAGTTTGAAGCATTTAAAAATATGCCTGAGCATCGTCAACTTAAAATTGGCTTACCTTACTTTGCCATACTCAATAGTGATGGTATATTGCAGTGGTCTGGGACAGATTATAAAGCCAGTCAAACGATGATTAAAGTATTACAACGATTATAGACGTTACGCATTGACTGTAGATTCCATAATTTGCAGAGTTAATGTAGAGTGTCGTGCAAAAAATGTATGATTTTATGCCTTTTTGTTAGGCGGTCTTTATAAAACATAATTGTTACAATGATTTACTTGTGTTTTTTTAGGTGGCATAGATTGTGCCTGCTCTGGTAGTGATGTGTAGGGGGTATTATTAAACCCTCATCGCTAAGCTAGGATAAATACTTGAAATAGTAGAATTCTGCATTTTGATATAAACAATTAAGCTATTACGGTTTTAAGCCGTACAAAATCAAATAAACTATGAAAATATCTGTTGTTGTTCCTGTATATAATGAAGAAGAGAATGTTGAACAGCTTATTACTGAAATAGCCAGTGTGCTGCAAGGTCAGGATGAGTTTGAAATGATTTTTGTAGACGATGGCAGTACTGATGCAACTTTAGCAAAATTGCAGGCACTGATGCAAAGTCAAACTGAGCTACGTGTCATTCAACATGCGACTAGTTGTGGGCAAAGTCGGGCAATACATACGGGGGTTAGTGCTGCAAAGTATGCTTGGGTTGCGACTCTTGATGGCGATGGGCAAAATGATCCTGTGGATATTCCCAATTTAGTGACAGCGCAGCAGCAATATGAGGATCCTGAATCATTATGGTTGTTAGCTGGGTTTCGTCACCAAAGGAATGATAGTGGCTGGCGGCGATTTTCATCGCGCTTTGCAAATACAATTCGCCAGAAAATACTACGGGATGATACCCCAGATACAGGTTGCGGTTTAAAATTATTTAGACGAGATAAGTTTCTAAGTTTGCCCTATTTTGATCACATTCATCGGTTTTTACCCGCGATGATGTTGGCTGCGGGTGGGCAAGTCATTTCAGTAAAAGTGAGCCATAGAGCACGACTACATGGACAGTCAAAGTATGGCACTATTGATCGTTTAATGGCTGGTATTATTGATATTCTTGGAGTGGTTTGGCTAAGAAAGCGTCACAGTATCCCAGTTGTTCAGGAGTTTAAACGTGGATAAAGAAATAATGTGGTTAATTGTTGGTTTTACAGGGCAGGCTTTATTTTCAGCACGCTTTCTAATTCAATGGTTGGCCAGCGAACGCGAAAAGCGTAGCATTATTCCCGTACTGTTTTGGTATTTTAGTATATTTGGTGGCACCACATTGTTTATTTATGCTTTGCATAAACAAGACCCTGTCTTTATATTTGGGCAGGGTACTGGGCTACTCATTTATTGTCGTAATTTATATTTTGTTATTCGTACAAAAAACGCCCTACAGGGTGAAGAAGTACAACTGGCAAAAGCCTCATTACACGACCAATCGACATAGGTATTATGCCCAATTCTATACAGCTTGCTAAATGGGGACTTATACCTCTGTGGCTATTGCTTACCCTCAGTATCTTTTTTCGACCATTAACCCCGATAGATGAGACACGCTATTTAAGTGTTGCCTGGGAAATGTGGTTACGGCAAGAATTTTTAGTGCCTTACCTGAATGGTGCAACCTATAGCCACAAACCACCCTTGTTATTTTGGCTGATTAATTTGAGCTGGGGAATATTTGGTGTCAATGAATGGTCGGCACGCCTTATTGGGCCTCTTGGTGCATTATTGAATTTATATTTAACGCGGGCACTTGCTAAAAAGCTATGGCCTGAACAGGCACAAGCCGCACTATTAGCTCCATGGGTATTGGCAGCAACATTACTCTGGGCAGTATTTGCCACGGCTACCATGTTCGATATTTTACTCACTAATTGTGTATTATTGGGCATGATCGGTTTGGTTGCTGTTTACCAAGATAACTCCATGCAAGCTTGGCTTTTAGTGGGGGTGGCAATTGGTTTGGGTGTGCTGACCAAAGGGCCGGTTATTTTAGTGCACCTATTGCCTGTTGCGCTGGCGGTACCGCTATGGAATAACAATAAAACGCTTAGTTATTATCGTTGGTATGGGCTTTTATTGGCGGCGATAGGATTGGGGGCATTGATTGCATTAGCTTGGGCTATTCCGGCAGCAGTACAGGGAGGCGAGGCTTACGGCAAAGCTATTCTGTGGAGCCAAACGGCTGACCGAGCTATTACAACTCGTATTCATGCGCGGCCTTTTTGGTGGTATTTACCTTTTTTGCCACTATTCGTTTTTCCGTGGATTACATGGCCACGTCTTTGGACTAATATAAAAAATATGCCTTGGAAAAGTGATCAAGGTTTACGTTTTTGCAGTGTTTGGTTTATTGCTTGTTTTATTGTGTTTTCTTTGATTCAAAGTAAGCAGGTACATTATTTGGTACCGTTATTACCGGCAATCAGCTTATTAATTGCGCGTTTAATGACTGGGGTTCAAGAGAAAAATAGCATTATTAGTGAATTGATTTTGCCTATCAGTTTATGTGTTCTTGGGCTGGTTTTGTTGTTTATGCCATATATTCCCGCTTTAGCAAAGCTTGCATGGGTACAAGCAACAGACTCTATTTGGGGAGGCTGTATTTTTTGTTTTGGCTTGCTGTTATGCCTCATTACCTACTATCAAAAGAGGTTATCAATCGTATTGGCGAGTAGTATTATTGTCTGTAGTATATTGATAAGTTTTATTTGTTTTTTTAAATATACTGGGCTTGCTTATAATCTCCAGCCTGCTGCAGATAGGGTCAGTGACCTGCAAAAAAATAATATTCCTGTTGCCTATGCACATAAATATCAAGGTCAGTTTCAATTTCTTGGTCGTTTAACCAAGCCAATTGAAGTGATTGGTTATGGTCAAGTCCACCAGTGGTTTAGCCAGCACCCTGAAGGTTATATTGTTTCTGTAGAAAATAAACCAAATGCTCATGCTCGTTATGTGCAGCGCCAGCGTGAGCGCTGGCTGATATTTAGAAAAGGCTCTTGGGAGTAATGTGTAGATGTTTTATTTGCTAGGGCGGAGAGGTGTACGTAGCCAGAACTTTTTTTAAAAAGTGAGGTACTTCTGTATTCTAAGAAAATCAAGAAATAGTATATTTCTTGATTTTATACCATAAGCTACGTTCACTAATTTTTAACTGTTGTGCGGCTTTAGCCTTGTTGTTATTTGTCTGCTCTAATGTTTCTTTAATGATGCGGCACTCCAAACGTTCAATCTGTTCATTGAGGTCAGAACAAACAATTTCATCACTTTGTAAAGGGGCTGTTTTACCTACTTGGTTGCTAGGCTGCTTTGATTTGAAAGGTAAATAATCAGAATTAACTGCTTTACCTGCACAAAGAACGGCCGCCCGTTCCATCATATTTTCCAGTTCACGCACATTCCCTGGCCATGGGTAATGAAGCAAAACTTGTTGCGTCTCCATAGTAATCCCTGCATAAGGAAAGCCAAATTCAGTGGTATATTTTTGTAAGAAAAATTCAGCTAGTACGATAATGTCAGAGCCACGAGCACTTAGGTTAGGCAATTCAATATTAAAAACATTCAAGCGATAAAATAAATCTTCACGTAACTTTTGCTCGGCAATGGCTTCTTGTGGATTACGGTTAGACGCGGCAATAATACGAATATCAATATCAATGCGAGAATTACTGCCTAGGCGTTCGATACAGCGCTCTTGTAATACGCGTAATAGTTTTGCTTGTAAGTTGAAATCCATTTCTGTGATTTCGTCCAGAAACAAGGTGCCCCCGTTTGCTAATTCAAACTTTCCAGTTTTATCTTTAAGAGCACCTGTAAAAGCCCCTTTCTTATAGCCAAATAATTCACTTTCCAGAATATCAGCGGGAATAGCCGCACAATTAATAGCGACAAATAAATTATCTTTGCGTGGTGAAGCGCGGTGAATTGCACGGGCGACCAACTCTTTTCCTGTGCCCGTTTCTCCTTGAATCAAGACGCTAGTTTTCGTAGGCGCGACTTGTTGAATAAGCGTATAAATTTTTTGCATGGCAGGACTATTACCAATAAATTCCCCCCAGCCGTGGTCTACTTCTGCACGTAGGTAACTATTTTGCTGCTCTACTTTGGCTAGTTTTAACGCTCGTTGTACTGCCGCTTCGACTGCTTCCAGTTCAAATGGCCGTAAAATGTAATCACTAGCACCATATTGCATGGCTGCAACGGCGGATTCGACAGTACCATGCGCGGTTACCATAATGACGGGTACGGTATTAGCTGCTGCGCGTAGTTGTTTCAGTAAACCTAAACCATCCATGTTGGGCATTTGCAGGTCGGTAATGACTAAATCAATAAGCTGCTCTTTGATTTCTTGTAATGCTTGCAAGCCATCAGCAGCTTGATAGACATTAAAATCCATTTGTTGCAGCATGATTTCTAAAATGCGGCGCATCTTCGGTTCATCATCCACAATCAGGATGTTTTTTTGTTTCATTGTATATGTTCCTTATTAACAGGTAAGGTGATTGTAAAACAAGCACCATTTGACTGACTATCACTGATACTTATATCGCCATGATGAGTATTAATGATTTTTTGTACCACCATCAAGCCTAAGCCAATACCCTCTTGGCGGCTGGTATAAAATGGTTCAAAAATACTTTCTTTTAAGCTATCAGGTACACCTGCACCATCATCATTTACTTGAATGACGAGTGTGTCAGGCGTTGCGTTCATTTCAATAGTAATGAATCCGCCCACATCAACATGTTGTATGGCATTGACAATTAAATTAAGAAAAACTTGCAGCATTTGGTCCCAGTCAAAAGCAAGGTTAGACTGAAGGCAGCGATCATGTAAAATAAGCTCAATTGATTTTTTTTCTGCTTGTGGTGCTAATAATTCAATGGCATGCGTAATAACAGCATGTAAAGAATACATTGCAAATTGTGCATGACTGGGGCGCGATGAGGCGAGTAAAGAACTGACTAAATCATTCAAGCGAGTTGTTTCACTTTCAATAAAACCAACCATTTCCTCTGCGATAGGCGATAAATTTTTCTCACGGCTGAGCATTTGTGCTGAAGAGCGCAAAATACCCAGTGGGGTACGAATTTCATGCGCCATGGTGGCAGCCATTTCAGCGATCACTGCAAATTTGGCCATGCGCACCATATCTTGTTGTGATTTTTCCAAATTATTAATCATCAGCGTGAATTGCTCACTTAATTCAGCAATTTCGCCACTATCCTGTATTAATGGTGGCTTACTTTTTTTGTCGTGTCTAAAATCACGGGTAAATTGTGCCAACTGAATAATAGGTTTGGCAATACGACGCGCAGTACCAAAGGAAACGGCTGCTGCCAGTAGGGTGGTAAAGGCAATAAACACTAGTAATATTTGCCACATATCAAAAACAGGTTCAAGGGCGTGATCGAGGGGGATCATGACCACAACTTTCCAACCCAAACCGCTATAGGAGCGATGTCCAGTTGATGTAGACCATGACAGTAGCCAAGTGTCTGTTTCTAGAAAAGGGGTAGTAACTTGTTGTACGCCTTTATCAGTATGTACCAAGTCCCACTGCTCAGGTATTTGGGTATGCAGCAATCCGGATAAGCGTAAAACTTTAGATGCGGCAATAATCTGATTATTTTGATCAACAACAAATGAATAAGAGTTGGCATCTTGTTGTTGAAAGGGGAGAGGACTTTCCAAAATACGGTTAATGCTATCCCAGTCTACCGCAGTATGTAAATAGCCTAAGTTACCCGATGTAAATTGGTCTGGAATAGGTACTGCCAGTGCAAAGAAGGAGGATTCCTGTACAGTTGTTTGTATAAAGATAGATTGCGAACTAACCTTAATTGTTTGCCATGATGTATGCTCAATATTAGGCAGCTTGCGTTGAAAAGGCATATCACTCGCAGCAATAAACTGTTGCTTATTATCCAGTGCCAATAAAAAAGGGTACATACCTTGATAGCCTTGACTAATTTCTCTGAGAAAATAAGCCAAGCGTTTATCAATATCCTGTACCCGAATATCTTGCATCACTTCCAGGTTTTTCCAAATCATTATATTTTGGATACGTTCAAATACATGCCAATCAATTTCTTGCATCATTGACAAGGCTTCAATTTTTAAATTACTTTCAATTTCTTCAGTCAACACTGAACTAAAATGCATGAAAAACATTAAGGTAATCAGTATTGATGATGTTAGACTAATAAAGATATAGGAAGAGAGTAAGCGATAACGAATGGTCATATTAAGCGTTAAAATAATGCGGTTTGTTTTTTGTTGTCTGAGACATTATATCTTAGTCGGTGCATTAATAAGTTGCCTCAATATTAATAGTTTGCAAGCACAGGATGCGTTAAGTGCGAATTATCAATGGGGACGCGGTTTTTCTGTTCCTAGCCAAAACTTTAATATTGGAGGTTATGTCAATGCATCTTATAGCTATAATGAGCTAGGTGGCCATGCGCTTGCCTTAGATGATTTGAGTCTTTTTATCTCATGGAGTCCTTTTAGTCGCTTACATATTTTTTCTGAATTAGAGGTGGAAGATCTTTTTAGCTTGGAGGGGGTGCGTGATTTTAATGAGTCTTTTCGCGTAGAACGACTGTATGCTGATCTGTTTTTTAATACAAACCTAACATTACGTATTGGTCAATATTTAACGCCGTTTAGTCGTTGGAATTTAGTGCATGCGGCACCACTGGTTTGGACTACTTCACGACCTATGGCAACTCAGGGATATGTTGCGCCCAAGCATGCTTCAGGGATTGAAATTCAATACAACAATTTGCTGTTTAATCGTGATTTTAATGTGTCTGTTTATGCCGATAGCTCACAACACTTGTCTCTTATCGCTTTGGATGAGGCCTTTGTTTATGCTTTTGGAACACGCATCAATTATCAGTTGGATAATGCATTAAATATTGGTACTTCTTTTGTTGCAGCAAAAGTGGATATGCATAGGCAGGAATATTGGCAATATACCTTAGGGACTGATTTTCTTTGGCGAAAAGATGGTTATGAAGTGCAATTGGAATCATTTTTTAACATTCGTTCTCAACGTAGTGATTATTATGGGTTGTATTTGCAATCTGTTATTCCGGTATTGGAAACACTTTATTTTGTTGGGCGTTATGAATACATGTATGGTAATGAGCAGCCTTTAAGTTTACAGGAAGATAATAAGCATATTCATGTCGGTATTGCTGGTCTAACATGGCGACCAGCGACACCTATCGCTTTAAAGTTTGAATATCGGTTTGGGCATAATAGTCAATATAATGCACCCAGTGGTATATTGACTTCAGTGACCCTGTTTTTTTAATGATGAACTTTATACGGTCGCAATGCATTAAATTGATGTTGTGTGTTTTACTCAGCATTTCAATTAGCCATGCGCAAAATATGGTTGTGATTGTCGGTGTAAACTCACCTGTCAAGCAACTTAGTTTAGCCCGGTTTAAACGAATTTTTTTAGGAAAAGAACGGCTAACCGAGCAGGGGCGGCGTTGGATTCCTATTAATTTAGGTGCTACTCACCCTTTGCGTCAAGCCATTAGGAAACAAGTAGTGCAGAAAAGTACTTTTAACTTAGAGCAATACTGGAACCAGCAATATTTTAACGGTATTTCTCCACCTTATGTTTTAGCTTCAGAAGAAGCGATATTGCGTTTTGTGGCCGACACCCCTAATGCAATTGCATATATAGCTGCTTGCCATCGAGATAAACGAGTCAAAACTGTTTATAGTTTTAAGATTAGGCCAGCAATAGCGGGCTTATGTCGATAAGAAACGGGTATTATTGAATTCTCGTTCCTTAGCATGCCTGTTACAAAGAATTGACACATATTAAAAATGAATATAAAGTCTAGTCTGACTAGTTTTAATAAAAAAGATGAGACCTTATGAAAAATAATACCTGGCAACTTCAAGATGCAAAAAGCAAATTTAGCCAATTAGTTGAAAATGCAATGTCAAGTGAACCCCAATTTGTTACAAAGCATGGGCATAATGCTGTAGTGGTTCTTTCATTTGAAGATTATAAAAAAATCACAAAACCTAAAGTAGACTTAGTAACATTTTTAAGAAACTCCCCTCTTATGGACGTTGAGCTAGATATTTCAAGAAATGGAGAATTACCGAGAAATATTGAACTATGAAATATCTTTTAGATACCTGTGTAATATCTGAGCTTATAAAACCTCGAGCGGATGAAAATGTTACTTCATGGATACAAAGTCAAGATGAAGAAAGTTTATATCTTAGTGTGCTAACATTTGGTGAAATAGAGAAAGGTATTGAAAAATCAACTGATGCAGCAAGAAAAAGAAAATTACAATTGTGGGTAGAAGAGGATTTAAAGAAGCGCTTTGTAGGTCGAGTAGTGCCTATAAATATTGATGTTTCGGTTAAATGGGGAGCCATTCAAGGTCATGCGGAATTGCTAGGTAAGCCAATGCCTGCAATAGATGGGCTAATTGCTGTTTCTGGGCTTGTTCATAATTGCATTGTGGTAACGAGGAATGTTGCAGATATGGAGCAAAGTACAGTAGAGTTATTGAATCCGTGGATAAAAAATGCATAATCGGGTAAGAGCTTAATATTGTAAAGTTAGTTCGAGCCAAGCTGGCTGCTCCTTGATCTCCTTCAGCCCCTTCATCTGCTCCCCAATATTGTTCAATTTCTGCAAGAGTTTGCTTGTAATCTTGTTCTGTTTTAATGGGGTGAATTTCCATCATACTACCTCCGCATTGATTGCATCATATTGTTTATGCGTACCAATAAACCTAATAAAACAATCTTTTACCCAATTTAGCTGTTTGTTCTTGCATTAAGCAGGTATTTACGTAATTTTCTTTCACTTCGCATAACGTAAATTATATATACTTTATCGCCTTCAATACGATAAAAAATACGGCATGGATTCACAATAATTTCTAAATATCTTGATTTTTCAAGCTCTGGCGGTTTACGGCCTAACTTTGAAAACTGCTCAAGTTGGTCTGTACTAGAAAAAACTTTTTGAACTAGATTAATAGCAGCACTTGGTTTATCAATAGTTATATACTCAGCTATTGCATTAAGGTCAGATAGAGCGGGTTCGGTCCATATTACTTGAGCCATTTACTCATTTTATCTTTTGCTTCTGCTTGAGTATAAAGACGGTTTTCTAAAATAGCTGTTTCCCCCTTAGCTATTCCATCTAGAATTTCCATTCGATTTTGCATCATTTCATAATCTTGAACATCAACAAGATATGCTGATGGTTGACCATGCTCGGTGATAAGGACAGGCTCTTTTGAATCATGTAATTCAGCCAATATTTTGGTGGCCTGGCGTTTTAAAGTGGTAACTAATTCAATTTTCATGAAGTGATACTATACTGTCACTTGTTGATTTGCAATAATTTCTTTTACAGCTAATCCCCATAACACGTGACTACAAAAAAGAACGTGATTTTTGTAGTCACGTGGAAGCGATTGTTAGCACGGTTGGGTGAGGCAGGAAGCTCAACAAATACTTAATCACCATGTTGGGTTACGTTTTCTGCGCTACGCTGGAAAAGCTAACCCAACCTACGAGCTTAAATATTGCATTATGCAACAAATTGTCGCACAATGCAGTTAGTGAATCATTAAGACAATAAACAATAAATAACAAAAGGTAAATTATATGGCAACCAGCGTAAGATTAGATGATGATCTCGTCACCCATGCTAGAGTTTATGCAGAAGCTGAAAGCCGCTCTTTACCAAAGCAAATTGAGTATTGGGCTAAAATTGGGAAAATCATGATAGATAATCCCGACCTTTCTTATGAATTTGTGCATGAATCTTTGTTAGCGACAGAAGAAGTCAATCAAGGATTAACCAAACGATATGTTAGAAGAACAAATAGAGATTGATGTTTATCAATCTAGACGCTTTGAAAAAGTTTTAAAGAAGTTACCTGAACCTCAACTTAAAATAGTTGAAGATGAAATTGATATAATTATTAAGGAACCAGAAATCGGTGAATTAAAAAAAGGGGATCTTGCACACCTAAGAGTTCATAAATTTAAAATAGATAATGAACAAGTTTTACTTGCTTATTCTTGGATAGCAAACAAAATTGAAATTTATTTACTTTACCTTGGATCTCATGAAAATTTTTATAAAAAGATGCAAGAACAACGAAAAATAGACCTTAAACTTATTAAAATGTAGAGCTGAACTTCTAAGCTGAAAACTACTTGGTACAGTTTTCGGCATTTTTAATTAAGCTAGTTGACTCCTTGTACCTTTCCTTGATATTCCTCTTTGATATTGATAAGAGGCATTCCAGGCCTCCGTAAATACTTAATCACTATGTTGGGTTACGTTTTCTGAGCTACGCTTGAAAAACTAACCCAACCTACGGGCTTTAATGAAAAACTGACCGTTGAAAATAAGCTGCGCTTCCCGCGGTCAGGTGGAGCGTTTGGTTAGGCGTATTTCCCTGTTAATTTCACTGACTTTTTTCCCATTCCAATAAGTCCGACTAAACTTAATCCAAGCATCCATAATACTGAAGGTTCGGGTACAGAGGTAGCATTAGAATTTACTGTTAAACGGAATGACCCTGTAGAACCAAAAGCATCAATATCACCTGTATCAGCCCCATCAAGCAGAATTCCATTAGTAACAGGGTCAGGTGAGGTTGCCAGAATAGTTCCGACACCGCTTAAAGTTATTAAGTCACCCAAATTAAAACTAAAACTCCCCAATGAAGAGTAAGCTCTAAAATCGTCTACACCACCTACACCACCATCATTATCAAGGTAAATCCTATCCACAATAGCCGAGAGGGATTGTGTGACATTTGTGAGTGTCAGGTTACCCGTTGTTGTAAATGTATCGGCATTATAAATTGAGGTAACGTAATCGATATTAAGCTGATTACCTGGGTCACCAAAATCAGTATTTGAAATACTCCCAGCACTTGTTGCGGTGAATGAGCCAGAACCATTAACGGTAATATTAGTACTTCCTCCACCTACTTCGTTTAAATCAAAGATAATTGCTGAATTAGCGGTTAATGGTACTAAAGCCGCACATAAAGCCACTGAGGCTAGGCTTGCAAAATTTTTAGATATTTTCATTTTTTATTCCGTATCGCCCTCATTTAGAATAAGTAGTCAGTTAGGTGTAGGGCGATTTAAACGCCTAACATTATTATTAACTTCACTACCGTACACTTTTTCACCTCCTCACAGCAATGCCTTGCCCGATAATGTGAGGCAGAATTGAGGGAGTATTTTTCCTTCTCTCAGCAGGCGCTTTAATAACCGCACTCCAAGAGTAAACAAACTCAAATCACAACGATCTTTGCGATGAATAATTTTATCCCAGCTCTTAGTCAGAGCAAGCTCCCCTAAATAAACCATCCATATATAAGCTAAAGCCGCTGCCATAATAAGTCGAGAAACTCGCTCAGGAGCCCTTAATCCACTTTTCTGCAAGTTAAACCCTCGACCTTTAAGGTCTGAAAACAGCGTTTCTATACGGAAACGTTTGCGATACCAGTTAAATGCTTCACCCCCTGTGGGGAAATTAGTCACTAGATAAATAGGGTCATTATATTTTCTCCCCCAATAAACAACCGCCCTTACTACAATGCTACGTTTACGAGTGAATTCAACCGCCGATATTTCAGTCATGCTTCCTTGTTCGGGACAAATATCTTTAAATGTAAATTCATCTCCATTCTCATACAATATCGCATTATTTGCCGTTCGGCAGGCATACTTCCAGCCATAACTACTAATGGTTTCCAGCCAGTCTGCTCCATCAAATTCCCCGTCACCCAAACAAATGACCGACGTACCTTCCGGGATTATCGCCTGAACGGATTTAATCAATTCGATATGCATATCTTGAGGAAAATGCCCCTTTTTACCTTTACGGGTTACCCACAGCAATGGCAGAGCTCTACCTTTATAAATCATACTGACCATCAAGGTAATACAGCCTTGCGCTGTCGTGCTGCCATCAATAGCAAGTACTAGCGTTTGTTTGGCTAAACACCGAAGAAGAACCTCTATAAAGGGTAAATAAAATAAATCGACACCCACTTTTTCATTTTTCAGCCAACGGCGCAATTGCATGATTTGGCTTTCTTCTTTACCTGATCCTGGAATCTCTCCTGCCACATTAGCTAACTTAACAGATTTACTTTGTATAATACCGCAGATAAACCCTGTCAGGATATTTAAGCCGTTATTTTGACGTTTGCTGGGATCAAAATCCCAGAATTTTTGAAGGCCGCTATGAATGGTGCGATAAATCTTGTAAGAATCTGACAATGTAGGGTATTTTCAATGTAAATCGTCCACATTACCATTTTTTCTACTCTTCGCAATACCTGCTTTAAAAAGTGTACGGTAGTGAATTATTAACAGGAACACTTTCTCTGATATCCTAGATATTCACCGACAAATCAGGAGTTTTTTTACCTGATAAGTTGATATTACCCACTTAAACAGAATTCCAGTAAAATAAATTAACTGCCACCTTAATTCTTTTATGATTTTCTGTCAATTATAAATACATTAGAAAAGCGCTAACAGCTCTCCTAATTAGTTATAAGCGATAATCTCCCCATCCCCCAAATAACACCCTGGATCTTCAGCCCAAGCATCGCCATAAACTTGCTGGGCTCTGACTCTAGTATTGCCATTACAAATCTTTTGATAATCACACTCCCTACAACGCCCCTTTAAAGGCCGAGGTGATTGTTTCAGTCCCGCCATTAACGGATCGGTAGTATCCTGCCATATTTCCGAAAAAGGCCGCTCTAATACATTGCCCAAATCATAATGCCACCAAAAGGTATCAGGATGTACATTACCCAAGTTATCAATATTGGCGACATTGACCCCTGATGCATTACCACCCCATTGCGTTAATTTGGCCTGTATTGCATCCGCTTGTTTTGGGTAATGTCGCTTGACCCAGTGCAAAAAATACACAGCATCGGCATCATTATTACCCGTTACAATTTCGCGTGGTGTACCTTGTTGTTCCCATTGCAGACATTTTGCAAACAGTAAATCCATAGTCTCACGGGTCATACTGAAAAAAGCATCTTGTTTACGGTTTTTATTACCGCGACCACCATAATTCAGATGCGATAAATAAAATTTATCTATATCAGCATCATCCATTAATTGCAGCATGGCGGGGAAGTCATGCGCATTATCTTGGGTTAAGGTGAAACGAATGCCAGCTTTAATACCTTGCTCACGACATAATTGAATACCACGGATAGAGGCATCAAACGAACCTTTTTGCTGACGAAACGCATCATGGGTGGCACCAATACCATCTAAGCTGACTCCGACATATTGATAGTTAATCGCGGCTATTTGTTGGATATTTTGCTCGGTAATTAAGGTGCCGTTGCTAGAGAGGGCAACATAGAAGCCCATGTCTTTGGCGCGTTGTGATATTTTGAAAATATCGGGGTGTAATAAGGGTTCACCGCCAGATAGAATCAATACGGGGACTTTAAATGCTTTTAAGTCGTCCATGACTTGGTAGATATTTTCGGTGCTGAGTTCATTGGGGAAATCAATATCTGCGGAGGTGGTGTAGCAGTGTTTGCACGTCAGGTTGCAACGCCGAATCAGGTTCCAGATAACCACGGGAGCGGCTGGTTTGCGAGTGGGTTTAAGCGGGGTAGGGTGGAGAACCTCGCGCATAAATTGACTAAGACGAAACATATTATTTGCTAATCCTGAGGCCAGTTTTCTTTAAAATTCGGGTACTGTACAGTACTTCATGGGCATGACAGTGTGTACCTAGTAGTGTCGCAATTTGTGCAATTTGTTGCTCTGCCCCTGCGGCGGTTTTGCTGTGGATCATGGCAAATAGGTTATAACGCCATTCGGGTAAATGTCGAGGGCGGTGATAACAATGACTGACAAAATCCAGTAAACCGACTTGTGTGCCTAAGCGATCAATCTGTGCATCAGTAACATCCCAAACGGTCATGCCATTATGTTGATAGCCTAATTTATAGTGGTTCGGTACTGCGCCAATACGCCGAATAATACCAGTTGCTTGCATCTGTGTTAAACGCTGCATAAACTCTTCGGCACTGATACCTATTTGTTCGGCCAAAGTTTGGTAGGGTTCGGAAGTGAGTGGTAAGCCCGCTTGGGTGGCACTAATAATGGCACGGTTAATACTATCCATTAGGCTTCCAGTTTTAAACCGACAAAGTATTCATGTATTTTGGGCATGTTGTAAACCTGTAATCCCGTTTGTTGTTCAATTTTGACAATAGTCTGCTCAATTTGGGCAGGGTTTTCGGTGGCGAGTACAAACCACATATTGAGTTCGTGACTGCGTGCGTAGTTATGCGCTACTTCCGGGAAAGCATTGATGGTGTCGGCAATGTTTTCGAAGTCTTGCTCGGGCACTTTGACGGCCGCTAAAGTTAAAGCACCGCCCATTTGTTCGGCATGAAATAGTGGGCCGAAACGGGATAAAAACCCTGAATCTAATAAACCTTGTAGGCGCGTTAATAATTCTGGTTCGCTAATATTTAAACCTTGTGCGACTTGTTTATAAGGAGATGGACAGATAGGGAAGCCTGCTTGTAAGGTATTAATAATGTCGCGGTCGATAGCATCCATTGAGTTTTAAATAGAAATTTAATGTTGTGTAGGAGGGGGCTTTGGCCGCGAATTGAATAGGTCGCGGCCAAAGGCCCCTCCTACGATAGCTTGTTAGCATATAGTGCGCCACGTTGTTTAAAGCAGCGTGGGCTAAATAATATATCATAAGGATAGTCTTGCAAAGCACAGCTGCTAATGAGTTGGTTTAATTGTTGTAAGACCCGCTCGCGTGATTTGCCATGAATCATGCAAAATAGATTATAAGGCCACTGTTCGCCGTGCCGGGGACGTAAATAACAAAGGTTGATAAAAGGCAGTTGGCTAATTTGTTGGCCTTTATCATTAACCAGAGTGTCCGGCATATCAAACACCACCATCGCATTGGCTTGATAGCCTAAACGGCGATGTTTGACTATGACCCCTAAACGTTTGATTAAGCCTTGTTGTTTGAGTCGACTTAATCGTGTTATGACTTCGTTTTCAGTTAACTCCAATTGCTCGGCAATCAGCGCATAAGGGCGAGCGACAACAGGTAGGCCTGCTTGAATGGCGACAATTAACTGTAAGTCTATTGGGTCTATCATGCGCTAACGGCTTCTGCTTGGTTTATCGTGACTGGCGCGGTATCGTCTAAATCGAGCTGAAAACCAAGGTTAATAAAGTAATCTGCTAGTAAAGGTAATTGCATGGTTTTAAAGCCAGTTTGGGTTTCGATTTTAGCAATCACTGACTGTAAATGTTGTTGATCAGAGGCAATTAAAACAAACCAGAGATTAAAGCGGTGCTCGCGTTCATAATTATGATTGACCTCGGGAAAACTGCTGACAATTGCAGCAGCCGTGCTTAATTGTGGAGCAGGAATGGCCATGGCAACCAAAGTGCTCAGCCCGATATGGTTCGGCGGAATCACGGGGCCAATGCGACTGATATAATTGTGCTCGGCTAATTCAGTAAAGGCTGATAGTACTTCCGCTTCCGTTACTCCCAAATGATTAGCAATTTCCAGATAAGGTCTAGGCGACAAGGGAAATTCTTGCTGGTAATTGTTGAGTAATTGTTTGTGTAGTGGGGTCAGCATTGTTATTAGGTATAGCTAAAACGGTTAATTTATTTTTGTTAGTTTATTCTCAACCCAGACTGGATCTCTACGCATTGGTAAAATGGCAGTTACATAGACTGCTTCATTATTAACTTCATAATATTACAAACCCAACTTATGCGCCCGCGAACTAAAAAATATGCCACTAGGTTTATTTGCAGGTAAGCGAGCCAATTCGTTAAAGTTGCTAGTATCATAAACCACTACGCGATTATCATCACGTGCAGAGACCCAAACATGTTCACCACGTGGGGTAAATTCCATATGCAATACTGCTTTACCAGGGGTTAATGATTTAATCAGTGCTAACTCTTTAACATCAATGACCTGCAAATTGGCATTATCAGGAAAGGCAAAATTCACCCAGACTTGCCGACCATCAGGACGTGCCATCACAAAGACTGGTTGGCCAATAACTGGAATGCGTTTAACGAGTTGCCAAGTACTTTGATTGATAACCAGCACTTCATGTTGGCCGATAGCAGGCACAAACATTAAATTACCCGCAACAGCCCAACCTTCCAAATGTGGCATTTTATAAACGGGTAGTTTTTCGTCTTGCTTACCATAATCGGGCAAGATACGTTTTACGCCTTGTTCGGGTGACCATAGATCTAGTAATGCCAAACCACGATCACCAAATAAACCAGCAATATAATAACGGCCATCGGGTGAGAGTAGCGCATCATAAGGCTGCTTACCAACTTCTTTATATTTCTGAATAACGGGTTGGCTGGGGTTATTCATATCCGCAATCCAAATTTCACCGGCATCAAATAAACTGAAGATAAACTTATGTTCAGGTGCATCGACCAAACCGACTACTTTCGATAACTTGTTCTCAGCATAGCTAGCAGGAATATCAGCCACTAATTCCAAGGTTTCGGTAGAAAAAACTTTAACGCCACCTGGTGTGTAATTAGATACAGCAATGAGTTTGCCATCTTGGGAAATGGCTCCACCAATGCTATTGCCCGCTTGCATAATACGTTTAGCAATTTTATCTTGCAGCATATCTATTTTAGTCAAACCACCATCACGCCCAAAGATAAACGCATAACGCGCATCACGGGAATACACCACTGAGGCATGCGAGAGATCCCCTAATTGATCTATCTTACTTAAGGATAATTTACTGCTAGTATTGATGATTTGAATGGCGGCGGGTTCGCGTTCAATGATAATACCTAAATCACCCGTACCGCGTAATTCGGCTTGGCTGGCTTGGGCAAAGAGCAAGAGAGTTAAGGTGAGCAGTAGCTGTTTCATAATTAAATACAAAGAATCGGTATTATTTAGTCCAAGGCATAATAGGCACGGTCGAAATACTATTAGCAGGAGCACCATCAATTATTTTGCGACTGATTGCCACATAAATAAGAGTATTGCGCTTGGTATCAAAAATACGCACTACCCGAGTTTCTTTGAAAAATAATGAAGTATCTTCACTAAAGGCTACCTCTTGTTTGGGTAGTTTATCTTTGATAACAATTTCCCCCACTTGTCGGCAGGAAAGTGAAAATTGTGCGGGGTCTTCGGCCAAACCAAAAGTGCCTTTTAGGCCGCCTTTTTTGGCTTGGCTCATGTAGCAACTAACGCCTTGTACTTTGGGGTCATCATAAGCTTGTACACACACTTTATGATTGGAACCGATTAATTTCCATGAGGTAGTAATGCAGTCGACTTGCTCGGCATGTGCGTATAGGCTGCAAGTGCTGAGTAGGATTGCGCCAAGATTTAAGAGTTTTTTCATTGCTTTGTATGTAAGTATTTTTCGCTAATGAGTAGGAGGGACCTATGGTCGCGAATTCAAAAAGGTCGCGGCCAAAGGCCCCTCCTACAATATTATGGATTTTTCAATAATTTTTCAATTAACCAGCGTGTTTCAGCCTCTGTTATAAAGGGTTGCCACGGAGGCATTGCTGTATCGGATCGGCCTTGCTGTATGGTACTGACTAAATAGTCATTAGGTTTATCAGCCAAATCTTTTGCTAATAAAGAAGGCCCCAGTCCACCTTTTAACGTTAAACCATGACAAGAGCCACAGTCATGTTTTAACAAATTACGTAACTCTGCTTGTCGTGCAGTCGTCGGTTCAATTGCGCTTGCTGGTAAGCTCGTTAGCAAACCAATGCACAAGCAGCCGCAACGGATTAATTTATTGCGCATCATTCTAAAATAGTGCATGTCCTGTGTAGTCCCAGTGGGCAGGTGGTTGCGATGTGCAAGCAGAAGAGCTTAAGGCCGCAAGTATAATTAGGCTTATTTTGGATTTCATAAAGATGGATTTTAAACTTTAATCTTGCTTTAAAGAGGTGTAGCGTAGTTTGCGCTACACCTCTTGCTATCAAGGTTTTAAGCGACTGTAATAAGCAGCAATATTATTAATATCACGATCAGACAGTGAGCCTGCAATATTATTCATAATATCGGAACGTCGCGTTTTATCACGATACTGCTTCAGAGCCGACTCCAGGTAGTCATCGTCTCGTCCAGCCAGAGGCGGGAAGGGTGCTTCGCCGCTAATGTTACGAATGCTATGGCATTGTGAGCAAACTGCTGCAGCTTTCGATTTACCTGCATAAATGCTGGCTGCTTGACTACTCATGCTAAAAGATAAAGTACATGCTGTTAATAGGGAATAAGCTAATATCTTCATAGCCTTACTCCATTTCATCAGGTGATAAACCGCGAGTCATGTATTTCACACGACCGCGTGAGAAAATACCCGCTGGACTTTCCATTTGGATATTCGCCTTTTTCTGCAAAGAGATTGAATCATAAACAATCACTTCATCGCCTGCATAGCCGGCACTGATATATAAGAACTTACCATCAGCACTGTACTCAGGAAAATAAGCATGGCCACCAACATCTAAAGTTTTCACTACTTCTAATGATTTTTTATCAATTAACTGTACGGTACGAGCGCGACGGTCTTTAGTGATAATGTCCACGGCAACATAAGGTGCATTGGCATGTGCAGCTGGTGATTCGGTACCGCCTGAAACAGGTACTTGCTTAACCAGTTTCATGGTATCTAAATCCCAAACACTAACCACGGTTTTATCACAAGTGCCGAAGTTGGTACCAAAGCCTAAAGTACGGCCATCAACTTTCACCACAGAACCACCACCTACATGTGGAACACAACCCGCTGGCAGTTTTTTAATAATTTTACGTGTTTCTAAATCAATGGCTGTGACAATACTGTCATCATAAGAAGCCACCATTAACTTTTTACCTTTATGCGATAAGAAAGCATCATGCAAATGTCGGCCGACATTTTTGATTTTGGTCACAGGAAAACCTTTCTTTAAATCCACGATCCAAACTTGACCAGCATTTTCTAAGGCAATGGCAAAAATATCAGCATAAGGTGTACCAATAATCATACCTGAATCAGAGCTGACCATTTTGCCATCAGGGTCGATACCTTCCAGTTCAAAGGTTTTTAATGGCTCTAAAGTATCAGCATTTAAAATGACTGCATTATGGGGCACAAATGAACCTGCCATCAGGTATTTACCATCACGAGAAATACCAATTCCCGGGCCATTTAAGCCAGTCTTAATGCTACGCACCGCTTGCATGCTATATAAATCAACTTTATAGATTTCAGCAGTATCCGTTTTCACATAAGCCCAACGATCATTAGCCGGGTTGAATTCAATAATATGGGCTGCGGTGACGGTAGGTACTTTGCCGATAATTTTGTGCGTTTTACTGTTAATAAAAACTGCTTCCGAACCTTGGCCACGACCATATTTACCCCGTGCGGCCACTCCGATAATATCGTCCATGCTGTCGATTTTAAAGTTCGGCTTATTCGGTAATGTGGACTCATCTTTAACATAGACCTGTAAGGAGGCCTTCATGTCCTTAACCGTCCAAGCTGGGTTAGCTAATTTAGGGGTCGTTTGAATATGCTTTACCATGTCGCGAATATCGCTATCAGACAAACGACCATAGAATGGAGGCATTAAAGTTTCAAAACTACCCGTCATAATCAAACTACGTAAAGCAGTCGGGCTGCGACCTTTTAAAGTCTCGGAATTCAGAGCAGGAGCCAAGTAGCCACCGTGATCAGCTCCATGACAACTGGCGCAGTTATCTTGGTAGAGCTTATGCATTTTGTGATTATCAGACTTAGCCATCACGTTTGCTGAGCTAAACAGCAAAGTGATACTTGCGGCTAAAATGGACTTATTTAGAGTTGTTGTTATTGTCATAAGAATGCCTGTTGCCTATATTTAGGTTTGCGAGGTGAGCTAACTTTTGTTTTTAACAAATGAATTTAACATATCTTTTGGGAGAATTAAAATAATGGTACTTAATCTTAAAGTACTCAGGAAATTTTGTTGCTATTGTGAAACAAAATGCGTTTCCAAAAACCTGTTACACAAACTATCCACGGTTTCTTTTTGATAAAGAATAAAATCAATAAATGCTTGTGCAACAGGTGATAACTGTTTGGTTTCATGATGCACGACATACCAACTACGCATAAGTGGGAAGTCCTGTATATCCAACTCTACCAGACATTTTGTCGCCAGTTCTAAGGTAACGCTGTGTCTTGATAATACCGAAATACCTAAGTCTGCTATCACTGCCTGTTTCACGGTTTCACTACTGCCCAATACCATGCTAGGCGTTAATTTTAAATTATGGCTTAGCAGTTGATCCTCAAAGGCTTTGCGCGTACCCGAGCCATTTTCACGTAAAATAAAATTATGCTTGAGCAATTCACTACAAGGTATATTTTTTTGTAATGCTAATGGATGTGATGGATTGGCAAGAATAACGATCGGATTCTCAATAATGGGGTAACGAGTCAAACGCATATTATCCGGAACCAAGCCCATGATGACCAAGTCGGCGGTATTGTCTTTTAAACCCTGAATAACCTGGCTACGGTTAGCCACGTCCAAGTGCAAACTGACTTTTGGATACAGTTTATGAAAAGCGCCTAAAAGGTGCGGGGTAAAGTATTTGGCACTGGTGACGGCGGAGATCAGAAACTCACCTTCCAGCTGGCCTTTTATGGTGCTCAGTTTCATATCCATATGCTCTATGCGCGAAAATATATCAATACAGAACGAATTTAGTTCATGACCTGCCGAGGTTAAAAAAAATTTCTTACCTATTTTTTCGAATAAGGGCACACCTAAATTATCTTCCAGTTGTTTGAGTTGAATGCTGACCGCAGGTTGGGTTAATCCTAATTTATTTGCTGCAGCCGAGTAATTTAGTAACTCAGCCACCTGTTGGAAAATTTTTAGTTGATGAAGTGTGGCGCGCATAGTGATTAGGTATAAATAAAATTTATACTATATATTATTTATATTAATTATCCTTAATGTTTTTTTTCGCATACTATAATTTTCACCAAAAATAGTAGGTACGCTACAAATGCAAAATGCTTTGTAGTGCTTTTTATTTGGGGACGGAACTAAGAAGGCTGTGTAAGTATTTAATAATCTTTCTAAAAATATAGATTTCGTAGGTTGGGGTGAGTTTGCGAACCTCAACAATCAATGGCTTATCCAGCTATGGTTGTTGGGGACATGCTTCACCTCAACCTACACATAATACTTTTACAATTTCTATGGGTAGAGAGTTTTATAAGACCCTCGCTTCTAAAACAGTTCACGTTGCTCAATATTGAGGAAAAAATAGTGTTAAGCAAAATATTAATAGCCAATCGTGGCGAAATTGCGGTGCGGATCATTAGAGCCTGCCGAGAACTCGGCATACGTTCTGTCGCAGCCTATTCAGAAGCAGATAGGCATGCCTTGCATGTTAAAAAAGCGGATGAAGCATATTGTATCGGTGATGATCCACTCGCGGGTTATCTCAACCCGCAACAGTTAGTCAACCTAGCCAAATCGGTTGGTTGTGATGGTTTGCACCCAGGCTACGGGTTTTTATCCGAAAATCCATTACTCGCAGAAATCTGCACACAGCAGCAAATTACTTTTGTGGGGCCGAGTGCGGACGTTATTCGTAAAATGGGGGATAAAACCGAGGCCAGAAAAAGCATGACTAAGGCGGGAGTACCTGTTACCCCAGGTAGTGAAGGCAACTTATCTGGGCTGGATGATGCCATTGATAAAGCGGATGAGATTGGTTACCCGATTATGTTGAAAGCAACTTCGGGTGGAGGTGGGCGTGGTATTCGGCGCTGTGATAATGAAAAAGAACTGCGCCAGAATTATGAGCGAGTCATTTCAGAAGCAACTAAGGCCTTTGGCAGTGCCGATGTGTTTATGGAAAAGTGCATTGTCAATCCGCGCCATATTGAAGTACAGATATTAGCAGATAGTTTCGGGCATGCGATTCATCTTTATGAACGTGATTGTTCCATTCAACGACGTAATCAAAAGTTGATAGAAATTGCACCGTCACCACAGCTCTCACAAGAACAGCGGGAAATGATTGGCGAATTGGCGGTGCGAGCTGCTAAAGCGGTTAATTACCAAAATGCGGGAACGGTAGAATTTCTGTTAGACAGTGATGACTCATTTTATTTTATGGAAATGAATACCCGGGTGCAGGTAGAACACACCATTACCGAAGAAATTACCGGTATTGATATTGTGCAGGAACAGTTGCGCATTGCTTCTGGTTTGCCTTTGGCTATTCAGCAAGAAGAGGTGCAAATTAAAGGATTTGCATTGCAATTCCGAGTGAATGCAGAAGATCCGCAGAATAATTTTCTCCCCAGCTTTGGGCGCATCAGTCGTTATTATGCACCTGGCGGCCCTGGCGTGCGTACCGATACCTCAATTTATACGGGCTATGAGCTACCACCTTATTATGATTCGCTGTGTGCAAAACTGGTGGTTTGGGCGCAAGATTGGCCACGAGTTGTCGCGCGTGGACAAAGAGCTTTGGATGATATGCGCTTATTTGGTATTAAAACCACGATTCCCTATTATCAGGAAATCTTAAATTCAGATGACTTTAACAGTGCTGATTTTGATACTTCTTTTGTCGACACCCATCCCGAACTGACCCAATATTCACTGAAACGAGATCCGGAAGAGTTGGCAACGGTTATTGCTGCTGCTATCGCCATTCATTCAGGTTTTTAGGAAAATACTATGAACACAAATAATACCCAAGCCAAGCCCTCTGTTTATTTTACTGATGTGGCTTTACGTGATGGCCATCAATCATTGATCGCAACGCGTATGCGTACTGAAGATATGCTGCCTATTTGCGATAAATTGGACCGTGCAGGTTATTGGTCGCTGGAAGTATGGGGCGGCGCAACCTTTGACGCTTGTCTGCGTTATTTAAAAGAAGATCCGTGGGAGCGTTTACGCCAGTTACGCCAAGCTTTACCTAATACGCGTTTGCAAATGTTGTTGCGTGGTCAGAATCTATTGGGCTATCGTCATTATGCGGATGACGTAGTAGAGGCGTTTATTGCCAAGAGTGCTGCAAATGGCATTGATGTGTTTAGGGTATTTGATGCCCTAAACGATGAGCGTAATCTGCAAACTGCTATTAAGGCGGTTAAAAGCAATCAAAAGCATGCGCAAGGCACGTTATGTTATACCGTCAGTCCTGTACATACCTTGGATAGTTTTATAGAACTGGCTTTAAAGCTGGAAGATATGGGCTGTGACAGCCTGGCTATTAAGGATATGGCGGGGTTATTGACCCCGTCAGCGACTGCAGAGTTGGTTAGTAAATTGAAGGGGCGTATCGATTTACCTTTATTCCTACATTCACACGATACATCAGGCATGGCTAGCATGTGTCAGTTAAAAGCGATTGAAGCGGGTTGTGAACATATAGATACGGCTATTTCCAGTTTAGCAGGTGGTACTAGTCACCCACCTACCGAAACTATGGCGGTTGCTTTGCGTGATGCAGGGTATCAGGTAGATCTAGATTTACCATTACTAAAAGAAATTGCAGATTATTTTAAAGACATCCGCAAAAAATACCACCAGTATGAAAGTGCTTATTCAGGTGTTGATACGGGCGTATTGTTGAATCAAGTGCCTGGTGGCATGATGTCTAATCTGGCTAATCAGCTAAAAGAGCAGGGTGCATTAGAGCGGATAAATGAGGTATTCTCAGAAATTCCTCGAGTACGTAAGGATTTGGGATTTCCGCCGCTAGTCACGCCTACCTCACAAATTGTCGGTACGCAGGCAGTGGTGAATGTATTGACAGGTACACCGTATAAAACCATTACTAATGAAGTAAAGCTGTATCTGCAAGGTGGCTATGGGCGTACCCCTGGCAAAGTGGATGCGAGTTTGCTTGCGCATGCCATCGGTAATGAGGATGTGCTTGAGGTTCGTCCTGCTGATTTGTTAAGCAATGAAATGGATAAATTGCGGGCTGATACCGCTGCTTTTGCCAAAAGTGAAGAAGATGTTCTGGTTTATGCGATGTTTCCTGATATAGGGCAGTCATTTTTGGAAGAACGTGAATCGGGCACACTAAATCCAGAGCCATTACTGGCACCTGAGCAAGCAACTGCACAAGCTGCCGCGCCGTTAGCGACCGAGTTTAATATCAGTTTGCACGGTGAAACTTATAATATTCAATTAATGGGTGCAGGCCCACATGAACAACATCAACGGCATTTGTATTTGACGGTTGATGGTATTCCTGAAGAAGTGTTGTTAGAGCCTTTAAATGAATACACGGCACAGACTGAATTGGGTCGACCTTCCAGTAATGGCCCTGGGGATATTAGTACCTCAATGCCAGGTAATGTCGTGGATATAATGGTTAAAGAAGGCGATAAAGTGGCCATTGGTGATCCGTTATTTGTGATCGAAGTGATGAAAATGGAAACGGAAATTAAAGCGCAGGTTGAAGGTCATGTAGCGGCTGTGCATATTCAAAAGGGAGATCGGGTAACGCCAGGAGAGGCTTTGATTCAAATTGAAATTTAATTTTGGAAGTAAGTAATGGAATTATTGATTTAAATTAAGTTCAATTCAATATATTAACGGAGCGCAGTACTTTAGCCTGCTTATTTTGATAATAAGGTAGGTCAAAGCATTGCGCTTCAATGATAAAATCTTTGTTCAATGTAGGTTGCGGGTGAGGCACGAACCCCAACATTACTTATACCTTCATTATTGTTGGGGTTCGTGTCTCACCCGCAACCTACGATACTTGGCACATCCTGTGCAAACATAAGTCTTCATCTCACCAGAATAAAAACATATTTTCATTGCTTGTAAGGTTGTTGAAAGCTTGCGTTCATATAATACAACTTAGTTCAAATTAGCTTGCCTATCCAGTGGTCTCCTCATGTTGCCACAATCGCACCCTGAGGTTGAAATAGTGATACTGCGTATGCACGAAGTGACTTATGGATCAAGCTGGAATGTATGCATTCAAAGAGGTGGTTAACTCTTTATTAGATAATAATATTCGGTTATTAATAATGGGCATGCAGGCACAACCTATGGATATGCTTAAACACGTACGCATGATTCCTTACTTGATTCCAAATGAAAATCTATGCTCTGATTTGTAAGCGGCGGTTCAAACATTGGTTTTTGCTAATGATATGTACCCTCTTCTGCAAGCGTAATGCAAGTTTATGTATAAGAGATCGACCCCACAATGATAGACAGATAAGTTATACTTAGGCACTTGGAAACAAAGACTCTGCCCAAAAATTGGACGCTTATTTATTTCTAGGTGCCTTACCGGGTTTCTTTTGTCACCCATAATCAAAACAATAAATGGTGGTGAAATTTCTTAGGACTGAGGGTTTTATTACATTCTCAGTCATTAACTTCATGGCAATACAGTTTCGCTTGGAAATTAACAGCCACCACTAACAATCACACATAATGTTTAAAATACCTTTTGTCACAATATTATTGAATCTATTATTATTTCCAGTCTCGGCATGGAGCGCTGAAACAGGCTCCGCACCACTGGATTTGACCACGGATGGCGCTGGATACCTTGTATTATTCGTATTTTTTGTTGCTTACACTCTGGTCATCTTTGAAGAAAAACTGCACTTACAGAAATCTAAACCTGTTTTAGTGGCCGCAGGGATTATCTGGGCGATTATTGCCTTGGTGTATAAAGAGCACGGTCTGAGTGAGCTATCCAAGCATGCACTGGAACATAACTTTCTTGAATATACGCAGCTGTTCTTTTTCCTATTAGTTGCTATGACTTATATCAGTGCAATGATAGAGCGTGGGGTTTTTAGTGCACTGCATTATCAGTTAGTCTCACGAAATTTCAGTTATCGGCAGATTTTCTGGATTACGGGAATATTGGCTTTTTGCATTTCGCCTGTTGCAGATAATTTAACGACTGCCTTGATCATGTGTACAGTGGTTTTAACAATAGGGGCGGCCAAACCACAATTTGTGACGATTGCCTGTGTTAATATTGTTGTTGCTGCCAATGCAGGGGGCGCGTTTAGTCCTTTTGGCGACATCACCACTCTAATGGTCTGGCAAAAAGGTATTCTAGATTTTGGTACTTTTTTTAAACTGTTTATTCCTGCCGTGCTTAATTTCACGATACCCGCTGCGATCATGCATTATTATCTGCCGGCGGGACAACCAAGTATGTCTGGTGAAGTGAATGCCAGTATTAAAACTGGCGGGCTAATGATTGTTGTGTTGTTTTTAGCCACCATTGCCACTTCAATTTTATTTCATCAATTCCTACACTTACCACCTGCTATTGGTATGTTAATGGGCTTGGGCTATTTAAAAATGTTTGGCCATTATTTACGCATTAAGTTTAGACGTGAAAGCGCATCTTTTGATACGATTCCTGGCTCTGAAGGTTCTGGTAGTGCTTTTGATGTCTTCAGTCATATTGCCAAGTCAGAGTGGGATACTTTGTTTTTCTTTTACGGTATTATTATGTCGGTCGGTGGTATAGGTTTTATGGGTTATTTAACGCTAGCTTCCGAATTTATGTATGGTGAAATGGGTGCTACTACTGCTAATATATTGGTGGGCATTGTATCAGCAGTCATTGATAATATCCCAGTCATGTTCGCGGTGCTATCAATGTATCCAGATATGTCAGAAACGCAGTGGTTATTAGTCACCTTAACAGCCGGAACAGGCGGTAGTTTATTATCTATTGGTTCGGCAGCAGGGGTGGCTTTAATGGGGCAAGCAAAAGGTTTTTATACTTTTTCTAGCCACTTGAAATGGATGCCTGCGATTGCATTAGGATATGCTGTTAGTATTTATGCGCACTTACTAATAAATTAAGGTATGGCACGTCATACATAAAAATAAACATTACTTTCAATTAAATAGGCAATTTGTTATATGAAAAATTTTATCTTCATTATTTTATCTGTAGTATTACTAGCTAGCTGTGCAGCGCGTACCCCAGCAGTAGCGCCACAAGCCGCAAGTACTTATGATCAATCTTGGTCAGCCGCAGTGGATGCGCTAAGAGTTCAAGGTGTACGTATTACCAGCCAAGATCGTGAAGCGGGTATAGTAGAAGGAGTCAGTAAAGGTATCACTATTTCAGCAAATATTAAGACGCAGGCAGATGGTAGTGTGCGAGCACAATTCAATACTATAGGTACGACTAATAGTGACCCAGGACTTATTCGCCGCATTACTAAATCGTATAATAGTAGAGTAGGGCAATAAACAGTTAACGTGTTGGAGCTGAGAGGCTTTGTATTATTGAATATAAAGCTGCTTGCGCGCTAAATTAGATAAAGTTATTGATTATGAAAAAAGCAATTATATACCTACACGGTTTCAATTCCGCATCACTGGACTTAGCTGGCAACTTGCTAACTAGTAAGGAAAAACTGTTAGTTATGCAAGAATTTTGTTTGCAAAAGGATATTCTGTTTTATACACCTAATGTTGATTACAGAGATTTTGAAAGCCTTGTAGAGGATGTGTTGTTTCAATGGAATCAATACTTAGATCAGTCCTATGATGTCATTTTTATGGGCTCGTCAATGGGAGGGTTTGCCAGTGAATATCTGGCAATGAAAACAGCTTGCAAGGCAATCATGATTAACCCTGCAATTACCCCTAGTGAATTGCTGCCACAATTTATTGGGGTGACGGAAAATTATGAGACAGGGCAGCCTTATAGCTGGGTGCAGAACCACTGTGAACAATATAAGGCATTTGAAAAAGAACTTGAAAACTGCAGCAGTTCTGTCAATAGAACCATTTTATTGGATATGGCTGATGAGTTGCTAGACTCAGCAAAAACACAGTTGAAATATCAAGAGTATGCAAATGTTGTTTGCTATGAGGGAGGCTCGCACAGCTTTGAGCATATTCGGCAAGCGTTATCAGTTATAGAGCGGGCGGTATTTGATTGAGTGATAAGTGGAGTTGTGCAAACTAGATTCGAGGTATTAAACATTTGAAACGGGGTGAATACTCCGTCTCGCTTAGAAAAAGGAGCTGATCAGCCTAATATCTCTTGACTCTTTATATGTATCGGTAATTTACATACATAATAGACGATTATCTAAAAAATTAAGCTGATCACACTCCTTTGGATATATTCTAAAATTAGAATCTAATAGCGTTATACCCGTGTTTAGCTTTTTCTAATTCAGATTTAGCACCATCAAGATCTGATTTTTTTAATAGTTTCTTTGCTTTATTAAAATGTGCAGTTAGCCGACCTATTTTTGCTGCATTGCCTTCACTATTAAGTTCTTTTCTGGCACGTTTGGCTTCTTTGGTGTGTGCCAAAGCTGCATCTATATCATTAGCATTAATACTCTTAATTGCTTCATCAATATGAGCGGAAATATTAACCACTGCTTCACTATTACGGTCAGCGAATGCAAGCGTTGAAAAAGAACCTAAAAAAAGGCTCATTAACAGTGCAATGATAGTGCTTTTAAATGATTTCATAAAGGTTAACCTCGTTGTAATTATTATTATAGTAGTAGTAGGCACATAATTTTCTTTATTTACAGATACATGCCGAATTCGATTCTAGCACAGCTTTTGTATGAATTGCACGTAGTAAGGCTTGATTACCACGAGTTAACCTATATTTTCTATCTTATTCATGAATAGGGTAAACAAAGGTATTTAATTATTAAACACTACCAGAACTAAGCCACTGATAAATATTGGCAGCGGATTGGTGCTTATTTTTGCTATCTAACTTTGTATGCTTACCAATGAAATCAAGTACTGGAATAGTGGGTAGCAATTCGGTTAAACGCATACTGACATAATGTTGGGTGTTAGCAAGTTCGACAGGTTTAATTTTATTGTAAACCAACGCTATATTCTGAATACCTTGCCGTTGCAGAAAACTAATTGCTAGCAATGTATCATCGATGGCGGAGCCAATACCAGGCTGCCCTATTAACAATACCGGAGCGGCTAATGAGCGGGCAATATCAGCATTGGAGACACCGACAACACTACCAGTGGATACGCCGCCTATCCCATCGATAATAACAATTGCTTTATGCTCACTAATTATGGCAATCTCAGTCATAATACCTTGCAACAATAGTGCTGAATTTTTATTCAAACCCTCTATAAACTCTTTAGTAAATCCTTTTTTAAACACCAAGCTACCGATACTGCAATGGGCAATATGTTCATTCTCACAAAATACGGTTACCGCTTGTTTGTCTATGCATTGGGTCATCGGTTTAATATAAGCCAGTTGTTCAGGTTGATAGCCATTCACTAATAACTGCGACAATAAACCTTCGCAGAGCATCGTTTTGCCGATACCTGATGCAGAGCCCATAATATAAAGATATTTTGTTTGCACACTCAAGACATTGCCTTCCCATTGGTTAAACTATTTAAATTTATAAGCCATTTTGTAATTTCATATAATCATTAAAAGACATGTCGGAATGAATAATATGTGCTCCCCATTCATCGACAAAATCTTGCACTTCAGCCTGATTCCAATTATCGTCATTAATTTTATGATCCATATTGGTTAATTTTTTCAGCATCATATTATGTTCTTTATTATGTTCTTGCAGGCCATGATAATTAAGTTCTTGCATTAAGGATTCTTCTGCCACAAAATGTTCTTTAACATGCTGATAAATTAAATGAATGTTTTTTAATAATTCTTCCTTAGTATGTGAAGCAATTAGTACTTGTGCTAAATTGAATAAATCTTTGTGCTGGCTATCAATGACATCATCACCGAGTTCATATTGCTGTTGCCAAACAAAATGGCTCATACTTCCTGAAGCTGCTTGCTTGTTTAAGCCAGCTGTTTGTCGATGCAAAGCAATGTTTTCTGGTGTTTCATTGCTGCTTATTTTATAAACAAAGTTTTTTCTTGCTTGATGATAGGCTGCACTGCCATAAAAATTGGCATGCATTTGAGTCAGTTCAAATTGTCGATAAGAAGCTAGTGGTTTCTTGGCTTCATCAGTACAGCGGGTTGCTGATTTCTGTGCTAAAGTTTTCTGTAATAAAGCACTGTTTGCAACATAGGTATTAGCTAAATGCTTAATTTGCGCCGTGAAGATTTTATGACTTTTATCCAGTACTTTATCAATTAAGCCAATGTGCCAAGCTTTTTTAGCACTCAGGGGCAACCTTTGGGTATCCGTCAGCTCAGCTGCAATTTTCTCACCCACCCGTTTTGGTAATAAATAGGTCCAATATTCCGAGCCGTAAAGCTGGCCCATATTTTTATAATGTGGATTTAAAATAACCCCTTCGCGGGCGAATGCCATATCGGTGGCTAAAGCCAGTATGGCTCCTCCTGCACCAGCACTACCCGCCATTGCAGAAATGGTCACTTTATCGAGTGTAGAGATAATTTGCAGAATTAAATCATCAATGGCATTAATGTTAAGCCATGATTCTTCGGCAGGATCATCAGCAACTTCTATATGGTTAAGGTGAATGCCATTAGACCAGCATTCTTCGCCGCCCATTAACACAATTACATCGACATCTAAGGTGGTGACGTGTTGATAAATTGACAGTAATAATTGACACTGCTCAGTACTCATGCCACCATTATGAAAGGGAAAATATAAATAAGCGACTCGCTTGTCTAGCTGATACCAAGCTTCTTGGCAGGGGAGTTGACGGCCTATCTGTGTATAATCAACCTCTATATTTTTAATGGCTTTAGAGAAAAAACCAGCTAGCATTGAAGTCGAGTTATTAGCGGTAGCCAAAGCCTCTTTTAACACAAAGCTTGCAGGTAATTTAATGCCTTTTTCTCCAGAGTCTAATTTGGGTTTTAAATGCCCGATCCAGATAGCGCCATCAACTGTCGCTCGACAAATAGCATGATTCGCGGTTGCAATAATATCTCCAGCTTTGCCAGTTAAAGTATCTTCTTTATGGGCATTGTATAAAAATACCTGCTGACCATAAATTTCATCCAGTACCCCAGGGCTGCCATCAGCAGCATGCAGATGTCTTAAAATCGTATCTGTTGTTTGTTTTTGCCAATCGATAGCCCGATCTTGTTGTTTTATCATGGGCTGTAATTGACCTTTGACCTTAGGATTATTGTAATCAAGTTTCGTAGGTATAAAGTCAGGCGCATCAAAGTAAGTAAGCACTTCCCATAAACAGTCGATAGCGCCTTGGGTGACTTCACGATTAAATAAACTGCTCTTAGTCGTATTGCGCATTGGAAAGGTTTTCTTGGCCCAAATATCACCCATATCCATTTCTGCTTGTGCTTCTAGTAGAGTAACGCCCCACTCAGAAACATTATTTTGAATGGCCCAATCTAATGATGAGGGGCCTCTATCGCCTTCAATGCCAGGGTGGACAATCAGACATTTATAATGCTCATAAATATCTGCAGGGATTTTTTGGGTTAGAAAAGGGCAGAGAATCAAGTCAGGCTTAAATAAATCAACGCCTTCTAAAAGTTTTGGAATGTTTCCATGATGCAATTCAATGGAGACGATATAACCAGCGTCATTAAGTTCGGTATAAAATCGTTGGGTTAATCCGGAAAATGCAGATGAAAGTAATAAAATGCGCATGGAGACTTCTCCTAAATTTAATTAACGGGGAGCCGTTAAAAAGTAATGCAGGTATTAATATATGGCCTTGTTTTTACAGGGTAATAGACTAATAATGGGTGGCAAATTCCCCAAATCGTTTGCGATAGTCACGTGGGTTAACGCCCAGTTTCCGTATAAAGGCTCGGCGCATATTTTCGGCATCTTTGAAGCCAGAACTATCAGCAATGCTATCAATCGAGAATTTTGTTAACTCCAATAAGTTTCTGGCTGCATCAATACGGACTGCCTCAACGAATTTTGCTGGTGTTATACCAGTTTCAGAGAAAAATAATCGTGAAAAATTGCGCGAACTCATCGCCATCCGTTTAGCGAGTACTTCGACTCTGAGATCCTCTTTCGGGTTCTGTATAACCCAGGATTGTAAGTCGCGCAAATCACTTCGACTGGAGGCTTCTCTGGTCAGGTAGTTGCTAAACTGTGACTGCCCGCCTGGTCTTTTCAGAAAGACAACTAAGAATTGGGCAACAGACAAGGCAAGCTTCTGCCCCCAATCTTCTTCTACCATGGCTAAGGCAAGATCAATGCCTGAGGTTATGCCACCAGAAGTAAAGATGTTATTTTCTTTAACAAATATTAGGTCAGGTTCGATGTTGATCTGAGGATACTTTTCAGCGAATTCAGCACACCAATGCCAATGAGTTGTTGCTTTGCAGCCATCAAGTAGACCCGTTTCTGCAAGCAGGAAAGCCCCTGTACAGACAGAAACTAAGCGGCGGACTTTAGGAGCCATGACTTTGATGAGATCCACGACTTCGGTATTGGCTATAATAACGTCGGGATCACCACCTGGAATAATTAAGGTGTCAAAATGAGTATCTATTTGATGATAACTTTGGTTAGCAATGATTTGTATACCCGACAGGGTTTTTACTGGGCCAGCCTCTTCTGCTAATATGCTAAGCAGGTACACTGCCTCCTGAGTGATACCTTCTTTTTGCAATATTATGTTGGCGAAGGTAAATACTTCATAAGGCCCTGTAATATCAAGGACCTCAATACCTGGGAAGGCCAGCATAGCGATGGGTCTTATTGGATATGATGTATTCATTGTTATCTCCATGTAATAAAGATAAGCAAAAAAATTGTAAATCTGCTGAGAATTAAAGCCAGATTAGTGTCTGACATCATCCTCTCATAATAGGGATGGCACAATGACAAATTTCCCTCAATTTATGCCATTATTTAAAAACCTACCTTTAAAAAATTTACATATTTATTAACAAGGGTTTTTGTAATGAGTATAAATAAGCGTCAAGAAAACAATCATAAATAGCTTAATAAATATAATGTTATAGGTGTTGCCCAGTAATACATAGCGGGTGCAATTGAATGTAACTTAGAGCATATATCACTATAGCTGACGTTTAGCATTAAAATTGATTTGTCCGAAAATGCGCTAAATATGTCATTGTGCAATTAAAAATTTTGCTGTAGTTTCAAACAATGTAAATTATTTTTTTATATTGTTGTTTACATAAATAGAGCAAGCGTGACAATCATTATTAATGAGGGTGTCAACATGACTGCATATAACAAAAAATTTGAATTATCCATTAAAGACGTGGATTTGATTGAACGGTCAATACGGTTTCAAATAAGTTACTTGGCGCAAACAGAGGCAGGAGCGAAAACTCAGGAGTCAATAGAAAACCATAATAAAATAATTGAATTGATGAATGTGTTGAGCACATTTCATAATCAAAAAATATGGTACGGGCAGGCTCATCATACCAGCGTACCTTTAGGGTGACTATTTTCAGATGTTTTTAATGTACTAACTACTCATGGGTAATTAAGCTAACACTTTGTAGGAGGGTAGAACGTAGTGATTAAGTAACTTATAAATCCAGTGTTCTACCTGCATCTTTGTCACGCTTAAATAAACTATCTATTTCTTCATCGGTCATTTCCAGCTCAAAACATAGTTTATCAAAAGAGGTGTTTTGTTTTTGATGTGTTTGTATGTAATCAGATAAGATAGTGTCAATCGCTTTTTGTGCATTTTGATAGTGACCTATTTTTATGACTTTATTAATTAATTTATCATCTAACTCTATTGTTGTCATGATGACTCCTTTGTTTCTTTCAGTTAATATAATATTCCCGTTTCGCTTAATAGCAAGTTAATGTTACTCTGCCTCAGGGCAATCGCATTAAAATGTATTTTCAGTATCAATTACTTATAGAATATAGTTCATTTATAAGCGAACCAAAAAAGTAAGCGAAATTTCGAACTATCTTTAAATGTTATTAATGTGCTTCTATTTTTTAATGCGATTGCCCTACGAGAGATTATGAAATGCAAGATTTCACCTTGTTTTTCCTGTAAAATAAGCCTGCCCTCTTTTATCTTAATCCACTTCCTTACAGATCAGTATCATAACAACCTAAAATCAATAAGTTACAGAATTGTATGTTTTTTATATAATTGCCTGTAGTCCCTTATTTTACTGACTTCTCTATTTTTGAGCAGCCCTTGTAAGCTATTGATTTTTTTGTTAAAAGATGTGTGTAAGGAGATGCTCTTAACCTAATCCTTATACAATCCTAGTAAGCTTATTAACTTATGATTTACGAAAGAAAACTTGCATTCGACAATATTAGTAGAATGTTAGCGATTACTCGCTATGACATCGAGCATCATCAAGCAATTAATGATTTATCGCTTAATATTCATGGTGAAAATTATTTTCGAGATGTGTTTAATTTTGTTTATGGATATAGTTTTGAAAATGCTAATTTTGAAACCAAAAATGCCGCTAGCGTTGATTTAATTGACCAATCTAAAAAATTAGCGTATCAGATTACAACAACGCGAACCAAAGAGAAGATAGAAAAAACCTTAATAGCTCTCACTAAACCAAAATACAAAGATTATGAGGTCAAAATTTTTTATCTTTTAGACAAGTCTAAGCCTAACTCCCAAACAATAAAAGAAGTAGAAGATAAATTTGAAGTTACTCTTTCTGAGTGTTTATTTGATTATACGGATTTAATTAAATCTATAGAAAACCTTGAAACTAAAAAAATTATTGAGCTAAATGAAAAATATTTTATAAATATAGGTTCTAAGTATACAGATAAAATTGTTTTAGATTTAATTTTTAAGCATTTGCTTTCTAAAAAGAAATTTATTAAAAAACGTTATGATGATGATTTCGGCACAATAGGTACTGATGAAAAAATAACGCTGAATAATATTAACAATAGAATATCTGCGGATATTAATAACGGTCTTGATTATTCAAAAATAATTGAAGATATAGATGGCGAAGATAATTTGTTAACTGATTTACGCAGCTTAATAATAGATGAGTTATATAGTGAAGTTTTGATTGAAAATTTAAAATCAAAGGTTTCAAAAATTAAACTGGATAATAATACCATTATTAATTTACATTGTTTAGCTAATGAATATCAGCTTAATTTCAATAAAATAATCGGTAATTTACATGAAGCTATAGAAAATAACACAGAAATTAATGATTTTAATACTATGAATATAGCATGGGTTATAATTTCTTACTTTTTTGAAATTTGTGATATTGGAGTACATCAAACATGATTATGCCAACTAAAATAATAAAACCCGTTGATTGTTTATTTAGTATTTCCTCAGCCGTTTTAAAAATAATTAAAAATAAAAAACTGTCTGTTGATGATTTATTAGAAGAAGTTAATCTACACTATTATAAAAAAATAACTATAGATAAATTACTGCTCTGTTTAAATTTTCTTTATCTTATTGATAAAATAGAAGAAGACAATGAAATTATTACGCTTAAGATCAACTAATCAAAAATTCAAAACCTTAGAGTTCAATGAAGGATTGAGTATTGTTGCTGGTTTGCAAAAAACGGATGATACAAAAGAGTCTATTAATAGTATAGGAAAAAGTTTATCACTTAAAATGGTACACTTTATGTTAGGGGCTTCTTTTAATTCTAAAGAGGATAAAAAACTTAAAGATTATCTATCAAGCTATGGTTTGTTTTATTTAGAATTAGAACATAATGATAAAGAATATATTATAGAAAAAGATTTTAATAACTCTAAATACTATATTAATAATGAAAAAATAAATTCCAAAGAATATAGAGAGAAATTAAATGAAATTTTTTCCCAACAAAATTCTAAAATCAGCTTTAGACAATTGCTTAATTGTTTTGCACGTAGGTATGGGGAAACATATTACACAAATTCTTTAACTCAACAAGGACGACCTCTTGAGGATTATCAACAACGTTTTATAAACTTGCTGTTATTGGGTGTTGACACCTCTTTAGTAGAGGAAAAATATCAGGTAAAAGAAAAATTATCAAAATTAGAAAGCGCCTCAAAAGCAATAAAAGGTTATGAAAAAGAATTAGATAAAAATAATTTAAAAGATTTACAAGATGAAATTAATAATTTAATAAATAAAAAAGAAAATTTCATTATTGCAGAAAGTTATGGTGAACTTAAAAAACAGGCAGATAAATTAACATCAACTATCAATGAACTCAGAAATAATAGATTTTTTCTTGAGCAGCGCTTGGAAAAGAAAGATGGTATTCTTAAAGATTCAGGAAATATTAATATAGATATAGGTCAGATAGAATCTATTTATAATGAAGCTAAATTCTTTTTTGAAAAAGATGTTTATAAGAGACTGAAAGATGCTCAATGTTTTCATAATTCACTGATAGAAAATAGAAAAAATAGGTTGTTTTCAGAAACAAAAGAATTAAGGTTGAAAATAAAGGAAGTGTCTAATAATATTAAAATAAATTCGACACAAAGAGACTATATTTTAAAAGACTTAGATGATAAAGGTGCGCTTGAAGAATATAATTCTATTACGGAAAGAATTAAAACTTTAGAGCTTGAAGTTCAACATTTAAAAAAATATGAAACAATTTTACATGACTTTAAAAAAGATAAAAGTAAGCTAACGATACAAAATACTCAAATCACAGAAAAAAGTATTTTATATTTAGAGGCACAGAAAAATTATTTAGATGTATTAGAGGATAAGTTCAGAAATATTGTCAAACGTTTTTATGATAATCATGGAGGATCATTAAAAATAAAAGATACAAAAGATGCTAAATATCTTTTTGATATTTTAGCTAATATTCCTAAAGATGCAGGGCAAGCTGTTGGGGAGGTTAAGTTATTTTGTTATGACATTTTACTTTATCAATTAAACAAAGATTTATTGAGTTTTATGGCACATGATGGTTGTATCTTTTCTGAAATGGATTCTCGGCAAAAATCAACTATTTTAAAAATTATTTTAGAATTAACGAAAGAAAATGACCTTCAATATTTTTTAAACATTGGTCAAAACACATTAAATGAAATTTTAGATTCGGAAGATAAAATAAATATTTTATCTTCCGAAGAAAAAAAACGTGTAAAAGGCGCAGTTATTTTAGAGCTTTATGATAAAAATTCTGAAAACTGGTTGTTTGGGGAAAGTTTCAGTTAGGTCTCCTCTTTTAACAATCTCAATAAACAACCAGCGCATCTAAAATTCAGCAAGATTTTTTTAACTGAAAAAGCAGAGCACCTACTACAATTTGCCAAATGTACGGTAAAAATTCTCACTGAAACCAGACCTTTGATTTATGGGTAGTGGGTTGAACATGTTGTGTTCTGTATAATTGAAAGTATGACATGCTATTAAGAAATTCCTGTCTACACAGTGTGACAGAATATCAAGGGGTGTGCAGCCGAGCACGGTATTAAATGTGTAATAGTTTAACGCTGGTGGAAAATGCTAAAGCTATAAATCAAAATCAATCCATACCCACAAAACTAACCCCCACAACAAAGCCCACCCCATCCAAACGATTCCCAATCTGAATCCTAGCCTGATGCAAATCCACTATCTCTTTCACAATAGCCAAACCCAACCCACAGCCATCGCCAGGGCTACCCTGAATACGATAAAATCGTTCAAAAATTCGTTCCTGTTCTGCTGGGGGAATTCCCACTCCATCATCTTCAACTAACAAGCAAGGTTCTGCATCGAGCTGTAACCTGACCACAATATTGCCTTGTTCGCGGCCATAGCAGATGGCATTGTCGATTAAATTAGCTAATAACTCTCGTAGCAAGATGCTATCGCCTGTTATCCATACGGGTTGGTTGGGGCTATCGAAGCTTAGATCTATTTGTTTTTGCAGCGCTTTCGGCACCCATTCCATACATACATCCCGTGCTAAGCTGTGTAGATCAACCTGTTGTCGGTGATGACTGCCTTCGATAGGTTCGGAGCGTGCTAATACCAATAACTGCGATATCAGGTGTGAGACTCGATCCGCGCTATTTTGCATTTGTCCTAACGAGGTTTGCATGGTGTCCAGGTTATTTTCGCGTTGTGCCACTTGCGCCTGTAATTTTAAGCCTGCCAACGGGGTGCGTAATTGATGTGCTGCATTGGCAATAAAACGTTGTTGGGCGGCTATCGCGGTTGTTAGCCTGGATAGTAGTTGATTAATGGTATCGGTTAAGGTTTTGACTTCAGTAAAGACATGCACATCTTGTAACGGGCTTAGATCTTGTGGTGAGCGTTGTGCAATCTGGGTTGCCAATTTATGCAAGGGCGACAGAATTATTTTTATATTTTTAAATAAGTATAGAGACATCAATATAGTAAAGATGAGCTGCGGGATTAAGTCAGCCAATAAAATATCAATCATCATGTCTTGGCGTTTATTCAACGTTTCTGCGACATAAATAGTAACTTTTTCGGGGATGGCCTTATTTCTTAGCCGCACTGATACCACACGTACTGGCTTATCATCAATGCGGGTATTAAAAAATAGCGGCTCTGTAGCATCAAACTCGGCAAGTTCTAGTTCAGGTAATGCAGGATCACCTGCTATTGCCCCTTGTTGTTCCGCTACAATTTTAAAGTAGGTTTTATCCAAGTCATCCCAGCTGAAAACTTCCAGTGCATTTGCGGAGAGTTCGACAGAAAGGTGCTGATTGGTAAATTTGATTTCTTGTTCTAAGGAATGCGCTGAATTGAGTAACCAACGGTCATAGGTTTTATCGACATAATGCAAGGTCATCCAATAGGATAAGGCTGTTTCTAGCAGCAAAAAGCAAAATACCGGCACCAACAAACGGATAATAATGGTTTTTTTTAGGCTTTTACTGGCCATGTTTAGTTTGCCTCTAGTAAATAACCCAAACCGCGAATGGTGCGAATAACGGTTTGATAAGGTGCTAGTTTTTTGCGCAAGCGGTGAGTGTAGACTTCAATTGCATTATCGGCCAATGCTTCACTGCTCGATGCTAAGCGTTGGGCAATGCGGTCTTTGCTGACCACTTTGCCTGCTTGCAGGATTAAGATTTCCAGCACTGCGGTTTCCCGGGCGGAGAGCTTGAGTGGTTGTGCATCAGCAAGAATCTGATGAGTTTGGGTGTCTAATTCTAAGCGACCGACTGTAATACGATGACTGAAACCACCATAACAACGGCGAATAAGTGCTTGAATCCTTGCTTCCAACTCACCTAAATCAAAAGGCTTGGTTAAATAGTCATCTGCTCCTTGGCTGATGCCTTCAATCCGATCAGTGACACCATCACGTGCAGTAAGAATAAGTATTGGTAAGGCTACTTTTTGATGCCGTAATATACGCAGTACTTCCAAACCATCCATATCTGGTAAACCTAAATCCAGTACAATTAGGTCAAAATCTTGTGCTTGTATTAATTGCAAAGCATACTGACCCGATGCGGTAGCGCTCACAGTATAACCACTTTGTTGTAAAATATGGCTTAAGCCGTCACTGAGTACTGCATCATCCTCAATTAATAATATATTCATTGTTTACAGGGGGTGAAAGGTTACTGAAAGGTTATGTACCTATAATCAGTTTTAACAGTAGCAGTTATAACGATTAAAGTCTTCAGAGAATTATTATGCAATCATTTGAAAAATTATTAGAACAAAATAAGCAGTGGTCAGCGCACAAAAAAGCCCAGGATCCACAGTTTTTTGAACAATTATCCAAAGGACAGAAGCCTGAGTTTTTATGGATCGGCTGTTCAGACAGTCGTGTGCCAGGTGAAATTATTGTCAATGCCGAACCTGGTGAAATTTTTATTCATCGTAATATTGCTAATCAGGTGATTCCGACTGATTTTAATTGCCTCAGTGTTTTGCAGTATGCGGTCAATGTATTGCAGGTAAAGCATATTATTGTTTGTGGGCATTATAACTGCGGCGGCGTGGTGGCTGCATTAGATAAGCAGCGTTCGGATTTGGTGATTACCAATAAATGGTTGATGCATATTAAAAATACTTACCGTCTGCACCAAGAAGAAATTGATGACCTAACTGACGGAACCGAGCGGGTTAACAAGTTGGTTGAATTAAATGTGATCGAACAAGTGAATGCGCTATCGCATACGTCTATTATTCAAGAATCTTGGTTTCAGCATAAAATGCCAACGTTGCATGGCTGGGTTTATGGCTTAGAAGATGGTTTGATTAATCCTTTGGTTACCTTGGGGTCTAACCATGAAATTAATCCAATTTTTCAATATGAACAGATAAAGAGGTAAATTATGCAAACAGATAAGTCGTCTAGTTCTAATTTGGGTGTTTGGGCGAATCTTCGCGATGATATTCCCGCTGGTATAGCCGTATTTCTTGTTGCCGTACCACTTTGTTTGGGTATTGCGATGGCCTCGGGGGCACCATTATTCTCAGGATTGATTGCAGGCATTATGGGAGGGATCATAGTCCCTTTGATTGGTCGTTCTGCTTTGGGGGTGAGTGGTCCAGCAGCAGGGTTGGCAGTGATTGTGCTGACATCTATTCAAGAAATGGGTTTTGAGACTTTTCTATTAGCGTTAGTGATCGCTGGTGTTTTTCAGGCTGTTATGGGGGTTGCTAAAGCGGGCATCATTGGTTATTTTTTTCCAACATCAGTGATTAGCGGTATGTTGGCTGGCATTGGTTTTATTATCTTTCTAAAGCAGATTCCTCATGCTATCGGTTATGATAAGGATTATGAAGGCGATATGGCGTTTATGCAGGGCGATGGCTATAACACCTTTAGTGAATTGGATCACATAGTCAATTATATTACCCCTGGTGCGTTACTGGTGGCTTTGGTATCACTCGCGATCCTGATTTTATGGGAACGTCCTGTGATGCAAAAAAATCCTATTTTTAAGGTAATGCCGGGATCTCTTGTTGCAGTGTTAGCGGGTATTTCAATCAGTCAGTTGCTGCGTCTATTTTATCCTGAGATGACCTTGGAAGCAGAGCATATGGTCAGTATTCCTGTTGTGCAAGATAGTGCGGATTTATTCAACCAGTTCACTTTTCCTGATTTTTCTCAGATTGGTAATGCGCAAGTTTATATAACCGCATTGACATTGGCTATTGTTGCTAGTTTGGAAACTTTACTGTGTGTGGAAGCCGCCGATAAACTGGATGTGGAAAAAAGGGTAACACCTAAAAACCGCGAATTGATTGCACAAGGTTTGGCTAATAGCATGTCTGGGTTAGTGGGCGGCTTACCTGTTACTCAGGTTATCGTGCGGAGTTCTGCCAATATTCAGGCGGGTGCAAAAACGAAAGCTTCTGCGTTTGTGCATGGTCTCTTGTTGTTGGTAGCGGTTATCTTGATCCCCGCACTGCTTAATTTGATTCCATTGGCTAGTTTGGCGGCTATTTTGTTAGTGGTTGGTTATAAATTAGCCAAGCCGGAATTATTTGTAAAAATGTATAACACCGGGATGTATCATTTCATTCCTTTTATAGCGACTATTTTGGGGCTGATTTTTACCAACTTGCTGGTTGGTATCGGTATTGGCTTGTTGATAGCTCTATTGTGCGTATTGTTGGAAAACTATAAAGTTGCTGGCTATTATCATGAGGAGCATGACGATAAAACTATTATTATTTACTTGTCAGAACAGGTTTCTTTTTTGAATAAGGCTAATATTTTACGGACTCTGGATCATATTCCTGATTTTTCTAAAGTCATTATTGATGCTTCGAGTTCAAGATACATCGATTATGATGTTTATGAGATTATTCTCAATTTCAAGGCGGAGGCAAAGCGTAAAGGTATTCAATTGCAGATTATTAACCTTAATGGTTATGGGAGCTTGGAGCCACCTAGAAGTGTGTAGTCGTTTACTGTCAAAGTTAAGAAAAATTCATGTTGCCAAGCTCTGTTGTATTTTGCTAAGTAGAGCATAATGTTATACGTTCCCAAATGGAGTTTGGGAACGAGATAAATCCAGTGCTGCTGCCAGTAAATGGCAATGGTGGGTGGAAGGACAGGGACGTTGGTTTGATAATGCTGACCACTTGGGGCAAAGTATTATTCGCCCTGGTGTAGGCTATAAATTTTCTGACCGAGTTAGTTTGTGGCTAGGGTATGCTTGGGTAAGAACCTCACCATTAGATAAGGCACACACAGACGAGCATCGTATTTGGCAGCAATTAAGTTGGAATAGAGGTTATTCTTGGGGAAAGCTAGCAACTCGTACCCGTTTGGAGCAACGCTTTTTATCTAATGGTAATGATACCGGTTGGCGTTTTCGCCAATTTTTAAAATATACCCACCCTTTGTTTTCTGAGCGTGTGTATTTGTCATTATGGGATGAAGTGTTTGTTAATTTCAACAGCACTGACTGGAGCGCAAACAGTGGTTTCGGACAAAATCGTATCTTTGCAGGTGTTGGTGTATTTGTTGATCCCGATAAGCACTATCGTTTTGAAGTGGGCTATCTCAATCAGTTTGCTCACCTTGAGAGTCGAGATGACCTAATGAATCACTTAATTTCAGCTAGTTTATTTATTCGTTATTAGCTGGATTGTTTATAATAATAGAAGATAGGTAATGCTTGCAGAAAATTTAAAAACAGATTGTTACCTCTACAATTTCAGCTCCACTAAGTATATTGTTGGTAGTCTGGTTTTTGGGTTTGCATTTGGTTCACTCATAGGTGAAGCGGCAGCAAAGCTGCAAATTCTCGGTGATATTTATATTGGGCTGCTGCAAATGACAGTGCTGCCTTATATTATGTTTGCCCTGATTGCTAATATTGGTCGTCTCACTGTTGTTGAAGCAAAATTATTGACTCGGCAAGGGCTGCTAGTCTTATTATGCCTATGGCTAGTTGGGATGCTCAGTGTCTGGGCGATCTCAATGGCTTTGCCTAAAGTCGAACATGCTTCTTTTTTCAGCTCCTTGTTAATAGAAAGTGTGCCGAAAATTGAGTTTCTGCAATTATTTATTCCTGCCAATATTTTTCTATCACTCGCTGATAATGCAGTGCCTGCCGTGGTGTTATTCAGCATGATGTTTGGTACTGCCTGCATCGGCTGTCGAGAGCACCAGCCCTTATTAGAGTATTGCGAGCAGATAACTAAAGTGCTATTAAGGGTTAATAGTTTGGTACTTATCCTGACTCCAATAGGGATTTTTGGGATTGCGGCTAGTGCAGCCGGGACTTTAACACTGGAAGAATTTAGCCGCGTGCAAGCGTATGTGTTGATGCTAATTGCCGCAGTGACTATCGTGACCGTAGCTGTCTTACCGTTGCTGGTAGCCAGTTGCACACCGTTTAGTTATAGTCAAATTTTTCGCGAATCAAGAGATGCGTTGCTGACAGTTTTTGTGGTTGGTAGCGTGTTTGTCGTGATTCCACTGCTAATAAAAGGTGTCAACCAGCTCTATAGCGAGCATTGCACCACTGAATGTCAACATGCACGTATCCCTGATATGGTGCTGCCACTTGCTTACCCTTTTCCTGATATGGGTAAAGTATTAAGTTTAGTCTTTGTGGTTTTTGCCGCTTGGTTCTATGGCAGGCCGCTGGATTTTCTGGATTACCCTGAGATGTTGCTTGTCGGGCTTTTTTTAAGTTTTGGTAAGCTGATTACCGCCTTACCTTTTTTGCTTGACCTCTATCATCTACCCGATGATATTTTTAATCTGTTTATTGCGGTGGGTGTTATTTGCGGGCGCACTGCCGATGTTGCAGGCGCGATGCATTTAATGGCTTTTACGATTTTGACTACTGCATTAATGACGGGCACCTTTAAAATTAAGTGGGCAGTTCTGGCGCGTAATGCAGTGATCAGTTTATTGTTATTTGCTGTGGCCGCTCTAGGTATTCGTGCTTTTCTGGAACAGCAACGTAGTGTTGAGCATCCACAGAATAAAATATTGCACATGCAATTATTAAATAAGCGAGTGGCACATACTGTTGCTGATATTTCGCTACCAAATTCTGTACAGCTGGCAGCTGGTCAGCATTTGATTGATAGAATTCGGCAGCGCGGTATTATCAGAATTGGCATCCACGCAGATAGCTTGCCCTTTACGTTCTACAATTCTGAGGCACAACTGGTAGGCTTTGATATAGATTTAATGATGTACCTAGCTGAAGATTTACAAGTCACTATTGAATTTATACCTTATGTAAGTGAAAACCTTTTGCAACAGCTAGAAAACGATCATTTTGATATTGCTGTTTCAGGCATTACGCCTAATGCTCGCTTACTTGCTTCGACACGGATCTTATATAGTCATAGTTATTTAGACACGCATATGGCTTTAGTGGTTCCAGATCAAAAGCGTAAACAGTTTAGTGATATTAGCCAGCATCACAAACTAAAAGAGGTACATGTTGGCGTACGTAAAGGCAGTAATTTTGCAGCGCGTATTAAAGATATTTTTCCTGATTTTAAAGTCACCGAGCTTGATTCTGAAGCTGACTTTTTTCACTTACCAGAATTTCACGAGCAGATTTTACTGACCAGTGCCGAGGGTGGAGCCGCTTGGACTCTGCTTAACCCTGATTACGATGTTGTTACCCCATTTTCAGTGCATCAGGGAGCGCCGTTGGTTATTGCTGTAGGCGGTGAGGATTTAATGCTGGAACACTTTCTTACTACTTGGATTAAGTTAAAACAAACGGATGGTACGATTGATACCTTATTTAAACATTGGATTCAGGGGGAGTCTGTGCAGGAATAAAGGAGGCCGGAATATTTTAATGGATTAGGTTGGAATGCTTGATGTTGTAAAACGATACTTTAAAAAGTATCTAGTGGATAGGATATAGCTTTAAATGATTTTTTATTGATGGTCTATACTTAAATATTGATGTTGCGGACTTGTATTTAAAGTCAGTAAGTTACTGGTTTTTCTAAGTATTATAGCTATTGGTTCCTCTGGATTCTGTGTGACATCCAGTTATATAGTCATGATCAAGTTGGAATGCTGTGTGTTAAGTTATTTATTCTGATATAGTCAGAATTGCAAATATATTTGTAGGATTAAAAGATTTACCTTATTTGTTCATAGTTCAGAGAATATTTTAATTTAGAAATTTAAGATTTAGACTGAGGAAATGATATGAAAAATACAACATTTGGTTATTTTAAGGAGGAAGGTGGTGTGGCGTTAACAAAACGTCCTATTGGAGGAGCTATTATGAGAAAAGTAGCGCATTCTGCTCGGGATTGGGGCAATGCAACAGGAGTTCCTGATGCAGCGGGAAATGCAATGAATACCGCAATAAATTCAGCAGGAAATGCAGCGAATGCAGCAAGAAATGCACCGGGAAATGCAGTGAATGCAGCGGGAAATGCAGCGAATGCAGCAAGAAATGCAGCAAGAAATGCAGCGAATGCAGCAAGAAATGCACCAGGAAATGCAATGAATGCAGCAAGAAATGCACCGGGAAATGCAATGAATGCAGCAAGAAATGCAGCGAATGCAGCGGGAAATGCAGCGGGAAATGCAGTGAATGCCGCGAAGAATACAAACTTTCAACCAGTACTTAACGCGGCTGAAAGAGGGCTTGATGTGACTGATGAGGCGGCGACTGCTACAGGGCTTGTTGCTATTGGTACCTCTATTGCTGCTCTGTCGGGGAGTACGGCAGGTTTTGTCGTTGCGGTAGGCGGGCCACAGGTAGCGATTACTCTTGGAGTCGTTTCTTTGGTAGGTATAGCAAAAGGAAGCTACTCTAATCGTGAAGCAGCACATAAGAAGCTACAGCCTTATGTATGGAGCCTAATCGATGATGAGGCTCCAAAACAAAATATATGGGGAAGTGCTGAAAACTTAGAAAAAGCTGCAAGTGCGGCAGCCTACCTTATGAAAGATGCAAAATCACAATATGCACAAATGGGTAGTAAACTAAAACAAGCTCAAGAGAAGTTTAATAGTTTCTGGGATAGTTATAAGCTGCTAATTGAGCACCTTATTATGGAGGATAGAAGAAGTGGACAGTGGGTATATGAGTCAATAATAAATCGACCACACGGTATGGGTAATGCAGATTTAGGTGCAATCGGTAATACGTTTAGAGAAATACATAATGATAAAGTGAAAGCTAATGCGGAATGGGATAAAGCAACTAAACGAGGAGGTGCTGTTTTTGAATTTATGCGTCGTTTAGTGCATGTTGGAAACTATTTGCAATGTGCAGGTATTATTCAAGAAGCGACTTTTGCTTCATTGAATAAGGGAGGGACAGTTGACCCAGGTGATGTGCTCTATCGTTGGGAAGGAGCCCAGGAATATAGAAGATCCCTTAAAGAGATATCTGATGTGATTGAAAAAGAAAATGCAAATTACGTTAAGGCTAAGCGATTTATGGCACAAAATAATATTAGATAATTAGTAGCTTGCTGACGTTTTGCCCGCCTTCTCTATTTGGACAATAGTTAGATGCTACGTTAATCTATTGAAACTCATCATTTCATGCAGCAATGATGAGTTTTTTTTGAACTCTATTGGGTTTAGTAACTTGAAATTCGTGGGGAACTTTGTACTCAGTGATCTGTAGTTGCTAGAATGGAGTAATATAAACTAGTGGTATTAGGAAACCCCAGTTGAGTCACTTCCCAAGGCGCGTTGGCATAAATATTAGTTGCTGACAAAGTTTCCCCCGTTGCAGCTTGCCATGCATCAATGGCAAAAGCAGTGCAATTATGCCAAGGTGTCCAACTGCTGGCTCCCAGTGTGGAGTATTGATTAATCATATCGACAAAATTAGCAAGTTGTTCAGCATTGATAGTGATAGTTTTACGAATATCAGCAGGTCGGTAAATCTCGCGAAAAAAGTTAATGCCTGTTACCACGTTGTCTCCGACAATGCTGTTATAAGTTCCCGCAGTGGCATAAGCAATGGGAATGTCGGCAGTTAAGGTACGAAATTCAACCCAAGCATGGCCTACATCTCCTGCGATTAAATTATCCCAACTCAGAGTGACCCCGTTTTCCGTTTTAACGACAGCAATACTGAGTTCGCCAATAATACCATCATTCTGTTTTTTACAAGCATCGCTCGGTATGCCAGGAATATCTATTTCCAGCGATGATGTGATGTCTTGTTGGTAAATGACATCACGTACTTGGGTGATGCTCAAGCTTGCTGTTTGTTGTGGTTGGAGTGCGTTGATTGTTAAGTGTAGCGTGGTGTCACTGCTACATGCCGCCAGTGCAGGTACTATAATGGCTACCTGCGTGTGTTTGCCTTTATATTGAAAGGCTGGTGTTACCGTAATGCCTAGCTTGGTGCCAGCAATATTTTGCACATCTAAGCTATAAGCACTGTCCAAAGGCCATTCTAACGCGATGGTATAGAATGGCACTTCGGTGCGTAGGGTCGGCAACCAGCAGGCGGTGATTAATAAGTAGATTAACCACCACTTGCTAGCTCTGTTATTCCAAGATATAGGTGCCATCACAGCGCTCATCAAAACGGACAGTTTGGGTTTGCCCAGCAGTACTAAAGAGTACCGAGCCAGCAATGGGATAGGCTTCACAGAGTTCAGCATTGAAGAGTAACGCATCTATCGTGACGGTATACTGGTCAATAGTTCCTGGAGCTTGGGTGTTGAGCGTATAGCTGTCGTCCTCATTTGTGGTGATGATTAATTTTAATTGCGCATTAATATTGCTATCGCTAGCAATGGACAAGTCTAATAATATATCCTTATTTTCCAAAGCTTCTAGGTCTATGCCTCCTGATAATTGCAAACCATTTGGAATTAAGAAATTGCTCATATCAATATGCCCCGATGCGGTACTATTACCCATATTGGCAATTAAATTACCAGAGAGTGTGCCATTACCAATGATAGTATTATCTTTACTAAGATTATTGACCTCTAAGCTAAATACAGTACTAAGATTACCCGTGGTGGCATCAATACTAATGTTATCAGCTGTTAGGGTTGTTTGCCCTGCCATGAGCTCGCCTGTGTCGGTAGTACAACCAGTGCCATAATCAATACTAATAATGCTTGGTTTTGGGAGTGATTCTAATAAGCCGTCAAGGCTTTCAGCACTAGAGAGGTCAAAGTTCATATCAACCATTGGACAGCCAGAACTGGGTTGCCCTAATAATGCCATTAAAACAGGCTGTAATTGATCGGTTAATCCACCATTTAATACATCATTACTTAGACCTGTTACTATATCAATATAGCTGGAAACACTAAGATCTGGTGGGGCATCTGCTGATTTTAAGGTGACGACGATTTCGTTAGAAAAATCACTTTCACGATTGGCGTTGTAAGAGGTAATTGCTAAATAATAAGTGCCTCTTGGAGTATCGGTCATATCAGCCGGGCCAATTTGTAGTGCATTACCTAAATCTAAATGTGCTGCATATTCGCCTGATGCGGTACCAAAATACAATGTATAGCCACTGGCATTGGCAACGCTATTCCAGTTTAAGGTCAAGTTTTCTTCCGATAAGGTGAATACTAAATCTTCCGGAGTCATTTGATCGCGCAATGTGACTACGATTTCATTTGATGGAGTAGCAGTTTCGGATTCATTATATGCCTCAATGGCAAGATAATAACTGCCTCGTGGAGCAGTACTGGCATCAAATGGTCCAAACTGAGTGCTGTTGCCTAAGTCTAGTGGGCTAGCGTAATTAGCTGAACTAGTGCCTAATAGTAATTGGTAACCTGTAGCACCTTCAGTTGCTCCCCATTGCAAAGTCAATATATCTGCTTCCAAGGTAGAGCTAAAGTCGGAAGGTGAGACTAGACTAATAGGGGCATCTGGTACGACTGGTATGTCTGGTTCAACTGGTACAATTATTACCTCTGGCGTATCACTTACAACAGATAGGTCTAGCGCAGATCCTGATAGAAAATAATCAATCGATTTCTCAGTAATGCTAAATTCGGGTACAAATTTTTCCCAAAAGCCAGCATCCGTTTTTTGTGCAGTAGGGACTTGAACAACATAGTCTGTTCTTACTTGTGCCATGAAGTCTTCGGTCGTAAAAGGCACGTCACCATTACCAAGGATTTTGGTTAGAAAATTACTGCCTGCCCCTACAATATGATTATCTGTGGTATGCAATATCCTGAAGGCTTTACTACCGCCAGTTCCTCTATCAAAGCTGGCTTTGTCTCCATAAGATTTAACCCATGCTACCTCGCCATTGTTAGGATTAATATTAATGACAGTAAAATCAATAGTGGAATACCCATTAGTCACAGAGATTAGTACTGTATCTGCATGAGTATGGTGTAAATTCATATTTGCACCCGAAATTTGGTTATTTAAGGTTAGCTTGGATATTACTTTATGCCACAAAATTTCTCCTACAAAATTGACTTTATAAACAAACAATTTATTGACTTCATCAATATAAGATGTTGCGGTAAAAAGATAGCCATCATCAAGTTCAATAGCGTTCATATTAACAGCGGCGGCAGAATTGCCATTATTGTCTTTAGGGACGAAGTAATGTCCCCATTCTTTATTGCCTGATGCATCTAATTTTGTTACCACACCCGTTTTGGCAAAACCGGAAATAAAATAATGCGCTCCAATTAAATAACCATTATCAGCTGTTTTTTGTATAAATATATTGTCACTTGCATTCGAGTCATTGCCATCAGATATAAGTGCGTGACTGAGTAGATTGCCTGACTCATCCAAGCTTAATTCAATAAAAGAATAGTAACCCCCATCTGTATAATTAAATGAATTGGCGTAACTTCCCAATATGGTCAAGTTGCCTTCCAAGCTTTCGCTTGCATATAATGCTTCAATATAGGCGATGGGGTCATCTGTACGCATGCGCCCGTATGCTTTTTGCCATTTTATATTGCCCAAGTTATCAAATCTGACGATAAACATGGCTTGTGCACCATTTGCTGCGACACCGACATCCTCATTAGTGACTCCTAAGGCCAATAAGTCGCCATTACTTAGTTCAATCACTTTATTAAAGGAGAAGTTGCGCAAGCCTTCTGTTACGCCAAATGCTTTATTCCAGAGGATGGCACCATTTTTTTGATATTTAATGATATTGGCTCGAATGTCATAGGCGTGATTTTCAGATTGATAAGTAACACCAACAGCAATGTATGAGCCATCGCTGGTTTCGAGTAAATCAGATGTTAGATCTTCTTGAAAAAAAGCAGATCCGAAGGTTGGCTGATGCCAACGGAAGAATGATGCAGTATCAGATATTGCATCGCTTGCTAGTGCATTGCTAAAAACTAAGCCCATACCTAACAATAAGGTAAAAACTAAGTTACGCACTGTATGGTTGTGGTTTAACGCTTTCATTTCACACCTCCATAAAGAGATGCGCATGAGTTGGTTAGTAGTTGTTAACGCATTAAAATGTCTTATTGTAAAGGCACTAATAAAACAGCTCTAATCAGCTATATTTCATGTGCATCCTTGTATCGATAATATTAAGTTCCCTTTGAATTTAAAGAAAGGGTATAAATTAACTTAATATTGTTATTAAATTCTTGATTAAAATACTAAGGAATTAACCTTATATAATTTAATGTATGATTCATATATACGCCTTTTCTTCTGAGTTAGCAAGCGCTAATATAATTATTGGGGGGTTCTCTATTTTATCTAAAATTATTCAATAAAAACAATGGATTGATAGAGTAGTTTTAGTGCGTTTTTAACTTGGAGTATTATTGTTTCATTACTTTTTAATCATCAGAGCTAAACAGCCCCGTAACCATTTCGTATAAGGTTTTCTTTAGCTCCCGCTTAGGTACATCAACTGTTATTTCTTTCGGAGGCTGTGGTGCAGGGTTTGCTTCGGGTGCTAAATCTCCACCAATACGCATTAAATTATCACCCGAGAAAATTAAAGCAATACGTTGTTGAGTTCTGTCTTCTTTGCCGAGTTGTACTGAATATATATAATCCCAGCGATTGGTGTTGAAAGGGTCTACTAATAATGGTGAGCCTAATATATAAATAACTTGGCGTTTGGTCATATTAGGGCGTAGTTGGTTAACCATGTCTTGATCAATAACATTACCTTGGTCAATATCAATCTTATAAACCAGTGGGACATCTACAGCAAGAGTAGAGCAGGCTGATAGGCAAGTCAGTGAAACAATGATGGCTAAAAAACGGAGTATGTGGAGCATGTTTGGACAGTTAAGGAATTTGTTAATTGAGTATTTGTAGGCAAAAAAATTACTTTTAAAGAAATGATACCTGCAAAGACATTCGAAAACTAAAATCAGATATTAACTATTTTACTTGGTTTATTCTTGTTTTGTCTGAAAAGCTTTACAATATGTTGTTATGAGGTGCTTCTTTTTGAAGTATTGGGATTGTAAGGAGAAAACGAGTGGAAACTCAAGAGTTAAGAGATGCGGGTTTAAAAGTCACTTTGCCTCGTGTAAAAATTCTGGAGATTATGGAGCGTGAGACTGGCGAACGTCATTTGAGTGCTGAGCAAGTCTATAAAATTTTATTAAGTGAAAATGAGGAAATTGGTTTAGCCACTATTTACCGAGTATTAACCCAATTTGAAGCGGCGGGATTAGTGACTAGGCATCATTTTGAAGGGGGGAACTCGGTTTTTGAACTTAATAAAGGCAAGCACCATGATCATGTGGTCTGCGTTAAGTGTGGCAAGGTTGATGAATTTACTGATGACGTAATTGAAGATCGACAAAATAAAATTGCAGAACAACTAGGCTATGAATTAACTGATCATAGTTTGTATCTTTATGGCTTATGCTCAAGCTGTCAATAAGCAGTTATGATTGCATTTTCATTTTGTAGTGCAGTAGCAATAGTCACTTTTCTTAGATAATTATATTTCTATTTTATGTTTAAACCCCTTACTTTGTACATTGGGCTACGCTATACGCGTGCCAAACGGCGTACCCAATTTATTTCTTTTATTACTCTGACTTCCGTTTTAGGAATCGCTTTAGGTGTCACGGCTTTAATAACAGTATTGTCTGTTATGAATGGCTTTGAAGCCGAATTACGCCAACGTATTTTAGGGATGACCGCACATGCAACCATTTCAGGACGAGGTGGTCAACTTGATGATTGGCAAGAATTAAAAGCACGTGTTAAAGATTACCCGCATGTAGAAGGTGCTGCGCCTTTTGTCAAAGGGCAGGTCATGATCAATGCAGGCCGTCGCGTGAGTGGAACATTGTTACGTGGTGTTTTGCCTAATGAAGAGGATGCGGTGTCTGAAGTGGGTGCCAAGATGCAGACGGGAGCATTAACGGATTTACAAGCAGGCAAATATCAAATTGTACTGGGAGCCGAATTGGCAACCTACTTAGGTGCGATGGTAGGTGATAAAATTACCGTTATTAGCCCGCAAGTCAACTCTACACCAGCTGGGATTATTCCACGCCTGCGTCGGTTTACGGTCAGTGGAATTTTTAAGGTGGGTATGTATGAATACGATCGCAATATGGCAATTATTCATATTGCCGATGCGAAAAAGTTATTTCGTTTAGATAATGATGTGTCAGGCTTGCGTTTAAAATTAGATGACTTATTTAATGCACCTGAAATTACTTACAAAATGGCGCGTGATTTACGCGGTCAATATTATGTGAGTGACTGGACCAAAGCACATAGTAACTTTTTTCGTGCAATTAAAACTGAAAAGCGGGTGATGTTTATTATTTTATTATTAATTGTTGCGGTGGCGGCTTTTAATATTGTCTCGACTTTAGTGATGGTAGTGACTGACAAGCGAGGTGATATTGCTATCTTAAAAACTCAAGGTTTAACTCCCATGTCGGTCATGTGGATTTTTATTACCTTAGGTGCCATTATCGGCTTGGTCGGTACGGCAATCGGAACAGTTTGTGGTGTGTTATTGGCATTGAATGTGGAAACTATTGTGCCGGCAATTGAGAAATTTTTTGAAGTAAACTTTATGGCTGCAGATGTTTATTATATTAGCACTCTGCCTTCGAAATTAGTTTGGGCCGATGTTTATACTATTGCGGTTATTGCATTTGCACTTTCTTTATTAGCGACCCTATATCCTGCTTGGCAGGCTTCGCGTGTAAATCCTGCGGAGGTATTGCGTTATGAATAAGCCGATAATATTACAATGCAAGCAGTTAACTAAACGTTTTAAACAAGGTGCCTTAGATGTTGATGTCTTGAAAGGTGTTGATTTCTCAGTTGAAGAAGGTGAGCGTGTCGCTATTATGGGGACGTCAGGATCTGGGAAAAGTACTTTATTGCATTTACTAGGAGGCTTGGACAAACCAACCAGTGGTGAAGTGATTTTAGCAGGAGTTAACTTAAATAAAGTAAGGCAAGCCAAGCTATCTCGGTTGAGAAACAGTTCATTGGGTTTTATTTATCAGTTTCATCACCTATTAGGTGAGTTCACTGTTTTGGAAAATGTGGCTATGCCAGCTTTGATCGGTGGTTGTTCTATTGCTGAGGCGAAAGTACGTGCTGAAGAGATTTTAGAGCGTGTTGGCTTAGCGCACCGAATTAAGCATAAACCAGGCGAATTGTCAGGTGGTGAGAGACAACGTGTTGCGATTGCCCGTGCTTTAATTAATAAGCCTAAATGTATTTTAGCAGATGAGCCAACAGGAAATTTGGACAGTAAAACAGCTGAAAGTATTTATCAATTGATGCTGGAATTAAATCAAGAATTAAAGATTAGTTTTTTGATTGTCACGCATGATCCTGATTTAGCGGGGCGTATGGACAGGGTGTTGCATATGGCTGACGGTCTGATTGTCGCGTAGTTTTATGAGGCTTTATACTTAGTCTCTTAAATAAGCGATCACTTGGGGCATAGGCTTTAGCCTGCGCCCCACCTCGTACAATTTAGAATTGCCTTTGAGACTACTTTGCAAGAGTTGATTAACGATGCGCCCGTTGTTCCCACTGCTTAATAACATGCCAACGCCAATAGAAACGTATGCCAAAATAGCCGGCAACCGAAGAAATAACGCCTAAAATTAAGCAGCCAAATAAAAATGGCCCACCTATTTCTCCTAAACTGGCCATAATGCTTTCAGCAGAAAAAACAAAGTCAGCAGATGGAGACGGTTGCCCTAATGACCATAAGCCCACCAGATAAGCGAAATAAAACATCGGTGGCATGGTAAGTGGGTTAGTAATCCAGACTAAAGCCACTGATATTGGAAGGTTGGCTCGAAAATAAAGCGCAAACATGGCGGCTATTGCCATTTGACCAGGGGTTGGTATCCATGCAGCAAACAACCCGATAGCAAATGCAGCTGAAACTGAGCGCCTGTTGAGGTGCCAAAGGTTGGGGTCGTGTAACTTGTCGCCTAAAAATTTAAGGTTCTTATTTTCTTTAATTGATTCTGAAGATGGAATATATTTTTGTAAAAGCTTTTTTGGCATGACTGCTATTATCCATTCAAAGTAGCAAAGCTTGATTTTAGCAGATTTTAAGGGCTGCGCGTAGGGTATTTCGCTATGCAAAATATGATTTTTGAGGAGGGTATCGAGTGTTTTTTGTAGATAGGTACGTGTGAAGAAATGTTAGTCTCTGTGTTGGCTTTCGGAGTAGGTTGTTGGTTTGTGCAGCAATGGAGTGCGCTGCCTAGCCCGCTTATGCTCGCTTTCTTGTTAGCAGTGATACTGGTTTCGGCTTACTATAAGTTTCGGCGTATTGTATATGTCCTTTTAGGTGTTATATGGACAAGTACCATAGCGCAACAACACTTGGATAATATTTTAAAGCCAAAGTTACAAGGGCAGGAGTTTTTGATACAAGGTATTGTCAGTGGTTTACCTAATTATAGCTCGCGTCGTGTCCGTTTTGATTTTAAGGTCACTCAGGCTGAAGTGCAGTTACCCGACAAAATGCGTTTAAGTTGGTATTACCCTAAACAGAAGGTTAGAGCAGGTCAGCACTGGCAATTTATTGTTAAATTAAAATTGCCCCACGGTAGTTTAAATCCTGGTGGCTTTGATTATGAAAAATGGCTATTTCAGCATAATATTGGTGCGACTGGCTATATACGCCAAGAAGCAAAGGCTAAGTTACTAGCAGAGTCATCGAAAATGTTGAATATTTCTGTCTGGCGACAATATTTGACTGAGCTATTAAGTCGGCAGGCGTTAAGCCCTGATAGTTTGGCTTTAATTAAAGCATTGACTTTGGCGGATAAAAGTCTGATTTCTAGGCAGCAGTGGCAAGTACTGTCTGATAGTGGCACCAATCATTTGATGGCAATTTCTGGCTTACATATAGGGTTGGTTGCCAGTATGGCGTATTGGCTGGCATTTTACTGTTGGTTAAGAATACCAAGCCCCAAGTATTGTGCCCCGCAGGTAGCGGCTGCCCTTTCATTTTTGGTGGCGTTTATTTATGCAGCATTAGCCGGGTTTTCGGTGCCAACGCAACGTGCGCTAGTGATGTTGTCGGTATTGGTTGGCGCAACTTTATTGCGCAGGCATGCGCAAGCACTTAATGTTTTCGCCATTGCCTTATTGGTTGTGTTGCTACTCGATCCATTGGTCGTACTTTCTGCTGGTTTTTATCTATCTTTTTTGGCTGTCTTTTTTATTATCTATACTGTGTCTGCGCGTTTGGGGCAAGGCAACCGCTTGCTAAAGAGTATTAAGTTGCATGCCGTGATCGGTTTAAGTTTGTTGCCCATTCTGCTTTTATTTTTTCAAAGTGTGTCATTGATCACACCTGTTGCTAATATTATTGCAGTGCCTGTGGTAAGCTTTATTATTGTGCCTTTGGCATTATTGGGGCTATTAATTTTGCCGTTGTTGCCTGAGTTTGCGCTCCTGATATTGCAGTTAGTAGATTTTGCTTTGCAGACTCTATGGCAGATCTTGTTGGTTTTGGTTGACTTGCCGTCTGCTAGTATTGTGCGTCCCCAGCCAGAATTATGGAAAACAGTTGTTGCTCTTTTTGGGATATTATTGCTGTTAGCACCGAAAGGTATTCCAGGGCGTTATTTAGGTTTGTTATTGCTAATGCCATTGTTTATGGTCATCAATACAAAGCGACCGCCAGTAGGTGAAGCGAGTATCGTGCTGTTGGATGTGGGGCAAGGATTGGCTGTTGTTGTGCAAACTGCGGAACATACTTTACTGTTTGATACAGGCGCAAAGTTTTCTGAAAAATTTGATATGGGTAGAAATGTAGTATTGCCCTATTTTTATCATCATGGGATTAGCTATTTAGATAGTTTGATTATTAGTCATGGCGATAATGATCATATCGGCGGTGCTGAGTCGGTATTGCAGACTATACCAACACGGCAAGTGTTAACGAGTGTGCCGGAATTGTTGCAGGCTTATAGTCCAATAACTTGTCATGCAGGGCAGCACTGGCAATGGGATCAGGTTAATTTTCGTATATTATCACCACCTAAGCAGGCATTTAATAATGAAAATGATAATTCTTGTGTGTTGCATATTGAGACGCAGCAAGGCAGTTATTTATTAACGGGTGATATTGAACAAGCGGCAGAAGTGTACTTAACTGCAAATGGTGTTTCTATGCAGGCTGATGTTTTAGTTGCACCCCACCATGGTAGTAAAACCTCCTCTAATAAGAGGTTTTTAGAGAAGGTTAACCCGAGTACAATTCTTATTCCAGCTGCGATACCAAATCGTTTTGGTTTTCCACATGCGGAAGTATTGGCTAGGTATGCACAACATAAAGTACAGTTTTTGGTCACGGGGGAACAAGGTGCTATCACTGCGAAATTCCTAGATGGAAAGGTGAGTATTGAGAGTTATCGAGCTTCACACGGTCATTATTGGAACAGATAGCAATGGCTATGTGAATTATATGGAATTAAACGAAAAGTTTTTTGAATACAATACAAGGTAGAGTGAAAAAATGGCAGAAGTGAATTGCTTAATAACTGATGATAGTCGTATGTCGCGAATGATGTTAAAGAAAATCATTAGTACAACCCAGCCTGACTGGAAAATTACTGAAGCTGCAGATGGTCAAGAAGCCATTGATGTTGCTAAAAATATTGAGTTTCAGGTTATTTTTCTGGATTATAATATGCCTAATATGAACGGTGGTGAAGCTGCTAAAATATTAAGGCCCTTATTTCCTGATGCCCGAATTGCATTTTTAACCGCTAATGTGCAGGATGCTATTAAAAATTTGGCTATAAAATTGCATATCGATTTTATCCCCAAACCCATTACTGAAGAAAAAATCAAACAATATGTCAGCAAATGAACTGGTTTTAGATGAATTTTTTATAGATGCTATTTCTGAAGTACTCAATATTGGCATGGGAGCTGCAGCAGCTTCATTGAGTGAGATGGTTGAGGATGAAGTGACCTTAAGTGTGCCTGGGGTAGAGTTTGTTTCACGCCTAGAAGCTGCCAATATTATTGGAACTAAAGTAACGGAAGATGTGAGTGGGGTACTGCAAGGATTTGCAGGAGCCATTAATGGTGATGCTTTATTACTATTCCCTGAGGAACAAAGCTTGGAATTAGTACGGGCAGTTTTGCAAGAAGACTTACCTTTGGAAGAATTAACCGAGCTGGAGCAAGATGCAATGACAGAGATCGGTAATGTTATTTTAAATGCCTGTGTTTCCAATATGGCCGATCTTTTTGAAAAAACGATGATTGGCGAAGTTCCTGCCTTTGTTAAAGGTTCCTTAGGTTCGGTTTTATCAGTTGAACAGGATAAAGGGATTGTATTATTGTTGAAAATGGATTTTTCTATACAAGAGAAAAATATTCATGGCTATGTTACTTTTCTAATGGATTTTGCTTCTATTACTGAGTTGCAAAAAAATATAGAAGCCTTTTTAGGGGATGAATAAGAGTTCTCATGCTTGATATGACTAATAGTAATAATGTGGCAGATTTAAGTGCTAGTGCGCTGTTGGCAAGTGATACAGGCATTATTATCATTGATCGTCAGGCGAAAATTATTATTTGGAACGATTGGTTAACAAAGTATACGCAATTAACTGCAGGTGAGGTCGCGGGAAGTAGTCTGGACGAGGTGTTTCCTGATTTGGTGTCGGGGAGATTAAGTAAGGCAATTGATGCTGTTTTGCAGCGTGGTATGGCTTCTTTGATTTCTCACTCCTTAAATAAGAAGGCCTTGCCTTTGTTTGATCGTTTGCAGAATTTTGTTGAGCAGCAAGTGATTGTTAAACCAGTTATTTATAATGCAACTCGCTATTGTATGGTGCAAATTAATGATGTCACAGCAATGGTCAGTCGTGAGCGTGTTTTGCGTGAACAAGCAAGGGATATGTGGGTTTTGGTTGATAAAGTGGCTAGGGAGAAAGAGCAAGCACAGGTTACTTTAGATTCTATTGCTGATGCTGTCATTACTACTGATAGCCAAGGCATGATCATGTCAATGAACCCGATTGCTGAATTATTAACCGGGTACTCTGAGAGTGATGGTTTAAATAGGCTTGTAAGTCAAATTTGTATTTTGCAGAATGACGTGACCGGCTTACCTGTAAGTTGTCCTGTGATGAACTGTTTGCAAACCCTAAAAGTAGAAAGCAATGATGTTGACCATGTCTTAATTGCTGTAGATGGGCATTCATATGCTATTACCGATTCGGTAGCTCCAGTTTTAAGTTCTACAAAGGAGTTGTTGGGGGCAGTGCTGGTATTTCGGAATGTTACTGAGTCGCGCTCTTTGGCGGCAGAACTGACGCGGCAAGCTTTGCATGATCCGTTGACGGACTTGGCTAACAGGCGTGCTTTTGAAGAACGCATGGGAGCATTGCTGGAAATTACCCGCCAGCATGGTACTGAAAATTATCTACTGTATCTAGATTTGGATCAGTTTAAAGTGGTTAATGATACCTGCGGACACGATGCAGGTGATGAATTATTAAAGCAGGTTGCACACTTAATGCAGGCACATTTGCGTAAAACAGATTTATTTGCGCGTTTAGGAGGCGATGAGTTCGGTGTTTTGCTTGAGTCTTGTGATTCAGAGCGAGCCTATTTGATTGCTAATAATTTACGTCAGGCCATTGCAGACTTTCGTTTTGCTTGGCAAATTAATACGTTTAAAATTGGGGTCAGTATTGGTATTGCCAAGATTACTGGTACCGAAATCAAAGCGGCTGAAATATTAAGTGCAGCCGATTCGGCTTGTTATGTTGCTAAAGATGCAGGGCGTAACCGCATTCATTTTCATGAGATTGATGCTTCTGATTCTTCGACACAACAGAAAGAAATGCAATGGATTACTAAAATTCAAGCTGCGTTGGATGATGATTTGTTTGTTCTATATGCACAACGTATACAGCGTGTCACTAGTGATCAGGCGAGTGAGCATTATGAAATATTAGTGCGTATGCAAGGTGAAAGTGGTCAGTTAATTCCACCTGGTGCATTTTTACCAGCTGCAGAGCGCTTTGGCCTGATAGTTAGCTTGGATCGTTGGGTCATTCAGCATACATTTATGATGCTAACCAAGCATATTGAAGAGGAGTCACCATTAGATGATGCAATTTTCTCCATTAATTTATCTGGAGCGACACTGACGGATGAAAGCTTATTGGACTATGTTGTAGAGCTATTTACGGATACTCCCGTTTTGCCGCAATCAATCTGTTTTGAAATTACTGAAACTGCGGCGATTGCCAATTTAACGCAAGCGACTAGGTTTTTGACTCATATCCAGAATATTGGTTGTCAGGTTGCTTTAGATGATTTTGGCAGTGGTTTGTCTTCTTTTGCCTACCTAAAGGCATTGCCGATTAATTATTTAAAAATCGATGGTCAGTTTGTTAAAGATATTAGTACTGACTCTGTTGATCGTGCTTTTGTTGAGGCGATTAATAAAATTGGGCATGTTATGGAGTTGCAGACAATTGCTGAATATGTAGAAGATATGCAAATCCTAAGTATTTTAAAAGATATGCGAGTTGATTATGCACAAGGTTATGGCTTACACAAACCTTGTCCTTTGAGTGATATTTTATAGTGTTAATTCTAACGCGACTGTGCAATTAAAATTCTGCGCCATATTTTCGGGTATTATAAAACGGGTGAGGCTTAAATATAATGTTATTTCTCATGATTTAATATAAAATCCCCATCTTTACTATCACATTATTTTTCTCTACCCATGACAACTATCATCCACAATGTTGACGGAAGCATCACCGTATCAGTTACTTTAGCTCTGGAAGGCAATATGATGGAAATGGAAAACACGATACTGGATGCGGTCAATAGCGTAGGATGCGTAGCCACAGGCGAAGCTTTAAAATGCTTTGATACAAAGGGTACTCCGATTATAAGAGAGGGTGTAAAACTCACGTCTAAAAACAGAGACAGCAAAAAATATCAAACGCCCTTTGGCATCATTGAAATTAAACGTCATGTTTACCAATCGTCAAAAGGAGGGCATATTTTTTGTCCATTAGAAGACTCGGCGCATACTATTTTTGCAGCGACTCCTAAATTTGCACAGCAATTGTCCCACAAGTATTCCCAAGGAAATGCCAATTCAGTTTGTCTTGATTTGAAGAATAATCACAATCGGATCATTGCCAAATCCACGATACAAAATGTAACGAACTGGGTAGGAAGTATTGCGACGGCACAAGAAGAAAAGTGGGAGTATGAGCTGCCTGAATTAGATGAACCCATTAGTACGATTGTTTTCAGTTTAGATGGTGCTTATGTTTTAATGGCAAACGAAGGTTACCGTGAAGCAATGGTTGGTAACCTGTCTTTGTATGACTGCGAGGGTGAACGCCAGCATACTCTCTACTTGGGAGAAGCGCCTGAATATGGGAAGGCAAGTTTCAAAGAGCGGTATGAGCATGAAATCACCTGCATAAAAGCCCGTTACCCCGATGCACTTTATCTTGGTATTGCGGATGGAGCCAAAGATAACTGGACATTTTTAGAGCAACATACTCAGCAACAATTGGTTGATTTTTATCATGTCACTGAATATTTAGCAAAAGCCTCTCATGCTATTTTTCCAAAAAAATCAACGGCTATTGATCGTAAAAAATGGCTGTCAGATCGTTGTTCCCAACTCAAGAATGACACAGGGGCGGCGCAAACCATTTTAGAAGAATTAACGCCATTAATGGAATCTAGGCTCACCAAATCAATCAAGGCGGATTTAGAAACAACGCTCACCTATTTTAAAAATAATATCGCTAAAAACAGGATGAATTATGCCTCACATGTTAATAAAAATTTACCGATTGGTTCGGGCGTGACAGAAGCAGCTTGTAAAACATTAGTTAAACAGCGGCTTTGTGGCTCAGGTATGAGATGGAAAACAAAAGGAGCTAAAGTTGTATTGAGTTTACGTGCATTAGTTCAAACAACAAATAGGTGGCAACAATTTTGGGAGAAAATTATTCAAGGTGAGGCCCAATATTTAATGGCTTAATACATTATATTAAAGCCTCACCCTATAAAACCCTCATTTTTACACTAGTTTCGAACTTTGTTTCGCTTCCAATATTAAAAAATAATAACCTAGCTATTTACTATGAAATTAAATAGGACTAAAATAGTCCTAAATAAAAGGAGTAGGCATGTTACGTTTGGGGAAATTAACTGATTATGCGACGGTAATACTGAGTTTTATGGCGAAAAGCCCGGTATCGATGCATGCCGCTTTAGATATTGCGAATGCAACGGGTATTGCCAAGCCAACGGTGAGCAAAATTTTGAAGTTATTGGTTAAAGCTAAAGTTTTAAGTTCTATTCGTGGTGCTAAAGGCGGGTATGCATTAGTGCAAACACCAGAAAATATAACGGTGGCTAGTGTGATTACTGCTGTTGAAGGGCCTATTTCATTAACTGAATGCAGTCATTCCGAGCATAGTTGTGAACAAGTTTCTGGTTGTCAGATAGGTAATAACTGGCGCTTGGTTAATCAAACTGTGCAAAAGGCATTAGAGTCTGTCACTCTAGCGGATATGCTGTTGCCTGCAACTGCTCCGCAAGAAATTACTGTGCCGGTGGCCAGTTTATATCGTTAATCCATATCTATTTTAAGAATAATTATGTCAGCAAGTGCACAAGAAATTGAAAACCTAATTGGTCAAGAGTACAAAGATGGTTTTGTGACAGAACTAGAGGTGGAAACTTTTCCTCCTGGCTTAGATGAGGACGTGATCACCAAGCTTTCTGCTATTAAAGGCGAGCCAGAGTTTATGTTGGAATATCGCTTAAAAGCCTTTCGACACTGGCAGACTATGGCAGAGCCAAATTGGGCTCAGCTTGATATTGAACCGATTGATTATCAGGCGATTAGTTATTATTCAGCTCCAAAAAAAGATTCGGATAAGCCGCAAAGTTTAGATGAGATTGACCCGGTATTATTGGATACCTATAAAAAATTAGGTATCCCACTCGATGAGCAGGAGCGCTTGGCTGGTGTGGCGGTAGATGCTGTTTTTGATAGTGTTTCGGTAGCAACTACCTTTAAAGGGAAATTAAAAGATGCAGGGGTTATCTTTTGCCCTATCTCTGAAGCTTTGCAAGAATATCCAGAATTAGTTAAGCAGTACTTAGGAACAGTGGTACCTGAAACAGATAATTTTTTTGCGGCCTTAAATGCGGCTGTTTTTACTGATGGTTCGTTTGTCTATATTCCTAAAGGTGTACGCTGTCCGATGGAATTATCTACCTATTTTCGTATTAATGCGGCTAATACTGGGCAATTTGAACGTACTTTAATTATTGCTGATGCAGATAGTCATGTGAGTTATCTGGAAGGGTGTACTGCTCCGATGCGTGATGAAAATCAATTACATGCTGCGGTAGTGGAGTTGGTGGCAATGGAGAATGCCGAAATTAAATATTCGACGGTACAGAATTGGTATCCAGGTGATGAAAATGGTGTGGGTGGTATCTATAATTTCGTGACTAAACGCGCAGAATGTCGTGGGGCGAATTCTAAGGTTTCATGGACACAAGTAGAAACGGGTTCGGCTATTACTTGGAAATACCCGAGCTGTATTTTGTTGGGTGAAAATTCAATTGGTGAATTTTATTCGGTTGCGGTGACTAATAATTACCAACAAGCGGATACTGGCACCAAAATGATTCATATTGGTAAAAATACCACTAGCACTATTATTTCCAAAGGGATTTCGGCAGGGCGCTCGCAAAATACTTATCGTGGTTTAGTTAAAGTGGCTAAAAGTGCTGAAAATGCACGTAATTACACGCAGTGTGATTCTTTATTGGTGGGTGATAAATGTGGTGCACATACTTTTCCTTATGTAGAAGTCAAACAACCTTCTGCGCAAGTTGAGCACGAAGCAACCACTTCTAAAATCAGTGAAGATCAATTATTTTTCTGTCAACAACGTGGCTTATCAGCAGAGGATGCGGTATCCATGATTGTGAATGGTTTTTGTAAAAGTGTATTTAAAGAATTGCCGATGGAATTTGCGGTTGAAGCTCAGGCTTTATTAGGTATCAGTTTAGAAGGTTCAGTGGGTTAAATAAGTCACTGCTTAAGTAATTAAAAGATTAAAGTGACTACTCGGCAAGTAAATATTTAAAAATAGGTAATTAATTTTCAATTACTTGGGGTGCTGGCTTTAGCCTGCATAATTGGTTTTAAAGCTTGGCTTCTACTAAATAAATACACTGAATCGTTACAAATTAAAATAAAATTAGGTAATAAATAATATGCTCAGCATAGAAAATCTTCATGTCAGCGTGGGTGATAAACCTATCCTTAAAGGTCTTAACTTGCAAATTAATGCAGGTGAAGTGCATGCCATTATGGGGCCGAATGGTGCAGGTAAAAGTACTTTATCACATGTCTTATCAGGCAAGGCAGGGTATACAGTTACTGCTGGATCAGCTATTTATCAAGGCAAAGACTTGTTGGCGATGGAGCCAGAAATGCGAGCACGCGACGGTGTGTTTTTAGCATTTCAATACCCAGTTGAAATCCCGGGTGTGAGTAATATTTATTTATTAAAAGCGGCATTGAATGCCATGCGCAAGCATAATGATTTGCCTGAAGTGGATGCTATGGATTTTTTAACTTTAGTGAAAGATAAAGTTAAGCTTTTAGAAATGGATGATAAGTTTTTATACCGCTCGGTTAATGAAGGCTTTTCAGGCGGAGAGAAAAAGCGTAATGAGATTTTGCAGGCGGCTATTTTGGAGCCAAGTCTATGTATCTTGGATGAAACTGATTCGGGCTTGGATATTGATGCATTAAAAGTCGTGGCTGCAGGGTTGAATTCTTTACGCGACCCTGAGCGTGCATTTTTAATGATTACTCATTACCAACGCCTGCTTGATTATGTTGTGCCTGATATTGTACATGTTTTGGCGGATGGTGAAATTGTGAAAACAGGTGGTTCTGAGCTTGCTTTAGAGTTGGAAGCAAAAGGTTATCAATGGATTGAAGGGCAGGCAGCCTAATGAGTGCTGAATTAAAAAGTAGTCAATACCCTGCTATTTATGCAGAAATAGCGGATACTTTGCCAGGGCAATCAGTTGCTTGGTTGCAGGCATTGAGAGCAGATGCTATGCAGCAGTTTGCAACGCATGGCTTTCCGTCGTTAAGGGATGAAGAGTGGCGTTATACCAATGTTGCCGCCATAGAGAAAAAATTATTTGCGCCTGTTAGTCGTACTGAGGTTGGGGCTGTTGAGTTGGCTGGCTTACAAGAGCAACTACTAGAGAATGCTTGGGCAATTGTATTGGTTGACGGGCATTTTTCTGCCGCACTGTCTAATATAGAGGGTTTGCCGGTTGGCACTGTTGTTATGGATATGGCAACCGCTATAGAGCAGCAGGCTGATGTCTTGCAGAGCTACTTTTCGCAAGCCGTGCAAGATACAGAACATGGTTTTGTGGCTTTTAATAATGCTTGGTTTAGTGATGGGGTTTTTATCCACGTACCAGCTAATGAGGTATTGGCTAAGCCTATTCAAATTATCCATGTAGTGACACAGGCTGATTATATGGCTAATACGCGACATATTATTGCCCTGGGTACTTCTGCGCAAGCAACAGTAGTCGAAACTTTTGTGGGTTGTGATGATTCGTATTGCTCTGCTAGTGTCACTGAAATTTTTGTGGGAAAAAATGCAGATTTAACCCTTTATAAAGTACAAATGGAAGGCGAAAAAGCCTATCACTTTGGCGGGACTTACGTTAAACAAGCGCGTGATAGTCGCTTTCAGCATCATAATTTTGCATTTGGTGGTTTATTGGCGCGTAGTGATATTCATACTGATTTGGGAAGTGCAGCGGAATGTGATTTGAATGGTTTGTGTTTGGGGGTTAAGCGCCAGCATATTGATAACCATACTCGAATTCATCATTTACAACCGCATGCAAGCAGTCGTGAATTATATAAAAGTGTTTTAGATCAACGTGCTCGTGCGGTGTTTCAAGGGCGAGTATTGGTAGCAGAGCAAGCACAAAAAACAGACTCTGATATGCATAATCGTAATTTATTACTCTCTGCTGATGCGGAAGTGGATACCAAGCCACAATTAGAAATTTATGCAGATGATGTTAAATGCGCACATGGTGTGACTGTGGGGCAACTGGATGAGAAATCAATTTTTTATTTGCAGTCACGGTGTGTGGATGAGGTGAGTGCTAGAAATATGCTGACCTTTGCCTTCGCGAATGAGATGGTTGATAAAATTAAACTAAAAAGTTTGCATGATTTGGTGTTACAGCAGTTGTTAGTCAGATTTCCGCAAGCAGGTATTCAGCAAGATTGGCTGTAAAATACGATTATTCCCAAGCTTTCCTAAAATTCCAAGTACTTTTAAGCAGGGTCTTGGAGGTAAGTTGAAAATTTTAAAACATTATGACAGATTTCCCCATTGAACAAATTCGTGCAGATTTTCCTATTTTACAAGAGAAAATTCGTAATAAACCGTTAGTTTATTTGGATAATGCCGCTAGTTGTCAAAAGCCGCAGCAAGTAATTGATAGTATCGTACATTTATATAGTCATGAATATGCGAATGTGCATCGTGGTGTGCATACTTTAAGTGTTAAAGCGACGGATCGTTATGAAGGTGCGCGTGAAAAAGTGCAGCAGTTTATTAAGGCGCAAAGCACTAAAGAGATTATTTTTGTGCGTGGCGCAACCGAAGCGATTAATTTAATAGCGCAAACTTTTGGTAAAGCGAATATTAAAGCAGGTGATGAGATTCTGATTACTGCTATGGAGCACCATTCTAATATTGTGCCGTGGCAAATGTTATGCGAGCAAACAGGAGCGGTTTTAAAAGTTGTACCGATTAATTTACGCGGTGAATTAATTTACTCAGAATTTGAGAAATTACTGACTAATAAAACTAAGTTGGTTGCTGTTGTACATATGTCTAATGCACTGGGTACGGTAAATCCTGTTGAAAAGATTATTGCGGCAGCTAAAGCTAAAAATGTGCCCGTTTTATTGGATGGTGCGCAAGCAATTCCACATATGTCTGTAGATGTACAGGCTTTAGATTGTGATTTTTATGTATTTTCAGGGCATAAATTATATGCACCTTCCGGTATTGGGGTGCTTTATGGTAAACAAGCGTTATTAGAAGCAATGCCTCCTTATCAAGGTGGTGGCGATATGATTCGTAAGGTGACCTTTGAGGAAACGGAATATAATAGCTTGCCCTATAAGTTTGAGGCAGGTACGCCTAATATTGCCGATGTAGTTGGTTTGGGTGCAGCTGTTGATTATTTGAATACAATTGGTATGGACAATATTGCCGCATATGAAGCGGAATTATTGGATTACGCCACAGAAAAAGCAGGGAAAATTCATGGCTTAAGAATTATAGGCGAGGCCAGTGAAAAAGGTGCGATTTTGTCGTTTGTTCTGGATAAAATTCACCCGCATGATATTGGTACTATGTTGGATAGTCTGGGTATTGCCATTCGTGCTGGGCACCATTGTGCGATGCCGGTCATGGACTTTTTTGAGGTGCCGGCAACTGCGCGTGCTTCATTTGCTATGTATAATACCAAAGAAGAAGTCGATGTATTAATGGCTGGTATTGAAGATTTAATTGAAATTTTTGGCTAAGTAGCCTAAAAATAAACTGAGAATAACATGTTTGATGATTTACGTGACCTCTATCAAGAGGTGATATTTGACCATAATAGAAACCCTCGAAACTTCCATGTGATGGAAGGGGCAGACCGAAAAGTTGAAGGGTTTAACCCTTTGTGTGGTGATCGCTTAACTTTGTTTTTGAAAATGGATGGCGATAAGATTATTGATGCGAGCTTTCAAGGTTCAGGGTGTGCTATTTCAACGGCATCAGTTTCTTTAATGACTGAAATTGTCAAAGGTAAAACTGAGGCAGAAGCAGATGCCTTATTTACGCAGTTTCATGAAATGACAACGGGTAAAGAAGAAAATATTGACCTTGAAGCAATTGGGAAATTGGCAGTTTTAGCAGGCGTACGTGAGTACCCTGCACGGGTAAAATGTGCAACTTTGGCGTGGCATACATTAGATGCAGCACTAAAAAATGAGCAAGACTCTATTTCTACTGAATAAGTTTAAGCAGATTTAAAGGCTCTTATGCATAATTATCTTGGCAAGTTGGCTGTTTTGCATAATGCACAATCTGATGAGTCATTATCAAAGGAGTTGGCACTACGTTTATCGGTGCCGTTATATCATACGGTTGATAAATTTACTCCGGAAATGTTTTTTTTAAGTTGGCGAGATGGTTGTTTAAAGTTGCTGGATAAAGACTTGCTTAAAAAGGGCGGCTTAAGTGTTGATATAGCACCTAGAAATGGCGAGCAGCGTTCATGGCCAGCACCTAAGGAAGGTGCTTTGGCGAAAGCTATTGGTCGCAAAACCAGAACGGTAGTTGATGCAACCACAGGTTGGGCACAAGATAGTTTGCACATTTTTCGTATGGGCTATGATGTTAATTGCATTGAGCGGTCACCTATTATGCTGGAATTGCTAACAGATGCATTTGCAAGGCTGGCCTTAGTAGATTGGGTGACTAGGTTATCATTATCCGTGCCGGTGCTATTGCCTGGCAATGCGATTGATATTTTACCGCAGTTAACTATCGCACCTGACTGCATTTATATTGATCCTATGTTCCCCTCAAAACGTAAAAAGTCTGCTTTACCCAAAAAATCAATGCTGATTTTACGTGATTTATTAGGTGATGACATGGATAAAGATGCTTTATTTGCAGCTGCATTGCAGGCAACGGCAAAAAAAGTGGTGGTTAAAAGCCCTGATTATGCACTACCTTTGGGCGGGGTTCCTGCAGAAAGTTTTAAAAGCAAGTTGCTTAGGTATGATGTTTATATAAAAAACTAAAAGGAAGAGAATGTCTGATTGGGTTGATGTGGCGGCAGAGAGTGCTTTAGCGATAGGAGAGCATATGCTGGTCGATGTGGATGGTATCGAAGTGGCTGTTTTTAAATTGGAAGATGGTTTTTATGCGTTAGAGAATGTTTGTACACATGATGGAGCAGAAATTGCCAGTGGTATTGTTGAAAACGGTGAGATTGTTTGCCCTAGACATGGGGCGCGTTTTTGTATTAAAACAGGGGAGGTTAAATGTGCGCCTGCGTATGAAGATATTGCAAGTTTAGAAGTAAGGATTGATGGAGGGCAATTGAAAGTTCGTGATACACGTTGGGATTAGCTATAAATTGAAAACAGCAGAGTAGCTTGACTACTCTGCTGTATCAAAATCAAGCTTTATAGCATGCCGTGAAGTGCTTTAAAACGACTTTCTGCTTCTAATAAATGTGAATCAGCAGGTTGAAGAGCTGATTGTCTAACTTCTTTTCTAGCTAATTTTAAGTATTTAGCTGCTTTTTGACGGTGTCTATCAACAACATCATTTGCATTAATTTCTTTGTTTAAGGCAATCGCTTCTTTGATAAGGTTTAGAATGCCTTGGCTATCTGCACCATTATCAATTGCATGTCTTGTTTCCATGATTTTATTAACAACATTATCAATTGCTACATCAGGCTCAAAGCATGTTCTGCCATCTTCGCACTCAGCTAATGCCGCAGTAGAAAAAGTCCCCATAGACGCACCAAGGCAAACAGATAGTAAAAATGGTTTTAAAATTTTCATGTAACCCTCATAAATTGTTTTAGTTATATAACGCGTAGTCCGATTAACATCAACGCATTGGAGGTTATTCTAGCACAAGATCACAAAACAACAATGCTAATTATTAATGAGCCAATAAGCTTGTCATATGGTATATAATGATGGGTTTCGGAACTGATAGCTTGAAAAATGCAAGAAATTAATCCTATTACCAATAAAATTACTGATTTATCCAGTCGTACGGATGCACTTAGGGGGTATCTTTGACTTTGACGTTAAAAGTGAGCGTTTAGTCGAGGTTTTAAGAGAGCTGGAAAATCCGGATATATGGGCTAACCCTGAACAAGCGCAAGCTCTGGGAAAAGAGCGGGGGCTGTTAGAAGCGGTTGTTAATACAGTAACTGAATTGACGACAGGGCTTGAGGATGCGGCAGAATTGTTGGAGATGGCGGTTGCGGAGGGTGACGAAGAAACGGTAACGACTGTCGTTGAAGATCTAAATGTATTTACAGACCAGGTTGCAGAGTTAGAATTTCGCAGAATGTTTGCTGGCGATATGGACGCTAATAATGCTTTTTTGGATATCCAGTCTGGTTCTGGAGGTACAGAGGCACAGGATTGGGCAGCTATGATTATGCGGATGTTCCTGCGATGGGGGGAGCGTAAAGGTTTTAAAACCGACTTAATTGAGGAGTCGCAAGGGGAAGTTGCAGGTATTAAAAGTGCGACCATCAAATTTGAAGGAGATTATGCGTTTGGTTGGTTGCGTACCGAAACAGGCGTGCATCGCTTAGTTAGGAAGTCACCTTTTGATTCGGGTAATCGCCGGCATACTTCTTTTGCTTCAGTATTTGTATCTCCTGAAATAGATGATGATATTGAAATCGATATTAACCCGGCTGATTTGCGCATTGATGTTTATCGTGCGAGTGGTGCAGGTGGTCAGCATGTGAATAAAACTGAGTCGGCTGTGCGTATAACGCATTTACCAACTAATACGGTAGCGCAATGTCAGAATGATCGTTCGCAACATAAAAATAAGGACACGGCTATGAAACAGCTAAAGTCTAGACTTTATGAGTTGGAGTTACGTAAGCGTTCGGAATCACAACAAGCAGTTGAAGATAACAAATCAGATATAGGCTGGGGGAGTCAGATTCGCTCTTATGTTTTGGATCAGTCGCGCATTAAAGATTTGCGTACTAATGTAGAAACAGGGAATACTCAGGCAGTATTAGATGGAGACTTGGATCAGTTTATTGAGGCCAGCTTGAAAAGCGGATTGTAACAAAAACTTTTTAGAAGTAAGTTAGTGAATTGACTTGCTTTAAGATTTTCCAAAGAATTATAAAATTAACAGTAAAAGATGCCAGAACTAGATCACGACGAACAAGAACAAGTTGCGCAGCGCCGTACAAAATTAAATGCATTACGTGAAAATGGTGGGATTGCATTTCCTACTGATTTTCGCCGCAATGTGGTGGCGGGTGAAGTGCTCGCTGAATATGGCGAGAAGAGTAAAGAGGAATTAGAAGCAGAGCCTATTCGTGTCAAATTGGCAGGGCGCATGATGACTCGCAGAATCATGGGTAAGGCTAGTTTTGCACACATACAAGATATGTCTGGCAGAATCCAGTTGTATGTGACACGTGATACCTTGGTCGAAGGTTTTTATAATGAGCAATTTAAAAAATGGGACATTGGTGACATCTTAGGTGCTGAAGGTATTTTATTCAAAACCAAGGTGGGTGAGTTAAGTGTGCGTGTTGATGATGTGCGTTTATTGACTAAGGCGTTACGACCGTTACCAGAAAAATTTCATGGTATTGCTGACCAAGAAATTAAATACCGACAACGGTATTTGGATTTGATCATGAGTGATACTTCGCGTGATACTTTCTTGATGCGTTCCAAAATTGTCTCTTATATTCGTCAATTTTTAACCGAGCGTAAGTTTCTGGAAGTTGAAACGCCAATGATGCAGGCTATTCCAGGAGGGGCGACAGCAAGACCCTTTGAGACACATCATAATGCCTTGGATATGGGCTTATATTTGCGTATTGCTCCTGAACTATATTTAAAGCGTCTAGTTGTTGGTGGTTTTGAACGAGTTTTTGAAATTAATCGTAACTTTCGTAATGAAGGATTGTCTTCGCGGCATAATCCTGAATTTACTATGATTGAGTTTTATCAGGCATATGCGGAATATGGCGAATTAATGGACTTAACTGAAGAAATGCTGAAAGGTATTGCTGAAGAGTTGTTGGGTAATTCAGTAGTAACATATCAAGGTGAGCAATATGACTTTGGCAAGCCTTTTGAGCGTATGACCGTGTTTGATTCTATTTTGCATTTTAACCCAGATTTGACTGCAGCTGATATAGATAGTCGGGAAGCTGCTGTTAAGGTTGCCGATAATCTTGGTATCCTTGTTAAGGAGGGTTATGGTTTAGGTAAAGTGCAAATTGAAATTTTTGAGAAGACTGTTGAAACGCGACTCATGCAGCCAACATTTATTACTGCTTATCCTGTTGAGGTTTCACCTTTAGCAAGGCGTAATGATGATAATCCACATGTAACAGATCGATTTGAGTTTTTTGTGGGTGGTCGTGAGATTGCGAATGGATTTACTGAGTTAAATGATTCTGAAGATCAAGCGGAACGCTTTCTGAAGCAAGTACAAGAGAAAGATGAGGGTGATGATGAGGCAATGCATTATGATGCGGATTATATAACTGCATTGGAGCATGGTATGCCACCTACTGCTGGAGAAGGAATAGGTATTGACCGTCTAGTTATGTTGTTTACAGATTCTCCATCTATTCGTGATGTATTGTTATTTCCACATATGCGGCCAAAAGCTTAAGTATTACTGGTTATGTAACAAAAAAAGCCTCTTAACGAGGCTTTTTTTGTATTTGTAGTGCTGCTTTAACTATTTGTTAGCATTTGCAGTAATTTTTTCGACACGCTTTTCATTTGCGTGCTCCATTTTTGCAAAAACTCTAAGAATGTCAGTTGCTGATAAAATTCCAACTAGCTTATTTTGCTTATCAATGACCGGTAATGCACCGATTCTATTATCTGCCATTAATTCGGCAGCTTTCGATGCATAAGTATCAGTACGTACCGTAATAACGCCGCGATGCATGATATGAGTTACTTTTTTAGGTAACACGTGTAATTCAGTAGTACCCTCTGCAGTAATCGAGTTGGAATTACTTTTAGGGCCTAGTGCTTTATAAAGGTCTCTATCAGAGACAATACCCACTACTTTTCCTTTTTCAATAACAGGTAAGTGGCGTACTTTTTCATAATGGATCAGAAAAAAAACTCGATCAATCATATCGTGTGGTTCGACCGTAAAAACTTTTTTGGTCATTAAATCTTCAACTCGCATGCGTTTATAGCTCCTCATATTCGTTATGGACGGCACAGAATAGACAGATAATTATAATTTTACAAGAGTTATATCTCTGAATGTTATAAAATGATGGGTTATGTTGGAATGGAATGAGCTCGGGTAGGGCTTGGAGATTCGATCTGTCTATACTTTAAGAAATGTTTATGGGTTTAAAGTATTTTAATAAAATAATTTTCAGCGGTAGCTGGTGGAGACATGAATGCGCGTTATACTTTTAGGTAGTCCCGGATCAGGTAAGGGTACTCAGGCTCAGTTTATTACTGAAAAGTACGGGATACCTCAAATATCAACGGGTGATATGTTACGTGCTGCAGTCAGGGCAGGTACAGACTTGGGGGTGGCAGCTAAAAAAATTATGGATGAGGGTGGTTTAGTTTCTGATAGCATTATTTTAGGCCTAATCAAAGAACGTATTACTGCAGATGATTGTACTTCTGGTTTTTTATTAGATGGTTTTCCGCGCACTATTGCACAAGCGGAAGGCTTGGCTGAAATGGGTGTGGTAGTTGATCATATAGTAGAAATAGAGGTTGCAGACGAAGAAATTATTAAGCGTATGGGAGGTCGTCGTGTACATTTGGAATCAGGGCGAACTTATCATATAGAATTTAATCCACCTAAAGTTGCTGGAATGGATGATGTGACTGGGGAAGCGCTTATTCAACGTGATGATGATAAAGAGGTCACAGTTAGAAAGCGATTAAATGTTTATCATGAACAAACTAAGCCTTTGGTCAGCTTTTATACGCAAGTAGCTGAGCAAGGCAATGCCCGCTTTAGTTCAATTGCAGGTGTTGGTTCCGTGACAGATATTACGACCAAGGTTTTTGCTGCATTAGCATAACAACTGGAGCATATGTGGATATTTTAAGTTCGGCAATTTATCAGGATTTTAAAGAACAAGGTTTGTTGGTGGCGCATTTAGGTGTTGTTATGCAGGTAACCAATATTGTTCCGGCAGAAGGTGCAGGTCTAGGGGATTTGGTTTTTGTTGAACATGAAAAATATTTATCGGTAGCTCTTGCCGCTGGGGTGTCGGCAATTGTAACGACTCAAACTATTGCTGACACTATTGAGCCTAAAGAAATGGCTGTTTTGGTAGCACCTAATGTGCGTATGGCTATGGCTTATTTGCGCCAGAAATACACAGACAGAGATGTGTATGACTCTGAATGGGGGCGTATTCATACTACTGCGGTAATACATGAATCAGTACATGTTCCAGGTGATGCTGTTATTGGGCCGGGAGTGGTTATTGGGGCGCGTGTTGCTTTAGGTTCTAAAGTGGTCATTATGGCCAATTCGGTTGTAGAATTTGATGCAATAATCGGTGCTCGAACTGTTATTTATCCTAGCTGTGTGGTGTCATATGATTGCCATATAGGGGATGACTGCATATTAAAAGCAGGTTGTGTGATTGGAAGTGATGGGCAGGGCTTTGCGCAGGATGAGCAGCGCAGACATCATCGAATTCCACAGACAGGGCGTGTTGTCATTGGCCATAAGGTAGTGATCGGTTCGGTTACGACCATTGACAGAGCTGCTTATACTGAAACTAAAGTGCATGATGGCTGTATTATTGATGCGCAGTGTCATCTTGCACATAATGTGATTATTGAAGAGGATTGTATTTTAGTGGCACAAACGGGAATTGCAGGTTCCAGTCACTTTGGTAAGCGTGTGATTGCATCTGGTCAGACTGGAGTTTTGGATCATGTGCATATTCCTGACGATACGGTGCTGTTACACAGGGCGGGTATACATAGTAGTATAAAAAAATCGGGGATATATGCTTATGGACCAGTACAGCCTTTTAAGAAATACGCAAAAAATATTGCCATCTTTCAGCGCTTAGGTGAGGTATGGTCGCGTTTGAAAAAATTAGAGAAGCAAGTTGCAGAACTTACTAAATAATAATAAATACGGTACAGATTGAAATGTCAGAAAAAACTTTATATGACAAGCTTTGGAAAGATCATGTGGTGCACACGGAAGATGATGGCTCATCATTAATTTATATTGATAGGCAGTTGGTGCATGAGGTTACCTCGCCACAGGCTTTTGAAGGTTTACGTTTGGCAGGTAGAAAGCCATGGCGTACTGAGCGCAATCTTGCGGTAGCAGATCATAACGTACCTACGACAGATAGAAGTGCTGGAATTACTGATCCTGTGGCGCGCTTACAAGTTGCAACATTGGATAAAAATTGTGCTGAATTTGGGATCACTGAATTTACCATGACTGATGTAAGGCAGGGAATTGTACATGTCATTGGGCCTGAGCAGGGTGCGACATTGCCAGGTATGACAATTGTTTGTGGTGATTCGCATACGTCTACGCATGGTGCCTCGGGGGCGCTTGCTTTCGGTATTGGTACATCAGAGGTGGAGCATGCTCTTGCTACTCAATGTTTGATCCAAAAAAAATCAAAAAACTTTTTGATTAAAGTCAATGGTCATGTCGGTGTTGGTATTACTGCAAAAGATATAGTCTTGGCTATTATTGGCGAGATTGGTACCGCAGGTGGTACTGGGTATGCCATTGAGTTTGCTGGTACAGCAATTACTGATTTGTCTATGGAAGGGCGAATGACTGTTTGTAATATGGCAATTGAAGCTGGTGCTAGAGCGGGTCTTATTGCAGTTGATGATATTACAATTGAATATTATCGTGACAGACCCTACTCGCCAAAAGGTGAGGATTGGTTAATGGCAACCAGAGCATGGGAAAAGCTGCATTCAGATGTAGATGCGACCTTCGATAAGGTGGTTGAAATTGATGCTGAAGTAATTCAGCCGCAAGTAACATGGGGTACTTCACCTGAAATGGTTGTTGCTGTTGGTGATAAAGTACCAAATCCAATTGATGAGTTTGATCTTGTTAAGCAGCAGAGTATGCAAACGGCTTTGGATTATATGGGCTTGAAAGCAGAGCAGGCGATTACTGATATCAGTATTGATAAGGTTTTTATTGGTTCATGTACTAACTCAAGAATTGAAGATTTGCGTGCTGCGGCACAGGTTGTTGCTGGTAAGCAACGCGCAGAAAATGTGACCTTAGCACTAGTAGTACCTGGTTCTGGATTGGTTAAGCAGCAGGCTGAAAAAGAAGGTTTGGATAAGGTTTTTATTGCGGCTGGTTTTGAATGGCGCGAACCTGGTTGCTCAATGTGTTTAGCAATGAATGCAGATAAATTAGAGGCAGGTGAGCGTTGTGCATCGACTTCAAATCGAAATTTTGAAGGTCGCCAGGGCTACGGTGGACGTACTCATTTGGTCAGTCCTGAAATGGCAGCGGCAGCGGGTATAGCAGGACATTTTGTTGATATAAGAGAGTGGATATAAGGAGATTATGATGCGAGCATTTACTAAAATTACTGCCATTGTTGCTCCTTTGGATAGAGCTAATGTGGATACCGATGCCATTATTCCCAAGCAATTTTTAAAATCAATTCGGCGTGCTGGTTTTGGGCCTTATTTATTTGATGAGTGGCGTTATGAGGATATTGGTGAGCCTGAAATGGACTGCACTGATCGGCCATTAAAAAAAGATTTTGTACTCAATAACCCAGACTATAAAGATGCAAGTATTTTATTGACTCGGGAGAATTTTGGTTGTGGTTCTTCAAGGGAGCATGCTCCTTGGGCGTTAGAGGATTATGGTTTTCGAGCTGTGATTGCTTCTAGTTTTGCAGATATTTTTTATAACAATTGTTTTAAAAATGGCATTTTGCCAATCGTCTTATCTGCTGAGTTGATTGATGGTTTATTTCAACAAGTGTCGACTGGTTATCAGTTAAGCATTGATTTGGAAGCGCAAACTATCATGACTCCAAGTGGAAAAGAAATTACATTTGAAATTGATACTGCTAGAAAATATCGTCTGTTTAATGGTTTGGATGATATTGCTTTATCTCTACTGCAAGCCGATAAAATAAAAGAATACGAAACTGAGCGTGCTAAACGCGCCCCTTGGTTGTTTGTTGGGTCGCGTTAAAGTTTTAAAATATAAGAATTAATTGAGAGAAAGGTTTACAGGTAAATGACACAGAAAATTGCAGTATTACCAGGTGATGGTATCGGTCCTGAAATTGTAGTGGAAGCTATTAAAGTACTGGAATATTTAAATACCGATATGGATTTAGGATTGGAGTTTGAGTATGGACTAATTGGTGGTGCAGCTTATGATGAGACTGGCTCGCCATTTCCTGATGCGACTATTGCTTTAGTTAAGCAAGCAGATGCCGTTTTGTTAGGTGCTGTGGGAGGTTATAAGTGGGAGTCACTTGATATTGCCGTGCGTCCTGAGAAAGGCTTGTTGGGATTGCGTTCTGAGTTGCAATTGTTTTCTAATTTACGCCCTGCAATTTTATATCCACAATTGGCTGGTGCGTCAACACTGAAGCCTGAAGTGGTTTCGGGGCTTGATATTATGATTGTGCGCGAGTTGACTGGTGGGATTTATTTTGGTCAGCCTCGTGGTGTCAGAGTGCTGGAAAATGGCGAGAAGCAAGGCTATAACACACTTGTTTATAGTGAATCTGAGATACGTCGTATTGGGCATTCTGCGTTTAAAATTGCTCAAAAGCGCAATAAGCGCTTATGTTCGGTTGATAAGGCAAATGTTTTGGAATGTACTGAGTTGTGGCGTGAAGTCATGACTGAAATTTCTGCTGAGTATCCTGATGTAGAGCTGAGTCATATGTATGTTGATAATGCTTCTATGCAATTAGTGCGCGCGCCCAAGCAGTTTGATACGATGGTAACTACTAATATGTTTGGGGATATTTTATCGGATACTGCGTCAATGTTGACGGGATCAATTGGAATGCTGCCCTCTGCATCCTTGGATGTTAATGGTAAGGGTATGTATGAGCCCATTCATGGCTCTGCACCTGATATTGCAGGAAAAAGTATAGCAAACCCTTTGGCAACTATTTTGTCTGCTGCCATGATGATGCGTTATACATTTAATCAAGCTGAAGCGGCTGATCGTATTGAACAAGCAGTAAATGATGCTTTGAATTTGCATGTTCGTACTGCAGATATTTATTCGGAAGGCATGCAAAAAGTAAGTACCTCAGAAATGGGTGATGCAGTAATAAGAGCTTTAAAGGTGAGAGCAAGCAATGACTAAAAAATATAATGTTGCAATTGTCGGTGCAACGGGAGCGGTTGGCGAAGCAATAATCTCTATTTTGGAAGAGCGTAAATTTCCAGTTGACAGGGTTTATGCATTGGCTAGTGCTCGTTCTGCAGGTAAGCGTATCCCTTTTAATGGGAGAAGTCTTGTGGTACAAGATTTGGCAGAGTTTGATTTTTCTAAAGCAAATATAGGCTTATTTTCAGCTGGAGCTTCGATTTCTGCAGAATACGCTCCAATTGCAGCTGCAGCTGGTTGTGTCGTCATTGATAATACTTCACAGTTTCGTTATGACGATGATATTCCTTTAGTTGTGCCTGAGGTAAATCCGACTAGTATTGCAGAACATAAAGTAAAAGGAATTATTGCTAATCCAAACTGTTCAACAATTCAAATGTTGGTTGCTTTAAAGCCGATTCATGATGCAGTTGGTATTGAGCGTGTTAATGTCTGTACGTATCAGGCGGTATCGGGGTCTGGGAAGGAAGGGATTGAAGAAGTTGTCACGCAGACTGGGCAGTTGCTAAATGGCAAGCCGATTACTTCAAAGGTATACCCTAAACAAATTGCGTTTAATGTCTTGCCTCAAATTGATGTTTTTATGGATAATGGCTATACCAAAGAAGAAATGAAAATGGTATGGGAAACCAAAAAAATTATGGGTGATGAAAATATTCAGGTTAACCCAACTGCTGTACGGGTTCCCGTTTTTTATGGTCACTCTGAAGCTATTCATATTGAAACGCGTGAAAAAATATCGGTTGAGCGTGTGCGTGAGCTTTTAGCGGCAACTGTGGGCATAACTGTTATGGATGAGCGAGTGGATGGAGGCTACCCAACAGCTGTAACTGAGTCTTCAGGCAATGATGATGTGTTTGTAGGGCGTATCAGAGAGGATATTTCGCATGAAAAAGGCATTAACTTATGGGTGGTTGCTGATAATGTGCGTAAAGGTGCGGCTTTAAATACTGTACAAATCGCTGAAGAGTTGGTAAAAAATTATATCTAGGCTAAACTTATTTATATGTTTGGCTGTATTTTAGGTGGAAAACTTGTGGGAAGGAGAGAGTGGTGCATAAAATGAAGAAAACTTTAGTGGCTATGTCTTTACTAGCTCCTATGGCTGCACATTCATTGGGCATTGGCGACATTAAATTGCATTCAGCATTAAATCAAAAGCTTGATGCTGAGATTGCCCTTTCTTTGACGGCTGATGAGGCAATTTCTGATATAAAAGTTTCTTTGGCGCCGCCTAATAAATTTGATGAAGCAGGGATAGCTTGGAGCTATTTTGCATCTACCATTAAATTTAAGCCAATCTTGAAAAAGAGTGGTCAGGTAATCATTAAGTTAACGTCAAATGAGGTTGTACAAGAGCCTTTCTTGGATTTTTTAGTTGAAGTTAGTTGGCCTAAAGGGGATATTTTTAAAGAATTCACTGTGCTAGTGGATCCCCCTATTGTTTATCAGCAGCCAAGTATTAGTGCGCCCAAAGCCGCAATAAATAAGGCATCACCGAGTGCTCAAAAAAATGCGCAAGATGGTCGAGTTGATTATAGTGGTTTGGCGGTAGAAGGACGATATGGTCCAACAAAAAGAAATGATTCATTGTGGAAAGTTGCTAAAAAAATAAATAAGCATAGCGATGTTTCTGTAGAGCAAATGATGATGGCTTTGTATAAAGCCAACCCTGGTGCATTTTATAAGAAGAATGTTAATGCATTGATGGAAGGGAAAACGCTAAAAATTCCTGAAAAGTCTGATTTGGTTACTTTAACTAAGCGTCAGGCAAATGCAAAGTTTTATCGGCAAATGGCTGTTTGGGAAGGTAAGGCGATTGTGGAGCCTGAGGTACAAGTTGTTGCTGATAGGCCAAGTAATAATCAGTTGAAATTGGTTCCTCCTGTTGAAGATTCGCTTGAGCAAGCTAATTATATAACGGCAAATACTGAGGAAGGTCAAAAGTTAAATTCTCAAAATAAACAGTTGCAACAGAGGCTAGCAAATTTAGAGAAACAATTTTCTATTATGCAAAATATGCTGGCAATTAAAGACCAGCAATTAGCAGCGTTGCAAAATAAAGAGTTTGATCTTGAAGTACCTGTCAGTACACCTGATGTTATCCAAGATGAGGTGCTTGTTGATAATGATGATGATGTTGAATCAGCAGTTGTTGTACCTGAGTTATCAGAGCCGCTTGCTACAGGTGTACAGGATGTAGAAGATGGGGATACTGAAAAATCTGAGCTAGGGGTTGATGTTGATGGTAGTCGATTAGTAGATACATCTGTCACTGTTACATCTAAAAAAGAACCAGCTCTTGAGGTTACTCCTGCTATCCCCCCTGTCCAGGCTATTCAAGAAGGTGTTGTGCCGCAAGAATCTGGTATTAATTACACTTATTTAGGTTGGGGAGTTTTTGGGTTATTGGCACTCACTGGGATCGGCTTAGTCTTATGGCGTAGGCGTCAGGCTGAAGAGGAGCTGAATGAAAACAGCATGTTTGCTGCATCAAGTGAGATTGTGTTACCTGAGGATGATGACGAAGACGGTATAGTGGTTCCTGTTTTTGATGAAATACCTTCTTATGATGTAGGTACAGTTGGAGAGAGTTCCTTTTTAAGTGAGTTCACGCCTAGTGATTTTGGTGTGTTTGAGACTGATCAGGCAGAAATTGACCCAACAGCTGAAACAGATGTTTATTTAGCGTATGGTCGCTACCAGCAAGCTGAAGACTTGATGCGACAAGCTATTACTGATCATCCTGATAAAGATGAGTATAAGCTTAAGTTACTAGAGATCTTTTATGCTAGTGAAAATGAGGAGGGGTTTGAGCTATTTGCAAATACATTAATCTCTGAAGGTAAAAATACAGACCTCAATTTCTGGTCTAAGGTTTCAGAAATGGGATCGGAAATTATCCCTGATTCTCCTCTATTCTCTTCTGAGCTCAGGGAGTCAAAATTTGAAGCGACTGACTTGGAGGATGAGTCTTTGAGTTTGGTGGATGAGCCGTCGTCGAGTGTCAGTGTTGCTTCTGAAGCGGTGCCTGATGCAATTGATGTGGCTGTGGGTGATGAAGCAGATAACTCTGATATTGATTTTGATTTAAGCTCATTTGCCTTGACAGATGATGTAGAAGAACGAGTTGAAGAATCGAGTGAGCTTGATAATTTGGACTTTGATTTAAGTTCATTTGAATCAGTTGATGCAGCAGATGTGGCAGTTGCTGATGAGCCTAAGGTGCCTGAAGATCTGGATTCGTTTGACTTTGATTTTGATGATGCAGGAAATTCGGGTGCAATCGAGTCTCCGCAGTTGAATGTTGATGAAAATCAAGATATAGGTTTAGATGAGTTTGATTTTTCTGCCGATGTAAAGGCTGATATAAATGAAGATGTGACTTTAAATGAGTCTGAGCTTGGATCTAACTCTGGTCTTGATGTTGAAACTCCAAGTGTTGCAAATATAAATTCTGACTCTGAACATAGTTCTTTTGATTTTGATTTTGATTTTGATGAGGTTCCTAGTGCACCTCAAGTTTCTGCAGAGTCGGCAGTTGAGTCTTTGGGACAAGACGATCTAAATTTGGAGGTTTCTGACTTAACTGATATGGATGAGTATGAAACGAAAATAGATTTGGCTAAAGCCTATATTGATATGGGAGATGCGGTCGCAGCAAAAGAAATAGCACAAGAAGTTGTGGAAAAGGGTAGTGATGCACAGAAAAAAGAAGCATTAGCACTCATAGAGACTTTGGGTTAGTTTTATCCTAGACCAGTTGCACTTGATTTTTTATAGCTAGTGCTATGCCCTTAAATAATTAATAATTTATCTGTATTGTAGGGCTTAGTAGGGTGCGCAGAATTTGTAGCCTGTATCTCGATTTATTGTTGATTTAAGAGGTGAGGTATTTGTTTGATCTTGCCTTGCAAGCAAAAAAAATCCCCTTATTTAGAAATAAATAAGGGGATTTTTTTGTGTAAAAAATTAATTTAAGCTGCGATACTTACTGCGCCTTTTAGTTTCCTCATGGCATTTTTTTCTAACTGCCTGATGCGTTCAGCAGATACGTTATAGCGCTCTGCCAGTTCATGCAAAGTCATTTTTTTCTCAGTTAGCCAGCGACTAGTAACAATGTCTTGGCTGCGTTCATCTAGGTCTTGTATTGCATTGCTGAGCAGGCTTTCTTTATGTTCTTTCCAGTCTGCATTTTCAAGCATCAGGGCAGGATCTGCGTTATGTTGCTCTAAATAAGAGACTGGCGCACTAAATGATTCTTCATTCGAATCTGATTCGGGCAGATCAAAAGCCATGTCCTTCCCATCTAGGCGTGTCTCCATCTCGTAAACTGTCTTGAGGTCTACGTTTAGGTTTTCTGCAATGGCTTCTGCTTCATCTTTAGAGAGCCAGCCAATATTCTTCTTCGACTTTCTTAAATTAAAGAATATTTTGCGCTGAGATTTTGTCGTAGCAACTTTTACTATGCGCCAGTTTTTAATGACATATTCATGAATTTCAGCACGAATCCAGTGCACAGCAAACGATACTAGGCGAATGTTTAGGTCAGGGTTGAAACGTTTGACTGCTTTCATTAAGCCTATATTGCCTTCTTGGACAATATCATTCATCGGCAGGCCATAGCCGTTATAACCTCGCGCTACATGAGCAACAAAGCGTAGATTTGCCATAACCAGTTGTTTTGCAGCATCAAGATCTTCCTCATCTCGATAGAGCCTCGCTAAGGCACGCTCTTGTTCTGCATTTAATTTATTAGTTTGACCAACAATATTAAGGTAAGAATCAAAATTCTCAGCTGTTAATGTAATAGGCAAGGCTAATGAATTAGACATGTAAAACTCCAATAATTGAACATATTGTGATTTTAGCACTCAATAGATAAGAGTGCTAATAAAAATGAATTATTTGCGAAGTCATTCAAGAAATAGTGTAAATATAGGGTAAAATAGTCGTTTAATAAATTAAATTAAGATACGGTAATGGATAATAAATTATTAGATATTCTGGCATGTCCACTATGCAAAAGCCCTTTAGTTTACGATAAAGTGGCGCAAGAGCTTATTTGTAAAATAGATCGACTTGCTTTTCCTGTTAGAGATGGTATTCCGGTAATGTTAGAGGATGAAGCGCGTAAATTAACCAGTGAAGATATAGATAAATTGTAATGAGTAAGGCTTTTAAAGTTGTGATTCCTGCTAGATATGCTTCCTCTAGGTTGCCTGGTAAGCCACTAATTGATATTGCAGGTAAGCCAATGGTGCTCCATGTTTGTGATCGGGCAAAAGAAGCAGGGGCGGCTGAGATAGTAGTCGCAACTGATGATACGAGAATCTTGGATGTAGTTAAGAATTATGGTTTTGATGCAGTGATGACTAGCTCTGCACACCATAGTGGTACAGAGCGTTTGGCTGAAGTGACGGAGCTTTATAGTTGGGACAGTGATGATATTATTGTTAACCTGCAAGGGGATGAGCCGTTAATCCCACCTGAATATATTGCTTTGGCTGCAAGTGCGTTAGCGCAGCAGTCAGTGGCAGGAATAGCAACTTTAGCTGCTGAAATAACAGCAACTGAAGAAATTTTTAATTCTAATGCAGTAAAAGTTGTTTTAGATAAACATAGTTATGCCTTATATTTTAGTCGTGCTGCTATTCCATGGGATAGAGAAGGCTTTAAGCAAGCTGAATTAAAACAGGCAAAAGAGAGTATTTATTTGCGGCATATTGGTATGTATGCCTATCGGGTTAGTTTCTTGCGGCGTTATATACAGTGGGATACATCAATACTTGAGGGTATAGAAATGCTGGAGCAACTAAGAATTCTTTGGGAAGGTGAAAAAATATTAGTTGCTAAAGTTGCTGTTACACCAGAGGCTGGTGTTGATACTGACGAAGATTTAAAAAGAGTCGCACGAAAATTGATTTAGGGGTGACTCAATAATACTGGAAAGTTTTGGTTTGGGTATTGTTGAGCCCTTGTGCTTTAAGTGTTGTGCAGGTTTAAGGCTCCATTATTTACTACCCAATATAATGGGGCGTTATGCGAAATTGTGGCTAATGTTCTTTAGCGTTTATTTTGTAATTGATAACGAGCTAGGTCAGCAATTTCTTCATCACTGTCAGTTATAAAGTGTTCAAGATGATAGCCGCGTTGTACAACAATATAGCGAACAAAGTGATTTTCATCATTAATAAAATGTATCAGTAATCTTGGTTTGCAGTATCTGGCTACATTTGCTCTGACTCGCCAGTTAGGGTCAGTTGCAAGTTGCTCGTGCCCATATTTAAGTCTGGCAACTGTTGAGCGCACCAAATGAGATTTGTCACTAATGAGTCGTTTTAAAGCAAAACCTTGCTCTACCGCTTCTAGGCGCAAATATTCATCGGGCTCAGAGCATATTTTATTTTGGGTATAATGTGTACCATGTAAATTAATCGTTTCTTCTGTCATGAAGGGGGGATGAGTAAGAAATAACGGCTTAAATTAGCTGATATTTGTTTGTATTAGATTTTGATTATACTATCTAATTGAGAAATTATTGTGAATTATTTCTCAATAGTGTGCTTCCAAATTAGCAAACTATTTGTTTGGTCATACTTTGGGTGCTATTAGGTTCTCATTTTTTAGTTTCCTTATATCTTTTGTAGTTAGTTTGCCATTATGTAGAGCTGTAGCAACAAGTGCTTGTTTAATGCCTATTGTCTTTAGTTGCTCTAAATCAGTACTACCTCGGATACCGCCAGCTGCAATAATGTTATGTTCAGGGTAACTGGTGAAATAGTGTTTTAATTTAAGAAAATCAGGGCCAGCCTTGGAACCTACTAAGCTTAGGGTCATTATAATAAGCTCTTTTGGCCATAAATGATTTGCTGTATATAAATCAGTATCTCCCATAGGAGTATCTTGGGCTGAAAAATCTAAGGATAAAATGAATTTGTTAGCTTGTTGGTTTATTTTTGTTAAGGTATGCATATCAACTGATTCAGTGCCGATAATGGCTGTGTATTGAGTTGCGCGTACAGGCAGAAAAAAGCGATTTAATTGACCACAGTCAATGATGAAATTTAGCTGGGGGAAGCATATAAAAGTGCTGTTAATTAAGCTATCATTATTCCCCGCTTCCATTAAGGCGTTTAGGTCAGCAATATAAAATTGTGTAAACGGCCAAATGCTTAAATAAGCCTCAATAACATCATTGATATTGCTGGAAGCACATAATGAGGTCGAGAGCGCTTGATAGTTATGTCTATCACCTTGTTTTGCAAGCACAGCTTGTCCATCTTTAATATCTATAACAGGAATTATTTGCATAGTGCGTATCTTGGTTTTTGAGTTTATTACCGGAGGTGGTTTGATCGATCAAGCTTTGCCACAATCATTATTACAAGAAGCTTATTTAATGCGCAATGCGTTAATTGATGATTTGCTTGAAATTCCAAATATAGAATTGCTAGTTTTGCACGACAAGCGTACTACTATGCATAATGGTGATTTGCAGTGGTTAACCATTGATCAGGGAGTAGTTTTGGCAAGATACTTACAGGAAATGCAGTCTTTATATGATGCCGTTTGGTTGATAGCACCTGAGACAGATGGTATTTTGTTGCAGTGGTGCCAGTTTTTTAGTGCGCAAGCTAAGTCTTTATGTACTTCATCAGAAGTAGCTGTTGCGCTATGTCAGGATAAATTACAAACCATTAAATGCTTGAGTGCTGCAGGAGTGGCGTGTGTGCCTACACACGCATATATAGAACCAGCACAGGAGCAGGGTCATTGGGTGTTGAAAAATAATAATTCAGTAGGTTGTGATGAAGTGTATTTATTGAGGTCCGTACACGATTGGAAAGCTGTATTAGCCCGGCTTAAGGCTAGTAATGTATATATCATTCAGCCTTATATTAAAGGTAAAGCAATGAGTTTATCTTGTCTGTTTTACCAAGGAGAAGCTTATTTTATTTGTTGCAATGAGCAGCATTTGCAAATTGAGCAGCAGCAGTTTGTATTAACAGCCTGTACGGTACATGTGCAAGCAGAGCAAGCAAAACAGTATCAGCAGTTATGCTCTAGCATTGCTGCGGCAATTCCTGAATTATTTGCTTACGTTGGTATTGATTTTATACAAACTGAGTCAGGGGAGTGTCTAATTTTGGAAATTAACCCACGTTTAACCAGTTCCTATGCTGGTATTAAGGCTGCACTAGGGATTAATATTGCTACACAGGTTTTGCGTTTAGCCAATAATGAGCAACCGATATTAACAAAAAGTACCGAACAATCAATACGAATAAACATAAATAATGGGATCATCCATGCAAGATAATATTATTGGTTGGGATATTGGCGGAGCCAATTTAAAAGCGGCATGTTTGACTCAGTCAGGCACAGTGCTTGCTGTTTACCAAGAGTACTGCCCCTTATGGCAAGGTATGCAGGCTTTGGAACAGGCGTTAACTAAAATTTTAGCTAAATTACCTGTACAAATAACCCAGCATGCACTCACTATGACAGGTGAGTTGGTGGATTTATTTGATAATAGAGCACAAGGTGTACAAGCAATTATTGTACTAATGCAAAAAAGCTTACCGCAACAGTCGATAGCTGTTTATGCTGGGCGTTTAGGTTTTATTAAAGCTGCAAAAGTTAGCGTGGAGCATTATGATGATATTGCCTCGGCAAATTGGTTAGCCAGTGTTTCTTATGTTGCTCAATTTATAGAGCAGGGGCTATTTGTTGATATCGGTAGTACCACGACAGACATTGTTTTACTACAAAATCACCAAGCAAGTGTATTAGGCTATACCGACTTCCAGCGCTTAACGACAGGGGAGTTGGTTTATACGGGCTTGGTGCGAACTGCGGTCATGGCAGTGGCGCAGTCGGTTTATTTTGCGGGCAATGAAGTCGGTTTAATGAGTGAATATTTTGCGACCATGGCTGATGTTTATCGTTTAACCGATGAGCTTAAGGAGCAGCATGACCAGAGCGAAACTGCTGACGGGCAGGCTAAAACTAGCCAAGCCAGTGCGCAACGTTTGGCGCGAATGTTGGGTTGTGATGTGCAAGATTTCACTATGCAGCAATGGCAACAGTTGGCCTATGTCATTCGTGAGCAGCAATTATTGCGTATTCAGCAGGCAAGCGAAAAAATATTATCCAGATTAGATAGTAGAGGTAATATTGTTTTAATTGGGGCAGGTGTCGGTCGTTTTTTGGTGCAAGCAGTGGCGCAACGTTTGGGCTTTGCTTATAAAGACTTTAGTGAATTATTTACAGCAGAGCTTGTACTAGAAAATAGTAATAGTAAGGCAATGGATGTTGCAGATTGTGCGCCAGCGGTGTGTGTTGCTTATTTATCCATTAAGGAACTTGCTACTGGCTCCCTATAAATTAAGTAGTAGATTCTGAGCATGAAGCATTACATGTTAAACTACGCCCATAAAATCATATAGATTATATTTAAAATTAAGGTAAAGATTGAATGTCTGACAATACAGAAATGTTAATAAATTATCGCCAGCATGTGGCAGAAAGAGCAGCAACGGGCGTGGTGCCACAGCCATTAAATGCCGAGCAAGTTGCCGCATTGGTTGAGCTCATTAAACAACCACCTGCTGGGGAAGAAGCGTTTTTATTAGATTTATTAACCAATCGTATTCCTGCAGGTGTTGATGAAGCGGCTTATGTGAAAGCTGGGTTTTTAGCAGCAGTGGCTAAAGGGGAAGTCACTTCACCTATTATAGAAGCAGCCCGCGCTACTGAATTATTAGGCACAATGTTGGGGGGCTATAATATTGCTCCACTGATAGAGTTGCTGGATAACGATACTTTGGCACCGATTGCAGTGAATGCTTTATCGCATACTCTATTAGTCTTTGATGCCTTTCATGATGTCCAAGAAAAAGCAGAAGCGGGTAATACTTTTGCTAAACAAGTGGTGCAATCGTGGGCTGATGCCGAGTGGTTTACTAGCAAAGCGGAAGTACCTGAAAAATTAACGGTTACGGTTTTCAAAGTAACGGGTGAAACCAATACAGATGACTTATCACCTGCGCCTGATGCGTGGTCACGCCCTGATATTCCTCTACATGCGCAAGCGATGTTAAAAATTCCTAGAGAGGGAGTTACTGATGCGGAACAACAAATTAATGCACTAAAAGAAAAAGGCTTTCCTGTTGCCTATGTTGGTGATGTGGTGGGTACTGGCTCTTCACGTAAATCAGCCACTAATTCAGTGCTGTGGTTTACGGGTGATGACATATCTTATGTACCAAACAAACGTGCTGGCGGTATTTGTATCGGTGGTAAAATTGCGCCAATTTTCTTTAATACCATGGAAGATTCAGGTGCCTTACCATTTGAATGTGATGTAGAAAATATGGCTATGGGGGATGTCATTGACATCTATCCTTACCAAGGTGTGGTAAAGCGCCATGACACAGATGAAGTCGTCTGTGAGTTTGCTTTAAAAACGGATATTTTATTGGATGAAGTACGTGCAGGTGGACGTATTCCTTTAATTATTGGTCGTGGCTTAACCGATAGAGCGCGTAAGGCATTAGAGCTGGATGCTTCAGCGGTGTTTCGTCGTCCAGTGGATGCGGAGCAAAGTAATAAAGGTTATACCTTAGCGCAAAAAATGGTAGGTAAAGCCTGTGGTGTTGAGGGTGTACGTCCCAATACTTATTGTGAACCGCATATGACTACTGTTGGCTCGCAAGATACTACCGGACCAATGACCCGTGACGAATTAAAAGATTTGGCTTGTTTAGGTTTTTCTGCTGATTTGGTTATGCAATCATTTTGTCATACCGCAGCCTACCCGAAACCAATTGATGTCGCGATGCAACACAGCTTGCCTGATTTCATTATGAATAGAGCAGGGGTTGCGTTACGTCCGGGTGATGGCATTATTCACTCATGGTTAAATCGGATGTTATTGCCTGATACGGTGGGTACGGGCGGTGATTCGCATACGCGTTTCCCCATCGGTATTTCCTTTCCTGCCGGTTCGGGGTTAGTCGCTTTTGCTGCGGCAACAGGCGTTATGCCTTTGGATATGCCAGAATCAGTATTAGTGCGTTTTTCCGGCGAAATGCAAGCGGGAATTACTTTGCGCGATCTAGTTAATGCGATTCCACTAGCGGCTATTGAAAAAGGTCTCTTAACGGTTGAGAAAAAAGGTAAGAAAAATGTCTTCTCAGGTCGAATTTTAGAAATTGAAGGCTTGCCTGAATTAAAAGTAGAGCAAGCATTTGAATTGTCTGATGCATCGGCGGAGCGTTCAGCAGCGGGCTGTACTATTCGATTAGGTGAAGCGCCTATTCGGGAATATATCAATTCAAATATCACCCTCTTAAAATGGATGATTGCTGAAGGCTATGGAGATGCACGTACCATTGAACACCGTATCAAAGATATGCAAGCTTGGCTGGCTAAACCTACCTTAATGGAACCTGATGCGGATGCCGAATATCATACCGTATTGGAAATTGACTTGAATCAGATCAAAGAGCCCATTATGGCTTGCCCTAATGACCCTGATGATGTGAAAACTTTGGCCGATGTTGCCGGCACTAAAATTGATGAAGTGTTCCTAGGTTCATGTATGACTAATATTGGTCACTTCCGGGCGGCTGGTAAATTGCTGGAAAAAGAAACCAGTCGTTTACCTACACAGTTATGGGTGTCGCCGCCAACTAAAATGGATCAAGCACAGCTGACGGAAGAAGGCTATTACAGCATCTTTGGCAAATCAGGTGCGCGTATGGAAATGCCGGGTTGTTCTTTATGTATGGGTAACCAAGCACGGGTTGCGGATAATGCAACGGTTGTATCTACTTCGACTAGAAACTTCCCTAACCGACTTGGTAATAATGCCAATGTTTATTTGGGTTCTGCTGAATTGGCGGCCGTGTGTTCGATTTTAGGCAAGATTCCGACTGCTGAAGAGTATATGACTTACGTTAGCCAGATTAATGAGACAGCAGAGGATACTTATCGCTATTTGAATTTTGATCAGATTAAAAGTTATGAGGATAAGGCTGATTCTGTCGAGGTTTAAGGGATAATAAATTGGTAAGAAGTCTTCTCTCTCTGGGGGGGGGGGGCTGTTTTATATTACAACTTAGATAACCGCGCCCTGTGGGCGGGGGTAAAAAAAGCTTTGCGTAAAGGTCTGCTCAAGAGTATCAAGTAGTTAAGTTGTTCCCGCAATTTAACGAGGAGATACAAATGAGCAGATTTCAAAAATTATCACATGTCATCTGGTTTTGCCAGTACCATATTGTTTTTGTACCGAAGTATCGGTATCGAATTTTAAAAGGAGATGTCGGAAAGTTTGTTTACCAGAGTATTTATGCGCATACAGAGAGGTCAGGGTGTGAAGTTATTGAGTTAAATGTTCAGCTCGATCATGTTCATTTACTTGTAAAGGTTCCGCCCAAGATAGCCATATCAGAATTAGTAGGAAAGGTAAAAGGAAAGACAGCCATTCAAGCTTTCCAGAAATTTCCCGATTTGCGGACAAAAAAATATTGGGGAAACCATTTTTGGTCAGCAGGTTATTGTGTTGATACCGTAGGTATGGATGCAGAAATGATAAGAAAGTATGTAAAGTTCCAGGATAATAAATAACCACTGAAATACTGGGAACAACTTGATCTTATTTCAGCAAGGCCCCCAGAGGGGTTTTGCTGAGGACGGCCTTTTAGGTCGAACTTAAACCACGTTTTATAAGCGTGGTAGTTAATTTTTTCTAGCCAATCAGCACTGGAAAAATTATGGAGTCTTTATGGTGAAGAAAAAAGCTTGTTTGAATATTTTATTACACTGCAAGCTAATGACTTTATTAGTGATATTGACATTATCTTAGTGCAAAATTCAATCGATATTTCTTTTAGTCATCTAAGTGAAGGACAAAAACAGCTGTTAACTATTTTAGGCTTAAAAGAACTATTGATTACAGCGAATTCTTTATTTTTATTGGATGAGCCAGATACCTACTTACACCCTGTATGGCAACGAGATTTTATTTCAAAATTAAATATATTAGAGGCCAATAGTAAAAGTAATTTCATCATTACGACACACTCTCCGCAAACACTCTCTAATTTGCATGAGCAAGATGTATTGATTATGAGGCAAGGGGATATTTATTCACTGGATGCAAACGGATTATTTGGTAGAGATTCTAATGCTATTTTAGAAGAGGTGATGGGGGCAGATGATAGGTCACCACAAGCACAGAAATATATTGACCAATTTAATCAAAATATTACACGTAAAGAATTAACTAATGCCTTAGTTAACTTAGAAAAAACAAAAGAATATTTATCTGAAAAAGATCCCTTTTTTAGTGTGGCAGATATGAGAATTACTAGATTAAAGAGAAAAATGTAGTGAAATTCATTCAAAAAGGCAGTTCACTGGCAAAATTTGAAAACTGGAAAGCAGAGACTAATAGTGATTGGCAAGCTAGCTGGGACAATTTTCGAAATCCTCAAAAGGAAGAGGTAAAAAAAGCTTTATTAATAGAGCAAGGGTATCTCTGTTGCTATTGTGGTATGCGGATTGAAAATAATTATTTGACTGAAATTGAGCATATCAAACCAAGGTCTGAATGTATAGGCAGTGAAGAATTTAAGGCTTTAGATTTTAATAATTTCCTTGCATCATGTAATGGTAGTACAAAAGAGCCAAAACCTAGGGAGGTTCATTGTAATAATGCGAGAGGCGATAAAGTTCTTAGGGTTAGTCCATTAAGCTCTCAATGTGAAAGTCATTTTTTATATACTGAGAGTGGTGAGATAATCCCTGCATTAGCTAATGATAATAACGTTAAAAATTTAATAGATAATGTCTTAAAATTGAATGCGAAGAAAATTAAAGGTATGAGGAAAGAAATCATCGCAGGGTTAGAGGAAGATTTCTTGGAAGCCAGTGACGAAGAGATAAATGAGGAAATCGTCGAGCTTTCTCAAAAAGAAGAAAACAGGTTTAAAGAAATGTGTTTTGTTAGCGTAAGTTATTTGAGAAATACTATGCTAGAAGAACTGGAAATTATATTGCTATAATATGAGATTAAGTAACACTGAGGTTAATACAATTAAAACTGCTGTGTTTGAGCTTGATCTTCATGCGCATATTTTTCTATTTGGTAGTCGGGTAGATGATAGTAAGCGCGGTGGTGATATAGATCTGCTGATTGAATCTAAAAAACTGACCAAGCAAGATTTGCGTATTATACGTAGACAATTTTATGCAAAATTTGGTGAGCAGAAAATGGATTTAGTTATAGATAATGGTAGTGATAACCAAGCATTTATAAATATGATTAAACCTAAAGCGGTACAGTTATGAGTTTGGTGTATTTAGAAGAGTTGATGTGTTCTTTAGAAAAACAGCTGTTTTGGCTAGATTATTCCTATCAGCAGGTAAAGGGCTTATCATCACCCGCAAAGTTTAGTATTGAACAATTTAATCAGTTTGAAAATCTATGCAGTCGCTATGCGCGGACGATTGATTTTTTGGTTCGTAAAGTATTTCGGTGCTTGGATGATGTGGAATTTGAAAATCAAGGTACCTTAATCGATGTTGTTAATCATGCGCATAAGCGAGGCTTGTTTACTGATATAGAGTTGATTAGACAAATTAAAGATATTCGTAATGAGATAGTGCATGAGTATTTAGATGATGCTTTGCAAGGTGTATTTGTTGATGTAGTGGCAACAGCACCAGAGTTATTAGCAATAGGGCGGAATACTTTGCAATATGCTAAGGCTTTAAATAACTAAATTGTCTCATGGTAAGTGGCAGTCTAATCAAATAAGCGTGTGTAGTAATATTTTATCGTCTCTCATACCCTGTTTCGGGACGAAAAATCAATGAGTAAATAATGAATATAAAAGAATACATGGCCACTTTAGGTCAGCAAGCAAAAGTGGCGGGTCGTGAAGTCAGTCGTGCTGATTCAGGAAAAAAGAATGCTGCTTTGTTGGCGATTGCCGAGCAATTAGGCTTACAAACAGATTTTTTGGCAGCAGAAAATGCGAAAGATTTACTGGCAGGAAAAGAAAAAGGCTTAGACGCAGCTTTATTAGATCGTTTGGAATTAACACCTGCTAGAATTCAAGCAATGATTGAAGGCTTGCAAGAAGTTGCGGCTTTACCTGATCCTATCGGTGCTATTTCAGATTTAGATTACCGCCCAAGCGGTATTCAAGTCGGTAAAATGCGGGTGCCATTAGGGGTGATTGGTATTATTTATGAATCACGTCCGAATGTAACAGTGGATGCGGCGGCTTTATGTTTAAAATCGGGTAATGCGTGTATTTTGCGTGGCGGCTCTGAGTCCATTCATTCTAATAAAGCGATTGCCAGTTGCATTGCAAAAGGCTTGGAACAGGCAGGATTGCCTATGCAGGCAGTACAAGTTGTTGAGACGACTGATAGAGCAGCAGTTGGCGAATTAATTACGCTGAATGACTATGTGGATGTGATTGTACCACGTGGTGGTAAAAGCTTGATTGAGCGTATTTCCAAAGAAGCGACTATTGCAGTTATTAAGCATTTAGATGGTATTTGTCATGTTTATATTGATGGTGCAGCGGATATCAGCAAAGCAGTCAGTATTGCTGTGAATGCGAAAACACATCGTTACGGTGTTTGTAATGCGATGGAAACCTTGTTGGTTGCAGAGACAATTGCTGCTCAGGTACTGCCAGAGCTTGCCAAGCAATATAAAGCGAAAGGTGTGGAATTGCGTGGCTGTTTGAAAACCTGCTCTATTGTGCCTGATTGCGTACGTGCAACTGAAGAAGATTGGCAAACTGAATATTTGGCACCTATTTTATCGATTAAAATAGTGGCTGATATTGATGCCGCTATGATGCATATTAATCAGTTCAGTTCAGGACATACTGAGTCTATTGTGACTGAAAACTATACCTTAGCACGACGTTTCTTACGTGAAATAGACTCTAGTTCGGTAATGGTGAATGCTTCCACGCGCTTTGCAGATGGTTTTGAATATGGCTTAGGTGCTGAAATTGGTATCAGTACTGATAAATTACATGCGCGTGGACCCGTTGGTTTGGAAGGCTTGACCAGTTTAAAATATGTGGTATTAGGTGATGGCCATATTCGTCAGTAAATGATTGGCATTTATGGCGGTACGTTTAATCCGATTCATTATGGGCATTTACGTACTGCCATAGAAGTGCGAGAAATTTTTGGCTTAGATGAGTTGCGTTTATTGCCGTGTGCACAGCCTGCACATCGTGCTACACCAGAAGTCAGTTCGGAACAACGATTGCAGATGTTGCAACTTGCTATTTCGGAGGCACCTGAATTACAGATTGATACCCGTGAATTAGAACGTGCTGGTATCTCTTATATGGTCGATACCTTGGCGGCTATTCGTGCTGAAGTTCGGCAGGTGCCGATTATGCTCTTTATTGGTATGGATGCTTTTAATGGTTTAACGAGCTGGCATAGATGGCAAGAGCTATTCGACTATGCACATATTGTAGTGATGACTAGGCCAAAATTTGGTGCAGAAAAGCCCCCTGATTTTATTAAAAATAAACAAGTTAGCGATAGACAGTCGTTAAAATCTTATCCAAGTGGTAAAATCTATTTTCAACAAGTAACACAACTGGAAATTTCAGCAACCTTTATTAGAAGGATCTTTGCTGAAAATAACAACCCCGGATTTTTATTACCAAAATCCGTTATTAATTATATACAAACGCACCGATTGTACGGTGCTTGATCGTTTTTAGGAAATTGAATGCAAGCAGAAGATTTATTAGCCCTTGTGACTAATGTGTTAGATGAGCGTAAGGCAGAAAATGTTGTCACTATTGATGTGATTGGCAGAACTAGCTTTACCGATTATATGGTGATTGCCACTGGAACCTCGGCAAGACATATTAAAGCTTTGTGTGGTTACGTATCGCAAGCACTAAAAGAGCAAGGTATATTGCCTTTAGGAACAGAAGGTGAACAAGGCTCTGAGTGGGTCTTAGTTGATTTGGGTGATGTGATTTTACATGTTATGACGGCACAAACACGCGAATTTTATCAATTAGAAAAGCTGTGGACTGTGGATAATTTTGTTGAAGAAACAGAATACGAAGAAGAGTAATTGCGAACTTAATTAGGAACGCTTTATGAAAAAAATTGTTACCAGTGTGTTGTTTACTGCTTTGAGTATGCCTGCTGTTTCTGCAACAACGCCTGATATAAAAGAAGGCTTGTGGGAAGTGCGGACACAGGCAAATATTCCGGGCATGCCTGTAGAGTTGCCCGCGCAAACTGTGCAGCAATGCTTTACCAAACAAAGCATGAACCCAAAGAATATTTTACAAAATAGTAGTTGTAAGATGCAAGATATGGATATTCAAGCCAACTCTGTTAAATGGAAAATGACTTGTCAGCAGCAAGGGATGCAGTTGCACGGTGGCGGGGATATTCAGTATCAGAAAACTTCATTTGTGGGGACAACCACAATGATTATGCAAGGTGGCCCACAAGGTTCAATGACTATGCAGGCGCAAATCACTGGGCGTTATATCGGGAAATGCCGTTAGGATTTCGTTATAATAGTATTTATATATTTTTTAAATTATTTGAGAGTTATTCATGATTCAAGGTAGTATCGTAGCGTTAGTCACCCCAATGTTTGATAACGGCGATGTGGATAAGGACAGTCTTAAAAAATTAGTAGAGTTCCATATTGAGCAGGGGACTGATGCCATTGTTGCTATGGGTACTACTGGCGAATCAGCGACTTTGAATGAACATGAGCATATGGGTGTGGTCAAAGCAATAGTCGATTATGTGGCGGGGCGTATTCCTGTTATTGCCGGAACTGGAGCCAATTCAACGACAGAAGCGATTAGTTTAACGCAAGCTGCTAAGCTTGCAGGTGCAGATGCCTGCTTGTTAGTGACACCTTATTATAATAAGCCAACGCAAGAAGGCTTATACCTGCATTATAAAGCCGTAGCTGAGGCAGTTGATATTCCGCAGATTTTATATAATGTTCCAGGGCGTACTGCTTGTGATATGTTGCCGGAAACGGTAGGTCGTTTAGCGAAAATAGCAAATATAGTCGGTGTGAAAGAAGCAACAGGTGATTTATCTCGCGTACCTGTGTTACGTGAATTATGTGGTGAAGATTTTGCCTTGTATACAGGGGATGATGCTAGTAGCTGTGAATTTTGCTTACTAGGTGGTAATGGCAGTATTACTGTTTCAGGTAATGTAGCACCACGCTTAGTGCATAATATGATTACTGCGGCGATTAATGATGATCGTGAAACAGCAACCAGCGTAGATGCTAATTTGCGTGGTTTGCATAAACACTTATTTATCCAGTCTAATCCAATTCCAGTTAAATGGGCAGTTGCTGAACTTGGCTTAATGGGGCAAGGCATTCGTTTACCTTTGACTCAATTAACAGCAGATTGTTTTGCTGAAGTGCGTGCTGCTATGCAACAAGCAAAGGTGCTTTAGTTTTTCTATCTTACCGACAATTGTTCTGCACTTAAAGCAGATGTAACTTGCAATTACTAAGCATCTTATTGTTTCCCATGTTTCTGCATGGGAACTATTATCAATCAAGTTAGATGAAACCAAGCAAAATTATTTTTATTCTTTCTTTAGCGCAATTAACAGCTTGTAGCTACTTCTTTCCTGATAAAGAAACAGACTACGTGTATAGCAAGGAAGTGCCGCCTTTAGAAATGCCGCCTGATTTACGTGCGGAAAAGCAACAAATAGCTGCTGACGATAGCGTGGGAGCTTCCTCGGTTACTTTGGCAAATACCGTAGAATATTTTAAAGATGATTTAGGTGCTTATTTACGCATTAATTCACCTTTTGCGCGTGTTTGGCGGGTGGTTGGCAAAGCGATCACCGCACAGTCTATTGAAATTGTTGATAAGGATCGCTCGCATGCGACTTATTACGTCAAGTATGATCCTGCCTTACAAGAAGTTGCCGATGGTTCATTCTGGGATGAAGTCGTTTTTTTCTTTGGCAGTGATGTGCATCAGGAAGAGCTATATATGATTTATCTGGCTGAAGCTGAACAAGGAACCGGGACAGGTGTATTTGTGCAAGATGAACATGGCAATAGTGTCTCATCAGGAGATGGTGAGAAATTATTAAACTTACTTTATGATGCAATTAAAAAGGATTTTGAGGGTTAAAATTAATGTAACATTTTATAATGTTGCCTACATTCTCGTAGGTGCAGATTTATCTGCACATTGCGGCTAAAGCCACACCTACGGATTAATATTTTGCTAAACTTTCTTAGTTTAGGCATTAATTGCCCCACCTTCAGCTATCAACATCATTTCTTTAACTCTAATTTAAAATACTTGGGCACATTTCATTAGCTCATTATTAACTCACATAAACACTCTTTAACATGCTTAAAATTTCTGGCTCTGCCGCACTTTCAAAATTTAGAATTCAAAAACTACTCAATGATTTACAAACGGTAGATGCAAGTATCAGTGATGTTGCAGCGAGTTATTTGCATTTTGTTGATACTGATACCGAGCTTAGTACCGAGCAGCAAACTATTTTAGAGCAATTATTAGCTTATGGTTCCACTGCAGAAAATATTCCAACAGCAAATGGCATTAATTGTTGGGTTATTCCACGTCCGGGTACCATTTCACCGTGGTCTAGTAAGGCAACCGAAATTTCCCAACGTTGTGGTTTGGAGGTAGAGCGGTTAGAACGTGGTGTTGCCTACACGATTTACACTGAAACAGAATTAAGTGCTACTCAGCAAACTGCCCTACATGCTTTATTGCATGACCGGATGACGCAAGCCGTCATTACCGATATTGAGCATGCTAATATTTTTACCCATCATCAACCACAACCTGGCACTACGGTTGCTATTATGCAACAAGGTCGTACTGCTTTGGTAGCGGCTAATACGGAGTTGGGGTTGGCCTTGTCAGGTGATGAAATAGATTATTTAACAGATAGTTTTACTGCATTAGGCCGTGATCCGAGCGATGTTGAATTAATGATGTTTGCGCAAGCTAACTCAGAGCACTGTCGCCATAAAATCTTTAATGCAGGCTGGACGATTGATGGTGTAGACGAGGCCAAGTCACTATTTAGCATGATTCGTAATACCGCAGAGCAGAACCCTGATGGCATTTTATCGGCCTATAGTGATAATGCTTCGGTTACTGAAGGCTCCACTGCTAATGTCTTTATTCGTGACCCGCACACAGGTGAGTATGCCTACATAGAAGAAGACGCGCACTTATTAATGAAAGTGGAAACCCACAACCATCCCACTGCGATTGCGCCGCATTCTGGTGCAGCTACAGGTTCAGGTGGAGAGATTCGTGATGAAGGTGCGACTGGACGTGGTTCTGCTACTAAAGCAGGTTTAACTGGTTTTACGGTTTCCAATTTAAAAATCCCAGGTTTTGTGCAGCCTTGGGAAAGCGATAATGGCAAGCCAGAGCGCATTGCTTCTGCTTTAGATATTATGCTGGACGGGCCAATCGGTGGTGCAGCTTTTAATAATGAATTTGGTCGCCCGAATATTGCAGGTTATTTTCGTAGCTTTGAGCAAGTCGTTACCGGCAGTGATGGTGATAGCTTACGCGGCTATCATAAGCCGATTATGATTGCTGGTGGCATGGGCAATATTCGTCCGATGTTGGTTGATAAGCATAAGATTCCTACTGGTTCTTTGATTATTATTCTTGGCGGCCCTGCGATGTTAATTGGCTTGGGCGGTAGTGCGGCTTCCTCGCAAACTTCAGGGGAAAGTGCAGCTGAATTAGATTTTGCTTCAGTGCAGCGTGAAAATCCGGAAATGGAACGCCGTTGTCAGGAAGTCATCAATCATTGTAATGCCTTGGGTGATGACACGCCAGTAGTCTCAATTCATGATATAGGGGCGGGTGGTTTATCCAATGCGGTACCTGAAATTATTCATGATTGTGAGCAAGGCGGAATTTTTGAATTGCGCAAAGTCAATAATGATGATCAAGGTATGACACCGATGCAAATTTGGTGTAATGAAGCACAAGAGCGTTATGTGGTCGCTATTAAACCTGAGTCGTTGGAATTATTTGAAGCCTTTTGTGTGCGGGAGCATTGTTTATATGCCGTGATTGGTGAAGCAACGGATAGCGAACATTTGACCTTAAATGATGAAATGTTTGGTGATAAGCCTGTTGATATTCCGATGTCGGTATTGTTTGGTAACTCACCAAAATTACATCGTGATGTTAAACGGGTTGCCATTGAACAACAGGTACTAGATTTTTCACAAGTTGATATGGCCGAAGCGGTTAAGCGTGTATTAGCTTTTCCTGCCGTTGCTGATAAGAGCTTCTTGATTCATATTGGAGATCGTTCGGTAACTGGTTTGGTGGTGCGTGATCAAATGGTCGGCCCTTGGCAAATTCCAGTAGCGGATGTAGCGGTAACTGCATCAGGTTTTCAAGCCTTAACGGGTGAAGCCATGGCAATGGGTGAACGGACACCTTTAGCGGTTATTAATGCACCTGCTTCAGGGCGTATGGCAATTGCCGAAGCACTCACCAATTTGGCGGCTGCACGGGTTGAGTCATTAAAGCATATTAAAATTTCAGCCAACTGGATGGCTGCCGCTGGTAGCGAAGGTGAGGACGCGGCTTTATTTGATACTGTCAAAACGGTTGGTATGGAGTTATGCCCTGAATTAGGCATTGCTATTCCTGTGGGTAAAGATTCTTTATCCATGAAAACCGTATGGCAAGAGGGTGGTCAAGAAAAAACCATGACATCTCCGCTATCCTTAATTATTACCGCATTTGCCCCCGTTGTTGATGTCAGCCAAACCTTAACCCCTGAATTAAAAAATGAGGATAGTGTTTTAATCTTGGTGGATTTAGGGCAAGGTAAAAACCGTTTAGGTGGCTCTATATTGGCACAAGTTTATCAACAAATGGGTCAGGAAGTACCTGATGTAGATGATGCCGCATTATTGAAAGCATTTTTTAATACTATTCAAATTTTGAATGCTGATACCAAGCTGTTGGCTTACCATGATCGTTCTGATGGTGGTTTGTTAGCCACTGTAACAGAGATGCTGTTTGCTGGACGTAAAGGTGTGGAACTGGAATTGGATCGTTTGGGTGCTGATGTGTTAGCCACCTTATTTAATGAAGAGCTGGGCGCAGTTGTTCAGGTCAAGCAAAGTGATTGTGATGCTGTCTTAGATGTTTTTGCAGCAGCAGGCTTAGCAGAATGTACGCATCTGATCGGCTGGGTAGTGGAAGAAGAGCAACAGCTCAATATCAGTTATCAAGGCGAGACTATTTATACTGCGGCACGTGCAGAGTTGCAACAAACTTGGTCGGAAGTCAGTTACCGTATGCAAGCATTAAGGGATAACCCTGATTGTGCACAGCAGCAGTTTGATCGTATTAAAGATAATAAAGACCCTGGTTTGACTGCGAAGCTGAGCTTTGATGTCAATGCTGATATTAGCGCACCTTTTGCCGCAAGCCGGCCAAGGGTTGCCATTTTAAGAGAGCAGGGTGTTAATGGGCATGTGGAAATGGCAGCTGCTTTTGATAAAGCGGGTTTTACCAGCATTGATGTGCATATGACCGATATTATTAGTGGCAGGATCAGTCTACAAGGTTTTGTCGGCTTAGTTGCTTGTGGTGGTTTTTCTTATGGTGATGTCCTAGGTGCTGGCGGCGGCTGGGCAAAATCTATTCTATTTAATGAACGTGCACGTAATGAATTCTCAGCCTTCTTCCAGCGCAGTGATACTTTTGGCCTAGGTGTCTGTAATGGTTGTCAAATGTTGGCAGGCCTGAAAGAATTAATTCCGGGTGCTGAACATTGGCCGAAGTTTATGCGTAACAACTCCGAACAGTTTGAAGCGCGGGTGGCAATGGTACAAGTACCTGAGTCACCATCGATATTATTGCAAGGTATGGCAGGCTCAAAACTACCAGTTGTTATCGCTCACGGTGAAGGTCGTGCAGAATTTAATAACAATGATCAGCAACAAGCTTTGGTTGCATTAAATTATGTTGATCATTATGGCGAGTTAACCACTGATTTCCCAATGAACCCCAATGGTTCACCTGAAGGTATTACTGGCTTAACTACAACGGATGGGCGTTTTACTATTATGATGCCACACCCAGAACGTTGTTTTAGAACTTTGCAAAACTCTTGGCAACCAAATGACTGGGGCGTTGATGGCGCTTGGTTACGCATGTTCAGAAATGCTCGGGTTTGGGTTGGGTAGTACTTGATTGTGTTGGAATGATTAGCCCCAATTATTCACACTATAACTTCGTTATTCCTATATGCTTCTAGCAGGATTCTTTTGTGCTGATAAGCTCCCGATGAAAAACTTCGGGAGTGATGAAGTTAAACTAAGTAGTTATTTTTATTAATCTAATACCTTTGTATAATTTAATTACCTTTATAAAAATAAATGTTAATGGAGGGTTGGTAAGGGTATTGCAGATAATTGTATATTTTACAAAGTTCTCTTAGGGCTGTGAAGTTAAAATCCTGAGCCATACTTTGGGTATTATTAAACCCTCATCCCTTAGTTGTTAATTCTCCAGTATCAATATGGTTAATATTAAAGTTAATAAGTTGATCAAATGACATTGGTTTTGCCAGGTAATAGCCTTGAATAAAGTCACAGCCAAAGTGTTCCAGCTGTTGATAGATATCTTTACTTTCAACTCCTTCCGCAACTACTTTTAATTTTAAATTTTGTGCAAGACCAAGTACGGCGCGCACAATTGCAGCGTCACTAGGGTCGGCTATTATATTTTTAACGAATACCTGGTCGATTTTAACTTCATCAACAGGAAGGTGTTTTAAGTAAGCAAGTGAAGAGTAGCCAGTTCCAAAGTCATCTACCGAGAGTGATACGCCCAGTTTATCTAATAGCTCAAGCTCATGTTTTGCTTTCACTGGGTCTTGCATTAAGGTACTTTCGGTTACCTCTAGGGTCACTTGCTCAGCACCGAGCTGGTTTTCAGCCAGAATGAGAGCAACCTTTTGGGTTAACTGGCTATCAATTAGGTCACGGGTTGAAAGGTTAATAGAAACACCACCACTTTGTCCTGCCGATTGCCATTGGCTGCAATCTAAAATAGCTTGTTGTAAAACAATACTTGAAATTGCATTGATTAAGCCATTCTCTTCGGCAATAGGGATAAAAACTTCGGGAGAAATCCAGCCATGTTCTGTATGGTACCATCTGGCCAGTGCTTCCCAACCCGATATGGTTTTACTTTCTAAATGTAATTGAGGTTGATAATAAACACTGATTGCTTTGCGCTGAATTGCTACACGTAAATCAGCAACTAAGCGTAGGCGTTCTTGGTCACTAGAGTCAATTTCAGACTGGTAAAAGAAAAAACCGAAGTGATTACGCTTGGCATGGTACATGGCCATATCGGCGCGTGACATGATCAGGTCTGCTACCCTACCATTATCAGGATAGGTGACAATACCAATACTGGCACCAACATTAATAGCATGTGTGAGGATTTGATAGGGTTGCTGCTGTGCATCAACCAATTTATGTGCCACTAATTCTGCTGTTTTAGCATCAGCATGTGGCAGGATAATGGCGAATTCATCACCACCAATACGAGCAAACGTATCGGTGCTACGAATATATTGGCTAAAGCGATAGGCAACTTCAAACAAGAGTTGATCTCCAGTAGAGTGCCCTAAAGTATCATTTACTTCTTTAAAATGATCTAAGTCAATGAGTAATACACTGAAAGTTTCCTTATTACGCTTTGAGCAATCAATAAGCTGGTTAAGGCGGTCATGAAACAATACTCTATTGGGCAAACCAGTCAATGCATCATAGAGTGCCATCTTAGTAAGCTCTTCAGTTTTAATCGCCAACTCTGTTACTTCATTAACCAAGATAAGTGACCTAGTATCGGTTTCCATATGGGAAATAGTAAATATACGCCGCTCTCCACTTTTATCTACTAAACTTTGTTGGCTATTTTCGACAATAAAGGGGCTGATGTCGCCTATATCGTTCACAAATTGGTGCATTGGGCTATTTAAAATAGCCCAATTTTCAGCATCTCTTTCTAACACGCCAACCCTCAGGCTGTCGGTGACCGATTCAAGAATTTGCAACTGATCAACCTTACGCTCCATTTCATGTTGTAGCAGCAGTTTATAGTGTGATTCAGTTATTTCAATTGACAGTTTGTCAAAACACTCTTGCAGATTAGCAACCGCATCAACGTTCAAATCTTGGGAAAGGGTAATATCAAGTTCATTTTTGGCAAAACGACTAATACTATTAGAAATATGCTGAATACGGCGACTGAGCAAAACCATCAGTAGAGTGAAAACGGCGACAAAAATGATGGCAGCAATGAAACGCTGTTGCCGTTCTAGGTGCCGAACACTTATAGCCAAATGGTCTTTAGTGCCCTGTGGAAGGAGAATAAAAAGCTTTGCTTGCAGACTCCAATCGCCTTGGTCAAATAAACCTTTACCACCAAATAGGTAAGATTGTTGTAGGTTTGTAGCTAGAGCTCCCTTGGGAGCACGCACAAGGTCACTTGAGGTTAATACACTCAAGGTATCAGTATCCTTTGCAAATAATACCGCAATAGCACCAGGTGAGAGATCTTGGGCGAGTTCGCTATACATAAAATGATCATCAATTCTGACGAATATAGTGATAAATCCGATGACTTGTTGCTGATAAAAAATGGCCGCTGATACTATTAGGGCGGGATTGCCATCAACTTGACTTAGCATGGGAGATTTTACACTGGCATTTAGCCAGTCACTGGCATCTTGAGTAAACATTGCAGGTAAAGTTTCATCGGCATAGATATTATATTGATCAATAGGCTGGTGATTTTTGTCGTACAGAATAAAGGCACTGGGCAATATAAGGCCTCGCCATGTAATCATTTCCGGAACCCATTGCGGAGGTGTTGATTGAGGGAGAGAATTTGGCTTGTTTGCTAAAATAAAATCAACAATTGATTTTTGTTTAGCAAACAAGGTAACTATCTTGGCATGTTCTTCTATTGCTTTATAGAAATGAGACTGTGCCGATTGTGAGTCATACTCTAGCTGGGTGAGTAGTTCATCATTGAATAATTTATCAAGCTGCTGTTTTTGTAAGAAATCCATACTCAACCAAAGCAAAAAGCCAACCATAATTCCAGTTAGCAGTGCTTTAGTGCTCAATGAGTATCGGTTTAACCACTGCATATGATTATTTACTTTCTGGGCTAGGAACCAGAGAGACTGGTTCACCAACCAGTTCTCCCGCTTTAATTTGCCAACCATTTTTTTCTAGCTCGCTGATGGGAACCATTTGGTATTGATTACTTTGGTTAGCAATAATAGCTTGTAAATATTGTATTAGTTCGCTTGCAACAGGTTTGGAGTGCTGACCAGTCCATGTTGCCAAATTATAGACCCGATAGAAAGGATAGTACCCTTGTGCTAATGCTTGCAAGTTATTTGGGTTAATAGAATCAATGAGTAATGTTTTAACAGGCTTGTTTTCTATTTTTACCATAGAAAGTGTTTCATAGCCTAACATGACTGAATGCCGATTAACTTGCGTTAGCATATAAGGTATATCGGCCATTTCTCTTGCCGTTGTTGAGAAAAATTCTTCTTTATTAATGAGTAGTTTCCAATGACCCGGGCGTGTTTTACAGTGCAAGCGGGTAGCAATAACTATGCCGCGATTATTTTCTTGTCCGCCTGCAAGCTGGTTCCAGCGACGAATCTCACCACTAAAGGCTTTTCTGGCATCTGTGCTGGAAATATTATTAACAGGGTTGCTTGGGTGGGTCAACAATGCAACCGCAGCGATACCAAGCGTATGAAACTTGAGTTCCGGCAACCGGTCAGATTTTTCGGGTGGGCAGCAAAAACCTGCAATATCAACAGACTTATTATTTAAATCACGTGCAGAGATGCCGCAAGTGCCTCGGTTGACGATAATGGTTATATTTTTGCTGATAGCAAATGCGTTAATGTCTTCAATAAAGAGGCTATATGACTGTTGGTCTAGGGTTATTACTAGGTCTGCTTGGGCAAAACGCTCAGGATAGTGAATAGCCTGTGCAGTCCAGTCTGGCTGTTGTGTGGAAGAGGTATCGGCAGGATCAGTAAATGCTCGACCCTTCAAAATATTATCTTCATGCCCAATTAATGGATGATTTGGAGGGGCAGATAAAATGTGAGGTTCTGTATTTTTTATTGTAGTGACTGCTTGAATATTAGCCTGTTCAAGCTTTAACCAGTCTTGATTTTTAACAGCCCAAAATATGCTAAAAGCAATAAGCAGAAAAATAGTTATGCTGAGGTACTTTTTCATGAAAGGGAGCCGAGTATTGTCAATGCCTGCTTATAATAACAGTAAACCAAACTATATTTTATGATAGATGTACCATTATTGGGTTGCCGACAGAATTGCAGCTTTGTTATTCGTCTTTTGTGGTTTTAAAAACCAAAAAATTTTACACTTATATGTAAGGAATCCTGTATCTTTACTACCCATTATATAAGTTGTATAAAAATTGTTATCAAGAGATAGCAAAGGTAGCATTTATTTATTTTTCGGAGACTACATGAACGATACGAGCATTAGTGAGTCAGTACAAAATTATTACGGACAAGTACTTAAATCTAGCCAGGATTTAAAAACCAGTGCTTGTTGCACATTGGATGCCGTGCCCGAGCATTTGCGCCCACTATTGGCTGATTTACATCCTGAGGTTGTAGCGCGTTATTATGGTTGTGGTACACCTTTGCCTGCTATTTTAGAGGGTTGCACTGTATTAGACCTAGGTTGTGGTACAGGGCGTGATTGTTATTTGTTATCACGGTTGGTCGGTGAATCCGGGCGTGTTATTGGTATTGATATGACGGCAGAGCAGTTGGCAGTAGCCAAAGAGTATTGTGACTGGCATGCAGAACGCTATGGTTATGCACATTCTAATGTCGAATTTAAGCAGGGCTATATGGAAGATTTGGCCACAGCAGGGATTGCGGATAATTCTATCGATATTGTTGTTTCCAATTGCGTGATCAACTTGTCACCTGATAAGAAGCAGGTTTTGTCAGAAATTTTACGAGTATTAAAACCAGGTGGGGAAATCTATTTTTCTGATGTGTATGCGGATCGACGTATTCCTGCGGCGCTTAAAATTGAACCGGTTTTATTGGGCGAATGCTTAGGTGGGGCATTATATTGGGAAGATTTTCGCCGCGTGATGCACGAGTTAGGTTGCCCTGATGTGCGCGTAGTCAAGCAAAGTCCAATCGCACTGGAAGATCCTGAAGTAGAAGCTAAGATTGGTATGGTGAAATTTCGTTCAGTGACGATTAGAGCTTTCAAAATGCCATTGGAAGATCGTTGTGAAGATTTTGGACAGTTGGCAACCTATAAAGGCACTATTGCTGAACACCCACATGCTTTTGATTTGGATGATCATCATCACTTTGAAAAAGGTAAGCCATTACGAGTTTGTGGCAATACTTTTGATATGCTGGCTTCTAGTCGTTATGCTCAACATTTTGATTTTTTAGGTGATAAAACAACTCACTTTGGCTTATTTGATTGCGCGCCACCGAACACTAGTTTATCGTTGGAATCTGGTGCGGCTTGCTGCTAAGTTATATCAAATAAGGTATTACATGTATGAGTGGTGCACTAGCAGTATTTGTTAAAACTCCTGGCCTATCGCCAGTGAAAACACGCTTGGCTGCGACACTAGGTCAAGAGTCTGCGGAAGCGTTTCACTTGGCAGCATCTCGCTCAGTGGCTGCCGTTGCAGATGCATTAAGTCAGCAAGTGGACTTACAAAGTTATTATGCAGTGGCGGAAGCTGATGGGTTGGAACATAGCTATTGGCAAGATTTGCCATGTGTATGGCAAGGAGAGGGCGGTTTAGGCGAACGCATGGCACATATTTACCAATCATTATTAGCTAAGCATGATTTTGTTATCTTGGTGGGTGCTGATATTCCACAAATGACTGCTGCTGAACTTTTAGAAGCGACGACTTGGTTGGCGCATGCTGAGTCTGATCGCTTGGCCTTTGGCCCTAGTGTTGATGGCGGGTTTTGGGTATTTGGCGGAAACTGTCCTGTACCACAGAAATTATGGACTGACGTTATTTACAGCACGCCTGAAACGGGCGCGCATTTTCTTAAAGAAATTGAACAATTAGGAACGGTAAAGGCGTTCGCCGTGTTACGTGATGTGGATGAAGTAAGTGATTTGTTACCGCTGCGTGATGCGTTGTTAAATTTACCCGAGCCATTACCTGAGCAATATGAATTGCTACGTTTTTTGGATGTTCTGCCGGTCAGTTTTTCTTAGGGACAGGTATTATTGAATTCCCGTTAGTAGTGTAGTGATGATTTGTTATCGGGAATCCATTCGCGTAGTAGATTCCTGCTAAAAGCATGCAGGATGACGGCATTTGTGAAGTTAGGGTATCAATATATTGGGATTGGTATAATACGTTATGTACTGTGATTTTTTACAACCTCTAGCGCTTCTGCCGCTAGAACCCCACCTTGCAAATCTATCTTAACAAATCCGGCATTGATAATGGTTGCGGAAGCAATGATTATTTGTGGTTGGCCTATCTCTACCAATTGTTGAATTGATGCGCCATAGACAACTCGAGAAACGCCACTCCAGATTTCTGCACTGGTACACATTGGACAAGACTCGCTGGAAGAGTAGAGAGTACAGCCTTGTAATGAAAGTTTCGGCATCAGTTTTAACGCTTTTCTAATAACATTGACCTCAGCATGCGCCGTGGTGTCTCGGTCTCGGTTGGCAGTATTAAAGGCTGTCGCTATGACAGCCCCCTCTTTTACTAAAACCGCACCATACGGCCAATCACCTTTTTTCGATTCTGCAATCGCTAAGCGCATAAAGTATTCATCATCCATTATTTCTCCCCATCTATATTGTGTGCGGTCACGACTGCAAAGCCAAAATATTGCGTCATGCATTTAAGCTTTGGTGGGAATCATTTTTCGGCGAGGCATATATTTCAAAAAATCATTGCTCATGGTTTGACCTTAATTAGGGTGTGTTAAAAGTTGATCTTAACACGTTATGCTTATTTTAAAATTATGTTAGTTTATTGTTGATTGAACTTGATAGATTATACAAATGGAGTATCTTTATTAAATAAGACATACTTTTTTTAAGTGAAATTTATTATGAATATAACGACTTGGCGCAGTGAATATCAGGTTGGCCATAAGATGATTGATGCTCGGCATAAGTATCTATTTGAATTAGCTAATAAAACATTTTCAATAATATTGCCTATTTGAGGTAGTTCCCAAAAAGAAATTTCAAGCGGGTTAAGATGTGAAAATGAGTACTAATAGTTTTTTGCGCATTGTGGTTCAGCAAATTTTGCTCGCGGTTATTTATTTTTTAGTCGCGGTCATTGCACTTGAATTTGCTGTGATTAAAGGAAATGCTACCCTAATATGGCCAGCATCAGGTATTGCTTTGGCCGCACTTATTCGTTATGGGGCTAAATATGCAGTGGGTGTTTTTTTAGGTGCTTTTGCAGCAGGAATTTATGCAGGGGATGTGCCTGTTATTTGGTGTTTAAGTGCTTTAGGCAATAGCCTTGAACCTTTATTCGCTTTATACCTTTTACGCTACTTACCATTTTCTAAAATTGTGTATCATAGTTATGATTATCTTTCTTTGTTCTATGCAGGTGCAACAGGCGCTATGCTGAGTGCATTGCTAGGTAGTACATCATTGCTATTAGCAGATTTTATTTCCGTTGATCAATTGCCAGAAATTATCTTGCACTGGTGGATGGCTGATGCTCTGGGAATATTAATTGTTACACCTTTCCTATTGTTGTTTAGTTACTATCAGGTGAAGCTGCTGCTCAATAAAAGGGCTGTTGAAGCGTGCTTGTTAATAGTGGTGTCATTTTTAATGGCATTGAATGTATTAACTGATTGGCAAAATAGCTTTTTTAATTTGGTTCGCAGTGATTATTTGCTCATTATCCCGCTAGTTTGGTCTGCATTGCGTTTTGGTCAAACGATAAGTTCCATCATTATCGCAGAGTATTTTATTGTCGGTATTATTGGTTTATTAAGCCGCCAAGGTATGTTTATTGGTGTGGATGCTGAGCCCAACCTAATCTTTTTTTGTGGATATTTTACAGTAGCATCGCTTTCCACAATGTTAGTGGCTTATGTCGCAAATGAACGCAATATTTTGTATCAGGCTATTAATAGCAGTCAGAGCGAAACCTATATTTTTTGTGAAGATGATATGCATTTTGAATTTGTTAATCAATGTGCATTAGAAAATCAAAAGATGTCATTATTTACCGCACTTAAATTAACACCGATTGATTTACAGATTTTTCTTTCTGAGCAGCAACTTCGTCAATTATTAAAGCCACTACAGGAATACCAGGTTACTGTCGTTGATTTTGAAACTGTATTACAGCGTGAGGATGAGTCATTATATCCGGTTGAAGTGCACGTGCAGCGAGTAGAATACAGTAACCGACATTGTTATCTCACTTCGGTAGTTGATATTACTGAGCGGCTGGAAAAAGAAAATTATCTCACTTTGGGCAATTATGTCTGCGAACTCTCGCCACAAGCAATTATGATTACTGATAAGGATAATCTGATTGTCAGAGTAAATGCTGCTTTTAGTGCAATTACTGGCTATCAGGCAGAAACAGTTTTAGGTTTAAACCCAAGTTTTTTAAGTTCAGGTCGGCATGACCACACATTTTACCGAGCTTTATGGTATAACGTAGATGCTGTGGGGGGGTGGTCTGGAGAGATTTATAATCGCCGTAAAAATGGTGAGCTATACTTGCAAAAAATGACCATTAAAGCTTTGCATAACCCACATGGTGAGATCGAAAATTATATTGCCATGTTTACTGATATCACTCAAGAGCGTGAAAAATCTTTACATTTAAAGCATCTGGCTGAACACGATGTTTTAACAAATCTACCTAATAAATCGCTACTACAGCAAGAATTTAATTATGCATTAGCAACTGCAAAACGACAGGGAACAAAAATAGGGCTATTATTTATAGATTTAAATGATTTCAAGCCTATTAATGATAATTATGGACATACCTATGGTGATGCTTTGCTACAAACACTAGCAAGCAAAATGCAATTATGTATTCGCGAGACTGATATGGTTTCTCGGATTGGTGGTGATGAATTTGCAATCATAGTCACTAATATTGAGAGTATAAAAGCTTGTCGAATTTTGAGTTCTAAACTGAAAAGGCTTATAGCAGAGGAAGTAGTGGTTGACGATATTTCATTAAAGATATCTACTAGTATTGGTATGGCAATTTACCCAGATCAAGGGGGAAGCCTTGATGAGTTGCTTAATGCGGCTGATATTGCGATGTATGATGACAAGAAAAAAATGAAGGCTATAAATGAGCTAGAGCAAGGGGAATAATCACGGCTTATTCCGTGCTTGCATTAACTCAGCATATTCCTCGGGTGCCAGAATTTGGCGTAAATCGATAAAACTACCACTTTCATAATCTTTAAGGTGCGGTAAGGCACTTAATATGCGCACAGCTGCTTGGTCGATGGAGAGGATTTTATCATCTTTTTTAGCCTGTTGTATGCGTTGTAATGCAGGAAATTCAGTGCTATCCGCTTCATTACACAGGTAATCCATCATTTGCGAATCAACTAGCCCTGGTGCAATCGACATAATATGGGTATCAGGAAATTCGTGGGCATAGAGTCGCCCCAGCATATTTAATGCAGATTTGGACAGTGCATAAGCTCCCCAACCTTTATTACCTAATACTGCAGCACCTGAAGACATCAGTAAAATTTGTTTAATCGCGATGCCTGACTCTAATAAATAATCAAAAATAAACTTGTTCGCCCAGACATTAATATTCATTACCGTCTGTAATTCATCTAATGACGTAGCACTCATATTTTTTAATTCACCCAGAATACCCGCATTTAGAATAACCAAATCCAAATGGGTGATACCAGCGAGTAATTGTTGCAAAGCTGTGGTGATACTATCAAAATCACTTAGATCGCAACGTATGTCATTGAGTTTGCCTGTTAATGAGCAGCCTTGTCGACTACAACCATAGACATGATAATTTGCATTGAGCAATGCTTGGGTAAGACCTTTGCCAAGGCCGTTGCTATTTCCGGTGATAAGTGCGTTTTTTGCTATCATATAAGGTAAGAAGACAGAATTATTGAATATTGTTATTTAAAGTATGACTCATTATTTATGAAATTATTTTCAAACGCTGGCAAATACAAACAAACCTTTAGTGCGTTAGTCCTTTACGTTTTTTGGGTGATTGGTTTTGCCTTTTATAGCTTTATTAGTGAGGAAAAAGCACTGTATAAGGCAATAGATCAGCAATTAGTTGAGGCTGCACAGATAACACCTTTGCTGCTCTCTGAAAATTTGCACCATGCTAAGGTAACAGAGGGTGATTTGACTCAAGAGGCAGATATTGCCAATATGTTTAAGCTATCAGCTTATACGGATAAAAATAATATTGTCTATATTTACACCTTAATCTTACAAAATAACAAGATTTTTTTTACATCATCTAGCGCGACTGCAAAAGAACGGAGTACAAAAGAAGGGTTAACTGTATTTTTTGATCATTATGATGATGTAGACCCGCGTGTTTATGCTGTTTTTAAAAATAAACAACAGATATTTATAGAGTATTCAGATCAGTGGGGAACTTTTAGAAGCGTTTTTATGCCTTTGTCTGCAAAAGATGGTAGCTATTATATTGCTGGAGCCGATATTGCCATAGATCATATTCAGACACAATTACGCGAACATTTATACCGAACCTTAATCATAGCACTATTATTTTTAGTGTTTGCGTACCCTATCTATTTTACTGCAACAAAAAAAATAAAGCGTTTGGCAGCAGGTTTAGCGCAGACGGTGCAAGAGCAGACAACTGAATTGGCTAGTAAAACGGAGCGCCTACAGCTGGCCATGCTAGCATCTAAACAGGGCTGGTTTGACGTGGATATTCTATCAAGTACTGTGACTGTTAGTGATGAATACCCGCGCTTATTAGGTTATGAGCCCAGTGCATTGCATTTCAGCTTACAAGAATGGCAAAAAAATATACATCCTGATGATAGGCAGGCGGTGGTGCGCACATTTCATGAAAGTGTAGCTGGTAAAAAAACGCGAGAAAAGGAGTATCGTCGTAGACATAAAGAGGGTCGGTGGGTATGGATACATTCGATTGGGCAGGTGGTTGCATGGGATGAGCAAAATAGACCCAGTAGAATAGTGGGTATCCACACTGATATAACTGAGCGTAAGCGTAGTGAGCTGATATTACGTACTTTGGCAGAAAGTGGCTCTGCAATTGATGGTGATGTTATACAGCATATAGTCAGTGAGTTGGCAACCTCACATAATGTGCGTTATGCATTTATTGCTTGTTTTGATGAAAATAGAACTGAGCAAGCAACAACGATTGTGCTTTGGGCTAATAATCAGTTCATCACTAACTTTTCTTATGATACGGAAGGTACTCCATGCCAGCTTGTTACCCAGCAAGATGTGGTTTTTTATCCTGATAATATTCAACAGCTCTTCCCTAAAGACCTTATGTTGGTTGATATGAAAGCGATTAGTTATCTGGGAGTGCCCCTTAAAAATAATGATAATGAAGTGTTAGGCTTATTGGCTATGATTGACGATAAACCTATGGCAGAGGATATGTACAAACTGGAATTATTAGGTAGTCTTGCTACTAGGTTGGTTATTGAATTAGAGCGTAGGCAAGCAGAAACACAATTAAAATTATCCTCGCAAGTTTTTAAGGCAGCACATGAAGGTATTGCTATCACTGATGTATCAGGTGTAGTGGTGGATGTAAACCCTGCTTTTTGCAATATTACAGGTTATAGTCGCGAAGAAGCCATAGGGAGGAAACCAAGCATACTTAGTTCAGGAAAGCATGCTCCTGAGTTTTTTGAGGAAATGTGGAGCACATTAATTAGTCAAGGTTTTTGGCGGGGTGAACTGTGGAATCGTAAGAAAAATGGTGAATTGTATGCCGAATTACTGACTATTTCTGCAATCGTCAATAATGTGGGTAAAACGCAACATTACATTGGTATGTTTTCGGACATTACCCGAAGCAAAAAGCAACAGAAGACCTTGGAAATGATGGCACATTATGATGTGTTGACAGGTTTACCTAATCGTAGTTTGTTTGTTGATCGTTACCAACAAGCCATTGCGCATAGTAAGCGCACTAAAACGCTATTGGCAGTTTGTTTTCTGGACTTGGATGAGTTTAAACCTGTCAATGATAACTATGGGCATTTAGTGGGTGATCAATTATTAGTAAAAGTAGCGGAGAGGATTACAGCTCAACTACGTGCCGAAGATACCGTTGCCCGTATGGGAGGGGATGAATTTACCTTATTGCTGGGTAATATTTCTACACCAGAGCAGTGCGAGCAGATGTTGGCACGCTTACATCGATCTTTGGCACATGCTTTTGTGGTGGAAGGGCAAGAAATGCTGATTAGTGCTTCAAGTGGGATAACGTTATATCCTCGTGATGATGCCGATCTTGATACGCTACTAAGGCATGCAGATCAAGCGATGTATAAGGCAAAGTTAGCAGGGCGTAATCAATATAAATTTTTTGATTTTGCAGAAGATCAACAACTGGTGGATAAGCAGCAACGTATACAAGAGATTCAAAGTGCATTATTGCAAGGTGAAATGCATTTATATTATCAGCCTAAAGTGAATATGAGAACGGGTGCAGTATTTGGAGTAGAAGCACTAATCCGTTGGCTACACCCAGAAAAAGGTTTGATACCTCCGTTAGACTTTTTACCCATACTCGAAGGCACGGAACTAGAAAATCAGCTGGGCGAATGGGTCATAACAACCGCTTTACAGCAGCTTGATGCTTGGCAATCTTTAGGGCTTAATTTGGAAGTTAGCGTTAATATTTCTTCCTATCATTTGCAGTCACTTTCTTTTATTAAAGTACTCACAGCTGTTTTAGAGCGGCATCCAAGTGTAGGCTCAAATTATTTTCAACTAGAAATTTTAGAAAGCAGCGCTTTAGGCGATTTAAGCGCGATAAGAAATATTGTGGCAGCTTGTCGACATCAATTGGGTTTACATATTGCGTTGGATGATTTTGGTACCGGCTATTCTTCTTTGACGCATTTAAGGAATTTATCGGCAAATATTTTAAAAATAGACCAAAGTTTTGTTAAAAATGTCTTAGATGATGCTAATGATTTCGCTATTATTGAAGGTGTTATTGGCCTAGCAAGTGCATTTAATCGCGATATTATTGCTGAAGGTGTGGAAACACTAGAACATGGTTTGATTTTATTAGCCATGGGCTGTGAACAGGCTCAAGGGTATGGGATTGCCAAGCCAATGCCTGCTAATGAGGTCCTGATTTGGGTAAAAAATTATATTCCTAAGCAAAAATGGAAGAATTATGAAGTATTGCTCAAAACACCCACTGCAAAAAAAATAATATTATTTCAGTTATGTTTAGAGCGTTGGTATAACATATTTGCACACAATATACAGTCAGCACCTGATGAGCCTAAAAATTGGCCAGTGATGACGCAGCATAAATGTCATCATGTTATACGCTTTAAACAGATAAGGCAGGAGTCATTATTTAATCAAGAGTGGCTGCGCAAAATTAATAAGGACTATGAATTATTTCAGCAGACTGCGCATGACTTATTTAACCAATATATGCGTAGTGATATTGCTGGTGCTTTGACTGGGCTCGATGAGCTGTCTAAAATATATCAGTTAATTATTGTGCAGCTGGAAAATGAATTGGCATAGCTGTAAGCGCGGTAGGTTGGGGTGAGGTACGAACCCCAACAAATACTTAATCATCATATTGGGTTGCATTTTCTGCGCTATGCTTGAAACGAGCTAATCCTACCTCTGGCTCTTTTACTGCCCAGCAAATCGTGTTTGATATTGTCTGATTAATACCTGAAACAGCACTTAATTCCTCAGCATTTGCGCTAAAAATAGCTTCGACACTACCAAAATAGTTGAGTAATGCTTTGGCTCTACTTGGCCCAATACCTGGAATACCTTGTAATATGAACTGCTGAGTTTTTTGTTTGGCTTTTGGACGTTTATGTGGGAAGTGTCGAGTATGGTTATTTACTGAGCCTGTTAATTTTTGTGACTGACGTACCGTATATAGGATTAAACGCGCACTTTCTTCTGCATCTTTTGCGCGTAACACGGGAATATTAAGAAATACGCTGATTTTGATTAATAAGCCCTGAATGGCTGCTCTGTGCATATTTGATTTTCTTAGGCAAGCACTACTACCTTCCAGAATGATTATTCCACGCTGTGGTGCTGCCGCCAGACAGCAAGCTTGTTTGAAAACACGCCCATCTTTGATGGATGCGACTAAATCAGGCAAGGTCTTACGCTCAAATAAAAAGCTATCATTTACCGCATAATCTGCTATTGGCAGATGTTGGAAAGTAAGTTCAACCTCAGTATTTTTTTGTAGATACTCAGCAACATGTGCTCGTGACTCACGTGTGTCAACCTGAATTTTAAGTGGGTATTCGGACATTATTATTCTCTTTGGATTAATAATTTTTATGCAAATCATTTTACCACTAGCAGTGGAAAGGACAACAAACTTACTATCCTTAGCTTCAATTTACTGCCTAATTATTTCATACTAGGAATACAGCAAATAAAGAAGAATTTAAACGCTGTAAGAAAGTAAAATATGAGTTAACTCCTGAGCTAGACGTATGCACGTATAAACTTTAAAATCGTGTTGATTCCTAAAATATTTAAGTAGGGCTAAATTATGTCTTTATTGCTACGGCCATATTGTTTTTATATTACCTTTTTGTTGAGTGTTTTTCTGGTTGCTTGTGATGAGCAAAATACTGCCGAACAGCATGCTACCAGTATAGAGCAACAAGCTCAGTACGCTAATATTGAGTTTGCAGTGATTAATATTGTCGAACAGCCCTACGAAAACAAGCCTGCATTACGTATCAATTTATCGGTGCCGATTTCCAAGCAAACCGAGTTTCAATCTTTTTTAAAAGTCACCGATAAACAGGGTCAGCCTATTGATGGTAGTTGGGTTTTAGCGGCTAATGGCAAGCGGCTATCTTTCCCTAGTATTGAGCCTAATCAAGATTATCGTATTACTGTCTTTAAAGGCTTAGCAGCGATTACCCAGCAACAGTTATTGGCGGATGTACAGCAAGATATTCATACGCGTGACTTACAACCCTTTATTGATTTTGCCAGTAATGGTTCTTTAATTCCTGCTGAATTGGTCAAAGGTCTACCTGTCGTTAGTGTCAATATAGATAAAGTTGATGTTGATTTTTATCGGGTCAAGACCGATAAATTGAGTCGTTTCTTAAGGGAGTGGCGCGGTAAATTAGCGAATACGGGTACTTGGCAAGTCGGGCAATATAGTGAGTATGCAGATTTGGCTTACTCAGGCCGGTTTAACTTGCAGCCACCTAAAAATGCACGCTATACCACTCACTTAGATATTCATGCTATTGATGCACTGCAAACACCTGGCGTGTATTTGGCAGTGATGCGGGTCGCAGGGCAGTACCGTGATTATCAGCTGACTTATTTTACGATTAGTGATATTGGTATTCATACCCATACCTTGACTGAGCAATTGAATGTTTATGTCAGTTCCTTAGCTTCTGGTAAGGCATTGGCGGGTGTGAATTTGGCTTTTTACGATAAAAAAGGCAAGCTTATTGCTGAATTAAGCAGTGATAAAGACGGTGTTGCGCAGCTGATTAATAATCGTAAGCAAGCAAAGGTATTAGTTGCTACGCAGGGTAAGCACTTGACTGTGCTCACCCTGAAACGTGCCGCACTTGATTTGTCAGAGTTTGCCATATTGGGTAGGGATTTTAAACCATTAGAGCTGTTTACCTATGGTCCACGGGATATTTATCGGCCAGGTGAAACGGTTATTATCAATGCATTATTACGTGACTATAAGGCTGAGTCGGTCTCCACGCCACCGTTACAGGCAAAGATAAAACGCCCTGATGGACAAGTATTAAGCAGTTTTGCTTGGCATTCTGATGAGACGGGCTTGTATCATTATGAGTTTGAATTACCTCGGCATGCACGTACCGGCCAGTGGGCTCTGCAAGTGGCTGTGCCGGGAGTAAGTGATTTTCGCTATCAATTTGCAGTGGAAGATTTTCTTCCTGAGCGAATGGCATTGCAGTTGGGAAATGCTGAAAAATCATCTTGGGTGTTGCCGCAACAGCCGTTAAATGTGCCTGTATCGGGTCGCTATTTATACGGAGCACCTGCAGTCGCTAATCGTCTTAGCAGTCAGGTGAGTTTAAGTGCAAAACGCCATCCTCTTAGTCAGTATGCTGAATTTTACTTTGGTAATGTGGATGAAAAAATTCCTTATGCTGATAAGGCGGGCTTCACACCCAAAGATATACAATTGGATGCGCAAGGTCTTGGTACGGTAGCAATCAGTGCTCATTGGGAGTCAGTCAAGCATACACCTGTCAATATAGCATTAACTGCCAGCCTGTATGAAACAGGAGGGCGTGCTATTAATCGTTTTATTCATTATACCTATTGGCCGCAAGAGGCTTTGTTAGGTTTGCGTTCAGTCACTGATTTGGAAGATATTGCTGCTAATAGTCAGTTAGAATTTGAGCTGATTAATATTAAGTCTAATGCAGAGAAGCTGGCAGCAGAAGTAACCGTTACCCTTATTCATGAACAGCGTAGTTATTTCTGGGAGCAAACTGAAGGTCGTGGCTGGCAACGTACTTATACGGAAACCAATGTGCCAGTTTTTCATCAGCAAATCAGCTTGCAAAATGCGCAGGCTAATATACTGCAAGTGCCTGTTGAGCAGGGGCAATATTTATTGAGAGTCCGCAATAATAAAACGGGACAAATGACTTCATTACGTTTTAAGGCTGGCAATTATTGGTATGCACAAGCCGAACAAACTGCGCGTCCGGATAGAGTGGTGTTACAGTGGGATAAGAAAGCCTACCTGCCAGGTGATATAGCGCATTTAAAAATTATTCCACCACATGCTGGTAACGGTTTTGTGCTAGTAGAAAATAGTCAGCAGGCATTATGGATGCAGCGTCTTGCGATACCTGCAACAGGGATGAATTTAGACTTGCCTGTTGATAAATCTTGGCATCGCCATGATATTTATGCAACAGCCGTGGTATTTCGTGCAGGGGATAGCAAGCAAAAAATCACCCCAAATCGTGCTGTCGGGATAGTACATTTACCGCTAGATAGTAGTGCGGCGCAGTTAGAGATAGAAATACAAACGGATACTGCCAAAATTCGCCCGGAAACGACGCTACAAACGCAGCTTAAATTACATAATGTCAAACCAGGTGAAACGGCATATGTAACACTAGCAGCTGTAGATGTTGGGGTGTTAAGTATCACCGGATTTACTACACCACAACCATTAGATTGGTTTACAGCGCAACGACGCTATAGTATTGACCAACATGATGTGTATGGCAAAATTGTGGAAATTATTGATGGAGACATGAGCAAAGTACGCTTTGGTGGTGATGCCGATTTAGCCGATGATGGCACTATGCCACGCACTGAAGTGAAAGTGGTCGCGCTTTTTACAGGGCCAGTACAGTTTGATACCGAAGGTCAGGCAACTGTTACATTGGATATTCCAGATTTTAATGGCAAGCTGCGGCTGATGGCTTTGGCATATAGTCAAGACCGCTTTGGTGCTACAGAAAGCTCAATTACTGTTGCCGCACCCATTATTGCCGAGGCTGCTATGCCACGTTTTTTAGCAGGCGGTGACCAGTCATTATTGACCTTGGATATATTGAACCAAAGTGGTTCCGAACAACAACTAAACTTGAATATGAGCAGTACGGGGCCTGTTAAAGTGCAACGCCAAGTACAAACCTTGGTACTGAAAGATCAACAGAAACAAATACTACGCCTTCCGCTGAGTGCATTACAGGATTTTGGGCAGGCAGAATTGAATTTGAGCTTAACAAATCAACAATCTGCTGGTGAGCAAATTCAATTAAAACGGCAATGGAAAATAGCGGTACGTCCGGCTTATCCCGCGATTAATAAGGTAATAAGAAAACAAATTGCTGCAAAATCCAAAGTGAAAGTATCGCTCCCTACCAAACAATTTTTATTAAATTCCAGCCAAGCGACTTTAACACTGGCGAACGAACCTTCATTAAATATTCAGCAACAACTGCAAGCGTTACTACGCTACCCATATGGGTGTTTAGAGCAAACCACGAGTAGCACTTATCCATGGTTATTTTTAAATGAGCAACGCATCGCTCAGTTTAAACTGACAGACATTAAGCACCGTAATATAAAATTAGATTTAAGTAAGCGCTCTGTTGAAGTGAAGCGCAGTATTGTGCGTTTGGCGGGTATGCAGCGTAGTAATGGTAGTTTTGGCCTGTGGGATAGTCATGGGCGTGAGGAGCATTGGTTAACTGCATATGTAAGTGATTTTCTGTTAGATGCACGTGAGCAGGGTTTTCAAGTACCCGATACCGTTTTAAACAAAGCATTAAAGCGTTTAACCCAATACGTTAACCAAACCGGGCGTATGTATAATGATGGCTATAGCCCTTACCCCAAGCATAGTAGCTTTGCTTATAAAGCTTATGCAGGCTATGTGTTGTCACGTTTAAATCGCGCACCATTAGGCTCGCTGCGCACTTTGTATGATCACCAGCGCGAACACAGTCGCTCAGGTTTGCCATTGGTGCACTTGGGTTTGGCACTTACCCAACAAGGTGATACCAAGCGTGGCCAAGCAGCGATTACGCAAGCCTTAACAATCGAGCGTTTACCGCGCTTGTATTTAGCTGATTATGGTAGTCCGTTACGCGATTTAAGTTTGATGACTTATTTATTGAGCAAGCATAAAGTTGTCAATGTGGCGAGTGAACAATTAATCTTTCAATTGGCAGATAAGTTAGGTGTACGTCAATACCTAAGCACGCAAGAGCGCAATGCCTTATTTATGACCGCTATTCAGTTAAGTACTGATGCACAAAGTGCTTGGTCGGCGCAGTTGATTTTGACGAAAGTTAAACAGAGTCTTAAGCAAACTGAACGTTATCAAGCTGTTTTTAAAGGGAAGGATATTCCAAGTAAGGTTAGTGTGCAATCAACTTATACGCAACCGTTATATTTGCAACTTCAGCTTAAAGGTTATCTGCGCAAAGCACCCGCAAAGGCCATGGGTATTTTTACGCTACAACGTGACTATTATTCTTTAGCAGGTAAAGCGATTGATTTGGCTAAATTAAAGGTCGGCGAGTTAATTTTGGTACATGTGCAAGTAAAATCCAAAGAAAGGCTAACCCATGCCTTAGTGGTGGATTTATTACCTGCAGGGTTTGAGCTGGAAAATCAGAACTTAAAGAATAGTATCAAACTAGAGGGTCTACCCATTAAAATTGATGGCGATGATTTACAAGATTTGCTGTATGCGACGCGTGTGAATTATCAAGAATATCGTGATGATCGTTATGTCGCTGCGTTGGATTTGCATGCGGGTCGAGCTAATAATTTGTTTTACTTAGCCAGAATGGTAACCCCTGGAACTTATACGATTCCACCAGTTTATATTGAGGATATGTATCGGCCCTATATAAAAGGCATTGGTAAGCAGCAGCCAGTTGCAGTGATTAAATAGTTTCACTGCCGTTAAATTAAGAGTGAATCATTCTCAATCAGGCGTAGGTTGGGTTAGCTTTTCCAGCGTAGCGCAGAAAACGTAACCCAACATTTTGCGGATATATTAACATTGTTGGGGTTCGTGCCTCACCGCCAACCTACAAGCCTAATTTACCTTGTCTTAAGTTGATGGTCTATTTTTTAGGTCAGATTAGCTTATGCGAATGCGACTGTTATTGACTGTTCCTAGTTCTTAATCAGCTATTTTTACTAACCAGCCTTTTTGAACAGGGCATCTTTTTGCATGTACATTGACTTGAATGCGTGCCGCAGTGTTTTCTAAAGAGGCGGGTAATTCACCTTTGAATAGAATAAATCCAGTTCTGATTTCAGATGAAAGTTCTACCGGAATCTTTTTTGCCGTGACTTCAACAAACTTTATTTCACTTTCTTTAAGACCATTAACCCAAAAAGAAAATTTAGCCCTGGGAAAGACGACTTCCAAGTGTTTCGGTTTAACGTGATTAATATTAATTGCTTTACAGGCGCTTTTACCATTTTTATTGACACTACTGCCATGTCCGCCGTGACCGCCGGCAGCCATCACACCTGTAGATGCTAAGCTAAGTAAAGAGATGAGCGCGGGTATTAATATGGATTTTTTCAATTTTCTGCCTCTATAGTTAATAGTGAGTATAGGTTTCATATAGATACACTATTTTTTGTTAAAAGTGATACTAGCGAAACAATTACAGTGCCTGTTGCAGAGTCTTATTTTTAATAATTATTATCTGCACAGAAGTATATTGAGCTCATTATATTATGATTAAAAGAATAATAACATGCTGAAGAGGTCTGCTGTAGTTGTGGTTATTCTTACCCAAAACAGGTGTTGCATTGTTTGCTTATCAATTTAGCATGGGACAAGCAATAGAAATCTCGTTTCAATGCGGCAATACAGGACTTGTCGAGATGCACAGTAGAGCAGTGCTTCCATGTGTTCCCAAGCAAAGCTTGGGAACAAAGTTTTGTTTTATGAGAGATCCATCTTAAATTCTAATTGGAGTTATGCATATCAATAATTTCAGTCGCTATATTTTTTTCAGCTTGGGCTTCATTATTACGTAGATCCTCAATATGCTGTAAATAAGCATCATCAATATCACCCGTGACATATTGGCGGTCAAAGCAAGAGGTGTCGAAGTTTGTAATATCTGGGTTACCCTTGCGCACAGAGTCGACTAAATCCTCCAAGTCTTGGTATATCATTTTATCGGCACCAATAGCAGTACAGATTTCTTCTTCAGTACGGTTATGGGCAATTAATTCATGTGCTGCCGGCATATCAATGCCGTAAACATTAGGATAACGTACTGCTGGAGCTGCGGACGCAAAATAAACTTTTTTAGCACCTGCATCACGCGCCATTTGGATGATTTGTTCTGAGGTGGTGCCGCGCACAATGGAGTCGTCAACTAACAGGACATTTTTACCATCAAACTCTAAATCAATAGCATTCAGTTTTTGGCGTACCGATTTTTTACGTAATTGCTGTCCTGGCATGATAAAGGTACGACCGATATAGCGATTCTTGATAAAACCTTCGCGATATTTAATGCCTAGTGTATTAGCCATTTGTAAGGCCGAGGTACGGCTGGTATCAGGGATGGGGATCACCACATCAATATCGTGGTCAGGCCATTCATTAAGGACTTTTTCTGCTAATTTATCACCCATACGCAAACGCGCCTTATAGACAGAGATATTGTCAATAATCGAATCGGGGCGCGCAAAGTAAACATATTCAAAAATACAAGGGCAATGAGTCGTTTTTTCTGCGCATTGTTGGGTGTATATTTCTTCTGCTTCTGTGATAAAAACAGCTTCGCCTGGTGCGATATCACGAATAATTTCATAGCCTAATATATCAAAGGCTACACTTTCAGAAGCGATCATGAATTCGGTGCCTTGTGATGATTTTCGCTGGCCAAAAACGATAGGGCGGATGCCGTGTGGGTCACGAAAGCCAATGATGCCAATATTAGGAATCATTATGACGACGGCATAAGCACCTTTACAACGTCGGTGCACGCCTTGTACGGCTTTAAAAATATCGTCTTGGTTTAACTCAAGTTTGCCAAGCTGTTGCAGTTCATGCGCAAAAATATTTAATAAGACTTCCGAGTCGGAGTTGGTATTTAAATGGCGTTGATCTTCAATAAACAGTTCTTTTTTTAGCTGTGCGGTATTGGTCAAGTTGCCATTATGGGCCAAGGTTAAGCCAAAAGGTGAGTTGACGTAAAATGGTTGTGCTTCGGATGAACTAGAACAGCCAGCTGTTGGGTAACGTACATGTGCAATACCCATATTGCCTTTCAATTTTACCATTTGTTCTGGGCTAAAGACATCGCGAGTTAATCCGTTGTCTTTGCGTAAATGTAAACGTCCGTTTTCACATGTGACAATGCCTGCGGCATCTTGGCCTCTATGTTGGAGCACGGTCAGTGCATCATAAAGGTCTTGATTTACATTTTGATGGGAAACGATTCCCGCAATACCACACATTTTATTACCTTTGCTTTAATGTATTGAATGTATATTTCGTACTGCTACTACAGCTGTATTTATAACACCACGAAGTATAACGAATTAGTTATAATTTAATTTATCAGCGAAATCATCTGGGATATGGTCGCGTAACCAGACAGCTAATGCTTGAAATTGGGGAATTAATTGTGATTCTTTCCACCAAGGACTATTAGGAAGTGGTGTTAATCCTGCCAGCATCACTAAAATAACCACCAGAATAGCCCCGCGCCCCGCGCCAAAAACTAACCCAGCTAAGCGGTCAGTGCCTGTTAAACCCGTTTTACTGACCAGCGCGCTCAGTAAATAATTGATAATAGCGCCGAGTATCAAGGTGAGTAAAAACAGCGAAATGAAGGCTACTGCAATTCTAACGCTAGGCACTGCAATTGCATTTTCTAGTAGTTCTGCAAACTGTGAGCTGAATGTTAAGCCTACCCAAGAGGCTACTCCCCAAGTGACTAGAGCAAAAGCTTCTTTAATCAGGCCTCTAAAGAGCCCTATTATCATGGAGATTACAATTAAGCCAATAATGGCATAGTCTATCCAAATCATATGCTTGCCTATTCAGAAACTAACATTGTTTTTACTTTATAGAGGGATTCTAATTGTTGTTTAGCTTTTAATGCACGTTTTTTATCTATTTCAGGGCCAACGCGTAAACGGTATAGAGTTGTACCTTTGTTGTTGGTAATCGAATCGACATAAGCTGTGAAATTATTTTTGCGTAGTTTATCGCGAAAATCTTGGGCATTTTGTTTTTGACTAAAGCTACCGACTTGAATGACCCAGCTTTTTAGGTCAGTTTCTTTGATTGACTGTTTAATCATTTCAGACTGAATCTTGACGGTAGCAGGTACGGGTCGTGATAATACCTCTTGCTGGCTCTTGGGAATAGTCTCCAGTAGAGTTTGCATATTATTTTCTGGCTCTGTTGGTAGCGATAACTCATTAGTGTAGTTATCGGCATCAGATACTGGGTTGTCAAATAGCATAGGCACAAAAATAGCTGCAAGAGCCGTAATGACTGTTGCACCTACAATTCTTTGTTTTAATATTTCATTCATACTATTTTCCTGAGAAATCGCTAAAAAGGCTTAAGTATTCAGAAACCAGAAAAAAGGAGCCGAATACTAAAACTAAGCCATTGTCACTTTGCGCATTGATTTTTGCGGCTTGAAAAGTGCTCATAAAGTCATTAAAGTCAAAGCTGACTTGTTTGATATTGCATTGTTGAAAAGCATCTACCAAGTCTACTTTCTTGCTGTTACGTGGGGTATCCAAAGGCGAGATATACCAATGTTTTATAAAGGGTTGCATTAGCTTGATGATACTTTGTTTGTCTTTATCGTTCATCATGGTGAAAATTGCATGTACTGGCCTAGTCTGGAATTCTTCTTGTAGATAATCTGCTAAAGCTTGCGCTGCTTGCACATTGTGACTGACATCTAATAATACGGTTGGTTCGGAATTGATTATTTGGAACCTGCCTGGTAAATAAGCTGTGCGTAAGCCTTGCTTAATAGCTTGCTCGGAGACGGGTATTTTGCCTTGCAAGGCTTGAATAGCTGTTAATACAGCTGCTGCATTACGGTATTGATGTGTGCCTTTTAAGCGTGGGAAGGGTAGTGCATCAAGTTTATCGTTGGTGTTTTTCCATGACCAATCAGTACTATATTTTTGATAGTCAAATTCATGCCCAATACGTGCTAAAGGTGCTTGTATCTTATCGGCATAGTCAATTAATGACTGAGGTGGGTGAGGGTCACTAATAATGGCGGCAGTATTGGGGCGAAAAACACCCGCTTTTTCAAAACCAATAGCTTCACGTGTTTCACCTAGCCAAGCGGTATGATCAAGACTGATGTTGGTGACAATAGTCGCATCAGGATCAATAATATTGACTGCATCTAAGCGCCCGCCTAAACCTACTTCTAGTAGCTGAATATCAAGGTCGTCGCGTGCAAAAATATCTAATGCTGCCAAAGTACTAAATTCAAAATAACTTAGAGAAACATTCTCTCTGACTGCTTCGATTCTAGCGAAAGACTCACAAATAAGTTCGTCACTGACGGCAGTACCATTGATTTTAATACGTTCGTTGTATTGGATGATATGCGGTGATGTATAGGCACCTACACGTAAGCCTTGTGCACAGTAAATGGCATCTAAAAAAGCAATGCTTGATCCTTTGCCATTGGTTCCTGCAACAGTAATGGTGATGGGCTTTTTACCGTATGGGTTGAGGCGTTGAAATACTTGCGTTACTCGTTCTAAACCTAAGTCTATACTTTTGGGGTGTAGCGTTTCTTGCCAGTCTAACCAACCTTTTAGGGTGTCAAAGTGCATAAGAGTGAAAAGAGATAGGCTTAAATATTGTGAGAGGTAGCTTCCCCCTTGGCAGAGTATCTCCAAAGGGAAGTTTATCGTGATTTAGAGTGCTTATACTGGGCGATTAGCCATCAAAATGGCTAAAATAGAACTCAGTTTTTCACGGATTTCACGACGATCAATAATCATATCAATAGCGCCGTGTTCTTGCAAAAATTCACTACGCTGAAAACCTTCGGGTAATTTTTCGCGCACTGTTTGCTCAATAACCCGTGGGCCTGCAAAACCGATTAAGGCCTTAGGTTCGGCAACATTAACATCACCTAGCATGGCTAAACTGGCCGATACCCCGCCCATAGTTGGGTCAGTCATAAAAGACACATAAGGTAATCCTGCATCAGATAGTTTGGTCAGCGCAGCACTGGTTTTAGCCATTTGAAATAAAGAAAATAGTGATTCCTGCATGCGGGCACCACCACTAGCAGTGAAAACGACAAAAGGCGCGCCTAGTTCGATACTTTTATTAACACCACGTACAAAGCGTTCACCGACAACTGATCCCATGGAGCCGCCCATAAAGCCAAAATCAAAAGCGGCTACTACGATAGGCTTATCTTGCAGGGTGCCACTCATAACAACGAGTGCATCATTTTCTTTAGTTTTCTTTTGTGCCTGTGAAATACGGTCTTTGTATTTCTTGCTATCTTTAAATTTTAATGGGTCTAATGGTTTAAGATTGTCAGCGATTTCTTCACGGCCTTCTGTATCCAGAAACAAATCTATGCGTCGTCGTGCGCCAATACGCATATGGTGATCACATTTAGGGCAGACGTTCGCATTTTTTTCTAGCTCGCTGTTATACAAAATTGCACTACAGGCAGAACACTTATTCCATAGACCTTCAGGGACAGCTGTTTTTTTACTGTCAGAATCTTTTTTTATAATAGTTGAGGGGACTAATTTTTCAAACCAACTCATAATGTGCTCCGCTGTTAACCTTGGGTATCCATCGCTAGGCGCATGGATTTTAATAATTCGATGATTTCTTGCTTGGCTGTTTCAGGTGAGTCTAAATTCGCTTCTATTTTACTGATTAAAGCACTACCAACAACAACTGCGTCACCTAAACCGGCAATTGTTTTTGCTGTTTCAGCATCTTTTATGCCAAAGCCAATACCAACGGGTAGTTGGGTATTAGCGCGTATATCAAGCAGCTTTTTTTCAACGTCGTTTGTATCTAAATGACCAGCACCTGTTACACCTTTTACTGATACATAATAAAGAAAGCCGCTGCCAATCGCATCCATTTTTTTAATTCTGTCTACACTGCTATTGGGGGCAAGTAAAAATATTTGGTCTATATTGTGTGCATTCAGTAAATCTGCACATTCTTGTGCTTCTTCAGGTGGTAAATCAACGGTGAGTACGCCATCAACGCCTGCTTGTTCTGCAGCAATGGCAAACTCAGGGTAACCCATCGCTTCTACTGGGTTTGCATAGCCCATTAAGACAACGGGGGTATCTTGGTCGGTTGCTCTGAATTCAGTAACAACCTCTAAAGTGTGGCGTAAACTCATTTTATGTTCTAAAGCACGCTCACTGGCGCGCTGAATCACTGGGCCATCGGCCATTGGATCAGAAAAGGGGACACCTAACTCAATAACATTGGCACCTGCTGCTACCATGGCATGCATCATGGGGACGGTAAAGTCACGTGTAGGGTCACCTGCGGTAATAAAAGGAATCAGTGCTTTATGGCCTGATTTTTTTAATTCGGCAAATTTTGTCGTTAAACGGCTCATATTTTAATTCCTTCACGCTCAGCCATAGTGTGCATGTCTTTATCGCCACGCCCTGATAAATTAACAATCAAAATTTCATCTTGTTGCATAGTTGGTGCTAATTTTAAAGTGTAAGCCATTGCGTGGCTAGATTCTAAAGCAGGAATAATGCCTTCCATTTTAGTTAAGGCATGAAAGCCTTCTAAGGCTTCATCATCGGTGATACTGACATATTGAGCGCGGCCTATATCTTTGAGCCAAGAATGCTCAGGGCCAACACCAGGATAATCTAAACCGGCAGAAATAGAGTGCGTTTCAATAATCTCACCATCATCATCTTCCATCAAGTAAGTGCGGTTACCATGTAAGATGCCAGGACGACCTGCGCATAATGGTGCTGAATGTCGGCCAGTTTCAATGCCGTCCCCCGCTGCTTCAACACCAATCATTTTTACGTCGGCATCATCAATAAAAGGGTGGAACAAGCCAATAGCATTAGAGCCACCACCAATACAGGCAAGCAATGCATCGGGTAGTTTACCTGCTTGCGCTAAGCATTGTTGTTTTGCTTCACGGCCAATAATGGACTGAAAGTCTCTGACCATTGCTGGGTAAGGCGCAGGGCCTGCAGCGGTACCGATAATATAAAAGGTATTATCGACATTTGTAACCCAATCTCTAATGGCTTCATTAAGCGCATCTTTGAGTGTTTTGGAACCTGATGTCACCGAGACAACGGTAGCACCCAATAATTGCATGCGATAAACATTGAGTGCTTGGCGAGCAATATCAACAGCCCCCATATAGACGACACATTCCAAACCAAGGCGAGCGCAGACTGTTGCTGTCGCTACCCCATGTTGGCCTGCGCCTGTTTCGGCAATAATGCGGGTTTTACCCATACGTTTAGCCAACAGAATTTGGCCAATGGTATTGTTGATTTTATGCGCACCTGTATGGTTCAGGTCTTCGCGTTTAAGGTATATTTGTGCGCCGCCTAATTCACGGCTCCAACGTTCTGCGTGATACAGAGGTGACGGGCGACCGACATAATGCTGGAAATCTTTATCCAGTTCAGCCATGAATTCGGCATCGGTCATGTATTTTTTGTGGGCTGCATCCAGCTCTTCTACCGCAGGAATCAATGTTTCTGCTACAAATAAACCGCCATAAGGACCAAAATGTCCCCGTTCATCAGGCATATTGTATGAATTAGTTGTTTCTGTCACTTAGGTAAACCTCAGTTAAAAATGCTGCTATTTTATTATTATCTTTAATGCCTTTAGATGACTCAACACCACTACTAACATCGAGAGCATAAGGCTGCACGCGCTGAATGGCTGCGCGTGCATTGTGTTCTGCAAGCCCGCCTGCAAGAATAATGGGTAAATCACAGTGGGCGGGAATTAAGTCCCAATCAAATTGTTCGCCTGTGCCACCTGGAACCCCAGTGTGGTAGGCATCTAGTAATAGGCCGCTAGCATCATGATACGCTGCTGTTAAAGCATTGGTATCAGTGCCTGTTTGCATTCTGACTGCCTTCATATAAGGTTTGCCATAAATACGACATTGTGCTGCCGTTTCATTGCCATGAAACTGGATGGTATCAATGGGTACTTGCTCAATAACTTGTGTTATTTGCTCTGTGCTAGCATCAACAAATAGGGCGACGACACTCGTAAAGGCTGGTAAGGCCGCCACAATTTTTTGTGCAGTACTAATAGAAACATTTCTAGGGCTTGGTGGGTAAAATACCAAGCCAATGGCATCGACCCCTGCATAAGCTGCAAAAGCTGCTTGTTTAGCATTAGTGAAACCGCAAATTTTAACGCGTGTTCGTTGCATGGCGTGGCTTATTTTATGTCAGTCAGGTTAAGCAATAAAACGCGATAGAATACCATACTGCTATAGTCCCTAGAAGGGAAGATATGCAATGCTTATTATATTCAAGTGCCATAAACGATTGAGGGCATAAAGAATGGGCGTTTAGGTATTATTTGGCGCTATAAAATATTTAAATTATGTTAATGGCTGTGGTGCTCATGGCCGTCATGGCTATGTGCTGTATCATGGCTGTGTGTATGCGGGGCTGGTTGTGTGGGGGGGATTATCGGCTCATGAGTATGTGGGGCGGCATTATGGCTGTGGCTATGTGCTGTGGAACCATGATTATGTGCCATAGAGCCATGGTCGTGCTTAGGTTCTGGGCGAGGAGGTAGCGTGTTTTGCATCACAGGTGCAACTGCAACACCATGTTGATAAACCATAAAACCACCTAAATCTGCCCCAAAAGTTAATAGAATAACTAATAGGCTTGATAGCGCAAAGTAACCATAGGTTTTTTTAAGGATAAAATCTTCCGCAGCAAAGAGGCGGCGTATTGATAAAGTTAGTGCTATTAGGGTGACGGCAATGCCGAATGCTTGATGGCGCAACATAATGGCATGCGTTACATCATTATGCGGGGCAGAATAAGCAGCTTGGAAGCCGGCAATAACCGTTAAGATAGCGGCGATGGTGCCTATATAAAGTAGTGGTGTAGCAAATTCACGCCATTTAGGTTTTGCAAGTAGGCCACCGATAGTATCAGCGCAGAAAAACAGGACTAATAAAGTAATAGGGAAATGTACGAGTAACGGGTGGATGTTATCTAGTGCAGCCATGCCGGGGAAAAAAGAAGCAAAAATTTCTGGGCCGCTTTTTGTCGTTAAAGACTCTATAAATGTCAAAAAAGCTTCTAAGCCTTTAACGGCTCCCATATCGCTATGGCCGGTGCCATGTACTTGAGGAAGCATTTCAAAGAATAAATCAATCATGTGTCTCGTAAAATTAGTAATATTAGTTTATGAGAAATGACTGCATTATACGGTTATTAATGCATTTACGCAGTATTATCCTAGTATAGAAGTAGGGATTAGGGTAAGAGCAGTATAGACAGCTTGCATACGTACTTGTGCACGATTACCTTTAAATTTTTTTAATATGACAACTGCTGGTTGACCGCGTTGTTGCCAAGCTAAGTAAACTGTACCAACTGGTTTTTGTGCAGTGCCACCTGTTGGGCCTGCAATGCCTGTGGTGGCGATAGCGTAGTCTGCGGTGCTATGCTGTAGTGCACCTGCTGTCATAAGGCCTGCAACCTCAGCGCTTACCGCACCAAATTGAGCAATGATTTCTGCAGGAACTGCAAGCATGTCTGTTTTAGCACTATTGCTGTAAGTTATGAAACCACGATCAAACCAAGCTGAACTACCTGCGATATCGGTAATGGATTGTGCTATCCAACCACCTGTGCAGGATTCGGCGGTGACAATGCTGGTGCTGGATTGTTGAAGAAATAGGCCAAGGTTTTTGGCTGCTTGTTGCAGGTTTGGGACTGAGTTCATTTATATTGTTTAAATATGACACGATTGCGTAGGTTGCGGGTGAGGCACGAACCCCAACGGGTGCCACATAGTGTTGGGGTTCGTGCCTCACCCGCAACCTACGATACTGGGGACATTATAATGATAACGCGTATAATGATTTGATAGTGTAATATTGTGAGCAGATATCATGACTGATGATGAATTAACAACTTTAGTTGCAAGTTTAGCAGTGGCGCAAAAAAAAACTGATGAGCAACAAAAGAAAACCGATAAGCAACTTAAAGAGCTAGGCAAACAAATAGGCGGCTTAGGACGCAAATTTGGTAGTTTTACCGAAGGATTGGCATTACCCTCAATGCAGGCTATTCTGCAAAAGCAATTTAAAATGGAAGTCATTAGCCCTAGTGTGAGAATACATAAAGCAGGCAAAGATATGGAAATCGATGTACTCGCTTATGCCAATAGCACTGTTAACGAAGTTTATGTGGTTGAAGTAAAAAGTCATTTACGTGAAGAAGGTATTATCCAACTGCAAGATATTATGACTAATTTTCGTCAGTTTTTCCCAGAGCACCAAGATAAAAAAGTTTTTGGTATTTTAGCGGCTGTTGATATGTCGGCAGCATTAAAAGCGCGCATTTTATCCTTGGGGTTTTATGCGGCTAAAATCAGAGAAGATATTTTTTCGTTGGATGTTCCCAGCAGTTTTAAAGCAAAAGCTTATTAAATACAGTTAAAGAGAGTGAAAGTAAGAAACACATGACAGATATAGATTGGAACGATTATTCCGTAGAAACACAAGCGATCAGAGCAGGACAACAACGTAGCCATGAAGATGAGCACAGTATGCCTATTTTTATGACCTCTAGCTATGTATTTAAAAGTGCAGAGGAAGCCTCGTTGCGCTTTACAGGCCAACAAGCAGGCAATATTTATTCACGTTTTACTAATCCAACGGTAAATACTTTTCAGCAACGCTTGGCTTTGATGGAGCAAGGTGAGCGTTGTCTTGCCTTTTCCTCGGGGATGGCAGCCATTATGGCAGTCGGCATGAGTTTATTGAAGGCTGGCGATCATGTGGTCTGTTCGCGTAGTGTCTTCGGTAATACCGTGTTAACTTTCCAAAACTATTTTGCCAAGTTCGGTGTGGAAACCATCTTTGTTGAGTTATCCAATTTGGATGCTTGGCAAGCAGCTATTCAGCCCAACACCCAATTTTTATTTGTCGAAACCCCTTCAAATCCACTCATGGAGTTGGTGGATATTAAAGCCTTGGCTGATATCGCGCACCAACAAGATTGCTTGCTGGTCGTGGATAATGTGTTTTGTACGCCGATTATGCAAAAACCCTTAACCTTAGGGGCGGATATTGTCGTGCATTCAGCCACTAAATATATAGATGGCCAAGGGCGTTGTGTCGGTGGGGCAGTGATTGCCAGTGAAGAGATTATTGAAAAGTCGATCTATCCTTACCTACGGACAGGCGGGGCAACCATGAGTGCCTTTAATGCTTGGGTGTTTTTATCAGGTTTGGAAACTTTAGCAGTCAGGATGCAAGCACATTGTGACAGTGCCTTTGAACTAGCCAAATGGTTGGAAACTCAAGATGCAGTTGCTAAAGTACATTACCCTGGCTTGGAATCTCATCCGCAACATGAATTAGCCAAACAGCAGCAAGCCCATTTTGGTGGCGTGGTCAGCTTTGAATTAAAAGGCGGCAAAGAACATGCTTGGCGCTTGATTGATGCTACGCAAATGTTATCCATTACCGCCAATTTAGGTGATGTGAAAACCACGATTACCCATCCTGCCAGCACGACTCATGGTCGTTTGGCGCCTGAAGTTAGGTTGGAAGCAGGTATTAAAGAAAGTTTGGTGCGTGTGTCGGTGGGTTTGGAAAATATTGAGGATATTAAGCAAGATTTATTGCGTGGATTAGAATGAGGATAGGCTGAGGTTCGTGCCTCAGCCATAACTTACCATGTGGCACTTTTATTAGGGAAAGAGCATTAAACTTGCCTAAGCAACTGCTGTAAAGCCTTTTCCGCAGTTTGCAAAGCCTGTTCAAAATTATCAGCAGATGTTTGCTGATACAGTTTGTTAGCTACGTTGCGTCCCGGAATAAGCGTGTGTAGTGCTTGCACTAATAATAAACACCACAAACTGATAATAATGCTATTGCTCACATTAAATGCGGCAAAAGCTGTGCCAATGCTGATTATACAGAGAACTAGGTCAGCTAAAATGGACAAGCCATTAGTGTAGCGTAATATACTACGGGTTATCCATATCAGGCTAAGGTAAGTTAGGCATAAGCTCTTTAATGATTGTAGGTATTCCAAGCTAATTAATACTATTACTATATTGACTGTAAACAAGATTAACCGCCCGGCAGGTAAGCGGTTTTGCCAAATCAAGTAGCTTAGGTATAGGCAAGTTATAATCGCTATATTTAATTTGTTGGCGAAAAAACTATAAAAAAATTGGCTAAGTAGCAATTGATTGATGAAAGCAAAACAACTCAGAGCGATTGCAATACTAAGATGTTGGATGACTGAGGCGGATTTCATGTTGGTTCTCCTTGAGGTGAGTCAGTTTTATGCGTGTGCTGGTGTTGTTGTGCATAGAGGAAGGCTAATTCAACATCATTTTCGCTTATATGGGGATTCAGTTCTGCGCAGCTAGGTTCATTTAGTTCTATCGCTTGGGTGAATAAAGCCAGTTTGTCGCGAATAGCTTGCAGTTTTTCATTGCGTTCTGCCGTTTCAGCCATTTTTTGTTGCAGACTGGTACTGATAATGGCTAATTGTTCTGTTATTTGCTTGCGTGATAATTCAGCCTGTAATTTTTTGCGAATAACTGATTTGGAGAGGGTTTCTTTGTTATCGGCTAGGCAAAACTGTATTTGTTGTTGTAATTCATCAATATAGCTGTTTAGGTTTTTCTTGGTGTATTCGTGTTGCTCTTGCTGTTTGGTGAGGGTAGCGATAATTGTTGTTGCAGTATCTATTTCAGCTTGCATATCACGCACTGCTTGTTTTAGGATGATCTCGGGTTGTTCTAATACATCTAAAATGCCATGCATATCGGCTTTAAAGAGGCGGGCTATTCTATTTAGGATTTTCATGGGTTTAGGTCTCACTATGTTATCGTTCCCATGCTCCAGCGTGGGAATGTCGCTTGTGATGCTCCTGCGTCAAGTATCTGGAACGCAGGAGCGTTCAGGGATGAATTCCCACGCTGGAGCATGGGAACTATTAAATGTCTCTACTTAATGGTGCGTTGTGCTTTAAGGCTGCCCAACTGTATACTTTTTGCAGCACGTTTGCGTTTTTCATCTTGATCGCTACGGGTACCACTAAAGGCATCAGCGACCGAACTTTCTAGCTCCATGAGTTGCGCATCCATTTCTGCACTGGCCACGGGCATGGCTGCCTTATGTTCGGCTTTACTTACTTGATCACGGTATTCTTCGATGACTTGATCGGCTTTATCTTTATTGCCGTTACGTACCCAGTAGCTCAGGTTTTTTTGCATACGGCCCATATTGTTTTTTAACCAACTTTGTTTATAGACTTCTTTATCTATCGAAGCGGTTGCTTCTTGTCTACGGTCGGGTTCTACAACGGCCAATTGTAATTGCTCAGCTAAGAGGGGTTGTTGGTGTATCACACCATTGGCCTGATAAGCCAGTTGCATATTACCAAGGGCAATAGTACCTACTTCATTGGCTGCTACCTTAAAAGTCATCACAAATTTTTTCTGCTGATTGCCCAGTAATTGCCCGGTTTTAATATTAAACGTATGTGCGCTGGTTTTGTTTATGGGATAGCCGCCTGCATCGACTAATTCAATACCTGGTCTTAGTTGTAGCGTTAAACTGCTATTGGCAGCATAGATATTTCTGGTTGCTGCCAGGTTGTTGGCAAAAATGGCACTTAAACCTGATAAATCTTCCAGATAGTTATAGTTGCCCATGCCGTAATCAGCAAGGGAACTCATCAAGGCTTCATTGAAATCAAGACCCATACCAATGCTGGAAAGTACCGATTCTTGTTGCGTTAGTTTGGCGATGATTTTACTTAGACTGGTTAAGTCTGTTACTCCTTGATTGGCATGACCGTCAGATAAAATGAGAACTTTACTGCTGTGGTTTTGTGGGTTGTTGCGTAATAGATTAACCGCTTGATTTAGACCTGCACTGATATTAGTGCCACCCCCTATTTGAATATTTTGCACGAGATTATTTAAATGTTGCCGTTGTTGGTAATCAACCGTGGTTAATGGCGCGTGTACGATTGCGTTATTGGAAAATGAAATGAGCGCAAAGCGGTCGGTATCATTTAAATGTGCCAATAAATCTTGGATAGCGGCTTTGGCAAAGCCCATTTTATTAGCACCCGACATCGAGCCACTACGGTCTAAAATGACAATAATATCACTGGCGCGTTGGGTAAGATCAGCTGTATCAATGTGAGGTGGTTTAATGTTGACATCAAGATAAACGGTGTTGTTTTCCCCCTTAACTAATTTTGTTTGTGATAGTTTGCTGCTAATTTGCACTGGGTCTGATATTGGATTGCTATGCAAGGTTGTTGTGCTGATATTTTGCGTGGCTGCCAGTACTGCCGCTGTTACCAAGGTACTACATACAAATGCTAATAGACCGAAACGGTTGGCATAGAGGCGTTGGTTGAATGATTGCGTAGATTTGGACATGTCGCTCTCCGATAGTGAAAATAAATGCGTCGAGGATTAGCTTAGGCTTATTGGCTGCTGTTTTGTAGCGGCAGAAATGTAAAAGATAATGGCGCAATATTTACATGATTTTTACATTGTAAAAAATAAAACAGTTACACTGTAAATCAGTAAGTAGGAAGAGCCTTTGGCCGTGAATTGAGCCAGTCGCAGCCAAAGGCTCCTCCTACAAATAAGCAAACGGATAATTAACATGGCAAATAAAGCACAATTATTAATAGTAGAGGATGAACAAGCGATTCTGGATGGCTTAATGGATGTTTTTGTATTTCATGGCTATGCAGTTGATACCGCTATAGATGGCAAGCAAGGTTTGGAAAAAGCCTTAAGTGGTTGCTATGATTTGATTTTATTGGATGTGATGCTGCCATTTATTGACGGCTTTACTATCTGCAATAAAGTGCGTGCACAAGATTTGCAGCAACCTATTATTATGCTAACCGCTAAATCAAGTGAACAAGATATTATTACCGGATTGACCTTGGGGGCTGATGACTATATTAGTAAACCTTTTTCGGTACGTGAGCTTGTGTTGCGGGTGGAGTGTGTTTTAAAGCGTACTATGCAAGCGACAGAGCAATTGGCGGAAATACAAGTGGCAAATATACGCATTGATACAGTCAATTTACAACAAATAGAGTGTACCGATCCGCAGCATTTTACGCGCAGAGAAGTGGATATTTTGCATTATTTGCAGTTGCATAATGCGCGCCCTGTGCCTCGAGATGAGTTGCTGGAGCAAGTGTGGGGTTATCAACATGCAGAAGATGTTGAAACACGTACCGTGGATATTCATATTGCCAAAATACGGCGCAAGATTGAAATTAACCCAAAGAAACCGCAGTTTTTATTAACGATACGCGGGGAAGGTTATCGTCTATTAAGTTCTGCCAATTTGTAATGAAAGCAACACGAGCAAGTCGTTATTACCAACCTCAAACTGCCAAAAGACGTTTATTATTTTGGTTGCTGGTGTTTTTTATTGGCATTTCACTGCCTGTTTATTTTTTAGTACACAAAGTGTATTCACAACTGGAAAATGAAACGTGGTATCAACAGCGGCAGCAAGCAGAATTATTGGTCGAGCGTATTGAGCAGCAGTTATTAGCCAAGCTACAAGTGGAACAGGATCGACCTATAGCGGAATACAATTTTTTTAATGTGGTGGAGAATCGTTTATTGCAATCGGCGACGGTTAACTTCTCTCCTTTATCTGCAATCCCGCCTAAAAGTGATATACCTGGGCTAGTCGGTTATTTTCAAGTTGATCCAGATGGTAGTTTTCATATTCCTGCACTGCCAAAATTTGATGGTAAATTACAAGCAGGCTTAAGTGCCAGTTCCTTGGCAATTCGGATGGCATTAAAGGCAAAATTACAGGGATTATTGGCTTTGCCATCAGCTGCGGCTGCTAATGTTGTTGAGCAGGAGGTGTTGAGGGGTGTTGCTGAAATGCGTTATAAACCACGGAAGGATAGGGATATGGCGCAGCCAGTACTGGCACGGCAAACAAATCGTTTTGCTGATTATCTGCGTGCAAATGAGCAAGATCAAGTGCTAGGTAGTCAGCAAGGTGCTAGGGTGGAAGATGCAAAGCAAGATATTATTGCTGCAAGTCAGAAGAGCGAGGAATTGAGTGAAGCGAAATTACAGCAACTCAATATTGCCACTGCATTGTGGAAGCAAAAGCAGGCTCAGGATAAAAAAACACCTCCTGTAGCACTACAAAAAAACAAGCCTCATTATCGTTTACAAGCACGTAAAGAGGTGGTAAATATTCCGCAACAATCGAGTTTAAGTGCATTTTTCAAACGCAATCAAACCAGATCAGTTAGTAATGACTCAGTAGGGTTAGCCGATAGTAATGGGCGTGTTGCGAGCGTTGCCCTAACAGAAAAAAAGGTGAGTAGTACTGGTTCGTCACTGGGTGAGCAGGAGCCGGTCAGTATTTTGAGTTTTGAAAGTGAAGTTAGTCCATTGCAAATGATTACATTAGGGACGCAACATTTATGTTTTTATCGTAATGCATGGAATGGTAAGGAACGTTATATTCAAGGCATGATTGTTGATATGCATTTTATGCAGCAGATTATTCAGCCAATATTTGCGAGTACTTATAGTTTACCGCTTAGTAGCCTTTTAGTGGTTAATGATGGCGAGGTATTGCAGCAATTTAAACAAGCAGGGAAACACAATGAATTACTGATATTCCGGCGCGCATTATTACCCCCTTTTCAGCAAATGGAAATTATTGTCAATTCGGGGAGTTTAGCGGCAGGTTATAGTAAGCAGATGTTGGATTTGGTGAGTATTGTGTTGGCCATTGTCGTGCTATCTGGTTTTATTTTATTTTACCGGTTAGGTGCGGGACAAATAGAGCTAGCCAAACAGCAGCGAAATTTTATCTCCTCGATCAGTCATGAATTAAAAACACCCTTAACATCAATACGTATGTATGCAGAGATGTTGCGTGCGGACTGGGTGACTGATGTTAGTCGCAAGCAAAGCTATTATGATTATATTTATTTTGAAAGTGAGCGTTTATCACGCCTTATTAGTAATGTATTACAACTAGCGCGCCTAGATAACCAACAAAAAGCACTACAACTTACCGAGCAAAGTGTAGGTCATTTATTGCAACAAGTACAAGCAAAAGTCGCAGCGCAGATTGAGGCAAGTCAATACCAGTTAAATTTATTAACACCTGAGCATAATGGTATAGATGTCGGCATAAAAGTGGATGAAGATGCTTTTTTTCAGATTATGATTAATCTGGTCGATAATGCCATCAAATTTTCCAAACAAGCAGAATATAAAAGTATTGATATTGGCTATAAAATAACTGATCGCGGCAAATGTCTGGTATTTTACGTACGGGACTATGGTACAGGTGTAGAGCCACAGCAGATGAAAAAAATCTTTCGTTTATTTTATCGGGCGGGGGATGAGTTGACGCGGACGCAACCAGGTACGGGAATTGGTTTGGCTTTGGTAGTGCAATTAGCGGATGCAATGGACGCACAAGTGGATTTGCTGAATCGTCATCCTGGAGCGGAGTTTCAGGTTAAGTTTAAAGTAGTGTAATATTGAACATACTTGAGACTTTGGGTTTGGCTCTTATTTTTTATGTTAAGGTGATGTATAAAAGGTTTCCTGATTATGTACAACTCGCCGCCATAGTAAATAAAGCACAAAATATTAGCGTATTAAAAGTCCCGTCATTCCCGAAATTTTTTATCGGGAATCTATCATTAGATTTTTCTGAATTTTCAGGGATGTAGGAAGACGGAGATATAACGCAAGCATCCATTAGAAACAAAGCGTGGAAATGATTGTTGTTGATACCAATGTATTAATTGGGGTTTTAAAAGTAAATAAGTAAACAATTGAGTTAATACAATGATGAACCGCTAGCCATGGATAGGCTAGCAGTATTATCATAATAAGGTTATTTTTGTTTACGACGCTTGGCAATAAAGCCTACTAAGCCAAGCCCTAATAATGCAACAGGCATTGGTTCCGGAACATTATTACTCGGAGCGCTAATAGCATATGTTTCAAGGTTTGCCGTAGAAAGTGCTTGCCAATTACTGCCATCGGTAGTGAAACGTGCGCTACTATAACCATTACAACAACTTTCAGCCCAGTATATATCTAAAGTATGCGCACCTGCAGTAAGAGGGTTATTTAGCAGACTCATGACATCACTATTACCCCAGTTATAAGCCCACCATAAATCGTCGATACGATTTCCTATTAAAGTATTGTCAAGGTAAAGCGCAGCACCATAATGTGCATCCAGCCCTGCCTCAAACCCCCATGTTCCTGTTTGGCTAGTATTAAAGTCAACAGACAAGTGGCTTATGCTGTTATTTCCTGAATAGAAACCACTAAAATCATTAATAGGGTTTGTAGTGATTGTTGATGATTGGTTATTCCATGAACTGATAAAATCAGTATTGTTGATACCATTGTCAATATTTCTGGTTGCAATTTCCATGATAGCAGCATTGATGTTGATGCTTAGTGAAGTAAGAAGCAAAGCAGCGATTGAGTATGTAAAATTTTTCATAATGAATGACACCTATATTTGATAGATAATTTATATTGTTTAAATTACTTAAAGCGAATAGTGTGCCAATATTTGAAGAACTCTCAATATATAATTTTTTAGTATTTAGTATATTGATTTATAAGTTATTTTTTTAAAAAGGTGTCGCCTGTTTTAATTATTTTTGGAAATAATAATATTGTAAGAATGAAAAGAGAGGGGGATATGTTGTTGACTGACATTATTTGTCAGTTAGTTTGACAAAAATGTCAGTTGTTCTGACACCTTTTGTCATATCAGCATGGGGTGGATATGGCAGGTATTTTTCTACGCATATCTTACTTACAGAGCTATTTTCCTTGCTCAGCCAGAACTTCTTTTAAAAAAGGAACCGTCAATTTACGTTTAGCAATTAAGGTGGCTTGTTCTAATTTAGGCAATAAATCCCATAAAGTAGCTAGGTCACGCGCATAATGTTTGCTGAGAAATTTACCGACTTGTGGTGATATTGCGAGACCTAAGTATTTAGCTTTGCAAGTGAAAGCGGCAATACAATCCGTATCACTCAGTTCTTGCAGTTTCAAAGTTAATCCCCAACTCATCCGAGTTTTTAAATCAGGCAAGTTAATAGGCAATAAATTAGGTGGACAATCTGCTGACAGTATCAGGCGGTGATCATTATCTCTATGTCGATTGTAGAAATTAAATAAAGCTAACTCCCATTCTGCATCACCTGCACAAGCAGCAATATTATCAATACAAACCAGGTCAAATGTATCAAGGCCTACCAGTATTTCAGGCTTAGGTAGTTGAGCAGCAGGTAAGGGTAAATAAAATGCACTCAGTTTCTGTTGATGAGCTAATTGGCAGCAAGCTTGTAATAAATGAGTTTTACCCGTACCTGTTGGCCCCCAGATAAAGAGTTGTTGCTCACCAGTACCGTTTACTGTATCTGTTAAGGCTGCAATGGCTTCTTGATTATTGGCCGTATAAAAACTGCTAAAAGACTGCTCGGCAGCAAGCTCAAATTGCAAGGGGAACTGTTGGATCATTCTTGTTGTTCTCTACTACTATGACGGACAAAAAGGCTGGCACCAAAAAATAGCATAAGGCTAAAGAGGACTTCTAACGAAGGTAGTAAACGCTCTGTGCGCACATAGGCTTCTATACAGCCATGGATAAAATAAGGCATGCTGATATAAGCCATCCAAGAACAGCTTTTTGGATTGCCATTGAGGAAACCCCGTAATACAAAGAGCAATGGACTCACAATAATAATGAGAGCTAATGCAATTGGGAGTTGTTCTGGTGGTAATAATACTGTATTCCACAGCATAAGGAGTACAAATAGGCCAAAATAGCCAGTTAAGGCGATTGCATAATAATGACGTGCTTTCATGAGTCTTTTAGTTTAATTGCGGTTTTGGCTAAACGAGCACCAAGGGCAAAGCATAAGGTTTTTTCATCTTTGCTTAATGTGTGCTGACCATGAGAGACATGGCTTGCTCCATAGGGTGTGCCACCAGTTTGCGTTTCTCTTAAGGCATCTTCACTGCTTGGGATGCCTAACAGCAACATGCCGTGGTGTAATAAAGGTAACATCATTGACAGTAAAGTGCTTTCTTGGCCGCCATGCATACTGCCTGTGGAAGTAAAAACCACAGCAGGTTTATGACATAATGCACCGCTAAACCACGCTTCACTGGTGTTATCAATAAAGTATTTCAGTGGCGCGGCCATATTACCAAAATGGGTTGGGCTACCTAATGCCAAACCGTCGCAGTTGCTTAAATCATCCAAGCTAGCATATAAGGAACCTACTTCAGGAATTTCACTTTCGGTTTGTTCGCAGACACTGGAAATATTGGGCACTGTACGTAAAGAGGCATCACAGCCAACTGATTCTATACCTCGTGCAATGTGTTGAGCCATCGCTTTGGTCGCACCATCACGGCTGTAGTATAAAACCAGAATATTGCTCATGATAAAATAGCTAAAACACTTTCAGGTGGGCGACCCACTGCGGCTTTGCCATTGGCTAGCACGATCGGGCGTTCAATTAATTTCGGGGCAGCAACCATGCCTGCAATTAAAGCACTTCGATCTAAATCAGTATTATCCATGCCTGTTGCTTTATATTCAGCTTCTCTGGTACGCATTAATTCACGTGGCTGTATATCTAGTAAGGTTAAAATATTATCTAATTCTGCTGTGGTCGGCGGTGTTTTTAGGTATTCAATGATTTCAGGTTGGATACCTTGCTCTTCTATTAGCTGTAAGGTTTGACGTGATTTACTGCACCGTGGGTTATGATAAATTTTTACGCTCATGAGGTTTTGGCTGACTTTAAATGGAAAAGTTTATGATAGCATTTTTATGGTTTATTCGGCGGACTTTAAAGTGTTGCCATAAGTTATGTAGCGATTTAAAAGGGCATGCTTTGTAAAGGCTAATTGGGGTAGGTTTTGTAAGTATTGAGGTATTATTGGTTTAACATTTTTGTAGGTGTGGCTTTAGCCGCAATGTGCAGATAAATCTGCACCTACATTTTATGCAATATACCCCGCTGATAATACCAAAAATAAACAAACATCAGCAAACTACGCAATAGCATAAACGCTGTTAAAGCTAGCCATAGCCCATGGCTGCCTAAGAACTGAGTGTAATACCAAGTGGGTAAAAAGGCAGTAAATAACGCAAAGATAATGGTATTGCGCATTTGCTTGCTTAAGTTGGCACCAATAAAGACACCATCCATCAGATAACTACAGACTGAAATAACAGGTAATACAACTAACCAAGGCAGGTATAAATAGGCTTGTTGGCGTACATCAGTTAAGTGCGTTAAGGCATTGATAATATCTTGACCAGCATAGGCATAAACTAGGCTAAACAGCAGGGCGATAAGTACAGCCCATAAACTAGTAGTTTTAATGGATTGCCGGAACAGCTGTTTATTGTTTGCGCCGATGGCACGACCAATTAATGCTTCGGCAGCATGGGCAAAGCCATCTAAGGCATAGGCCATAAAGGTTTGAAAATTTAGTAAGATAGTGTTGGCGGCTAAAACAACGGTGCCTAATTTTTCACTTTGGACGGTAAAGAAGCTGAAGGTAAAAATTAAACAGACAGTACGTACAAATAAGTAGCTATTAATCAGCAGCATGGCGCGTATTTTATCAAATTGTAAAATAAGCTTGAGTGATAATGGCGCGCTTTGGGGTAGGCTTTTACTTAAGACAATAATACCGACTAATAAGCCGAGATATTCAGCAAGCAATGATGCGAGTGCGACCCCATCAGTATCCATGCCGTAATACACCACAAACAATAAATCAAAAACAATATTAGCAAGATTGGTAGTGAGCGCGATTAATAAGGGTGCTCGGGTATTTTGCATGCCTAAAAACCAGCCGACTATCACATATTGGCAGAGGATCGCGGGGGCACTCCATATGCGGATAAAAAAATACTGTTGTGCCAGCTGCTCAATGAGCGGTTGGCTATTGATAAGGTAAAAACTGAGTTGGGCAATAACAGGGTGCGTGGCTAGTATTGTTAGGGCAATTGTTAGTGCGAGCAGCAATGCCCGAACTAGTATCGCTTTTAGTTCTAAGCCGTTATTGGCACCAAAAGCTTGCGCGCTGAGTCCTGTGGTGCCCATGCGTAAGAAACCAAAACCCCAAAATAGAAAGCTGAAGATCAGCCCTGCAAGTGCGACAGCGGCAAGGAAGTTAGCATTGGCTAAATGCCCCATAACCGCAGTATCGACCAAGCCAAGCAGCGGCGTGGAGATATTGGCAATGATCATGGGTAAGGCAAGTTGCCGGACTTGTTTGTGGTTGAATCTGGATTTTTTCACAAAAGGAATAGCAGGGGCTTTTTATTGCGGACTGTATGGGGTGCTTGGTCGCGGCTAAAAGCCCCTCCTACATGTGAATGTTTAAAATACTTTTGACTCATTGTGTTGTGGTTTGATGGATGAAATACCGAAAACTCTGCGGTATAACACGCCTTGTAAAGCGATAAACATGGGGATAGTCCAAATTAGTCCTAAGCCAAAAGGAATGATGCTGACCAAATAGACTATCCCCATAAGTACACTGATAAAAAAGAACTTAAACCAGTGTTGAGTGACGGCTTTACGCGAGGTTTCCATCGCTTGCCAAAAATCCATATTCTTTTCAACCACTAGCGCTAAGGTAAACATATAAGCAATAGAAAGATAAATCCCTGGGATCACCAACAAAAACATACCGAGCATGATCATGATAGTCATACAGATGCTGGCAATAATAACGGGCACACTGTAGTTAAAATAAGCAAATGCCATTTTAAAACTAACAGGTGCGTCAACGGCGCGATGTAGACCCATCATGATGATGCCTGCAAAGAAAGGATAACTGACCAGAGTGACAATTAAATTCAATGCGCCGGCAGCAGGTGAAAATGATTCAGGATCTTGGAAATTTTCAATGCCTGTTGCAAAGGCAAAGGTGACGGTAATAACCATCATAATGATGAAAATAAGTACGATAGCAGCAAGCACGGAACCCTTTAGTCCATTAGTGCGTTGCCAAGTCTCGCGAAAAATTTCCATAATGGTAAAGTCATAGGGAGCTGCTATGTCATCTTGCAAGCTGCCTGATTGGGTATTGGTATCTGGTTCTGTGTCCATGAAAAAACCTCATTAAATGACGAGTAGTAAACTCTGAGTGTAGTACAGCTAGATATAAAAATTAAGTAAAAAATAGTGCATTTTTCATTTATCAGGCAAGTAGGATGGGCAAAGGGGTTTTATCCCGTGCCCATCTATCGTAAAAGATGGACACAAAAAGCCTTTACCCATCTGCGGCTACGGCTGTTTACAGTATGCAGCTTTGCTTTGTAACCCATATTACGTAAGTTCCATATGGCAGTTAGTTTTTTACAAAACTTAATTCATCATCTATTAACTCTATACTAACAGTATCACCCGCGCTAAATTTACCCGCTAAAATATCTTGTGCAAGCGGGTTTTCCAGCTCTTGTTGAATGGCGCGTTTAAGAGGGCGAGCACCAAACACAGGGTCAAACCCTGCCGCACCAATTTTATCAAGGGCTGCATCAGAAATATGCATGTGAATATCGCGTTCATTAAGGCGTTGCTCTAAGAACTGTATTTGGATTTTAGCAATGGAGCGGATATGTGCCTGCCCTAATGGGTGGAACACCACCGCTTCATCAATCCTGTTAATAAATTCGGGACGAAAATGCGCGCCGACAACTTCCATCACCGCTTGCTTCATGACTGCATAGTTATCTTCACCTGTTAGTTCCTGAATTAAATCCGAACCTAAGTTAGAGGTCATCACGATAACGGTATTGCGGAAATCAACAGTACGACCTTGACCATCTGTTAAACGACCGTCATCTAATACTTGTAACAAAATATTAAACACATCGGCATGTGCTTTTTCTACTTCATCTAATAAAATAACGGAGTAGGGGCGGCGACGTACTGCTTCGGTTAAATAACCGCCTTCTTCATAACCAACATACCCTGGGGGAGCACCAACTAAACGTGCGACCGAATGTTTTTCCATAAATTCGGACATATCAATGCGCACCATGGCATCCTCGGTATCAAATAAGAAATCTGCCAAGGCTTTGCAGAGCTCAGTTTTACCAACCCCTGTAGGGCCTAAAAATAAGAAGGAGCCATTGGGACGATTCGGATCAGATAAACCAGCTCGTGAACGACGCACCGCATTACTCACCGCTTTCAGTGCTTCTGTTTGCCCAATCACGCGATCTGCCAAATGTTGTTCCATATTTAATAGCTTGTCACGTTCGCCATCCAGCATTTTTGCCACAGGAATGCCAGTCCATTTCGAAACGACTTCAGCTATTTCTTCATCGGTTACTTTATTGCGTAACAAGGTCATGTCTTGCATTTCGGCTTGTGATGCTAAATCCAACTGTCGTTCTAATTCAGGAATACTGCCATATTGTAATTCCGACATTTTGGTTAAATCACTATTACGGCGCGCAGTTTCCATAGCAAAGCGGGCTTGCTCCAACTGTTCTTTAATGCTGGCAGAACCTTGTAAGGCGGCTTTCTCTGCTTTCCAAATTTCTTCTAAATCGGCATATTCTTTTTCTAAAGCATGAATTAGTGCCTCCAGTGTGACTAAACGTTTTTTGGAAGCTTCGTCAGACTCATTTTTCATCGCCTCACGTTCAATTTTTAATTGAATTAAGCGCCGACTTAATTTATCCATCACTTCAGGTTTGGAATCCAACTCCATGCGAATACGACTGGCGGATTCATCAATTAAATCAATCGCCTTATCCGGCAATTGCCGATCAGCAATATAACGATGTGATAATTGTGCTGCAGCAATAATAGCGGGGTCAGTAATATCGACACCATGATGTACTTCGTATTTTTCTTTTAAACCGCGCAAGATAGCAATAGTATCTTCTACTGAGGGTTCTTCTACTAATACCTTTTGAAAGCGACGCTCTAAGGCGGCATCCTTTTCTATATATTGGCGATATTCATCTAACGTTGTGGCGCCGACACAATGTAATTCACCACGTGCCAGTGCAGGTTTTAGCATATTACCTGCATCCATCGCACCTTCCGCTTTACCAGCACCGACCATAGTGTGTAATTCATCTATAAATAGAATGATTTGGCCTTCTTGTTTGGCTAAATCATTCAGGACAGCTTTAAGACGTTCTTCAAATTCACCACGAAATTTAGCTCCCGCAATCAAGGCTGCCATATCTAGTGATAATACCCGTTTGCTTTTAATGCCATCAGGTACTTCGCCATTGACAATGCGCTGTGCTAAGCCTTCAACAATGGCTGTTTTACCAACTCCAGGCTCACCAATTAATACCGGATTATTTTTGGTGCGGCGCTGTAAAACCTGAATAGTGCGGCGAATTTCATCATCACGACCAATAACAGGATCTAGCTTGCCTTGTTCAGCACGTTCGGTGAGGTCAATTGTATATTTATTCAGTGCATTACGTTGGTCTTCGGCATTTTCATCATGTACATTTTCACCACCACGGACAGAGGCAATGGCTTGTTCGATTGCTTGTTGCTTAATACCAGCTTGTTTTAATACATTACCTAGCTGGCCTTTGTTTTCACAGGCAGCCAATAAAAACATTTCACTGGACACAAAACTGTCATTTTGTTTTTGTGCCAGTTTTTCAGTTAGATTTAATAGTTTTGACAAATCATTAGAGATTTGCACATCACCGCCTACACCTGCAACTGATGGCATAGTGCTAAGCTCTTTACTCAGTAGCTCGGTTAAAGCTTGGGTGTTGATGTTCGCTTGTGCTAATAGCGGTTTAATACTACCGCCTTGTTGTTCTAACATCGCTAAAAGCACATGGATGCCTTCAATAAACTGATGATCTTTAGATAAGGCTATACTTTGCGCGTCATTGAGTGCGCCTTTGAATTTACTGGTTAGTTTTTCTGGATTCATTGGTTTCCTACCTACCTTTTAAATTGTACTGTTAATTCTATTTTTGGGGTAGAGGAAGAAATTTCAAGGGGAGGTATTAACTACTGAAAGGAAGAAACGAGAGAAAAATGAGTACATTACAATTTTATTATTGTCAATACTGTCCTTGGGGACAATAGAAAACACGGCTTATCCTATGATATTCTGAGGGTGGAGCTTTGTTTATGACGGAAAATAAAATTTAAGTTAGCGCTTTTGCAGGGCGGTTAGCTAGTTTTGTTCATGTACAGAATAATTATAGTAGGTGTTTTTTTTCTTACTAGTGGTAAATGAAAATTTTTTTGATGACTTGGCTCTCTAGTTGCCAAACCTATTGCGAAGTAGGGACGGAAAGCTTCGGGTCTTTAAAAATTAAAGTCGGCTGGGCTGCATATTATATTTCGAAATATATTGTTAATTTTTAGAGGTTTATTATGAAAAAAATATTTTTATATTTACTGCTCGGGTTGTTTGCGATGCAGGTAAATGCAAGTACGTTAACGCTTGGTGTTGATGGAGCAAACGGGAGCTTTTTTGATCCTCTTCCATTTGATATTCACACTCTTGAATTAGTTGATACTTTGGGAGGAAACCCATCGTGGAACGTTAGTTTCGCGATACAAGACTTAGATGCAAATAGCTTTTCTGGTTTTGGGGCTACTGTGAAAGATAGTAGTGACGTAACGGTATTAACTTTGAATGGTAACGGAGATGGCACTGTCTCTCCTGGTATAGAGTTAATGCTGGGTACATATACAATAGAGTTTTTTGGAAGTGCTGGGGGCGATTCAACATCAGCGAATATGCTCGTTTCAATAAGTGAAGTGAGTCAAGTTCCTCTTCCTGCAGCTGCATGGTTAATGGGATCTGCATTGGTGGGTTTAGTATCATTTGGTAGACGCAAAACTGAATTAGCAGCATAAGTTTTGTATTGATAAAGGTCAGCAAAGAGCCCATTTGCCTTTTGCTGGCTTTTAACTTTGCACTCTTCAAGCTAAGAGTGTTTTATAGTAAAGGTCTGTCGTTATTTTAAAGGAGGAGTAGAGCTTAGTTTAAATGTTTGCCAGCAGAACAAAAGAAATATTGAGCAATTTTTTTTGATAATGCCGTCACAATCTCATGAGCTTTCCCTCCAATTTTTTGTAATAGAAACTATAATCAGTTTGTAATAACCCGTTAAAAAATATTGGAGTTTAATCGATGCGTTTAAATTATTGGTTTAGGTTTGTGGTGTTGGCAATGGCGTTAACTAGCATGCAGAACATTTTTGCCCAAGAGCAACAGGCCTTACCAACCGTTAAAGTCTATCAAGTACAACCTGGGGATATATTGGCTATTAATGTCTGGAAAGAAGAAGGCTTGCAACAGGAAGTGTTAGTTAGACCTGATGGGGGCATTTCATTTCCATTGGTGGGAGATTTGCAAGCACAAGGTAAAAGTTTACATGCAATAGAGTTGCAGATTAGTGAGAAACTCAATCAATATATTGCCGACCCGGTAGTGACAATATCTGCGAAACAATTATTAGGTAATAAAATCTTTGTTATTGGCAAAGTTAATAAGCCAGGCGAGTATGTTGTTAATCGTTATGTTGATATTATGCAAGCATTGTCAATGGCGGGGGGGATGACCCCTTTTTCGGCTGTCAATGATATAAAAATTTTACGTAGAGATAAGCTGGGTAAACAGCAGGCGATTGAATTTAGATATGGTGATGTAGAAGATGGTGATGATCTGGAGCAAAATATAATTTTAAAAAGTGGTGATGTTGTAGTAGTGCCTTAATGAGGGCTTTAACTATGCACATTAAGCATAAAACTTTATGGCACTTTAATGCTGATGCAGCAACTCATTGCCTTGTGAATCATAACCTAAGATTTCAACCTTTAATCGCCCTATTATGGCTCGTTATTTTGAGCTTTTCCGTAACCGCCCATGCAAGAGAGTGGTATATACAACCTACTGTGAAGATGCAGTTTGAAGCAGATGATAATATTTTGCTGAGAAGTGATGAAAAAAATGATGTTTTCGGGTTTAAAGCCTCGTTTGCTGCTATATCAGGTACGCGTACTGCAACTTCTGATATTGATTTAAAGACCTTAGTTGATGTTTACCATTACTGGGGACAAGATAACCTTGATAGAGTGAATGTTGGTTTATATGGGCATTCTGATTTTCAAATTACGGCTAGAAATGCAATTGGCCTTGATGCTGATTATGTGCGTGATAATACTGTAACCAGTGAATTAGATACCACAGGACTTACCCAGAACCCGATACCCAGAGAATTGTTTAATGTAGCACCGCATTGGAGTTATGCATTATCGGAATTACAGTCTTTACAGGTGCAATATAAGCATGAAGAAGTTAGGTATGATAATGATGCTAATACGTCTTTAACAAGCTATATAACAGATAGTATTAATTTAAGTTTCCAGCATCAATGGCAAGAAAATTTACAATACTTTATTACTTATAGTTCTTTGTGGTATAGAGTGACTGATTTTGATAGAGAGGTGAATAATCATAGCGTAACAACGGGAATGGATTATCGTTATTCGGAAACACTGAGTTTTAATTTTATGGTAGGGGCTCGTTTCTCTGGCAATAGTACTACTTTTGCTGGAATTACCATAACAGATGACTCCATTGGTGCATTATTTGGGCTTGGCTTTAATAAGCAGTTTGAACAGGGGTATTTTAATTTTGATTACTCCAGAAGTATTACGCCTTCTTCTATTGGGAAATTATTACAAGTAGATAGTATTAAGTTTGCATCAGGATATGATCTTACCCGAAATTTAGGACTTAGCTTGACGGCAGCCATTAATAAAACCAACTCAGCAAATGATAGTGAGCGTATTTATTATTCGGTAGAGCCAAAATTAATATGGCGATTTAATAGACAACTAAATCTCAGCGGTAGTTATCGTTTTCGACTGCAAGAATATGACAGTATAGATAGCAGGGCAGTTTCCAATGGCTTTTTTGTGGCAATAAATTATCAATGGGATGATTTTACCAACAATCGTTTTTAATAAATTATAAGGGTTAATAGTGGAAGAAGATATTAAAGGGATCCAGGATTATATCCAGATTCTAAAGCGGTACAAAAACAAGATGTTGGTGACTTTCATCATTATATTTTTACTTGCTATTGTGGTTGCTGTCAAATTACCTGCTATTTATAAATCAACTGCAACGATTCTTATTGAGCAGCAAGAAATTCCCCAAGATTTAGTACGTTCTACTGTGACTAGTTATGCAGACCAGCGTATTCAAGTTATTAGCCAGCGAGTGATGAGCACTGCAAACCTGAAGGCAGTTATTGAGAAATTCAATTTATTTTCTGATAAAAATAAGTCTCAAGGTTCAGCCGTAATGTTGGCAGAAATGCGAGAAGCTATAAAATTAGAAATGGTCAGTGCTGATGTTATTGATCCTCAAAGTGGTCGAGCTACTCAAGCGACTATTGCATTTAATTTGTCGTTTACCAGTAAATCAGCGAAAAGTGCACAACAAGTTGCAAATGAATTGGTTAGCCTTTATTTAAATGAAAATTTGAAGCGTAGAACGGAAGCTGCAACTGAAACAACTGATTTTTTGCAAGTTGAAGCAAAAAAATTAGCAGAAAGAATCACGGAAGTTGAAACGGAATTAGCTGATTTTAAAGAGGCTAATGCTGCCAGTTTGCCTGAGCTACAACAGTTGAATATGCAGTTGATGGACAGGGCAGAGCAGCAGCTTATTGAAGTGGATAGGCAAACCAACTCGTTAAAAGAAAGAAAGTTATATTTGAATGCTGAATTAGCACAAATAAACCCTAGTTCAGCGACATATTCTGCAACAGGAGAACGAATTTTTGGTGCTGAAACTAGGTTAAAAGCTTTGCAGGCTGAATATGTTGCATTAGCAGCAAAGTATGCAAAAACGCACCCAGATATTATAAAAATTAAGCGGGAAATATCGGCCTTAGAGAAAGAAGTGGGTGGTGTTGATAAATCTGAGATTCAGGCACAATTGCAGAATAAAAAAGCAGAATTAGCACTACTATCACAACGGTATTCAGTCAACCATCCAGATGTAAAAAAACTTAAGCACAGTATTCGTTCTTTAGAAACTGAGCTTAACAAAGCGACTGTGTACAAGCCTGTCATTGCAAAAAAAGCCAACAATCCTGCTTATGTGCAATTACAAACCCAATTACAGGCCGTAAATGCTGAATTGAGGGCAATGAAGAGCTCTAAACAGCGATTGTTAGCCAAGTTGGAAAAGTATGAAGCAGGGTTATTGAAAGCACCGCAAGTAGAACGAAAATATAAAAACTTGATGCGTGATTATGATAATGCCACTGTAAAATATCGTGAAGTTAAAGCCAAGCAAATGGAAGCTGAAATGGCACAATCGATGGAAAAAAATCGTAAGGGTGAGCGGTTTACTCTCATTGAGCCGCCGTTGTTCCCGGAAGAACCATTTAAACCGAATAGAAAAGCGATTGTCTTTTTAGGCTTTGTATTAGCACTTGGTGCTGCATTTGGTTTAGCCTTATTAAAGGCAAGTTTGGAATCTGGTATCTATGGAGCAAGGCAGTTAACGGCTATAACAGGTGCGCCACCTTTAATGATTATCCCTTATATTGAAAATGAGGAAGATTTATTAAAAATAAAAAAGTCTAGATACCGTATTATTTATAGTCTTTTGGCATGCATAACCATTGCTACGATATTAGTTCATTTGCTTATTATGCCACTGGATGTTTTGTGGTATGTTGTTTTGAGAAAGCTAGGTTTGGATACTCTATAAGTAGCATAATTAAGCAAAGTGTGAACCATAACGGAGAGAAACTTTATTGAGTACGTTATCTTTAAAGCCTAATAATTGTTGAATGGGATGTCTTTATTAAGCCCTTGCTCCTTAACTTGTATTCACCCTGTATTTAAACCGAAAGCTATCATAAAGGCTCTGGAAATTTAGATGGAAAGAATTAAAAAAGCACTGGAAAAAGCGAGTCAACAACGTGAAGATGCGCTTGGTTCTCAAATATTGAAACCTGAAAGGCCAAGTGAGTTTACACAAGCTAAGGTTGACGATATTAAGTATCAGCAAACCAAATCTGTTACGGTCACAGATGCAACACTAAAGCATAATCGTGTTGTTGCTGCATCATTGGACGATAGTCATGCTGATATATTTAAGATACTCAGAACTAAAATAATTCAGCGTATGCGAGCTAATAACTGGAGTGTATTAGCAGTTACCAGCCCTACGGCTGGAGCGGGAAAATCATTTATGTCCTCTAATATTGCAGTCAGTATGGCGATGGATGCAAATTATTCAGTATTATTGGCCGATTTAGATCTTAGGCGACCCAGTATACATAAGTATTTTGGTTTGGAAGTAGGCTTAGGGATAAGAGATTATTTTGAAGAAGGTAAGTCTATTTCTGAATTATTAATTCATCCAGAGATAGACTCATTAGTGATATTGCCTGCAGGCAACCCCATAAGGCGTTCATCTGAATTACTTTCTACGCCAAAAATGCAAGCATTGGCAAGTGAATTTAAAGATCGTTATCACAATAGAATAGTGATTATTGATTTGCCGCCTTTATTGCATACTGATGACGCGATGATGTTTATGCCGAATGTAGATGCATGTGTATTAGTTATTGCAGAAGGCGAGAATAGTGAAGATGAGATTAAGCGTAGTATTCAACTGATTGATGAAACAAAATTTATGGGGTGTATTCTTAATAAATCTACGGATGTGCAAACTGAAAAATATTACTATTAAATATTTTAATGACCTTGGGTTCAAATGTATAAAGAATTTTACCATTTAAAAGAAAAGCCTTTTTCCTTAACGCCGGATCCAGCTTTTCTTTATTTAAGTAAGCAACACCAAATGGCTCTGACCATGCTTAATTATGGTATTCAAAGCCAAGTTGGTGTCACGGTTATCAGTGGTGAGGTTGGCTCAGGTAAAACAACCTTAATTCGAAAAATTTTACAGAGTATTGGTGAAGATGTCACCGTAGGGCTGATTTCAAATGCACATAGTAAGTTTGGTAGTTTATTACGCTGGGTCATGGTAGCGTTTGATTTACACGCAGAGATACAGGATAAGGCGGAGTTATATCAGGTATTAACCGATTTTTTGATTAAGGAATATTCTGAGAATAGACGTACCGTTTTAATAATAGATGAAGCACAAAATTTTGATTTGGAAACCTTAGAAGAGCTACGTTTACTTTCTAATATTAATTCAGATAAGCATTTGGTTTTACAATTAATTATTGTAGGACAGCCGGAATTATTGGATTTAATGAAATGTCCTGAACTTAGGCAATTAGCACAAAGAGTCTCTATAGATTACAAGTTAAAAGCATTGGGATATAAAGAGACAACTGCTTATATTCGGCACCGGCTTATGGTTGCAGGTGGTGATGGTAATACTTTTGATAAATATGCATTGGCTGCGACTTTCTATCATAGTGGTGGTATACCGAGATTAATTAATACTCTCTGTGATTTTGCATTGGTATATGGTTTTGCTGATGAGCAATTACAAATTGATTTATCGTTAATGTTAAGCGTTATCAAAGATAAGTTGCAAGGTGGTATCTTTCCTGTAATGGTAGAGGAAAACCAAGAGCAAGCGATTATCAGGCAGTTGGTTTTGCAAGAAAAAGGGGTAGATATATGGATAGATTTGTCTGAGTCTGATGATGAAATTGCGTTTGAGTTGTAAGGAATAAGTGCCTATGCAAAAGAAAATACAACAGTTACAAGTTGCATTAGAGCAAGATGCAGACATTAAACTAGCCATTTTATTTGGATCTTGTGCTAAAGAAAGTGCAACGTTTGCAAGTGATATAGATATTGCAATTAAACTAGGTCAGCCCCTTATTGGCGAAAAGAAATTAAGGCTTATTGGATTAATCGCTGAAAAAATAGGTAGATCCGTTGATTTGGTTGACCTGCAAAAAGTAGGTGAGCCATTACTAAGTCAAATCATTAAAGATGGCATTATCATAAAAGGAAGTCAGCAAATGTTTGTAGATTTGGCGATAAAAAATGTTTATGCAAATGAAGATTTTTTACCTTACATCAAACGGTCTTTAAGAGCACGGAGAGCAATGTGGATCAAATAATACTGGATAGGAGGGGCTTTTAGCCGCGACCAGCAGAACTAAAGTAGGTATAAATAGTATGCGTAGAATGAAATGCCTGCTGATAGAATAATAATTACATTACTCTGTGTTAAATGGATAGCCCATGAGATTCCTGCTAACAGCATGCAGGAATAACGAAGCATAGCTGGAGAGTTATGGGTAATCAGGTAGTTTTTAGATAGAGTGAGCGAAAATAATTTACCGAAGGACTTATGGATAAACGCAGCAACTCAATGCAGTTAAATAAGCTAAAGCAGGTATTCGCAGAGCAAATAGACCTTGAGCTTGCTATATTAATTGGTAGTCAGGCACAAGGTAATGCAACGGTACAGAGTGACTGGGATATAGCAATACGCTGGGTACGACAAATTGATCCAATGCAGCGAATAATAAAAACGGAAAACCTGCGGCGTATTTTAGGCAAGCAATTAGCATTGCCTGAAGTGAAAATTGATTTAGTTGAGCTAAGCACGGCTAAACTGGCTATGTGTGCAAATGTAGCGGAAGACGGTATGGTACTAAAAGGTGAAGACAGTTTGGCATGGGCGCACTTTTTACAGCGCACATGGCGTGAATTAGAAAATTTTTATTGGGATAAAATTTATGCGACTAGCAATTTATCAAGCCGAAACAGCCCGACTCGCAACGGAGCAAACGGCACTATTGGATGAAGCGAGAAATATAATAATATCAGGTAAAAGCTTGTCCCGATTGGAGCAAAATGGTGTATTACATGCATTGCAAGTGCTGATAGAAAATGCAATTGGTAAAGCTAAACATTTACTAAAAGATGCACAAGAACCTGTTCCAGTCTCTGCCTATGATGCATTTGATACGCTTGCCAGGATAGGAAAAATAAGCCAATTAACATTAGAACAGTGGAATTTAGCAATTGGACTGCGTAATCGCATCGTACATGAATATATGAACATTGATATGGGGCTTGTTTTACAACTAATTAAGGAAAAACAGTACAAGTTTATGACTGATTTCCTTTTAAGCCCGATTATAGTGGATTGAGATTATATTCAAAAGTGATCTCTGTGAACATTCTTTATTTTGATCTGGGGGTAGGGACTGATTACATATACAAAGGATCAACCCGTTTTATAGGCCTGCATAAGCATGACCAACTAGAGCTTACCGAAAAACAAAAAGCACTCTTTAATAGAGAGAGTGTGGAATCACTTTACCCCGGATATTATTTAATAAAAATAAATCGTTTCAACGATATAGCCAAAGACACGCTAGATGAATGGATCTATTTTCTAAAAAATGAAGAAATAAAAGACAATTTCACTGCACAAGAGCTAAAAGAAGCGCAGGAAAACTAAGCCTCATGAAATTACCAGAAGACGAACAAAAGACCTATGAACATTATAAAGATGACCTAGATTATCAAGCTAGCATGTTTGAATCATCTTTTGGGGATGGTTACAAAGAAGGGGAGGCTGTCGGGGAGGAAAGAGGAGAACTCAGGGGAGAAGCCAATGCAAATAAAAGAATGGTGCTAAAGATGGTAAAAAAGAATACTCGATTGAAACGATATCAGAAGTGACTGGGCTATCAGAAACAGAAATTAGGTTGGTATTGAAATGAAAAAAATATCAATCGAGTCTGACCCCTTTAGTTTTCTTTAGTTTTGCCTTTAGTTTCTCAAATAAAAGAATAGTGCTAAAGATGCTAAAAAAAGAATATTCGGTTGAAACGATATCAGAAGTGACTGGGCTATCAGAAGCAGAAATTGGATTGATATTGAAATGAATAAATATCAATCGAGTCTGACCCCTTTGAATAAGAATGTAACGAAGTCATGCGCACGTATAAAATAATAAAATAATGAAACAAAGATATTATGCGTTGATTGGAAGGGTGTTAGGTTACGCTGGACAGTTTTTTATAATTGCAATTTTACCTTTAATTTTAACACCTGATTTATTTGCTAAATATAATTTAATTGTTCCTCTATTAATGCTTAGCTCTTCTCTGGCTTTTGGGTGGTTAAATGGAGCTGCATTTCGCTGGTCACATAAAATAGTTTCTAAAAGTCGCTATATTTACCGCAGTTCTATTGCCTTTTATTATACAGTGCTCTTGATTATCATGGTTTTGTGCTCAGTAACGTTGTCTTTCATGGGATATATATATGAAGCCATTTTCCCTTTTATCGTGTTTGTCCTGTCGGTAAAGGATTATTTTTTGAAAGTCAGTAATGCTAGTGAAGATTATAAGAAGTTTGCATGGACAAACGGGTTTGTTTTAATTGGAAAGATTTCTTTTGTTTTATTAGTATTTAAATTTAATCTAAATCACATTTATTGGATAATGTGCGCATTTTTAGGTAGTGAATTGTTTTTCATTATTCCTTTTATTGGAATTAAAAGAAAAATAAAAACAATAAGGATTAAACGTTATTGTTATGTTTTAAAACGAATGCTGAATTATGGTGCACCATTAATAGCAGCATCAATGTCAGTCTGGTTGATATCGCTATCAGATAGATATATTTTGGCATTTTATTTGAGTGAACTGGAAGTTGCAAATTACGTATTGATTTATCAATTTGCTGCAAATTCAATAACAATACCTATCATGTTTTTTATAACGATGTACTACCCAAAGCTTATTAAAATGGAACGTGATATTGGGCTGATGTCCACGTTAAAATATAATAATAAAATGTTAAATAAATATTTATTAATTTCACCTATATATGGAATTATTTCCATATGTTTAATATGGATATTATTGGATGTTGTGTATAAACAATATAATGCTGATATTTTATTAGTTACTGTTATTGTATTTTCTCAAATTTTTTCTGGTGCAGGCCATTTTTATAATAAGAAATATGAACTTAATAATAATACCAAGTATATCGCAATTTCAGTTTTTTTTGCTGCTATTATAAATGTGGTAGGGAATTTTTATATGATTCCTCGTATGGGATTAATAGGTGCCTCATATAGTTCATTGATAGCTTATTTGTTTTTAATTATTTTCACAAAGAGAGCTGACAAAATAATGTCATTTAAGATTGAAACAGTGAGTAAAAAATGAGAGTTTTATTTATAGGTACAAAAGTTCAACCAGATAATATGGAGTATCATATAGTTAATACTCTAGAGAAAATGGGACATAAAGTTTTTGGTTTTGATATTAAAACTATAATAAATTGTAATGAAAGTATTGATAAGTATTTTAATTTTTTTGCTAGAACAATTTTACGAGAGCCAGAAAGAATATTAGAGAAAAAATTAGCAAATTATGCAAAGAAAATATCTCCAGATATTGTTATAGTGCTACTTGGTAATATGGTCTCCCCTAAAACAATTGTATTATTGAAAAAACATTTAGATGTCCCTATAGTTTGTTGGTGTCAGGATGCATTATCTACCATAGGGCGGCAATATATGATGGGTGCTCCTTATGATGCTGTTTTTTTGAAAGATCATTATATGGTTGATTTATATAATAATATGATTGGAGATAGGTTTATATATTTGGCAGAAGCTTGTAACCCTTCTATGCATTATTATGAGTTACCTAAAGGTAAGGATTTAAAGCACTACGAGTGTGATATTACAACAGCAGGTAGTCTGTATTATTACAGGCAAGAAATTCTTAAGCCACTAGCAGCCCATTATAAATTAAAAGTATGGGGATCTATGCCTGATTGGTTGAGTTATGAATTGAGAGTTAGGCATACTAAAGAGTATGTAACTGGAAAAACAAAACGGTTTGCTTTTTCAGCAGCAAAAATTGTTTTAAATACTATGCATTTTGCTGAAATTGATGGATTAAATTGTCGATTTTTTGAGATCCTTGGATGCGGTGGCTTTCAATTGGTATCGGATAAAAGTGAGGTGCATAAATATCTTGAAGTTGGAAAGGAAGTGGAGACATTTAGGGATAAAAATGAGTTGATTGAAAAAGTCGATTATTATTTGAAAGAACCTGAAAAAAGAAAAAAAATTGCTATGCAAGGGATGCAGCGTGCGCACAATAATCATACTTATACGCATAGATTAAATGAATTGTTTGAAGTAACAAGTAAGTTATAATTAATATTAGTTTAATATATGATTTTTTTAATTAGAAGTGAAAAATAATGCAATTTCTTGAAAGTATGGATGTGCGTAGTTTTAATAAGAATAGTGGTTGGTTTTTCTTTTTCTTTTTTACATCATCTATAACTATTTTTTCACTATCAATTTTTAATAGCTCACATTTTGACTTTTATAGGGTGTGTTATGTGGTTATATTTTTTAATATTTCTGCTTTACCATTTTTTTTTATGGATAAAAGTAAAGGGCGATATGTGCTAATGGTTATTTTTCTCCCTCTTTATTTTGTGTTATTTTGTATAGGTGATTTTTTTAGCATTTTAGGAATTGAGGATAAATTAGCAAAGGAAACTAAGAGTATTGAAAGTGCCGTAGATGGTATTATTATAATTGGGGGTGTTTGTTATATTTTTGGATATATGTTTTTAATTTCAATTACAAAAAAAAAATGGAAAGGTTGGTTTAGTGATGAATGGGATTTTAAAAAAATAAAAATAGCGGGGGTTTTATGTTGGATGCTTGGTACATGGGCATTTATTACTATTTTCTTTTTTAAAGAGACGAGTCAGTTACCCCTTAGTATAGTTTCAAATTTAAAAAACTTTTCATTAATTGGAGTGATAATGTTGACTTATCATTATTTGTCAAAGAATGATAAGTCAACATTATTTATACTATTGTTTATAGGGGGAGGGCAATTATTTCTAGGATTTGTTGCAAATACTAAGGAAGTGTCTTTTATTATCCCAGTAGTATATTTAATTATTGGGTTTATATCAAAAGGAAGGATTAATAAAAAAATATTGGTATCGCTAGTGGCGTTGATGGTTGTATATATTTCTTTTTTTAATGTATATCGTTTGTTTGTGATGCAAATAAATAATAAAACTCCATTACAAGCAGTTCAGAGTTTATCACAATCTATAGATACAGTATTAAGCAACCTAAATACGAAGCATGTGGATAATAAGAAGAAAAGTAGTAGTTTTCTTAAAGAAAGAATTGAGACACGAAAGTATATTATTATTCTTGTAAATGGTATTGAAAAAGGCGTACCTACCATGGATGGGTATACTTTAAACTTGTTTTTTAAATCATTTATACCAAGGGTTTTTTGGCCAAATAAACCAGAAATATCAATTGGTAAATTATTTAATCATGAATTTAATATTTCTGCTTCTAAGTTAACTTATATTCCAGCGACTCATCTTGGCGAATTTTATTGGAATTTTAAAATGCCAGGTGTTGTTGTCGGTATGTTTTTTATTGGATTTTTTATGGCTTATATATCAAAAATGACAGATTTAAGTGTTAAAGTCACTTTGCCGCGGGTAATCATTATAATGATGGTTATTTATATTACTTGTGTTAGATTTGAGGCAGATTGGGCTCAACAATATTCTAATGTTGTACGAGCGTTGGTAATTATTTATTTTTTGAATTTATTTTTGCGTAAAAAAGTAAAAAAAAGTAATCCTTATTATGAAAATTTGGTTGATGATAAATGAAAGTAGCAATTGTAGTACCTTCAATACATGATGGTGGTGGTGTTCCAGCAGTTGCAAAATATCTATATGATATTTTGTCAATTAAATATCAATGTCAATTAGTATCAGTAAGTACATCACTAAACGATTCTTTTAGTATAAAATTATTTTCGCCCAGCACTTGGGGGAGAGGTATTAGGGTAGATAAGAGTCTATGGGAAGGGAAGGAGGTCTTGAATGTGGGGGCATTTCTTACAGAATTTGAGTCTCAGCGTTATATGCCTAGAATTGAATTAACCGAGTTATTAAATCAGTACGATGTGGTGCAAATTGTTTCAGGTGCACCTGCATGGGCTTATTTAGCTAAAAATGTACAAGTGCCAGTTTTTCTACAGACCGCTACTTTGCTTAAAGAAGAAAGAAAGAAAGTAATAGAGGGAGCTAAAGGGTTAAGAAGATTGTATCTACAGTTCTCAACATTTATAGGAGGTATGATCGAAAAAAAAGCACTCAAGGTCATCGATGTCGTTTTCGTTGAGAATTTCTGGATGAAAGAATATTTAGCTGAAGTGTTAGGAGAGCATAAAGTACTTATGGCTCCACCAGGCGTTGATTCAGTATTATTCATACCTAAAGAGCATAATAGCAATCAACATATTGATAACAAATATATTGTTTCAGTAGGTCGGTTTAATGATAAACGTAAAAATATTCACTTGTTATTTGAAGCGTATTCGTTAATGAGTAATTTAAATGATAACACACCATTATTATTTTTAGCTGGATTGTCTGGACCTTCCGAGGAAGATTGGCTATATGCTGATAGATTGAATATCCGAGAAAATATAAGATTTAAAAAAGATATTTTAGATGATGAATTAGTAACTTTATTACAAAATGCTGAGTTTTTTGTGTGTTCTTCCGATGAAGAAGGTTTCGGTATTGCAATGATTGAAGCACTCTCATGCGGCATACCCGTTATTTCCACTAGATGTGGTGGCCCTGAAACTTTTATGCGTCATGGAATTAATGGTTATCTGGTTGAAAATAATAACGCTACTGAGTTAGCTGAGCGAATGAATGAGTTATCAATAAATGATAATTTAAGATTTAAAATGGGGTTAACTGCTAGGAAAATTGTTGAAGATGAATTTTCAAATAATGCGACAAGTAGAGTCTTTTTAAATAAGTATGAAGAGATAGCTGTGAACCTAAATACAAGTAAAGAGTATTTATAAAAAATTGGGGGCTAACATGAGAGTAGAACAAATTTTACACACGATTAAAGCTGTTTTTTTATGTTTATTTGTTAGTCAAATACAAGCAACCCCCTCTCAAGATTTATCTACAAGTTTTTCCACACCAGAAGAGATAAGAAGTTATTATGAACAAAGTGATTATAGTAAATTTGTGCATATTACGAATTCAACTATTGAACAATCGGATTTAGAAAAAGGATTTTTATTATTAGGCGAAGCTAATTATAAAGTTAATAACCCACTTATTGTAGATGCAAGTACTCCAGTTTTATTTATTCATGGTGTGGATAGAATGCGTTCTATTCTTACTCCCTTAAATAAAGGAAAACCTTTAATAAAAGTACGAGATAGTCGTTATATTAATATTTCTAATATAAGGTTTAACGGATTCAATCAATATTCAGGAATAAACCTGTTAACTGAAGGTGATTCTAGTGTTGTTGTTGATGTATCCGACTCTTTTATTGAGAAAGGAGCATTTATATTCAATGCACCAGGGACATACCAATTACAGGGTAATTATTTTACTGGACGAGGTAAAGTTTCTTCACAAATAGTTTTAAATAATGATTTAGCTGATTTATTCGTATATGGTGGAAATATAACTAATTCAGGTATGGATAAGTCATTTAATGTAACTGGTAATTCACATATAAATATACAATCTGGTCGTTTTAGGATATTTGCTACAGGAGTGCAAAGAACAAGAGGTGTTGCAGATTTTAGAATTGATTCACAAACTACTGTTGATAAGCCACATCAAATAATAAATGTTAGAAGTGAAGGCAATAATGGAAAAAAAATAGGTGGGTCTGCTTTTATTTATGTGCCGCCATCAGAAAAAAAAATAGATATAGATATTATTAACTCTGCAGGATCTTGGAAGTTGTCTGGTGTTCATAAAAGCACATTTGCTTATTATAATGCTGCTGGTACACTGAGGTTAATAGGGAATACTTCAGCATCTGGCGTGGGACAATTTGTGAATTCTAATATTGGAAGCGGCTTTAAAATATTGGCTGTTGTAAATACATTATCCGAAAATCCTAAAGTAAAAAGCGATAACCAACGATTCTATGTTAATAACATTTATGCAGGAAAAATAATTGTAGGCCGATTTAAATTACCACCTTTTTTTAAAGTTGATGAGTATGCTGGTGAAACAGCTGGTCTTTTTCCTATTAATTTAAATATTGATATACCTAAAGCATTAAAAAAACCAAAAATTCTTAAACCATTCCCCGAGATGACAAATGTAAAGAAATATGGTGTAAAGGGGGATGGTGTAACGGATGATACGGTGGCTATTCAACATGTCTTTAATAATAAGCATTCCATATATTTTCCAGCTGGACATTACTTAATAAATGAGTCAATAAAATTTAATGTTGATAATAAATATGATCATGGTGCGGGTGGTTTTATTGCTGGAGAAGGTAGTGAAAAAGTTATTATTGAAAGAGTTGAGGGAGGAGCAGTATTTGGAACTCAGGGGATGGCCTATGCAACCATGCAGGGATTAACTTTTAAATCTAAACGTTATTTTGTTCACAATGATAGTGTTTTTCCGGCAGCTGTTAATTTTGAATTTACTAAAGGGACTGGACATGCAACACAGTCAAATAGTATTTACGATGTCAAAATTGAAAATGCCAATATTGGTATTGGTATTGGAAATAAATCACAGCAACAGTGCTCAGAAAATTTGTTTGTAGGGCTGGCTATTGAGAATGTAAATATGGCTATTTCTATTGGCAGTTATAATGCATTAGCTAATGTCTTTGTTAATTTGACAGTTTTTGATGCTAATAATGTTATAGGGCATGGTGAGGGGTATTCTGGAGGGACCTGGTCAATAGTTGGTGGTTATTTTTCAGGTATTAAGTTAAATGTTTTTAAATTTTTAAATTCATCTGATGGCGTTTATTTTTTTGATGATATTAAGGTAAGTGATTCACCATTGTTTACTACAAATGATACGGGGGCATCATTTAATATATTTTTTAATAAGTCTGAATTAAAAAAGGCGGGGTTTTATATTAAATCAGCAGGTGGGGTTTTTTTAAATGACTCTGTTTTAAGTGAATTTAAAATTCACGGGCATGGTGTAATTTCTGATAACTATATTATTAATAACTCTAATAGTGATATTGTTAATGAATTGAATGTTAATCATGGTAGTTATTTTCTGGGTAAATGATTTTTTTGAGATAGGATTGTCGGTAATAATGAAAATAGTGCACTTAGGTTCAAGTGATTTAGCTCATGCCAATGGTGGCGTGGCATCTGCTGTATTTGGTTATATAGTGTTCCAAGCAAAGTTAAAGCATGAAATATTGTTATTTACGACAGGTGATGTACAGATAGAGCAGGGTGTAAACGTTCAATTTTTTCCGTACTTAAAACTGTTAGGTTCTAAGTTTCAATGGAGCCTGCCTCTTTTTAAAGCCTTGCAGAATGAACCTAATGTACAAATTATTCATAATCATGGTTTGTGGCGGTTCCCTAATATTTATCCAGGTTTTATTAATAAGAAAAAAGCTAAAATTATTTGTTCACCACATGGTGTTTTTTCACCTTGGGCCTTGAATTATTCAGCATTGAAAAAAAAAATTACGTTATTTTTTTTGGGCCAAAGGCGTATGTTAGAAGCTGTTGATATGTTTCATGCAACTTGTGAAGAGGAGTATTTACAAATTAGAAGCCAAAAACTGTTACAGCCAGTTATGGTGGTTGCTAATGGTGTAGACATACCTGAAATACAGGAATATACAAAAAATAAAGAAAAAAGGCGTGTTGTTTTTTTAGGGCGAATTCACCCGATTAAAGGTTTGGATTTTTTACTGCAAAGTTGGTGTCGTGTTGCTGCGGATAAAAAAGAGTGGGAGCTTTGTATCGTAGGTCCAAATATTGTAGAAGATTATGCGGAGAGCCTTGCTACATTTTTAAAAGAACAACGGATAAATAATGTGCGGTTTTTAGGTAGTATAAATGGGCTAGAAAAACAAAAGCTTTTGGCGGAAAGCGACTATTTGGTGCTAACTTCACATAGTGAAAATTTTGCGATGGTTGTTGCTGAAGCTCTTGCTCATGCTTTGCCTGTTATTGTTACTGAAGGTGTGCCATGGGAAAAATTAAATTCAAAAGGTTGCGGATGGTGGGTTCCAAGAAAGTCTAATTCTTTTGATGCAGCATTAACTAAAGCAATTGGTTTGACTCGCGAAGAATCTTCTGAAATGGGTGCGCTTGGGCGTGAATGGGTCAAACAGGACTTCTCTGTGGAATCAGTAGCTATTCGATTAGTTCTAGGGTATGAGTGGATTTGTAAAGGAGGGGAAAAGCCTGAGTTTGTAAAGGTTGAGTGAGTCTTTATTCTGTTACTTTTACCTGTGAATCTATGCTGGAATTCTAGCACCATATTAATAGTGATCAAAAATATTTAATTTAAAAAATACTTTATGAAACAAATCCTACAAAATCTAAAATCAGGTGAAACACTCCTGGAAGATATCCCTTGTCCACGTATATTACCTAGACATGTTCTGATTAGAACCCACAAAACCTTAATTTCAGCTGGAACCGAAAAAATGCTAGTCGATTTTGGCAAGGCTAATTTGATTGATAAGGCTAGACAACAGCCAGATAAAGTAAAAATGGTGTTGGATAAGGTTAAAACTGATGGTTTAGCACCAACAATTGAAACTGTGCGAAATAAACTGGATCAAGCTTTACCGATGGGGTATTGCAATGTTGGTACAGTGTTAGAAGTTGGTGTGGGAGTGGCTCAGTTTAAAGTGGGTGATCGTGTGGCTTCTAATGGCAAACATGCGGAAGTGGTCTGCGTGCCTGAAAATTTGTGTATGGCCATTCCTGATAGTGTGACTGATGAGGCGGCAGCTTTCACTGTATTGGGGGCAATTGCTTTACAAGGTATTCGATTGATTAACCCTACATTGGGTGAGACGGTTGTTGTTACCGGTTTGGGTTTAATTGGTCTGGTAACGGTACAGTTATTAAAAGCACAAGGTTGTCGTGTGATTGGGATTGATTTGGATTCTGATAAGGTTGAGTTGGCTAAAACATTGGGCGCTGAGACAGTTAATTTATCCAAGGGTGAAAATCCTATCACTATTGCCGAGCAATATTCTCGTGGCCGTGGTGTCGATGCAGTAATTATTACAGCTTCGGCAAAAAATAACGAGATTGTGCATCAAGCTGCGTTGATGTGTCGTAAGCGTGGACGTATTGTGTTGGTGGGTGTGGTTGGTTTGGAATTATCGCGAGCTGATTTTTATGAGAAGGAATTGTCTTTTCAAGTGTCTTGTTCTTATGGGCCTGGGCGCTATGATCCTGAGTATGAGGAGGTAGGTAAGGATTATCCATTGGCTTTTGTGCGTTGGACAGAGCAACGTAATTTTGAAGCTGTCTTAGATATGATTGCTGATGGTAAATTGGATACTGAGGTTTTGGTATCGCATCGTTTTACCTTGGATAAAGCGGTTGATGCCTATGAAGTAGTGGGGGATAAAGGCTCGTCATTGGGCATTATTTTGCAATTCCCAGAGGTATCTGCAAAGTCTGATGCGGAGTTACAAACACGAACGATTAAGTTGTCAGCAGTTAAACGTAAGGCGGGGAGTGCATCTAAAGCCACGGTAGGATTTATTGGCTCGGGTAATTATGCGACAGCGGTGTTGATTCCTGCGTTTGCTAAAGCGAATGTGCAATTAATGTCGGTTGCCTCTAGTGCCGGCATTAGTAGTGTGCATGCGGGTAAAAAGTTTGGTTTTGCAGCGGTGACCACTGATAGTCAGTCGATTATTGAGGATTCGGCTATTAATACTATTGTAGTGACCACTCGGCATAATAATCATGCGCAGTTTGTGTGTGATGCGTTAAATGCAGGTAAGCATGTTTTTGTTGAAAAACCATTGGCTTTAAAACGCGAAGAGTTGGCTGATATTTCTTTGGCATACGACTCTGCTGCTGAGCAAGGTTCGCCATTAGTCATGGTAGGCTTTAATCGACGCTTTTCTCCGCATGTACAAAAAATTAAACAATTACTGGGTGGTGTGTCAGAGCCAAAGTCTTTTATTATGACAGTGAATGCTGGAGCTATCCCTAGTGATCATTGGACTCAAGATAAGGAAGTGGGTGGTGGTCGTATCATTGGTGAGGGTTGTCATTTTATCGATTTGTTGCGTTTTCTGGCAGATGCTCCAATTGTTTCTGTACAGGCGATGATGCTGGGTGAGGGGGTTGCCATTCGTGATGACAAAGTAACGATTACTTTGGGGTTTGCTGATGGTTCATTTGGTGTAGTGCACTATTTGGCGAATGGTAGTAAGTCTTTTCCTAAAGAGCGACTAGAGGTCTTTTGTGCTGATCGTGTGTTGCAGTTGGATAATTTTAGGAAATTAACAGGATTTGGTTGGCCCGGATTTACGAAGCTAAAAACAAGTAAGCAAGATAAGGGGCAGCAGGCTTGTGCGGCTGCTTTTGTTGCTGCGATTGAGAATGGGGGGGAGTCACCGATTCCGTTTGCTGAGTTGTTGGAAGTGGCTCATGCAACATTTGATGTGGTCGATATTTTGGAGAAGCAGGGATAGTTATAATTGGAATAAGGGTTTAAATAGTTCCGAAAACTTGATGCTTTAGTTAATATTGTTAAATTGTATTTATAGGTCGAATTATGGAATGGTCAGATGTTATAGAAAATCCTATTTTGAGAGATTTGCCTTTTAAAATTGAATTAAACAAATTTGGAAAATTATTGATGAGTCCGGCATCAAACCAGCATGGACGGGTGCAGAGTCGCCTTGCTGCGGCATTGTTAAATCAATTACCAAAAGGTGAAGTTGTAACAGAGTGTTCAATTCAGACATCTGATGGCGTAAAAGTGGCGGATGTTGCTTGGTTATCCGCTGCATTTATTGATGAATTTGATTTTGTAACGCCTTTTCCTAAGGCACCTGAGTTATGTATTGAAATTGTATCGCCATCAAACTCTAAGGTTGAAATTCAAAGTAAAATTGATCTTTATTTGGCGAAAGGGGCGCATGAAGTTTGGATTGTATATGATCTGAATAAGATTGATATGTATTCATGTGTTGGCCAGATAGAGATGAGTAAGGTTGCAAATATCAAATTGTAAATAACAGTTTTTTCTTGCCGTTTCCGACTATAGATGATATTAAAATGCTAAAAAAACTGCTTTTACTTGCTCATACCATCCGATTTTTAAAGCCTATTCAATTTTATTGGCGTTTTTACCTGAAAATTAAGCAGTTATTTCCTTTTTCGGTCGTTATTAAAGAGTCTGTTAGAATTCGGCAAGTTGATTTAATGCCATCAGTCATTAAGCATTCCTCTCTTTCAAGTACGCAATTTTGTTTTTTAAATGAAGTAGGTTCTGCCGAATTACCAATTGCTTGGAATGCAGATCAAATGAGTAAATTGTGGTTATATAATTTACATTATTTTGATTACCTTAATCAGCAACATGTTGATCAGCAGTTTGTAGTGGATTTAATGCAGGACTGGGTGAAACAAAATCCTGTGGGATCTGGCAATGGTTGGGAACCTTATACGCTTTCATTACGGATTGTTAACTGGGTGAAGTTTTTGTCACAACCTGAGCAAGGAAATGAGCAGTTAAATATTCTGTATGACTCTTTATTCTTGCAGTCTAGGTATCTTTTTAAACATTTAGAATATCATTTGTTAGGAAATCATTTATTTAAAAATAGTGTGGCGCTTATGTTTGCAGGTGTTTTTTTTGAAGGGAAGGAGGCTGAAGATTGGTTAGCAAAAGGCTGTGAGATAATCACCCAACAAACAAAGGAACAGGTCTTAGATGATGGAGGGCATTTCGAGCGTAGCCCGATGTATCATGTCTTGATTTTAGAAGATATTTTAGATTGTATTAATTTAGATAAAGCAGTTTCTTGTTTTTCTTCGGGAGAAGTAGATTTTATGCAAGCTAAGGCAATTGCCATGCTTGGCTTTCTTGTTGATATTGTTCATCAAGATAATGAAATTCCTTTTTTTAATGATTGTGCCTTAGATATTGCCCCTAGTCCTGATGCTGTTATAAATTATGCAGATAAGCTAGGTGTTAAATTTATTAAGAGCTATGAACGTTTTGGGGTTATAGAAAAGCCTGATTTTGGTTTGGTAGTATTGCAAAATAAGCGTAGCAAATTGATTTTTGATAATGGCTTTATTGGCCCTGATTATCTCCCAGGGCACGCCCATTGTGATACTTTGAGTTATGAGCTGTCATTAGCTGGAAAACGTTGTATTGTTAATTCAGGGACTTATCAATATGCAGGAGATGAACGTAATTTATTTCGTGCTACAAATGCGCATAATACAGTGCAAATAGATGGTGTAGAGCAGCATGAGATTTGGTCTACTTTTAGGGTTGCTCGTAGAGCTTACCCTTTTGATGTTGTAGTGCGAAAATTTAGTGAGGATGAAATAGAGTGCTCTGCTTCTATTTCTGGGTTTAGACAATTAGCGGGAAGCCCTGTTCATAAGCGAGTACTACGCTATCAAAAAGATCAAATAATAGTTAATGATATGATTGTTGCAAAGGGTGAACATTTTGCTGAAAGTTTTATTCATTTGCACCCTGACGTTGAAATTATTAATACCTTAAGTAATAGTATAAAGCTTAAGTTGGGGCAGGTAGATTTTTTAATTCATACTTTGGGTGAATTGAAAATTGACATTGAAACAGGTTGGTTTTCGCCTGAGTTTGGTGTTAAAACAAAGAACATTGTTTTAGTTTTGCGTAAGCAGTCTACCTGTCCTTTTTCTTTTGGTTATAAGGTTTGTTTTTAAAGGCGAAAAAGTAAAGTGTCTTGTATATTTAGGTGATAGGGCTGCAAGTCTCATCATTCATGACTAAAACTCCTTGCTACATAAAAGTAAATGTTTTTTAAGAAATGGTTTGGTATGTGGCAATATAAGTACGTTGAGGGGTAATGCTATTAATATACAAAAGTTTCTGTCATTGTTATTTGTCATCAACTAATTTTTAAAAAATGCATATATTATTTTTAACGGATAATTTTCCACCTGAAGTTAATGCGCCAGCTAGTCGTACTTTTGAGCATTGTATAGAATGGGTTAAAGCGGGGCATAAGGTAACTGTTATTACTTGCGTGCCTAATTTTCCAGTGGGAAAGGTATTTAAAGGGTATAAAAACAAGTTATGGCAAACCGAGAATATGGGAGGGATTCGTGTTATTAGGGTTTGGTCTTATATCACTGCTAATGCTGGTTTTATAAAACGAATACTAGATTATATTAGCTTTATGCCACCTGCTGTTTTAGCATCATTTTTTGTTCGAAAACCTGATTTAGTTATTGGTACTTCACCGCAGTTTTTTACTGTCTGTGCTGCGTATTTAGTTAGTTTCTTTAAGTGTATTCCATTTGTATTTGAGTTGAGGGATATTTGGCCAGAGTCGATTAAAGCCGTAGGTGCAATGAATGACTCGATTATTATTAAGGTTTTAGAAAAAATAGAGCTATTTCTTTATCGTAAAGCGACATTAATTATTTCTGTTACGCATGCATTTAAGAAAACATTGGTAGAGCGCGGAGTGGATGCTGATAAAATTAATATTGTCACCAATGGTGTTGATGTTTCTCGGTTTTATAAGTCTAAAAAAGATGATATTTTAGTTAAGAAGTATGGGTTAGAAGGAAAGTTTGTTGCTGGTTATGTTGGAACCCATGGTATGGCGCATCACTTAGAAACAATTCTTGATGCGGCATGTATAGCGCAAGATAATGACGATGACATTCGGTTTTTATTATTAGGAAATGGGGCTCGCAAGCAGCAGTTAATTGCTCTTGCTGGAACCATGGGGCTGCATAATATTATTTTTGTAGATTCGGTAACCAAGAAGGATGTTGCAAGATATTGGTCATTATTGGATGCTTCTATTATTCATTTAAAAAAAATAGAACTATTTACTTCCGTAATACCTTCAAAATTATTTGAGTGTATGGCGATGGGAATTCCTGTATTGCATGGAGTAATGGGAGAGTCAGCTGAAATTGTTGAGCATAATAAGGTTGGTTTTACCTTTGAGCCAGAAAACGAGCAACAGTTATATGAATTCTTGATTAAGTTAAAAGAAAATACAAATATATATCAAGAGTTTCAAGAAAATGCAGTTAACGCCTCAAAAAATTATGATCGTAGAGTGTTGGCGAGAAAATTTTTAGCGTTATTAAGTAAGTTTAAATAATCATTGTGTGCTGCATATGAACATGATCTATTTTAGATTGTGCTCCCCTAGTGCTTCACCCTTTTAATAGACTAACTAAGGAGTTTCTTATGGATATAAATTATAAAAATAAAATGGTGTTTGTAATTTCTATCATGATCAGTGTTTGTCTTTTAATAGTCGTATTTTACGACGGGCTTGCGCACATGGTTAGTAAATGGAATTCAGACGAATACAGCCACGGTTATTTTATTCCCCTTATTTCACTTTGGATGACATGGGAAAACCGAGAAAAACTGGCTACGATTGCAGAATATAGTTGGGCTGGCCCCTGTTTTGTTTTAGTCGGTTTGGCACTTGGGATTATTGGTGAGTTGGCAACCTTATTTGTGATTACTCAATATGCTTTTTTATTGACACTGTTTGGCTTGTGTTTGTCATTTGTTGGCTGGCAAGGCGTACGTTTGTTGTGGTTTCCTTTAGCTTATTTGCTGTTTATGATTCCATTACCCAATTTTCTTTATAACAACCTGTCATCGTATTTACAGCTAATTTCCTCTAGCCTTGGTGTTTCTGTGATTCGCTTTTGTGATATCAGTGTTTTTTTACAAGGTAATGTCATTGATTTAGGTAATTACCAATTACAAGTAGTAGAGGCTTGTAGCGGCTTGCGCTATTTATTTCCATTGGCAAGTTTTGGTTTTTTATGTGCGTATTTTTTTAAAGGAAAATGGTGGATGCGTGCATTTTTATTCCTTTCGACTTTACCGATTACCATGTTGATGAACAGTTTCCGCATTGGTGTTATTGGTGTGTTGGTTGAAAATTGGGGAATTGAGCAAGCTGAAGGTTTTTTACATGATTTTGAAGGCTGGGTGATTTTTATAGGTTGCTTGGGTGTTTTATTTTTTGAAATGTGGTTGTTGGTTAAGCTGTTTTATAAAGGGCAGAGTTTTGCTGATATTTTTGTGATTGGGGTGGATGAATACAGTGGTAAGCAAAATATAGCGCAAGTCCAACAAGAGCAGCGAAAAGGAAACTTACCTAAACCGTATATAGCGAGTTTAATATTGTTGGTTTTAGTGACACCTTTGTCAATTTTAGTGGGTGATCGAGCGGAGGTCACTCCCGATAGAACTCGCTTTAATCACTTTCCCCTACAGTTTGCTGATTGGCGTGGAGCTGAAACGAAAATGGAGCAACAATTTATTGATGCTCTTAAGTTTGACGATTATATTACAGCTAATTATTCTCGACCTGGTGATGCTTCACCTATCAATTTTTATGTGGCTTATTATGCTTCACAGCGTAAAGGTGCGTCAGTACATTCGCCTAAATCTTGTATGCCAGGAGATGGGTGGCGTATTAGTGGTTCACAGCAAAAAAAAATTGCAGGTGTTGTTTCAGCGACAGGTCAGCCATTATTAGTGAATCGCGTTATCATCAGTAAGGGTGAACGTAAACAATTAGTTTATTATTGGTTTCAACAGCGTGGCAGGGTGATGACGAATGAATACATGGTGAAATGGTATTTGTTTTGGGATGCTTTAACGCGTAGTCGAACAGATGGTGCTTTGGTGCGTTTAGTCATGACTGTCTCAGATGGCGATAGCGTTGCCGCTGCTGAGCAGCAATTGGATGCCTATTTGGCAGAGGTTTTTCCTGTGTTGAGTCAGTTTGTTCCTGATTAATTGGTATAAATATGACATATTTACTGTCTTTTTTAATTGCTATTTTGGTATCCTGGGGGCTTATTCCTTCATTAGTTCGCTATGCGCCACAATTGGGGATGTTGGATGCGCCAGGTGAGCGAAAAATGCACTCTACAGTCATACCGCGATGTGGTGGTATTGGCATTGCACTTGGGGCTATTTGTGCCACTGTAGCCTTAGTGCCGTTGAGTACTGTCTATTTTTCATTGATTATCGGTGGCATTATTATTGTGCTATTTGGTGTGGCTGATGATATTTTAGATATTAATTATAAGTGGAAATTTTTAGGGCAAACTATAGCGGTTTGTTTCGTTATTAGTCAGGGTGTTTATATTAAAGTCGTCCCATTTATGGGAATGAATGAAGCACCTTTGTTGGTGAGTTATACTTTAACTTTTTTATTTGTTATTGGCAGTACTAATGCCGTTAATTTATCAGATGGTTTAGATGGCTTAGCTGCTGGTATTATGTTGCTTTCTTTTGCTTGTATCGCTGTACTAGGTTTATTTTCTGGTGGCTTAGCAGTTAGTATTATGGCCATCGCTGTGATAGGGGGTATTATTGGTTTTTTGCGCTTTAATACCTATCCTGCAATGGTTTTTATGGGCGATGCTGGCAGTCAATTTATTGGTTTTATGGCCGCATTATTAGCGATAACTCTGACCCAACATGTCAGTACTGCTTTAAATCCAGCGCTGCCATTGCTTATTATGGGCTTGCCAATTTTAGATACGTTATCCGTTATGGTGCAACGAGTCCGTGTAGGTAGGTCGCCATTTTCTCCAGATAAACGTCATATTCATCATAAGCTGCTTACTTACGGCTTTACTCATGAACAGTCAGTGGTGGCTATTTATATATTACAGGTTGTTTTTTTGATATCTGCCTTTTTGTTAAAATATTCAGCAGACTGGGAGGTGGTTGGTTTGTATGTACTTATTTCATCAGCATTATTAGTTGCTTTTTATTTGGCAGGATCTAAGCACTGGTTATTGAATACAGGTGATATAAGTATCGATAAACGTAAGAATAGATTGCGTAGATATCAATGGATATTTCCATTTTGTCGGAATTATATTGAATATTCTATTATTATTTATTTGATCTTGTTATCCCTGCAACTTATTTTTGTTATCAGGCCAGAGTGGTATTTAGAGCTGATTTTTCTGCTAGTTGCACTATTAATCTTAAAATGGGTGCCGAATAAAGCTCAGGGTATTCTTATTCGTGTTGGTATTTATAGTTCGGTACTTGTGGGCTGTTATCAGTTATTTAACTCCTCTTATTTACAAGAGTTGCTACTTAATGCAGTTGATTTATTTTTTATTTTGTTACTTATGGTCGTCACAGTTGCGATTAGAGTCACCCGAAAAGCTTATTTTAAACTGACTACTCAGGATGTTTTAGTTTTACTTTTTGTGATAGCAGCATTATTCGTTGTGGAAGTTGAATTTGTTGCGCGTGCATTATTTTATTTATTTTGCCTAGGCTATGCGTTGGAATACTTATTTCATCGAGATGCTTATATGTTTAGAGCTCTTAGAGTCTTGGCTTTTTTCTGCATGTTAAATTTTAGTGTTTTTTTATCTATTTACTCTTAAGGGTATTATTATGTTTTCTACTGGAAAATTACGGGTAGTTTTATTAAGTTCTTTTTTGCTGTTAAATGCGTGTGGAGGCTCTGAAGATAGGGAGCAGAAATATTTAGAGAGAGCACAAGCTTATTTTAATGATAATAATTATGATAAAACGCGTGTTGAATTAAAAAATGTTTTACAGATCAACCCAAAAAATATTGAAGCTCGCTATATGATGGCTCTATTGGCTGAGAAACAGCAAAATTGGCGTAAGATGTATGGCATGCTGTTGGGTATTGTTGAGACAAACCCTGCTCATCTTAAGGCGCAAAATAAATTAGGCAAACTTTTCTTATTTAGTGGTCAGGTTGATAAGGCCTTAGCTAAAGCAGAACTGGTTTTGGTCGCAGATGCAAATAATACGGATGCCTTAATTTTACAGGCAGCTATATATATGAATCAGGGAGAGTTAACTAAGTCTGCAGAAATTATTCGGTCGGTATTGGCGAGTGACCCAGGCAATATTGAAGCAACAGTGATATTAGCTAAGCAATATGCCAATAATAAGCAATATAAAGATGCCTTACAACTGTTAGATAGTGCGATATCAATACATCCAGATGAACTAAGCCTAGCACTTTTTAAGATTGATTACTTGGTTGCCTTAAAATCATTTCCAGAAGCGGAGAGCGTTTTTGCTTCACTGGTTGCACGTTTTTCTGATAATGCTGCGTTACATTACAATTTTGCAAAATTTTATATTGCTTGGGGAAATTTGGATAAAGCCGAGCAAGTACTGCATGATTATATTGCGTTAGATCCTATTGCTGTTGAGCCAAAATTAGCATTGAGTGAGTTTTTATTACAACAAAGAGGCGTTGAAGCAGCTGAACAAGCACTTAAAAAATTGATTAGTGAAAATCCTGAAAGCTATGATTTTCGTTTTGCGTTAGTGAGTTTATATAAAAATAAGCCTACGCAAGCCATTGCTGAGCTAAATGAGATTGTTAGATTGGATGTGGAGGGTGAAGCAGGGTTAAAAGCAAATAACTTATTAGCTAGGTTTTCTGTGCAGCAAGGTGATACGGCGCAAGCGAGTCAAATACTTGATAATATTATTGCCCAGGACTCTGGAAATTCGGAGGCTTTGATGTTACGTTCTACATTATTAGTGGATAAGGGAGACTTTGAGGCTGCTATTGCTGATTTGCGTACGGTGATGCGTAATGACCCTGATTCTGAAAAAGCATTTATGTTGTCTGCAAATGCACATTTTAAAAGTGGTTATTTTGATTTAGCTGAAGATTCGTTGGAAAAAGCTTTAATTCTGAATCCTGGAAATACCCAAGTCAGAAAGAACTTAGCACGCTTATTAGTGAGAAATAAAGATGATCAAGCTGCTATTGAGCTATTAGAGGCTATGGATCTTTCCAGTAAAGATAATGCCGATGTTATGGTGATGCTGGTTGATTTGTATATTAGAACGCAGGCATGGGATAAAGCTATTGCCTTGGCCCAGTCAATAGCGAATATAAATAATACTGGATTGTCTTCATATAAGCTTGGCCAAGTCTTTTTTGCACAGCAGAAATATTCATTAGCAATTACTGAGTATGAAAAAGTATTGTTGCTTCAGCCTTTAAATATCGAAGTATTAGCTCAGCTCTCTAAGAGTTATTTATCGATGGGAAATCCTAAACAAGCTGAGAAAATGTTGGATACATTGATTGCTAAAAATTCAAAGAATGCAGCGTTGTTAAACCTTAAAGGGGAAGTTTTTAGTGCAGCTCGACAAGCAGATAGTGCGAAGCTGGTTTTTGAAAAAGTAATTGGTTTGGATAAGAAGTTTGCAGCAGGCTATCGTAATTTAGCCTCTATCCATGCAGCACAGAAAAACTATCAGAAAGCCAAAGAAATTTTTAAGTCAGGTTTGCAAGAGTTACCTGAAGATACCGGTTTATTACTTGGACTTGCAAGTACTTATGAAATAAATAGAGAGCTAGATGCTGCAATCGATACTTATGCCCGTTTATTGAAAGTCGACCAAAATAATAAAATTGCTGCTAATAATTTGGCTGCGTTAATTGCGAATACATCAGATAATACTGAGCGCTTAAAATATGCGTTAAGTTTGGTAAAAACCTTTAAAAATTATAAAGTACCCGCATTATTGGATACCTATGCATGGCTTAGTTATTTAAATGGTGAGTATGATGCTGCTGTTATTGCCATGGAAAGAGTGGTTGCCATCGTCCCTGACTTTCCTGAATTTGAATATCACTTAGGCATGATTTATGCTGCTAGTGGTAGAACCGAGGAAGCCATGCAGGTCTTAGAAAAAGCAGTTGCTGGTGGTGTGGAATTTACGGGTTTTGATAAAGCACGGGAAAAGTTAAAAGAGTTAAAAACTAAATAAAATTTCAGGTATGAACTTACAAACAAGTCATAAATAGTCACTAGGCATTATTTTAACATTGTTTATTTTGTAAACTTGAATAGAGTGTAGGTTGATGATATGGACTCCTCCCTCTCCAACGGTGCGATAATAAACCTAAGAGAAATAACGGAGTAAAGAGGAGTCTGAAATGAATAATAGCGTAATTGGATTAGATATAGCAAAAAATATATTTCACATGTATACGTTTGTAGACAACAAACCCAAAAAGAAAAAACTAAAGCGGGCAGAGCTGTTAGCATTTTTTGCCAACTACCCGGCAAGCTTGATAGGGATAGAAGCTTGCGGAGGAGCGCATCACTGGGCAAGAGAATTAATCAAGCTGGGGCATGAAGTGATTTTGCTTAATGCACGTTATGTAAAAAGCTTTGTTGTTGGAAACAAGAATGATTTTAATGATGCTGAGGGTATATTTGATGCGGTTACTCGCCCCAATAAACGTACGGTCATGATAAAAACGATTGAGCAACAAGATATTCAATTGGTTCATAAAGTTCGGCAAGGCTTGGTAAGTAAACGAACGGCGCTTGTTAACCAAATAAGAGGGTTGTTGAGTGAAAGAGGGGTTATTATCCCCCAAGGCATTAATCAGGTAAGGAAGGAATTACCTCTCATTCTGGAAGATGCCGAAAATGATTTGACGGTCATGGCTCGTGAAGTGTTTGCTGAGCAATATGAAAAGTTTGCGGCTCTGGATAAGGAAATCAAAACACAAGACCAGCGCATTAGTGCTCTTTGCAACAGCAACGCATTAAGCCGACGTTTTCTTGATGTTCCAGGAGTTGGCCCCATGACAGCCTCCATCGTTGCCTCTGATATTGGCAATGGCAAAGGCTATCTAAGTAGTCGAGATTATGCTGCCAGCTTAGGTGTTGTTCCGGGGCAACACAGTAGCGGAGGAAAACAGGTTTATTTAGGGATCAGCAAACGAGGCAATCGTTATATACGCACCTTATTGATCCATGGAGCACGAGCCGTATTAAAAAACTGCCACAACAAAAAAGATAACTGGCGCGCCATCCTACCTCATGAAATATTGGGACTCCTGTCGCCAACATTCATTCACATACAGAGCGAATCGTAATATGCCCCAGTTCGTCCTGCGTCCGGATCAACTACGCACAGAAGCCACTTCGTTAAGCCTACCTCACTGACTTGACGCCTGTCGGGATGAAATTTTAGCCGCCCTCGCGCTATCGCACGTCGGATTGGCAAATTTCCCTGTCGGCTACTGCGGACTAAAAATCATCACTTCGCTAAGCTCCGTTTCCCTGATTTTCAGCGGCTGAGTTTGTGGCTGCAGGCACTGATTGAGCGTCGAGGTTTTAACAAGGCGGCCGTTGCGCTAGCCAACAAAAACGCCAGAATACTTTGGGCCATGGCAACCCGGGATAAAGAATATGATGCATGTCTGGTTTAAGCAGAGTGCAATAAACCGGGTTATCCACCCTTTACCCACCGACTGCGAGCTAAGGCGGCTCTTCGTCCGTGGATAAAGAGTGGATAACCCTAAACATAACCGAGCAACCAAGATTGCGGAGGCAAGTTAAACAATATTGATGACGACGACAGGTCAGACCGATACTTTAGAAAACCCGTCTAACCCAGAGAGCCCATTGCGAGGCCGGTAGGTTGTTAGGGTCAAAGGTATGCGAATAGATTCATCAGGAGTCCTGAGGCAATAAAGCTTCTACTAGAGACCGAATATATGGCTGCAATCTTGTTCACTGTTGATATCACCAAAATTTGAAAACTTGGCTTGCAATAATTGAGGAGTCCATATATGGGTGGGGCACGAACCCCAACAGTGTGCGCGGGTATTGTTGGGGTTCGTGCCTCACCCGCAACCTACGATAAGGGAGCATTCCAGTATTATTAATCCCTCATTCCTCACCGCTCCTGAAACGCATTTTTAAACCCGCGACTCACTGGTTTCATCAAATAATCTAGAATAGTTTTAGAGCCAGTAATAATGCTAACCTGTACGGTCATGCCTGGAATGATTTTCATGCGTTCAGGGTTATCACCTACATAGTTTTTTTCCAGTTCTATATGAGCAAGGTAGTAGGGGTTCATTTTTTCATCTAGATATGTTGATGCGGAAATCTGTTGGACTTTGCCTGATACATAGCCGAATTTACCTGCATCATAACTATCTACTTTAACATCAGCGGGCTGGTCTATGCTGATATGACCCACATCGTCTGGCATGATACGTGCTTCTACGACTAAATCACTGTCTACAGGGATAATTTGCAAGATCACATTACCAGGTTGGACGACTGCATTAATACTATTAATGGCAATACCCTGAATGATGCCTGAGATGGGAGAAAATAGGTTGAGCCGATTAACGCGGTCTTCGGCTTTGATAAGTGATTTCTCTACTTCGGCTAATTGTCCAGCAAATTCGGCGACTTCAAATTCAACTTCTTTTTTATGGCTGGCAGTAATATCAATTCGACGATGCTTAGCTTCTTGCAGTGCCATGATGGCTACTTGGATGCCATCTATCACAGATTTCAATTCACTTTCAGCACTGGCGAGTTGGCTTTTGCTGGTTAATAGTTCGGTTTGTGATACCACATGTTTGGCCGTTAATTTGGCACGGATATTAACTTGTTCTTGTAAGAGTGTAATCTCTTTTTGGAGTGCTTTTACTTGATTCTGTTGTTGGCGTAATTCACTTTTACGTTGGTTGGTTTGTGACTTTAGAACATCTAGTTCACTGGCAACACTGGCGACTTGTGCATAATAGCTGGCAGCTGCTTTTGCTGCCAGATCAGGGTAATGTTGACCCATTGCACCAAAATCAGGTTTGCGCTGATCATCAATGGCCAGCACTCTTTCCAAATTAAGCGTTAAGGTTGCTTTGCGGATTTGTAGTTGATCAAAATCAGCTTGTGAGACAGGTTGGGCAAAACGAATTAACAGTTCTCCAGGGTTTACCAAATCACCATTGCGCACGGCAATTTCACTGACTATACCGCCTTCAAGGTGCTGAATATCATGGATATAGCCACTAGGGACTGCTTCGCCCTGAGCAACGGTTACTTCATTGACACTGGTTTGTGATGCCCAGAAGATAATGGCTATTAGTAGGAATAAGCTGAAATAAATAGCTAGCTTGATAACACGTGCTACCCCTTGCTCCTCTAATTGAATGGCTTGAGCAAGAAAGCGTGCTCGCGCTCTAGGTAGTTTTACAATGGTTTGGTTTTTACTTGCTGCTGTTGTTGCTTGTTGATCTGTCATGCTACTGTTTCCATTAAAAGCGAGATGGCCTGCTCGGGGTCACCGGCAAACTGTACGGAGCCTTGTTGCATTAAAATGACTTTATCGGCCAAACGTATATGGCTAGGGCGATGGCTAACCATGATCATGGTGCATTGACCTTTTAACGCGGTTAGTTGTTGCATAAATAGGGTGTCGCTGGCGAAATCAAGTGAGGCACCAGGTTCATCAAATAAGACGATATCGGTAGGACTGACGAATGCTCGCGCGATAGACAGGGAGCGTAAAAATCCAGGGGGATATTTATTAGAAGCATTATCGGTTAGGCGCGTATTAAATCCATCGGGTAGCGTTAATATGTCTTCTAAGATGCCTGCTTTTTTTGCTGCGCTTTGCAGGTCAGCATCCGTTGCCAAACCATTGGCAAGGCGCATATTTTGGGCAATAGTGCCATGAAACATTTTTGTGTCTTGGGGAACGTAAGCGATGGAACGACGCAGATCCATAACATTGAGTTGGCGCATATCAATATTATCAAGGTACAACGCGCCACCTTGGGGTTGATACATGCCTGCAATTATTTTTAATAAGGTTGACTTTCCTGAGCCAGTATAGCCTGCGATGGCGACTAGCTCACCTGGTTTAATATCAAAAGAGACTCCGAGTAAGGCAGGGTCTTGCTTGGCTGCATAGCGAAAACTGACCCGATCTAAGCGAATATTACCACGAATTTCTTTTATATTGAGGGTGTTGCTGGAATTAGATTTTTCAACTGGTATTTTCATTAGTTGATTAATCTGTTTCATTGATTTGAAGGTTTGTTGGAATCTAGAAATAGATAAAAAAGCACCTTGCAGAGGGGATAGTACTCGCCAAACGAGTGCCATAGTAGCAATCAGTGCACCAATTGAAAGTGTGCCATCAATGACTGCTAATGCGCCTAATGAGAGTACCGCAACTGCAGTGGTGGTCATCATGACTTGTGCGACGCTACTCATGATGGAGTTGATCACAAAGGTTTCATAGTTAGACATAATCGATTCCCCCGATACTTCACGAAAACGATCTTGCCAAACACTTTCTCCACCGATGGCTTTAATTTCTTTACGCCCTGCAAAGGTTTGAATGAGCATTCTTTGTTTGTTATTGCGGGCTTTGCCGGAGCGAGTGATTTTTCGATTTAAGTAGGGGATAAGAAGTAGAGCGACTGCAATATAGGCGACTACCATTAATAATGGAATAAATGCAATGGGGCCCGCTAATACGGCAATCACGATGAGAAATAGAAATACAAAAGGGAGCTCTAGTACGATAGAGGCATTGGCTCCCGTGAAAAAATCACGTACGGCATCAAATTGTTTGAGTTGTGATAATTGTGCAGAAACCGTAGAACGTTCAGTGTTGATGGGGGGCAAGTACAGTAACTGTTTAAAGGTTTCGACCCCAATTAAATAATCCATGCGTCCGGCAACTGCACCTAAGATTTTAGCGCGTAAGAATCGCATGACCAAATCTGCCAAAATAAGGATTGCAATACCAGACAGTAGCAAAGGCAGGCTATCTAATGAACGGGTACCGATCACTTTATCATAAATAACCATAATAAAGAGTGGCACAATCAGTGCGACAATATTAATGACAAAGGTCATGGCAAATAGGTGCGCAATTAATTTGCGAAACCGATCCGTTAAATCTCCGAACCAGTTTGCTTTAACATTGCGTTCATTTGCTTGCCCATACGAGGCATGGGTGTCGGTAAATAAATAAGCCGTGCCATGTATATTGCATTCTGTGCCTGCGCAAGCAATGACTTTTTCCTGTTGCGCATCATAATAACGCAGATGACAGGCCTTTTTCTCTACATCTTCAGTTTTGTCTAAAAGCACAAAGACTTTGCCTGAGTCTGCAACAAAAACACTGGGATACAGTTCTGCTTTTAGCTTATGTGCATAGGTTGTTAAGGGGGTGCTTTCATAGCCAATATTGACCAGAATGTTGCGTAAATCGACTAGGTCAAGGTCTTCGGCAAAATGGGGTAACGCTTCAATCAATTCTCGGTCGACATTATGCCAACCAAGTGCTTTTAAAATGGGAAATAGACAAGCGGCATACGGCGAACTAGAAGAAAATTCATCTACTTTGTCGTTACGTAGTGCCTCAGCAAGTGTTTCCGAGACATCGTTGTATTGTTTGCTGCTTGTCGATTGCTGTTTTTTTTGCTCTGTTGAATCAGTCATGGCTATTTCTGGATTAATACCTTAATGAGTGTGGTGTCAGGAAGTGATAGCTCATAAGTTTTCAATGAGTTGGCCATTTTGCAAGGTATATTGTTTATCACACAGGCGGAGAAATGAGGGGCGATGTGACACAATGATAAGGGTACGGTTTTGTTGTTGCATTTGTTTGATCACTTCGATAAGTCGTTTATCATTTTTTACATCAAAATTGGCATTGGCATCATCAAATAGAATAATTTGAGGATGACCCACTAAGGAACGCACCATAATGATTTTTTGTTTGACACCTTCGGGCATGCTGTCAACTGCTGCCCCGCCTATAAAAGTGTCCAGGCCATTGGGTAGTCGCGCTACAATCTCTTCTAAGCCCAGTACTTTAGAAAGTTCAATGGCATCTTCGCTAGCTTCATCTTCTCGATATAAGGTCATATTTTCGAGAATAGTGCCTTCTACTAATACGCCATTTTGCGGTACGATGCCTATTTGCGAGCGTAAAAATTCGGCATTGTAGTCATGTAGTTTGTGACCATCTAATTTTATAGTACCGCTATCAGGCTCTAAGAAACCGGAGAGCAAATTGATTAATGAGCTTTTACCCACACCATTATTGCCTGAAATTCCAATCGATTCACCTGCTTTAATGCTTAGTGATAAATTATTGATTAGGTTGTGTTCTTGGTTAGGGTACTTGAAGCAGACTTGCTCTAGTTCAATTAAGCCTTCAAACTTGCCAATGGCTTGATGCTCACCACTGGCTTCCTTTTGTAGTGCAAACAGCTCATTTACTTTGGAAATTGCGAGTCGTACCGATTGGAATTGAATCCAAATATTCATTGCTTTCAAACCAGGTTGCAAAACTCGGCTGGTTAACATGGTGCCAGCTGCTAAGCCCCCGATGGTCAGGTCACCTTCGACAACATAAATACTACCGATACCTACAAAAGAGATAACAGATAATTGTGAGAAGGTGGCGCCAACGCCTTGCACAATGCTATTTAAACGGCTCAAATCATAGACACTTTCGGCAGATTGTAATTGCAGCTTTTCATAGCGGCGTAGCATAAAGGCTTCCATCGCCATGGATTTCACAGTATGAATACCTTGTAGAATTTCGATAATAAAATTCTGGCGTCGATCTTCCATAATTGAGCGGGTTAACAGTGCTTGATGTAGCTTTCTGCCAGTAGCAACTGACACCAAAAGGAATAAGCCTAATAATACCAGTGGGATAGCGATTAAAGGGCCTGCAATCATACCGACTAATACTAAATAGATAATGACAAAAGGAAAGTCCATTAATAAAAGGATTGATTGGCCTGAATAGAATTCTTGTATTTTTTCTAATGCATAGATTTTGTCAATATAGTAGCCCGCAGGTTTGGTTTCAAAGTCTAAGGTACGGGTATGTAAGATCTGATGCATGGCATCCAAGCTAACTTTGTGATCAAAGCTGGCACTTTCCCAGCTTAAGATAATGGAGCGCCAAACTTTGAGTACCGCATCAAATATGATCACTACTAACATACCAATGATAAGTACTAGAAAGGTATCGGTGGCTTGATTTGGGATAATGCGGTCGTATACCTGCAAAATAACGATAGGTAAGGCTAAAGCCAAAATATTAATTAGCAGAGAAGAAATGATAACTTCAGGACGGCGCCATGTTTTTGGCAGGGTAAAAGTCTGCAAGGATTTTTGCTCCGTTGTATGCGTATATAAGCTTATTTAAAGATAGCATATTAGAGAGTTATTTATCGACTAATTTTGGGTATTTTAAGCTATTGAATTATATAATAAGTTGCTAATGTTTTAATATTTTATGGTTGCTGTTATTTTGTGAAAATGCGCAACTTTTTTTTGTTCTGCAAATGCTAATCTCTCTTATATCAGTAAGATATTCTTAACTATTTCAATAATGATGCGTGCTTTCTTTAAAAGTATGTTCATTTTCAAAAGATTAAAGGTATTTAGTCATGGCAGAGCATAAAAATGAACGTGGTAGTGCTGCGGAAAAAGAATTTGTTTTCTCGGAAAACTCACCATCTTTATTGAAGGAAAAAGACGATTTAGATTTAAGCGCTACAGAGTCTGAAGGTAATAAAGAAGAGCTGTTTATGCAGAACTTTTTTGTTAAATCAGAAGGCAATGAAGTTAAATCTACGGCAGTAGTAGAAGATACAGTAGTTGATTCTTCTAAAACAGATGGATTGTTAGCTAATAGTGCTGATACTAGTTCGACTTCTGCAGGGTCTGTGAGTGCTAAGGATGAGTCTAGTGTTCAAGAGCCAGAGACTGGGGGGCTATGGTCGTCAATTGTCGGCAAATTTAAACAATTATTTTCTGAGCCAAGCGAGGATATTAATTCGGTTCGTTCAAATCATATTGATACTAAAGATAATTTAGGTACACAAGATGTTAATGATCAGCAAAGTGCAATAGTAAGCTCTGATGCGGTACAGGAGCAGGTGGTATTAAAGCTTGATTATGACCAACAAGATAGTGCACGTTCTTTCTTGGGAGGAGATCCCAATCAGAAGATAGCGGCTGACGAAGCTATAGATACTAAAGAAACGGCGGTGGCGGTAGTAGAAAGTGATGTAGATATTACCTTAGCAAGTCCAATTATTGTAGAGCAAGAGGTAAATGGTGGGCAGGATGCCACAAGTTTTATTATACCTGAACGTGAAGTTTTAGCACTAGAGGCAGTTAATGAGGATAGTGAGATAACGTATACTGCTGGTCAATTATTGGCGGGAGCCGTAGGATCGGGAGGGGATGATTTATCAATCAAGTCTATTAGTGTTGATCCACAATTTGGCACAGTTAAAACGAATACAGATGCTACTTATACCTATATTCCAGCAGAGGATTTTTCTGGTGAAGAGGTGGTGTTGACTTATGTCGTGAGTGATGGGCAAACAGATATGACTGCTCAAGCTTCACTAATGGTAAATGCTGTCAATGATTTGCCAGAAGTGGGTGTTATTGATTTAGGTGAAATAGTTGGCGATAGTGTTAAGAATTTTACCAGTGCTGATTTATTAGAACATAGCTCAGATGTAGATGGTGATATTTTACAAATTACTGATGTAAGCGTTGACCCTCAGTTTGGGGAGCTTGAAAACTTAGGCAATGGTCTCTTTAATTTTATGCCTGCGAAAGGGATTAATAGTCAAGAGGTTGCCTTTAGTTTCACTGTAAGTGATGGTGTGGCCAGTGTTTCCAGCACGGCTAGTTTGGCTGTTTTGGCAATGGATAATCCTGAGCCTAAGCCTGAGGAATTGGTGGAGCAAATAGTCAGCCAAACAGATGTTGAAATTGATCAAACTCTTGTTCCCGATGTAGTTGATGAGTTGCCAGTGAGTGACCCCGTTCAGCAAATCGATGACGAACAAGCTAGTACTGAAGTTACCGATATCATAACTAATGATAATGTTGCTCCTAGCGAGATAGTGTTAAGTGAGAGCAATATTAACGAAAATGCTAGTGCTGGTACGGCCGTAGCAACGCTTACTGCAGTTGATCCAGATGCTGGGGATACCTTTATTTATAGCATGGCCGACAATGCCCACTTTGAAATAGACGACAATCAAATCAAAGTCAAAGCGGGAGCCGAGCTGGATTATGAATCTGCACAAAGTCATGATATTGATATTACTGTTACCGACAGTGATGGTAATGCGTTTAGTAAAACAGTCAGTTTGGTAGTCAATAATCTCAATGAAGGGCCAACTGATATTGGTTTGAGCAGTCACTCGGTTGATGAAAATACAGCAACAGGCACAGTAGTTGCAACACTATCGGCTACTGATGAAGATGCGGATGATAGTTTTACCTATGAAATTGCTGAAAATGCCAATTTCGAAATAGAAGGTAATCAGGTCAAAGTTAAGGACGGTGCTGACTTAGACTTTGAGTCTCAAACGACTCAGCAGCTAGATATTACGGTGACGGATAGCGGTGGACAGCAGTTCTCTAAGGCCGTTTCAGTTAATATTCAGGATATTAATGAAGCACCTACTGATATTTCTCTATCGGTAGATACAGTTGATGAAAAGAGCTCTGCGCATACTGTGGTGGCAAATTTATCTGCTGCTGATGAGGATAGTAGTGAAACATTTAGTTATGAATTAATCAATGATGATTCGGGGTTCTTTGCAATTTCAGGGAATCAAGTGCTTATTAAAGAAGGTGCTGAGCTTGATTTTGAAACAGCAGAATCTCATGATATAGAAGTGCAAGTGACCGATTCACAAGATAATAGCTATACACAAAGCTTAACAATCAATGTTAATGATCTTGATGAAAATACTGCGCCAGAAGCAGGTGATGATAGTGGTGCATTCACTCCTGAAACGGCCACGCTCACCACGGAAATAAGTTTTGATGACGGTGTACCTGCCGCCTCTCGCGGTTCGGTCAGTGCTGAAAGTGACGGTCAAGTGGGTAACGCTGCCGATTTTAAGGCTGCCAAAGTCGAGGTCAAAGGACTTGACTTAAGTAGTGAAGACGGTGCACAAACCACAGTATCCATGTGGGTGCAAGGAGACCCATCGGGTAGTTGGGAAATGCTAGCCGCATCAGACCGTTACGATATGGCACTTTCTGAAGGTAATATTGGCTTTAACACAGCAAGAGGTGACTTATTTGGTACTGATGCCAGCGAACTTGCCGATGGTGAATGGCATCACATAGTGGGCACCTTTACCAACGGAGATGTCACTCAAAACACGATTCATATCGACGGTGTGTCTCAGGACATGTCGCAAATAAAAGGAACCCCTAGCAGCAGTAGTGCCAATATTGACTCCAGTGACGGCAGTTTATTTTTTGGCAGTTGGGGGGCAAATGATAATTACACCTTCACGGGCAGTATGGATGAAGTCAAGGTCTTTGATGGGGTACTTAGTTCGGATGAGGTAAACGACTTATATAAGATGGAAGCAGACAGTCAGAAATTAGGTAGTTCTGACTTGAGCATGGAGGAAGATACGACCCTGGTCATTAATGCGACCGAACTGCTTGCCAATGATAGTGATGCCGATGGTGACACGTTATCTATTACTGCCGTGTCCGATGCTGAACATGGTACGGTTTTACTTGATGCCGAAGGGCAAATCGTTTTTACACCAGATCAGGATTACGCCGGATCGGCGAGTTTCAATTACACAGTCAGTGATGGCAAAGGCGGAGAAGATAATGCAACAGTTCGGCTTAACATCAATGATGTCAATGATGCCCCTACGCTTGAAGTCATTGAGAAAATAACCGTTGATGAGGATGGTAGTCAACAAATTACTTATACAACAAGCGATGTCGATAGTAGTGCTGTGACGGTAACGGGTGCGGCAGAAAATGGTAGTGTTGTTGTTAATGATGACGGAACCGTCACTTTTACACCTGATGAAAACTTTTATGGTGAAGACAGCATTACTTTAACAGCAACTGATGGTGATGGTGGTACCAGCACCTCAGAGATTGCAGTCATGGTAAATTCGGTAAATGACACGCCAGAAGCAGTTGATGATAGTGGTGCATTCACTCCTGAAACGGCCACGCTCACCACGGAAATAAGTTTTGATGACGGTGTGCCTGCCGCCTCTCGCGGTTCGGTCAGTACTGAAAGTGACGGTCAAGTGGGTAATGCTGCTGATTTTAAGGCCGCCAAAGTCGAGGTCAAAGGGCTTGATTTAAGTAGTGAAGACGGTGCACAAACCACGGTATCCATGTGGGTGCAAGGGGATCCATCGGGTAGTTGGGAAATGCTAGCCGCATCAGACCGTTACGATATGGCACTTTCTGAAGGTAATATTGGCTTTAACACAGCAAGAGGTGACTTATTTGGTACTGATGCCAGCGAACTTGCCGATGGTGAATGGCATCACATAGTGGGCACCTTTACCAACGGAGATGTCACTCAAAACACGATTCATATCGACGGTGTGTCTCAGGACATGTCGCAAATAAAAGGAACCCCTAGCAGCAGTAGTGCCAATATTGACTCCAGTGACGGCAGTTTATTTTTTGGCAGTTGGGGGGCAAATGATAATTACACCTTCACGGGCAGTATGGATGAAGTCAAGGTCTTTGATGGGGTACTTAGTTCGGATGAGGTAAACGACTTATATAAGATGGAAGCAGACAGTCAGAAATTAGGTGGTTCTGACTTGAGCATGGAGGAAGATACGACCCTGGTCATTAATGCGACCGAACTGCTTGCCAATGATAGTGATGCCGATGGTGACACGTTATCTATTACTGCCGTGTCCGATGCTGAACATGGTACGGTTTTACTTGATGCCGAAGGGCAAATCGTTTTTACACCAGATCAGGATTACGCCGGATCGGCGAGTTTCAATTACACAGTCAGTGATGGCAAAGGCGGAGAAGATAATGCAACAGTTCGGCTTAACATCAATGATGTCAATGATGCCCCTACGCTTGAAGTCATTGAGAAAATAACCGTTGATGAGGATGGTAGTCAACAAATTACTTATACAACAAGCGATGTCGATAGTAGTGCTGTGACGGTAACGGGTGCGGCAGAAAATGGTAGTGTTGTTGTTAATGATGACGGAACCGTCACTTTTACACCTGATGAAAACTTTTATGGTGAAGACAGCATTACTTTAACAGCAACTGATGGTGATGGTGGTACCAGCACCTCAGAGATTGCAGTCATGGTAAATTCGGTAAATGACACGCCAGAAGCAGTTGATGATAGTGGTGCATTCACTCCTGAAACGGCCACGCTCACCACGGAAATAAGTTTTGATGACGGTGTGCCTGCCGCCTCTCGCGGTTCGGTCAGTACTGAAAGTGACGGTCAAGTGGGTAATGCTGCTGATTTTAAGGCCGCCAAAGTCGAGGTCAAAGGGCTTGATTTAAGTAGTGAAGACGGTGCACAAACCACGGTATCCATGTGGGTGCAAGGGGATCCATCGGGTAGTTGGGAAATGCTAGCCGCATCAGACCGTTACGATATGGCACTTTCTGAAGGTAATATTGGCTTTAACACAGCAAGAGGTGACTTATTTGGTACTGATGCCAGCGAACTTGCCGATGGTGAATGGCATCACATAGTGGGCACCTTTACCAACGGAGATGTCACTCAAAACACGATTCATATCGACGGTGTGTCTCAGGACATGTCGCAAATAAAAGGAACCCCTAGCAGCAGTAGTGCCAATATTGACTCCAGTGACGGCAGTTTATTTTTTGGCAGTTGGGGGGCAAATGATAATTACACCTTCACGGGCAGTATGGATGAAGTCAAGGTCTTTGATGGGGTACTTAGTTCGGATGAGGTAAACGACTTATATAAGATGGAAGCAGACAGTCAGAAATTAGGTGGTTCTGACTTGAGCATGGAGGAAGATACGACCCTGGTCATTAATGCGACCGAACTGCTTGCCAATGATAGTGATGCCGATGGTGATGTGTTAGCAATTACTAGTGTAACCGCCACTGATGATACTCATGGTGCGGTACATTTGGATGATGATGGTAATATCGCTTTTACACCTGAAGAGAATTATAACGGATCAGCTTCATTTGCATATGAGGTCAGTGATGGACAAGGGGGGACTGCCACCGCAACTGTTGCTCTTAACGTTGATGCCGTGAATGATGCCGCCGTTGTTGGTAAAGTGGAGTTGGGTACTATTGAAGCAAGCACTGAAATTAAGTTTTCAGCTAAAGAGTTGTTAGTAAATAGTTCTGATGCTGATGGCGATACCCTGCAGATTGTTGATGTATCAGTAGATAAAGAATTTGGGGTGGTGGAGTTTAGTACCGATAAGGAAGGTAATATTGAAAATATTGTATTTACTCCAGCTGAAAATTACCATGGTGATGATGTTCCATTAAATTTTGTGGTATCAGATGGTATTGAAGAAGTTGCAGGTATGGCGAGTATTGATATAAATGCTGGTAATGAGCAACCAGTTTTAAATAAAATTCAGGGGACTTCTCGTAGTGAAACTCTTAGCGGTACAAATGAAGCTGATTATATTGTAGGGGAACGAGGCAATGATAATATTATTGCTGGAGACGGTGATGACATTATTGTCGGCGGTGATGGTTACGACACCTTAAAAGGCGGAGCTGGCGATGATACCTTTATCCAAAATGCAGGAGATGATTACGACACCTTCAAGGGTGGTGAAGGCACGGATACTGTTGTGCGTGGCGAAGGTGATGGCGACATAGGTATTCGCGGCAACTTTGGCTCGGAAAATTCCATTGAAACAATTGATGCCAAAGGCAGTGATATCATCGGCGACTCGAATAGTAATACTCTTGATTTCAGCAGTACCGAACTGAAAGATGTTGCTGAAATTAAAGGGGGTCGAGGTAACGACAATATTACGGGAACAGACGGTGATGACATTATTGTCGGCGGTGACGGTTACGACACCTTAAAAGGCGGAGCTGGCGATGATACCTTTATCCAAAATGTAGGAGATGATCACGACACCTTCAAAGGTGGTGAAGGCACGGATACTGTTGTGCGTGGCGAAGGTGATGGCGACATAGGTATTCGCGGCAACTTTGGCTCGGAAAATTCCATTGAAACAATTGATGCCAAAGGCAGTGATATCATCGGCGACTCGAATAGTAATACTCTTGATTTCAGCAGTACCGAACTGAAAGATGTTGCTGAAATTAAAGGCGGGCGAGGTAACGACAATATTACGGGAACAGACGGTGATGACATCATTGTCGGTGGTGACGGTTACGACACCTTAAAAGGCGGAGCTGGCGATGATACCTTTATCCAAAATGTAGGAGATGATCACGACACCTTCAAAGGTGGTGAAGGCACGGATACCGTTGTGCGTGGCGAAGGTGATGGCGACATAGGCATTCGCGGCAACTTTGGCTCGGAAAATTCCATTGAAACAATTGATGCCAAAGGCAGTGATATCATCGGTGACTCGAATAGTAATACTCTTGATTTCAGCAGTACCGAACTGAAAGATGTTGCTGAAATTAAAGGCGGGCGAGGTAACGACAATATTACGGGAACAGACGGTGATGACATTATTGTCGGCGGTGATGGTTACGACACCTTAAAAGGCGGAGCTGGCGATGATACCTTTATCCAAAATGCAGGAGATGATTACGACACCTTCAAAGGTGGTGAAGGCACGGATACCGTTGTGCGTGGCGAAGGTGATGGCGACATAGGCATTCGGGGCAACTTTGGCTCGGAAAATTCCATTGAAACAATTGATGCCAAAGGCAGTGATATTATCGGTGACTCGAATAGTAATACTCTTGATTTCAGCAGTACCGAACTAAAAGATGTTGCTGAAATTAAAGGCGGTCGAGGTAACGACAATATTACGGGAACGGACGGTGATGACATCATTGTCGGCGGTGATGGTTACGACACCTTAAAAGGCGGAGCTGGCGATGATACCTTTATTCAAAATGCAGGCGATGATTACGACACCTTCAAAGGTGGTGAAGGCACGGATACCGTTGTGCGTGGCGAAGGTGATGGCGACATAGGCATTCGCGGCAACTTTGGCTCGGAAAATTCCATTGAAACAATTGATGCCAAAGGCAGTGATATTATCGGTGACTCGAATAGTAATACTCTTGATTTTAGCAGTACCGAACTAAAAGATGTTGCTGAAATTAAAGGCGGTCGAGGTAACGACAATATTACGGGAACGGACGGTGATGACATCATTGTCGGCGGTGATGGTTACGACACCTTAAAAGGCGGAGCTGGCGATGATACCTTTATTCAAAATGCAGGCGATGATTACGACACCTTCAAAGGTGGTGAAGGCACGGATACCGTTGTGCGTGGCGAAGGTGATGGCGACATAGGCATTCGCGGCAACTTTGGCTCGGAAAATTCCATTGAAACAATTGATGCCAAAGGCAGTGATATCGTCGGCGACTCGAATAGTAATACTCTTGATTTCAGCAGTACCGAACTAAAAGATGTTGCTGAAATTAAAGGGGGGCGAGGTAACGACAATATTACGGGAACAGGTGGTGATGACATCATTGTCGGTGGTGACGGTTACGACACCTTAAAAGGCGGAGCTGGCGATGATACCTTTATTCAAAATGCAGGAGATGATTACGACACCTTCAAAGGTGGTGAAGGCACGGATACTGTTGTGCGTGGCGAAGGTGATGGCGACATAGGTATTCGCGGCAACTTTGGCTCGGAAAATTCCATTGAAACAATTGATGCCAAAGGCAGTGATATCGTCGGCGACTCGAATAGTAATACTCTTGATTTCAGTAGTACCGAACTGAAAGATGTTGCTGAAATTAAAGGGGGACGAGGTAACGACAATATTACGGGAACAGATGGTGATGATATTATCGTGGGAGACGATGGTAACGATACCTTAATGGGAGGAGGTGGTGATGATATTGTTGATGGTAGTAGTGGCAATGATACCGTAGTATTCACTGGAGATCGCTCCGATTATCTTGTGACTAAAAATGGTGATGCCAGTTTTTTAATAAAGGACCTTAGAGGTGAGGGAGGAGATGGCCAAGATACTGTTACTTCAATTGAAATGTTTCAGTTTTCTGATGGTAGAGTTGCAGTAAGTGATATTTTGGATACTAACCCAGAACCTGAAGCAGAACCTGAAGAAGAACCTGAAGCAGAACTTGAAGCAGAACTTGAAGCAGAACTTGAAGCAGAACCTGAAGCAGAACCTGAAGCAGAACTTGAAGCAGAACCTGAAGCAGAACCTGAAGCAGAACCTGAAGCAGAACCTGAAGCAGAACCTGAAGCAGAGCCTGAAGCAGAACCTGAAGCAGAACCTGAAGCAGAACCTGAAGCAGAACCTGAAGCAGAGCCTGAAGCAGAACCTGAAGCAGAACCTGAAGCAGAGCCTGAAGCAGAGCCTGAAGCAGAACCTGAAGCAGAACCTGAAGCAGAACCTGAAGCAGAACCTGAAGCAGAACCTGAAGCAGAACCTGAAGCAGAACCCGAAGCAGAACCTGAAGTAGAACCTGAAGTAGAACCTGAAGCAGAACCTGAAGAGGTTGATGATACCTTTATGATGGACTCAAGTTCGGGAGCGGGAGATGAAGGATGGACAGAAACTGTACAGCAAGATGTTGCTGATAGTTCAGACTCTGATACGCCTTGGACTGACCCAGCCGCAGATCAAGGTATTGTTAATGGAGGTGAAGAATTAGGCGTATTTGAAGATGATACTACTGCAGTAGTGGCTATGATAGATAATAGTACTTCGGCTATTGAGGGGGCTGAAGCCATGCAATGACCTTAGGTTTGTATTGCATGAATGTGCATTGAATGATTTGATGCGTGTATTTTATGTTCATTGTCATATTTGTAAATGACATTAAAATTCCTAACGTTTTATTTTTTAAAGATTTATTGCAATGGCATGCCACTTGCTATTAACAATTCTAGTACTTTCTTCTTTTTAAGGAAAACGAATGAATCTTAATGCAATAAAGTTACGTTATTTTGAAAAAGTCACATTAATGAATACTAAGCAAAAGTGGATTGCTTTTGCTATTTTTGTATTCCTCTTTCTGCTAGTGCTGCAATTCACCAATCCTATAGAACAAGATATTACTTTTCACCTTTTTGCTGATAAACGATATTGGCTTAAAATTGTTAATTTTGCTGATGTGATCAGTAACCTGCCTTTTTTAATAGTAGGTTTGGCAGGTATCAAGCTTTGTTTAAATAATAACTCTGAAATTTGTATATCTTGGCTGGTATTCTTTAGTGGCCTAATTTTAGTCGCTGCAGGTTCTAGCTATTACCATTTGCAACCTAATAATCAGACCTTAGTTTGGGATCGCTTACCGATGACTATTAGCTTTATGAGCTTATTTGTTGCACTAGTTGTAGAGAATATATCCACAAAAATTGAAAAAAAATTATTGCCTGCAGCCATTTTATTAGGTTTATCTAGCGTCCTATATTGGCAGTATTCAGGTGATTTACGCTTTTATGGTTTTATTCAGGCGGGCACATTATTTACGATTCCAGTGGTATTGTTTCTTTATAAAAGTAAGTATAGCCACCGTTACTACTTGATGTATGGCTTGTTGTTTTATCTACTTGCTAAAGTATTTGAAATGACCGATAAATTGGTTTTTTCGCTGACTAATCAATTAGTCAGTGGGCATACTATTAAACATCTATTTGCAGCAGTAGCAACTTATTGCATTTATTTAATGTTAAAAAAACGTAATAAATCGGCTAGTTGAGAATAGTCATGATTAAATATTACGTATTTAAAATTGTATTGGTGTGCATGCTTTTCTCAATTGTTGCATGCCAGTCCCAGCCAAAAGTTTCCCTACAAAAAAGCTTTTCTAGCAGCCAAATAACGTTATTCAATACTCGAGCTGCTTTGCACGACCTTCTTGATGCGACTAAATTAAAAACTGAAATATTTCCAATTGATCGTGCTGTTAAACAGCAATTTATTAAGCGTGAACAGCGTTTAATTGCTGTGCAAACGTGGCAAACTTTTTTGGATAAATTGCAAATATTGGATGAGCTAGGTGAACAATATGAGCTAATTTATAAAAACGCGTATAAAGCAGATAAAAAACAGGCCTTTTATATTAGCTATGCCGCTTTTTTAGTACGTTACCGATATGCCCTAGAGTTTATTGATTTTTTTGAAAATTATTCTGCCATGAACACTGTATTAAATGAAGCAGTGCCAGAACTTGAGTTACAGCAAGGTAGCTATAAAAAGACCAAATTATATTATTTAAATAGTATGCGCAGTGCTGAATTTATACGACTTAATACTTTGTACCAATGGTATAGACAAGGTGACCATTCGACATTAACTATGGATATCAATGCAGATGTTGCTGTTATCTTTCGAGCAGGTATTGGGGTAGGTGCCAAACAAACATTAAGAAATGCACTGAGAATTGTACAAGACACTGGTTTTACTATTTGGTTTCCTTTGCAGAAAGAGGTTTCTGAGTGGATGGGAAATGTAAAAATTTATCGTACAAAGCTGGACCTTGTTAGTACTGCACAAATAAAAGATATGCACGGATTATTACAGCCAGGGGATATTATTTTAGAACGGCGCGAATGGTTTTTGTCTAATATTGGTTTGCCTGGTTATTGGCCGCATGCTGCTTTATATGTCGGTACCGCTGCAGAACGGCAAGCATATTTTAATAAGGGCAGTGATTTAGAAGGCTATTTAATAAAGCACTATCCAGATGCGTATAAAAAATCTTTATTAGCACAGAAAGATGGGCATGTACCTAGGGTTATTGAAGCAATAAGTGAAGGTGTTGATTTTACGACACTTGAACACTCTATAGCTGCTGATTCGGTGGTTATTTTAAGGCCAAGATTAAGTTTGGCTGAGAAGGAAATTGCTATTCAGCGTGCTTTTCATTTTAGTGGCAGGCCTTATGATTTTAATTTTGATTTCCTGACTGATTCAGCATTAGTGTGTACGGAGCTCATTTATAAGGTATATGAGCCAAGTGCGCTTTATATAGGGATAAAGTTTCCGTTGCGCAGTTTGATGGGTAGGCAACTGATGACTGCAAATGATATTGCTGAAATGTTTGATAAGAACTATGGCACTGCTAGTCAACAATTAGATTTTATTAGTTTTTACGATGGACATGAATGGCAACAACAAGCAGCACTAACTGATATTGATAGTTTTAGAGCAAGTTGGAAACGTCCAAAATGGTATAAATGGGTGCAGGGCACTGCACTGGTCGACATGTCTCTAAAATAGGGCTATTTGTCTAAGAAGGAGATAGGAAGCAGCTTGACTGGGTAGTCGCAGGATGACGTAGGTATGGAGTTAATGTAATTCTAGCCATAAATCTACCCATTGTGGATTGTTTTTTTCTATCAACTTTATTTTCCAATCTTGCTTCCATTTTATTCTCTTAATTTTCTACCACGTCATCCCCGCATGTTCTTAGCGGGGATCTATTTTGTGCATAGATTCCTGCTAAAAGACTGCAGGAATGATGACGGTTTAAGTGATATTAAGTCTGTATTTTACTAACTCATACTTAAATAGCGTTCACCCGTATCGTGCATCATAGTCACCACAAATTTTCCTATCCCTAATTCTTTAGCAACTCTTAAGGCTGCACAGACGCTGGCACCTGTCGATATGCCTGCTAGTATGCCTTCTTTCTCAGCAAGCAGTTTACGCATTGCAAACGCTTCATCAGTACTAACTAACTCGATACCATCAAGTAAATCAGTATTAAGGTTTTTAGGAATAAACCCTGCACCGATCCCTTGAATTTTATGGGGGCTATGTTGACCTCCTGAAATAATAGGTGACTCAGCTGGTTCTACCGCGATAACTTTTAGGCTGGCTTTTCTTTTTTTGATCACATCAGCAACACCGGTAATGGTTCCGCCTGTACCCACACCACAAACAAAGGCATCAATTTTACCATCACTAGCCGACCAAATTTCTTGCGCAGTAGTTTGCCGATGAATTTCAGGATTTTCTGGATTTTCAAACTGTTGCGGCATAAAGGAATTTTCAGTGATTGCCAGAATTTCTTGAGCTTGTTTAATCGCCCCTTTCATGCCTTCAGAGCCAGGTGTTAATATGATTTTTGCACCATAGAATGCCAATAATTGCCGACGTTCAACTGACATAGTATCTGGCATAGTAAGAATGCATTGATAGCCTCGTGCAGCAGCGACCATAGCTAATGCAATACCGGTATTCCCAGATGTTGGCTCAATGATAGTACCGCCAGGTTGCAGCTCACCTGATTTTTCGGCTGCCTCTATCATTGCTAAACCTATGCGGTCTTTTACTGAGCCACCTGGATTTCTTGCTTCAATCTTTAACCATACCTCAGCAGAATTAGGCTCTGTTATATGGTTTAATTTTACTAGCGGAGTATTGCCGATTAGTTGAGTAATATCATTAGCAGTTGTCATTAAGCGCCTCACTTATTTTTTAGTTATTCGAGCTTGCGCTTAATATACCTTATTTATATGCTAAAATTCTCATTTAATGATTTTTTTATTGACTGATTTTGATGGCTCGGTCAATATGCCAAGATATATTATATGAGCAACTAAGTATGCCATATATGAATATAATACTGTATATAGCAGTGACTTAGATGATCATTATACTCCTTTTCTAAACGCAATAATTATAATAACAAATACTTTTTTTGAGAAATAAGCTTATGCAAATGAATTTAGTTGAAATCAAAGAACTCTTAGCCGATTGGTATTTATTGACCCTTGAGAACCCAATTTATGCTGGGGCACTCGTTGTTAGCGTTTGGTTGCTAACGGTGTTTTTTTATAGTATCAGAATCTTCTTTTTAAATAAGAAACAACGTAAAACTGAACAACAAGCTGATGAGTTAAAAAGTCAATTAGAAGGCAGTCAGCAACAACTTGGGCAAACTGAAACAACATTAGCCACGTTGAATGAGCAGGTGGCTAGTGAGCAACGGCAGGCAAATGAATTTACGGCGAAAATTGAGGAACGCAATCAAGATATAGTCACTAAAATTAAAGAAGTGGCAAATAAGTTTGATCTTAGTGAGCAATTAGTTGATTCTGGTGAGAAAGCTAAACCCGAATTTATTTGGCAACAGCAAGATAATATTCAAATGCAATTAGCAGATCGCTTGCAAGCTGAAAAGCAGGAAAAAGATGCTTTACAACGTAGTTATCAACAAGAAAAAGAGCAATTTATAGCAAAAGATGCTGTTATTCAAACCTTGCAAACGACTGTAGATCAGCATGTGCAGAAGTTTACTCAATTAGAGCAAGATGTTGCTGGGCATAAGCAGCAGGTGCAACAGCAAGAGGCTGTAGCTGAATCGGCTTTAGCTGACTTGACAGAAAAACATAAGTTAGAACTGGCTACAGTGATGACTGAGTTGGAAGAACATCGCGAAGTGGCTGAACTTGCAAAGGTGTCGATAGAGCAGCCAGTTGTTATGGAAGCACCAGTTATAGTAGAAGATGCGCTTGGTGATACTGAGGAGTTGTTGGGTAAAGATGCTGCACTCGTCTTAAAGGAGGAGCAGCAAGGACAGGATTTTATGAATATGGGTAAGCCTGTAGAGGATGCTTCTGCTCCTATTGAAAGTAGTATTGTAGTAGAAGAAGCTATTCAGCCAGAACCAGAAATAATTGCACCTGAGCAGAGTGCAGAAGTCCTTATTGTTAATGATCCAATTCCTGAGCCTGTACAAGAAGATATATCTGTTGAGCCTGAATATGAAAAATCTAATTTGGATATTTTGGGAAAATTTAAAGGCCTATTTGGCAAATCTAAAAAAACAGCAACTGATACGGCGCCTAAAAAATCTGAGCCAGAAAAAACTGCAGAAGCATTAGTGGTTGAAGAGCCTGTTTTAGCAGAAGAACCAGAAGCAAGTGTCGCAGCTACCCCTGATTATGATAAATCTAAGTTGGATATTTCCGGGAAATTTAAAGGCTTGTTTGGTAAATCTAAAAAGGTGGCTATAGAGGTAGCACCTGAAATAAGTGCTGAAGAAGTTGTGGTGACTGAGCCTGTACAAGAGCCAGAGGAAACAATATCCACTGCACCTGATTATGAAAAATCTAACTTGGATATTTCAGGTAAGTTTAAAGGGCTATTTGGTAAATCTAAAAAGGCAGAAGTAGTTGCTGAGATAGAGAATGCAGCTGAGGTGTTAACTGAAGCAGTTGCAGAAGCAGTAGTTGCTACTGAAGTGGTAGCTGAAAAAACTGATTCGGCTATTACAGGAAAAATGAAAGGTATGTTTGGCAAGTCTAAAAAAACAGCAGTAGTAGTTGAACCTGTAGAAAGTGCTGAAATACTAATTGTTGAAGAGCTTGAAGTTGAAGAGGTGGTAGTTGAGCCAGATTATGGTGAATCTAATATCAAAATGCCGAAGGTGTTTAAGGGCTTGTTTGGTAAAAAATAAAAAATGGTAGGAGGGGCTTTTAGCCGCGATTTTTCAGGTCGCTGCTAAAAGTCCCTCCTACATTATATTATTGGTTAATTAACGTTAACCCTGGCGGCAAGGCCTCGCCAAAGATTTGTTTCTCCTCGGCTGCATCCAGTTCTTTCACCGACTCAACCATTGCTATCCACGAAGTGGGGGATTTACTGATTTTTAGTCTTTCAATGACTTGGTCGCGTATCTCAGGTTCCACATCACGTGCACGGTCACCGCTCATGCGCGTCATTAAGGTTGCTGCAAAACCAGCCTGTGGCGTTTTTTTCCAATCTACTTTAAGAATCTGTTCTAGCCAAATAGCAATTGTCGCTGGCGACACAACAAAATGGTTACTGGCATGAAAAGGAACGCGTGCGCCGATACGGCCAATTGCCCACCAAGTTTGTGTCGGTTCGCTAGATTTTTGTAAACGTTTTAATAGCCATTCACCCAACTGCTCTTTTTGTTCAACTGGGAGTCGTTCTAGCACGGCTGACAAACGCACCATATCATCATAGCCACGTTGTTTACTTAGTTTTGCGGTGTTACCAAGGCGTGCAGAGGCAGGGTTCAGGTATTTAGCTAAATCATTAAAAATAAGTTCTTGTGCTTCAGTATCTAAACCACCCGATATGCGTCGCCATAAAGTCCACCATTCACTCCAGTTCTGGGTTTCATTAACGAACTGAATTTTATTGGCATATGCTTTCCAAAGTTGCTTCACGCGCCAGTTATCTAATTGATAGCCAAAACCAGGGCGTAAGCAAAAGCCGATTAAACTAAGCCAGACGCGCTCATGGTTTGGGGAGCGGCGATGGTTTTTGCGGACTTCTAGTAATGCAGTAAATAATTCACGCAATAAGTGACTAGACCATTCAGTGCGTAAGCCTAATAATTTTTCCAAATCAGCGCGTAAGCTTTTCACTGCTTTCGGATTAATATCCTTAGATTTGGAACCAAAAATGGCATTAATTTGTGCGACTGCTTTGGGGAAGTTGTCGGGTAAGCCTTTAGCAACAACCGTATTCTTTTTTCTGATTTGGAATTGCACATCCCAGCGTTGTGAAGGGTTATCAATGGCAACACATTGAATTTGCAAAGTACCCACTTCAGATAAGGTCACAGAGAGTTGTACTATCACTTCAGTATTACTACTCTCATCCTGCTCTTGATCAAAAGCAACAGCTAAAGGCGGTAGCGGATGAAAATCATCATTGATGGCAACAATAGTGCCTGCTTTATATTCAGCGCCGCCAGTTAACGAGACTAAGTGGAAGCTAACAGGTTGACCTAAGCGCAAGGAAAACTGGCGCTCTTTTAAAATGATTTCATTACCTTCTTCACTACCGCGCGGCAAAATACAAACACCTTGCTGGTCTTGTTCAGTGCCAATGAGTAAAAAATAACTTCTCGAAGCACCGCCACCAATGCTCACTCTTTTCTGTTCGCGAGCGATGCTGTAACTGACCGCACCATAAGCAACCGAAAGTTCGGGGTGTTGGTTTTCTAGCAAGGTAGGGGCAGCATTGCGCCATGTGCTTATTAGGTCTAGTGTCCGCTTGGTAATCGGCTGACTACGGAAGACTCCGCCATTTAAGAGTAGTGCATCGGGAACAACATCATCACTGCCTAAAGCATCTTGTGCAGCTTGTTTGTGGGTATTGAGAAATGCGGCAATATGTTTACTGATTGCGGGTTCTGCGGCATAAGGTAAGCCAAATTCAACCACGCCACTGCGTTTTTTATCAGGTAAATCAGTGATGGCAGACAAAGGAAAGAATCCATCTAAAGCAATGCTTTGTACTTCTTCTTTTGTTAGTGTTACCGAGCGAGTACCGCCAATAAGCCTCGATCCACCACCTAAAAGTGTTACTTTTAATTCAGCAGGTGCATCTTCGGCTAATAAACGTTCCTTGCTAACGCGGCATTGCTCCAATAATTGTGATAAGTCGGCAGCAGACAGTTTTTTATTGCCAGAGCTCAAACGTGATTCAGCTAAATGTGCTAAAGCCAAGTCAATATTATCACCGCCTAGCATTAAATGATCACCGACACCAATACGCGATAATTTGGGTTCATTGTGATTATGGTCCACTTTGATGAGCGTTAAATCGGTGGTGCCGCCACCCACATCGCAGACCAATAGTAGTTTGATATCATCTAGGGTGTTTTTCAGGTCATCACCGTGTCGACGTAACCAGTCATAGCATACTGCTTGTGGTTCTTCGAGCAAGCGAATGTTATTTAAACCTGCAATTTTAGCTGCTTCCAGGGTTAATGAGCGTGCTGCTTCATCGAAGGATGCGGGAACGGTAATAACTATATTTTGCTGTTCAAATAAAGCAGTAGGATGATCATGATTCCAGACTTGGCGGACGTGTTTTAGGTAACCAGCACTGGCATCAAGCGGAGAAACTTTAACAATTCCTGCGTCACTGCCCCAAGGTAAAATAGCCGCAGTATGATCAATTGATGGGTGCGATAGCCAGCTTTTGGCACTACTGACAAAGCGGCCTTGAGTTTTTGCGCTTAATACGCGTGCTGCTTGACCAATGACCGCTTGTTCACCCGAGGGTGAAAAGGCTAAGTCTGCAGCAGAAATTTCACCTTCTGCCGGATGGTAGCGTACAGAAGGTAATAATGGTTGGCTAGCGACCTCGCCAGGAGCAACTAATTGTTCTATATCAAAAATTTGGATAGGAGAATTTTTTTGTTTGGTTTTAGCATAGGCAACCACGGTATGTGTCGTGCCTAGGTCGATGCCTATATGAAATTGAGCTGATTTTTTATTCACGGTTTTTTCTGGTTATGCCTAGGGGACGAGGATTTAATAATACTCGAAAGTATGACGCAGGATTTTGGTAGAGAACATATGCGTCATACAGCAACCCCAATTGTGGATTGCGAATACGAACTTAAAGTAGCAAGCATAGGATGTGCCGAGGCACGAAGCGCATCTTTCGGAGCCTGATGCGCTTCCTATCGTCAGCACATCCTATGTAAATTGCTTAATTTAAGAGCAGTGACGTTATGATAGAGTACGTACTGCGAGCTTTTAGCCTTACTCTTCACCTGCGCGGACATCAAATTCGATTTTCCAACGGGTATCATCTTGGTTGGAAATGGCATGTAATTCTAAAGTGCCAATTTCTGATACTGCAGCAGATAAATGTACCGGCACAACTTCGCCCGTTTTTCTATTTTCTTCCGCTAAGGTAATTTCAATTTCATCCAGCTCTTCTAGTTCTTCATCACTCCAGTAATCTAGGCGTGTACCAACGAAGTCTTCTCTACGCGTTTTTGATGCGAAGAAACGGAAGCGAACCGGCTCGCCAACAACCAAGCCAAAGGTATCATCTGGTAGCTCTTCATGGGTACCTTCTTCCATACCAAAGGGAGCAATACATAATGCTTCAATCTCTGGAGGCATACCTGGAACTGCCGGCATGGCACTTTCTACACCAACGTAGTAGGACGCTGCGGTACCACCTTTAATACGTACGCCTTTGCCTTTACGTGCAAAACCGTAGTAAGCCGCACCACGGGCAACAGCAAGGTCTAAATCAACGCCCGTTAATAAACGAGCCTCAGGTGCATCTTCATTATCTAGCCATGAGTTGAGCACACTCATCATTTGATTGGCAATACGAGACGCTTTCAATACCCCGCCATTAAATAGCACGGCAGTAGGATGAATAAAGCTAGCATTGTCAGCTAGGGTAATATCATCTAGGTCATCAACTGAATTGAGTTGGCGTGTTAAGAACGCGGCTAAATGCCGGGTAATACCTGCATCTTGTGCGTAAGGCAAACCAGTTGTCCTTAAGCCTGAACGAGCACGACTCACAGGCTGTGCATCACTTTCAACTTCAGGTAAGAAACCTTGTAGTAATACTGTATTGACTTCTTCGCGGGTTAATTCTGTACGTAAGGTACCGCCAATAAGTGAAGAACCCCGATTAGCGACAACGATCGGGATATTATCTGCATCATCGTCATCCCCTAAGATTTTTTCTTTGGCAGAACGACAAGCATGCGTTAAAGCTTGAATTTGCCACGGCTCTAAACGTTTAGAGCCTTCTTTTTCTAATTTGGCTTTCAGCGTATAGGCTAAGGCCAAATCCATATTATCACCACCCAAGAGGATGTGATCACCCACAGCAATACGGGTTAAACCAAGATTGCCATCCTCCTGAGTCACTGCTATTAATGATAAATCGGTAGTACCACCACCAACATCAACGACTAAAATAATATCACCGACATCAACATGGTTACGCCAGTCACCATCACTTTTTTCAATCCAGCTGTATAAGGCTGCTTGTGGCTCTTCTAATAGAATGGCATTTTGCAAGCCAGAGCTTTGCGCGGCTTCAGCAGTTAATTCGCGTGCTGCAGGATCGAATGAAGCAGGTACGGTTAAGGTGATGTCTTGGTCAGCAATAGGGTCGTGTGGAAATTGTTTGTCCCATGCGGCACATAAATGCTCTAAATAAGCCTTGCTTGCTTGAAAAGGCGATATTTGTTCAACTTCTTCGGGTGCTTCGCTCGGTAAGATGGGAGACTTGCAATCTACTCCTGCATGACATAACCAACTTTTCGCACTAGAAACTAAGCGTATCGGTGTTTTTGACCCTAGGTTACGGGCAATTTCACCAACCAAATATTCTGGGTCAGCTGTCCAAGGTAGCGCGGTTTCACCATCGTTTATTTCCGCTTCATGTGCTTGATATAAGAAGGATGGTAGTTGTGGCATATCCTCAATCACACCAGGTGCTGTTAGTTGCGGGATTTCTAAAACTTGTTGTACGACTTCATCGGCTTCAGGGTCAGAAATATCGACATAAGATAAAACACAGTGTGTTGTCCCTAAATCAATTCCGATTGAGTAACGCGGGCCATCAATGGGCTCAGGAATGGTAGTTGGCTCAATAACGTCAGTATCACTGTCATTGTCGCTATCATCATCTACACTATTATCGGAGTCTGCAGTATCAGCTTCATCAGAAGAGCTTAACTCTGACTCAGGGCTTGCATCATCCGATTGTGTCTCCCAGCTTGGTGTTGCCGTTGCTTCAGTTACTGGGGTATCTTCACTGCTGTCGGTATCATTATTTTTTGACCCAAAAAAGGAGGAAGACTTTTGTTCATCATCTTCGTTATCTTTATTTTCAGATAATTTATTCATACCGCTAAATAAACCCTTCATAGCTCTACCTCCGCTGCAGCGATTATATTGGCATTATGACCTTCAGTTAATTTTGGTAATTTAATATCAGTTACTTGCCAACCTTTATGCACCAAGGTGCCTGAAAAAGGTGCCTCTCCGACAATGTTGCCAATCAAACGTACTTCCGAAGCATTAAAGCCTTTCTTTAAGGTAACTTTAGAGCCTTCATCTTCAGTGCGGACAGTTGATAAAGTAAAGTGTTCTTTCAGTGCTTTATTGCAACCCGTATGCACAACACGTACTGCTGCACCTACATCTGCATCACTATAATCATTAATATTTTCTTGCAGAAAATCAATTAAGCGAGCTTCTTTTTGTAGCAGGCTTAATAATTGTAGTGCTGCATCAGGTGTTGCTTCTTTAAGAATAATCGGTTCAGGTGCTGGTTGTTGAATGATTTTTTCTACTTCAACAATTTTTTCAACTTCGACAATTTTCTCAACAATCTTAACTTCAGGCTCACGTTTTGGGATTTGCATAGAGATAGCTTGTTCTTGCTTATCTATTTTGCTTTCCGCTGGTTTTTTAGCGCGACGTAATAAGCCAATGAGCATGGCAAATAACAAAATGATAACAGTCAGTGCTAGTCCAAAAACAGTTGCAGCTAAGTAGGCATGGATGGCATCAAAGGTAGTTGGAAAGAGTTCCAGGTCTATTTTAAATTGGGAGGTATTCATTGGTATTTCTATCATAATAAGTGTTGGTTCGTGGTGTAAATAACCGATTAGCCAGTTTTAGTGTAAGTTGTGTTTGCGGCTACAGTGGGGGTTATTTGGCAAATATACAAGTGTCAGTACTGTGCAAAAAACTAACAGTTTTGATATTTTATTGAGTTGCACCTGCTCGGCGTGAGGCTTCTGCAAACATAAGAGATTGTAAAATTTTACGGGTCATATCAGTGCGTGTTTTTTTCAAGAAGCGATCGATAATGACTGTAGGAACACCCTCATTGACAAAGGTTTTTCTGACTTGTGCAAGAGTAGACTCGCATTGTTTGATGACCGCATCGGTCGCAGCGCGGGAATCAATTTTTTGATAGCCTTGTTTTTGCGCTTCTTTATAGACACATTGCTTGTAATGGTACTTATCTTCCTGCACTTGCTTTATAGTTGCTGCTGATAAGGTAGAACCATTCCATGTTTTGCCTGAGAGCTGAATTTTAGTGGCTGCTTGAGGTGCTTCTTGAATGGGGGCAGCTGGCGTGGTAGTTGTTGCTTTATCATCCGAACAAGCCTGTAATAATAAGGCTGTTAAGATAAAGAATAAGTATTTTTTCATCGCGTCTTAATCTGTAAAGTGAGTCAGAGAAAATGATTTTACGCGATTGCTAAGCAATGAACAATTTTAGTGTGCTTAAAAAAAGATTTTAAGCAATTTTATGCTTGCCCGTTTAAGGATGGGTAAGTTCAAAGCCAAAGACATATCCTCTGATATTCATAAAACTGGGGCGTAGCTCTTTAGACTGCCACTAGTCAAATAACTAAATTTCCCTGAGGGAAAGTAAGTGAGTTGCTATTAGTTTTTACCCTGTTCAGCAAGGTATAGTTGCAGAATAGTCTGTGTGCGCAGGTTGCTTTGGCGTAACTCGGCACTTAAGTTCATAAAAAAATCATGGATTATTGAGTAACCTTGCTCAGGGTTAGCATTCATAAATTGAATGAGCTTTTGCCCATTGATTTTTGCAAGTTCACAATCAGAGGCAGCAATAACTTGTGCGCTTCTAGGCTCGCTATCAAAAATAGAAAGTTCACCAAACACATTCCCAGATTCTAATATAGCAAGCCCACTGGCTAAGTCCAACTCATGATCAATATTGCTTTCTAAAATAGTACGTACGTGCAGTTGTCCCGAAAGTACTAAATAAACGTCATGTCCTGGAGTCTCTATATCAATGATAATATCGTCTGTTTGGTATTGTTCTTTGCTCCAACCAACTTGTTGTATAAAATCTTGGTCATCTAATAAATCTTGTAAGCTCATATCGTTAATGTGTGGGGTTAGTAGGTTGAAGAAATGGCTTTTAAAAGCACCTGACAATTTTAGCTGGCACTTTGGATTAATTGTGTTTAATTTTAATGAAAGAGTATAGTGGATTGCGATGCTAATTCCCACTATATTTATATGCTATATAACCATAGCTATAAAAGGAAATTAATATAGCTGATTTTAGGGTATTTATCTATTTGCTACGTCACAGTTACTATGGTACAAACGAGCATTAATAAGTTTAATGCTAGAGGATATTATGAAAATCAAAATTATACTTAGGTTATTTGTCTTTTTCTTTATGGTAGAAAATGTATGGGCAAAAACGCCAGCTCCCCTTGAGGTTAAAGGGGCTATAACTGTCAGTACCAAGCGTGCAAAGTCTTTAATGAACCAAGGTGCGACTTTTATTGACGTACGTAGAGCGGTCGATTATCAAAGCAGCCATATACAGTGGGCTATCCATTTGGATTTGAAGTTGGATTTAACTGAGAGCTCTTTGTTGGCAGTGGTAAGGAAAAATCAAGCTGTTGTGATTTATTGTAATGGAGATATGTGCCAGCGAAGTGCTTTAGCAAGTGAGCAGGCTGTTACTTGGGGTTGGCAAAAGGTTTATTATTATCGTGGTGGTTTCCCTGACTGGAAGGAGGCAGGATTGTCTGTCGAGTGATGCTAGCTTAGTTGTAAAATCTTGAATGTCATTACCAGCACTTTGCAGTGCTGGTAATGACATTGACCTTTGTGGTTTGCTTATTGCTTAGGTGGAAAGCCGGAAAGGATTTTGGAAACGTATTCTTGTGCAAGTTTATCTCTTTTTTCTCGATTTGCACTTTCTGGTAAACGTCCGTCTGCAGCACCACGCCATATCAATTGGTCAGTTTTAGGGTCAATAATATCAATTATTAGCGTGCCCTGTTTATAATGAGTGACCTGAGTTTCAGATCCAGAGCTATACCCCATAGCCATGCTGCTTCCATAAGTTCCATAACGAGCCCCATAAGTGAATCCTGGATAATAGCCGTTGTAATTATTATAGGTGCGAATATCAGCTCTTTCTTCTACAGTAATGCTGTAATTGACTAAAAAATCACTTTTATCAGCTGTTGCTATTGTATATTTTTGTTGCAGTTGTTGGTCTATAGTCGCTCGGATACGTTGATCCATTATGCTATTTAAATACTTTAGGCTTGAAGTATTGTGTTCATTTTCGATGTGCCAGCTATAAGTTTTAAAATTGCTGAAATCAATTGCTTCATCATAATCAGTGCTAAGTGTGAGTGAAGAACAGCCTGAAATCAGCAGTAATGTCATGCAGGTCAGTAGGAAATTTCTCATTTTGATCCCTTTATTTTGAGGTGTAACCACAAGTAGCGTGCCTTAAACTTATAGCAAGCCATATATCTGTATTTGATGATATACTAATTTATGTTTTTAATTAATAATGCATCTTATTGCTATTTAGATGTTAAAATGATTAAAGCTTTTTGTATATGCTCGGCGGTTTCTATACCTAGGTCGGTTAAATATCCACCATCATCTTGAGATACTAAACCTTTTTCATGCAAACGCTTAATGGCAGCAATGGTATCAGGTGGTGCAGTATTATGTACTTTAATACCTTCTTGGGTCGTTGTTAGATTGTAACGTGCTAAAATACTTATTTCTTCGGTCAGGTTTTGTGAGATAGACATGCTTATATTCCTTATGGTTTTATAATGATGTTTTTACATTGAAGCTTAATGATATTTTATTTATACCATTAAGCAGCCAGCAGAATACAGAAAAATCTTAAAGAAGAAAAATAATACTCATAATATAGAGAAAATTGATGATGAAAATTCTTATAAGAATCGCAATGTTTGTTGTGATTGGTAGTATGTTTTTTAGCATAATAGGGCGAATGCAGCCTAATTATGAGCAAAACTATACAATTCTATATTCAGATTTTATTCAGGATATAAGGAATGGAACAGTAGCAGAAGTCACTATTTCGGGGGAAACAGTTAAGGGTAAGTTGCGTAATGGTGAACCCTTTGTGACGTACAACCCAGACGATGCACACTTGATTGATGATTTGATTGAGTATGGTGTAAAAATTAGAGTGGCCACACCAGAAAAGCAGTCAATGCTGATGCAAATTTTTATTTCTTGGGCACCAATGATGTTATTAATTGGAGTCTGGGTTTATTTCTATCGTAAGCAGCAGGGCGGTGCTGGCGGCGGTGGCGGTGGCCAAATGGGTATGGGAAAAAGTCGCGCCAAATTGCTTGAAGAAGACCAAATTAAAGTGGGCTTTGCTGATGTTGCAGGGGTAGAAGAAGCCAAAGAAGATGTTATGGAGATGGTGGACTTTCTTAAGGATCCATCTAAATATGAATTTGTGGGTGGGACTATTCCACATGGGGTTTTATTAGTAGGTCCCCCAGGAACAGGTAAAACATTGCTAGCTCGAGCTATTGCAGGGGAAGCAGGTGTACCTTTTTTCTCAATTTCAGGATCTGATTTTGTGGAAATGTTTGTCGGGGTTGGTGCCTCACGAGTACGTGATATGTTTGAGCAGGCCAAGAAGCGAGCACCTTGTATTATTTTTATTGATGAAATTGATGCAGTTGGTCGCCAGCGTGGTGGTTCTGGCCCAGGTGGTGGTGGTAATGATGAGCGTGAGCAAACTTTAAACCAATTACTGGTTGAAATGGATGGTTTTAGTGGTAACGAAGGTATTATTGTTATTGCCGCGACTAACCGTTCTGATGTACTAGATAAAGCCTTATTAAGACCTGGTCGCTTTGATAGAGAAGTGCATGTGGGGTTACCGGATATAAAAGGGCGCGAGCAAATTTTAAATGTACATATCAAAAAAGTACCACAAGCTGAAGATGTGAATATCAAGGATTTAGCGCGGGGTACACCTGGTTTTTCAGGTGCTGAATTAGCTAACTTGGTGAATGAAGGTGCTTTATTGGCAGCGCGTAATAATAAGCGTATTGTTAATATGGATGATTTAGACAGGGCAAGGGACAAGTTACTAATGGGAGCAGAAAAGCGCTCTATGGTAATGCGTAAAGAAGATCTGTTAATGACCGCTTATCATGAGGCAGGGCATGCCATTGTGGGGCAGAATGTGCCAGAGCATGATCCTGTCTATAAAGTCAGTATTATGCCGCGGGGTGGTGCTTTAGGAATCACCATGTTCTTGCCTGAGCGAGATCAATACAGTGCTAGCAAAGATAAATTGGAAAGCCAAATTTCAGGGCTATTCGGTGGACGGATTGCAGAAGCAATCATTTATGGTAAAAGCAAAGTAACGACTGGTGCCTCAAACGACATTGAACGTGCAACTCAATTGGCGCGTAATATGGTGACCAAATGGGGCTTATCTGACAAATTAGGGCCAATGGATTATGGTGATGATCAAGGCTATATGGGGACTCAAGGTAAACCCATGTCGGAGCAGATGGCGCAAACTATCGATGATGAAATTCGCTTGGTGATTGATAAAAATTATCAGCGTGCTGAAGATATTCTTAATGATAATTTAGATATTTTGCATAATATGGCACATGCTTTGATGGACTGGGAAACCATTGATAAGTTTCAGATTGAGAAATTATTGAATGGCGAGAAAATAGACCCACCAAAAGAAGATGAGCCTGAAGATGATGGCACGATGCAGCAGGCTGAAGCTAACGTTGATGCTGATCCAGAGGATGATTCTACGCAAGAAGAGGACGCAAAATTCGATAAAACTGCTGGTGCGCAAGGACATCAAGAGATGTAAGTAAGAAGCAGTAGCAAGTTTAACCGCTCCTGTTCGACTGCTAGCGAAACCCATTATCAAGTATGGGTTTCGCTATATGTGTAATGAATCACTGACTATTCAAGTCATTTCAATTTCCCCGCCCCTACATTAAATTTACCCCAGTATTTCACGCGTATACCAAAATTAACCTATGAACCCAGAAATTTGTGCCCAAGTAAAAATTGAAGCCTCATGGAAGCAGCAATTGCTTGATGAGTTTTCTTTAGAGTATATGCAAACTTTACGGCAGTTTCTGCAAAATGAACGCGAAGTTGGAAAGGTTATTTATCCACGTGCCAGTCACTATTTTAGTGCCCTAAATCTAACACCATTCGAAAAAGTAAAGGTTGTGATTCTTGGTCAAGATCCATATCACGGTCCTGGGCAAGCACATGGTTTATGCTTTTCTGTTGCCCCCGAGATCAGGGTTCCGCCTTCATTAGTTAATATTTATAAGGAATTAAGCACTGACCTTGGAATCAATATACCTGAACATGGTTGTTTAATTAATTGGGCTGAGCAAGGTGTGTTGTTATTAAATAGTGTGCTAAGTGTCGAGAAAGCACAAGCAGCCTCACATCAAGGTAAAGGCTGGGAACGATTTACTGATAAAGTGATTGCCTTGGTTAATGAGCATGCTGAGCATGTTGTGTTTATGCTTTGGGGCAGTTATGCGCAGAAAAAAGGTGCTTTTATTGATACGGAAAAGCATTTAGTTTTGCAAGCACCACACCCATCGCCATTATCTGCGCACCGAGGCTTTTATGGCAAAAAACCATTTTCACGTGCTAATGCCTACTTGGAAGAGCAGGGTAAAGGCATGATTAATTGGCAGCTACCTAGTTTTAATGTTGCAGTTGAGCAGTTTCAGCTTGCACAAGAAATGAACCAAAAAATTTCTCAAAGTAGTTGATTTTATAAAGGTGACTTTGTTTTTTAATTTGCCACTGGTGCTGGTGGCTTGCCTTTATGCATATAAAATACACTAAAAACTCTATTTTGCTAACTATATCGCACAATATGCCAGTGTAATACCCATTTCATCACAGTTTTTCACCTTTTTAGATTAGACAATAATAGTCAATGAATTTGTCAAATAAATAGGAAATAATATGTGCGGAAAAATGGGTGAAAACGAAGTTGATTCAATGCGAAATATGATGACAATGGCTGTTTATTATGTGGTTGCTGATGTTTTTGATGTGGATGCAATGGATTTGGATGCCACAACAGATCTTGATAAAGATTTGCATGTTACCCCTACCATGCAAATTGAATTATATGAGTCTGTTGGTGAAATGTTTAATGGTTTTAAATTAGATTTGCAGCATGCCCATTCAGTGCAAGAGATAGTTGATCAGATAGTCACTATTGAACAAAATTTAACAATACATTAAATTTTGGCTTTTATTCTAACCACCCGCTAAAAGCGGATGGTTGTTAAATATATAGAAAATGATATGTTCGATTTGCTACTACTAATTATTTACATTCAGTTAGCTTTAATACATCGTATACATGGCCAACATCTAATAACGTGCCGCCTGCTGGTAAATAATATAAATGATTATCGGCAGAAGAAATACCTAAGTAAGCACTTTGGTCTTTATAAAAACGAAAATAATAAGGTGGAAATGATTGTGAGTTTGCTGCACTTTGAGCAGGCGAAAATAAACTTGCATAAGTTGTTTCAGCCCAGTGAAATAAACAATCAGAATAGCTTGCAGGGTTATCTGCCCTAGTAATGATTTCTGATCGTATGCCACGCCCACCATCCATTGGGAAAACGGGGTTATGCCAGGATAAATCATACATACAAGTGTTTCCCATTAAGCCGCCTGCACTACAGTCCATATAAGCTACCTGGCTTATATCTGTTACTCCTAAAGTTGGGTCTTGCGCATTAAAATTAATCGCTACATAGACATTATTATTGATAGGTGGGTTAGTGGCTATTTCAGTCGTGTTTAAGCTATAAGCATAAGCTGTTATTCCTCCTTTGCCATCAGGTTCTGCTTTGAGTTGATAACGAATAGGTTCTATATTACCCATCAAGGTGTCATCTAATATGCCTTGAAGGTTGGTTATTTCTTGAGTATCAATATCGTAATCAAATGTCCCTTGAAAAACGGTATCATCAATTAAGGTGAGCTCAACCTGATACCGAACAGGTGCTGCTTGCACTGAATTAATCGATAAACAAAGTGGAAATAATAAGGTGGTGAGTTTTAGTTTATTCATAGCGAGCCTCTTAAGCTTAAGTCGAACCTGAGTTATATATCAGGTTGTTAATATGTAAAGGTAATTCCAACATAGACGGAACGCCCTTGTCCTGCCAGATTTTTAGTATTAGGTCTGGATGAAATTAAGGTCATTGGATATTGATCTCCGATATAGACACCCGATAACGGGGCGAAGTATTGTTGATTTAAAAGATTATCAACACCGACATCAATACTGGCATGCTCCCAACGATAGCTGGTTTTAAGGTTTAATAGTACGTATGAAGCAGTTTGTAATTCATTTCTAATTTTTTGAACATCATCTTTTTTGTCAATGAACTGTAAATCAAATGAGCTTTGCCAGCCACCTAATTGATGATTTAAGCCCCATTTGAGGTTAAATGGCATCATATGGTAAAGATTATTGCCATCTGTACGTTTACCACGCACATAGCTCATCACTGTATTGGTTGAAAAATCCCCGTAGTCGTTGCTTGAAAATAAATTCATTGACCCAGTTACATCTACGCCAAAAAGGTATGCATCATGATTTTCCATTCGTAAGTAAGAAAAACCATTTCCAGGTTGTCTTCTACATTCTTGACACAGATCGGCATCAATATAGTTCTCAACATAGCTTGCAAAAGGAGAAACCTCTAAAGTCCATCTGTGTTCGTCGCTTGGGTCTGAAAAATTTGTGGTAAAAGAAATATTGTGTGCCGTTTCAGTTTTTAAGTTAATGTTGCCCACATAACCATTACCATCACTAAACCACCCAATCATGGTCATTGGCATTGGACTAGTGCTCCATGGATATAACTCTTGTAATGATGGCGCTCGATTCTTGCGTGCATAACCTAGGGTATAGCTACTCCAATCGTTAGGTTTGTAGCTAATCAGCATGCTAATGTCAAATAAATTAAAGTTTCTCTCATGGTCTAGGGCATTAAAAGCGAGTGCTTGCTCATAATCGGTTTTGATAAAATCTGAAGTAAAATTATTATAAGCTTGGGCATCGCCAGTATCGGCCATGATGCGGTCATATCTAAAGCCTAATAGCGTTTGCCATTTATCAGACCAATTCTTTTCCCATTCAACATAAATTCCAAAATGGTCTCGCGTGGCTTTATTTAAGTTGATAAAGTCATTAGGCCCCATCATACTAGGTCTTGTGGAGGTTGCTGGCCAATAGTCATTGATTCTGGAGCTTTTAAATTCACTACCAAACCGAAATATACTGTCGTCTTGGTCTACGGGTACTTCAAATTGTAGTTTATAGCCATAGTTTAGACCTCTTGTTTCCATTGGCATAGGCTCGGGTGCTTGTCTGTCAGATCCAAAGTCCATGGTGTGGTTGGTGTGCTCTATATAGAGCTTACTATCGACAGTCCCCCAGTCGAATAGACCGTTATAGTGCATATTGCCGAAAACACTATCGTTGTTAGTTAAATCCATTCTTGCTGAGGGGAAGCCCTGGAAAGGCATATGCTGTAGTCCGCCTCTAATTTCTAATAAATGATCATCCGTTCTGAAGGAAAGTGCTAGTGCATGATTTTGGTTTTTATACGAGGTTGATTTTATCGTTGTACCATTGCCGTCTTTATAATTACTACTTTGAGAATAAGAGCCTGTGTAATCAATTCGTGCATAGTCATTAGCAAGACCAGCTGAAATACTGCCGCCATAAGAATCACCGTTACTGCGATAAAAGGAAGATAGGTTGCCATTTATTAAGATATCTTCAGTGGACTCTGAAAATTCAGGTCTTGCAGAATTTACAATGATTGTTCCTGCAATGCTGTCTCCCCCCATTCTGACTGGCGTAATGCCTTTTAAAACAGAAATACTCCCAATATTACTTCGGTCAATACTGGCTAAAGCAGGATTCATATGGTTTGGGCAAATTGAGTCCACAGTCATGCCATTTACTTCAATTTTGACGCGATTATCATTTAAACCACGAATAATGGGTAATGAAGAAACACCGCCACCCGATTGAAAGCTCATACCCGCAGTATCTTCTAATAATTTTGCGGTATCTGTTACTTGGCTTTGCTTTTTTGCAATATCCTCAGCACTAATGGTGTTGTATTGTGATGTAGTGAGCTCATTACTTTTAGCTTCAATAACCATTGCGTCAAGATGGACAGGATCAGACTCGGATGGCTTTAAGTTTTCGGCGTTGTCATCTGCATGAACAATACTAATGGGCCATAATATGGCTATGTTAAGTAAAAATAGTATTTCTTTTTTCATTGGTTAATTATTTTCTCAATATTTTATTTATATCAAAGGTAATGCTTTTAATGGTAGTTAACTTTAGAGTTGATGCATTAAACATTTGTTTAAAGCGAGCGACTTCCGTTGATTGATCAGTAAATAAATTTTGTGCAAAGTTATAGCCTAGCGTTTGGTAAATTAACTCAGCTTTAATCGTGTATTGATCAGCTGTTAAATTATCTATTTTATATTCAATCAAGTCAGCACCGCCGATAAAATTATCATCTGTTTTTGCTAAGCCTTTTACTTGGATTTTTTCAGGAGCAGTGTTTTTATCATAGCCATTAGGCGGAATGCGATTGTCTTTTAAGTAGCTTTTAGCGCGCAATAAGGTATAAGTAATATTACCTTGGTGGTCATGCATGATGGTCTCATAAACTTGCACTTTTTCTGGTGAATCGATCAATTGATAGTGTGGCTCAAATTTAGTTGGGTCTTGGTCAGAGTCAAGCGCGACAACACTACCATCACTATTTACTTTACCAGATTCAAAAGCGATGTTGCCATCTGCATCACGTACAGTAACATGCAGAATAATGCGTCTAGATGGGTAGCCTGAAGGTAGCTTATGGCCGGTAGTGCTATTAATGGCTAAGTTAAAATTTAAAGTATTATTTTGTAAGTTGGCAGAGCTAATTGATAGTTGAGCTGCACTTGCTAATAAGCCTTGTGCATTGGCAATACTGGTTGAGTAATCGGCGTCAGGAGCACCGAGTTCTTTTCGGTAATCTTGTAAGATAGATAGCATCAGTTTATTGCTGCCCAGAAAACCATGTTGGGAAAAATTTTCTCTCACTGTTCTGAGGCTGTCAGGTTGGCTGGCAATAATAACGCCATTTGCTGGTTGCATATGGCATTGCTGGCAACTTTTCGTTTGCGGGTAGTCACTGTGTAGCCATTCGCTATAGGGCATTTGTTCAGGAAATTCATCACTACCATCGCTGAGAATATTGCCATTTTCATCAGTATAAGGGGTACTTAAGTCATGGCAACTGGCGCATAGTTCTGATGAACTAATGTGTTTACTATAGGTGGGGGTGAAATTGGCAAAATTTTGCATTGGGCGAGTAAGGACATTTTCATAAGGTCCATATATCAGGCGTTCGGTACTGGTAGGGAATGTTTCTACTGCAAAGTTTCCAGAGAAACCAGCTTCGGTACCAAAGTTACCGTTTGGAGAAATTTGGTGGCACAAGCTACAGCTGACACCTTCTTTAGCAAGGTTGTGATAGGGGTTATTCGCATTGAGCAGTCCTTGGTCAAAAATAGTTTGAATATTGTCACCTTGTTTTCTGGCTTCTTCATTTGCCATGGGGGCATGACAGCGTGAACAGGTATTGTTAATTGTTTCTTGTAAGCTAGGGGTTCTATTGAGTTCGCTTCTTACTTTTGCTTGCCAAAACGGGTCGCGAGTCGCATTGGCCATCATAGTTGCTTCCCATGCAGGTACGATGGATACGTCATTGCCTTCTTCATCTTGCAGGTCAGTATGGCATTGTTTGCAAATACCTGAGCCACTAAAATGTTGAGTCCTAAAAATTTTACGCCCCGGAAGGGCGTTAGGTGCTTCAGTAATATTGTGGATTTGGAAAATATTATCTCCAACAAATTTAAGGTCAGCAGCGTATTGTTTATCTAAATAAGTCAGGTTAGATAAATGCAAACTGAGATCCTCATAAAGAGGCACAATAGCGTTATTTTCTAATTGAGTGGGTTGTAAGGCTGCGTTACTTAGTTGTAATTTGTCGGGAGGCAGAAAGGAAAAATCAATAGTATAAAAATTATCTTGATAGCGCAAATAAGGGATGTTGAGCGTGTTATTTTCACTAGAAAAAGTGGCATCAGCCCAGCAATTAGTCATGCAATGGTTAAGGATGAAAAGTAATAAAAGTTTTTGCATGGTTTTGTTTGGCTATTGGTTTTAGAGGCGATCTTTACTTGATGATAAAAAATAAATTAAGGCATCATTAATATGCTGCAATTTCAACTAATCCAGTATTGCCACCACTACTGGAGGCGACATCTAAACGAATGGAACTGCTGTTACGATTGATAGTAAATTGGTGAGCTTCTTGGGTGTCAGGTAGCGTAAATGGGCCCAGTACTTCGCCGCTATCAACCATTATGGTGAAGCTAAAAATTTTGGCGGTACCATCACTCATTGAGCGTGACCAAACTTCAATAGTATTAATTTGCTTGCTTTGTGCTAGCGAAATTTCTATAAAGGCGTTGTCACCATCACCAGCCGAAGACCATGCAGAGTTGTTAGAGCCATCAATGGCACTATTTGCTCCCCAAGCTTGGTTGTTTGTAGCACCGCCAAAGTTACTACTAACTGCGGTTACGCTGGCACCATTATTTAGGGATAGTAAGTTATTGTCCATTGCAGCCGCAGTGGTAGTGAAACTTGCCGTAGGTGCCCAGTATAAGTTGCCTTGTACATCGGATCCTTGAACTCGATAGTAATATAAAGTGTTTGCTGCCAACTGAGTTAAGATAGGGTTGTGATTGACGATGGCACCTCCATTCATATTTGGGTCGGTGGCAATTGCACCAAATGTAGGTGTAGATCCATAGATAACGGAGCAAGCTAACGGAATAGTGGAAATAAACGTGAGTCGAGCTTCGTTATGCTTAATGTCGACAATAGTAGGAGCGGATCCATCGGTGACGGTCGCAATATCCAATATTTTTGGAGGGACTGACTCAGCAGCTAAAAGGCCGTAATCTGTTAAAGTAAAGTTTATGGAGTCAGTTATACTTTCATTATATTGAAACTCCACCCATAAATTTTGCCCTTGAAATTGTAGTGTAGGAATTTGCAGTGTTAAATTGTCAGAAAGTGTTGCTTGCTCAGCGAGTACTATATTGGCGAAGCAGAAAATGCTTGACGTTATTAATAATCGTGCTTGTTTGGTCATGAATATCGGTAGCATTTATGGTGTCCTTTTTTAGTATAGGTGTTAAGTGCTGAGAATATTGTGAATAAATCTTAAGTTATTTGATTGTGGCAAGTGGCTAGTTTGGGAGGGGTGCTAAAAAGCTCCAATTGTAGAAAATGGAGCTTCGTAAATGTAACTATATAATATTGCAGGACGTAGGAATTGTTATATTCTTGTCCGTATAGGCAGGAAGCATATAAAAATCGAAACAGATTTTTGTGCTTTTGTTCTGTTTCTGCTGATATTTTGCTACCTGCCCTAATAGTATTAGAAGTTAGGCATTAAGCTAGGGACATGAGAAGCAGTGAATGTTGCATGGTAGCCATGAACCCCGTTGTAACAAGGATCGGTTTCTGCACAGTAAAATGCATTAACGCCACCCAAATTGATTGAGTACTTTCCTGCCGGTAATTTGGCGCGGTAAGTAACCTTTGCTTCGCCATGCAGTGATGCGACGACTGCTTTAAATTGAATGGTTGACCAGAAATTACCTGTTGAGTTGAAGCTGCCTTTTTCTCTTTCTGTCGTGCTGTCCCAGCCTTCATAGACAGATAGTGCAGGATAGAGCTCAGCACCTGAAGTGGCAAATGACTTTTCACCGGTTTCTCTATCAACTTTCATTTCATAAACGCCTTCTTGACGTTCTAGTTCAATTGTTAAAATCACTTCTTCAGCTAGTTCTAGGGCAACCCAGTCTGTAGTGTGTGTCCAGCCTAAATCAGGCGCTTCAAAAGAAGGTTCGTATGAGCCTTTTCCGCCCGTACTACCAATGATTTCAGCAGTGCCATGATGACTTAGTTTGACAGTCCACTCATAACCAATGCCGCCTTCTTCAGGGTCGGCAAACTGAACTTCAGCAATGGCATGGGTTGATAAGACTAATGCGCTAGCGCCAAGAATAGTTGCAAATGTGTTCATTTTTATTTAATCCTCTTCGATTATTGTTGTCATTTTTTTGCTCTAAATATTAAGAAAAATATATGATCTTAAATAAAAAGTAGCCATTAAATAATGACGAGAGGTTACTAAGTTAAGTAACTGCTAATATAAAAGCAAAAAATATGCCAATGATGTGGGTAAAGGGTTGGGAGGTTACAAGATAAAGGTTCTTTAATTATGTAAATATTAATGTCTTAGGAGGAACGTGCATAGGAATAACCCCGAAGTTATAACGCAGGGTTTTTGTATCAGCAGGGATGACTTCATGAGGCGCATAGTTATTCTACACAAGGAATGAGGTTATCCTTATTGGTGCAAAAGGACTAATTAGAAATCGGGAGGCTGTTTCATGTGCGTCCCTTAATATAAGCATCGGTGTTATGTGCACTCTTGCAAGCCATAAAAAGGCGTTAGACGTACTCTATGAAAATGATTAAAGGTAAGGAGAAGTTTCAATGCTTTTAGATTAAACTATGTTAAATAACATAATTTAATACCGTTAAATAACCTATTTCAATTTATATATTGACCTTATATTTGTGTGCCTTTGAAAGTTATACTTTATATTGAATGGCTCAAAAATTGCTTATTTTTAAGTTATTTATTTTCGCTTAATGAGCAGGTACACAGTTAACGATGAGCACACATAAAAATATAACCTTTCTGATTCTTATTGCTATGCTATTTAGCAGTATAGTAGCCTTAGAAAGGCATTTTAGTACTCCAGAAACTAAACTATTAGGTAAGGGGAGTATTACAGCTCTCAGTAATAGTTATCAACAATGGCAAGCACACTATCAGTTGCAGGGAGGAGATCAGTTTTTAACTATTCCTTTGCATTTCAATGCAGGCTTTTCTACTTCGCGTATTAAATCATTAAGTACAATAAGGGTTGATTTGTATTCAGGTGAGTTTTTGGCTGATATTAAAGGTTTACCTACTGGTTCATACCATCTCTGGTTAGAGGGTAGCTTAAAAAAGGATGAGACAAAAATTCTGGCTAAGTATTTAGGAGAGCTTATAAATATAGAGGGTCGGCAATACTTAACCGCGCAATTAAATAAGGTTGATATGCAGAGTATGTATCTGAATCGATTCGTGGTCAGTGTGCAATCACAGCAGCCACTTACGTCATCATTACTTGTTGGTAGCCCCAGTTTATTTCAGAAAATATTTTATGAGGATCAGTATTGGGTGGCGGCGCAATTTGATTTGGCGCAAGTCGAGAAAGATTCTGCAAAGACGTTTGTTGAACATTTGTTACCTAAAGTAGCTTATGCTAGAGCGGGTAAGCCTTCATTACAAGATGTTTTAGGGGCGCAAATTATGGCTGGACGGAATTTGTTTATAAATGAAACTTTTGCAGGTAACGGGCGTACTTGTAGTACTTGTCATAGACTTGATAATAATCATACGATTGACCCAAAGTATATTGCAAAATTACCTAATGATGATCCGTTGTTTATTGCTGAAAATAACCCAGAGTTAGCAGAACTTGAGCGTTCTAAATTATTGCGTCAATTTGGCTTGGTATTAGCTAATATTGATGGGTTTGATAAACCAGGAGTGCTACGTGGAGTGCCGCATTTGTTTGCATTAGGAACTTCAATGACACCTGAGGCAGAATTTGAAGGGACTGTTGTTCAGCATGCTTTAGGTTGGTCAGCAGATGGCTCACCTAATGATGGATCATTAAGATCGTTTACGGTTGGAGCTGTTATGCAGCATATGCCTAAAACTTTAAATAGAGAGGAAGGTGTTGATTTTCGCATGCCTACTGATGCAGAATTAGATGCATTGGAAGCCTACATGTTGTCCTTAGGGCGTTCATCAGAGTTAGATTTGGACACGATGTCTTTTTCATCTCCTATTGTACAGAAAGGCTTGGAACTGTTTCATAGTAAAGAACCAGGAACAGGACAATGTAAAGGCTGTCATTTAAATGCAGGTGCTAATAGTTCCTCTTCTTTACAAAATGGTAACCGTGATACTGGGGTGGAGAATATGCCAGATAGTCCGCTTAAGTTAGTTTGGGCGGAGGTTCCTCTAGATGGTGGTTTTGGTGGTGATGAACACAATAATTGTGGTTGGTCTAAAGAAGAACCATGTTATGGAAATAAAGAATTTAATATGACGACGGTGGTTGAAGCGGCTGATACGGGGCCTTTTTTCCATAATAATGCAGTCAATACTATAGAAGAAGCCGTTGCATTTTATAATAGTAATGCTTTTCATAATTCACCTGGTGCTAACCCAGCCGACCCAAATGACCCTGAGTCTGTCTGTGAAAGGTGTATTCATTTGGAGCCAACTCAAATAACAGCGATAGCATTATTTTTACGTACGATTAATGCCATGGAGAGTATTCGTAGTTCTAATGAATTGGCGGAGCAAGCTGTGCAGCTGAATAGGCAGCAGCGTCGAGAACTATTGGCATTAGTGATAGCCGAAACAGAAGATGCTGTAGAGGTTCTGGAAGGGGGGAATATCATTCCAAACCCTGAATCCGTTAAATTATTGCGACGAGCACTTATTTTTGAAAAAAGAGCATTAAGCAGTCGTAATAAATGGCATTCTACACAGCTAATTTATAAAGCTATTCAATTTAAGTCTGATGCTAATAATTTATTGCTCAAAGCAGAGTCTTAATGAGGGGGAAAAGCATTCGTAAAGTATGATGACCTGAAGAGTTTGTAAGATTTTGAGGGTAATCTGTATGGAATTGTTGAGGTAATGGAAATTTTTATATTAGAATGCGGGAATTAGTCAGAAGGAGCTTTGAGGTTTCTGTAATAACTTAGGCACCTAGAAACAACAATCATCCACCCTTGCCAGTCTTTTTGTCTGTCATCCGTACTATTGCAACAGTGTCGATGACAAACAAAATCTTGCCCAAATATTGGATGCTTATTTATTCTTAGGTGCCTTACCTCTAGCAAAGCGATAATAAACTGTTAAAAACAGGATTGCTCCAAAGGTATCAGCTAGCCAATCAGCGACATCACTCATACGATTAGGCACAAAAGATTGATGCCATTCATCAGAAAGGCCATACAAGCTTGCAAAAGTTAGGCTAAGCAATATTAATGTGGTTAATGAGGTCGTAAAGTGTCGCAAAGCACGTAATGCAAAGGCTGCTAAGATAAAATAAGCACCTGCATGAAAGAGCTTATCCTGATGCGGAAATAGCATTGGGGTGGGTAGGACGGGTTGATCTGAGAGGTAATAGATAAAGAGACAATAGAGGGACAGCAGCAGTGTATCAAAGATCTTTTTGTAAAATAGTGACATATGTTATTAACGAAAATTTATGTAAGAAGGGCTTATAGTTGCAACTATAAGCCCTTCTTACAATTTTATTGTTTTATGCTATGACCCGTTTGATACGCTCAATAGAGTTTTGTAAATTTTCCATACTGGTCGCAATAGAAATTCTGATATGGCCAGGGCAACCAAAGGCAGTACCAGGTACTAAAGCAACTTCTGCTTTTTCGATAAAAAACTGAGCTAAATCTAAATCATCATTCACACCGTCTAAACGCGCAATAAGCTTATCTACATTGGGAAATACATAAAAAGTACCATCAGTGCTAAGGCACTCAAATTCAGGTATTTTATTAAGTTCTTCCACGACATAATCATGGCGTTTTTTAAACTCAACCAGCATAGTATCAATACAGCTTTGATCGCCTCTTAGTGCTTCTTCTGCAGCAACTTGTGAAATAGAGGTTGGATTTGAAGTACTTTGGGATTGCACTTTACGCATGCCTGCGATAATTTTTTCAGGCCCGGCAGCGTAACCAATACGCCAACCAGTCATAGAATAGGCTTTAGAAACACCATTCATAACAAGAGTCCGATCATAAAGAGCAGGACAGGCGTTGAGAATATTTACAAAGCTACCTTTTTGCCAAAGGATATGTTCATACATGTCATCAGTTGCAATGATGATATCAGGGTAATCCAATAAGACTTCAGCCAGTGCTTTTAGTTCATCTAAAGTATATGCCACGCCAGTTGGGTTGGAGGGGCTATTAATAACAAATAAACGTGTTTTATCGGTAATGGCAGCGCGTAATTGTTCAGCAGTAATTTTAAATTGCTGCTCTTGGCTAGCTTCAACAATGACAGGTACTGCATCGGCTAATAGGGCGATGTCAGGATAAGATACCCAATAAGGCGCAGGGATAATGACTTCATCACCTTTGTTTAATAGCGCTTGAGCCAAGTTATAAGAGCTTTGCTTGCCGCCAGATGAGACCAGAATTTGTTTGGCATTATATTCTAGGCCATTGTCGTTTTTAAATTTAGCAATAATAGCCTGCTTTAAGCTCGGCGTGCCATCAACAGCAGTGTACTTGGTAAAGCCATTATTAATGGCTGTGATGGCAGCTGCTTTTATATGCTCGGGGGTATCAAAATCTGGTTCTCCAGCTCCCAAGCCAATAATATCTATACCTGCTGCGCGTAGTTCGGCTGCTTTTGCAGTAATGGCTAATGTGGGTGATGGTTTAACTGCACTAAGTCGGTCGGCGAGTTTGATACTCATTAAAGTTCCCTCAAATAATTGATTGGTGTTTAAGTAAAGCTCAGTAGGGTGGATTTTAGCTACTATAGATACAGTTCATGGTTTTAATAAATGATCTAATAAAACGACGCTTATCTATCTTTTAATCAAACTGGATTATACCCTATGAATAATAGTTGCTAAAATGATTAATCCCATTAATCAATGTTGGTATAGGTGTAGGTGAGTAAGTTATTTAAAATCCATAGTCGATTTAAGCCCGCTGGTGATCAACCTGCGGCTATTAAGCAGCTGATTGAGGGTTTGGCAGATGGTGAAGTGCATCAAACTTTATTAGGGGTAACTGGTTCGGGAAAAACTTTTACTATTGCCAATATGATTAATGACATCCAGCGTCCTGCGATGATCATGGCTCCAAATAAGACCTTGGCAGCACAGCTATATGGAGAAATGAAGGAGTTTTTTCCAGAAAATAGTGTTGAATATTTTGTCTCTTATTACGATTATTATCAGCCTGAAGCCTATGTACCAGCTTCAGATACCTTTATTGATAAAGATGCGTCGCGCAATGAACATATAGAGCAAATGCGGCTGTCAGCTACTAAGGCATTGTTAGAGCGTAAAGATACTATCGTGGTTGCTACTGTATCTGCTATTTATGGGCTAGGTGAACCAGAGTCATATTTTAAAATGGTATTGCACTTGGTGCGTGGCGATATGCTCAAGCAGCGGGATATTTTACGTCGTTTTGCTAGTATGCAATATACTCGGAATGATATTGAATTACGACGCGGTACCTATCGAGTACGTGGGGATGTTATTGATGTATTCCCAGCTGAGTCAGAAGAAGCTGCTTTGCGTATTGAATTATTTGATGATGAAATCGAGCGTTTGTCTTTATTTGATCCTTTGACAGGTGAAATTTTACATCGGGTAGCGCGCTATACGGTTTATCCCAAAAGTCATTATGTTGCTCCCCGAGAAACTTTATTAGCGGCGGTAGAAAAAATAAAAGTAGAGCTTAAAGAGCGTTTAGAACAACTACGTTCGATGAATAAATTAGTGGAAGCCCAACGTTTGGAGCAACGCACTCTATTTGATATTGAAATGATTTATGAAGTTGGCTACTGTTCAGGAATTGAAAATTACTCGCGCTATTTATCAGGGCGCGATGATGGTGAATCACCGCCGACTATGTTTGATTATTTACAAGATGATGCGGTAGTGATTATTGATGAAAGCCATGTCACCGTTCCGCAAATTGGCGCCATGTATAAGGGCGATCGTTCACGTAAAGAAACCTTGGTTGAATATGGGTTTCGCCTACCGTCTGCTTTAGATAATCGGCCATTACGCTTTGATGAATTTGCCGAGAGAATAGGGCAGAGGGTCTATGTATCTGCAACGCCTGGGCCTTATGAAAAAGAACATTCAGATATATTTGTTGAACAAGTGGTACGGCCAACGGGGTTGTTAGATCCTGAGATTGAAGTACGGCCAGCAACAACGCAAGTAGATGACTTATTATCAGAGATTAATATCCGAGTTGAGAAGCGAGAGCGAGTTTTAGTCACCACTTTAACCAAACGTATGTCGGAGGATTTGACCGAATATTTTATGGAGCACGATGTTCGGGTGCGCTATTTGCATTCCGATGTAGATACCGTAGAGCGGGTAGAAATTATTCGTGATTTACGTTTAGGTAGGTTTGATGTGTTGATCGGTATCAACTTATTACGAGAAGGTTTGGATATTCCTGAAGTATCGCTAGTGGCTATTTTGGATGCAGATAAAGAGGGCTTTTTACGTTCTGTGGTTTCATTAATACAAACCATAGGGCGTGCTGCCAGAAATCAAAATGGTAAGGCGATTTTATATGGTGATAAAATTACCAAATCCATGGCAAAAGCAATTGAAGAAACGCAACGCCGACGGGAAAAGCAACACGAATTTAACCTGCAGCAGGGTATTACTCCTACGACCATTTTTAAATCAGTGACCGATATTTTAGAACTGAGCATACCTGGTGCAGGGCTAAACCAGTCCACTAAAAGTAAGGTTGCTGAGCAGCAGGCCAGTTACAAGTCCTTGTCGGCAAAAGATAAAGAGAAGAAGTTAGCGCAGTTAGAGGAACAAATGTATAAGCATGCGAAAAACTTGGAATTTGAAGAGGCAGCAAGAATGCGCGATGAAATTAAACAGCTGCAGGCAGAAATGTTGATTTAACGGTTGCAATATATATTTTCTTGGGTAGAATATGCTCTTCTTAATTAGTCACCAAGATTATTTAGGCGTGTAGCTCAGTCTGGTTAGAGCACCACCATTACATGGTGGGGGTCAGTAGTTCAAATCTATTCGCGCCTACCAGTCATCTTGCACTCGATTATTAGATTCTTTAGGCGCGTAGCTCAGTTGGTTAGAGCACTACCTTGACATGGTAGGGGTCGGTGATTCGAATTCACTCGTGCCTACCATCTCATTTCTTTGAGATGGTAATTTCAAATTCCCCAAAACTATTTTAAATTTTGAAGATTTTTGTAGCTATTCTTTTATAAAATTCTTGCTATGAAGACATGCTTTAAATTCCAGTTTTTGCCTATAATATATCAATATAAGGAAAATACGGAAAGAAAATGAGTAAATACTATCCCCCAGTTTTTCAAGAAGAGAAATTTCACTGCATTCTATGTGGTGTATTCGCCAAGCAAAGTTGGCGTAATTTAGTTATAGTGGGTAACGCTAGCAGCACGAAGTTTACCTGTTCTGCGTGTCATCACTGTCAAGACTTATGCTATTGGTATAATGGGCGAATGATCGTACCATCAGAAGCGCCTGTTCCACCTCCACATTATGATATGCCTGATGTTTGCATAGAATATTATAATGAAGCAAGAGATGTTGTGGCGCGCTCTCCACGTGCTGCCGCTGCTTTATTACGTTTAACTATCCAAAAGCTATTAGTAGAACTTGGGGAAAAAGGCAAAAGCATTAATGACGACATAGGTGCATTAGTTGCTAAAGGCTTACCTGTTGAAGTACAACAGGCGCTTGATTACTGTCGTGTTGTAGGAAATAACGCCGTTCACCCTGGCGAAATTGAAATTAATGATGACCCTAATATTGCCAACAGCCTTTTTGAAATGATCAACTTCATAGTTGAAGTTAGAATTTCTCATCCTAAAAAAGTATCAAATCTATATAATATTCTACCTGAAGGAGCATTAAGGGCTGTAGAGAAGCGAGACGGTGAAGCAGGAAACACTTAATAAGGTGCTCCAGTCGGACATAAAATTTAGCTTTATCTTCTGTAGTTAATTGGCATACAATCAATCGTATGCAATACGAAATTGTTACAACGCCTATTTTCATCAAGTGGATGAAAAAATTAAAAGATCGTCAAGCTGTTAAAGCTATTGCTATTCGTATGGATAGGGCAATACTTGGAAATTTAGGTGATATTAAGCCTGTTGGTGAGCGTGTAAGTGAAATGCGTATTTTTGTAGGAAAAGGGTATCGTGTTTATTTTGTAATTCGAAATAATAGATTGGTTGTCTTGCTTTGTGGTGGGGATAAATCTAGTCAACAAACAGATATTAAGCAAGCTAAAGAATTGGCAATGTCAATTGAGGAATCATAATGGCTATTGAATTGAAATCATATAACCCTGTTGAATTTTTTCAAAATGAAGAAGAGCTTGTAAGTTATCTCAATGATGCTTATTTAGATGAAGACCCAAGTGTATTTTTAGTCGCTTTAGGGCATATTGCTAAAGCTAGAGGAATGTCAAATTTAGCCAAAGTAACTGGACTTAATAGGGAAAGTTTATATAAAGCTTTGTCCGGTGATACTCAACCAAGATGGGATACAGTACAGAGAGTCATAAAAGGTTTGAAAATAAACCTTAAAGCAGTTGCATAAATATCAAATGATGTATAATAAGAAATCTACTTGCCATTTAAAGCATTACCTGATTTGGGCGTAAGGCACGCCCAAGCTATGAGTGTGCTTTGGGTATTAATTTGTGGCTTGGTAAGTGCATGCTAACAGTGTTTGGTAGGGGTGAGGCTTAAATATAATGTTATTTCTCATGATTTAATATAAAATCCCCATCTTTACTATCACATTATTTTTCTCTACCCATGACAACTATCATCCACAATGTTGACGGAAGCATCACCGTATCAGTTACTTTAGCTCTGGAAGGCAATATGATGGAAATGGAAAACACGATACTGGATGCGGTCAATAGCGTAGGATGCGTAGCCACAGGCGAAGCTTTAAAATGCTTTGATACAAAGGGTACTCCGATTATAAGAGAGGGTGTAAAACTCACGTCTAAAAACAGAGACAGCAAAAAATATCAAACGCCCTTTGGTGTCATTGAAATTAAACGTCATGTTTACCAATCGTCAAAAGGAGGGCATATTTTTTGTCCATTAGAAGACTCGGCGCATACTATTTTTGCAGCGACTCCTAAATTTGCACAGCAATTGTCCCACAAGTATTCCCAAGGAAATGCCAATTCAGTTTGTCTTGATTTGAAGAATAATCACAACCGGATCATTGCCAAATCCACGATACAAAATGTAACGAACTGGGTAGGAAGTATTGCGACAGCACAAGAAGAAAAGTGGGAGTATGAGCTGCCTGAATTAGATGAACCCATTAGTACGATTGTTTTCAGTTTAGATGGTGCTTATGTTTTAATGGCAAACGAAGGTTACCGTGAAGCAATGGTTGGTAACCTGTCTTTGTATGACTGCGAGGGTGAACGCCAGCATACTCTCTACTTGGGAGAAGCGCCTGAATATGGGAAGGCAAGTTTCAAAGAGCGGTATGAGCATGAAATCACCTGCATAAAAGCCCGTTACCCCGATGCACTTTATCTTGGTATTGCGGATGGAGCCAAAGATAACTGGACATTTTTAGAACAACATACTCAGCAACAATTGGTTGATTTTTATCATGTCACTGAATATTTAGCAAAAGCCTCTCATGCTGTTTTTCCAAAAAAATCAACGGCTATTAATCGTAAAAAATGGCTGTCAGATCGTTGTTCCCAACTCAAGAATGACACAGGGGCGGCGCAAACCATTTTAGAAGAATTAACGCCATTAATGGAATCTAGGCTCACCAAATCAATCAAGGCGGATTTAGAAACAACGCTCACCTATTTTAAAAATAATATCGCTAAAAACAGGATGAATTATGCCTCACATGTTAATAAAAATTTACCGATTGGTTCGGGCGTGACAGAAGCAGCTTGTAAAACATTAGTTAAACAGCGGCTTTGTGGCTCAGGTATGAGATGGAAAACAAAAGGAGCTAAAGTTGTATTGAGTTTACGTGCATTAGTTCAAACAACAAATAGGTGGCAACAATTTTGGGAGAAAATTATTCAAGGTGAGGCTCAATATTTAATGGCCTAATACATCATATTAAAGCCTCACCCTTTGGTAGTCTTATATAGATATTTTAATGAAGGCTTTAAGAGCCTTTCTGATCTGAGTAAGTCCGCAAAGATTATTCGGTAAGAAAACAGATTCTATATGTTATTCAATTACCTGTAATATCTCTTGCCACAATGCTTGATAGGCATCTGTAGAGCGACTCTTTTTTGCATAAGCAGCTAATGGCATGCGTTCCCAGCCCATGCGTTCTATATCACTGGCATAAGGAATAGCGTTCGTCAAAATATCCTGATGCTTTTTGCTCAAAGTCTCCATAATTTCACAATGCATTTTTTTGCGCCTGTCTGCCATGGAGAAAAAGGGAATAAGTTGCAGGTGCCTTAATTTATTATCTTTGATATATTTTTTTAATTGTTCTAGTGTGCGTAATGATAGAGTAGTTGGAATAATAGGCGATAGTAATATTTCTGAGGCTTCAAAAATAGCTTCTGATAAGAGTGAAATATTAGGCGGGCAATCCAGAAAAATAAAATCGTACTCTTGTGTTAATGGCTTGAGTAATTTTTTAAGTCTTTGTGTGGGTTTTTTGCGGGTATCCAGTACCAAATCTAAGTTGCGAAAAGAAAAGTCGGCAGGTAGTAAGTCTAAGTTTTCAAAATTGGTTGCTTTAATCAAGCCATCTAATTCACGCTCTCCGGCAATCAGTTCTTTACTGCCACCTTTAACTTTTGGTTTGACCCTAAAATAATAACTGCTGGCTCCTTGTGGATCCAAATCCCAAACCAAAGTTTTATAATTATTTTGTGCGGCTAAGTAGGCTAGGTTAACTGCGGTAGATGTTTTACCTACACCACCTTTAATATTGTATGTTGCAATTATTTTCATGGTTGCCTTTGGGTGCTTTAATGGCTAAACAAGGTTTTAAAGATGGCTTGGTTTTCAGTTTGTTTAAACTGGGAAAATTGTTCAGCAAAATCATTGCGAGCAGTACACTTCATGCTATCTAGATATTGAATTAATACCCCCATGGCTAAGAAGGTGTTGCTGGCAACATTATTTTCCATCATTTCGGCGCTGAAAAATTTGATACTGTTTTCCTGAATTTCGTAATCCTGAAAGTCACCTAAAACAGATTGAAAGCCTTTTAAAGCGCGTAGCAACACTTTCATATCTTTGGCAGGATACATGTCTTGGAAAAATTCCATTAGATAGCGTAATTTCTTACAGGTTTTCCTTAAGTCATGTAGTGCTTCAGCAGGCGAAGACTCATTGATTGCATTACCTTCTGTTAGTACCCTTTTGAACACTTTCCATATGCGCTGGTCGGCTAATTTTTTAATAGGTACTTTAGCATTACTGCCTTTTTCTTTCACCACCGCAGGTTTTTTTAAATATTGCTCCCAAGCGGCAAGCTGTTTGCGATATTTAGAGCTAGACAGTTTCTTGGCGAGTTCTTTTTGTGTGGCAACTTGTTTTTGTTTCAGGAATTCGTATAAAGGCGCTAGATCAGCCTGTAGTGTTTCTGGTAGAGCGGCCTGATATTGCTGATAACTTAATAAGTAAACATCCAAATCCCGAGTATCTCCGGTAATTTGCCCAAGCCATGCGAAAAAAGCGGCATGCTTAGCAACTACTTTATGGGGTAAGGTGCTTTTGATTTGACTAAGGCCTGCACGAGTACGCCTGACAGCAACTCGGTAATCATGTAAAAATTCGGTATCAATATCAGCAATGGTGCTGGTTTCATTGTTTTGAATGGCACTTAATAATTGTCGATAAATGATAATGCTGGCGTTGTCTGCACGCATTTTTGGATCAAGTTTAATAGCAAGTTTTGAGCTATAGTCTTTAGGTTGTCGTCCTTGCAATTGTAGTGCTGCCTTTAAAACGCTGCCGTTTGTTGGCATGAGTTTTAAAGAGTTTTCCAATAAATAACTGATACTTGCTGCTGCTTTGTCGTAGCCTTTTAAGGGCTGTAGGCTAACGCGGTTTGCGAGTGTTTCATATTCATCCAAAGTAATGCGTAGTACTATTTTTTGGTCTTTATTTAAAACATTTAAGCGATAAACTTGATAGGGTAAGGAACATAATGGTAATAAAGCGCGCATTTCTATTTGAGCTGCCAAGCGAGTTTTGAAGCGCCCATCACGAAATTGGCCAGAGAATTTCGGTACAGCTTGTTGCTCTTCCAGAGCAAGGCATTCCCCAGTTAGTCTATCTATCAGAGTAATGTGCGAGCTTGTTTTTGATTGGTTTAATTCACACACCATATCAGCATTGTACAAGCGCCAATCAAAGCTATCATAGTAGGTTTTGATTGCATACTGTTGTGCATCAATATCAAAATTAATTTTTTTGCTTAACTTCTTTAAGAATTTTTCTGCAGTTAAACTTTCAGGTAATTCAAAGTGTAACGGTGTTGTTGGCATGGTGATTCAATTGGGTTAGGTCAAATAGTGTCAATCAAACAGCATACTAACATGTAAAGATGGCTAGAATTATGACAAGTTTATAAATAAGCTTATTTAAACTGTCATGTGCCGTCTTTGATAAGGACTTGCGGTTGGGTGCAACCCGCCCTCCGCTCAAACCTAAAACTTCAAGCAACTTTTAATTGTGAAAACACATTATCATTAACTGCTTCTAATATATTAGCTGTAGCAGGATGAATTGTCCGTTGTTCTTGTTGGATATTAAAACCCATAAACTGTTCCCAATCTCCATTAATATAAATACAACGTAGCCCCAGTATGGCTTTTGCCCCTGCCATTACCCAGCGCATCCCTGATTCTTCCATCCGATCGACAATAATATGGCGGCAAGCACCTTCGATGATACCGGACCCAATAGGGTAACCCGCTGCCAAATATTCGTTGTAACGCATACGCCCTGCATTACTCTCTAAATACCCGCAGCTTATTTTAATCTGCTCAAGCCTCTTACCTGTTATTTTTCGACGTGTTGCCAGATGGCGAAAGCTTCGAATCACTTTTTTGACCTGTCCATTCAGAAGAAAACCCATGTACTTTTTAACAACCAGTATATTATCTTTGGTAGAGCTATCCAGGGACAGTGCTTCGGCGGCTTTCCATAGGTAGGAGGCTGCATGGATAATATCCAGTATTTGAATGCAATTTTCCGGAGCCATCATTTCGGTTCCCATTTCCCATAGCTTTTTTTCACCATCCATAATTAAGACAACAGTATTATTACCACTTGGGTTGCGCTGCTTAATTTCACCCCCGATCCATGAGAAAATAGTCTCGCGTGCCGGTTGCAACGTGTCCTTATTGTCTCGATCCATACAGGCCCTGACATGTTTGTTAACAGGCTTGGGTCTCACCTGTTCGGTGATTTCTGCTGTTAATGGATCCCCGGATCGAAAGAGTGCTTCCAAGACTTTTTCTGGCGTTCTTGGGTAAGGATCTACAGAATATGAGGCACCTACTACAGCCATTTTTTTATTGCCGTAATGCCCTTTCGGTGTCACCTGTTCAATATTGGCAGGCTTGTTCTCTTGTTTGGAATCTGTTTTCTCTGCACTTGGCTTACGAATGACTACGCCTTTACAGTCGGCTGATGTCACGATTATTTGACCAGGCTCTGCCTGTTGAACACTTGTTTGGCGATCAAAATAGGCGTTCGTGAAACTTGAAGTCGACAAGACTGTTCGCTCTAGAGCACTGACTGGAAATGATAGGGAGAAAATCCTCTTGATCACCTTGCTTGCCTCGGCATAAGGAACCGCCACCACTAACGATTGCCCCCAATCCTGTAGTAAATAGGAGTACTTGCTAGATGGCAACTGAAGCTGCTTGTCCATTGGAATGCAGTCAAGCTTTTGTCCTTCCCGAGTGCCGTAGACCCAACGAAATAAGTTGAACTCACCAAATAGAGATAAGTAGCTTCGTTTGTGTTGAGTTGGCAACCTTTTGACTTGGCGTCCATCGGATAGCTCTATTGTTTCTCCTTGGTCGCTCCCTTGATATAAAGCAAATAAATATCCCAGCAGTATATGCCCCATCTTCAATAGTTCAGTGAATATATCTTGTTCAACCTTATGAGCTGCTGTACCTGACTTGTAGGCTTTTTCTACAAGATCTATTAGGTTGCCGGTTTGATTTAGGATGTCGTCTTTATTGATATTTTTTGTATTTTCATTCATGATTTTAATGGGCGAACTCCTCTTGACGGGGTATCTGTTCAATACTCTGATAGTTTGAAATTAAGTTTATTGAGAGGAGTTTACCTTATTATTTTATCTCAGCAAGCGCGGAGGGCGGGTTGCACCCCTTGCGGTTTAGGCGAGGGTATTAATAGGCCTTATGTTGTTGCATCAAAACCCAATAAGCATTGGGTTTTGATTTTTAGCCAATTATGCTGCTTTTTTTAATGCTTTTTTAGCAGCTTTTTTAGCTGATTTTTTATTCGTTGTATTTTTCTTTAATACAGATTTAGCTACTTTTTTAGCAATGGCTTTTGCGTCTTTTTTGGCAACTACTTTTTTAGCAACTGCTTTTTTAGTGACTCTTTTAGCGATTTTTTGTACTGCTTTCTTTTTTAGTGCTTTTGACATGAGATGTTCCCTGTGGGTGAAGTTAATAACTTACTAATATAGTAATAAGTTATAGAGATAGTATATCTTTTATGGAATTTAATAAACAATTACTTGATGCCGACATTAATTTTCTAGGTTAAATAAGGTGGGTGAAAAATATCCAGTTCAAGAATAAGGGCTAGGTATCTAATATCATTGTGGGTATTACAACGTGTTTTGTACCTATGCATAAAACAGAATTAAGTTATCAATCGACTATCGAAGTAGAGGGTATTTTGATACAGCCAATTAAACTTGTGAAGTATCAGTGCTTAGGGTGTAAAAAAAGTTGACACCATAAGAAGGATGCTAATTGATAAAAAAACCACTAAACCTCAATGTTATCAAGAGTTAAGTTTCCCCCAACCTTAGTTAAGAAGATATTGAGTGTCAATTTATTTTACAATCCTCTGTATTTATTAAGGTTATATTATTATAAGTATATGTATTATTAGAATAATTATGATATGGCATAAATATTGTATTTATTTTGATGTTATTACATTTTAATAAAGTAATTTCAATAATGTCACAATTGTGTAAAGAAAACGCCTATTATTTTATACCACTTATTTTTGTAGTTAATTAAAGTGGAACGGCTGAAAAGTGTAGGGATTATATCCTTAGCATTGCTTTATTTATTTTATAGTTACATGAACAAGGAAAAAACTATGCAAAACAAGAAAAAACGACTCCTTTCAATGCTGGTACTATCTTCAGGGATACTATGGAGTAGTGTGTCGGGAGCTGCAATAGTCAATGGAGATTTTTCGAGCGGGTTTACAGGGTGGTCAGGGGGCACTGATCTAGGTATTGGGTTAACCGCTGCTAATTTTGATGCTTCATCAGGAGCAGCAGTATTGAGCAGTGATTTTGACTTGGGTGGCAGCTTTGCTGTTGACCTTTTTCAAACATTTACCGTACAAAGTTTGACAGGGGCGAGTAATGATTTGTTTCTTGACTTTGATTTTACTTGGAATTTTGATCATGTAGATGATGCTTGGTTGGCTCAGCTGGTCGATACGACAGATGCCTTGCATACTCTGGACTTAACAAGTGGTGCTGGCCCATTTGATATTACTAGTTTTGCAGGCTTAACTGTTGAGCTGCTTTTTAGCTTGGAAAATAATAATGGTGACGATGATACGCTGAGTATAGATAACATTGTTGTTAGTGAAGTTATAACGGATGTACCTGAGCCGATACTACCATTATTATTTGGCACTGGCTTGTTGGCTTTGCGACGTAAACTAGCTTAACCCACGTAAGTAAAAATAAACGAAAAAACAAATCTAATTCTTTTGGAGAAAAGTATATGATAAGTTCGAGACAAATAAACAAGCGAGGCAGCATTGCCGTGCTCCCCGCTTTATTTTTTATGCTGTTAACAGGGTTATGTAGCAGCATAAGTTATGCGGCATGGGAAAATGTAAGTGGCGTTACAATTGAGCAAGGACAGCGCGTCTACGAGAGAAGTACTCGTACATATTACACCTTTAATACCTTAACTAATCAATCAGGTAGCGACCTGCAAGGGTCTTTGCGTTTTTTGGTAACAAGTGCTAGTCACCCTATTCTTAATGCTGATGGTGTTGAAGCGGGAGATGAGTATTATGATGTATTATCAGTTGATGGCTCACTAGCTGATGGTCAAAGTTTAGCACCAGTACGCTTTAATTTTCAACGTATTCGCGGTGCATTTGCCTATACGGTTGTGTTGCAACGAGAAGTCCTCGATACGGATGATGATGGTATCCCTGATAGCGAAGACCTTTGTCCAAATGATGCGACTAACTTATGTATGAGCATAAACGGACAAGTTAATGGTGGTGGAGCAGCACTAGACGGTGCTAGTATTAAAATTGGCTTAAATTCTGTCAATGCCGCTTCAATTGGCAACGGTAGTTTTACTGCTAATGTTGGCCCTGAAGAGTTTGCTTCAGATAATATCAATACCTTTTTCCCTGTTGAAGTGATTGCTCCTGGTTTTGCGACGGGACATGGGAAAGTGATTTATGTCAACGGCACTAATAGTTATGATTTTTTGATTAACTTAGAGCCTATTTCAACGACGATTGACCCTGAGAACGATGATGTGACTGTGGGTGTCGATATTAATAAAGAAGGTGCTAAAGTTGGCACATTATTAATTCCAGCAGAGGCGCTTCCTACTGGTGTTACTTCTGTTAGTGGTGAAGTCACTTACTTGGATCCTACTACGGATGACCTTGAGTCTACACCAGGTGGTGACCTACTAGCTTTACCTGAAGGTACTGATCCAAATGATACACCTGTGCCATTAGAAAGTTTTGGCATGATGGAATTTAATTTAGCTGACCAAAATGGTAATCCTATCCATGAATTACCCGCTGCTGCAGAAGTGTGTATGCAAGCAGGAGCTGGTTTAAGTGAGGGGGATACTGTTCCGTTATGGTGGTTTAATACAGCTAATGGTCTATGGGAAGAAGAAGGCGAAGGGACTGTTGTCGATAGAGATGGGCAATTACAGATCTGTGGTGCAGTAACACATTTTACATGGTGGAACTATGATCACCCAGTTAGTGAGCATGCTTGCTTTAAATACCATATGGTCTCAGATCAAACAGACCCTATCAATACCAGCTTAACGAGTAGTTTTGTTTGGAGATCAGAAGGTGTTACTTATAATGGTGTCTCTCCAGAACGTGCGACAGATAGGGATGCTAATGATCCACTAACGCCTTTGCCTAATGATAAAATTGACTCATTAACTGTGAAGCGTTCCATAGGGGCTAACATTGAGCAGAATCGTGTGTACACATATATTGCAGGCACTAAAGTTTATTTAAAGCGTGATGGTGAAGAGCAATATAGTCTTACTGCCGACCAGACTATGGCTGCGGTTTTTGATGATCCAACAGCAAGTGGTAGTGGTCTTCGTAATGTTAATGTGCAAAACTGTCAATTTTTGGATTATATGGATGCAGCACCAGATGGCATTCTAGAAATTGTGACTACTTACAACCTACCTCCGGTTATTAGTCAGTTTAGTGCAGTTTCTGACAGTATTTTCCCTGGTAATGCTACTACGATTAATGCGACTATCACCGACCCTGAGGGCGGAGCAGTCAGCTCTAGTTGGAGTGCGAGCTGTTTTAGTAGTTTTGGAGCAGGCTCAGAGGATGAAACGATTGCGCCTTTAAGTGAGACTAAAACTTCGGGCTCTGTATTTAGTCCGATCTTTACGGCTCCAACAACAATGGCAGGACCTTATGAAAACTGTCAGGTTATTTTACAGGCTACTGATGGACAAGGTGCAACAGCAACTGCTGAGTATTGGGTAAATGTTGTCGTTGAAAATTTTATCTTTGTTGCTCAAGGGATAGTATATGGTGTTGATGGTTTGCCATTATTAGGTACACAGGTTCAGTTAGTCGATTACAATTGTGGAAACAGTTATACCGAGACGACTGATATAAATGGGCAATATAGTATCAATATTGATTTATGTCCTGGTACGCAACCAGAAGATTTCAGAGGGCAGTTTGAGACGACTTATATTCATCCAAATGATATAAGTATGACGACATGGGTACAAACAAATCATGTTGAAAATAATGAATTCCGTGATTTCAGAGTAGAAAATATTCAGATAGTGCCTTTCCCTCCTTTTGCAGGCAGTTGTGAGTATACTCCTCCTTCAAATAATATATTGACCTGTCAAGAAGACATACATTTACCTGTTTTATGGGGAGAGTTAAGTGGGGATCTTCATGCTCCAGTCTTAAACCTTCCTATACTCAGTATTGAGCACAAATCTGGTCGGTTTGACTTTGAAATCCCTGATACTAATCGAGCAATCGGTTTTTATGGTACTTCTTCATATAGCCTACTTGTCCCTGTTGGTGGTATCAGTCGTATTATGGGTCTTGAGGAAGAGGTAGGAGTACCTTACTCAATGCCTAATACTAATGGCATGCGGCTTGATTTAGGTAATTACAATGTCAATTTGCATATAAATATTCTTGATAATGTAGGACTTCCATTATCAGGTGCGCAAGTAAACTATTTTTCAGAGTACAGTGAAGGTGCTTCAGTTGGAATAACTGATGCTGCTGGAGAGCTTAATCTGCTCTCATTGTCTGTGCCAGCTTCTAACCTTGGGTTCCAATATCAAGGGTCTGAAATGTTGAATGGTTATAATGCATATGCTGTGGCTCATTATAATGGAGAAGATATTTATGCAACTATCAATAGTCAAGAGCAATGTTCTGTTGTCTTACGTGTTTATGATGAGCAGAGGAATATTAAAGTTAATGAGCTTATAAATGTGTATGTCGATAATAATTCTTTTTCTGGGTACACTGATAATAATGGGGAGTTTTTCTTTACGGCTCCTGCTGGTTCAATAATTGAGGAGGGGTTGGGGGGATTTTTCTATGGTGATTATTGGTCTCCACAGCAAGGTGTGCTGATTGGCAATTGTCCAAGAGATGAATTTGACAACCCAGAAGATATCTTACTGGAATGGGTGCAAGGTGAGGATGAGATATTTTTTCCATCTTGATTTTTTAATTTATAATTAGGCAAAAAAAGAGGGAGCATTTGCTCCCTCTTTTTTTTGTTTCTACTCGTAAAACTTCACATAGAGCCAATTTAAATTTCACTACCGTACACTTTTTAAAGCAGGTATTACGAAGAGTAGAAAAATGGTAATGTGGGCGATTTACATTGAAAATACCCTACATTGTCAGATTCTTACAAGATTTATCGCACCATCCATAGCAGCCTTCAAAAATTCTGGGATTTTGACCCTAGTAAACGTCAAAATAATAGCTTAAATATTCTGACAGGGTTTATCTGCGGTATTATACAAAGTAAATCTGTTAAGTTAGCTAATGTGGCAGGAGAGATTCCAGGCTCAGGTAAAGAAGAAAGCCAAATCATGCAGCTGCGCCGTTGGCTGAAAAATGAAAAAGTCGGTGTCGATTTATTTTATTTACCCTTTATAGAGGCTCTTCTTCGATGTTTAGCCAAACAAACACTAGTACTTGCTATTGATGGCAGCACGACAGCGCAAGGCTGTATTACCTTGATGGTCAGTATGATTTATAAAGGTAGAGCTCTGCCATTGCTGTGGGTAACCCGTAAAGGTAAAAAAGGACATTTTCCTCAAGATATGCATATCGAATTGATTAAATCCGTTCAGGCGATAATCCCCGAAGGTACGTCGGTCATTTGTTTGGGTGACGGGGAATTTGATGGAGCAGACTGGCTGGAAACCATCAGTAGTTATGGCTGGGAGTATGCCTGCCGAACGGCAAATAATGCGATATTGTATGAAAATGGAGAGGAATTTACATTTAAAGATATTTGTCCCGAACAAGGAAGCATGACTGAAATATCGGCGGTTGAATTCACTCGTAAACGTAGCATTGTGGTAAGGGCGGTTGTTTATTGGGGGAGAAAATATAATGCCCCTATTTATCTGGTGACTAATTTCCCCACAGGAGGTGAAGCATTTAACTGGTATCGCAAACGTTTCCGTATAGAAACTCTGTTTTCAGACCTTAAAGGTCGAGGCTTTAACTTGCAGAAAAGTGGGCTAAGAGCTCCTGAGCGAGTTTCTCGACTTATTATGGCAGCGGCTTTAGCTTATATATGGATGGTTTATTTAGGGGAGCTTGCTCTGACTAAGAGCTGGGATAAAATTATCCATCGCAAAGATCGTTGTGATTTGAGTTTGTTTACTCTTGGAGTACGGTTATTAAAGCACCTGCTGAGAGAAGGAAAAATACTCCCTCAATTCTGCCTTACATTATCGGGCAAGGCTTTGCTGTGAAGAGGTGAAAAGTGTACGGTAGTGAAATTTAAATAAAAGTTACTTGATGCCGAAATTAGCTTGCCTAAGGTGTACTCCTTAGAGCGTGTGCTTTTACTTCTGGGTGAGTATGTTAAACACTGGTAATATTGCTGAATTAAGTGAATTTATGCAGCAAGAGATTGACCTTTGTTCTTACGCGAGTATCCCATTAACCCGAGTAATCCTGAGCCCATAAGCCATACAGCTGCTGGCAGTGGGACTGCTGATGGTTGAAATTCCAAATTATCGAAACGCCCATCTGTCCAAAAACCATCGACTGTTAAAGTTACTTTGTCTAAATTTACAAATGAGCTAAAAGTCCAGCTTGAATTTGCTGCATTCGTGGTTTGGGAAATGACTTCTATTCCACCTAGCCATCCCTTCCAGGTAGAGCTTTCTCCAGAATCGTAGTGTAGAGTGTCAATGCTAAGCAAGTCGAAATTACTACCAGTTGTTAATTCCCAGGTACTAGAGCCGCCTTTAAGGTCTGAATACCATGATCCTGAATTAGTTTTAACGTTTTCGCCTCCCCCAACGCTGCTAATGGTCATTCCTGCTTCTAAATAAGTTGGAGTATTTGTGGTCGTACTGAACGTTAGTGTGGAAGACGCATTTGCCCCGCTTGAATAAACGATAATTGGAAGCATGCATAATATAAATTTTTTCATAAATCACCTAAATTATTTTTTTGAAATAAGTGTTTATATCTATGTTATTAAATATAAATACTTTGTTATAAAGTATCACAGCAATTTTTGAATTACTATTGTACGCCAGTACAATATGGGGGCTGAATTGACTTTCTATGTATCACATCTAAGCCGTTTTTTATCAGTATAGGGTGGCATGTAACTGCTAACTCATGAAAACTAGATCTTCTTTAAGGAAATAGCTTTACATTTTTTTATAAGTATATTATAAATATCTAATATTATTTATAGATCAGGAGTCCATTATGAAAAATAACGTTAATAATCAGCGCCGCAATTTTATAAAATTAGCAGGCGTGAGTGCCGCTGCTTTAGCAACTTTTCCTGGTCTATTAAATGCCAAGACGATGATGGCAGGGCGACATGCTTCGCCTGACTTTAATCCTGATGTGGAGATTAGCTTAACGGAAAAGGCGATGAGTGTGCCTATTTTTGACGGCCCTAAAACGAGTGTCTGGAAAGTGATTGGTAAAGTCCTAAAAGGGGCTAATAACATTATTAGCAACGAGCAAAGCTATCTTGCTCCTACTATTCGTTTACAACAAGGGCAGAAAGTCCGTATTTACCTAAAAAATAACTTATCGACACCCACCATATTGCATTGGCATGGCTTGCATGTGCCTGCTGAAATGGATGGCAATCCTATGTATGCCATTGATGGTGGTGAGACTTTTATTTACGAGTTTGAAGTGCTTAATAGAGCTGGGACATATTGGTATCATGCACATACGCACAACTTAACGGCTAAACATGTTTATTCTGGACTTGCTGGTTTATTTATTGTCAGTGATGCTGAGGAACAAGCGCTTAAATTGCCACGCGGTGAATTTGATGTGCCTTTAGTGATTCAAGATCGTACTTTTGATAGTAATAATCAGTTGCACTATAGCAACCATATGATGCAGCGCATGCATGGGTTTCTAGGTAACCAAATTATGATTAATGGTCAGCCTGATTTTGAATTACCCGTTGCACAACGTTCTTATCGATTACGGTTATTAAATGGCTCTAATTCACGTATGTATAAATTAGCATGGGATGATGGTTCGCCTATTAAAGTCATTGCAACGGATGGTGGTTTATTAGAGCAAGCGGAAACTGTGCCGTATTTAATGCTTGCACCTGCAGAGCGCCGTGAAATTTGGGTAGATTTTAGTCAGCAAAAAATAGGAACCGAGCTTACTTTACGCAGTGTTGAATTTTCGGCAGGCGGTATGGGAGGCATGGGGATGATGGGCGGCGGTATGCGTGGTCGTATGGGAGGTATGGGTATGATGGGCGGAGGTATGAGTGGCGGCTCTGGCTCTATACCATCTGGTGGTGATTACCCTGTTATTAAAATTCGTGTTAGTAAAAAAGCATCTAGTAATGATAAGTTGCCAAAACATTTAAGTAAAATTACGCCATTACGTTTAGCCAATGCTGCAAATAAAAATGATCCGCGGGGGATTACGTTATCTATGCGGCATATGCGCGCTTTATTAAATGGGCGCTCTTATGCCATGAATGATATTCAGCCTGATGAAATTATTCCGGTTAACACTTTACAGGTGATTGAGTTTGATAACGGCTTTCATGGTGGCAGAGGTATGGGCATGAATATGGCTATGCCGCACCCAATGCATATGCATGGCGAACAATTTCAAGTGATTAAGCGTGAAGTAAATTCTCGATCTAAATCTATGGTTGCGACAGTTGCAGACGGTTTGGTAGATAAGGGTTGGAAAGATACCGTATTAGTTATGCCAGGTGAGAAAGTGACTATATTAAAGCCATTTAATGATTATAAAGGCTTGTTTATGTATCATTGCCATAATTTAGAGCATGAAGATATGGGGATGATGCGTGATTTGTTGGTGCGGTAATTTTGCTGGTATAAATTAGGTGAGGTTAAGCGTTTAAGGGGCATAGTCACTTATAACATTCGGTGCAATATTTTATGGTTTTTTTAACTCAATGAGTCCATATTGACCTAAATCAATGCTGTTTGCAGTTTGATTTGAGATGATATGCAGCAGAGGCCATGCGAAGTATTTATTCCCTATGCTGTAGAGGGTATCCCCCCATCTCGCCCTAGAAATAGGGTTTTAACCAAAACACTGAAAAACTAGAATGGAGTCAGTGGTGCAAACGACAAAAAAATATAATATAAAGGGTATGCAATGCGGTGGCTGTGAGGGTGTGCTTGAAGATGCTCTTAGCAGAATTGAAGGTGTTTATGCAGTAAAAGCAGATTATCCAAGTGCAAGTTGCCAAGTGACTTACGATGAAAGTCTGCATGGTCTTGTCGTCATCATTGAAAAAGCCATTAAGGAAAGTGGTTATGAGATTGATAATAGCGCACAAAGTAAAGGTAATATTTATATCAAAATAAGTTTATCCTTACTTGCCTTGGTGGGTATTGTATTGCTAATGGTCTTTTCCAGAAAGCTATGGCATCAATTTAGTGTGCCGGATATGAGTTCGCAATTAAGCTACGGTATGATTTTTGTTGTGGGTTTGATTACTGGTTTACATTGTATTGGCATGTGCGGTAGTTTTGTGATCAGCTATACGGTCAAAGATGCAGAACAGGGGCATTCCGCTTATTTATCACATGTATTGTATGGAGTGGGGAAAACCCTTTCTTATGCGATGTTTGGTGCTATTTTTGGTTTTATTGGGTCTGTAGTTAGTATTACTCCCTTTATTAGTGGTGTCAGTATATTGTTGGCGGGTACCTTTTTGATTATATTCGGCTTAAATATATTAAATGTATTTGCGGTATTAAAGCGTATACGTATTAAACAACCTGTAGTAATGCAGCGCTATGCAATGAAGAAAAGGCGTAATTCACGCAGTCCATTTTTTATAGGCTTTTTTTCGGGGTTTCTTTTAGGGTGTGGGCCATTGCAGGCTATGTATATTATGGCAGCAGGAAATGGAGATCCTTGGGAAGGGGCAAAATTCTTGGCTTTATTTGGTTTGGGCACACTGCCTGCATTAATTGGTTTTGGGATGGCAACGCACCTATTATCCGATAAGATGACACATCGTTTTTTACAAGCATCAGGAATTATCTTGATTGTAATGGGAACAATGATGTTAAATAAAGGTTTGATGAAAACTAAGTCCGGCTATGATTTTCAGTCTTTAGGTCAGGTAGTGGGTCAGAAAATTGATGCTATTCAATAAGAACTGAGGGTTTTATAAAACTACTTTATGGATTTGAAAATAACCCAAGATTAGGGGCTAGCTTCATTATTGATAAGCGAGCAGTTGTTTGGGGCGCATAATAAATAACAATTTGGCACAGTTTGCAGTTAAGTTGCTCCAATCTTGTGGCATGTCTAATCCAGCGACTGTCGCGGTAGGCAGTCGCTTGCCATTGCTGGGTATCTCTAAATCATTTTTCACAAGGCATTCTAGTAAAGACTCTAGTTCAGGATTATGGCCGATTAACAAAACGCGTTGTGCATTAAGCGGGCAAGTTGCCAAAGTATTTCTAAGATCTCGCAGTTCTGCCGTATAAAGTTGTGCGTCATAATGAATCTGCTTTGATGTTAACCCCATTGCTTTGACAAGTATCTGCGTCGTATTTTTAGCACGTTCTGCAGGAGAGCTGAGAATATAGTCAGGTAGCAAGTTGTTTTGCAGTAACCATATTCCCATATGCTGAGCTGCACTTTTACCACGCAGCTTTAATGGGCGCTTAAAATCACTGGTATTAACACTCCAGTCAGACTTTGCGTGGCGCATAATTAATAATTGTTTACTCATTGTGCTAGCTCAATAGGTAAGAAGGTGCTAACTAGAAATACCGTATTATTAACTGCTTTTCTCTTTTGCTTTTTCCTTCCAATTCTTCTTGCGTTTAAGTTTTTTAGTTGCTTTTTTCTCACGAATAACAGCTAATTCGACTAACTCTTGCCGCATCATTTCTGGTGTTTCTAAAGTAAGCCTGCCGAGCAAGCCATCTCTCAGTTCCGTTAAAATTATTTTAGAAACCTTATCCATATCAATGTTGCCACCACTACGCAAACAGCCTCTTTTTTTACCAATTATTTGCAGTAGCTCATAATCAGTAGCAGGTAATGTTGTTAATTGATAGCGTTGTTTTAAAGGTTCCGGGTAGTGATGTAATAAAAATTCACCCGCAAAAGAGGCGACATCATCATGCTTTAAAGCAGTATCTTTAATAGCCCCAGTCGTTGCTAAGCGATAACCAGTATTATGGTTCTCCAAATTAGGCCATAACATGCCGGGTGTATCACAAAGAATGATGCCGTTGTGTAAATCAATGCGTTGTTGCCTTTTGGTAACAGCAGGTTCATTACCTGTTTTTGCAATGGTACGCCCAGCTAAGGCATTAATTAAGGTTGATTTACCGACATTTGGAATGCCCATTATCAAGACATGAATCACTTTGGTAGCGCTATCTTTATGCGGCACTAATTTTCGGCATAAATCGACTACATTTTGTACTTTATCTGTTTGTATTGCGGTTAACGCGAGAGTTTTGACACCTTCTTCCTGTTCTAGGTAAGCTTGCCAAGCAGTTGTTCTTACTGGGTCAGCTAAATCAGCCTTATTCAAGATTTTGATGCAGGGCTTATCACCACGTAACTCTGATAATAGTGGGTTAGCACTACTAAAAGGCAAACGTGCATCCAGTATTTCAATGAGTAAATCAATATCAGGCAAGCTTTCTTTAATCTCTTTGCCTGCTTTGTGCATGTGCCCTGGGAACCATTGGATTTGCATAGGTTTAGCCTCTATTTTTTAGCAATATGTAAACCGCATTCTTTTTTGGTAGCATCTTCCCACCACCAGCGACCAGCTCGTTCGTGTTGATTAGGTAGTACAGGGCGCGTACAAGGTTCACAACCGATACTAATAAAACCACGTTTATGCAATTTATTAAAAGGGACTTGGTAAGCTTTTATATAATCCCAAACTTGTGCCGAACTTTGGTTTACCATTGGGTTATATTTGATTAAAGTATGCTCGGCACTTGAAAAAGCAGCATCAATTTCAATTTCGTGAATATTTTGTCGGGTACCAACACTTTGATCTTTACGTTGTCCTGTAATCCAAGCATCAACTTGTGCCAGTTTACGTTTTAATGGCTCAACTTTACGAATGGCACAACATTCTTGATGACCGTCTTCATAAAAACTGAAAAGCCCTTTTGCTTTAACTAAAGCTTCAATACTTTGATGATTTGGGGACAGTAATTCAATATCAATTTTATAATGCTTACGCACCTGCTCAATAAATTGATAGGTTTCTGGGTGTAAACGGCCAGTATCTAAAGAAAACACCTGAATATCTGGGCGGATTTTTAAAGCCATATCCAGAACGACTACATCTTCAGCGCCACTAAATGATATGGCGACACGGTCGTAGCTTTCTAAAGCATGGCGTAATACTTTTCGTGGGTTTTTATTTTGAAGTTCAGTTTGGATTGATTCGATGTCGTGCATAAATTTATATAGGGGGTAGTGCAAAAGTGTACGTATTAATTCAAGGAAATTGCTGGGCGATTGGGTTTAAGTGCCTAGGTACTTATGAGTGATGGTGTTCATTAAATGTATGAATAATATCGTTAACTTTTGTTTCAGTTAAGCCTGAGATAGTTGCAATTAATGATATGTCTAGCCCAACTTTATAGGCGTTAATAACTACCTGAGATTTTACGAACCCTTCCTCAAATCCCTGTTTAAAGCCTTTTTGAAAAGCTAATTCAATCGAGTTTTTTAAAATGTAAATAAAATCTTTTTGTTTATGCTGAATCTCTAGTTCTTCATAAGAAAAATTAGCTTCATTAGCAATTTCTAGTGCTTGTTTAATTTCCAGTTGTATCTGTTCAGGAATAAAGTCTAAGTTACCTGCATTTTGCAGAAAATAAATCCATTTATCTTGTGCTGTTTGTAATTCGGCTAAGCTTTTTTTGAATTTAGGTAGCTCAATAAAAATAAGTTCTATGTCATCGCTATAATGAATAAATTCTTCTTTTTCCAAGAGCTTAAAATTGCTGGTTATTTTATCGCTATCCTCGAACATAATAAAGTCAACAATATTCAAGGCAATAACTGGGTTCAACAGGTGATAGTCTTCACTTTTTTGCAATTGTATCGAATAATTTTTAGCGGCATTATACAACACACGCTTTTCAAAGCCCTGATGATTTAGCACCTGCATTTCAATAATGACTAGACTCTCATCTTCAAGGCGTGCTTTAACATCAACATAGCTATCTTTCATGCCTTTCAGCATTGGAATATTATAAGGGTCGACAATTTCCAGACTGGTAATTTTTAGGTCATGATTAAAGTGAATCATGGCATTTAAAAAGCTGATCAGAATAGCGTGGCTTTGCTCACTACCAAATACCTTTTTAAACGCATAGTCTGTTTTAACATCTAAGAACTTCATAATAGTGCCGTTATTGTTGGCTAAAATATTGGGTTAAGAAATCGTCAAAAGATAAGCTGTCATTTGCCTCAATTTCTTGTTGTTTAATAAGCGATGCTGTTGCCATTGCGTTAAACTTTGCTGTTGCTGCACTATTAAGTTTAGTGGCGGTAAAGTTTTTGGCGTGTTGTGCTGACAAATGATCTGCAAATTTAGCATAAGGCTGTTTGGCATTCTGCATTGCCGTTAAAATACGTGCCGAAGGCGTTAAATCAGGGTTTTCTATCAGCTTGCGCTGTTCTGCTAATGCCTGTGTGTAATGATCAATTGGCTCACCTTGATCCAAAATATGACAAACTTCCTGCATATTATCAAGAATTTCCGTAGCCCAATCTTGCAGGCGAATGGCTTGTTGGTTTTTTAGTAATTCAACTCCAGGTTGGCGGCCTGCATTAGCAACGGTCAGTTGGTTGGCATTATTGGTTTGAAAGTCTGCAATACTCATTGCGGGGCTATCTTGTAATAAACAACTCAATAAAAATGCTTCAATAAAGCGTGCACGGCTCGCACCAATCCCAATTGGGTTAAATAAATCTAAATCCAGTGAGCGGATTTCTACATACAGTACGCCACGACGTTTAAGTGCCAAGGTTGGTTTTTCACAAGGCTTAATGATTTGTTTAGGGCGGACGGTACTGTAATATTCATTTTCAATTTGTAGAATATTACTATTGAGTTGTTGGTAATCATTATCAACTTGTACACCAATTGCTGCATAGTCAGCATACGGGGTATTGATTGCATGCGATAAGCTGTCGACATAGCCATCAAGGGAGTTATAGTCGATATTTAAGTCGGCTTGATTATTACTTTTATAGCCAATATCACTCATACGTAATGAGGTGGCATATGGGTGATAGAGAGTACCATTATCAAATTCAGCAAACTGTGCCATCAGTTCAGGGCGTGTTTTGAAGAAGTTTTTACAGATAGCGGGTGAGGCACCAAATAAATATAAAATCAACCAGCCTTGGCGTTGAAAATTACGGATCAAATCAAAATAGCTGGCGGCTTGAAATTCTTCTAATGAGTTTTGTGCGCCTTCTAATTGATGTAGCACAGGCCAGAGTGCTTCTGGAACAGAATAATTAAAATGTACCCCTGCAATAGCTTGCATAGTGCGCCCATAACGATGCCATAGACCTTTACGGTATACATGTTTCATTTTGCCAATATTAGACTGGCCGTATTCAGCAATCGGAATACTTTCGTCACCATTAATACCACAAGGCATGCTGGTCGCTAATAAGTGCTCATTATCCAAGTTGTCATACACAAACTGGTGGATATTGTGCATGAAATCTAAAGTTTCATTAATATCAGCAAAGGGTGGGGTGATAAATTCTAATAATGCCTCAGAATAATCCGTGGTGATATGTGGGTGCGTTAAGGCCGCTCCGAGTGCTGATGGGTGAGCTGTTTGCGCTATAAAGCCTTGCTTGGAGAGACGCAGACTTTCCTTTTCTATGCCCTTGAGGCCATTTTTTAAAAGAGATTGTTGTTTGCTGGCTATTAATCGTTGTAAACGATTTAAATTTGTCGTATTCAAAATGATAAAAACCCGGATAAAAATGCTACCATCTATTATATAACTGTTTAGGGGCTAGAGATAAATATTGTGCAGCAATCACAGAATAAGGAAACGTCGGCACTTGCTATTTTGCAGACTGTTTTTGGGTATGAGGAATTTCGAGGGCAACAAGCGGAAATTATTGAGCAATTAATTATTGGCAATAGTGCGGTGGTCTTAATGCCGACAGGCGGTGGTAAATCACTTTGCTATCAAATTCCCGCGATGGTTCGTGATGGCGTAGGGATTGTGATTTCCCCCTTGATTGCTTTAATGGAAGATCAAGTGAATGCTTTGCACCAATTAGGAGTGCAGGCAGCTTATTTAAATTCGACTTTGAACTATGAGCAAGTACAAATCATTGAGCAGCAATTACGCCGTAATGAACTGGATTTACTTTATGTCGCTCCGGAACGCTTAACCTCAGAACGAACATTACAATTATTTAGTCAGATACAGATTGCTTTATTTGCCATTGACGAAGCACACTGTGTATCGCAATGGGGGCATGACTTTCGTGCTGATTATTTGCAGTTATCCTTATTGGCCGAGCGTTTTCCAATTATTCCACGTATTGCGTTAACCGCAACGGCTGACCAGCGTACCCGTGAAGAAATTATTACCCGTTTAAGCTTAACTGAGTCCAAGTTATTTATTGGTGGGTTTGACCGACCTAATATTCGCTATCGCATTGTCGAAAAGAACAATGCACGGCAGCAATTGTTGGCGTTGATTAAAGCGGAGCATATGGGTGATGCAGGTATTGTTTACTGTTTATCGCGTAAGAAAGTTGAGTCTACTGCTAAGTGGCTACAAGAAAAAGGTGTTGATGCTTACCCTTATCATGCGGGTTTATCTCACCAACTACGCAAGGAGCATCAGCATAAATTTTTAATGTCTGAAGGGGTGGTTATCGTTGCCACGGTTGCCTTTGGCATGGGTATTGACAAGCCCAATGTACGTTTTGTTGCGCATTTGGATTTACCCAAAAGTATCGAAGGTTATTACCAAGAAACGGGCAGAGCAGGGCGTGATGGTGAACCTGCCAATGCATGGATGGCCTATGGTTTACAAGATGTGATTATGTTGCGACAAATGTTGCAAGGTTCAGATGCTGATGAAACCCATAAACGGGTGGAACTACATAAACTAGATGCGATGTTGGGGTTATGCGAGCAAGTATCTTGTCGGCGTGAAGTATTGTTAAGTTATTTTGGTGAAACCCAAGCTGAATCTTGTGGTAATTGTGATACCTGTTTGGAGCCAGTGGAAACTTGGGATGGCACCATTGCAGCGCAGCAAGCTTTATCATGTATTTATCGTACTGAGCAACGCTTTGGCGTTAATTATTTAATGGAAGTGTTGTTAGGGAAAGACACCGATCGTATGCGCAGTTTTGGGCATGATAAACAAAGTACTTTTGGTATTGGTAAGGAATTAACTGAAACCCAGTGGCGTTCCGTCTTTAGGCAATTAGTGGTAAAAGGTTTGGTGGATGTTGATTTTGAGTATGGCGCGTTGAAACTCAACCCGAGTTGTCGGCCATTATTACGTGGTGAAACCCAAATTCGTTTCCGTAAAGAATTAGCCAAAGCTAAAAGCAAAAAAACCAAGGTTAAACGCGGTGATTTTGTCAAACATAGTGATAATGTTTTATGGGATGCATTACGCGCAAAACGTCGTGAATTAGCAGATGCACAAGATGTACCACCGTATGTGATTTTTAATGATGCCAGCTTAACGGAAATGGTCGAAACGGTACCAAAAAATGAACAGCAGTTTGCGCAAATTTCAGGAGTAGGTGAGCGTAAACTTGAACTGTATGCCGATGACTTTCTCAGTGTCATTAATAGTATTCATATTAGCCAAGAAAAAAACTCTGAATTTACGGAAACGGTAGATGAAACGGTGATACTGTTTAATGCTGGTTTTTCAGTGCAAAAAATTGCAGTGCAAAGGGAGTTGAAAGACACCACAATCTATGGTCATTTAGCGCAAGGTATTGCTCAAGGGCGGGTTAATTTAAAGGATGTCGTTGAATTAAGTGAACAAGAAATTAGCACCATACAAGATGAAGTTTTAAGTTTGGCAGCGGCTCCCGAAGATCCTTTAAAGCCTGTTTATGATGCACTCAATGCAGCATATGACTATGGCATTATTCGTTGTGTGAAAGCGGGCATGGAACTTTAATACTTTCTTATATTGCATAAGCACTGCATACTTGTTACTATCCAAATTCCATAATTATAAAATAACAATAACAACAATGAGGAATCATTATGAGTGAAGAAGAAAGCAGCAAAAGTCTATACGAGCAAATTGGTGGTGAAGCAGCGGTTGATGCAGCAGTAGAACTTTTTTACCGTAAAGTTCTGGCGGATCATCATATTAATCGTTTTTTTGATAAAACGGATATGGAAACCCAAGCGGCTAAGCAAAAAGCTTTTCTAACAATGGCTTTTGGCGGACCTGCAAACTATACGGGCGAAGACATGCGCACCGGTCATGCTAAAATGGTTAAAATGGGCTTAAATGCTTCTCATTTTGATGCCGTTATGGGACATCTGGGGGCAACCATGCAAGAACTAGGTGTACCTGATAATTTGATTGCTCAAGCGGCTGCGATTGCAGAGAGCACTCGTAATGATGTACTAGGTCTATAATTACATTTTTAATTTAGTAGGATGGGTAGAGCGTCTTTTTGCGAAACCCATCAATTTGTATAGCACTGATGGGTTTCACTCCACGACTTTTTAAGTCGTTGCGTTCTACCCATCCTACGGTTGCTTGAATTATTTTGTGATATTCTGAATAAATTTATAGGTAATGAAACCTAAAACAGCCGACTTCATGCTTTGCGTAAAAATGTAGCTCGGCTAGGTGAGCTTACAATAAATTCGGCTATATCAGCCAGCCCCAATTGACCATCCACACCACCAATTTTGACTGCCTCTTTCGGCATGCCATAAACCACACAAGAGGCTTCATCTTGTGCGATAGTTAAAGCACCAGTCGCATGTAACTCTTTCATGCCTTTGGCACCATCATCTCCCATGCCAGTCATAATAATACCAATAGCATTCTGCCCTGCTGCTTGTGCAGTAGATCTAAATAATACATCAACTGAAGGGCGGTGTCGGCTGACTAAAGGTCCATCTTTTACTTCTACTCGATATTGTGCGCCACTACGCCTTAATAACATATGTTTACCACCTGGGGCGATCAATACTTGCCCAGGAATAACACGATCATTCGATTCCGCTTCTTTTACTGTTACTTCACAAATACTATCTAAACGAGCTGCAAAGGCAGCTGTGAAAGCTTCGGGCATATGTTGTACAACAATAATGCCAGGTGCTGTTCTCGGTAGTCGGGTTAGGACGTATTCTAAAGCTTGGGTACCGCCAGTTGAAGTGCCAATAGAGATGACTCGATCGGTGGAGTCATACATAGGTTTGGCGTGAGATTGGGCAATAACAGCGTCTGCAGTCAATTTAGGCTTAACAATGATAGGGGCATGAGCTGGCATGCTACGCATAGACTGCATTTTTGCACGTGCAGCACCTTTGATTGCATCCGCAATAAGTGCTTTCGATTCTTGCAGGAAATTTTTTAAATTAACTGTCGGTTTGGTGATAATGTCAACAGCGCCAGCACTCATGGCTTGCATGGTAACTTCTGCACCTTTAGCTGTTAAAGTTGAGCAAATAACAACAGGAGTAGGGTGTTCATGCATGAGTTTCTTTAGAAATGTAATGCCATCCATGCGCGGCATTTCTATGTCCAAAACGATGACATCAGGCCAGTCTCGTTCCATTTTCTTTTGTGCAAAAATAGGGTCAGGGGCAGATGCAATCACTTTAATACCTGTAATACTGTCCAATAAATTAGTTAACACTTGTCTGACGACCGCGGAGTCATCAACAATAAATACTTTTATATCATTCATATCTTATGCTTCCATGAAGAATTAGAAAAATTCCAGATCGCCATCACTGACATTTTGTTCATTATTTTCAATTAAATGTGCTTACCAAAACTCAGCCTGACTTTGTGCATGCTCATGTTCCGCAACACTTTTCTTCCAATATTGGCGCTCTTCTTGTTCCAGTTGTTGGGTTTGGTTGTTTTCAATACGCTTAACATACACTGAAAAGTCGCCACCGACAAAATGTATATTTCTACCAAACTTGCCACCTAAACACCCCCCCATTAGTGGGATTTTTTCATTTTTAAGAAACTCTTTAATAAAGGCAATATTGACATCACCAATCGTTTCTTTGTTTTTCTTATCTTCGCGTAAGTGTAAAACATTGCCGCCACCAAAGCACTTGGCTTTTAAATTAAGTTTGCTGGCACCATGTTGCATCATTTCATTGATTAATAACTCCATCGCATACATGCCATAGCGAGCTTCTTCGGTATCCAATAACGGGACAGAGTGTGCATGGTGACGATAGGCTAACAAGAAATGATTCATACCAATAATTCTATTAACGGGGTCATATAAGCAGGCTGCAACACAGGATCCTAAGAGAGTTGAAATGATTTCTTGCTCAGAACTAACATAATACTCGCCTGGATCAATAATAATACGTTGCGTTTGTTTGTAAGGAAGCGTTTTCATTTTTTAATAAAAATTGAAGGTTTAACCATTTCGACACAATCAGTGACTCTATGTAAACTTTCGGAGTGACTGATGAAAAAATGACCGCCTGGTTTTAATGCGCCTGCAATACGTTCTACGACATGTTTTTTGGTTTCTTGGTCAAAATAAATCAAAACATTACGTAAAAAAATAACATCAAATTTACCAATACTGGGAGCTAGAGGTTTCATTAAGTTGGCTTGATCAAAATGCATACGATCTCTTAATTTTTCAATAACGCGAAAATAACCTTCTTGTGAGCGTACCCCTTTTAAAGCATATTTTTCCAGAAAAGTAGCTGGCATGTGTTCTAGGCGCTCCATAGGGTAAACGCCATTTTTAGCTATATCCAGTACTCGAGTACTTAAATCAGAGCCAAAAATCTCCCATTTACGCATGCCGAGTGTGTCAGCCATCACCATGGCCAGCGAGTGTGCCTCTTCACCAGTAGAGCTCGCTGCGCTCCAAATTCTGAACTGATCACCTCGATGCGGTTTTAAAATCTCATCACGGAAAAAATCAAAATGCTTCGGCTCACGAAAGAAGTAAGTTTCATTGGTGGTTAAGATATTAACCAACATTTGAAATTCATTGGGATAATCAGGACTGGTAGCAAGTTGGTAATATTGTCCATAATTTGGTAGGTCATAGTGGTTTAGACGTTTAGCTAACCGACTGGCAACCATGACTTTTTTTTCAGGTGCTAAAGAAATTCCAGCATGTTGGTAAATCAATTGGCGAAATTTTTCAAACTCTGCAACGGTAATAGGAGAAATGCTGATAACGCTCACCTTATTTACTAGAAAAAGTATAAAAAAATCATACCAGAATTTTCCTGCCAGTTATATTATAAAATACTAATTTGTTATGGCCGTCGCAAAAATAAAAACACAGTAATTAAGTCAGTTGTTATTGTATTCTAAGCGTCTTAAAATGGAGACAAATTATTAGGGAGCTTCTTATGTCTACCGCAGTTGATCAGGCAAATAACCAACCAAACGGAAAAACTTTATTTTATACATTACCAACATTATTAGGATTGTTTTCTGGATTAGTGACCTGTTGGGTAACAGGGTTTAACTTAGTCGGTATTATCAGTGTCGTATTAACAACATTAATTGGTTTTTTTATTGGTATGAGCCTCTATAAAAAACAGCTTACTAGCTTGGCTATGTTAAACGCTGCATGGGAAAAGGATGAAGCATCTAAGTTAGATGATGTAAATGCTTACGCAACTGAATTAGAAAGGTTGCTCACTGAAATTACCCCGATTCTTATTCGTCAGGTAACTACATCGCGGCAGCATACTGAAAATGAAGTCACAACATTGACAGATCGTTTTGCTGGGATGGTAAATCAGTTAGAAAGCATTATTTCAGGTACTGGGCACTCTGAGCAAGGCCAAGGGATTGATGGCTTATTTGATGAAAGTCGTACTGTATTGACAGGAGTTTTAACATCATTAAATGCTATTCAAGAAGTTGAGCACTCCGTGATTACTGAAGTACGTAATCTAGCGCAACATACTAGTAGCCTAGATTCGATGGCTTTAGAAGTGCGTAAAGTAGCGGAGCAAATTAATTTACTAGCTTTAAATGCCGCCATTGAAGCAGCCAGAGCGGGTGAAAATGGCCGTGGTTTTGCGGTAGTTGCCGATGAAGTCAGAAAGTTAGCGGGTTTCTCTTCAGAAACTGGAGAACGTATTAGTAAAACAGCGACTGAAATTAATAGTGCTATGAATGCGACATTAAAAATGTCAGAAGCTTCATCATCAAGTGATGACAAGATGATTCAGGATGCAGAGGCAGCAATTAACACCGCACTATCAGATTTAAGAGCGGTATTAACCGTTTTTAAAGATGATGCAGATTTACTCAGAGGTAACAGTACTCAGATTAAAGATGAGATTTTTAGCGTATTAACCGCATTCCAATTTCAAGATAGAGTGAGTCAGATGTTGGTGCATGTAGAAGAAAATTTACAAAATTTACAAAATACTGTGCAAAAAAATCAAAACACAGGCAGTCATCGCCATGCGAATATGTTGAGTGTCAGTCAAACTTTGGCACAGATGGAATTAAGTTATACTATGCCGGAAGAGCTAGTAAACCATTCGTCCAGTTCAGCTGTCAGCCATCAGGCTGCGGTAACTGATGATGAACTTACATTTTTTTAATATTAACGAACTCTTTAAAGGTTTATAGAAATGGCAAAAACAATAATGATTGTCGACGATTCTGCTTCAATTAGGCAGGTGGTCGGCATTGCACTTAAAGGTGCTGGCTATGATGTGATAGAAGCATGTGATGGTGTGGATGCACTGAGCAAGTTAACAGGCGGTAAAATTCATTTGATTATTACTGATGTCAATATGCCGAATATGGATGGTATTACATTTGTTACCGAAGCCAAAAAATTAGCGGCTTATAAGTTTACCCCAATGATGATGTTGACTACTGAAGCAGGTGCTGACAAGAAAAATGCGGGTAAAGCTGCAGGTGCAAAAGCTTGGTTAACCAAACCATTTCAGCCGCCAACATTATTAGCCGCAGTTTCCAAATTGGTTCTACCCTAAAGTAGGAGGGGCCTTTGGCCGCGAATTTAAAAGGCCCCTCCTACAGAATGAAATGTATACTTTAGGCCTTCAATACAGCAGTGATTGAGGGTTAAAGCGATAGCAACCGGTTGTGGTTTCTATTATACCGACTGACTAGCAGTTAGGAGCGTGGTATGGCTATACAAGCAACAGAAAAAGATGGCATTACTTATCTAAGTATTGATGATGAAATGACCATTTACACCGCACTAGAACTCAAAAATGCTTTAGTACAGTACTTAAAAGCAGATCATGAGTTGCAGATCAATCTTGCCTCAGTCTCGGAAATTGATAGCGCAGGCTTACAAATTCTCTTACTCCTCAAGCAGGAATCCGCACAAAAACAGATAAAACTCAGTCTAACTGAGCACAGCCAAGCTGTCACAGAGGTTTTTGAGTTATTAAATCTCGGTGCTCATTTTGGCGATCCTATGATTTTATCCGCAGACTGGAGCTAGTAATGAATGAAATGGATGCGGCTCTCGCAACTTTTGCCCAAGAGGCGGAAGAATTACTTACTGATATGGAAGACTCCTTATTAGTCTTGGAAGATAGTCCTGATGATATTGAAACTATTAATAGTGTATTTCGTGCCATGCACACTATTAAAGGTTCTTCAGGTTTATTTGGTTTTGATCATATTGTTGCCTTTACCCATGAAGCAGAAACCGTATTAGATCAAGTCAGAAATGGTGAACGCCATATTGATGATGCTCTGATTTCAGTTTTATTAGATTGTAAAGATCATACAACACGCTTACTTGAGTTTTGTATGCAAGACCAAGAAGCGGCATTACCAGCAGAATTACAGGCTATCGGTCATCAACTGATTGCCGATTTAACAGGTAGCCAAGCTACCGAGCCAGACCTGCCTATTGTAGCTGAGGTAGAAGCCAATACGATTGAATCGGAAGGTGGTGGCGAAATATCAGCAGATAACTGGCTTATCTCGCTAGAATTTCAAACGGATGCCTTGCGTAATGGTATGGATCCACTTTCATTTATCCGCTATTTAAAAACCATTGGTGATATTGAGCAAATTCTCACCATTACGGAAAGTATGCCTAATGCTGAAGGTATGGATCCGGAAAGCTGTTATTTGCATTTTAAGATTATTTTCAAAAGTGATGCTGATAAACAAACCATTGAAGAAGTGTTTGAATTTGCAGCGGATGACTGTGATATTAAAATATTGCCGCCTAATTCCAAAGTTGAACATTACTTGAATTTGTTGGAAGAGCTACCGGATACACAGGTAGAGCGCTTAGGTGACATGCTGGTTCAGGTTGGAGCTTTAACACCTAATGACATTGGTAAAGCACTGAACAATCAACGTGAAGATAAGCAAGATATAGATGCTGAGGTTAAACCTCTGGGTGAAATTTTAGTAGAACAACAAGTCGTGCAGCAGCCTGTTGTCGATCAAGCACTGAAAAAACAAGAGCAAACCAAGCAAAAAATAGCCACGGAAGCTAATTATATACGGGTCGATTCTGCCAAGCTTGGCCAGCTAATAAATTTGGTCGGTGAACTGGTGATCTCTGGGGCAGCCATGAACCTGATGGTTGAACGGCATGGTTTAAATGATGTCGAAGAAGTGGCTGAAAGCATGAATACTTTGGTCAGTGATATTCGTGATACTGCACTGGAATTGAGGATGGTGCCGATTGGTGAAACCTTTTCCCGATTTAGGCGCGTGGTTAGAGATGTTAGCAAGGAGCTAGAGAAAAATATTGAATTGACTATTACGGGTGGTGAAACCGAGCTGGATAAAACCGTGGTAGAAAAAATCAACGATCCACTAACGCATCTTATCCGCAACTCATTAGATCATGGTATTGAAACGCCTGAACAGCGTTTGGCAGTGGGCAAGCCCGCTCAAGGTAATATCCAGCTAAATGCTTATCATGATTCAGGGCATATTGTGATTCAAATTGTGGATGACGGTGGCGGCTTGGATTCCGAAAAAATACTGGCTAAAGCCATAGCGAACGGTTTAATTAGTGAGGATCATGGTTTATCACAACAAGATATTTTTAATCTTATTTTTGAAGCAGGATTAAGTACCAAAGACCAGGCCAGCAATTTATCGGGTCGGGGTGTAGGCATGGATGTGGTACGGCGCAATATTGAAGCATTACGTGGTTCGGTCAATATTAATAGTGTCGCAGGACAAGGCACCACGATTACCATTCATCTACCGCTAACACTAGCCATTATTGATGGTTTTATGGTTGAAACTGAACAAGAGCGGTACATCATTCCATTAAGCATGGTCGAAGAATGTGTAGAAATGGATGCTGATGAATGGGAAATTGATGAGATTCAGCATTATGTCAATTTGCGTGGTGAAGTCATGCCCTATTTACGTTTAGGTGATTATTTTAATAACCGCCAGAAACACCGTGGTGAAGTGAAACGAGAAAGCTTGGTAGTGGTACGTTTTGGTCAATCTAAGGCAGGTTTTGTCGTTGATGAATTACACGGTGAGCATCAGACTGTTATCAAACCGTTAGGGAAAGTGTTCGCAGACCTTAAAGGCATTACTGGCGCAACCGTTTTAGGCGACGGCAATGTCGCGTTGATTCTAGATGTACAAGGCTTAATACAAACAGCGACTAAGGGCAGGGGACAAAACCTTGCTAATACTTTGCATTAACACATTCGATTTATTTAGGTAATACCATGAAATTAAGAAATATTAAAATGCAACCTAAACTGATTGGCTTGATGTTGCTAATTAGTTTAATTCCTTTAGGCAGTGTCAGTTACTGGGCGGCAACGAAATCCAGTGATGCTTTAGTGGTCGCTGCGTTTTCCCAGTTAACCTCTTTACGTAGTGTTAAAGCAAAACAAGCCGGCGATCTCGTTGCAAAATTTAAAGCAGATAGTGAAATCTTAAGTGCAACGGTACAATCCATGTACGCTGAGGTAGATGTTACCCAAAAAGATGTTGTTTCAGTTGCGCAAGATGCTTTCTTTAATAAGTATATGAATACTTATGGTTACTATGACTTATTTTTGGTTGATAAAAATGGTTATGTATTTTATACCGCTGCTAAAGAAGCTGATTATCAGACTAATTTGATAAATGGAAAATTTAGCAGCAGTAACCTTGGTAAATTAATCAGAAAAGTGAACGGCTCGCGTCAGTTTGCTATTGCTGATTTTGCCCCTTATGCACCGAGTAATGATGAGCCTGCCGCTTTTGCTGCTATTCCGGTATTAAAAGGCGGAAATGTAGAAATGGTGGTGGCTTTGCAATTATCAACTGAAGCAATCAATGCCATTATGCAACAACGTGAAGGTATGGGTGAGACGGGTGAAACCTATCTGGTAGGTAGTGACAAACTGATGCGGTCAGATTCATTTCTAGATCCTAAAGGCCATAATATCAAAGCGTCTTTTGCAGGAACAGTGGCGAGCAATGGCGTGGATACTGAAGCAGCCACTGCTGCCTTAAAGCATGAAACCGATGCACGTATTATTATTGACTATAACGGCAATCCGGTGCTATCTGCTTTTCAACCAATAAGTGTGGGTGATACTACTTGGGCAGTGATTGCCGAGATAGATGAAGCAGAAGTGATGCAGCCTGTGGAAGAGCTGGTTATGAATATTGCCATGTTGGCAGTCGGCTTTATTGTTGCCATTGTTTTAGTTGCCTACTTTTTTGCACGCAGTATTACCAAGCCTATCATTGAATCGGTGCAAATTACCGAGGCTTTATCGCAAGGTGATTTAACAGTAACGGTTGATACCAGTGCGCAAGATGAAATTGGCCAGCTACAATCTGCAATTGGTGATTACATCATTAAAATGCATGACATTATTGGTACCGTGCGCAGTGGTGCTGATAATCTTGCCAGCGCTTCCCAAGAAGTCAGTGCAACGGCACAAACTATTAGTCAAGGAGCAACCGAGCAAGCGTCAGGGGTAGAAGAAACCACGAGTGCGGTAGAGCAGCTTAATGCATCAGTACAGCAAAACACTGAAAATGCACAAGTGACTGAACAGATGGCAACCAAATCAGCGCAAGAAGCTGAGCAAGGTGGTGGTGCTGTCAATGAAACCGTTGATGCCATGAAAAATATAGCCAAGAAAATTGGCTTGATTGAAGATATTGCCTATAAAACTAATTTGTTATCACTTAATGCAGCAATTGAAGCGGCTTCGGCAGGCGAGCATGGTAAAGGTTTTGCGGTAGTTGCTGCCGAAGTACGTAAATTGGCAGAGAGCAGTCGTGTGACCGCAGAAGAAATTAATGAACTAGCAACCAGCAGTGTCGCCATTGCAGAAAAAGCAGGTACTTTAATTACCAATGTCGTGCCTAATATTTCTAAAACAGCGGATTTGGTACAAGAAATCAGCGCGGCATCTGAAGAGCAGTCTGGTGGTATCGGCCAAATTAATGATTCTATGTCGCAATTAGACAAAGCAACCCAGCAAAATGCCGCAGCCTCCGAAGAGTTGGCAGCAACCTCAGAAGAGTTAAGCGGGCAAGCAGAGCAATTACAACAAGCGGTCGCTTTTTTTAGATTGGAAAGGTAAGCCGGTATGTTGCTAAATAAAAATTTTACTTACCAATCAGTGCAATACAATGCTCTGCAGGAGATAAATTCATGAGTAACTTAATGAATAGTATCAACACATCCGAACTGACAGCAGTATCTGATGATCAATTACAACAATATCTCACCTTTCAAGTTGACCAGGAAAATTTTGCGATTGGTATTTTAGATGTCAAAGAAATTATTGAAATTAGCAATGTCACACGAGTACCCATGACACCTGATTTTATCCGTGGGGTAATTAATTTGCGCGGTAATGTGGTGCCGGTTATTGATCTCTCGGCCAGGTTAGGGCGACAGGTAAGTGAACTGACCAAGCGTAGCTGTATCGTATTGGTGGAAATAGAAGCCAACGATGAAGCGCAAATTATTGGCATGTTAGTTGATCAGGTCAATGAAATTCTGGAAATACCTGCTGCTAATATCCAGCCGGCACCTGATTTTGGTGCGGATATTCGTACCGAATTTATTCAGGCAATGGGGCGAGTAGGGGATGATTTTATTATCTTGCTGGCAATAAACCGAGTGTTATCAGTTGAAGAGCTTTCTCAGCTTAAGAGCGTTTATCAAGCAACAGATAATTCAGTTTAAACCAATTGCGTAGGGTGGGTAGAGTGTCTTTTTGCGAAACCCATCATTTTGGGGACAAGAGTGATGGGTTTCACTGCGCGCCTAAAAAGACAGTCCCTATGATCTACCCATCCTACAAAAGGTTAAATTGCTTTTCCATTGGTACTTAGTTTGTCTTTAGATGAGGATAGAAAATGTTAAATAATTTTACGATTAAGTCTCGCTTGATCTTTGTGATTACACTCTTGATTGTACTCTCTGTTACGTTGAGTTTGTTGGGGTTAAGTGGCTTAAAAAAAACCAATGAGGGTTTGCGCACAGTCTATCTTGACCGGGTAATTCCTTTAGTAGATCTTGCTGAAATTCAAGGTTTAATGGCGGAGAATGTACTGCAATTAAATCTTGCCAGTAAACATGATACACGGTTGAAAGAGAGCTATGTGCATGCTGATCATGCGATTACTTTTCATACCGATAAGATTGCACAAAATATTACCACTATAGGTAAGATTTGGCAGGCTTATGCAGCAACTAGTATGACTAAGGAAGAAAGTCATATGTCTACCGAGTATGCCCGACTGCGTAAAGACTTTGTGGTTAATGGCTTGCAGGTTGCTATGGAGCTATACAGAGCAGAAAAATATGCTGAAGGCAATATATTCATGATGGAACAGCTTGGCCCGAAAGCAAAGTTGGCTATGGATAAAGCAGATGAGTTGAAAGAATTACAGGCCACTATAGCCAAGCAAGAGTATGAATCAGCACAGATTCGCTATGATAGCATTCGCTTTAACTCTATCGGTTTGTTGGCTTTTGGCTTGGTCGTTTCAGGGTTTCTTGGTATCATGTTGATTCGTGGAATTACTCGCTCTCTTAATGCAATACAAGAAGTAGTGACCAGTTTGGCCGAAGGTGATTTAACGAATTCAATTGATCTTGACCAACAAGATGAAATTGGTAAAGTGGCTGAATCATTACGACAAATGCAAGATCAGTTAATGCAAGTCGTAAAAAATGTACGCTCAAATTCAGATGGCCTTGCCAGTGCTTCCCAAGAAATTAGTGCCACTGCACAATCAATTAGTCAATCAGCGGTTGAACAAGCCTCTGGAGTAGAGGAAACCACCTCTTCAGTGGAAGAGTTAAATTCTTCAGTACAACAAAATACTGAAAATGCCAAAGTCACTAATGACTTGGCTAACTTATCTTCTAAAGATGCAGCAACAGGGGGTGATGCTGTTAAAGAGACCGTTGCAGCAATGCGCCAAATTGCCAAAAAAGTGGGCTTGATTGAAGATATTGCCTATAAAACTAATTTATTATCCCTTAATGCAGCGATTGAAGCAGCAAGAGCAGGGGATCATGGTAAAGGCTTCACTGTGGTAGCCGCTGAAGTACGTAAATTAGCAGAAAACAGCCGGGTGACCGCTGAGGAAATTAATGAGTTGGCAACTAATAGTGTGCATATAGCTGAACAAGCTGGCAAGCTATTAGAAGATGTGGTGCCGAATATTCAAAAAACAGCTGATTTAGTGGAAGAAATTACCGCCTCATCGCAAGAGCAAGCCCAAGGAATTGAGCAAATTAGTAATGCCATGGGGCAGTTGGATTCGGCAACCCAACAAAATGCATCAGGTTCTGAGCAGTTAGCAGCAACTGCCGAAGAAATGAGTGGGCAGGCAGCGCAGTTACAACAAGTGGTTGCTTTTTTTAGGATTGATGTAGATCAGGCAACTAATTTTTCTAAGCCTGCACCTACGCCAAAAACTTCGAGAAAGAAACCTGTAAAAATACAAAAAGCAGCTATTAGCGCACAGCCTGTAGTCAAAGCGGCCCCTTCTAAAGCAGCCTTAACGCAAAGTGATATAGATTTTAATGATTTTGAGAAGTTTTAAGTTGTTGCTCTTTGTGGAGGGGGCTTTGGTCGCGGTTAATATCAGGTCGCGGCCAAAGTCCCCTCCACATAAATCTTTTAGGCAATATTGCCGATCCTGCACACATAATGTAATTTCTTGACGTTCTTGTAGGTGCGGCTTTGGCCGCATTGTGCAGATAAATCTGCACCTACGAGAATTCAGGCTTATACAAATTCAATAATACCCAAGCCTAGTTTCAGTGCCCACTCCAAAAACAATCCATAATAAGTTGCGTAGTCTGCTATGTATCAGCATAACTTATTAAAGTGCACAGTGAAACCAGTCAGCTAATGGCGTATAATGACCCTGTTTATCATGATAGGTTTCTTGGCGCTTTTGCTAGTTACCATACGGCTTTGTAGTCTGTCCACACAAATAACACCCATGAACAATCTATTTGACTTTGCCGAAGCCTGTTTGCATCAAACCGAAATCGATACAAAACTTGCCTTAACAGCAGAGGCTTGGCAACTATATCAACAAGGTGAGTTGCAGTTTGAATCGAGCACGCCCCCCCAAAATATTAGCAAGGTTACTTTTCCGCAAAAGCCTGAGTTATTAGCACCACGCTTTATGAAGCGGCGTAAATTAGGCTCTCCTGAGGGTGTGCAAGCTTTTTACCACGCTTTAGCGCATATTGAATTTGTTGCCATTTATCTTGCATGGGATATACTTTACCGATTCCGTGGCTTGCCTGTAGAGTTTTATCAAGATTGGTTGCAAGTTGCACAAGAAGAAGCAATCCATTTTGGTTTAATTCGTACCCATTTGCGCCAATTAGACATGGATTACGGTGATCTGCCCGCTCATCAAGGACTTTGGGAGCATGCGCAAGATACTGCGCATGATGTGTTGGCGCGTTTAGTGATGATTCCGCGTTGTATGGAAGCGCGTGGTTTGGATGTTACGCCAAGTATGATTGATAAAATGCGTTCCTTAAAGGATGTCGAAGGCGTAGCGATATTGACTCGTATTTTAGAGGATGAGCAACAGCATGTGCAATTTGGTTCGAAATGGTTTAATCAGCAATGCCAAGTGCAACAATTAGACCCTGATGCAACGTTTAAAAGTATGATTTTAAAATACTATAAAGATACTAAGCCTAAAGGCCCTTTTAATACTGAAATGCGTTTACAGGCGGGTTTCACTGCCAATGAATTGGCTTGGTTAGCAAGCCCTTAAAACTATATGAATGATAATAAACCTTTTGATATCCCTCTGTTTGCCTTAGGCTTCAGAACTTTTTTTGCACTAGCAGGCTTATCCGCCTTAGTATTACTTATTATCTGGCGCTCTCTTTATGATGGTAGTTTGGTTGTAGATAATTATTTTTCTAAAAACTACTGGCATGCTCATGAAATGTTGCTGGGCTATACGGTTGCAGTGATTGCAGGGTTTTTATTAACAGCAGTACGTAATTGGACGGGACAAGCGACGGTCACGGGGGCAAATTTGGCAGGTCTAGCTTTGTTATGGGTTTATGGGCGCATACTACCTTTTTACTCAGAGTTATTGCCAGATGAATTAATTGCTCTGGTTGATTTTGCTTTCTTACCAGTATTGGCGATCTGCTTAATTAAACCGATTATGGCGGCTCAATATACGCGTGGCTACGTGTTTATTGGCATGCTTGTATTAATGGCATTTGGTAATGGCATGATTCATACTGAAATCCTGCAATGGACTGATAATACCGCATGGACTGGCTTTCAAATAGTGATTGCACTGATTATTGTGATGATATTAGTGATAGCAGGGCGCGTATTTCCATTTTTTACCGAAAAAGGTTTGCCGGGAGTGTTGCCAATACGTAATCCATTGCTTGATGGCTTGTCGATTGCCTCAGCACTACTAGTTTTTGCTTTAAGCATTATACAAGTCTCGGGTGCTTTTTTAGCTATTGCTGCTAGCTTTGCTGTTGTTGTTAATATATTAAGAGTCAATAACTGGTTTGTATTCAGAATTTGGTTCGTACCTTTATTATGGGTGCTGTATGTCGGTTACGCTTGGATTATCATCGGCTTTTTATTGACCGCATTAAGTGCTTATCAAATAGTCCCTGCCAACATTGCGCTGCATGCCTTTACCATGGGTGGCATAGGTGTGATCACTTTAGGCATGATGGCGCGAGTTTCCTTAGGACATACAGGGCGTATATTGCGGGCTTCGCAAGCAATGGCAATTGCTTTTGCACTTATTAACTTAGGGGCATTAGTCAGAGTATTTTTACCGATGTTATTACCTAATTGGTATGCGGATGTAATTTATGCCTCCACTATTTTATGGTTGGCAGCCTTCTCGCTGTTTGCTTTTATCTATGCTCCTATCTTAACGACAGCCAGGGCGGATGGTAAAGAGGGTTAAAGCATAACTGTAGGGGGGCGTAGTATTTTGCTAAGTCGTGTAACGGCTAGCAAAATACGTAGAGAACTCCACCTTGCTAATGCGGTGCTTTCCTGATGGGTTTCGTTGTACGGCTTTGTAAGCCGTTACACTCTACCCATCCTACATATTAAAATTACCTATAAACCTCAACAAATTGTTGAGCCAATTTAAACTTTTATTAATCAAGAGACATCATGGCACTTTATTGTGGAATCGTGGGTTTACCTAATGTAGGTAAGTCAACCTTATTCAATGCACTTACTAAGGCAGAAATTTCAGCCGAAAACTATCCGTTTTGTACCATCGATCCTAATGTTGGCGTAGTGCCTGTGCCTGACGCGCGTATGGATGCACTAGCTGAAATAGTGAACCCTGATCGTATTTTGCCGACTACTATAGAATTTGTTGATATTGCTGGTCTAGTCGCAGGTGCATCACAAGGTGAAGGTTTAGGGAATAAATTTCTAGGCAATATCCGTGAAACGGATGCCATTGTGCATGTAGTGCGTTGTTTTGAAGACGAGAATGTCGTACATGTTGCTGGCAAAGTTGATCCGCTAGGGGATATTGAGGTCATTAATACTGAATTGGCACTTGCAGATATGGCCAGCATTGAAAAAGCCTTAACAAAAAGTGCTAAAGCGGCTAGAACAGGCAATAAGGAAGAGTTAGCCAAAAAAACAGTTTATGAAAAACTCTTAAAGCATTTAGATGGCGGTGGTCAAGCACGTTCTTTAGATTTATCAGATGATGAGCGGGTTATTATTAAAGAGTTATTTTTATTAACCATTAAGCCAACTATGTACGTTGCTAATGTGCAGGATGATGGATTTGAAAATAACCCACTGCTGGATGTAGTACAAGAGCTTGCTGATAAAGAAGGTGCTGTTGTCGTATCAGTTTGTGCTGCGATAGAAGCTGATATTATTCAATTGGAAGAAGATGAGAAGCAAGAGTTTATGGATGACCTAGGTTTGGAAGAACCCGGCTTAAATCGTGTTATTCGTGCGGCTTATAAGTTATTAAACTTATCTACATATTTTACTGCAGGTGTTATGGAAGTCAGGGCCTGGACTATTCCAGTAGGTGCAACGGCGCCACAAGCTGCGGGTGTCATTCATACCGATTTTGAAAAAGGCTTTATTCGTGCGGAAGTTATGGCATATGCTGATTTTGTTGAATATAAAGGCGAGCAAGGTGCTAAAGACGCAGGTAAATGGCGTTTAGAAGGCAAAGACTATATTGTACAAGATGGCGATGTGGTGCATTTTAGGTTTAATGTTTAAAAATTAGTTGACCATATAATAAAGAGCGGCTATAATTTCCGCTCTTTATTAGGGTTGCTTAGTCAAGTAACTCACCAAGATAAGGCGATATAGCTCAGTCCGGTTAGAGCACAGGATTCATAACCCTGGGGTCGGTGGTTCAATTCCACCTATCGCCACCATCTTTTCAATAACTTAGATAGCTTTAAATTTCACTACATTATCAGGTGCAACCGATTTTGCAACGATGCCATCTAAATTATTTGCATAAGTGCTTAAATGATCAGGTGCTAAGTGTGCATATCTAAGCACTGATTTATAATCGCTCCATCCTCCTAGTTATTGTAATGAATTTAGTGATGTTCCGTTTTGGACATATCAGCTTCATCATGTGTGTTTTAGCCCATATCAGGTGAAATTTTCTACCCCACATTGCTTTAGCGTTTTCCGCCAACTTTTAATACGGGTTTGCTCTTGTAGGTAAATACCCGAACAGAATGTCTGCCTAGCCGCTGGATATAAAATATTAATCGCATCTTGGTTAAGTGGAATCCTGATTATTTTGTCTGATTTAGCTTGGCCTGCATGTATCCATGCTATTTTATTTCTGGTAGTTCTACCATTAAAAAATATAAAATGATAAGCTTTGCTGTTATTTGTATTATTAACTTTGTATGGAGTAGCAGGTGCTTAATAAAGTAACTTTAATAGGAAATTTAGGAGCCGACCCTGAAGTTCGGTATATGCCCACAGGTGGAGCAGTTACCACTATTCGTTTGGCCACATCAGAACGTTGGAAAGACAAGCAAACAGGTGAGCGTAAAGAAAGTGTTGAATGGCATCGCGTGGTTTTTTTTAATCGCTTGGCAGAAGTTGCGGGAGAGTATTTAAGGAAGGGTAGCCAAGTATATATAGAAGGGCGTATCCGCACTCAAAAATGGCAAGACCAAAGTGGTCAAGACCGTTATACAACAGAAATTGTAGCAGCTGAAATGAAAATGTTAGGTAGCCGTACAGGAGGGACTGCACCTTTAGGTAATAATGCACCTGCGATGAATGCGGCCCCCGCTCAAAATAACCAGCCTACTAGTCCTAGTCAGCATAATTCAGCACCAGCACCACAGCCTCAAGCAATGCCTGAGCAACCTCCTGCTGCGGCTTATGAAGATTTTGACGATGATATTCCTTTTTAGGAGATAGTTATATTAATAGCAGGGAAAAATTCAGTATTAACTGAATTTTAATCATAGATTTAATCATAGGAATATTCTCGTAATGAAATTAAAAAAACCTTTTTCTTTTACCGCTATTGCATCAGCAGTTGCGGCTACACTTGTTATTACCCTTAGTGGTTGTGCATCTTCACCGCAAAAAAATACAGGTGATCAGCTGATGCAGAAAACGGCTGTCGAAGTTGCATTGACAAAGTTTTACGCTGAAGCAACTAATGCTCCATTATTAGTACAAAATGCTCAAGGTGTATTGGTATGTCCTATTATAAAAAAAGCAGGATTTGTTTTAGGGGGAGAAGGCGGAACATGTTCGATGCAGGTCAATGGTGCAACGGTTGAGTATTACCGAACTGCTGCATTTAAGGCGGGTTTAGTGGCGGGTGCTGAGTCCTATTCTCTATTGCTGATTTTCAATGATGCAAATGCTTTGTCCAACTTTCGTGCGAGTAACGGTAACTGGCAAGTGGGCGGTAATCTTTCCATATCTGTGGCGAAAAAAGGCGCAGGGGGTGGTTTTGACTCCAGGTCTACAGGTGCTGCTATTACTGCATATGTATTCAGTCAAAGAGGGCTGATGAGTGATATTTCTATTGATGGTTCGACATTTAAAAAGCTACAAGATAAGTAAGCAATAAAGTGTTTTGATATCGGTACGAGCTTCGAGCAGGTAGTCTATTTTTGTTGGGGTTCGTACTAGGCTGTCGAAATATGCCTATTTTCTGGATTTTTAGGTCTCACCTTATGGGTTCAAAAATATTTTTTGTAGGTTGTGGGTGAGGCACGAACCCCAACATTTTAGCGTTAACCGTTGGGGTTCGTGCCTCACCCGCAACCTACGCCAATCCATAATATGAGTAATTTTAAAGAAAAATTTAGCTGAGCGCTGATGGCGTACGCTCGTCGGTATTACTCTTCGGCATCTTCTAAGGACCCTCCACAATACTTGCAATATTCTGCATCGGTATCATGCCCTAGCTTGCCACAATTTGGGCAGGCATCATTACGTAGTGCCTTATGACTATAAGTTTTAATCAGTTCGGCGCTGTATATACCTGTCGGTACTGCAATAATGCCGTAACCCATAATCATAATGGTGGCTGCAATGATTTGCCCTAAAGGTGTTTGTGGAGCAATATCACCATAACCGACTGTTGTTAAAGTTACAATTGCCCAATATACCGATTTGGGAATACTGGTAAAACCTGAAGCGCTGCCTTCAACTACATAAAGTAATGAGCCAAATACGATTGCTAATGTCAGTACCGTATAGAGAAATACTAAAATTTTACGACTACTTTTTTTTAAGGCGGTCATTAAGGTTTCTGCCTCTTCCATATATTCAGCTAATTTAAAGATACGAAAGATTCTTAATAAGCGCAGGATACGGATGATGAGTAAGTATTTAACACCAGGTAAGAGTAAGCCGATATAGGTAGGTAGTATGGAGAGTAAGTCGATAACACCATAAAAACTGCGTACATAAAGCTTTGGTTTGCGTACTGCAATTAAACGTAAAATATATTCAAAGGTAAACAGCAGCGTAAAGCCCCATTCTGCATAAAAGAATAGCTGTGTGTATTGCGTATAAAATGATTCCACACTGCTGAGCATGACTGCTATTACACTCGCTGTGATGCTGGTGACTAAAAAAATATCGAAGTATTTTCCTGCCGCTGACTCAGCGCCAAAAATAACATCATTTAGCGCTTCTCGCCAAGGCGATAAAGGCGAGCCAGAATTATAGTAGACCTTGGTTTTGTTGTTGTATTTTGATGGGTGTGTATCAATATTTGTCATAAAGCCAGAGAATAAATGTGGATATGCTATGTGCGAGCTTATGGATAGTATTTTATCCTCGCGCCTTGGTTGCTATCAAACTATAATATGGTATCTTATTGCTCCATATTATAGTGCTCATTTTTTTAAAATGTGCTTAATCTAATTTTTGATTACTTTATAGCTAAATGTCAATACCTGAAAATGCCCCCGCTACCAATTTTATTCGTCAAATCATCAGTAATGATTTAGCGGAACAAAAACATAATAAAGTTGTAACGCGCTTTCCGCCCGAGCCAAATGGATTTTTACATATAGGTCATGCTAAATCAATCTGCCTTAATTTTGGGGTTGCAGCTGAAAAGCAGGGCTTATGTAATTTGCGCTTTGATGATACTAACCCTGAAAAAGAGAGTGAGGAATATGCGCAGGCAATTGAGAAAGATGTGCATTGGTTGGGATTTGAATGGGCTGAGTTAAAACATTCATCTGATTATTTTGCAGAGTTGTACGCGTTCGCCGTGCAATTAATCGAAAAAGGCTTGGCTTATGTTGATAGCTTAAATGCTGAGCAAATTCGTGAATACCGTGGTTCTTTAACCGAGCCAGGTAGAGAAAGTCCTGATCGTAGCCGCAGTATTGCGGATAACTTGGATTTATTTGCGCGTATGCGTGCAGGTGAATTTGCGGATGGGCAATATGTGCTAAGAGCTAAAATTGATATGGCATCGGCTAATATCAATATGCGTGATCCTGCATTATATCGAATTCGCCGTGTGCATCATCAACGTACAGGTGACGATTGGTGTTTGTATCCTATGTATGATTATACCCATTGTATTTCTGATGCACTGGAAGGTATTACCCATTCTTTATGTACTTTAGAGTTTGCAGATCATCGTCCATTATATGATTGGATTCTGAATAATATTGAGATAGATTGTCATCCACAGCAAATTGAATTTGCGCGCTTAGTATTGGAATATACCATTGTCAGTAAACGTAAATTAAATCAGTTGGTAGTTGATAAACATGTGAGTGGTTGGGATGACCCACGCATGCCAACAATTGCAGGTTTACGCCGTGCAGGTTATACACCTGCAGCTATTCGTGAGTTTTGTGAGCGTATCGGCGTGACCAAGAAAGATTCGTCGATTGAAATGGGAGTGTTGGAAAACTGCATTCGTGATGATTTGAACAATACCGCTGCACGAGCTATGGCGGTATTAGAGCCATTAAAGGTAGTGATAGAGAATTACCCTGATGGCCAAGTAGAAGAGTTGGAAGCGAGTAATCACCCGCAAAATGAAGTGATGGGTAAACGTAAAGTTCCTTTTGCTAAAGTGGTTTATATTGAGCAAGATGATTTTGCGGAAGTGCCGCCACCAAAATTTAAACGTTTAATTGCAGGTGGTGAAGTACGCTTACGTGGTGCTTACGTGATCAAGTGCAATGAAGTGATTAAAGATGCGGAAGGTAAAATAACTGAACTACGTTGTAGTTATGATGTCGATACTTTAGGGAAAAAACCGGAAGGTCGGAAAGTAAAAGGTGTGATTCACTGGGTGTCAGCCGAACATGCCTTAGATGCAGAAGTACGATTATATGATCGTTTATTTAATGTGCCTAACCCTGCTGCTGAGGAAGATTTTTGTAAGGTATTAAACCCTAATTCTTTACAAGTTTTGACGGAAGTTAAAGTGGAAGCGAGTCTTGCCAATGCTGAATTAGGCAGTCGTTTTCAATTTGAGCGTGTTGGATATTTTTGTTTAGATACTGAAGATAGTAGCACCAATAAATTGGTATTTAATCGTACGGTCACATTACGTGATACATGGGCGTAACATAATGTTGATCATATCAGAAAGGTAAATAAGGGTTGTTTTTATGATGTATGGGCTGCTGGTTTTAATTGTCGTGTTGTCATTTTGGTTATTTAAAAGAAATTGGTATGACCCTGTGCGCGAAGCTCAGTCTTATCGACAGGAAGAGGCCGCACCTTTAAGTACAGCACAAATACAGCTTATTCGGGATTCATGGCAGCGTGTAGCCCCCATGAAAGCTAAGGCAGCTGAATTATTTTATGGTCGTTTATTTGAGCTGGATCCCGCAGTGAAACCTTTATTTCGGGGTAAGCTAGACTTTCAAGGTGATAAATTAATGACCACTTTAAATGTGGTGGTTAATTCATTAGATGATCTAGCAGAAATTGAAGCAATGTTGCAGGCAATGGGAAAACGTCATATTATTTATGGTGTGGAAGCTGCACATTATGAAACAGTAGGTGCTGCCTTATTGTGGGTTTTAGAGCAGGGCTTACAAGAACATTATACTGAGGAAGTTGCAGAGGCTTGGAGCATTGCTTATGGCTTGATAGCCACTACGATGATAGAAGCAGCTTATGCTGAAGAGTCATAAAAACATAGGTAGGAGGGGTCTTTGGCCGCGATTTTAAACCAGTCGCGGCCAAAGGCCCCTCCTACATTAAAGCATTATTGATGATGCAGTATGTTTCTACAGTATTAAATAGCTGTCTTATCAGTGGTATTATAGCGTTGCTTTCAGTAGCCAATGTCTCTGCAATAGAGTCAATAAATTTATCTGCACAAACAATATCAGCAGATAACTGGACGCTATATAATAGCAAATTAACACTTCACCACTTAGGTGAAGCTAGCCCACAAATTTCTTTAGTGGCAGCCTCACTTGCATTGCCACCTCCTTTCGATAAAATCCAACTAATAAATATTCGTTGTCAGCAATTTTATTGGCAGGAAAATGATCTGAATTGCGCGCAAGGAATAGGCGATATTGTAGGCGCAACATTCCCCGCAATTACGTTTAACTTTACTCTAAAAGTGCAAGATGGCGAAGGTAGCTTACAGATTAAACAATTGAGTTTATTTGGAGGGCAACTTGAAATTGATGCCAATGAAACTCAAGGCAAGTGGCAACTTAAGTTAAAAACTAGCCATATTGACGTAAGCAAATTATCAACTTTGCTTACTGTACCTGCATTAACAGTACAGCAAGGCAATATAAGTATGAAAATTGAGCTAGACGGCAAAGGGGAAAACATTCAGGAGCTATTGCTGACGGCAATATTAAATAAGTTATCTGTTCAGGATCAGCAGGGGAGCATTGCAACAGAAGATTTAGTAGTTAAAACTGAACTGAAGGCTTCGCAAACAGAGGGTGCTTGGCAATGGCAACTTAATAGCAAAATACTTGCTGGTAGTTTGTATGTGGATCCGATTTATTTGGCTATTACTGATGCGGAACCTATTACATTAGCAGCACATGGTTTTTGGAACCCTGCGCACAAAAAAATAAATATTAATACAGTAAAATTAGAACATACTAATATTTTTCAGTTGCAACTTGATGCTGGCATATTGAATTATCAAGATACCATTGAACTGCAAACAGCACAATTAGCGCTTAAAATTCCAGAGTTGCAAGCAGTTAGTGCGACCTATTTAACGCCTTTTTTAGCGGCTAGTAATTTTGCAGGTATCAGTTTAATGGGGGAGTTAACAGCTGACCTAGTATTGCAGAATAATGGCCTTACGAGTATGGCAATTAATTTTGAGCACTTAATGCTTCATGATACGCATCAACAGCTACAGATAAATGATGCAGAGGGTCAATTTAATTGGGCAGTAGGTGCTGAACAGCAGCAAGCTTCCTATATAACTTGGCAGCAATTACGAGTCAAAGCCATCCCTTTCGCCAAAGGACGCTTGGATTTTAGTAGCTATGCTCGCCAACTAAAGTTATTGCAGCCAGCGAATTTACAAGTATTAGATGGTATTTTGTCCATCAAGGAATTTAGTTTTGTAGCTGTGCAAGGTGATGATGTCGAAGTACACTTAGAAGCTTTTCTGCATGAATTATCTTTAACACGGTTAACAGATGCTTTAGGTTGGCCTCCAGTGACGGGCAAAATAAGTGGCTATATTCCTTCGGTACGCTATCAAAATAAGACTATACAGTTAGACGGGCAGTTAAAAATGCAGGTTTTTGGTGGCGAGGTGATTATCAGAAAATTAGCATCAGCAGGATTATTTTCGGCTTTGCCGCAACTATATACAGATATTGAGTTTGATAATTTAGATTTGTTGGCAATCACTAAACGATTTGAGTTAGGGAATATAGAGGGGCGATTATCTGGGTTTGCTTTAAATGTATACTTGGAAAATTGGCAGCCGGTTACTTTCTATACTTGGTTGGGCACCCCTGAGTCTGACAGCGGCATGCATAAAATCAGCCAGAAAGCGGTTAAGAATATTGCTAGTATAGGCGGTGCAAGTGCCGCTGATGCAATTTCTAGAAGCTTTTTGGGTTTATTTGATAGTTTTTATTACCAAAAGCTAGGATTTGGTTGCTATTTATACCAAGGTGTTTGTCAGATGATGGGAGTCGCTGCTGCAGAGCAAGGCTTTTATATTATCAAAGGTGGTGCTTGGATACCAAGAATAGAAGTCGTTGGTTATAACCCACGTATGGACTGGGATATATTGGTACAACGGCTCGCTCGAGTCGTTAACACGGGTCAGGTTGTTATTGAATAACAGGAATATATTATGCAAAAAATACCCTTTTTAATGGTTTTATTTTTAAGTGCTTGTGTCACTATTAATATCTATTTTCCTGCGGCGGCAGTTGATAAAGTTGCTGATGAGATCATTAAGGAAATTCAGGAGGATAGTTCAGACGCTACTCAGCAAACCCCCGCTTCTCAAGCACAGTTATCTATGTGGGAAATTAGAGCTTATCAATTAGTTGATCGTGCTATTGCAACCGTGATTTCTTCAGCGCATGCTGAGCCAAATTTGGCAGTTGATACGATTGAAATTAGGCGTGTAAAAGCGAGTATGCGTACACGCTTTGCCGATTTGAAAGGAGTATACAATCAAGGTCTGATTGGTATTACCACGGAAGGCTTATTGACTCATAAAACCAGCATCCCCTTAAAAGATCGTAATAAGGTTAATAAATTAATTCAAGCTGAAAATGCTGATCGCAAGTATTTATACCAAAGTATTGCCAATGCAAATGGGCACCCGGAATGGTTTGCACAAATCAAAGCTGCCTTTGCCAAGAAGTGGATAAATAATGCCCAAGCTGGATGGTGGTATCAGGATAGTAATCAGCAATGGCAGCAAAAGTAGGGTAATACTTTATTTCTAGACTATTCTTTTAGTAGACTTTGACGTGTAATTTATTTTATGAAAGAACCATCACATAAGCTCCTAAAACAGAGTGTTGCTTGGCGACACAGTATTTTAACTAAAATAAAAGCTTGGTTTTTCTTGATTATGTTGGGCTTGTTGGCTGTTTCTGCTTATTCAATAGATCGGTTAATTTTGCCTTTGCTGGAGCAAGAAACTACTAAATTAGTTATTCGTGCAGGTAATGCAATGGTTGCTGATGTTAATGAGAAGCTGGTTGTTGCTAAAACCTTGGCTGTTTCATTAGCTAGTATTGTCAGTAAGTTACCACAAGACGAGGCTCTTTATAAGGACTTGATACCACAAGTTTTTAATACAGAAGAACTGAAAAATTTTATTGCGGGTGGTGGGGTTTGGCCTGAGCCTTTTTTATTTGATGCTAAAAAGGCAAGGCGTAGTTTTTTTTGGGGGCGTAATCAAAATAATGTTTTTGACTATTACGATGACTACAATGACCCTAAAGGCACTGGTTACCACCATGAAGAGTGGTATGTGCCGACTCGCTATATTAAGCAAGATCATACTTATTGGTCTAAATCTTATGCCGATTCTTATTCTCATCAGCCTATGGTAACCAGTTCAGCTCCTATTTATAGAAATGGGCAGTTTTACGGTGTCAGCACTATTGATATAAAACTTGAAGGTATTCGAGATCTATTGAAAAAGCATGTCGAATCATTAGGCGGCTATGCTTTTATGTTGGATCGTAATGGGCAGTTTATCTCTTTTCCTGAACAGAATTTAGGTTTAGATTTATATCATAATGATGAATATGTCACTATCGATGACTTAGCTAAACAACATAGTGCTTATAAGCAGTTTCAAGTCGTGCTGGAACAGATAAATTCTGAAGATAAGCAAACGGAAAAATCAATACTTGCAGAAAGTATTGCTCAGGAAAGTTATCAAATTAATAGCCAGGAAGCACAAGTTATTGCTGCTATTATTAACGATCCATTACCAGAAACAAGTAATTATTTTATTCGCTCGTTTCAAATTGAGCAGGATGCTATTTATGAAGCCGCAGCGACAGGCATGTTATTTAGAATACCGAGTACACACTGGACTTTAGGTATTGTTATTCCAAAGCATATTCTTTTTTCATCGGTAGCAAATATCATTAAAAAAATAGCCGAATATCAGTTGATAGCGATACTGGTTTTTATGGTGGCAATATTTTTTATTTTACAATGGATATTGAAGTGTCCTTTAAATTCGATTATTAAGCAGTTAAAAATATCCGCAAAAGAAAATAGGTATCAAATCATTGAGTACCCTAGAGCGGATGAATTGGGAGTTTTAGCAGATTTATTTAATAAAAATACTGAATTACTGAAACAATCAGAAGCCGAGTTAACAGACAAAACATTGTTGTTACAAGGTGCGCTTAACTCGGCAAATGCCGGGACTCTTTTTTATAATGTTAAAGAAAACACATTAAGCTGGGATGCACGTAGTTGTGCTATTTTTGATGTGGATCCTAATAAATTTGCTAATAACTATCAGGCATGGCAACGGTGTGTACATTCTGAAGATATTGCAATTGCTGAAGCTCAGTTTTTAACAGCTGTTACGGATAAAACAGTACGTGATTTCGAAATGGAGTATCGAGTTGTCACTAAAAATAAGCAGTTACGCTGGGTGCAGGTTCATGTTGAAATTTTAAGGGATCAAGCAGGAAATGCAGTTTCTTGTAGTGGCTTGCACCTTGATATAACCAGTAAAAAATTAGCCTCTCAAAAATTACAGGAGTCGGAACAACGCTTCCATACTTTATTTAATTTACTACCCGACTCTATTGTTTTATTAGATTGGGAAACATTTAAAGTGTTGGAATTTAATACTGCAGCACACACTTTATTAGGCTACACCCGTGCAGAAGTTGCTGATTTTACCATTGTCGATGTGAACTGTGACGTGGATGAGAGTAATGCTATTGACCGGCAGAATACAATAAAACAGAGTCGTAAAGGCAAGTTTGAGGCCAGACATCGATGTAAAGATGGCACTATATTGGATAGGTTGGTTATTTATAATACGATTAAATTACATGGTAGGGATGTTATTCTCCTTGTATGGCACGATTTAACAGAGAAAAAAGCAGCAGAACGCTTGCAAATGGAAAAGGAAGCTGCCGAGTTAGCTAATATGGCTAAATCAGAATTTTTGGCGAATATGTCGCATGAATTGCGTACGCCGATGCATGGTATTTTAAGCTTCTCTAATTTTGGCATCAAGCGTTTAGAAACGGCACCTTTGGAAAAGCTAGGTAAATATTTTCTGCGCATTAACGAAAGTGGAAATCGCTTACTACTGCTTTTAAATGACTTGTTGGATTTATCCAAACTAGAAGCAGGGAAAATGACTTTTGACTATGCTCATATCGATCTAGGGAGTATTGTTGAAAGTTGTGTGGCTGAGCAGCAAGCTAGATTGGATGAAATGCATTTAACTATTGCGATTAAGGTCAATGCTTCTACAAGAGTGCATTGTGACCCAGTAAGGATTGGGCAAGTAGTTACTAATTTCCTTTCTAATGCGATCAAGTTTGCCCCTGCCCAAAGTAATATTAATATTGAAATTAAGCAGGAAATATTAACACTGATGGGTGGTCAAAAGGTTGAGGGGATACAGCTTAGTGTTGCTGATAGTGGTATGGGCATTCCGGTAGATGAATTGCAAACTGTTTTTGATAAATTCATTCAAAGTTCAAAAACCAAAACGAATGCGGGTGGTACGGGGCTTGGTTTGTCGATTTGTAAAGAAATCATCAAAGGGCACCAAGGGCAACTATGGGCTGAGAATGGCGATCATGGTGGAGCTATTTTTTATTTTCTAATCCCTATTATAGCTTTGGAAATGAATGATGTATAAATTATTTTTTGAGGTATTACGCCAGCTCGGTATTGCTGTTGTTTATTTTTTAGTCGCCTGTGTTGCATTAGAATTTGCTACCTTGGAAGTAGGAGCGGTTATTATTTGGCCTTCTTCAGGCGTTGGTTTGGCAGCTTTAGTACGGTTTGGACAAAAGTCGGCGATACACCTAAGCATGCTTCATGGATGAACCAGATTGAAATCTGGTTTGGAATATTAATGAAAAAAGTCATCAGGCGAGGCAATTTTGTTTCACAGCAGGACTTGAAAGGCAAAATTCAAAATTTCATGGATTACTTTAATGAAACGATGGCCAAACCATTCAAATGGACATACAAAGGGAAGGCGTTGACCGCAAAGATATATTATTAATTATTTAAGGGGTACGGTACTAGTCAGTATACGTTTCTCTGATGATTAATAATTTATCCAACACCTGATTAAATATTTCAACCAGCGAAGGGTCAAAATGTTTACCTGACTCTTCGTTTATTAAATTGACTGCATCTTCTATCGACCATGCCTTTTTATACGGCCTATCCATAGTCAACGCATCAAACACATCTGCAACAGCAGTAATACGGCCATATAAATGTATATCTGTGCCCTGCAACCCTGCAGGATAGCCACTGCCATTCCACTTTTCATGGTGAGTTAAAGCGATCACCCCGGCATTTTTTAAAATACTACTTTGTGATCCTTTTAAAATATCATAACCAAATTCAGCATGTTTTTGCATAAATTCCCACTCATGCTTATCCAACTTACCTTTTTTTAATAGAATATTATCAGGAATACCAATTTTACCAATATCATGTAAGGGTGCAGCAAATCGGATCAGCTCAGCTTCTCTAGCACTAATCCCTAGTGCTTGTGCAATGATTTCTACATAACGTCCCACTCTTATAGTATGTGCAGCCGTTTCATTATCTCGATATTCAGCAGCTAACCCCAAGCGCTCAATCATCTCTTGCTGGGTATCTAATAAATCCTGTGTGCGTTGTTGCACAATACTTTCAAGATTATGCGAGTATTGTAAATTCTCTTTATGCGCCAAGTGCATTTCCAATAAATTACGCACCCGCCTGATGACTTCCTCATCATCAAAAGGCTTACTTAAAAAATCTCGCGCTCCTATTTCCAAAGCTTGCAAACGTGTTGCTCTGTCACCTGAGGCAGTCACAACCAAAACTGGTGGCTGTGGCACATGATTAATATCTGTAAAGCGCTGCATAACTTCAAAACCAGTTAATACAGGCATATTCAAATCTAATAGTACTATGTCTGGTGGTGTTGCTTGGTAATATTCAACTGCTTTTACAGGGTCACTGAAATAAGAAATATTGGTATAATTTTCTTGCTCTAATAGCCCACCAACTATTTCCAAATTAATTTCTTCATCATCTATCACGAGAATAGATGCGTTCTCAAAATCTTGTAAGTCTGTTAACACATTAATGCCTGATTATACTTCCTGCAATCAACAATAGCCTTGGATTTTACAGGTATTCTAACTATAATGGAATGCATATTAAATCGTTAGAACTTAGGTCTAAACATCCAACATACCAATAACTTTAAACAGTTAGATGTGCATAGACAATGCCTCATCACTCGCCACATTCAAACTGAGCAATAAAGCCCTTCTGCAACACGAGTGCTAGAAACCAAGTGCAAACTTTAAGTATAGCTTAGGTGCTTGACTTCACAGATATACTTGAAAAATAGGCACATAATTAATTACACAGCTATATATTTCTAGTACAAATAAATTTCGAACCTACACTTCCTTATATATTCCACTATGCTTAATGATTGAGCATTTTATAAAAAATGAAACTGTCTTGTCTTTTGTCCAGTGTTGTCACCCTCATTCCTTAAGGTGTGAACTTTTCATACAATAGCTAAAAACCATATTATGCAGCATATTGACTTAAATACCGCACAAACAGAAATCTTTAACAAAGCCTTCCAAAACTGTGTAGATGCAATCATGTTATTAGAGGAAGGGCGTTTTATTGATTTTAACCCCGCCGCTTTAACACTGCTCGGAGCTAGTGGTGCTGCACAATTACTCAATACTCACCCTGCCGAATTATCCCCTGAAAAACAACCTGATGGACGTTTGTCTACAGAAAAAGCTGAGGAAATGATTGCAACTGCCTTTGCTCAAGGTTTTCACCGCTTCGAGTGGGTTCATATTCGCTTAAATGGTAAAGAATTTCCTTGTGAAATTACCTTGGTCCCCATTACTGTGCACGATAAATTAATCTTGCATACAACTTGGCGCGATTTAACTGAACTTAAACTAAAAGAACAACAATTCAAAGAAAAGGAACAATTACTCAATAATATTATTAATACCGCTTTAGATAGTATCATCACCATTAACGGACAAGGCATAATACAAAGTTTTAACCCTGCAGCATGTAAATTATTTGGCTACTTGGAACAAGAAGTCATTGGACAAAATATTTCCATTATCATTCCTTCTCCACATAGAGAGCAACACGACCAATATTTAGCAAACTACCAACACACTGGTAAAATACATATTTTAGGAAGTATTGTTGAAGTAAATGCCGTGAAAAAAAATGGCTTAGAATTTCCAATTCGTTTATCTGTCAACAGAATCCCATTACAAGATGCCATATTATTTAGTGGCTTTATCCATGACTTATCCTTACAAAAACAATTAGAAATTGATTTGCGTCAACATGCAGAACTCCTGCAACTTGAAGTCGAAATGCAAACCAAAGAACTTATACTCGCTAAAGAAAGTGCAGAACAAGCCAATCACTCTAAATCAGAATTTCTGGCGAATATGTCGCATGAATTACGTACACCACTGCATGGGATTTTAAGTTTTGCACGTTTTGGCGTTAAGAATGTTATTAAGGGCGACCTTGAAAAACTGGCAAAATATTTTGACCGTATCAACACCAGTGGTGAGCGTTTATTAATCTTACTTAATGATTTACTAGATTTGGCTAAATTAGAAGCGGGGCAAATGCAACTAGAGAAACAATCACGTGATTTAAAGCAGGTAGCCGATACCTGTGCTGCCGAATTCGAAGCACAACTAACTGAAAAACAACTTAGCATTCATTGGCAAGATACGAGTGGAAGTACAATAGCTAATTTTGATAGTGCCCGTATCTCACAAGTTATTTCTAACCTACTGAGTAATGCGATTAAATTTAGCATCGCCGAACAATCCATTTTTATTAATTTTGCTTCATATGAGTTATTACTAGTTGATGAACAGCCCATTCCAGGTTTGTTATGCAGTATCCGTGATCAAGGAATAGGCATTCCTGAAGGTGAATTGGATAGTGTATTTGACAAATTTATTCAAAGTTCAAAAACTAAAAGTAATGCGGGTGGAACAGGTTTGGGGCTCGCTATTTGCGCCGAAATTATCAAAGCCCATAATGGGAAGATTTGGGCTGAACAATGCAAAGATGGCGGTGCAATTTTTAAATTTTTTATACCACGATAAATTTTAATTTACCTGAATTCAGCTAATATCAGCTTTAGTATTCCTAAATTATGGTTCTTTGTTATCCGTAATATAGACAGTCACTGCATTACCCTTCTCATTATATGCAATGCGCTCAAAACTGATATTTGATGCCATAGCAATCCCTCTACCATGATTATCTGAAGCTCTTTCTGGTGAAAAATTGATATATTTTTGCCAGTTAAAACCATTGCCTTGATCTTTTATTTCAATCTTAATTTCTTGCGCAGTTCGAGTAAAAATTAAGGTCGCTTCTTTATTTTTATATTCATCCAACTGTAAGCGTCGCTCTACTTCTGCTTGCCATATACCAGCGTTATTTAAATCGGTTTTTTCTTGGTAACTAATGCCCAAATTACCATGTTCAACAGCATTAATTAATAGCTCTGACAATCCCAGCGCAACTGCAGCGGGGTCAGGGCAAGCATTACTAATAAGTGTTGTGGTAAGCGTTGCATCGGCCAATGTTTTAAAAGAAAGTGTTACATTTTTAACTAAATTCAGTGTTTTCTGGCTATTGTGTAAATCATTTTCTAAACGCTTATATTCCATTCGTGTAGCCAATGCTGTTTGCACGATAGAAATAAGTAATTCTTCTGTAAATGGCTTAGTCAGATAAAAATAGGCTCCTGCTTGCATACCTTCCAAGATATGTTGATGCTCCGTTTTTGCAGACTGAAAAATAACAGGGCAGTGCTGTAAAACCGGATGGGATTTAATCAATTTGATCAATTCCATACCATCCATATTAGGCATCATCCGATCTGAAAGAATTAGATCATATTTTTCAGGATCTTCTTGTAAAAGCGACCATGCTTCTACACCATCATTAGCTGAACTTATGCTGTAATCATAATCTTCCAAAGAAGCAATGATAATCTCAATATTTAACTCTTCATCATCAACTATAAGAATATTTGCAGGCGCTGCTTCTGATATAGACATAAGAATATATAATCATTTTTACAAAATTATTATTATAAGTTTTCATAGGATAAAATAATGCCAACCCCAACATAGAACCGTATAAAACTTAACGCGACTTCTATGGCTTATTAAGTTGTTATTGACAATGAGCCTATTAAGCTTTCGATCTTCCGTTCCATCTGCATATCAGCCTCAAATAACGCTGAACTTTGCTTTTTAGCATGAGTCAATAATTCCCTAAAATACTCTTCGTGTTCGTCCCCTAAATCCATATTAATAAAAGCCCATTCAACACTCGTTACCAAGTCTTCTAATATCGCAGTATTTTTTTGCTCAATCTCTTTATGCGCAACTTCAATATCACCCAGTACAGCACGAGTCGTATTAATTAATGCAACTAAAGAGGCCGACATCTCTATGCCCTCAATTCTGGCATCTGCACCTTCTACCAGCATCCCTGTGACATCATTCAAACGACCATATCTATCTTGCTCTGCTATCGGCATATTTTTTATTAATACCGAGATATTTTTAAAGTTAATAATAGTACGCTTACCAAAATGAACAAAACGATCTCTTTCGCGCACATGTTCCATAGCAGCTTGTTCACGCTCACCAATTGTCTCAGCAGATGAAAAGTAAAAATCTTGCTTATCGACCGTCATGCGTAAGGTTGCATTCAATTCAAACTGACGCAATGATTCCAGCAAGCAATTTGCTAATGCTTCTAAGCTGTCACAATGATGACTATCTCTGGTAAATTGCATAACCAAACCCATTTCACTCGCTTGGGTCATTGCAGTCATGGCCATACTCATCGCATCATTTGAGCCTTGTTGTAAAGATTTCCTTTCTTGTTGACTGGCAAGAGTCAGTTCTACTTTTGCAAGTAACTCCTCTTCTTCAAATGGCTTAGTAATATAGTCTTCACCCCCTGCTTTATAACCATTCATCCGTTCTTCGGGCAAACCTAGAGCAGAAACAAAAACAACTGGAATATCTGCTGTTTCAATATCGGCTTTAATTTTTATACAAGTTTCTATCCCTGTCATCCCAGGCATATTAACATCCAACAGGATCAATTCGGGTTGTAATGCTTGTAACTTTTCCAAGCACTCTTCACCCGTTTCAGCACTTTCAAGCTGATAATATTCTTCTAATGCTTCTTCTAAAATTTCAAGATTAATGGGCTCATCATCTACAACTAAAAGCAAAGGTTTATCTGTCATATTTTTATGTATATATCAAAGAAACTAAGTCACATTTGGTGTTTTTAAGGAACGTACATGGAATAACATCCCGAAGTTATAACGCAGGATTTTTGTATCAGCAGACTAAAGCTGAACCTGAACAATTAATTTATTACCTGTACCCAAATATTCAAGTTTATCAAAACTGTTCAATGCGGTCAGGATGCCACGCCCATGATTATCCTTAGCACGCTCCGGATTTAAGGTTAAGAAGTTTTGCCAATCAAATCCGGCACCTTCATCTTCTATCGTGAGTCTAATGGCAGCAGCATCTTTTTGATAACTGACAGATACCGTTTTAGCACTATATTCAGGTAATGCACTACGCCGGTTTATTTCACTCAACCATGCTCCCTGCTTCTTTAATTGGGTTTTTTCATCATAGCCTATCCCTAAATTGCCATGCTCTAATGCATTGATCATTAACTCAGACAAACCGGTTGCAATTTTCTCCGAGTCTGGATAAGTATTAGCAAGTAATATTGATAAAGCTTGGCATTCAGCCAGTGTTTTATATTCAAACATGCCTTTTTTAACCAAGCCAAAGGTGGAAACATTCTGTTCTACAATCCTTTGTACTGCTTGCCTATGTTGACTATCATGTACAGCTGTCTCGACAATCGACTGAATATCTTCTTCTTTATAGGGCTTGGTCAAATAATAATAAGCGCCCGCATCCATCCCCTGTCGCACTTCACCTTTACCTGCACGTGCAGTTTGCATAATGACATAAATATGCTGTAAATCTGTGTGCGCTTTTATCCGTTTAAGTACTTCCAATCCATCCATCTGCGGCATCATCCAGTCTAATAAGACCACATCAAAATCATGTGGATTAGCCTGTAATAATGCCCAGGCTTGCTGTCCATCTTCAGCTGTGGTCAAATCATAATCATGCTCTTGAAAGCATTCCTCAAGAATCATTAAGTTATAACTTTCATCATCAACTAAAAGGATTGATGGCTTTTTGACACTCATGCATTATCCTTTTTCAGAAAAGTTAAAAAAATTATTCATTATTTGCTTCATTAGTTTCGCAAAGGTTTTGACTACACGACAAGTAAACTAAAGAAAATTGATTCTATCAAACACCGTCAGGTTTTAAAATAGCTTTCGAGTATTTACACTGTATTTTCTGATCTAGGTCACGTTATTTTCACAGGAATATTAAATTGGAAGATCGCACCACCCTTTAACGTGTTTTCAGCCCATATGCTGCCTTGATGTGCTTCGATAATTTCTTTACAAATAGCAAGTCCTAAACCAGTACCACCTGCATTGCTTTTAGTCTTTGAACTTTGAATAAACTTATCGAATACATCAGATAATTCAGCTACAGGAATACCAACCCCCTCATCTTGAATCCTAAAGCATAAATAATCCTGATTCGCTTTGTGATTTTTAGCAATACTAATAAAAATCATTTTATCAGCGGGGGTAAATTTAATCGCATTAGATAGTAAATTTGTGATAACTTGCGCAATGCGGATGTCATCAAAAATAGCTATAGTATCAGTTATTTGAATATCCGTTTTGATGACTAAGCGTTGCTCTTGGAGCCGAGTTTATTGCTCCGCCAAACAACTCTCTAATGTTTTCGCTAATGTATTAGTCATTAAATTCAACTCTACCTTACCTGCTTCTAGCTTTGACAAGTCTAGTAAATCATTTAATAGCGCTAATAATCGCTCAGCACTAACATTGATACGATCAAAATATTTAGCCAATTTTTCGCTATCAGCTGTAGCAACATTTTTGATGCCGAAGCGCGCAAAACTTAAAATACCATGCATCGGCGTACGTAGTTCATGCGACATATTGGCCAAAAATTCTGATTTCGTTATATTTGCTTGCTCTGCAGCTTCTTTAGCTTGCAATAATGCTTTTTCTTTGGTTTTACGCTCGGTAATATCATTTACTAAGGCTAGGTAATAATAACGACTATTATCTTTAACCTGTTGAATATTTATTTCTACCAAATAATTTGAGCCATCTTTACGCTGCTGCACGGCTTCAAATTTGAGCCTATTAGTTTCTGCTTTATTCAGTTGTTTAAGTTGTGCATTAAAAGCATCTTCAGTCTCCATAGAAAAAAGACTAGCAGGAGTTAGTTTTAAAGCTTCCATTTGTGATACACCTAAATTATCTTGTGCCGTTTTATTAACAAACTCAAAACACCTGTCATCATCATAAAAAATATAGGTTTCAGTCTGGCTACTATTAATAGCCTGATACAATGCATTACGCTCATTGGCAAGATATGAAACCATCATGCTCCCTAAGGCCGTCATTGAAAAAAAACCTAAAAATTTTCCTAACTTTAATTCTTCACCATTAACAAAAACACCTTGTTGAGTCAATAACCCATAAATTCCCACCATCAAAAACTCGATCACGATCAAGGCAGTAATCGTTTGGCCAAATCGTAAAATCCCCCATATTAGAGGAATAGCCAATAAATAAGCTCCTTTAATATGTTGTAGATCAGCAAGCCAAAAATCAGTTAAAACCAAGAATGCAATTAACAATACAAAAACTTGTAAGGCGCACAATTCAAGCCAATTCTTATTAAGTAAAATAATGACTTTTTTCAAACTAAAGGTCAGTAAAAAAGGCGCTATCAGTAAAGCTCCGACAGCGTCTCCTACCCACCATTGCACAGCAATAGCAACAACCTCATGACTACTTATAATCCTGGCTAAAAATAAACTAGACACTCCGAAGGCAGCACTTGCTAATGCCCCTGTTACTCCGGCAAAGATTAATGATATGTATGCATTCAGATTATGCATATTGGTCGAAAAAGGTAACAAGCGCAGCAAATAAATGGCAAGCAGAGGCTCTAGTGTATTGCCTATTGCAGACATCCAAGTAATTAAATGTGGGTTATCCAAATATACACTAGTACCTCGCCCTCTAAATAATTAATAAATAAATTATCAGTCCAGCTTCTATTCTGGTAACCTTAACATAGTCTATATTATTTCGTATCGAATCCACCGACAGGAAGTCATGAGAACCCCCAAATTTCCAGTTACATTAAAAGATGATGAACGCGAAGAGCTCGAAAAAATAACTCGCCAACAGACAGCAAAATCGAGCATGGTATTACGAGCCAAGATTATCTTATTAGCAAACTCAGGCATGAAATATCAGAATATTGCGCAAAAACTTGATGTACAGAATAATATAATTACGAACTGGACTGCCCGTTGGCATGAACTGGCTAACAAACCAGTCCGGGTGTAATGGTTCGGTCGTCACACTGCAAAATAGAACGAATATAAGTGACTCCACCATACCCTAATTTTGTTGCCTCAATAGCTGCATAACGGCGACGATCTTTCTCCGACAGGCTGTTATAAAAATTAAGTATTTGGGACTCTATTTCTGGGGAGTAAGCTTGTATCATCATAACTGAACAGGATACTCGATCCATTGATTATTGCCAAAAATTATTGGAGGTTGGTTTCGGGTGTTATTTAATCCGTGCTCCTAAGCGACAAAATGAATCTTCTGTTGATGCGGTTGCAAAGGCAGTAAGTCGCTTTGAGTCTTATACAAAATACCGAGATTTTAAGGTATTTCATTTTGAGCAGGCGGTAGGGTTTAAGAAGCATCTTGCTCAGCAAAGAAATCAGCAAACAGGTAAACCATTAAGCAAGGCAACGCTTAATTCTACGCTGAGGCATATAAAAACTTTTTTTCAGTGGTTGGCTATGCAGTCTGGGTATAAGTCTCGTATTAATTATACAGATACGGAATATTTTAATTTATCAGAAAAAGAAGTTCGTATTGCAACGGTGCGTAGGGAAACGCCAGTTCCTACAATGGAGCAAATTAAGCATGTCATTGAGTCTATGCCGAATAAGTCAGATATAGAACGGCGTAATCGTGGCCTTATTGCTTTTACGCTTTTAACGGGGGCGAGAGATAGTGCTATTGCTTCTATGAAATTAAAGTATGTTGATATTATTGGCAATAGTGTGTTTCAGGATGCGCGAGAGGTTAAGACTAAATTCAGTAAGACCTTTACAACATTCTTCTTTCCCGTCGGGGATGATAGAACTTTTAAAGAGTCTGGTTTTAAAAAAGAGCATTGGAGTACGGCTTCGCCTATACGTACTATTTTTCGTGATGCTTTTGAATCGGCTGATTTGCCGTATTTTAATCCGCACAGTTTTCGTAAAACACTGGTGACACTTGGGCAAAAAATCTGTCAGTCACCAGAAGAGTTTAAATCATGGAGTCAGAATCTAGGTCATGAATATGTGTTAATGACTTTATATAGCTATGGGGAAGTACAGCAATATCGGCAAGGGGAGATTTTCCAGCAATTAAAATCCCCGCGTTCTTCATCTGCTACTCAAAGTGCTGATGATATTGCCCAAGCTGTTATTAAAGCAATGGCTAATCAATCTTTACAAAATGGAGTTTAACCATGTGCAACTATTTTAAGTCCTTTTTTACTCGTCATACTCATATTGCCCGTTGCTGCCTCATCAATATAATTACTCCACCAGTCCATAACGGGTTTTCTGCGCTCAAGGTAGTTGGCTCGGTTATAAGCGTTACGTACTTCGTTTTTGCCAGTATGGGCTAATGCTGCTTCAATAACATCACCATCAAAACCTTGTTCATTCAAGGCGGTGCTCGCTAATGATCTTAATTCATGCGCGACAAGCTGTTTATCAAACCCCATTCGTTTTAATGCCATATTAGCCGTTTGGGGGTTGGTATGTGTTTGGGGGTTTCTATCTGAAGGGAAAACATATTCACTACGAGAGCTGATTGGCTTCATCACTTCTAATATGGCTAAACATTGTGGTGTTAAGGGAACGATATGCGCTTTCTTCTGCTTCATTCGTTCTACTGGGATATTCCAAAGTCCGTTATCAAAATCAATTTTATCCCAGCGTGTTCCTGCTGCTTCACTGGGTCTAACCATGGTATGCAGTTGCCATTCAATCAGGCGGCGAGTCGTTAATTTTATACTTGCCCGTGATAGGGTAGACATTAATTCTGGCAACTGTTCTGGTGTCAGTGTTGGCAAGTGCTGTTTTACAGGTAGCTGAAAAGCTTTGTTGATCCCCGTTAATGGGTTGTTGGGAATAATGCCTGTATTGACTGCATATACCATTATTTCATTAAGACGCTGGCAGAGACGTTTTACGGTTTCTAAGCTACCTTTAGCGGCAATGGGTTCAATCACTTCAATTGTTTTTATTGCCGTGATTTTATGAATAGGTACTTTGCCAAGATTAGGAAATATATGTAATTCTAGTGATCGCCATGAGTCAGTGGCATGATTTTCAGAAACCGTGGTTTTTTTTAACAGCAAGCCATTTTTCAGCGATATGCTCAAGAGTGTTGTTGTGGACAATATCATTTAAACGACTTGCTTCATCACGGTGTTCTTTTGGGTCAATCTCTTTGGCAAGTAATTCTCTTGCTGTGGCACGTTTGCTTCTTGCATCCGCTAACGATATGGCAGGATATGAGCCAAAGCTTAAACTGGTGCGTTTTTTGGTGTGGGGTCGAAGGTAGTCAAACAGCCATAATTTTGAGCCGTTTGGCTTTACTCTTACTTGCAAACCGCACCATCAGACAATGTGTAAACCTTTTCTTTTGGCTTTGCCTGTTTAACTTCTGTATTAGTTAGTGGTTTAGTAGTTCTAGCCATTTTAGTAGTACCAATATTTAAGTTAAACTCATGGTACTACAATAAGTACTACTAAAACAGTAGTACTTTATAAGGCACTATAGGATGCTATAGGCATAAAAAAACCCGACAACCTAGTGTTAATCAGGTTTTTCGGGCTTAGTTTGGGTTTCTTAAAGCGTTGTATTGGTGGAGACGGGGGGAATTGAACCCCCGTCCGCAAGCACTCCGCCTTTGGATCTACATGTTTATTCCGCACTTTAATTTAACTAGAAGCTACCCGTCGGACCAAGATACTTTTAGCGATTTCGATTGGATTTAGCGATTCGGAACTCCGAACAAAGTTCTTAACGCGATCTTATGTAGAGTGACTCTTGGATGTCCCGAAGGACTCTACCCGCATAAGCACAGATAGCCAAGAGAATGGTGCTGGGTTTAAGCAGCTAAAGCCATTGAGTAGTTTTCGTCATTTGCGAATACTTAAATGTCAGTAGATTTTACGAGGTGTACTGTCCTCGACATGCACCTAAGGTTTTGCTACCCACGTCGAAGCCAGGTCGTCCCCTTTGGAGAGTGTATTATAATGTATTTAATATAAAAGTGACTATATAAATTAAATATTTTGAAAAACTGGCCGATTAGACATTTTATAATGCGATAAAATGCCATACTATATGCTTAATATCATGAATTTAAACTCCAGCTTCATTCAAGCAAAATTATGAAAAATAAGATAGCAGCAACGGGTAAAGAGAGGGTCATGAAAGTAGATGAGATTATTGTATCGAAAACCGATGCAACGGGTCGTCTGACGTATTGTAATCGTATTTTTATAGATTATTCAGGGTATACCGAGTTGGAATTGTTGGGGCAGCAACATAATATAGTCAGGCACCCTGATATGCCTCGCTCGGTATTCAATTTGTTATGGTCTACAGTTAAATCAGGTAATGAATTTTTTGGTTATGTAAAAAATATAGCAAAAGATGGCTCATTTTATTGGGTTTTAGCGAATGTTACCCCAAGCTATTCCACAGGATCAGGATCAGGATCAGGATCAGGATCAGGATCAGGAGCACCAGAAATTTTGGGCTACTTTTCGGTAAGGCGCAAACCTGACCCTGCTAAACTTAGAATTATTGAGCAATTGTATAAAGAAATGTATATGGCAGAACAGCAAGTGGGGGCACGAGGTGCTATTGAGGCAGGTACAGAAGTGCTAATGAATGTGGTTAATGAAACAGGAAAAGACTATCGTGAATTCATTCTTTCAATTTAATAGTAAAAATACGGTTTTTATCCTTTTTGGTATTCAATGTTTATTATTAATTGAGTCTATTTTCAATAAAGGTATAGATCTATCCCATATTGCTGCTACTATTGTTGCCATCATTGTTATGTGGTTATTTTTTAAGCAGTCTGATAAAGAATTGCATATTATCAGGTCAATGTTTAAATTGACTAGGGAGATTTATAAAGGGCGTTTGGAATATCGGATCACTAAAATTGACCCTCACTCAGAATTGGGCCCTATCGCTTGGAATCTAAATGAAGCCTTAGATCAGATTGAGACTTATATGCGTGAAGTGAATACTTGCTTTCAATCTGCAGAGAGTTTTGCTTTTTATCGTAAGGCGCAAAGAGAAGGGATTAACGGTGCTTTTGCTGAGGGGCTTAAGAACATTGATGTGTCATTAGGGATGATGCAGGAAAACTATGCTACTTCTGTGCGTGATGAGTTATTTGCGCAATTAGGGCAAATGAAAACGGAAAATTTGTTAACGGGCTTGCATCAAGCTCAAAATGATTTAACCGATATTGCTGAGCAAATGCAGCAAGTGGAAAGTATTAGTAAGGAGTCTTCGGATATTTCTTCTGCTAGTCAGTCATCTTTGGGAGTGGTCATTAATCAGTTAACTCAGATTGTTGCAAAAATTGGCTCTATGAAGGAGTCATCGCTTGAACTGAGTCAAAGTAGTAAGGAAATTACCGATGTTACTTCATTAATTACTAAAATAGCGGATCAGACTAATTTATTGGCTTTAAATGCGGCAATTGAGGCGGCTAGAGCAGGTGAGCATGGACGTGGTTTTGCAGTAGTGGCAGATGAGGTGCGGACACTGGCAGAAAACACTAAGTCGGCAACAGCAAAAATTAATGCAACGATAGCGAAGTTTGTGCAAGCAACTAAGGTGATTGTGGAAGATACTGAGAATATGGCAAGTATGACTGATGATTCCAAAGTTGCTATTAGTGAGTTTGAAATAAATATTTCTAAGGTATCGGATATTTCTATTCAAACTTATGCCAAAGTTAATGTGACTCAAATGATCAGTGAAATTTCTTTGGCAAAAGTACATCAAATGATTTATGTACAGCAGGGCTATCGGGCAATAGAAACTGGTGCTGACTCTGAAGCGGCGCGAGTCGTTGGGGCTGATCATAACAGTTGTAAGGTGGGGCAATGGTTAAATACAGGGGCCGGTGGGATGCAGTACAGTCATTTACCAGCCTTTGCTGACGTTCACTATCCACATGAAGTGGTGCATAAATGCATGAATCTTGCCATGCACTATTTGGCTCAACCTTGGCAAACAGATAGAGATATTCAGGCACAAATTATTGATAACTTTAAAGCGATTGAGTCAAATAGCATGTTGATGACCGAAAAATTTGATTTATTATTACAGCAAAAACAATCCTTTGAAGGAGGCACTTCTGACGCAGACGGTGACATTGATTTATTTTAAATGATGGATAGTTTATTGGTTTTTGGCTATGGTAACTTGAGCCGTGGTGATGATGCGTTAGGGCCTTTACTTGTTGAATATATTGAACAAAATATTCAGTTAGAGGGGGTGGAAGTTATGACTGACTTTCAGTTACAGATTGAACATGCCTTAGATTTGGATAGTCGGCAGTTGGTTTTGTTTATTGATGCATCGATCGCCTGTGAATCTGCTTATGCATTGAGTCAGCTTAGCCCTGCCAAAGATAAAAGTTATACTACACATGCCATGAGTCCTGCAGCAGTACTCTCTGTTTATCAAAACATCATGCATAAAGAGCCACCACCATGTTTTTTATTAAGTGTGCAGGCTTTTGAGTTTGAATTAGGTGCTGACCTTAGTGAGCGATCTGCAGAGAATTTAAAACTTGCCATAGGGTTTATTAATAAGTTATTTAATAAACCTGAGCTACTAGCTTGGCAGGCACTATCGGCTGGATGAGCTTATAAACGTACACGATATACTTCCTCGTCTATATGCTAAAATAAGGCTTTAAAAAAGCAATACCACCTACCAGCCCTATGCAGCCCAAATTTATCCATTTACGCCTCCATTCTGAATACTCTCTCGTAGATGGAGTGGTGAAGGTAAAGCCATTGATAAATCAATTATCTGCATTGGATATGCCTGCGGTTGCGATCACCGATCAATCTAATCTATTTGCTTTAGTAAAATTCTACCGTGCTGCGTTAGGTAAAGGCATTAAACCTATTGCTGGTGCAGATGTTTTAATCTTTAACCCAACTGATGCAACACAACCCTATAGACTTACCTTATTAGCCAAAAATAATATCGGTTACGTCACTTTGACTGAACTTATTTCTAAAGCTTATCAAGAAGGGCAACACCTAGGTATTCCTATGATACGTCGGGAATGGTTGGAGCAAAATAACGAGGGTTTGATTGCTTTATCAGGAGGTATGGAAGGCGATATTGGTCTCGCTTTATTGGCGCAAGATACAAGTCCTGCCAAACAAATGGCTCAATATTGGAGTGAGTTGTTCCCGCAAAGTTTTTATTTGGAATTATGCCGAGTTGGTAAGCGCCAGGAAGAAACGTATATTGCCAATGCGGTGCAATTAGCGGCAGAGTTAGGTTTACCTGTGGTAGCAACCAATAATGTACGTTTTTTAACAACAGAAAACTTTGAGGCGCATGAAGTACGAGTGTGTATTAATCAGGGCAGGGTGATTGATGATTCACGCCGACCGAAAGATTATACCCCACAACAATATTTACGTAGTACCGAAGAAATGTTGGCTCTGTTTGCCGATATTCCTGAAGCTTTGGCTAATACCGTTGAAATTGCCAAACGTTGTAATGTTAGCCTAACCCTTGGTGAGAATTTTTTACCTGATTTTCCTGTGCCCGAAGGCATGTCTTTGGATGAGTTTTTTATCAATGAATCTAAAAAAGGCTTAAATAGACGCTTAGAAAAATATCCCGCTGTTGGTAATGGTACGCTGGCAGAGAATAGGGTAGCTTACGATGAACGTCTAAAAATGGAACTGGATATTATCGTACAAATGGGTTTCCCTGGCTATTTTATGATTGTGGCCGATTTTATTCAATGGGCCAAAGATAATGCAATTCCAGTTGGGCCAGGGCGTGGGTCGGGTGCGGGGTCATTGGTGGCTTATGTCTTGGATATTACCGACTTAGATCCAATTGAATTTGATTTGTTATTCGAGCGTTTTTTAAATCCCGAACGGGTTTCCATGCCTGATTTTGATGTCGATTTTTGTATGGATCGACGTGATGAAGTGATTGATTATGTCGCGCGAAATTATGGGCGTGAGAAGGTTTCCCAGATTATCACTTATGGCTCGATGGCTGCTAAAGCGGTAATTCGTGATGTCGGTCGGGTAATGAGTCATCCCTATAGTTTTGTCGATCGACTCTCCAAATTAGTGCCGTTTGAAATTGGTATGACCTTGACCAAGGCATTAAAGGAAGTGCCTGAGTTTCAAGATTTGTATGATAATGATATCGAGGTAAAAACCTTGATGGATATGGCCTTGTCTTTAGAAGGCACGGTCAGAAATGCGGGGAAACATGCGGGTGGGGTGGTAATTGCCCCGACGCGATTGACCGATTTTTCGCCTTTGTATTGTGAGCAAGGTGGCGGCAATTTAGTTACCCAGTTTGATAAAGATGATGTTGAAGCAGTGGGCTTGGTTAAGTTTGACTTTTTAGGCTTGCGCACCCTGACTATTATTGATTGGGCACTACAAACCATTAATAAAAAGCAGACAGAGTTGGGTGAGTCGCTGGTAGATATTACTCAAATCCCACGCGATGATGCCGCTTCTTATGAGTTATTAACCAACGCACAAACTACAGCAGTCTTCCAGCTGGAATCCCGTGGCATGAAAGAGCTGATTAAGAAGCTCAAGCCCGATTGTTTTGATGACATTATTGCTTTGGTAGCTTTGTTTCGTCCTGGGCCATTAGAGTCAGGTATGGTGGATGACTATATTAATGTCAAACATGGTGCCAAAGCGGAGTATGCACACCCTGTATTAGTGCCGGTGTTAGAGCCAACCAATGGGGTTATTTTATACCAAGAGCAAGTGATGCAAATTGCTCGTGAAATGGGCGGTTATACCTTAGGTGGCGCAGATTTATTACGCCGGGCCATGGGTAAAAAGAAAGTGGAAGAAATGGCGCAACAACGGGCTATTTTTACCAAAGGAGCAGTGGAAGGCGGTATTGAAGAAGACATTGCCACCTATGTATTTGACTTGATGGAAAAGTTTGCGGGTTATGGTTTTAATAAATCGCACTCTGCTGCTTATGCATTGGTTGCTTATCAAACGGCTTGGTTAAAAAGGCATTATCCTGCCGCATTTATGGCAGCGGTGTTATCATCTGACTTGGATAATACCGATAAAATCGTCATTTTAATTGATGAATGTCAAAATATGAAATTGCCAGTGATTCCACCTAATATTAATATTTCTAATTATCAATTTACCGTCAATGATAAATATGAAATTGTTTATGGTATCGGAGCTATTAAGGGAGTCGGTGAAGCGGCTATAGAAGACTTGCTGAAAGAGCGCGAGAAAAATGGTGAGTTTAAAGGCTTATATGATTTGTGTAAGCGAGTTGACTTGCGTAAGGTGAATCGGCGGGTATTTGAGGCTTTGATTCGTGCAGGGGCTTTTGATGTTTTTAATGAAAATCGAGCCAGCCATCTTGCTGAATTACCCACGGCTTTAAAAGTCGCTGAACGGCATGTAAAAATGGCAGCAGTCGGGCAAAATGATTTATTTGGTTTGGCGGTTAATGCAGAGAGCCGTGAAGATGAAATTAAGGATTATTCGCATAAAGTCCCTGTTTGGTCGGAAAAAGAACGCTTGGCTTTGGAAAAACTGGCCTTGGGTTTGTTTTTAACGGGGCACCCGATTGATCAATATCGAGCAGAATTAAATAATTTTGTCAGTGGTAGTTTGGCAAATAATTTGGCGACTATTGAAAAAAGTCGTGGCAAAATTGAAGTGCGTTTGGCAGGTATTCTTGTTGGAGTAAGAACACGTTTGGATCGTAAAGGCCAGACTATGGCTTTTTTGACTTTGGATGATAAAGGCTCGCGCATGGATGTGACCATTTATGCGGAGAGATTTGAAGTCTTTAAGGATATTTTGAGTGCTGATGAAGTGCTGATTGTTGAAGCCACTGCGCAACTCAATGGTTATTCAGGGATGCTGAGTATTATTGCGGACAAAGTCTTTACCATGGAGCAAGCGCGTGAAGATTATGCGCGTTGTTTAATGCTGGAATGGGATAGCAATGATCTAGCTGAGAAAGCGCAGGACTTTATGTCGAATTTACAGGAAGTCATTCTGCCTTTTGCGGGTGGGCGTTGTATGCTGGTGGTTAACTATCAATCTGCAACCGAGAAGGCCAGTGTACAGTTGGGAGATTCTTGGCGTGTGCATCCAACCGATGAATTGATGGATCGCTTGCAACGCATATTTAAACAAACCGATGCAGTCCATGTTAAGTACCGGTAAGTTAAGCCATATAGAAGCATGCCCTGAATGTGACTTGCTGATTGATACTGCGGGTCAGGTTAAAGAGGGTTATGTCAGTCAGTGCCCACGCTGTTTAGGTGTATTGGAACACCCACAGCGATTGTCGATTAAAAAGAATTTTATTTGTGTATTGACGGGTTTGGTATTTTATTTTCCTGCCGTTTTTTTACCCATTTTAAAATTTACCATGCTGGGTAATACGGAAGCCATGTCGATTATCAATTGTGTGCAAACACTATTGACCACAGCAAATTACGGTATTGCTCTCATCGTATTTTTTACCTTAATGGTGGTGCCTTTAGTAAAAATGATACTGATTATTTTTGTTACCACTAGCCTGTATTACCACGTTAAAACACACTTCTTGGCAATAAGCTTTCGTTGGTATAACAACTTAAATGCTTGGGGTATGTTAGATATATTTTTATTGGGAGTATTGGTGTCGGCGATTAAGTTAACTAAAGATGCTGAGCTGGAGCCAGGTTGGGGCTTGTATGCTTTTGTTATTTTATTGTTAACCAGTGCCTTACAAGCACAATTAATCAATCAAAAACTACTGTGGAATTTAATTGAACGTCATGGAAAGTAAGCCACTTTCTGCTTTACAGCAAGGTTATCTTTGTTGTCGCAGTTGTCATAAACTCATCCCACAAAAGGGACAAACTATGGTGCATTGCCCGCGGTGCCATAGTAAAGTTTACCCCAGAATTCCGCATAGCTTTTCGCAAAGTTGGGCCTTATTGATCAGTGGTTTTATTTTGTATATTCCAGCCAATATTTTACCGATAATGACTTTATATAAAGGTGGTGCCATACGTACCGATACCATTATGTCGGGGATTATTAATCTGATAAATATAGGGATGACCCCGATTGCCATTATCGTGTTTATCGCTAGCATTTTAGTGCCATTACTAAAAATGTTGGCCTTAGCGATGATTTTATTGGCAGTGCAATGTAAACGGCAATGTAATGTGTGTATTCGTACTAAACTGTATCGAATTGTTGAATTTGTAGGCCGTTGGTCGATGTTGGATATTTTTGTGATTAGTATTTTATTAGGTATTGTGAAATTTAATAATATGGCTTCTGTAGAAGTCGAACCCGCTGCGTGGATTTTTGCCAGCGTGGTAATCTTGACCATGTTGGCAGCAAAGCGTTTTGACTCCAGACTCATTTGGGATGAAATTAATGAATACCAGTAAGCCCATTGTGACCCGAAAAACTTGGCTCTCGGGCATTTGGTTATTGCCCTTACTATCTGCATTGGTGGGTGGCTGGGTACTCTACCAAAGTATGGTGGAAAAAGGCGTCAAAATTACTATTATTTTTGAGGATGCTGGTGGAATTAGAGAAGGCAAAACCTCTATTATTTATAAAGGTGTGCGCATTGGTGTGGTACAAGAAGTTTTGATGAGTAATAATCTGCAACAGGTTAAAGTCATTGCTGAAGTGCAACGAGCAGCAGTGGAAGGTTTGCGAGAGAATACTGGTTTTTGGTTGGTGACACCGAAAGTCTCTATTACCGAAATAACGGGCTTAGATACCATTATGTCGGGTAATTATATTCAGATGCACCCTGGAGACGGAGCAGAGCAACGTAAATTTATCGCATTAAGTAAGCCGCCAGTGCTGGATGATGCTGAAGGTTTACATATTGATATATTTGCCGACCATTTAGGTTCGATAGCGCGTGGGTCGAAAGTATATTTTCGCGAAATTCCTGTCGGTGAAGTATTGGATTATGAACTGTCTGAAGCACAAAATGGCGTGATTATTAAAGCTACTGTTGCACAACGTTATGCGCATTTAGTTAAAAATTCTTCGCGTTTTTGGAATGCCAGTGGATTATCCATTAAAGCGGATTTAAGTGGTTTCTCCATGCATACTGAATCATTAGCTGCTTTAATTGCAGGTGGTATTGCTTTTTATACCCCAGAAACAGATGCTGATGCACAAGTGGAGCAAGGTGCCCGCTTTAAGTTACACAGTGATTTTGATAGTGCAAAAGTAGGGATTGCAGTAAAAATTAGTTTTGAGTCGGCTATTGGTTTAGAAGAAGGTGTTACCGAAGTTAAATATGATGCTTTTAAGATCGGAATAGTTAAAAAATTAAGATATAAGAAAACGGGCAAAAATGTTGTTGCCGATGTGGTATTTGATCCGAGAGCAGAAGAGTTATTAAAGACGGGTACCAAGTTTTGGTTAGATAAACCTAAGTTTTCATTAACTGATTTTTCTGGGCTTAAGTCCATATTGCAAGGCAGTCATATCCGTATGCAAGTGGGTTCTGGCATATCGACTAGAGAGTTTAAAGCCTTAAATAAGCCCCCCTTAATGTCGGTAGGTGATAAAGGGGTACATTTGGTATTAAAGGCTAAAACCTTAGGCTCGATAGAGTATGCTAGCCCTATTTTGTATAAAAAAATACAAGTCGGGCAAGTGCATGACTTTAAATTGGATAAAAAGGGTGAATATGTCTTAATTGATATTTATATTACCGAACGTTATGCGCATTTGGTCGCAGAAAATTCACGTTTTTGGAATACTAGTGGTGTGCAAGTGACACTGGGTACTGCAGGGATGGATATCAAAACTGGCTCTATGGGAACTATTCTCAATGGTGGCATAGAATTTATTACCCCACAGCTTAGTGATAAAAAGGTTGAAGCAGGTGCGATTTACCCACTGTATGCAAGTTATCTGGCTGCCACGGAAGAAGGGTTGGTTGCTTATCGACAAGAAAATGATGATAAAATAATTCGTATCAGCAGTGATGAACTGGGTTCAATAGGGGTTGATTCACAAATATATTATAAGAAAATTCCTGTTGGAAAAATTGTACATTACAGCTTAAGCAGTACCGATGACAATATTATCATTACAGCAGCTATAAAAAATAAATACCAGCACTTACTGTCTGCAAACAGTCGCTTTTGGCGCAATAGTGGTCTACAGGTAAAAGCAGGTTTATCGGGAGTTGATGTTAATATGGCATCGTTACACTCACTTCTAAATGGTGGTATTAGTTTTGCTAATATTGTATCGGCTAAAGCAACGCAACAAGCTATACCTGAACACTACACCTTATACGAAACTAACGAGCAAGCATTACAGACAGCACAGGAAATTCAGATAAAATTTGACCTTGCCAAGGGAATTACTGCAGGTACCGCGATTAAGTATTTAGGTATTCAAGTTGGGGAAGTAACGCAAGTTAGATTGGCAGATAATAATCAAGCAATTATTGCAACAGCCAACTTAATTGGCAGTGCGACCAACTTTGCACGTCAAGGCACTCAATTTTGGCTGGTTAGTGCACAACTAGGCTTATTTAAAAATAAACATCTCGGCACCTTAATAAAGGGTGATTACCTTGAGGTTGCGCCAGGTGATGGTCAAAAACAAACAGCATTTATCGGGCACTTGCATTTGCCTGAGATTAAGCAAGGGCTACATGTGGTGTTAAAGTCAGCGCGCTTAGGTTCCATACAAGTAGGTAATCCTGTGTCTTATCGGCAAATAACTGTTGGTGAAGTGCGTAGCTTTCAGTTGGCTGATAATGCCAAGTATGTGTTAATTGATATTTATATTGCCCCTAAGTATTCGGCGTTAGTGCAAGTAAATACAAAATTCTGGAATGCGAGTGGGGTAAAAGTTGATTTTGGTTTATTTTCTGGTGCACAAATACGTACTGAATCTATGGAAAGTATTGCTCTAGGGGGAATTGCCTTGGCAACGCCTGATGCTCATTCCGGCACTGTACACAATGGGCGTGTTTTTAATTTACATGATGATTATCAACAAGAATGGTTGGAGTGGGAGCCTGAGATTAATTTGTTGCATTAAGTTTAAATACGTCTTAGCTAAAGTTAATATCTAGGTCTAAATTTTTGTGAGTTCACTTACATAATGAAAGCTTGGTCATTTTTTTGAAAAATTTTCTGTAAGCAAGTGTTCAGGTGTCCCTACGCCCTTTTCTAGCTTGCCTTTTCTATTGTCGCTATAAAACAATGGTGAATTCTACTGAAAATTGATGCCATAGTACTGTTTAATTCCTGATTATCTCGCATTTAGGGGAGGAACAAAAACTCCCTTTTGCGAACTCGAAATCAGAAGATTCTGTAACCAGTTCTCATGATAACGAAATTGGTTGAGACATTCGGCAGGACTTTTTAACCCATGATGCAATCGTACTGTTGCCGGGTTTGAGGGTGCAAAGTTATAAATTAATGCCCACGAACGTATTGAATATTCTGCGGCAATCCAATATTTACCATGAAAGTAGCGAGTTGCAAACAAGTAGCGATCCATGAACCCCATCAGTCTATCAACTGCGTTACTCGTTCGATGAGCCTCTGAATAATCATATGCTGCCGTAAAAGATGTCTTGTTGACTCGCATTTTCGCAACTCTTTCCTGCATGAAATCAGGCGCTTCTTTTGCTTGTAACCATTCGTCTAACTGGCGTAATCGCTGTGAAAAACTGGCTTTGGTAGGAGATTTATAGCAATCCCATAACTTATCGGCAACTTCACCGAAAAGCGCCTTAAATTTAACTTTCGCACGGTCTCGTAATTTAATATAAATATGTAGAAAACAGGCGATGATTAATATGCCGCTAAAAAGCGTCTGCCAAGCCAGTATTGTTGCGCTCCATCCATCGGTATTAACCGTTTTTGGCTGATAGTCCGCTTTTAACTGACGTGCTTCGGTTTTAAAAACACCGTAGGCATCCGTTAAAGACGCTTCATCAGCTTTCATGGCAATAGAGGCTCCAAAGACACAGTTAGAGCCACAAGTCGTTGCGACATAACACTTTTCACCTCTATCTTTGCTATGTTTTTCATCCGCGACCAGATGTTCAGGTAAGCCATCAGGATTACGAACGGTTGTGCCGACGATTGAAACGTGACCAATATGCTGTTCAAGACGATACCAATACATATCAGAGTGACCGAAAACATAGGTTAACGCCCAAAAAGGAACGGCAAACTTACGCAAAAATAGTGCCTTTTCGACATCATCAACAAAGCCAGTCCAATAGGGTGTAACAAAGGATGGGCGTATGGTGTAGCTGTATTTACCAACTTTGATACGGCGAGTTAACAGCTTTAAATGCTTAGAAACACGACTATCTTTCATTAAATAGCCTTGCTCGATTTCCTTTGGAAACAATTCAGGAAAGCGAGTGATTTTTTCATCAAGCTCGTGCCTGAACAATTCTGGGGTTTCAACAATATTCGGATAGCTTGTTCGTGAAAAAGGTAAGCATATAATCCGAGTTTCTTTGGGTAGCTTAACAGGGCTGGTCTTCATGACAACCTCCTTTTTGTTATATGCTACTCCTTAGGTATTTATAGGGGTACTATATCTACTATTCCCCTAAATGCGGGACAATCAGTTTAATTTCAAACGCTGAAAATCAGGGAAGTGTGCCATAGGCACACAAGTAATTGGCACTATCCATGCTGCAATATTTGTGGATAAGCTCATCAGAAGATGGTGGTAGGTCCACTGAAGTCTGCGATTGGAAGCTAGCTTCAAACCACCTCAAGCTGCGTGTATTAAGAGTAAGGGCGGTGGTTTATTGGGGGAGAAAATATAATGACCCTATTTATCTGGTGACTAATTTCCCCACAGGGGGTGAAGTATTTAACTGGTATCGCAAGCGTTTCCATATAGAAACTCTGTTTTCAGACCTTAAAGGCCGAGGGTTTAACTTGCAGAAAAGTGGATTAAGGGCTCCTGAGTGAGTTTCTCGACTTATTATAGCGGTGGCTTTAGCTTATATATGGATGGTTTATTTAGGGGAACTTGTTCTGAATATGGGCTGGGGTAAAATCACCCATCGCAAAGATCGTTGTGATTTGAGTTTGTTTACTCTTGGAGTGCGGTTATTAAAGTGCCTGCTGGCTGGGAGAAGGAAAAATACTCCCTCAATTCTGTCTCACATTATCGGGCAAGGCATTGCTGTGAAGAGGTGAAAAAGTGTACGGTAATGAATCTTATTTTGAGCCCCTGCATGTTCTCTGTGGTTTAATGCATATATACGTTATCTAAATGTAAGTGGCAGAGGTAAATTATGGAAAATACAAGTAATGAAAAATTATTAGCGACGCTAGAGCAGTATATTCATCAAAAAATACAGGATGATAGTACAGAGCAGCTGATTGCGTTTACACGGCAGTATTATGGCTTTGCTGCTGTTGAAGAATTATCTGATAAGAGTATGGAAGATTTGTTTGGTGCGGTGTTATCGCATTGGAACTTATTTTTGCAATTGCCTGAGCGTGCAGCAAAAATACATATTTATAATCCATCATTGGAAGAGCATGGCTGGCAAAGCACCCATACGGTAATCGAAATTGTATTGCCCGATATGTCCTTTGTGCTGCAATCCATTACCATGGAAATTAACCGCTATGGATTTGCTAACCAGCTGGTTCTACACCCTGTTTATTGGGTGCAAAGAGATGCGAAAGGTAAATTACTTGCTTTAACAGATACTGAGCAGGCAAGTTCAGTAAGAGAATGTGTCTTACATATTGAGATTAATCGGCAAAGTGATCTTGAGTTAATTAGTCAGTTACAAATAAGTTTGCAGCAAGTTCTGCGAGATGTGCGCGCTGCAACCGAAGACTGGCAGCCATGTATTGAAACTTTGCAAACTGAAATTAGTACACTAACTGCACTTGATAGGGCTGAATTAGCTGAACCTATTGAGTTTTTACAATGGCTGGAAGATACCCATTATGTGTTTTTAGGTTACCGGGAATATCAAATTGTTGAGCAGGCTGGTGAATATGGTTTTAGTGTCATCGCTAATTCTGGCTTGGGAATTTTACGAGATAGTATTGCTAAAATTCCAGAGAAAAACTTTTTGCCTATCAGTACTGATGCCTATCAAATATTAAGCAATGATAATCCGTTAATGATTACCAAAGCCACCAGCAAAGCCACTGTACACCGCCCTGTGTTTATGGATTATATTGGTATTAAGCAATACGATAATACTGGCAAGGTTATTGGTGAAAAGCGTTTTCTAGGGCTTTATGCGTCTTCTGCCTATTCATGTGAATTAAAATCGATTCCTTTGGTACGTAGCAAAATGAATGCTTTAATTCATTCTGGTCTTACTAATAGTTCGCATACTTCAAGAACACTGGTGTATGTTTTAAATTCATTGCCACGAGATGAACTGTTTCAAGCGGGTATCGAACCGTTGTTTACCTGTGTTCGAGGTGTATTGAAGTTACAAGAGCGGCAGCGAGTACGGGTATTTGTGCGCCATGAAGTCTATGGGCACTTTGTCTCCTTATTGGTTTTTGTACCGAGAGAACGTTACAACACTGAATCACGCATAAAAATTCAGAATATTTTACTGGATATTTTTCAAGGCACTGATACCGACTTTAGTGTCAATTTGACTGAATCCATCTTGGCCAGAATTCATTTTATTATTCATAGCAAAAAGGGTTGTTGTATTGATTATGATGTCAAAGAAATAGAGCAGCGCATTATTGCTGCTTTATCAGATTGGCATGATGAATTAGACACCGAATTACATTATTTATATGGTGAAGCGGAGGCTAATCAATATTTACAAGACTATCGTGATGGTTTTTCTGCGGCTTATAAAGAAGCTGTTTCAGCACGTACGGCGTTATTAGATTTAAAGCGTTTTGAAAAAATCGAACAACAAGACTTGTCGGTACTGGGTGTTCTATACAGCCCATTAACAGCGACAGAAAACAAGCAACTGTATTTCAAATTATATTGTTTTGGTGAAGTAGCATCTTTGTCGCGTAGCTTACCCATGCTGGAAAATATGGGGGTCAAAGTCTATAGCGAACACCCCTATGAAGTGAAAAAATTGGGACAAAGCAAACCTTTTTGGATTCATGATTTTGGCTTGGGTTATTCACAAGTTGCTAACCTGAATATTGAAGTCTTAAAGCCCAGGTTTCAGGAAGCATTTGAGCAGTGTTGGGCTGGACGAGTTGAGAACGACGGTTTTAATGCTTTAGTGATTAGCGCCGAATTAACTTGGCGTGATGTCAATATTGTCCGAGCCTTGTACTTCTATCTTAGACAAATAGGCATTGCTTTTAGTCAAAGCTATGTTGAACAAACACTGGTGCACAATGCTGCGGTTGTGCAATTATTAGTTAAATTTTTTAATGCACGATTTAATACCACAGATGAGTTATTACTTGATGCTAGTCAATATGTGCTTGAGATTGAAAACCTGATTGAACAAGTTAAGTCGCTAGATGAGGATCGTATTTTAAGGCGTTACCTGAATTTAATTTTAGCGGCTGAACGGACTAACTTTTTTAAAGAAACAGTAGATGAATTAGGTATTCCGTATTTTTCCATCAAGTTTGATTCTGCAAAAGTAGATGAGATTCCTTCACCTGTCCCATATTTTGAAATTTTTGTTTATTCACCGCGCCTGGAAGGTATTCATTTGCGTGGCGGTGCAGTGGCACGAGGTGGCTTACGTTGGTCGGATCGACGTGAAGATTTTAGAACGGAAGTGCTGGGATTAATGAAAGCGCAGATGACTAAAAACTCGGTGATTGTACCAACGGGAGCCAAAGGGGGCTTTGTCGTCAAAACAGACTGTGCAAAAGAAAAGATGGCGGAAGAGGGGATTGCTTGTTACCGCATCTTTATTCGTGGCTTGCTTGATATTACTGATAATTATGCTGCAAATGAAGTGCTTAAGCCGCAACAAGTGCAATGCTACGATCAGGATGACCCTTATTTAGTCGTCGCTGCGGATAAAGGCACTGCTCGATTTTCTGATTATGCGAATGCATTAGCGCAAAGTTACCATTTTTGGTTGGATGATGCATTTGCTTCTGGAGGTTCAGCAGGTTATGACCATAAAGAAATGGGGATTACTGCTCGTGGAGCATGGGTTTCCGTACAACATCACTTCGATAACCTAGGCATAGATATTCAGAATAAACCCTTTACTGTAGTAGGTATAGGGGGCATGGCAGGTGATGTGTTTGGTAATGGTATGTTGTTATCCAATAAAATAAAACTATTGGCTGCATTTGATCATGAATCTATTTTTCTTGACCCTAACCCTAATGCTGGAAGTAGCTTTCAAGAGCGGCAACGACTCTTTAAGCTATCGGGTTCAGCATGGCATGATTATGATACTAGCCTTATTTCGACAGGAGGCGGTGTTTTTTCCAGACAGGACAAAGTGATTGTTATCAGTGAGGCTGTACAAGAAGTTTTAGCCATTAACGTTGCACAATTAACACCCAATGAGCTTATTAGAGCCATTTTAACGGCTCAGGTTGATCTATTATGGAATGGTGGTATTGGCACTTATGTGAAAGCGAGTACCGAAATAAATAGTGAGGTAGGCGATCGGGCTAATGATGCATTACGCATTAATGGTGTGCAATTGCGCTGTAAAATAATGGGGGAAGGCGGTAACTTAGGGTTTACCCAAAGAGGACGCATTGAATATGCACTCAATGGCGGTTGTATTAATACTGATTCTATCGATAATTCTGCAGGAGTCGATTGTTCTGATCATGAAGTGAATATAAAGATCTTGCTGAATAGCATCGTGTTGCAAGGTGATATGACTGCTAAACAGCGTGATAAATTATTAGCCAGCATGACCGAACAAGTGGCTGAGTTGGTTTTAAAAAATAATTACCTGCAAAATCATGCGATCACTATGATTCAGCATGAGGCTTTGCATGTTTGGCAAAACCTAAAGCAGTTAATCACTACCTTGGAGAGTAAAGCGCATTTAGATCGTGCCTTGGAAAAACTGCCCAATAAAAAGGAAATGCAAGAGCGAAAAACTTCCGGCAAAGGCATGACTCGTCCTGAAATATCCGTATTACTTGCTTATACTAAGCAGCTGTTAAAAACAGATTTATTGTCAGAGTCTTCACATATTAACCTGGAACTCTCTAAACATGTTCTGGTTGATTATTTTCCGGAACAACTACAGCAAACTTATAAGCAAGAAATTCAGCAGCACCGGCTGGGTAAAGAAATTGTAGCTAATCAATTAATCAACAGCTTGGTGAATAGGTTAGGTATTATTTTTCCACATCGTTTTATGGAAGAATTAAATTGCTCGGCAGCTGAATTAGTCAATACCTATCATTTAGTGTGTCGAGTTTTTGATATAGAAGTTATTTGGAGAATGCAGAGTGAGCTAGATGGGGTAGTTAGTGAGGCAGTTCTTGAAGATATTAAATTACGTATTAGAAAGTGGGTAGAACGTGCCATGTATTGGTTTGTTCGTAATGAACCTAATGCAGAAGTTGCCGAGCATTATGTTGCGTCTATTGAGCAATTAAGTGATGATCTTGGTAGCCTGGTAACTAAAGCAGAGCAGCTACAGATAGATAAGCAAGTTGATGATTTGATTAATGCAGGGGTAAGTGCCAATTTGGCTTTGAAAATTGCCCAAAGTGATGCGCTTTCAGCTTGTTTAAATGCGATTAGAGTGTCGCAAAAAAGTCATTGTTCTTTGGCGGATGTTACTAAAGGCTTATTTCATCAAGTGAGTGCGCTCAACCTGGACTGGTTACGTCAGCAAATTTTGCTTTTACCTAAAGAGACTACTTGGGAAGCCTTATCGCGACGGGCAATGATTGATGAATATAATCAATTGAGTTGTGTGTTATTGCAAAGTGCTTTATCTGAAGAAGGGTATTCCGTTATTGAAAAACTAGAGGCATGGCAGCTTAAAAATGCGATGTCACTGGAACGTTATATGGCACTTATCAAGTCGGCAAAAGCTGATGATAGCGTACAGTTAGAGAAAATTGTCGTGATTTTAGGGACTAGCTGGAATTTGACTGTTTATGGGAGTTAATCTAGGCATTGAAATAAGAATAGAGAATGAATCTGGGGGAAATGGCCAAGTAAATCATGGCTGTTCGACTATATAGCTTGTTTAAAGTTTTCAGAAAAATGCTAAGATACTTTGTGTAACTTATACGAATAATAAGGATATTTAAAGCATGACGTTCAACGAAGACTCACGAGTAAAAATCCCCACAATCCTGCACTTAATACGTTTAGGTTACGACTACCTCTCGTTAAAAGACCCAAGTGCCATACGGGATGAATCAACAAACATCTTCACGGCTATTTTCCATGAAAGTATAAAACGAATAAACCCCACCCTTACCGACACAGAAGCAAAAAAACACTGTAATGATGTTTCATCCAGCTTAGACAATGAAGATTTAGGTAAAGCCTTTTACCAAAAGGTTACAAATAAATCGGGTGTTCGTTTAATTGATTTTGAAAACTTCAATAACAATACCTTTAATATCGTCACAGAGCTGACCTACAAAAAAGACGATGAGGAATTTCGCCCTGACATCATATTGCTAATCAACGGTATGCCTTTAGTGTTTATTGAAGTTAAAAAGCCCAATAACCAGGATGGCATATTAGCGGAACATAAACGCATTCAAACCCGATTCCAAAACAAAAAATTTAGAAAATTTGTCAATATCACCCAGTTGATGGTGTTCTCAAATAATATGGAGTATGACGACAGCTCACCCATGCCCATTGAAGGTGCATTTTATGCCACAGCATCTTATCAAAAGCCCAGCTTTAATTACTTTCGAGAAGAACATGAATTTGATTTAACCGCTCTGCTATCAAATTTAGAGGAGTCGACTGAAACAGCAGTATTAAGAGATACTAATTTACACAGTATCAAAGACACTGATGAATTTATTTCACTACCGTACACTTTTTAAAGCAGGTATTGCGAAGAGTAGAAAAAATGGTAATGTGGACGATTTACATTGAAAATACCCTACATTGTCAGATTCTTACAAGATTTATCGCACCATTCATAGCGGCCTTCAAAAATTCTGGGATTTTGATCCCAGCAAACGTCAAAATAACGGCTTAAATATCCTGACAGGGTTTATCTGCGGTATTATACAAAGTAAATCTGTTAAGTTAGCTAATGTGGCAGGAGAGATTCCAGGATCAGGTAAAGAAGAAAGCCAAATCATGCAATTGCGCCGTTGGCTGAAAAATGAAAAAGTGGGTGTCGATTTATTTTATTTACCCTTTATAGAGGTTCTTCTTCGGTGTTTAGCCAAACAAACGCTAGTACTTGCTATTGATGGCAGCACGACAGCGCAAGGCTGTATTACCTTGATGGTCAGTATGATTTATAAAGGTAGAGCTCTGCCATTGCTGTGGGTAACCCGTAAAGGTAAAAAGGGGCATTTTCCTCAAGATATGCATATCGAATTGATTAAATCCGTTCAGGCGATAATCCCGGAAGGTACGTCGGTCATTTGTTTGGGTGACGGGGAATTTGATGGAGCAGACTGGCTGGAAACCATTAGTAGTTATGGCTGGAAGTATGCCTGCCGAACGGCAAATAATGCGATATTGTATGAGAATGGAGATGAATTTACATTTAAAGATATTTGTCCCGAACAAGGAAGCATGACTGAAATATCGGCGGTTGAATTCACTCGTAAACGTAGCATTGTAGTAAGGGCGGTTGTTTATTGGGGGAGAAAATATAATGACCCTATTTATCTAGTGACTAATTTCCCCACAGGGGGTGAAGCATTTAACTGGTATCGCAAACGTTTCCGTATAGAAACGCTGTTTTCAGACCTTAAAGGTCGAGGGTTTAACTTGCAGAAAAGTGGATTAAGGGCTCCTGAGCGAGTTTCTCGACTTATTATGGCAGCGGCTTTAGCTTATATATGGATGGTTTATTTAGGGGAGCTTGCTCTGACTAAGAGCTGGGATAAAATTATTCATCGCAAAGATCGTTGTGATTTGAGTTTGTTTACTCTTGGAGTGCGGTTATTAAAGCGCCTGCTGAGAGAAGGAAAAATACTCCCTCAATTCTGCCTCACATTATCGGGCAAGGCATTGCTGTGAGGAGGTGAAAAAGTGTACGGTAGTGAAGAATTTATCACCGATAAAAGCCCTGACACACCCACAAACAGAATTTGTACCTCCTTATTTCAGCGTGACCGCTTAGCTTTTATCCTAGAGTTTGCTTTAGTCTATGTTAAAAAGAGCGCGGGCTTACAAAAACATATCATGCGCTATCCGCAACTGTTTGCCACCAAAGCAATTGAGAAAAAGCTGGAAGCAGGCATTAAAAAAGGCATTATTTGGCACACCCAAGGCAGCGGTAAAACCGCATTAGCCTATTACAACGTAAAATACCTCAGTCATTATTTTCAAAAGAAAAACGTCATCGCCAAGTTCTATTTTATTGTCGATCGCCTAGATTTACTGACCCAAGCTAGCAAAGAATTTAAGTCACGCGGTTTAGTGGTTCACACTATCGCATCGCGTGCAGCGTTTGCTAATGATATAAAGCAAACAGCGGCGATTCATAATGACTCAGGCAAGGCAGAAATTACCGTTGTTAATATTCATAAATTTGATGATGACCCCACTATTATCGAGAATACAGATTATCAGTTGAATAGTCAGCGCGTCTTCTTTTTAGATGAAGTACACCGCAGCTACAACCCTAAAGGCAGTTTTTTAGCCAACTTAGAACAGTCCGACCGCAATTCAATTAAAATTGGCTTAACGGGAACGCCCTTATTAGGCGAAGATTACAACTCCAAAACCCTATTTGGCGGTTATATTCACAAGTATTATTACAACTCATCCATTAAAGATGGCTATACACTCCGCCTAATAAGAGAAGAAATTGCCACTAATTACAAGCTGACCTTACAAAAAGCCCTAGAGGATATTAAGCTACTAAAAGGCAATGCCAATAAAACAGAAGTCTATGCGCATGAAACATTTGTAGCACCCATGCTTGATTATATCGTCAAAGATTTTGAACAAGCGCGTATCTCTATGAATAACAATAGCATTGGCGGCATGGTGGTGTGTGATTCTTCTGATCAAGCCAAAATGATGTATGAAATATTCCTAGCGAATTATGCAGAGCAAGAACAAGCCCTGTTATTGAAGGCGGCAGAACCCAGTGCCAGTTACATCGCCAATAAAAAAGCAGATAGCCGCCTTAAATCAGCCGCGGTTATCTTGCATGATGTCGGCACAAAAGAAGAGCGCAAGCAGCAGGTTGAAGACTTTAAAGACGGCAAAATAGACCTGTTATTTGTTTACAATATGTTACTCACAGGCTTTGATGCGCCACGGCTTAAAAAGCTCTATATTGGCAGAGTCATAAAAGCGCACAACCTATTGCAAGCACTGACCCGCGTTAACCGAACCTACAAAGATTTTAATTATGGTTATGTGGTCGATTTTGCCAATATTGAACAAGAATTTGAAAAAACCAGTCAAGATTACTTTAAAGAATTACAATCTGAATTAGGCGATGAAATTGAAAGTTACAGCAACTTATTCAAATCTCAACAAGAAATAAGCCAAGAAATACAAGAGATTAAAGAAGCCTTATTTCACTACGACACCCAGAATGCCTCAATTTTCTCGCAGCAAATGACCCAAATCCATGCACGCGCCGATATATTGCCCATCACCCAGGCTTTAAATAACGCCAAGAGCTTGTATAATCTGATGCGCTTATCGGGTGACGATGAAATGCTGGAGAAGTTAGATTTTCAAAAGCTCACGGTATTATCACGAGAGGCAAATAATCGACTCGCCCTGATTAATACCAAAGAAGCCTTAGAAAATAACCCTGATAGCACTAATCTACTCAATGTCGCCCTAGAAGATGTTATCTTTGCCTTTACCAAGGTGAAAGAAGAAGAAATGCTTTTAGCTGATGATTTAAAAGATACATTACAGAAAACACGCGAAGCATTAGGCGGTAACTTTGACCCGCGCGACCCTGAATTTATCTCGCTAAAAGAAGAGTTGGAACGATTGTTCAAAAAGAAAAATTTAAGCGAAGTTTCAAAAGAACAAATGCAAAGCAACATCAATGCGCTTAATAAAGTCTACACCGCCGCAAAAGAGCTGGAGCGTAGAAACCAGTTATTAAGAGCCAAATATGACAATGATGAAAAATACGCTCGTTTACATAAACGCTTAATGGAAAAATCGCCTTTAACAGACAGTGAAAGCAAGCTATTTGAGGCATTAAAAGGTTTAAAAGTCGCCGTCGATGAGAAAATAGCCAAAAATTCTAAAATGCTTGAAAATGAAATTTATATCAAAAAAATGATATCGCCCGTCATTTTTGATGTCTTTGAAGATGAGCAAGGAATAGAGCTGGAGATAGAAACCGCTGAACTCATTAATCAACTGGTCGTTAAAGAATATATCAACGAATATCGTGGCATAAGAATTTAGCTATTGGGTGCTCTGTGCCACTGCCATTAAGTTAATGGCAATAAACATAGGATGTGCTGAGGCACGAAGCGCATCTTGTGCGATTTGATGCGCTTCCTGTTGTCAGCACATCCTATGCAAATGCTTAAGTTAATAGCTGATTTTTTTAATTCTCACTTGAATTTGACATTCTTATACAACTTAATTATGGTGTCAATATGACACCTAAAATAGGAATAACCATGAGTACGGCTAAAAACGAACGCATTACCGCCAGAGTAAGTGAACCAGTCAAAGAGACTTTAACAATAGCTGCTGACCTTGTGGGGGCTACATTAAATCAGTTTTTGATTCAATCTGCCCTTGAGAAAGCTGAAAATATAATTGAAAAGGATAAAATTATTCGCCTTAGCAATAAGGATGCTCAAGTATTCTTTAATGCTCTGGATAACCCACCTGAGGCGAATATAAAGCTTAAAAATGCCTTTGAAAATTATCAGAGTAAAATTGGGTAAGCATTGAAACTAAAAATTGAAATTCTCTCCAAAATTCATGAGCGTACTGAATTTGACTGTGGCGACACAGCGTTAAATTATTATTTACATAAAATTGCCCGACAACACATAACAAAAGGAATTTCAAAAACATTTGTTTTAATTGACACTGCCAACCCGACAAAAATTATTGCTTATATGTCTCTTGTCGTTTGTGAGATATACGCTAATGACATTCTTCATAACTGGAAGAAAAAATACCCTCAAAAAGTGCCTGCTGCTAAATTAGCAAGATTAGCTGTTTTAGAAAATGAACAAAGAAAAGGATATGGGGAGCTACTGCTTATAGATGCGATGAAAAAAACAGTCAGTGTTTCTAATAGCATCGGTATTGCAGGTCTTTTTGTTGATGCAAAACATGAGCAAGCAAAAGCCTATTATAGCCAATTTGGCTTTCTATCATTACCCGACCAATTGGATAATTTATTTTTACCCTTATCATCACTTGTAGATAATGGCACTAAAACATAATAAAGAGAGTGGAATGAGCAAAACCCAACAATTTCAACAACAAACCAAAGCTCTGATTGATGATTTAAAAAGCGTCTGTGCTAATTATGGGCTGGGGAATGATGGCAATGAATTTAAAATTATCACCCAAGTATTTCTATATAAATTCTTGAATGATAAATACATTCACGAAATTAAAAAAATAGATAAAAAGCTTGCCACCGCTGAAAACTGGGAAGAAACACTGCAAGCGTATACTGAAAAAGAGTTCAAAAAATTGAATATGCGCTTAAACCCCAGTGTCGCCCGCATCAGCCCCGATCACTTTATAAGCTCACTCTTTGCTAAACAAAATAACCCGAATTTTGCCGATATTTTCGACACCACACTCACCGATATAGCCCGCGAAAACAGCGAACTATTTTCCGTACTCACCGACGGTGGCGAAAAAATTACCTTATTCGAGAACCTCAGCAAATACGTCACCGATAAACGCGATGAATTCTGTAAAGCCATTATTAACAAGCTCACAGGCTTTAGCTTTGAACATATCTTCCATGAGAAATTCGACTTTTACGCCACTATCTTTGAATACCTAATCAAAGACTACAACACCAACAGCGGCGGTAAATATGCCGAATATTTCACCCCACATGCGGTGTCCAAAATCATGGCGCGTTGTCTAGTGCAATGGGATGTTAATAGCGTCACTTGTTACGACCCCTCAGCAGGTTCAGGTTCTTTATTAATGAACCTCGCGCACCAAGTCGGGGAAGATAAATGTACGCTTTATTCACAAGATATTTCGCAAAAATCATCAGGCTTGTTACGTCTAAACCTCATCCTTAATGATTTGGTGCATTCCATCCCCAATGTCATTAAAGGTAATACCATTCTTGACCCCTATCACAAGCAAGAGAATGGACAGTTGCTACAGTTTGATTATATCGTCTCAAATCCGCCGTTTAAACTGGATTTTTCAGACTTTAGCGACGACTTAGACAGTAAAGAAAACCACCAACGATTTTTTGCAGGCATTCCCAAAGTGCCGCCGAAGAAAAAAGAGTCGATGGCGATTTATTTAATGTTCTTACAGCACATTATTTATTCACTGAAAGACACAGGCAAAGCCGCCGTTGTTGTCCCCACAGGCTTTATCACCGCCCAAAGTGGCATAGATAAGAAAATCCGCCAAAAGCTAGTAGATGAAAAAATGCTCGCAGGGGTGGTCAGTATGCCCTCAAATATTTTTGCCAATACAGGCACGAACGTGTCTATTTTGCTTATAGATAAAGAAAATACAGCAGACGTGGTATTGATTGATGCGTCGAATCTAGGGGAAAAAGTCAAAGATGGTAAAAACCAGAAAACTCTATTAAGTGAGACGGAAGAAGAGCAAATTATTAGTACCTTTAATAGCAAAGCAGCGGAAGATGATTTTTCTGTGGTGGTGAGTTATGAAGAGATTAAGGCTAAGAATTATTCACTGAGTGCAGGGCAGTATTTTGAGGTGAAGATTGAGTATGTGGATATTTCACAAGAAGAATTTGAAAATAAGCTAAAAGGCTTTGAGTCTACGTTAGAGGGGTTATTCTTTGAGTCAAATAATTTGCAAGCAAAGATAAATAGCGGATTAAAAGGACTGAGGTATGAGTAAGCTAACAACATATAAGTTTAGCAACCTTTACGATATGAGTTCAGGCATATCTTCTAAGCCAGAGCAGGCAGGGCATGGTTTCCCATTTGTTTCATTTAGTACCGTCTTCAATAATCAATTTTTGCCCGAAACTCTCCCTAATTTAATGGATACATCGGAAAAGGAAAGAAAAATATACTCTGTAAAAGAGGGTGATATTTTTTTGACAAGAACAAGTGAAACGCTAGATGAGCTGGCAATGAGTAGCGTTGCAGTCAGAGAAATAAAAAATGCTACATACAGTGGTTTTTCAAAAAGGCTTAGACCAACACAAAGTGATATTAGTTATCATAAATTTATGGCGTTTTATTTGAGGAGTAAGTTGTTTAGAAAGACAATGAAAAATAACGCCATAATGACGTTGAGGGCAAGTTTAAATGAACAGATCTTCTCCTATTTAGACTTGTTGCTTCCAGAGTATAAAGAACAAAAGAAAATAGGTGATTATTTATATCTACTAAACCAAAAAATAGAACTCAACAACAAAATCAATACTGAGCTAGAAGCGATGGCGAAGCTGATTTACGACTATTGGTTTGTGCAGTTTGACTTCCCCGATGCCAACGGCAAGCCCTACAAATCATCGGGCGGAAAAATGCTTTACAACGAAGCTCTAAAACGTGATATTCCTGATGGGTGGGAAGCTAAGAAAATTAAAGAAATTGCCTCAACAGGCTCTGGTGGCACACCTTTAAAATCAAAAAATGAATACTACTATAAAGGTGATATTCCTTGGATTAACAGTGGTGAAGTAAATGTCCCCTTTATTATTAAAGCAAAAAAGTTCATAACAAAAAAGGGCATGGATGAGTCAAGTGCAAAGCTATTTCAAAGTGGAGCTATTCTTATGGCGATGTATGGTGCAACTGCTGGAAAAGTAAGCTTTATAAATTTTCCAGCAACTACAAATCAAGCTATTTGTTCAATAATTCCACAAAACCCTCACCTCAATTTTTACCTAAAATTTGGCTTAGAGGATCTTTATCGCTATTTGGTCAATTTAAGCTCTGGGTCAGCAAGAGATAACCTATCACAAGATAAAATTAAAGAACTAAAGTTCTCTATTCCTTCTGAGGAATTGCTAGAGGAATATAATTTAAAAATCGAACCAATGATGAGTTTGATTCTTCTTAATTTGAAAGAAATTAGTGAATTAGCTGAACTAAGAGACTGGCTCTTACCCATGTTAATGAACGGACAAGTGACGGTAAAGGGGGCTTAGTCGAACCGTAATACCTCATGGTGGCGGCAACATGATCAAAGCCCATTTAGCCCCACTTTATTATGTTTATCTGCATCAATATGACGTTCATATGCTCCCCAGTCATCAAGGGCAGTGAATTTCTTGATAGCATGTCATAAATTATAATCATACAGAAAAACTACAGATTCAACCCATTACCCAAAAATCATTGCAACGAAATAATCATGCCGAACGGTATTGGGTTTTTACCTAACAAGAAAAAATAACTTTAGTTCAAATAGCGATTAATAGCCTCTAAATCAGCCCTACTCAAGCTATTAGTGACATTTTTTAAACGTATGCCACTGATTAAGAATTGATAACGCGCTTGGGCATATTTACTTTTGGCACTGGTCAGGTTTCTAGTGGCAGCTAAGACATCAACCATCGTTCTGGTGCCGACTTCAAAACCAGCATCGGTTGCTTCCAAAGCACTTTGGCCTGAGATGACTGCTGCATTCAGTGCTTGCACTTGGCTGATACTGGCCATTACCCCACGGTAAGCATTTTTAACTTCTTTGGTTGCTGCTCTCTGAGTTGCAATGAGGTTTTCATTTGCTTGCGCCAATTGGTACTCAGCCTCACGGGTTCTGGAATTGACTGCGCCCCCTTCAAAAATGGGAATATTTAATTGCATGCCTACACTTTGCGTATTTCCGTGTGACCAACTGTTACCACTGTTATCATTAAAGCCAACGTGACTAACGATATCTAATTGTGGGTAATGTCCGCTACGTTGTAATTCAATGGTATCTTGCAGGATTTCGGTTTCACTTTTTGCAATCAAAATTTGTAAGTTTTGTACTAAAGCGCTGTTATTCCATTCCTCTAAACTGGCTGGTACTGGTTGAGTGAGGGGTAGGGTTTCACCTAAGGTGGCTAGTTTGGCAGAGTAGGGGCCAATAATTTCCATTAATGCTTCTTCAGCATTATCAACAGCATTAACGGCTGCAATTTCATCAGAACGACTTTGGTCATATCCAGCTTGTGCTTCATAAACATCAGTAATGGCAATCAGGCCGACATCAAATCGTTGTTTTGCTTGCTCTAATTGTCTGCCAATTGCATTTTTTTCAGAAATAATAAAAGCCAAATCATCTTGAGCTGCTAATACTGCAAAATAAGCACTGGTTGTTTTGGTGATTAAATTTTGTTGTTCAGCAACGTAACTTGCTTCAGCTTGGGCAATTTGTTTTTCAGATTGTGATAACTGTACCCATTGATCCCAATGAAAAACGGGTTGCACCAAATTCATGGTAAATTGGCCATCCCAGTAATTATTTCGGGTAGATTGGCCAGGAAATTTTTGATTAAAGAGTGATTCTTGATATTGCCATTGGTAAGCATATGAACCATTAGCCGTTACTGTTGGTAATAAGCGAGCAATACTTTGATCTTTCTTTTCGCCGATGGCCAATTTATTGGCTGCTGCTTGCCGTAAAAATGGGTCATTTTGCAAAGCAAGATCGTATGTTTCTAATAAGTTTTGTGCTTGGCAGGTTGTGGATATTAAAAAAATGAGTGCAATTGCTTTTTTATTCATAAAGGCATTCTTAGGCAGTTGGAGCAAAAATTGAGCATACGTAAATAAACAGGATATCGCTAAGTATAGATTAAAGTAGCGTATATTTGCATTAGATAATCATTTCATTATACACCTTGAGGTTTTAATAATGTTCAAGATGTATAAAATCTTAACCATTTAGAAAATTATTTCAGTTGTTTCTGAAGGGCTGCACTAATTTCTTGACTTAACTTAGCTAGTAATCGACTTTGTGCTGCTACATAGTCTTGATAGTCTATGCCGCTGGTGTTTTCATGTAATACCGATTTTCTGGCGATAACTTTGGTACTTTTGGGTTGGTTGGTAATAGTCCAATCAGCATTTAATGTGACGCTGCCGCCTAGCATGCCATCAAACTGACGGACATTAATGGTGACTTGGTAATCAGATTCCAAGGGTGTTATATCTTGGCTAAGGCTTACATGGTCAGTGGCGAGTAAAATAGATAAGTTTTCCCCGACTATGCGTTGAAAATCTTCCTGAAAGTCACCTCCCCAGCGGTTAAATTCATTTAATAGCAACATGTTTGCATTGGAGCGTGTCACAATCTGAGGTCGCAACAAGGTTTCGGGAATGGTGACAGGCCCTAGCTTGATAGCGATTTGCTTGCTATTAGCGTTACTAGATAGGTCACGTTCAAGGGTGTTCATTATATAAAACTTGGCTTTAGGTGAACTGCCGCAGCCAGCAATGTTCAGTGTTATGGCCATCAATAAACTGGTGCAAATGACTTTCTTATTCATCAATAGTTTCCTCTTTGCCATTGAGTAATGATTCTGGATGTCTTTCCAAGTAATCAGTTAAATCTTTAAATGATCGCGCAGCTCTATTCACTTCACGTAAGGTTGAGTGCAGGTCTTGTTGCAAAGGTGAATTACTTTGCAAGGTAGTTTCAATTGTTGCTAACGATTTATTCGTCTGCTGTAAGGTTTTGGATATTTCTGGTACCACAGTATGGTTGAGCTTATAGCTCAGTTCTTTGACTTCGGTCATCATGTCATCTATTTTACGTATGATATTGGGGATATCATGCTTGATGATACCTAAAGCACCAGGAACACTAGGGAACTCGGGGGTATATGCATCCCAATCTATCTCATATGTTTTCTTATGCGGAAAAAAATCAAGTTCTATAAATAATTGGCCAGTGAGAAGGTTGCCGGTTTGCAAACGTGCTCTTAGACCTTGTTTAATCAATAAGTTAGTACGTTCTTTATGCGCTGTTGAATATTGCTCAAATTCGCTTGATATTAATTTATGATCTAGTCGATCATAGTTAACAGTCATCGTAACAGGGACGATAAATTTTTTCTTATCATCATCAAAGCGTAGTTGAATATCAGTTACTTCACCTAATTGGATACCGCTAAATTCAACAGGTGCGCCGATAGATAGACCGCGTACTGATTCAGAAAAATTAATAATGTATTGTGGGCCTACTTTATAGTTGATGTTTAAAGTAGCTTCTTGGTTATCATATAACTTAAACTCAGCATTATTGGTTGCAGGGCTAGCACTTCTGCTCGCTTCATTAGAATGGAAGGCTATGCCGCCCATTAAGATTGAAACTAAAGATTCGGTATTCATACTAATACCTTGTGCGCTCATCTCAAAGTCTACGCCACTAGCATTCCAGAACTTGGAGTTAGCATAGACCCATTTATCAAATGGCTCGCGTACAAAAATTTGGATAGCAACCGACTTACCATCTTCATTAAGCTTTACATTTTCAACTTGGCCTACATTAAATTTACGATAATAAATAGGTGCATCTCTGGCAATAGAGCCTAAATCCTTGGTATGTAAAATGAAGTGTTTACCTGGAGTGCTACGAGTCACAACAGGAGGAATATCTAGACCTGTAAATTGACGCATTTTTTTACCCGATGAGCTGGGGTCAACACCGATATAGGCTCCTGATAATAGGGTTTCCAAGCCCGACACACCACTGACATCAATACGTGCATTGACCACCCAAAAACGCGTTTGATCGCTTAGGAAGGGTTTGAAGTCTTTGGACATTTCAGCTATTACTTCTACATTTTTGGTAACATGATTCAAGTGTATCGAGGTTACTTGACCTATTTCAACATTTTTATATTTTATTTTGGTTTTCCCTGCCTCCAAGCCATCAGCCGTTTTGAAAGCAATCGTTATGGTTGGCCCCATTTTTGACCAAGCTTGATAAGCTATCCAAGCACCTGTTAACAGAGCAACTAAAGGCACTAACCAGATAATGGATAATTTTGACCTGCTTTGAATGTCGCTTTCTGGCAAACTGGCAAAATAATCATCCTGTTTGGGTTCACTCATTAATTTTCTCCATATTATCCCAGATTAAACGCGGGTCAAATGCTTTGGCAGCCAGCATGGTTAACACGACAACGCTACCAAAAGCGACAGCTCCCACACCCACCTCAATCGTCATTAGGCCTTGAATTTGTATGAGCGCCGCCATTAAGGTAGCCACAAAAATATCCACCATCGACCAATGGCCAATTATTTCAGTGAGCCGGTATAGCCGAGTTCTTTCTTTAGGCCGCCACTGTGATTTGATTTGTACGGTAATTAACAGCATCGATAAAATTAGTAATTTCAGCAAAGGGACACAGATACTGGCGATAAATAGAATTAATGCTAGAGGCCAATCGCCATACATTGCCAGATGAATAACACCGCTCATAATGGTATCGCCTTCTGTTTTCCCCAAGCTGGTGATCACCATAACTGGTAATAGATTAGCAGGAACAAACATAATAATAGCAGCTAATAACAACGCAGTACTGCGCGATTGGCTTTGTGGTTTTCTTAAATGTAAGGCACTACTACAGCGCGGACATTGTGCACTGTGCTTAGTTGGCAGGGTACATAATAAATTACAGTTATGACAGTTGGTTAATGCTTGTTTTCTATTAAGTATCGACGACTTTGTACTTTGCGTTTTAGGACTAATAAGCTGCCAGAGCATTTCGGTATCAAGGTCATTCAGAATAGCGGCAATAACAAAAATTAATAAGCCAAAAGTCCATAAAGCTATGCCTGGAATAACGGTTGCCAAGGCAGATAATTTTACGATTGAAACTAGAATGCCGAGCATTAAAACTTCCAACATGCTCCAGAAGCCTATAGTACGCACTATGCGATATATTTGTGGGGCAAGCCATGGAATACGGTTAAAGTTTAGTGGCAACAGAATATACAAAAGCCCGGTTAACTGTATAAGTGGCGCTCCTATGCAGGTTAAAAAAACTAAACCTGCTAGCAATAACATGTCGTGTGCAAATAGATAATCAACACAGGCAATTAAGGTAGCTGCCAATTCATGCCCTTCAGCACGTAACTGGATAATAGGGAAGGCATTAGCCATTACAAAGAGAACTAATGCGGTAACTACCAAAGCTAAAGTATGTTCAATGCTTTTAGCGGGCTGAATCCGTTGGCGCTTACGTAACACCGCCGCACAGCGGTAACAGCGCACCGTACCATCTTCAGGTAAGTGCTGAATTTTTTGTATTAAATCGCAATCATGGCAACTAATGATCAAGTCTATTGTTTGCATATGCTACTTCCTAAATTCCACTTGAGAATGCCTTACAATCCCATGTCAAAGACTAACCTGATAGATAAATAAAGCACTACCACCATAGCGGCAATAAACAAGACTGTTTGTGCAGGGTTATGCCAAAAATTCTTAAAAAAGGTATTGGCTTCACCTGACTGTTTAAGGCGAGCATATTCTTCCTGCTGCACTAAACGCCGCTCTTCTTGATAGTCATTAATTAAAGCACGAGCTTGTTCTAGTTGCTGCTCATCAGCTAGCCAGATAGCTGGCATCGAAATGCCCCAGTTGCCGGCATTAGTTTCATAAACTGAAATATTGTTTTCTTGCAGAAGGTCGCGCACATCATCCGCTTCATCATCAGGGACATGTCGTAAAGAAAAAAGTAATAAAGCCATTGCGGAATTGAGTGTCTATATGGATTGCTGTTTAATCTAATATTATAAATGTACTTTCAAAATGATGTTATGTAAAAATGTGTGGTACAGGTTTATTTTTGTCTCCAAAATTATGTGCTAACAACCTAATGGCGCTTAATGAAACCCCTAAATGATCTGTGGCTCGTTGTCGCGTATAGCCATTTTTAAGGACTAATTTTGCCGCACCCTGTTTAAACTCTAGTGTGTATTTAGGTTTTGGTTGTTTGTTTTCGTTACTCATATTCACCTCTAATGACATTATAAATCAGCCTTTAGATGTGTCCTGCTTTATTAAACCATTACAGGTGTCGATGGGTTAACGATTGAAGATTACCCCGTGTGGATACATCAGCACTGGGCGGATATTCAACGAGGATTGCAACAAGGCTATTATTGCCCGTTGCCTGTTAAGCGCGTGGAAATACCTAAGCCCAATGGCGGTATACGCCTATTAGGCATTCCTAGCGTACATGACAGAGTGATCCAGCAAGCCATCACACAAGTTTTACAGCCACTTATAGATCCTGATTTTTCAGATCATAGTCATGGGTTCCGTCCAAACCGCTCTGCACACGATGCTGTTAAATCGGTGCAGAAAGGAATCAAAGACGGCTATGGCTATGCCGTGGATATTGATTTATCCAAGTTTTTCGACAAAGTTGATCATGACTTATTGATGAACCGACTCGGTAAATGGGTGACTGATAAACAACTGCTGGCACTGATTGGAAAATATCTGCGTGCAGAAGTGAGCGTCAAAGGAAAGCTAGAGGCAACGCACTGTGGAGTTCCACAAGGCGGGCCGCTATCGCCCTTACTCGCCAACATTATGCTGGATGACCTTGATCGTTATTTAGAAAGCAAAGACTATCGTTTTGCGCGTTACGCGGATGATTTTGTTATCAGCGTCAAATCCTTACAAGAAGGAGAACGTATTAAAGCCGAAGTCACCGCTTATCTGGAAACGCTAAAGCTTCCTATCAACACAGAGAAAAGCCAAGTAGTTAGTCGTAAGCAGTTGTGTTTCTTAGGCTTTGCCTTTAAAGGCAAGAAGATAGTCTGGAGTCCGAAAAGTTTAGCTAACTTCAAGCACCGCATCCGTGAATTAACGGGGCGTTCGTGGGGAGTAAGCTGGATTTATCGGTATGAAAAACAATGGCGCAGGATACGCACACGTATTCGCAAGCTGATGCGATTAGGCGTATCCAAGTCAGTGGCGATCAGTTTGGGTATGAGCTCGAAGGGATATTACCGCCTAGCAAAAACCAAGGCGGTACAACTTGCTTTAAATAACAAATGGCTAAAATTGCAAGGTTTGGTCTCGATTGAAGAGCAATGGGTGAAGTTCCATTACTCATAATGGCGATGAACCGCCCTGTGCGGAGCCGCATGCAGGGTGGTGTGGGGAGGGCTGGAGAGAAACTAGCCCTTACCCGATTTAGATTTATTTACTAGAAAGTAGTTTTCCTTGATATTCACCTGTTAATGTTTTTAAGAAACTAACTAGCTGATTAACTTGCTCGTCATTATATTTCTTACCAACTTGAACTGCTCCCATAATAAGTATAGCCTCAGATAGATTATTAATTGAGCCGTCATGAAAATAGGGATAAGTTACTTCTATATTACGCAGAACAGGAACTTTAAAAACATGACGATCTATCTCTCTTTTGGTAACATTAAATCGTCCATCATCTACCTCAGTCATTTCACTACCTCGCATAGCAAAGTAATTCCTTTCTATGCCCATTTTTTCATAGGATAAACCACCTAGTGCAGGTCCAAAATGACATGAAGCACAATCTTGTTTGAATAGTAAATATCCTTTCTTTTCTTTTAAACTTAAAGCTTCATCATTTCCGCGTAAATATCGATCAAACTTTGAATTAGGGGTAAGTAAAGATTTCTCAAAAATAGCAATCGCATCTGTCACTGTTGCTTTGGTTATTCCAGATACAGGGTATAACTGACTAAACGAATTTTGATATTCAGGTACTTGTTTAAGTCTTTCAATCACCTTTTTCCATATAGCGCCCATTTCTCCTGGGTTTGCCACGGGGCCGGCAGCTTGGTCTTGTAAATCTTTTGCGCGACCATCCCAAAATTGCGCTAAATTATACATAGCGTTGAAAACAGTTGGAGAATTAATTGGTCCTTGCTGTCCTCTAATGCCTGTTGCGACAGACAACTGATCTGTCCCACCTTTTGTTAAGCTATGGCAGGAGGCACAAGAAAGCGTATTATCCCCAGACAACAAAGTGTCATGAAATAATTTATCGCCTAAAGCAACTTTATTGTCATCCAAATCAGTGGTTAAAGGCAATGGCTGTACGGGCTCTGCTTTATTCTTTTGTACCGTATCTTTACTCCAAGGGTAAATAGCTCTTTCACTTTTAATCCAATTAAGTATTTGCGTTCTTTCTTCTGAATTTAAACTATCGCTCCAATGCATAGAAAGGTATAGCGCTGGCGGCATTTTCTTATTATTAATAACATTTTCTAATCGCGCTAACATTAAGGGACTAAATGATTCTTCACCACTATAATTATTTTTATTTAAAATAAACCTTTGGCGAGCTTCTTTAATATCTTTTTCAATAAGTTGCTTAGCAATAGGTAAATTTGCATAAATAGGCATTCTTGTCATATTAGGTGAATGACAGTCGACACACTTATTTTGTAGTATTTTAGATACCTGAGAAAACTGTATTGAAGCAGTTGAGTTAATAGGAATACTTTTATTTTTACCATTAAGCCCTAATAAATTAGAAAGAGGAAGAGCGATTAAACAAGCTAAAAACAACACGAAAAACCAAATTTTTTTCATTTTAAACTCTGCATAAAATTAATTTTCTTATCGTAATATTATACATTGCTAATATTCACAATAAAAGCTACTTAAAATCTAACGCCAAATTCAGTGGCCGCTGGCAGATATAAGATGAACTTTGCAAGCACACTGAACTTTGATAAAAAAATGACCTTTGAAAAAAATCTGCGCTGCCAACGGTCAGCTGGAGCACATTGGTACGCCCAGCATGGGCGTAAACTAATGGGGTGAAAGTCCCCTGTAGGAGAACCTACTTTACCCGTTATTTTAGGGTGATTATAACTACTAGCCGACGGCAATTGCAACTTCGCGAGGTGTTGTGAGAAGGAAGCCCGAGTGCAAAACGACGAGCTTATGTACAAGAATGTCATACAAGGCCGAGTCTCAGGGGTGAGTTAGCCAATGATAACGAAACCCACAGGTTCGCGAGATACGGTAAATGGCAAGGCAGTGTCGTGACAGTTTACGCTTTTATCTGGGGAGATCTGTTTAACAGGCGATGTCACCTTATTGTATGAAATGAGTCAGTGGGCAACTGATTTAAATGTCCAGAAGTCCCGATGGCTATCCATCGGTGAACTAGCGAATACGATAGCAACACAATAAGTGCGCATAGCGTCTGTTAGGGCAACCTTGCAGATGATTAAACAGAAGTCAGCAGACGGCATAGTAGCCAAATGCCCAGCGTAATGGCTGGGACAGGGTGAAGGCCTGAACATTAGATGAGGAGCAGCCCGCTCTACCTTTGGCATAAGTCAGGCGGTAGATGAATTGGTAGCGAGCCTCAAACATTAACCCTTTATTTACTTTAATCATATTATTTGAACAAGTATTATCCTCCGACAACCTACGCAACGCATGGCAACGTGTGAAGCAAAACAAAGGAGCGGCAGGTGTCGATGGCTTAACGACTGAAGACTACCCTGTGTGGATTCATCAGCACTGGGAGAACATTTATCGTGGATTGCAACAAGGCTATTATTGTCCGTTGCCTGTTAAGCGCGTGGAAATACCTAAACCGAATGGCGGTATACGCCTATTAGGTATTCCCAGCGTGCATGACAGAGTGATCCAACAAGCCATCACACAAGTTTTACAGCCACTGATTGACCCTGATTTTTCAGATCACAGTCATGGATTCCGTCCAAATCGTTCCGCGCATGATGCAGTAAGGTCAGTGCAGAAAGGAATTAAAGACGGCTATGGCTATGCCGTGGATATTGATTTATCCAAGTTTTTCGACAAAGTCGATCATGACTTATTGATGAACCGACTCGGTAAATGGGTGACTGATAAACAACTGCTGGCACTGATTGGAAAATATCTGCGTGCAGAAGTGAGCGTCAAAGGAAAGCTAGAGGCAACGCACTGTGGGGTTCCACAAGGCGGGCCGCTATCGCCCTTACTCGCCAACATTATGCTGGATGACCTTGATCGTTATTTAGAAAGCAAAGACTATCGTTTTGCGCGTTACGCGGATGATTTTGTTATCAGCGTCAAATCCTTACAAGAAGGAGAACGAGTTAAAGCCGAAGTCACCGCTTATCTAGAAACGCTCAAGCTTCCTATCAACACAGAGAAAAGCCAAGTGGTCAGTAGCAAACAGCTTAACTTTCTTGGCTTTGCTTTTAAAGGCAAGAAGATAGTCTGGAGTCCGAAAAGTTTAGCCAACTTCAAACATCGCGTTCGTGAATTAACGGGGCGTTCGTGGGGAGTGAGCTGGATTTATCGGTATGAAAAACTCAGGCAGACTATTCAAGGCTGGGGAAACTACTTTGGGTTGAGCGAATATTACCGACCGATTCCGTTACTGGATCAATGGATACGGCGACGTATCAGGATGTGCTATTTAAAACAATGGCGTAGGATACGCACTCGTATCCGCAACCTAATGCGATTAGGCGTGTCCAAATCAGTGGCAATTAGTTTAGGTATGAGCTCAAAGGGATATTACCGCCTAGCGAAAACCAAGGCGGTACAGATTGCTTTAAATAACAAATGGCTCAAATCGCAAGGTTTAGTCTCGATTGAAGAGCAATGGGTTAAGTTCCATTATTCATAATGGGTAAGCGCTCAATAGAGCACGTACTTGCCCTATTCAGAAATGCCAGGTTTTTTAATGTTCCAAGGCAGCAAGGCCTCCACTTTATCAACCGTATCAGCATGGGGTAAAGCGGTGAGTACCTGCTTAAGATATTCATAAGGCTCCAATCCGTTTGCTTTGGCCGTTTCTATCAGGCTGTAATGTACGGCACTGGCATGAGCCCCCGCAGGTGTATCAGAAAATAACCAGGCTTTGCGCCCTATTACAAAGGGTCGAATCGCATTTTCCGCCAGAATATTGCTTATGTTGAGCTCCCCATTGCTGCAATACACATTAAGCTTATCCCACTGGTTGCTAAGATAAGTCATTGCCTTGCCTGTCAGGCTGTCTTTAGGCACTTTATGCCGGTTATCTTCCAGATAGGCTTTAAGCTGATTTAGTACCGGGATGCTTTTCTGTTGACGCTGCAGATACTTTTCATTCACCGAAAGTGTTTTGATTCCTCGTTCAATCACGTACAGTTTATTAATCAGGCTCAGTACTTTGCCTGCTTTTGAGGGCTTGTTGTTTTTGCCCTTCTTGGCTTTGGGTTGTGCATTATGCGCTTCTTTAAAATAACGACGCGCATGATCCCAGCATCCCAATTGAGTCATGCCATTTTTTAGGCATGCGGCATTGTATCCTGCATAGCCGTCGGTTTGCAGGTAGCCGCCATAGCCATCCAGCAGGCGCAGAGGCACCTCACCACTCCGAGATGGATCGTATTCAAACAGGATGCTTTTTTCGCCCGGCGGCCCGCCCAGCGTGACCCACATATATTTATCCGAGCTTGCCGATCGCCCCGGTTCCTTTAAGACCTGAACTCGGGTTTCATCGGCCTGTATGACGGTTCCCAGCTGTTGATGCTCTCGCATCAGGTTGATCAGAGGCTGAAGCTGTTTGGCGAGAGCAATGACCCAGTTGGCCAATGTTGCTCTGGAAAGTTCACCGCCATAACGCGATAAAATCCCTTCCTGACGATACAAGGGCAAGCCATCTGCATATTTGGCAATAATGATGAAGCACATCAAGCTGATACTTCCCATTGCTCCGACAATAGGATGCCCCGGCATTTTCGCTGCTGTAAGCCGACGCTGTTTTTCACCGTCAATCCGGTCGACAAAAACAGCTTTTTCCTGCATGTATTCAAGCACCCGTACTTTGGCAGGAATAATATCCAGCTCTTCTTTCACCTTGGTGAAGAAAGTATCAATGGCACCTTCTTTTTCTGCCTCCGTCAAACGAATGAAAACTTGCTCGCGCGGCAATTTATCTGAAAAGGGGTTGCGCCCCGGCTTTTTCTTGGTATCCGTCGAACTTGCCTGATTCTCATCGGCAAGAGCTTCATCCGCTCCCTCTGATTCCTCATTACCATCCACTTCATTCTCTGCCTCATCAAATAAAGAAGTTTGGTGAGATTGTTCACTAGAGGGGGCAAAACGTTTTATTTTGGATAAGCGAAGTGCTTCTTCCAGAATGCGTATGCGCTTTTGCTGTTCGGAAATGACACCGGATTTGATCTCGACAACACGCGTCAATTCATCAATGGTCTGATCTTTTTCAAACAACAAAGCAATGCCTTCCGGCAGCAAAGAACAGGCTTTATCTTGTTGTTTTTTATTTGAAATATCGGCTGAAGTCATGCTGATATTATAGCATTTTCAGAGGCAATAATGAACGTAAAAACACTTAAAAAACAGACTCATATTGGAGTTTTTTATGGCCTTGCATTGCGCTGATATCAAAGCCGTCAAGTAACCAATTCAACTGTTGTCCCGTTAAAGTGAGCGTCTCCTCATCACCTTTGGGCCACTTGAATTTTTCTTCTGCCAATGACTTGTAATACAGTACAAAACCATTATCTTCCCAGAACAAACATTTGATCTTGTTCCGCCGTTTATTGGTAAAGGCATACAAATGCCCTTCAAAAGGATTATGCCCTAACTCGCACTCAACAATAGCCGATAGCCCTCGATGCGACTTGCGAAAATCAACGGGTTGCCGATACAGGTACACCTCCGTTAAAGACAGAGAGGGACGCATGACAACAGCCGTCATCGCAATAGCTCTAGCATGGGCCGGATGAAGTGCATATTATCCTGCGTAATGCCTTCCAATCGTGTACCGTCATTAAATTGTAACGACAATCCGGTGACAGGCTCGGCTGAGGGTTCCTCATCAACCTGAATGCGTGCAAATCCGGAGTGGTCAGTGGATTTTACTGTTGATTTGCATTTCCGATAGCTGAACTTTTGCGGGCATAAATCGTGTTGCCGACAATAAGCCGCCTGGGATTGCCCTGATGCTTGCCAGTGCTCTATGTGAGTAGACCAGAACGTTTCAGCCCGTACTTTTTCTAATGCCGCCATTTAAAATCCCCGTGGTATTTAATGATGGGAATAGTGTTGCATTAATGTGAGCAGCTGGGAATTACGCTGAGAATTGAGCGCTTACCATAATGGCGATGAACCGCCCTGTGCGGAGCCGCATGCAGGGTGGTGTGGGGAGGGCTGGAGAGAAACTAGCCCTTACCCGATTTAAATGCTGGCGGCTAAATATTTTGCTACGTCATTGATAATAATACTTTTTGTAGTGTTTTCTCCTACTTCCTCTTGTGCCTATCCTAACTTATGTGGTTCTTACTTATACGGTTAACAACCACACTATCCCTCAAAGAATGTGACTGAATTTGCCAAACATTGGTACATCACCTTTTTCCAATGATTAGAAAATTGGGTAGATTGTATTATTGGCATAAGGTTTGAGCTAATAAACTCTGTTTTTATTGCTTGAGGTGTTACTAGTGGTGCAAGCCTTAGAACACTTTGTGTAAAGGCATTTTTTTGATCAATAACTTCACTTAAATGCTTTCCTGCTTCTAACCCATATCTACTGGCTAAGGAATGCGGATTAAATAACACCCGAAACCAACCTCCAATAATTTTTGGCAATAATCAATGGATAGGGTATCCTATTTAGTCATGATGATACAAGCTTACTCCCCAGAAATAGAATCCCAAATACTCAATTTTTATAATAGCCTATCGGAAAAAGATCGTCGCCGTTATGCAGCAATTGAGGCAACAAAATTAGGGTATGGTGGAGTCACTTATATTCGTTCTATTTTGCAGTGTGACGACCGAACCATTACACGAGGATTGCGGGAATTAAATGCAGAGCTTTCTAATGAGAGTTCACGCATTCGCCAATCGGGTGCAGGGCGCAAACTTATGCTGGACACAACAGAAGGGTTGGAGGATGCCTTTTTAGAAGTAATAAAAGAGCATACCGCAGGCTCGCCCATGGATGAAACAATCAAATGGACAAATTTGTCACGCCCCGAAATTTCCGAACAGATCATGAAAAAAGGCTATGCAGTGAGTGTTACGGTTGTTGATCAGCTCCTTGAAAAGCATGATTTTCGCCCTCGCCAAGCCTTTAAGGTTGAAGCAGGAAAAAAGAATATCCCCCACCGTGACGAGCAATTTAAAAATATTGCTCGACTTAAACAAGACTACACAGAAAAAGGACTTCCCGTATTAAGCATGGATGTTAAAAAAAAGAATTAATCGGTAATTTCTATCGTGCGGGGAAGCTCTATACGCAAGGTGTCATTCGTGTAAATGACCATGATTTTCCATCACAGGCAGAAGGAAAAATCACGCCGCATGGACTATATGACATCAAGCAAAACATAGGATATATCAGGCTCGGAACCAGTCGTGATACATCGGAATTTGCTGCTGAATGCATCCGCTTGTGGTGGTTGGAATATGGGAGGTATGAATACCCTGGGGTAAAGTCGCTCTTGTTGTTGTGTGATTGCGGAGGGAGCAATAATGCACGTTATTACCTGTTTAAAGAAGAGTTGCAAAAATTATCCGATGAACTTAACCTTGAGATTCGTATTGCACACTACCCACCGTATACATCCAAGTACAACCCAATTGAACATCTCTTGTTTCCTCATGTTACAAAAGCATGCCAAGGTGTCATTTTCAAAAGTGTTGAACTGGTCAATCATTTAATGGCGAAAACCAAAACTTCTACGGGTCTAAAAGTGGTTACCAACATCCTGAATAAAACGTTTGAAACGGGTCGTAAAGTATCTGATGGTTTCAAGGAAAATATGAGGATTCAGTTTGATGAATTTTTACCTCAATGGAACTATACTGCAGTTCCTGATAGTTCAGTGGTTTCGGGTTTAATTAAATCCTGAGTCCTAAGGCTAGAGAATTAAAATGATTAGCCGCCCTATTTTTATCTTCCTGACTCCATGTGTCAGGGCAATTAATGTAATAGCGAAACGCTCCATCATCTTCGTCAATATAGTCAGCAAATACCCATTGTTCCTGATAAAAAATAGCTTTATCAACATAGGGGTGGAGCGCTTGTTCATCTGCGACAGTAGCGTAAGATTGGCCTTTCTCACCCATATTGCAATCACGGCATGATGGCACTAAATTCAATGGCATTACTGAAAACTCAGGAAAATGAGCTTTTGGTAAAAAGTGATCTAAATTCTTAGTGTGACCTATATCCCCACAAAATGGACAACGCTCCCCAGAAGAAATCAACAAGGCATCGTAATAATCTCTTGCTGGTTTGTCTTTATCACGTAAATTATTTTCATATAAATTAACTAATTTCCTTTTTGTCAGGTGTCCAACAACTAGAGTTGCATTAGCTAAAGGGTTTACCTTAGCGTATGTGTATAAGTTACCAGCTAAACTTAATGCTTGGTATTGTTGTTCTTTTACGTAAAAAGTTGGAAAAACTGAAATAAAGTTGTTTCGAACATTAACTTGTTCCATTCCTTCTGAGCACTTTACCAACATGTCGTTAAAAGATATATTAGGGGGAGCTAGTCTTTTCATTGTGCTTTGCTTGCATCCCTACTTAAAACCATTGATTTTAAAACGGTTCTGCCTTCTAAACCTATTTGATTCTTATATTCTGACAATATCTCATCATACGAAGCCCCAGACTCAACAGATTTAGTTAAAAGTGAGTGATATCCAGAATTTGCAACTTCAAGAATAAATACCTCACGAGTTAATACACCAAGGTTTTCGCCAAAAGTTTCTATCTCCGGCCTTTCAACAATTATAACTTCCCTCGATCGTATGACTTTCCATACACATGATTTAGGTATTTCTTGGAGAACAACAGGGGAGTGAGTAGCGATTATTGCCACTCCATTTTTGATATACAACAAATCACTTAAGGTACGTAAAAATGCGGACAGAAGAGGTGGGTGCAGATGCCCCTCTGGCTCATCCAATAAAACAAGAGATTTTTCACCAACGGTGTTAACTAATCTCGTTATAGTAAACAATACGATCGCATGCCCTGAACTCATGCGTTGTAAGTAATTAGTAATATCCAGATAAAATAACTCTTCAAACTTGTCATTATCAATTTGAATATTTTTGTGCTTTTCTTTAAGGCTGACATATCTCGTGTTAAGAATACTTAACCCCATATTTTCGAAGTTTTGATCACTACTTAAGCGTAATTATTCAGAGACCTTAATACTAGGCAATGCTGGAACCGCACTACCTGTCCGTTGACTAGCTATGACAGCTGCCAAATAAACCCAGGGCGATTGGTTTCTTTTTCGACACGTTTCAATGACACTGATTAAAATGGCAAATACGCGAGAGCCTTCTTCTGTCCGCGTACCATAGCAAATGCCCCGCAAGATGACCCAATGCCGCAAAGCCCGTTCAGCTTCATTATTCGTTAATGGGTATTGAGGGTAATCCAATACGCGAAAAATAGCCTCCCAATCATTGAGCATTTCCGTGGCCAGTGCAGCCGATTTTTTGTGAGTATGCGATTGCATTTGTACGCATAGTTGCTGATATACCAATAGTTGCAACCGGTAGGTACTTGAAAGTGGTTCGTTCGGCTGCCGATTTCTTGCATCACGTACTGAGGTAATTAACACACCTAATAAATCAAGCGTTTGTTGACCAAAAAGTTGTGCTTCTTTATCAAGGCTTTCTTTCAGCCCCTCTGCTTTTCGTAGCAAATGCGCCCAACAGCGCATACGGTTCGGGTATCGTCGGTAGACCTGATAACCATCACTCATTAGCCAGCCGACATAGTCTTCACCCAATATATTCTCAATGAGTTCGGCACTGCGAGAGGCAATCCAATAGGCAGTTACGCTGTCGGTGGTAAAGACCCATAACCATAGAAATGTCGTGAGCTCCATCCAAGACGTTTCATCTACGTGCAGCAATTCGCTATTGACGATTTCTTGTACGAGCTCCTCTTCAATCGGCATCGCGGCAGCGCCACTTTCATGAAGCGTATTATTAATCGTCCCGATACTGAGTCGTATCCCTAGCCAATCGTGCAAAAATTCCTGTACCCGCTCACGTGATAAGCGCATGCGATAGCTAAGGCAGACAATCAAGGATGCGAGACCAGGGCCAACAAGTCGCCATTCACTGCAACTGATCTCAGGCAGTGACTCATGGCTTGATCGATGAACTTCTTTGCGCGTGATGTGATGACAGGAGCACGTTGTTTCATATAGGACATGCTTGGTATTTGTCAGGTATATACCAGGATGCAGAGTATCTGCCCATTCAATATCAAGGGTTTCAAAGGCGGTATAGGCTATTGCCGAATCTGTCTTTAATGGCTGACTGCAACAGGCACAAAACTGAGGATAGTGGTGTTGATAGTCCGTAATTACAATTTTTTGTTGGCGCCCGAAACCTTGCGCTCCCGGCTGCTTCCCGGGCTTTCGTAAGGGGTTTTCCGAGTCCTGCTTTTGAGGCTCTGGCGAGGGACTTTTTACTTTATCCTCAAGCTTTTTACCAGGGCTTTCTGTTTCTTCTTCAGGTTCGACCAGCTCTTCGTTACTTTTTTGATCGTTGGCATATTTATCCCAAGGAGCATCGCTACTGGGTGGACGAGAGCTATTTCGTGAGCTTTGGCTTAAACGTTCGCGAGCTTCTTTTAAATCATTGAGCAACTTTATCGACAAGCGACGCAATTCCTCTTCGGATAAATTTAGAAGCTCTTCTTCATTAAGCTGGCTTAAGTCATGGCAGGTGAGTTGCATGGTATGAATGTTACTGTTTGTTCTTCGATTTGTACAACTTTATTAGTAGGTTTGGCAACTTTTTTTAAATAATTATTAAGGGGTATGAATATTTACACTTAAGCTGTTAATAGCATCAAGCCAAACATTTTTTTTACCTTCGTTACTTAAACAACCGATTAAAGCTGAAACAAAGTCTTTACGAAGATCACCTAATGAGTTTAGCGCTTCATTATTTTCCCTGTTTTTTAAGCCAATATAGAAGTATTTCGTTCCTTTAGCTGGGTCTGGTTGTTCTTGAGGTGGAGTAAACGGATCAAATGCGCTAAAAGATACGGAAACTAAGGAGTGAAAATAACCACTAGGAATACGAGATTCAGTAAACATACTACTTTCTGTAAAAAGACATGATTCGTGTTCAGGGTTTGTTATCGCATCAATCATACCGTTTAAAATAGTTGTTTTACCACAACCATTACGCCCGATAAAAGCATGAATATTTGTGCTTGGAATTGAGCCTACTTTAACTTTAAATGGTATTTTTAGGTCACAAAAACCATCTAAACCTTGTCTAACAAAATTGAAATCAAAATCAGATAACTCTGCAAGGCCGTCTAATACTCTAGAGAACTGGCCATGCACATCGGATAACGTTACCCCACGAAAAAGAGAGGTATTTAAGACTTCTTCATCTTCAATGCCTTTTATTTTTTCTGGTTTATAAACAATATCTTCTAAAGCAGTTAATATGTCTTGCTTTAATTCGGGGTCTAGCTTATTTAAATTTTTGTAATATTCGGAATCAATTCCTAATGAAAAATATTGATCATTTAAAAGTGAAAACCCTTTACCTAATGTTTTGTATGTATCTTTATCAGTCGTTTGTCCTTTAAAAGCTATCTTTACATTGCCAATTTTATGTTCTTTTCCTATCGCATCAAAGACAGTTAAATAAAACATTGTAATGAAAGAGTAATCATTCCAATAATCCACATCTAAGTAAGCAGTATTTATACTTGTAGGGGGGTTGTGTTCATTTTTATCTAAAACTACAAAATCCATCTATACATTCCCTCATAAAACGTATTAACAAAATCCTTTAATTTTTCAGTTTGTATTTTTTTAAGGACAGACACTTGATGATTGACAAGTTTTGGTTTCATACATGGTAGTGGCTATTGGCTCGGTACGAGCATTTAACATTATTATTAACAGGAACACTTTCCCTGATATCCTAGATATTCACCGACAAATCAGGAGTGTTTTACCTGATATTAATATCAGGTAGCTTTGACCTGTTTCCCCACGGTATTGGTCGTAAAATCAGGAATATTTGCCTGCTATCCAAATTATCCTGTCAAATTTACCTGATAAGTTGATATTACCTGCTTAATCAGGAATTCTAGCAAAATAAATTAACTGCCACCTTAATTCTTTTGTGATTTTCTGTCAATTCAAAAAAATCAAAGGAGTATAGTCAAAGACAAATAGAGCTAGAAAAATTAGCTCACTATTGGCCTGTACAGGGGCTGGTTAAAATACCTTAAGCCATTGCCCCATTAATATTAATAATTTGGCCAGAAATATAACTCGCATCGTCAGAGCATAAAAAGGCAGCAAGGGCGGCTACTTCTTCAGGCTTTCCTGCACGTTTCATCGGTACGATATTTTTGATGGCTTGTGCATCGAAGCTATTTTCAGTCATATTGCCTTGAATAATGCCAGGGGCAATGGCATTGACCGTTATTTTGCGTGAGGCAAGTTCTTGCGCAAGGGACTTAGTTGCCCCCTGTAAGGCGGCTTTGGCGGCAGAATAATTACATTGACCACGATTACCCATTACGCCTGCAACTGATGACATGTTGATAATGCGCCCCCAGCGACTTTGAATCATGGGCATTAGCAAGGGTTGGGTGACATTATAAAAACCATGTAGAGAGACATCGATGACATCAGTCCAGTTTTGACGACTCATACCGACTAAAGGAGCATCACGATGAATACCTGCATTATTGATAATGATTTGAATCAATCCAGATTCAGATAGTTGTTTTACTGCGTCTTCGGTTGCTTGTGCATCGCAAACATCAAAAGCAATGGCTTCAGCGGAACCACCTTGTTGTTTGATGTTGTCGGCGAGTTGTTGGGCCTTGTCAAAATTATGATTGCTATGCACAATTACGTGGATGTCATTTTGTGCGAGGCGAGTGCAGATGGCGGAGCCTATATCGCCACTGCCGCCGGTAATAAGTGCTTTTTTCATGGTTGGGTATGAATAACGGTTGCTCGGGCATCGAGTAATAAAGTGTCGTGACTGTCAGTGATGCGAAATGAATAGACAGCGCCATTTTCAATTTTTAATTCGGCGCATGCTTCTATAAATAGAGTGCCGGTAATGTTATCTAGATTATCAATATGGAAGTGCGCACCGCGGACAGCGGCTAAAAACCCTGGTGAGGATTTGCCGGAGAGTAAGCCGCCGTGGATGGCCATGGATTGCGCACCATATTCAATAAGATGCATGGCAGAGATACTATCATTTAAACGCAGTGGGTTGTCACTGGCTAAGTGTGATTGGGTGGTGCAGTTAATTTGTTTGTTACTCCATGAATCCACTTGATCAATTAGCATCATTGATCCCGCATGCGGAATCAAGTGGGCAAATTCTGTTTGATTCAGCACTTTATTGTTCATCATTTTGCCAGTAGTCATAAAAGTTAAACCAGTTATAGGGCGTTTCCAGCATTTGTTTTTCTAGTATATCGACGTATTTTTGCGTATAAGCTTGTATGTCTGCTTGTCTGGTTTTGCGGTTGAGTATCACTTGTTCAGCGAGTAATTCAAAGTGAATTTTATAGCGATTGCCGCCTAAGTAAACTCCGAAAAATACGATAAGCGGTACCTTTAATGCTGATGCGATCAGAATAGGTGCAGTAGACATTTTAACGGGGTCACCTAATAAGGTGCAATTGACGGTTTTGTCCTTACCATCGCCCATAATACGGTCACCTAGCAGACCAACGGTGGTGCCGGTATCAATGGCTTCTTTTACTTTTAACAGACCACTAGGTGAGCCATCTAAAGTGATGAGTGTATCGGCTACATCAGCATTCAGGGTGTTGAGAATTTGCACCATCATCGGTGCTTGGTCTTCATACATTAAAATTTTGATAGGCAAGGGGTAATTACTGACTGCGTAGCTGCGTAAAACTTCAAAACTACCGATGTGGCTGCCTAATAACAGACAGCCGATACCATCCTTACTGTATGTTAAGGGAATATTTTCTGCAGGGAAAGTAATATCTAATTTTGCAAATTGCCCCGTGAGTAAATATACTCGATCTAGAATGGTCGAGGCGAATGCATGTATATGTTTGGCGCTATCCTGCCAAGTTGCTTTGCGTTTTAAGACGCGGGTTAGGTATTGCAGTGATGCTTGGCGTTGTGGTTTAGCGAACAATAAAAAATAGCCAGTTATCGGATAAAGCAGTAAGCGTGCGGCTGGGCGGCCTAAATGTAAGGCAATCCAGCGAATGGCTTCTAGTGCCAATGGAGTGCTGCGTTCTTTACTATCTTGCCAGTGCTTGTTAGTCATGAGCTGGCTCTGCTTTGGCGGCAATAATAAAAGTGCCTGTCACTAGTGATTGTGTGTTTCGTGTACAAGTAAATTTGATATGCTGTGCCGATGATTGGGTAAGGGATACGCTGAAGTTCTCTTCCGGAAGCAGTGGGTGGAGAAATTTTGCCTGTGTTAAGGTGATAATCCGATCATCGGGAAAGCTTGCTAAGAGTTGTTGTTGTACATAATTTAAAATAACGACACCCGGTACAATCGGGTTACCTGGGAAATGTCCCGTTAAGCAAGGGTGTGTCGCTGGTATGCGATAGGACTGTTTATTAGCCTGCATTTGTTGGATCCGTATTAGTTGGTCTAGTTCTGTTTTACGTAGTTTACCCATATCATTTCGTGGTAAGGCAGTAACAGGGTATATGGCACGTGGTAAAAAGACGGGGTCTATCACCTGTTTCAAGTGCTCTATAATGATTTTTTTGGAGAGCTTACTCACAACTAAAGCAGAGAGTCGCTCATTATTGCTGTGAAAAAACACGCCATCTTCAATGCCGTTAATTTGAGTTAGTTGTTGGTTTAAATTGTGCAATGACGCTCTTTTGCCCGCGATTTTAATTAAATCTGCCGCACGCCCGAGTAAGCTGAAATTCCCGTTATTATCAATAGAAAAAGTGTCATCTAAAGTAAGTGGGCTAGCAATATGTCCACCTTGTAAAACAAATTGTTCCTTGTATTGCAGGAGTTGAATACTTGCATAAGGTTGCCATTGCGAAGTTTTGCTAGGTTGGCGTGAAGCAAATGATAAGGTTTCGGTACTGCCTAATAATTCATATAGCGGGGCTTGTAAGTGTTGCTCAATTTGCTGTGCAAGTACTGTTTCCATCGGCGCAGTTGAGGAAAGAATAAATTTTATTGGGCTCCACTGGGTTTGTGTTTGGCTGCAAGTTTTTAAGTGTCGTGGGGTGGATACCAGTATTTTTTCTGTTTGTATCTCTGCGAGAGTATTCGCTATATCTTCAGGGTAAAAAGGCCGGCTATTATGCAATATCATTTGCGAAAATAAGACCCAAAAAAATGAGGTTTCCAAGCCATACATATGCTGCATGGGAACAGTTGATAGCAGGGTTATTTTTTGATTTTGTAATGTTAGTTGCTGTAGTGCCAATTCAGCGGAACGTTGGAATTCACGCCACGTTTTGGTGATTGCTTTGGGTTTGCCAGTGCTGCCGGAGGTAAAGGAGATAGATAAAGGGCGATCAATGTCTATTTGTGGGCAAGGGTTTGTACTTTTTGCTAGTAAGGCATGGCTGATATGAAAGTCGACCTTAGCTTTATTGTCACCTAAAGTGTAACTATCAGGGTAATTTACACTTAAATCAATTAAAGTTTTCGCTGTTTGGTTGGATGGTAATAATGATATTTGTTGGCGTATGCACACTGCCAGGTAAGCAACAATAAAAAGGTAGCGGTCTTGGCAAAGGTTGATAGCGTAGTTTTTTGCCGGAAGTTGCTTGCTGAGGGAAACTGCATGGCTCAATAAATCAAGGCGGCTGACGACATTGCCTTCCGATAAAATGCAAAAGTCGTTATCTAAAGTGTTTTGGAACAAGTCACATAGTGAAGTATGCAGAGGAGTGATGCTGGTCAATGGTGGCGTTGATTCATATAAATAGGTGATGGTAACCCGATATTTTAGCTGTTCGGTACGCCTTTATTCAAGTGATATAACTTCTTTTTTACTAGTAGTCAGTTTATAATTTGCCAGTTGTTTTTATTGCAATGCCTTTTAGGCTAGCTTCAAAATATCCCTCTTGGGAGAAAACAAACCCATGACTTAAGATCATTGGTGTTTACTTTTCTATGGAAAAATAGAGCCTTATAAAATCTGGAATTTTTAAAAGTAATAGGAACTAAAAATTTATGCCAGCAAACAAAAATATTGCCATTTTAGGGGGTGGGCCAGCTGCCACTACATTGGCTATTCGTCTGTGCAAACAAGACTATAAGGTTGTTATCTTTGCTACTCCTGAGCGTGCACCTATTTTGGTAGGTGAGTCTTTGGTGCCTATGATTGTGCCTATGTTGCAAGATCTTGGTATTGAGCAGGAAGTGGCTGCGTATAGTATCTATAAACCTGGTGCCTGTTTTACTTATAATGCAGATGAAATTTTTCAGTTTCGCTTTGATGAAACGCCAAGTGACTTACCGTCTTATGCTTATAATGTCCCTAGGGGTAAGTTTAATAAAACTTTGCTAGATGCGGCATTAAAGGCGGGTGCTAAGCTTGTGGAGCGTAAAGTTGTCCTGAGCGGGATTGCAAATACTGAGCATATTAAGTTAGATGATGACTCATTACGTGCAGCAGGTGGTTTTTGGGATGCTGGTGAGCCAGATTTAATTGTGGATGCAGCAGGGCGGGTAAATTTAATCGGGCGTTTGCTGGATATTCCTATGCAAAAAGGGTCACGTCAAGATATAGCTTTATTTGCGCATGTGGATAAAACCGAGTTGGTTGATCCGGGTTATGTACATAATGATCGTATGGATCGAGGCTGGTGTTGGCGAATTCCATTGCCTAATAAGGTTTCCTTAGGTTATGTGGTGCCAGAAAGTTATGCCATGCAACATGGTAATACGCCTGAAGAACAATATGACAGCTTATTAAAAAACGATAGTGTTTTACGTAAGTTGGCACCCCATGCACAGCGAGTAACCTCGGTATTGCGCTTTAATAATTATCAATCAATTTCAACGCGCCATTGTGGTGGTAACTGGGTAATGTTAGGTGATGCGGGTGGTTTTGTAGACCCAGTATTTTCTAGTGGGATGCTGATTGCAATGCACAGTGCTAATAAGCTGGCTGATACCCTTATTCAGGAGCAGTCGTTGTCTGCTTATGAACTGATTATTAAGCAGCATTTAAATGCATGGTTTGAAATAGTGGATTTTTATTACAATGGCCGCTTAATGAGCAGTATTAAAGTCGGTATGAGCATGCCTGATAATGCGATTAACCGTTTAATTTATAAATGGGTTAGCAGCCATATTAGTCGTATTTTTAGTGGTGCAGCAGCAAGTAATCCATTTAGTTTGAAGTTGTTACGGTTTTTAGTTAAATATGGCTTAAAAGATAGAAATCCTGATGTTTATAAAATTAAATAAGCTGTGGCTTAAAGGAATGAATAAATGAGTGCAGCGAAATTAAGTGCTGAAGAAATTGCGGGTCAGTTATGTGGTTTTTTACGTGAGAATGTATTGGCACCCAACATAGAAGTGACCGCGGATACCGCATTAACCGATATTGGGGTGGATTCCTTTTCTTTGATGGAATTAGTGTTATTTATTGAGCGGCAGTTTGGATTGGAATTGCCCGCTGAATCTTTAAGTCCAGAAAATATTGCCAGTGTGGCAACGTTGAGTGCTTATTGTGTTAAAAGTTTAAATAGCACTACTGTATGAAGCAGGAGCATGACTTTCCAAATAGCATGACCCTAAATGGGGCAGATTTTTTTCTGTTGCAACTTGATCACATTATGTGGAAATTAAGTGGCCAACGTAATATTTGTACCTTTGTGGTCACTTTAGAAGAACGCTTGGAATACGAGGATCTGGAGAAATATCTAGCTGTTAATACTGCTTATCAATGGATATGTCGGCTGCGCCTGCAAAAAGGCTGGCCGTTTGCTTTAGCTAAATGGGGTTATAACGCTGATTTGGCATTACCTGAAATAGAGCAGTATCAATTGGATCAGCCTGATGCTTTGCCTACAGGCTTATTAGAACAGCCTTTTAATATCGTCAAACAATCGGCCTTTAAAATCAGTTTAGTGCAGCTTGCTGGTGCTGGCTCGCAATTGGTCTTTACTTGGCATCATGCATTGATGGACGCACATGGTGGGGAAATATTTGTGCGTCATTTGGGCGGGGCTGAGGCTATACCAGCAGCAGATTGGCTCACTAATGATCAAGGCAGTGTACTACCATTACGTGCACGTGCCGATATTGCCTTGCAGATGAAAGAGTTTTTGTGTCATGTGTCTCGGCTACCATTTATTTCTTTTGCCAATAAAAAAAAGCTAAAGAAAAATGTACATTACCAAGTGCTGACTTTTAGCGCACAGCAAAGTAAGCTTATTACAGAACGTGCTCGTCAGCATGGGGCAGGTTTTTTAGTGAGTGCCTTTTATTTGGCAACAACGGCTTATGCGGTTGCTAAAGTACAAAGTAAAAGAGCGCCACTAGAGAGTGATATGTTGGTACCTATTCCTTTGGATCGCCGTAAGCGAGGTGTGCAAGCACCTGTGCTAGGCAATCAGGTGACCTTTCTTTTTTATCGCATTCCGCAAGCTGCCTTAGAAAGTATAGGGTCGTGTGTGACGACATTGATCGCACAAATGAAGGATTTAATGCGCTCTGACAACCCAAGGCATTATCTTATCATGATGGATTTTTTGCGTCGCGTGCCTGGTTGGTTATATCGGATGCAATTAACCTCGCCGACTAACGGACAAATGGCAAGCTTCCATTATTCTGATACGGGCGATTCATTGGATTTGTATGATCAATTATTTGCTTGTACAGTGACCAATGCCATACATTATCCACCCAGTATGTATCCACCTGGCATCACCTTTGTGTTTAGTCGTTACCGTGGTGCGGTGCAGCTTACCTTGGGGTATATGGAGTCGATACTGACGGATGCCGAGCTTGAACAGCTGTTATCTGAGTTACAGCTTGGTTTATTAGGGGCAGAAAATACATAGTCGATATGAAGTGTGATGTTGCAGTGATAGGTGCGGGTGCTGCTGGTATTGCTGCGGCTATTGCGGCATCTGAAGCAGGTGCGCAGGTTGTTTTAGTTGAACGGCATGGCTTTACTGGCGGCTTAGCAACTTCAGCTATGGTCGGTACGATTTGTGGGCTTTTCTACCGTAATTCTTCTACAGCTCGTTATGCTGTGCGTGGTTTTGCGCAAGAATTCTCGGCAAAGCTGCAAGCAAGTAGTGCTACCGTACCGACTATGTATGCAGAAGGGCTGCATTTTTTACCCTATCAACCCAGTGCTTTTCAGCATTTAGCAATACAACAACTGCAACAGGCGGGCGTGCAATTAATGTTGCATAGTTATGTTAGCGCTGTAGATCTTGATAATGGCAAAATTATTGCTTTGCAGCTACAGTCAGCAGGTGAGCATATTGATTTGTTGCCGAATACCGTTGTGGATTGTAGTGGCAATGCGCATATCTCCATGTTGGCAGAGGTAGCACGGATACAGCAAGATCACTATCAAGCGGGTGCTTTTGTATTTCAGGTAAGTGGTTTGCCATTAATGGAACCACGGGGATTGGCACTTAGTTTAATTCGTTGGGTCAAGCGTGGCATACTGAAGGGTGATTTAGTACCTGAATGTGAGCGGCTGTCTATTATTCCGGGCACGGTAAATAAGGGTGTGGGTTTACTAAAATTAGGGTTGCCAGAGCTATTTGATGGTACGGTTGCGTGTTTGACCCAATATGAAATTGATGCGCGTGCGCGTAGTATCGCAATTGTTGAGTATTTGCGTGCTAATGAACTAGAATTGCAAGGTTTAATGATTACCAGTATGGCAGCTGAAGTGGGTGTACGTACAATGTCCCGCTCCCAAGGGCTGCAAATGTTAAATGAAAAAGATATATTAGTCTGTACTAAGCCCAATGATGGAGTGGCTATTGGTACTTGGCCAATAGAAATGTGGGGCACGGAAAGAGAGCCTACGATGCGTTATTTTGCAAAAGATGATTGTTACTGGATTGCTGCTGGCACAATGGTATCCAAGTATTTAGCGAACTTATTTTTTGCAGGGCGCGCACTTTCGGCAACTGAACAGGCGATTGCTTCCGCACGGGTCATTGGTACTTGTTTTAGCACAGGCTCTGCCGCAGGTATGCTGGCAGCAGAGCAGGTAAATAGTGGTATTTGGCAACAGGCGATAACAAAGATTCAAATGCAGCAAGTGTTAAGTGAAGAGGGTTAATGATTTCCACATATCAATTATTAGAATTTGCAGCACAGTCGTGGCCGGATAGTCCTGCGATTATCGATAAAGGTGGCGCGGTCAGTTACAGTGAGTTATATGCACAAACAGAAGTGCTAAAAGCAGAGTTATTGCGTTTAGGCTTGCTTAAAGGGCAGGGCTTAGGAGTGATGGCACGAAATGGTAGTGCATTTGTAGCGATGATGTTTGCAGGCATGGGCTGTGGAGCAGTGGTATTACCTATTTCGCACCAATTGAAAGCGGCAGAAATTGATGCGCTGATGAATGATACTCAGTTACATGCAGTACTTGATGATCAATCTGGTGTGCAACCAGTGGATACTGATGTTGAAATGATTACTTATGCACAACAAACTTTACGTTTTGCCAGCCTAGAGCGTCTTGAAAATAAGCCGCTAACCCCTTTAAATGATGCTGCTTTTATTCGCTATACTTCGGGAACCACAGGGCGTAGCAAAGGTGTGGTGTTAACTCACCAAAGTATTTTGCAGCGCGTTGCAGTCACTCAGAAAGCACTCAATTTAATAGCAGATGATGCTGTTTTATGGGTGTTGCCGATGGCATTTCATTTTCTAGTAACCATTTTAGTTTATATTCGTGCGGGTACACGCATCATAGTCTGTAAAGATTTATTGGCACATACGATTATCCAGGATGCTAACCAGCATCATGCAACGATGTTATATGCTGCACCGATGCATTTTCGGTTATTAGCGGCAGATTTATCGGCTGAACAGATGCCGACATTACAATCTGCCATATCGACTTCAGCTGCAATACCGCTTAATATTGCAGAAAAATTTGCTAAGCGTTTTAACCTGCCAGTGACCCAAGCCTATGGCATTATTGAACTAGGCTTGCCGCTATTAGATAGTACGCCTGATAATGCAAAGAACCCACAAAGTGTTGGTTTCCCCATTAGTGAATTTTCTATTGAGCTATTGAATGCTGATAATGAACCCGTTGCAGAGAAGGAGGTTGGCCGCTTAGCGATTCGTGGGCCTGGGATGTTTGATGCTTATCTCAAACCTTGGCAAACAAGAGAGCAAGTTATGGATAATGGTTGGTTTATGACTGGCGATCTTGCACAGAGAGAAGCGGATGGCAGAATTGTTGTGTGTGGGCGTGAAAAAACCATGATTAATGTCTCGGGTAATAAAGCATTCCCTGAAGAAATTGAGGCGGTGTTAAATAAACATACTGCTATTGTTGCTGCACATGTCTATGGACAGCAGCACCCGTTGATGGGGGAGATTGTTTGTGCTGAAGTGGTATTGGTGGAAAATGCTGAATTGGATGTAGAGGCAATATTGCGCTTTTGTCGTGCTCAACTGTCTGCTTATAAAATTCCACAAAGATTAAAGCAAGTAGCACAGATTGCACACACTCAAAGTGGTAAAATTATAAGAGTTAAAGCTTCACAGGTAAGTATGAACGCTTAATGTCGTTTTTTATACGTACCCTAAAAAACAATGCTGCTTATAGTGTGAGCCTATTACTTACCATAAGTGTTTGGTCTGCTTGGTTTTTTTATACCTACCCTGATGGTTGGTTTATTATCCAAAAACATTGGCAAATTTCAGTCAGTATGGTTTTTGGATCTATTATTGCAGGTGCGACTAGTGAAGGTGGTGGCGCGATTGCCTTCCCTGTATTTACTAAAATCTTACATATTCCGCCTAGTGATGCGAAAGTATTTTCATTGGCGATTCAAAGTGTTGGTATGGTAGCAGCTTCAATAGCCATCTTAATGATGCGGATTCAGGTATTGTGGCGTGTTATTGCTTGGGTGAGTTTTGGGGGGATAATAGGCATGTTAATAGGAGCGATTGGTTTATCTGCACTATTAACGCCAGACTTTATCAGGATGTTATTTACAGTCATGGCTGTCAGCTTAGCGGTTACCCTAACATTTTTAAATACAGGTTTTCGGCTAAACAATACGACCATACCTAGGATAAAATATCAGGAAGCTGCTATTTTATTGGCGGCTGGTGTGCTGGGTGGGGTGATGTCGGGTTTAGTTGGTAGTGGCATTGATATGGTTTGTTTTTCGGTTTTAGTATTGTTATTTCGTATCAATGAAAGTATCGCAACGCCTACCTCAGTTATTTTAATGGCGATTCATTCTATTTTTGGTGTTTTATTGCACTTGTTTGTATTGGACGGTATTAATGCACAGGTACAAGCCTATTGGTTGGCAGCAGTCCCTATTGTCGTTGTCGGTGCGCCATTAGGGGCTTTTTTTTGTAGTCGTATGCAGCATTTGCATATTCGCTATTTGTTAATTACATTGATTTTTGTAGAACTACTCAGCTCTTTGTGGCTATTAACCTTTGATACAGAGTTGCTTATCTTTAGTGTGAGTATGCTAATGCTATTTTTAAGTTTAACAGTATGGATGAGTCGAGTGACATTTTATAGGGTTTAAACAGGTTGGGAATGGGTGTGGTTAAATATTATTGGGAATGGTTGTTATTATTTGTAGGCCTGTTTTATTGGGCGGTGGCTTCAATGACTGTTTCTTTGCTTGGTACAGTACTGATTGTTATCTTGCCCCAAAAAATGGCCTTAGCATGCGGACGATTTTTGTTGTCCAAAGTTTTTCAGATATTCATTGGTTTTTTAAAAATATGTAAGTTACTGATTTTAGATGATGCTGAATTGCAGTCCTTAGCGGGGCGACCAGAAGGGTTGATTATTGCGCCAAATCACACTGCTTTATGGGACGTGGTTTATATTGCTGCAAAAATTCCTGAAGCAGTGTGTGTTATAAAAGGTAGTATTTTGATGAATCCATTCTTAGGGGGAGGCGCGCGGCTAGCGGGCTATATTCCTATTAACTCTATTAGCCAAATGTTAAAAATAGCGACCCAGCGTTTAAAACAAGATGAAACCTTATTAATGTTTCCTGAAGGGACGCGGACTAAAACGGATGCGCAATGGATTAACCCCTTGAAAGGTGGCGTTGCTTTACTGGCTAAACGGACAAAAGTGCCTGTTGTGCCTATTTTTATTCGTAGTAACTCCCGTTTTTATGAGAAAGGTTGGCCTTTATATAAAAAGCCTGAATTTCCTTTGAAAATTTGTATTAATGTAGGAGAGCCTATTTGTGTTGCTGAAAATGAATCTGCGCAAGCATTTGGGCAACGCTTAGAAAATATTTACCTTACTGAATTAGCAAAACCACACCCATTACGCAGAGTACCTAATACAGAATCATGAATAATAAGAGTACAGTATCCAGTAGCCATTTGCTGATGATACCTAGTTACAATACAGGTGCGTTGTTACAGGTAACCGTAGCAGAAGCATTACAACAATGGTTGCCAGTTTGGGTGATTATTGATGGTAGCGATGATGGTAGTGAGTTGTTGTTAGAGCCATTACAGGCACAGTACCCTGATGCGTTAAGGGTGCTAAAATTGTCACAAAATATTGGCAAAGGTGCAGCAATACTAGAAGGTATTACGCAAGCGCAGGCCAAAGGATTCACTCATGTACTTACTATGGATGCTGATCACCAGCATGATGTTGATTTTATTAACCCCTTTATGCAAATGTCTAACGACAATCTAACTGCGATGATCTTGGGCGAACCATTATTTGATGATTCGGCCCCAATGATTCGAGTGCAGGGAAGGCGTATTTCTAATTGGTGGGTCAATTTAGAAACCTGGGGCTGGGGTATTCATGATTCTTTATTTGGCATGCGTATATACCCAATACAAGACTTAATGGCAGTGATGCACTCCACCAATTGGGCAAGGCGCTTTGATTTTGAACCTGAAGTGGCTGTACGCATGGCATGGCGTAGGGTACCTGTGCTAAATATTGCTACTCCAGTACGCTATATTGCCACAGAAGAAGGTGGGGTCAGCCAGTTTAAATATGGACGTGATAATGTCTTGTTAGTTGGTATGCATATACGCTTATTTTTGGGGTTTTTGCTGCGCTTGCCTAAGTTAATCTTGCGTAAGGGATGTTAGTTGTAGGAGGAGTCTTTGGCCGCGAATTGAGCAGGTCGCGGCCAAAGGCCCCTCCTACAGTGGTAGTTAATTTTCTTAATTTTGCGTAAATAAGTTAAAATACCCTATTTGAATTAGTTATAAGTTAAGGAAAGGCATGTCTCAAGAGTTGGTTGCGGAATTAAAAACATTGTTCATTGAAGGGCTGCACTTAGAAGATATTAGTGCTGATGAAATTGGAGTTGACGACCCCTTGTTTGGTGAGGGTTTGGGGTTAGATTCGATTGATGCTTTAGAAATTGCAGTCTTATTAGATCGTCAATATGGTGTAAAAATTACCTCGGAAGATGATCGTAATCAAGAGATCTTTGCTTCATTAAATTCATTGGCTGAATTTGTAACGGAAAATAGAAGTAAATAGCACTGCTATGAAAAAAGTTTTACGCGGCATTTTTAGCACGCTACTATTTTTACTCTACCCTTACTTGGTATATAGAGGGATAGAAGAGGGTGTAGTGTGGTTTGCACCTGCGATGATTGCCAGTTTTTATTTGTGGCAAGCATTACAGGCAAAGAATACGCGTGTTTGCTTTAAAAATTTGGATATTGTTTTTCTGTTAATTTTAGGCACGGTTTTTTATCAAGATTTGGTTGCCAAATTAATTCCTATTTTTGTGCAACTTAGTTTGATGGATTTTTTTGGTAAAACCTTACGTCAAGGCAAGGGACCTTCTCTGGTTGAACGTTTTGCCAGCCTCGATTTTCCTGAAATCCCCCCCATCATTAGTCAATATTGTCGCAATTTAACCATTTTGTGGACTGGCTTTTTTGCCTTTAATGTAGCAGCTTGTGTAGTGTTGGCTTTGTTTGCCCCTGTGTCATGGTGGGCACTGTATACGGGTGTGATGATCTTTGCTCTTACTGGCATGTTAATGGTGGGGGAATATATCTGGCGGCACTTTTATTTTCGGACCATAAAAGTACAACTTCCTGAAAAACCTATTCCTGGCGTTAAGGAGTCGATTAGAAAAATGATGATTGATGGTCGTGCCATTTGGTTAGATGTACGTGCGAGTTAAAGTAATGCTAACTAAGGTTTTAGCTGGATTATTATTGAGTGCAACGTTTACTTGTTTTGCACAAGAGACCATTGAAAGCGTTATGGCGCATATGCAACCTGAAGTTGCTGTACAGATTGCTTACCAAGAAACTCGCTATATGGGCTTATTATCTGAAGATTGGCACGGTAGTGGTTTTTTGTATGCAGCGGCACCCAATACTTTATTGAAACAGCAGCAACAGCCTGATATAGAAATTATGGCGGCAGCGGGTAGTCAGCTTACTTACTCGAAACCTAGCACCCAAACCTATCATCAATTACAAATAGATGAAAGTGACCCAATGATGGCAAGCTTAGCGGCGTTTAAAGGTATCATGACGGGTAATTTGCCTTTTTTACGGCAAGCATATTACTTGCAATTTAGTGCATCTGAATCGTTATGGGAACTAGAGTTAACAGCAAAAGAGCATGAGCCTGAAGAAGCGGCACTTAAAATTATTATGCAAGGTTTGCCTGCGCAGGCTGCCAATAAAATGACCGTATTCTTGCCTGATGGTGATCGTAGTGCTTATATTTTAAGTAAACCAGAGCAAGGCTTGCTTGTTAAACAAAAATTAGTGAACTTATTGCAGTCACTGAAAGGACATTAAACGTGCGCCCGTCTTTAGCCTCACTGTTCTTTTTGTTGTGTTTGCCGCTACTGATTGCTTTAGCCGTTTTTACGACCAATTTTCAAACCAATATTTCCGCTTTTGTTATCGCAGGCGATAATGCCGAAGAGATTTTATTAGCCAGTGAAATTCAGTCGGGAACGTTATCGCGCCGTTATATTTTGTCGATAGATGCTGGCGATAATGAACAAGTCTCTGCGGCCTTTACCCAGATATGGTTAACTCAGTTGCGAGCTATTTCAGGTGTGGTTGATGTCTGGGCAACTGATGAAAAGCGTGGTGCTGTTGCTGCACTAACCACTCTGTATGCCAAACATGGTGCACAATTATACAGTCGTACACCAGCACAAGCGGTTACTGAGATATTTACTGAATCTGCTTTGGCTGAACGTGCGGCAGGTTTAAAGCAGGCCTTATTATCACCGCAAGGGCAGTTTATTAAGAAAGTAGCGGTGCAAGACCCTTTATTATTGTCACTCAATGGCTTTAAAGATTTTGCAACACAGTTTAAAAAACAACAATCTGTACCTACACAGTATGCCAATTTTATTTTAGAAACAGATATGTCGGGTATGGATGTACCCGCACAATTACAGATTCAGGCGCAAATTAATGCAACGTTTACCGAGCTTAATGCAGTAACGCAGCAAACTTATCAACTGGATATGACTGGTGTACCGCTGTTTGCAGTTGCAACTCAGACGATGATGGAAAAAGATATTAAGTTTGTCAGCATCATATCGTCGATAGCGTTAACCTTATTATTTTTAGTTATTTTTCGCTCATTTCGGGTGATGTACTGGGTTTTTTCCTTATTGTTGACAGTGATGGCAGTGGCTGTTTTGGTTACTAATTTAGTGTTTGGCTCAGTACACGGTATGACTATTGCCATTGGCTCCACCTTAATTGGTATTTGTATAGACTACCCCATTCATGTGTTAGTGCATGCGCAAGGTATGCAAGCGGCAGAACGACTCAGTTTAGTAAAAAAGATTTTTCCAAGTTTACTCATGGGAGCGTTAACCACCTTGATTGGTTATGTTGCTTTAGGTTTATCTGGCTATCCTGGTTTTCAGCAAGTAGCGGTTTATACAGGCACAGGTATTGTGGTTTCCTTATTATTAACCCGGTATTTGTTTCCACATCTCATGACAGGTACGGCAAAAAAAGTAGTACCTTTACGTATTATTGCTTTTTGGCTAAATTTTTGTCGACGTTATCGCTGGGGGATGATTGCTTGCGTATTGCTATTGTCGGTAGCAGGTGTGGTGCAGTTAGATCGTTTGCAATGGATGCAAGATTTGCAGCAGTTAACCCCTGAATTAGATTATTTAAAGGTGCAGGATAAGAAAATACGCGAGCGTTTAGTCAGTATGGAGCCAGGGCGTTTCGTATTGGTAAGTGGTGCTTCTATTGAACAAACATTGCAACGTGCCGAGCAAGTCTATTTACGTTTAGATCAAGTGCAACAAGTGGGTGACTTAGATGATTATTTCGGGCTTTATCCATGGGTATTGTCACAACAACAGCAGCAGGAAAATCAACAATTATTGTTAGCCGCTTTAACTGCTGAGCAGCAAGGTTTGTGGCGTAAAGCTTTACAAGCGCAAGGATTATCAGTTGGGCGTTTAGGGGATTTAGATTATACGCAAAGCGATATATTGACAGTGCAGCAAGTTTTGCAATCGCCTATTGCTAAATTAATCAGTAATCAAATTGTATTAGCCGAGCAGCGTAATTTATTAATTATCTGGCTGACAGGGCATAAGCCAGAGGCTTTACAAGCTGCCTTGACTGATATGCCGCACGTACAATACTTTAGCCAACGTGATATGCTCAATCGGATGGCCGTGGATTACCAGCAAAGAGCGCAAGTAACCTTGTTGTCAGGTCTGGCTTTAATTACTTTTTTATTATGGTTACGCTATAAAAGTGTTGCGCTAACCATACAAACCTTGGCTCCCGCTTTTTTAGCAGCGTTATTGATTCTGGCCTTATGGGCATGGACAGGTGAATCTATTAGTTTTTTACATTTAGTCGGTTTTTTGCTGGCGGTTGCTGTCTGTGTAGATTATGGTATTTTTTATCAGGAAAATCGCAGTGGCTATGTGGTATTAACGTATCAAGCCATGTTGGCATCAATGTTGACCAGTGCTTTAGTGTTTGGTTGTTTGATTTTTGCACAAACTTCGATGTTACAAACTTTGGCAAAAGTAGTCAGTTGTGGCGTGATTTTGGGTTTTTTATTGTGCCCGATACTCATTAAACCGAAAGAAAATTTGGCAGACAACACAAGGTAGGATGTGCTGAGGCACGAAGCGCATCTGTGATAATCAATGTGTTGTCTATGCTAACTTAATAATCATGGGTTGGCCTTTGGTACTCCAATACGTGTACAAACTGTATAATAATGCATGCTTTTGTTTCTAGCATTTAATAAACTTCAATCAGTTATTTTATGGAAAATCAGTACAATTTAATGCAAGCTGTTGCCATCACAGCCTATTCCGCTTTAAGTGCTTGTGGCGCGGGGAACGAGGCTTTATATCAGTCTTTATCTCAAAACCAATCAGCGCTCGTTCCGTTAGAATTATTTACTGTCCCGTTCACGGCTTATGTTGGTGAAATTAAACAGCCTTTACAAAGTATACGTTCTGAATTGGCTGCTTATGACAGCCGCAATTCGCGTGTTGCCTTAACAGCATTAAATAATGCGCAAGATGGGGTACGTACTGCGATTGAAATAGCTAAAGGTCAATACGGCGCACATCGAATCGGTGTGGTGATCGGTACCAGTACTTCGGGCTTGTATGAGACGGAAGCTGCTTATGCAGAATTACTCAAGACCGACAAAATGCCCGATGATTTCCACTTTGTAAAACAACATGCCTATCAAGCAACTGCCAGGTTTATGCAATTGGAGTTAGGTTTAACGGGAGCTTGTTTTGCTATTTCTACCGCCTGTTCTTCAGGTGCCAAAGCCATTGCTGCAGGCCAGCGTTTAATTGCCAATGATGTCTGTGATGCAGTGATTGTCGGTGGTGTTGACACTTTATGTCGGCTAACCTTACGTGGCTTTCGGAGCTTGGAACTCGTTGCAGCAAAACCGTGTACCCCTATGGATGCTGATAGACAAGGGATTAGTATTGGCGAAGCTGCTGGTTTGTTGGTTTTGGAAAAAAAGCATGCAGGCAATGCAGGAACAATGCAAGTTCTCGCGGTTGGTGAATCTTCCGATGCGCATCATATGAGTACACCGCACCCAGATGGTATTGGTGCAGCCTTGTCTATGAGAAATGCTTTGCAATTAGCGGGACTACAGCCGGATATGATTGATTATCTTAACCTGCATGCTACCGCAACCAAGATTAATGACCGTGTGGAAAGCAAAGCTGTTTATAGTGTCTTTGCTGATCAAGTGCCTTGTAGTGGTACTAAAGGTGTCACTGGGCATACTTTAGGGGCGGCGGGTGCGTTAGAAACAATTATTGCATTACAAGCTTTGCAACAGCAATTTATGCCAGCAACCCATGGCTTGCAAAAACTGGATGCAGACTGTCAATGCCAAGTGCTTAAAGAGCCTGTTACTAAGCAAAATATGAAGATAGCCATGAGTAATTCTTTTGGCTTTGGTGGTAATAATGCCAGCGTAATTGTAGCCCTATGATGAAACCAATTTTTATTAAATCTATCGCCGTTTGTTGTCCTGATGCTGACTTATTGGCGCAGTTGCAAATATCAGGGAGTGCTATTGATAAAGCCTTGATTCCTGCCGGCATGCGTCGGCGTACCAGTATGACGACACGTATGGCCATCACGGCAGCAACTCAGGCTTGTCAGCAAGCGGCGGTAGATACTGCCACTTTACCCTCGGTTTTTGCCTCTTTAGGAGGTGAAATACAAGTGACTGATGCTTTGTGTCGCTTATTGCCGGATGATGATGCATTACTTTCGCCTACCCAATTTCATAACTCGGTACATAACACCACAGCAGGTTATTGGAGTATTCTCAATAAATGCCAGGCTGCAACCACGGCGATTGCGGCAGCGGATGATACGTTTGCCATGGGCTTGTTGGAAATGTGCAGCCAAATGCAATTACAAGAGGGTGATGGCTTGTTGGTTTGTTATGATGAATTATGGCCGCAATATTTAGCCGCGCCGATTGGTAAAGTTGCTTTTGCCTGTGCGTTTGTATTGAGCAGTGATGCAGAGCATGCATTAGCCAGTGTGACTTTGCCGCAAGTAGCAAACGATCTAACCGTCATGTCACCAGAATGTATAGAGTTGGTCCAGTCAGCACCTGCAACGGCTGTGTTGCCTTTATTGCGCACATTACAAAGTAAAACGTCGGCAAATAATATACCATTAAATATAAACAGTCCTATTTGGATGACTAGTATTGAAAGTAAAAGAGATTAAGCATGGAAGAAAAGCAGTATGATGTCATTATTGCAGGTGGTGGGCCTGCAGGTTCAACCGCAGCAACCTTATTGGCTCAATACGGTTACCGTGTCCTATTGATTGAGCGTGAACAGCACCCGCGTTACCATATTGGTGAATCAATGTTGCCTATGGCAGGGCCCATTATGCAACGCCTAGGTATTGCTTGGGAAGAAGGTAATTTAAGCAAAGGTGGCGCGGAGTTTATTGATGAACTGTCAGGGCGGCGCACTTATTTCCCACTTGCAGGGAATTACCGTACTTTTCAGATAGAGCGTTCGATATTTGATGAGCGTTTATTTGTCAATGCCGTTAAGCAAGGTGTGGCAGCGCATCAACAAGAACAAGTGCAGAGTGTGCAATGCGGTGCAGAGTGTGTGCAAATCAAAACCGATAAGGCACAATATCAAGGCCGGTATTTTATAGATGCAACAGGGCGTAATGCGCTGATGGCTAAGCAATTGGGCAGCATTAATAAAATTAATAATTTAGGCAAATATGCACTTTATAATTATTATAAATTAGCCGATTCGGAGGAATCTGATGCTTTATTTGCACATGGTAATATCAAAATTTTCTTATCGGATATAGGCTGGATATGGTGTATCCCACTTACGGATAAGCGTTTGAGTGTTGGTTTGGTCGTGCAAAAAAAAGCGACTATTGATTTAAAACAGGATGCATTATTCGAGCACTATATAAATGCCTCAGCTTATATGCATGAATTATTGCAGGGTGCTGAAGTATTATCCGCAGTCAGGTTGGAAGCAGATTTTAGTTACCAAAATACTCAAAGTTATGGGCAGCGTTTTGCTTGTTGTGGTGATGCGGCAGGGTTTTTAGACCCCGTTTTTTCATCAGGGTTCTTTTTTGCCGTTAAAACGGCTGAATTAGTAGCAGATCAATTGCACCAAGGGTTTCTAGCTGATAAGGAAGCGGATGCTGATTTACATCAAAGTAATGATGCAGTATATCAAAAAGGCTTTAGAACCATGCATCTATTGATAGAGCGTTTTTATTGTTCTAATTTGGTGGAAAATCTATTTTTTGAATCAGATCGGCAACCACAAATTAAGCAAGAAATTGTTGCTTTATTAGCGGGTGATTTATGGCAGGAGCAGAATAGCTTCCAGCAAGGTTTGCTGAGTGGTAGAAATAGTATGAGTATATAAGCTATTATTAGTCATATAATTTATTTGGAGAGTGCTATGAAAATATTTAAAACATTGGTTCTGTTATTAACTGTATTGCTAGTAGGTTGTACAAGTAAGAGTTCTAGCGATGCCCCCAGCATTAACAAGGAGGTGAGTTATTCTGGTGCAGGTACTTTAAATATTGCCCCAGTAAAATTTGCTAAAGGCATGATGGTAAGGGACGCGGTGCGGAATGAGTGTCAATTATTGACTAAGCTACCTGCTTTTGTGCAAAGTTATGGGCATGAGCAATATGCTGCTATTAACTTACAGGCAAAGCGTTCAGCAAACGCTGACTTTTTGGAGATTGAAATAGTTGATCTGCCAAAGTATAAGAAAAATGCTTGGGCAGGAAGAGGTGGGCAATGGGTTGGCATCAAAGGCTCATTGGTCAGGAAAGGTAAAAAGACTGTTTCATTTACGGGTGTTCGCGCTTCAATGGGGGGCTTTATGGGCAATTATAAAGGTACTTGTGCATTATTAGGGCGTTGCGTTAAGACTTTGGGTAAAGATATTGCTACTTGGTTACAACAACCTGTTGACGGTGCTACTTTAGGTGATCAGTAAGTCGCAATGTATAATTAATTTAACATTTTATAATGTTGCCTGTATTCTCGTAGGTACAGATTTATCTGTACATTGTGGCTAAAGCCATACCTACAAAAACATTAAGTTTTACTTACAATTAAGGAAATTATTATGCGACGTATGTTACCCGTTATGATGTTGTTTATGCTGTTTGGACTAACGGCTTGTGAAACGATGGCACCTAAACCAGAGGTATTGCCTGCTGGGGTGCAGTTAAATGCAAAGTATTACACTCAAGTCACGATGCAATATGAAAAAGGCAAGTACCGTACTTCCAACTATCGACGTGGTGCTTTGTTGGCGGTCAATACAGAAGTAGAATTGCTGGGGTTCACTCGAAAATCAATAACAGTTAAGCTTATTAAGCAAAATAAAGAGCTATTAATTGAGAATGTAATTAAGCACACTGGTGAAGACCCTTACCAAGCTTTTGCCAAGCTATTTGCCAAGCAGCCTTTAAATTTAAGAAAATTTACCAGTGCTGAGCGTAAAAAAATTACGCAAGCGAAAGCAGCTAAGGGCATGAGTAAGGATGCTGTGTTGGTTGCGATTGGTTACCCTCCCATTACCAGAACACCTACTTTGGAGTCAGATGATTGGACTTATTGGAGTAATCGTTTTAATACTTTTATCGTTTATTTCGAAAATGGCAAGGTTAGCCGTATTAAAGACTAAATTGCACGTTCTTTAAGCAACTAGTTTCCCTATGGAACAGAATATACCCAAAAAATGTACCGTACTGGTTATTGGTGGTGGTCCTGCTGGTAGTAGTGTCGCCACTCATTTGGTTAAAAACAATGTCGATGTTGTTTTGCTTGAGCGTGCGGAGTTCCCGCGTAATCAAGTAGGAGAGAGCTTAATCCCGCATTTTTGGAAATTTACTGACCAGCTAGGTGTTTCTGCAAGAATTCAGCAACAAGGCTTTATTGCTAAAGCTGGCGGGATTACTGCTTGGAATGGCAAAATCCATCAGATTTCATTTGCTAAATATGGTTATACGCGCCCAGGCTTACATGTTGAGCGGGATGTTTTTGATCAATTGTTGCTCGCGCATACGCAAGAGCAGGGCGCGCAAGTTTTTAATCGGGTTGTGGTTAAAAAGGTCGATTTAGCCAAAACCGACCCCGTGATTAGCTATGTGGATTCACGCGGCGAGGTAAATATTGAAGGTAGTATCCAATGTCGATTTGTTGTTGATGCAAGCGGTCATAGTTCGTTAATGGCACATCAATTAGAAACACGCCAAAATATTGATCCTGCCATGAATTTTTTATCTTTATGGGGCTATTTTAAGAACTCACGTTATGTTGGCGTGGATCGGCAAAGCCATATAAGCACAGAGATTAAAGCTATTGCCCCCGTAACCTTTGTAATGTCACATGCAGATGGCTGGCTTTGGCATATCGTTTTACGTGAAAAAACCAGTGTCGGCTTGATTGTGCGTTCGAATAAAATGCAGGGTATGAATAAAAGCCAGCGTGCTGCTTATTTTCAACAAAGATGTGCGCAATTGCCGTACTTAAAAGATTTATTACGTGATGCAGAATATATAGATAATTCTCTGCAATATCGGCCTGATTACTCATATTATGCAACGCGGATTTGTCAGCAAAATTATTATTGCATTGGTGATGCGGCTGGCTTTGTAGACCCAGTTTTTTCACATGGCGTGCAAAATGCATTTTATAATGCTGCCGTTGCAGCTTTAGCCATTACAGAGTCGTTAAAAAATACTCATAAAAGTGCCCGCTTTGCCCAATTATGCGAAAGTCGTATTCAGCAATTTTACGGCTTTTCCAGGGCATTATCTTTAGGTGATTTTGGGGTGAATGGAGTTAATCGTGGGTTGGTGAAATCTTTAATGAAAGCCATGCCGCCACTAGAATTAGAGCTTATGCTAGTAGCTTCCGAGATGACTAATCGTTCAGAAAATTTTAAACAGCTTGCCCGTGATGCAGGTGTGTGGGAGCGGTTTTCTACACAGAATGATGACTCAGCATTAGGGTTTATTGCAGATCTAAAGTTGTGAGTGATTATGACTCATTAGGACAATAGCCTTTTGTTTGTGGCAACCAGCTAGGCACATTATTTTTATAGTTTAACCACTCAGCGCCAAACATCTGTTCAGCCCACGGCTCTTCATGCATTTTTACTCTGAAGTAAAATGCAGTAAATAAAGCGACTGTAAAGCCAAAAATAAAGGGTGATCCTGTAGTAATGACCCAGCCGGATAAAATAAAAAGTACGCCGATGTACATTGGGTTTCTTACATACTTATACAGGCCAATTGTGACTAGTTTTTTAGGGGGATCCCAAGGTGCTAAAGTGCCTTTACCTGCAACATAAAAGTCGCGTACACACCATAGCAGAATTAATAAGCCAAAGCTGATGATGAATAACCCTGATAAATTGGTCTGCCCTTGAAAAGGATCATATTGAGAAAGCATGAAAGGTACGACTCCAGTGACGATAACTGGAACCATTAAAAAAGCTAATAAGGCACGAAAAAACATGGAATAAGTGAGTTGTATGGGTAATATGTAAGTATATTATGATTTACTTTTGTATCCAGTGCCAGTACCTAATAAAGCAGCGATCATATTCTTTTGGATTTCTGATGAACCTGAGAATAAACGACTTGCCATGGCATCTTGTACTAAGGTGGATATTTTATTGGCTGCAATCAGGCCACTAGCCCCCATTATATGCACAGCATCAAGGCTGGACTGCAAAAAAGCTTCACTGGCAAAAAGCTTGGTTTGCGCGCTCACCAAGCTAATGCGTTTATTGGTATCTTTTAGTCTGGCACATTCATTCACCCACAGCTTACTACTATCTAAACGCAGTTGCATATCGGCAATTTTGTGACTAATGGCTTGCTTGCTGCCTAAGTGTGTATTTTCGACTCTACGTTCACGACTGTATTTAATAATTTGTTGCAGTTGCCAGTGCATGATGCCGTTGATGCCGGCAAAAATAAAGGCACGCTCTAGTTCTAAGGCACTTTGGATCATCATATTGCCCGCACCAATTTTACCCAGTTGACGCTCTAAGGGAATAAGGCAATCTTGTAAAATGATATCCCCCATAGTAGCTGTTGCACAGCCAGTAACATGGGGTGTATCGGTGAAATTTGCACCTAAATCATCTGCTTTAATAATAAAAGCAGAAAGTTTGTTATCTAATACTGCATACACCACCATGACATCAGCAATAGGTGCATTGGTGATAAAACGTTTATGGCCGTTAAGAATAAAGCCAGACTCAGTTTGAGTGGCTTGTGTGCTTAATAAATGTATATCTGAACCTGCTTGTGGTTCAGTAATCGCATGGCCTGCAAGCAAATCTCCAGTGAGTAAGGCAGGTAGCCATGTTTGTTGCTGTGCAGCAGTACCATAGCGAAGCAACGGGAAAATAGCGCCCCATAAATGGGCATTGATAGAGAGGATTAACCCTGTATCTTGGCAATATTTACCTAATTCAAAGTGAGCGGCGACTAGCTCTTGAAAAGTAGTCCCTAGGCCACCAAATTCTACGGCAACAGCATGCTTTAATAGGTTTTGTTGGGCGCAATAATGTAAACGTTGCTTAGAGGCTTGCAAGTTACCAATAGGCGGTAGTTGAGAATAAGTCATGGCTTATTAAATAAAGATTGAATGGCTTGATAGTCAGTTTTACCATTGGATAAAACCGGCAGGCTTGCTAAGACGATAAATTTACAGGGCTGCATATAAGAGGCTAGTTGTTGGCGTAGCGGTTTTATGCTGGCGGCTAAATCAGCTCCTTGTTTTAATACCACGACCGCTGCGGGACGTTGGCCGCTAGTACTATCCTTTATGCCGACCACAGCGCAGTTTGCTATGCCGTCAAGTTGATTGATGCTATGCTCAATCTCGGCGGGTTCTACCCGGTACCCGGAGCATTTCAACATACGATCTAAGCGACCATGATAGCAATATTTACCTTGTGCATTGAGCGATGCTTTATCACCTGTTGGATAGGTGTCGGCATTAAATGGTTGTAATTTCCCTGCTTGCCAGTAACCAGAAAAATTATTTTGACTTTGTACTAATAGTTCTGCGGTATCAGGGTGTAAGCTTAATGTCGCCTGACATGCAGGTATCCCGATTGGGATACTCTGTTCGGGTTCTAACTGGGTGAGATCAACTTGCCAATAGCAGCAGACATTGGTTTCGGTAGGGCCGTATAAATTATACAGAGCAGTCTGCGGTAATAAATCAGCTAGTTTTATTAATTGCGCGGTCGGAAACACTTCGCCAGCAAATAATAGTTGCTTCAGCTTAGGGAGCGGCGTAGTTGCTAAGGATCCTTTTAGGGCAATAAAGCTTAATAAAGAAGGCACGGTATACCATGTTGTTATCTGCTCAGCACTTAACCATGCGGTGAGGTGGCTAGGTGCGAAGGTGAGTTTGGCAGGAATAAAATAAACGCTGGCACCAGCAGCAAGGCTGGTAAATAAATCAAAAATAGATAAATCAAAGTGAAAGGGTGCAAGGCTGGCGATGCGCTCTTGTGTATTAATAGTAAAAGTTTGTTGTGCCCAGTTAGAGAAGTTTAACAAAGCTTGATGGCTAAGTGCAACACCTTTGGGTGTGCCGGTAGAACCAGAAGTGTAGAGTATTGCAGCCAAGGCTGTTGCATCGACTTCAGCTAGGCTGAAATCTGTTGCCATATCTAGTAAGCAAGTTAAATCCAGCCACTTTTCTGTTGCATGTAGCCAGCTAGGCGTATCGCCTAAGCCAATAATATACTTTGGTTGAGCATCGTTAATAATAAAATTTAAACGTAATGCCGGGTTTTTAATATCTAAAGGTAGGTAAATTGCACCTGCACTTAAAATACCATAAATACAGCTAGCGGCATCAATGCCACGCTCAAGTGCAATGGCTATGCAGTAGCCTTGTGCTTGTTGCTGTTGTAGAAATGTCGCTATTTTAGCGACTCGTTCTTGAAATTGACAGTAGTTAAGTTGTTGTTCCGCTTCAACAAAAGCAATCTGCTCAGGTGATTTTGCAGATTGCTGTAAAAATTGGCTCACAATATTCATGGCAAATAAAGATTAAGCTGTGAGTAATTCGGCGACTACTAACTCATGTAACTGCTCGATCCATTGTGGAGTAAACAAAGGTTCAATAAAGTTATAGCTCAAGGTCAGTTGATTATTCAGCTGACAACTCAGCAGTGCCAGTGCTGGGGGGCTGGTAATTTGGCATAAGTGTAATACTCGGGTGATGTTGCTACCTAGCAAAGGCTCCTTGGATAAATCAACGTGACCAATATCAGAAAACCAAAATGAGCTACGTTCGGTGCCAGAACCATAAGACTTACGTAATTCCTGCCCATGTCTTTGTAAAGATAACCAGCTTGCAGCCCACATAACGGGTAAAAAGGCATAGTCCAGTTTTTCACGGATCACATTTACATGTTGTTGCTTGAGGTGTTGGAATAGTGCGTTGCGATCATGCAAAATTGACTTAGGTGCTTGTGCAAACAAGGCACCAACATGGTTACCTAACAATGGACTCAACGCTTTATTTTTACGTAAATTAAAAGCGTACGGCGTACAGTAGGCATCTCCAGCTTGTTCAGGGTTCATTTTATGCAAGGCACGCATCAAACAGCCAATATAATACAAACTAGTGCCAGTAATACCGACATATTGGCGGGCGAGTTTATTAACGACCTGTGTTTGCTCAGGTGTTAGTGTGTAAGTGTTGAAATTTAATTTTTCAGGGCTTTTGGTCGTATCTGCATGGATGATGCTTTGCAATTTATCCAGCTGGGTAATATAGCATTTGGCCTTGAAAAAAAAGCTAATTTTTTGCCACCACTTATATTTAGCCAGTTGTTGATTGACCAAAGGTTGCAGTGTAGGTAAGTCAAAATTAAGACGTTTTTCAGCACTATCAGTACACAGATACTGTAAAATCAAGCCAGTGCCTTTAGCATCACAAAAAGGGTGAATCCAGCGCAGTAGTAACGTGGTTTTATTAGCACTTTGCAGCAAATGAAAGCTGATCGGGGGCAGTGTTTCGCGTGCTTCTTTATGATTCAGTAATTCAATAATAGTTGCATGATGAAAGCCGGCTTCATCACTATTACTAGCAGCATGGTGTTGTACAAATAACGCATGCTGCTGTTCGCGCTCAAACCAAAAAAAGCGTTTACCGCGTTGCTGTAAAGAAGCATAGGCGACTGGAAAGCGCGCGCCAAATTCAGTAATACGCTCACTTAGCGCATCAATATCAGGTAGTTGATCAAGCTCTAAAGCATAGCCACATATACTGCCTGGCATATTATCCTGACGGATCTCTTGATCCATGGTCAAGGTGAGATAATCGGCAGGATTAAGGGCTAGTAATGGTTCTTGTTGTGTTGCACTCATTTTTGGTGACCTAGTACCCATTGCGCTAGTGCATTAAATGATTTGACATTATCAGGGTCGATTTCAGTATCGGGTAGAGTAACGCCAAATTGTTCTTCGATAAACATAATCAAACGCATAATTCCCATGCTATCTAAGCCAGCTTCTAATAAGTCATCATCATCAGAAAACTTACCTGGTTCTGGCACAAAAATAAGTTCATCGAATATAAAGGTGCGAATTTTTTGTTTCATGTTGATTTAAAATATTTAAAGATATTATATCTTTGGCTGATGATAGGGGGAATTGTTATTAGTTTTAAGGTGAAGCTATGGCTGTTTATTAGCTGGTAATTGGGTGCAGGCCTTTAGCTTGCTTGTGATTGTGTATGCTTTAATTTTTACAATTTATTCCAGTCTTTAGCTCTAACTCTACCTGTTTGGTAATAAGTCGAAACAAGCTCAATATAATCTTTAAAATCAGGATTTTCAACTAAAATACGATTAACAGACTGCCAATCAATTTCTGTTCTTGCTTTTGATGGCAGCATCATCTCACTTTCAGTTGGGTTTTCCACATTAAGCAAAATAATGCCTACACCATGCAAGGCTGAAAGCATTCTTAGCTCCTGCTCAACATTAGCATCTGATATAGTGGTTGCAACTAAATAACTTTCATTTGCCCAACTAGAATTGCTTACTGTTTGAAAAAAACTCTTTCTAACATTTGAGCTATTTAATTCTTTTTTAACCTCAAACGACCAAAGACGTACACTTTGTCCAGTTCCTTGTTTAACGCAGTTTCTTATTAGTTCATTCCACTCTTTATCGACTGTTTGCATAGCAACAATATCTGGATGTAACCATTGGTTGCCACCAGTTCCCCAGGAGTTTTTTGAGCGTTTTTCATCTATTCGCTGACAGTATAATTTTAATTCAGATTTTAAATAAGTAATTAGAACCGGGTATAAGTCATGCTCAGAAAATGTGCTTTTTGAAAAAGCTGGGTCGACTTCCACGCCCTCTATTTCTTCTTTAATTATCTCTTTGTTTTCCTGAGTTTTCTCTGTGCTATACCAATAAATACGTGGTCTTGGTTTATCTTGCCAGAAAATATGGCTATCATTTTTAATAATTAGTTCTTTTTGTGAACCAATTTCAGCAACTATTTGAGAAATAAAAGCTTTGTTATCTTCAAAACGTGGATTAAGTTTTTTTTCTGCATAATCTTCTGGGTATGTAGCCACAATTTGTTCGGCTATTTGCCGAGCATTAAATTTTTTATCTGGATTATCCTTTAAAAATTTAATTATTTTTTGTGATTGCGAGAGTTTTGGCACACTTCTCCTTTAATTATGTTTTCAAAGTTATTTTTAAAGCTAAAGAGGACTTAATAATACCCAGTTTGACTTGTTTTTTGATTTCACTGCTACATCAGAAAAATAGTTACGCAATTAGTTTTTCTAGCAAGCCTAAAGAAGTTAAAAAACTACGTTATGCTTGTGGATATTATTAAATCTTTGTTATTAAAAATTATATTAAAATGCTTGCTTTTACTTACATACTAGAACAAGATCCACCACCACAGCATGGGCTAGGTGGTGCGCTTTGTTCGGTACGGCTCGCGCCAGTGGCTTCTATTTCAGCTAAATAGCTAGCCCAAAGTACATCGTATTCATTACCCAGCTTATAAAGCAACTCCCAAGTATAAATGCCACTATTATGACCATCACTAAAATCAGGTGAAATACCATAATTGCCGATAGGTCTTATTGATTCTATCGCAACATTTTCTTTGCCTGTCTGCAGTGTTTCTTGGCCTGGTGCGTGGCCTAATGCCTCAGCAGAGGGCGTATAGACACGTAAATATTCGCAGGGCAACTGAAACGTCTGACCATTATCAAAGCTTATTTCTAAGATGCGTGATACTTTATGCAGCTTTATTTCAGTCAGATTAGTCGTAATGGGTTCGGCTTTAATACGCATAATTATAGTATGTAACGGCTTAAATCTTCGTCCTGAGCCAATTCGGATAAATATTGGTTTACATAAGCAGCATCAACAACAATATCTTTATTCATTAAGTCAGGGGCATCAAAAGAAACGGTTTCTAATAAGCGCTCTAAGATAGTATGCAAACGACGTGCACCGATATTCTCGGTTTTTTCATTTACTTCCCAGCCTAGTTCGGCAATACGCTGAATGCCATCTTCAGTAAAACTGACATTAACACCTTCTGTTGCTAAAAGTGCTTGATATTGCTCGGTTAATGAGGCTTTAGGCTCAGTTAGGATGCGCACAAAATCAGCCGTCGTTAAGGCATCTAATTCAACGCGTATCGGAAAGCGCCCTTGTAATTCAGGAATTAAATCAGAGGGTTTAGCAATATGGAAAGCACCTGAAGCAATAAATAAAATATGGTCTGTTTTGATCATGCCATATTTAGTGCTGACGGTACTACCTTCAACCAGCGGTAATAAATCTCTTTGCACACCTTCGCGTGAAACATCGCCGCCGCCACTATCAGAGCGTTTACAAACTTTATCAATCTCATCCAAGAAAACGATACCGTGTTGTTCCACCGCTTCGATTGCGGAGAGTTTTAACTCATCTTCATTAACTAATTTAGCTGCATGTTCTTCAGTTAATAATTTAAGTGCTTCTTTAACTGGTAGTTTACGATCTTTAGTTTTTTCGCTACCTAGGTTTTGGAACATACCTTGTAACTGGTTGGTCATTTCTTCCATGCCTGGAGGTGCCATAATTTCAACACCGATGCGTGAAGCTTGTACTTCAATTTCAATTTCTTTGCTATCGAAATCGCCTTCGCGTAATTTCTTACGCATTTTTTGGCGGGTCGCTTCTTCAGTATCTGACAGCATGCCGCCATCCGCGCGGGGTAATAAAATATCTAAAACTTCTTCTTCCGCTGCATCCATCGCGCGGTGTTGGACAGATTCCATTTCTTGCTCGCGGGTCATTTTGACTGCGGTTTCAACCAAGTCGCGGACAATGGATTCAACATCACGGCCAACATAGCCTACTTCAGTAAACTTGGTTGCTTCAATTTTGATAAACGGTGCATTGGCAAGACGTGCTAGACGGCGTGCAATTTCAGTCTTACCCACCCCAGTTGGGCCAATCATTAGAATGTTTTTAGGCGTGATTTCGTCGCGAATAGATTCATCAACTTGCGCCCGACGCCAGCGATTACGCAGTGCAATCGCAACAGAGCGTTTAGCACTTGCTTGGCCGATAATGTGTCGGTCTAATTCATGGGCAATTTCTTTGGGAGTCATCTGTGTCATGGTCAGTTCTTAGTCCTGTGGTTCCGCGTCTAATTCTTCAATTCGCAAGTTGTGGTTGGTATAAATGCAGATATCAGCTGCAATATTAAGTGATTTTTCCACAATTTCTCTAGCACTTAAGTCAGTGTTTTCTAATAGTGCATGCGCTGCCGATTGTGCAAAAGGACCGCCTGAACCAATGGCGATAAGATCATGCTCAGGTTCAATGACATCACCATTTCCTGAGATGATTAATGAGGTTTTGCTATCAGCAATGCTTAATAGAGCCTCAAGTTTGCGCAATGCGCGTTCAGTGCGCCAATCTTTCGCCATTTCTACTGCAGCGCGGGTGAGGTTGCCATGATGCTTTTCCAGCTTGCCTTCGAAGTGTTCAAATAATGTAAATGCATCAGCTGTTGCGCCAGCAAAGCCTGCAATAATTTTACCGTGATATAAACGACGTACTTTGCGTGCATTGCCTTTCATAACTGTATTGCCCAAAGTTACTTGACCATCACCACCAATCACGACTTTATCGCCACGGCGTACAGAAAGAATTGTTGTTCCTCTAAAGTTCACTTTTACTACCTGTTAATAGAAAATAAATTCATACCATTTTACATGGTTACTTGGGGGCGTGATAGCATTTAAATTAGAAAATATTAAAGTTCTTGTTTTATGTGTTGAGCTTAGGAGAGGTATTTTGGAGTTGGTGTTAACAGGTAATAGAGCGTAGCTATTTAAAGCAATTAGAAGGTATTTTATTGGCAATAAAAGCGGGAGATATTGCCGTTTGTGTGTGGAGAGAGGGGCTTTGATGAGTCTCGGGATGACAGGCATAAAAAAAGGCTCTAGCGGAAAAAACTGCTGGAGCCCTTAATTTATCATCTCTAAGAAGTGGTGCCTCGGGCCGGAATCGAACCGGCACGCCCAGAAGGCGAGGGATTTTAAGTCCCTATCAAATGGTGTTTCTCTATTTCACCCTAGTATACTAAAAGTATATTGTCTTTTATGAAACATGAGGTTATAGTTATCTTGACGTTTCTCTAGTTTTCTTAACATTACTAGATTCCATATCACCTGCATATCACCATTTTTAAATGGGTGGAACTCAAGATGACTATAAAAATAAATTTCACTAAGACAAAAATAGAATCATTCCCTATACCTGATAAAGGAAAGCGCGCTTATTTCTATGATGCAAAAACACCAGGTTTAACTCTTCAGGTTACACCGACAGGAACAAAAACATTTCAGGTTTATAAGTGGATGGGAAGCAAAGCTGTGCGAGTGACACTTGGCCGATACCCTAGAATGACGATTGAACAGGCTAGGAAGCAGGCATTGCATAAATTATCCGAACTGGCAGACGGAATAAACCCAAACCAAAAGAAAAAGGCAGATAAGGTAAAGGGGGTTACTTTAATCGAATGTTTTGATGATTACTTAAAAACCAAAACAAAATTAAAGCCTGGAACTGTTCATGACTATAAGCGTGTAATGAATGAGGGCTTTAAGGATTGGCATAATAGGCCACTTAAAGAAATTACCCGCGATATGGTGGCAACTAAACATCGAGCATTAGGCAAACACTCACATGCCAGAGCTGATAATTCTATGCGTGTTTTACGAGCATTATTTAACTTTGCTGCTGAAGTTTACGAGGATGAAGAGGGCAGGACGTTATTTCCCGACAACCCAGTCAAAAGACTTTCCAAAACCACGGCCTGGTATAATGTAGAGCGCAAACAAACTATCATTAAGGAGCACGAACTTGGTGCCTGGTTCCAGGCAGTACAGGGCTTATCAGGTAGTGATAAACATATTATTGCCAGAGATTATTTACAAGTCTTGCTGCTAACTGGTATGCGTAAAACCGAATGCGCAACACTGCTATGGGATAACGTAGACTTTCAGCAAAAAACCTTAAAAATTGTTGATACAAAGAACGGTAAAACACACACTCTGCCATTAACTGATTATATTTACGACCTGCTTAAGGCTGCTCACACTCGTAGAACTCAGGAAAAATTTGTATTCCCGAGTACATCAACTGCAACGGGTTATATTTCAGATTCAAGACGATTTGTTACATTCGTTATAAAGCAATCAGGTGTTACTTTTGCCCTGCATGACTTAAGAAGAACATTTATTACAATTGCAGAGAGCAGGGATATTCCAGTGTACGCACTAAAAAGACTGGTTAATCATTCTACTAAAAATAGTGATGTAACCGATGGTTATATCATTACTGATATTGAGAGACTTAGAAAGCCGATGCAACAGATCACTGATTACATATTAAAAACAGCAGGCGTTAAGGAGTCTACTCAAGTTATTCAATTAAAGGAGGCTAGCTAATGACCATTAATTATCAGGAAATGATTACTTGATGAAAGCCTCTTGCGTCGTATCGTTCCATAAATATCAACCATTGCCTTTTTTGAGCCAAAAGCAGTCGTAGTATTTCAGCTGATTGGTTTATCGTATCAAAGGATTATTAATGCCGCATTTACCTGAAGACGCTTATCGTTATTTCTATGAACGTGATTTTATAACACCAAAAGAAATGGCTAATCTAATTTGTGATCATGATCCTAGAGAAAAGTTCCTTAAGAGTAGTCATATAGAATATAAAAAAGTGTATCAAAGAATAAGGGATGCTATAAAACGTGGTGATATTGAATGTGATAGGGAACTTACCGTCAGTTCAAAAATTGTAAGTAAAGCAATATTTGAATGGGCAGTAAAAGCATACCCCGACTTTTCCAATAAACTCCCTTTGAATTTAATTTCTCACTCCATGAGTTTTTCTTGCGTTTTGCCAAAACTACAGGGGGATATTCTTCTTATTTCCACCCCAGATACTCGGATAGAGCTTGAAGCGGCCTATCATAAAGCTGTAAAAGAAATTCATGAGCTAAAGAAGGTGGTACAAAGTCAAGCAATTGAAATTGATAGACTTTCTGTTTTTGAAGCTAAACAAAAGGCACGTGTTGAAGCATCTGGAAGAGGTGGTAACAAAAGTAAAGGTGTGAAAAAAAACTACAAATAAAAACTCACAGAAAAAATGAACAGTTACAGCTTTTAGTTTCTGTAAGTATTATCTTTTCTTATCGTTTCTCAATTGATAGGAAAGGCAATGAAAGCATTTCAAAACACCCCAATACACGAAGAATTACGCGAAGAACTCGCACTGTTATTAGACATTTCAATCAATAAATTACCTGGCGATGTTTCACCAGATATTGCAGGGAAATTTCTAAGCACAGCCCCGCGTACACTAGCAATATGGCGAAGTACAGGACGGTACAATTTACCATATTTAAAAATGGGTAGATTAGTACGTTATAGAATTGTAGAGCTGGTTAAGTTTAAGGCTTCCCGTATTTTTGGGTGCACTGGTGAGAAAGCATAATGGATATTACACCAACTGTACTCGCACCACTTGAAAGTAATACCAACAATACACCAGCTGAGTTAATCAGTGAATCAAAAAAACTCCCCACCAAATCAGAATTATTGCAGCAAGCTTTAGTTGTTATTGATAAAGACCATAAGCAAGTATGCACCAATACCCTTAAAGTTGCTGAGCATTTTGGTAAAAGACCCGCCGATATAAATAGGCGAATTAACAATTTAATGAAAAAAGGTAAGTGCAAAATTGCACCGACCTATTACTTGGATGAGCAAGGCAGAAAACAAAAATACTATGTATTAAATAGAAAAATTTTTTCTCAGGTTGTTTTAGGTTTTACGGGTGATAAAGCTGAAGATTTTAGAACTGAATATGTAGAGCAGTTCGAGAAAAACTTAGCAGAATTGTTAGAGTGGCGTAACACTCGCCACGACGTTATTCAGCCGACAAAAATAGCGAATGATTCAATTGAATGGTTGAGGCTTGAACTAATAAAGGAGATCCCAGAATCAAGAAAACCAAGGCTTATTTATATTCATATTCAAAACCAAATCAATAGGCTAGCAAGCGGTAATGCAGGAATAAAACGAAATGATATGACCACGGAACAGCTGCAAATTGTCGAATGGCTGGAAATACAAGTACATGAAGAAATAGAAAGACTAAAAACACTGGGCTTTTCTGCTGTCGAGATTAGAGAGCAAGTACTTGAATTAATTAAGGAGACTTAACTATGAGGACTGAAGTTTCCAAAAAAATCATCAAGCCACCATGCGTAACAGTACGGCAATCAGTGGATTTATCGGGGAGTTGCTTGGTTTGGGGCAAACATGATTAAAATCCGGGTTCAATGCTGCCTCGGTAATGATGCGCCGCACGTCTGAAAAGGCAAAACTGGCGCGCCCTTTTACTTTGTGCCGACGCTCCGGATCCGCCTTTAAACGGTCGGCATAAATCCAGGTCAGCGTACTTGCCATCATACAAAAATTCAAATGATTGGTCACGGAATGCGCATTACGACACTGACTTTTTTGACTGCCGATGTCTTGTTTCAACTCCTTGAATCCTGATTCGATTTTCCATCTCGCACCATAAAACTCGATCATTTGCGTGACCGATAATGACAAGTCCGTGCTAAACAGTGCGATCCATTGCGTTTTACGAAAAACCCACACGACGCGTACTTTGCATTTTAAACTTTTCAGCATGACAATGCGTTCATGGGCAAGTACCGTACGCTGTTTGCCATAAAGAGTCACCTGATATTCGGCGGCTTCGTGACGAATGCATTTTGCCATTTCTGTTGCCGAACCCAAGCGCTGGCCATATTTTCGAGGTCTCCCTCGCTGCCCAGATTGTCTTGTCTCGGGAAGATCATATAAAACACTATTACAGCCAAAGATTTTTTTGCCCACTTTAGGGTTGATGAAATCATCCAGGGCAATTAATAATCGGTCGTCCGTTTCAGGGTTGTCGACCAGGTTCCAGGTTGTTTTCCATAAACCTTGCCACGGTAATTTGGTTGATGCCATGAATGTGTAAAATCGTTTCCGCTTGATATTGATACCGAACAGCGTTTCAAGGCTGCGCCATAAATTGGAACTAATGGAGGAAGTAAACGGGACAATGATCGACAGTAGCGTATAGGCAAATAACGAGGCTCTTTCTTTGCCGAGTGTGGTTTCTGAAAAATGTGATTGAAGAGGAGAAAGAAGATCGCGTAAAATGAACATGAATAAGGCTTTTTTGTTTGTATAATCAATTTGTTAGCACTGTTTATTATACTACAAAATACAGCCTTATTCACTATCAACCTGTTGTTTTTAAAGTGATTTACACCCATATATTAGTAGTCGCTAATATTTTTCGAAAATTAGACTTTCCTAATATTTGGCTGACAAAAAACTGGGAAACCAAGCTCAGCGATATATGGACTGTATGATTTTAATTGGATCTTGCGTGCAATGTGGCAAACCCATTAATAAATGCCCCTATCCGCCTATATACCCCCCTAAAAACTGGGAAACTTCAGTATGAGGATTTATACACGACTAAACAGCCTGAATATATGGGTTCAACTATATGCTTGCACTACCTTTCCTTTTGAAGCGTGTGCCTTGATCCTTTATTTATTAGCACTTCAGATATTACCAGTATGCTGAGAGTACAACATGGTAAGGAATAGAAGTAAAAATAAATCTGAGTTTGGAAGTTATGCAGCCAAACCACACTGTATATTTAGAGCTGATACCAGAGCAGGTAAGCCGTCAATTGCTTCAACACTAAGCCCCAAAGCTTTTGTGCTGTTAGATAACCTTATTGCTCAATACAAAGGTGATAACAATGGTGATTTAACCGCAGCCAAAAAAATATTAACGCTGTATGGCTGGAGTCAGTCAAACAGCGCGATAGACAAAGCTAAGTATGAATTACTAGCTAAAGGATTTATTCAACAAACGCGCCAAGGAGGAAGAAATAAAGCTTCCTTGTATGCTGTTACATGGATAAAAATTGATGACTGTAACGGTAAATTAGACGTACTAGCATCAACTAGCGCATCACATTTATGGAAAGCTGAGAATTTTCAACATATTGACCAAAGGTGGATTGATGCATGGAATAAAATTAAACCCTTGCCCTCTATAGAGGGTTAATAATCTGAGACTAACCCAAATAGAAGGTTAATAGAAGTTCACGACCTCATTACCCCCTGTGTCAGGATAGTTGTCGCCCAAATTAATTTCATAACTAAACAGGGGGCGGTATGATGACAACAAATGGGAACTCAACATTATTCAAAGCAGTTTAAAGAAGCGATCATTAAAAAGCTGAATCAAAGTGAACTATCTCTCAGGCAGTTTGCCAAACAAGAAAGCATGAATCCTTCTACGCTTTATAAATGGAAAGAAGAATTTAAAATATCAGGATTGTCCGTGTCAAAAGAAATTCCCCCTGAACAATGGTCAGCGGAAGAAAAATTTGCAGTCGTTTTAGAAATAGCGACCTTATCTGAAATTGAAGTAAGCGAATATTGTCGAAGCAAAGGTTTGTATCCAGAGCAGATAAATACTTGGAAGCAAGCGTGCATAGCAGGTAATGTACGCCAGGCAGGTAACAAGAAGGCCCTGCAGGCAGCCACTAAATCCGATAAAAAACGGATAAAAGAGTTAGAAAAAGAGCTCAACAGAAAAGAAAAAGCCTTGGCAGAAACGGCAGCCTTACTGGTGCTTAGAAAAAAGTTCAATGCCTATTGGGGAGAAGACGAGGACAATTGACCTTACTCGCTGATAGGCAGCACTATGAAGAATTGATTAATGAAGCCATTTTGGCAGGCGCAAGAAAACATAAGGCTTGCGAGATCATAGGGCTATCAGTGCGGACGTTGCAGCGATGGCAATCCGAAGGTGAAATATCGGCAGATAAACGCCCGATGGCGAAGCGCCCGGAGCCCACCAACAAGCTAACCGCAGAGGAAAGGCAATTGATCATTGAAACCTGTAACTTGGAAGAGTTTTCTTCATTGCCGCCCAGTCAAATCGTACCGATATTGGCCGACAGAGGAGAATACATTGCTTCCGAATCAAGCTTTTACCGTGTATTAAAGGAAGAAGGCATGTTGCATCACAGAGGAAAGGCAAAGGTCAGAAATGGCCATAATAAACCGACAAGTTACACGGCCAAGAAAGCTAATGAAGTATGGAGCTGGGATATTAGTTATTTACCCACCACCGTCATAGGTCAGCATTATTACCTCTATATGATAGAAGACATATACAGTCGAAAAGTGGTTGGCTGGGAAGTGCATGCCAATGAAACGGGAGAACAGGCGGCAGAGTTGCTGGAGCGTAGCATTTGGTCAGAAAAATGCAGAAAACAGGATCTGGTTTTACACTCGGATAATGGTGCACCAATGAAGAGCCTTACCATGCAAGCAAAAATGCATGATTTGGGTGTCATTAGTTCCCGTAGTCGACCACGGGTCAGTAATGACAACCCGTATTCCGAATCATTATTTAGAACGGTAAAATATTGCCCGCGGTGGCCATCTGAAGGGTTTGATTCTTTAGAGGGCGCAAGACAATGGGTACAAGGTTTTGTGTATTGGTACAACAATGAGCATCGCCATAGTCGAATCAAATTTGTTACACCCAACCAAAGACATGAAGGGCTTGATGCTGAGATATTGAAGAAGCGAGAAGTGCTGTATCAACAAAAAAGAAATGAGCATCCAGAACGATGGTCTGGAGGTATAAGAAACTGGGAGCCGGAAGGTGCTGTGGAGCTAAATCCAGAGCAAAATAAAGAGGCTGCTTAAAAAATTTAGGCGACAACTGCCTTGAAAAACACCGATTACTACCCCGCATAAAGGGTAAGTCAGGTGTTTTTTATTTACTCTATTACCCCATATAGAGGGTAGCTTTATATATAGCCATACCCTGTAATTAATTATTAGTGATGATATGAATGATTTAACTGCAACATGGACACACAGCCCTACTAAAGGGAATGTTACGGGCACAATAAAAACGACACCTAAACAAATGGATTTTATGCTAGAGAGTTATAGCCAATTAGTTGTTACTGCCATATTAGCCGATGCCTGCAATCGTGAATGGAGAATAAAAACAACAGGCAGCATGGCTACCGAATTCCTTGCGTACCAAGTTGGGCAAAAATTACAATTAACAGGTATTAAAGGAAATTTATGTAAAGGGGCTTGGGATAATGCAAAGCGGCAAATAGTTCCTTCACAACTAATAAAGCAATAAATGATCTGTAGTAATATTTTCACATTATTAACTTGTAGAATTATGTTCACAGCCTTATAATGTAGAAATATTTTCACAAGGAGTAATTGCTATGGCTTATGATGGTACAACACCGCTTCAACCTCTTATTGCTGAATTAATAGGCTGTAGTCCTAAAAATCAAAGCAAAATTGCTAATGTAACAAAACAAGCCAAACTTGATTTAGGAATAACAAGTAAGGCGCGTCGATTGCCACATAAAACAAAAATACAGATTCACAAGCACCTTGTAGAATTATATTCACAAAGTGATGATAATAAACTTGTAGAAATAATTTCACAACCTGATAGTGCTAAGCCTGTAGAAACTATTTCACAGGACAATGCAACAAAAATACCAGAACCCCAAAATACACAGCAAATAACTGTAGAAATAAATTCACAGGATAACGAGTGTGTAGAAATATTTTCACATGCTAATAATTTTGATAATGTTCGAGTTGCATTTTATGTCACCCGTGATGGTGAACGAGAACGCCAAGTAATAAGTCTTGATGGATATTTTATTAATGCACTGGCAAGCATTAAGGTATCAAAGCAGGATGTGCCTCAATGGGTACAAGCACAAGTGAACGACTGGATGGCTTTTGATAGCAAATTCCCCATTACGCGCCAGGTTAAATATTTAATTATGCGCGAAGTAGTCAAAGTATTAAGTGGTTCTGATGATCTATTTCACGTCCCTACTAACGATTAAGCAGCGTATTGATAGCAATACAATAACAAGGAAAAACAATGTCATTTAAAAAAGGGCAATCAGGCAACCCCAGCGGACGACCTAAAAAAGACATGGCAAACCTAAAGCCATTACTGGCAAAGCATGGGGAATCTGTATTACAGAAAGTTATTGATGCAGCATTAGGGGGCGATTTGACTGCATGTAAGCTGGTACTTGATAGGCTATATCCTGCTATTAAACCACAAGCCATACCTGTTAATGTTCCTATCGGTGAAACACTACCCGAAACTGGAAATAATATAGTGACCGAGACAATGACAGGCAATGTAGCTCCCGATATAGGTGCATCTTTAATTACAGCTCTTTCAAATCAAGCAAAATTAGTTGAATTTACTGAATTAAGCCAACGACTCGAACGAATTGAGCAACAGTTAGGAACAAGACAATGAAGCGTCAACAGGTCAATAAACTCTACAGCCAGTTAACGCCACAGGAACAAGCAAATTTAGCTTTTGAAGCAGCAATAAGACATGATGAGAAGGATCTTGATTTAATCATGAATGCCATTGAGCAAAAAACCTATGTAACAGGGCATGCCGATTACCATATCCGTAATCATGGTTTGATTCAATTATCAGGTGTGTTTGGTATTGCTTACTGGAAAACTTTTTTTAAACTAAGTACTGCTCACTTAGACAAAACAGGAAAAGATTTTAATAAAATAGCCCAAAAACATGTAGATGAATTTATTGCCATCAATACAGCTTTAAGTAATGTATGTGAGGCTTTAAAAATCAATCCAGAAGTCATCAGAAAATATGCAGAATGTCATGCTATTACCCCCGATTTTAAAGGAACAGCAGATAATAAATTTATAGAAAAATATACAGAGATTTTTACAACTGCCGCTCAATTAGTTTAAGCACGCATAAAGCGATTCACTATATAATATAACCATACAATTTATCCTATGGTGCTGTCATTCAATTGGCTTTACTGTAGATTGGAAAGACCGCCTATGAGCGGTTTTTTCATTTTAGGGCTTTAACACACATTACAAGGAACAATCACCCGTGCTAACAGGCAAAATTAAAAACCAAATTGACGAAATATGGGAAACTATTTGGACGGGCGGCATATCTAACCCGCTTAGCGTCATAGAGCAAATTTCCTATTTACTGTTTATCAAACGCTTAGACGAAATTCATACCCAAAAAGAGCGTATAGCACTACGCACTAAAAAACCGATTGTTGAGCCTATTTTTACTGAAGAACAAAGGGAATTAAGATGGTCAGTATTTCGCGATAAAGACCCACAAGCCCTATATGTCATTGTGCGGGATAAAGCCTTTCCGTTTATCAAAACTCTACAAGGTGAAGAAAGTCGATTTGCCAAACACATGGCAGATGCTATTTTTATGATGCCCGATGCCAGCCTGCTCGATAGAGTCATACAAATGATTGACGACATCGACATGAAAGACCGCGATACCAAAGGCGATGTGTATGAATATTTGTTATCTAAAATAGCCACCGCTGGTGTTAATGGGCAATTCCGCACTCCGCGCCATATTATTAAAATGATGGTGGCCATGCTCAAGCCAACTTTAACCGATACCATGTGTGATCCTGCCTCGGGGACTTGTGGCTTTTTAATGGCGACGGCTGAATATATCAACCAGCATTATTCGGATGAACTCACGCGCCCAGAAAACCGCAAACATTATAATCAAGACCTTTTTACTGGATTCGATTTTGATACACACATGCTGCGTATTGGCGCGATGAATATGATGTTACACGGCATAGAACAGCCACGCATAGAATACCGCGATAGTTTGGCAGAAGTGCATGATGGCGAGGAAGCTATTACTGAGGCTTATAGTGTTGTTCTGGCAAACCCGCCCTTTAAAGGCTCGGTAAATGTTGATAATATTTCCCCTGATTTACTTAAAGCCTTAGGTAAAGTAAAGCCCACTAAACCCGTCAAAGAAGCCGTAGACAAAGATGGTAAAAAGAAAAAACGCCCGACTGAAAAATCGGAATTACTGTTTTTAGCCTTAATCATGCGCCAATTAAAAATAGGCGGACGTTCGGCGGTGATTGTGCCAGATGGGGTTTTATTTGGCTCTAGCAAAGCGCATAAAGAAATTCGTAAACAGCTTATTGAAGAGCAAAAGCTGGATGCGGTTATTTCCATGCCTTCAGGTGTATTTAAACCCTATGCAGGTGTCAGCACTGCCATATTAGTATTTACCAAGACCAATTCAGGCGGTACAGATAAGGTGTGGTTTTATGATATGCAAGCAGATGGCTTTAGCTTGGATGATAAGCGTACGCCCTTAGTGAAAGAGGATGAAGCAATAAGCCATAGCCTCGATAATATTCCTGATATTTTAGCCCGTTGGGATGATTTAGAGACTGAACACTCTCATGCACGGACAGAACAAAGTTTTATGGTGGCGAAAGATGAGATTGCCAGTAATGCTTATGATTTGTCGCTTAATCGTTATAAAGAAGTGATTTATGAAGAAATTGAGTATGATGCGTCTAAGGTGATTATGGGGCGAATTAGGGTTTTACAGGGAGCAATGGATAAGGGATTAAGTGAGCTTGAGGGGATAATTGAGTGACATATCCATACGTTGAGTTAAAAAATGTTTCTGAATTTATTAATGGCTTTGCATTTAAACCAGCACATTGGGAGGAAAGTGGTAAGCCTATTATTAGGATTCAAAATCTAACTAATAGCTCTAAACCTTTTAATAGGACATCTTTTGAAGTTGATGAAAAATATTTTGTTAGCCCTGGTGATATATTAGTTTCATGGTCTGCCACCTTGGATGTATTTGAATGGCAAAGTGAAGATGCTTTATTAAATCAGCATATTTTTAAAGTTGTGCCAGATTACAAAATCATTGATAAAAATTATTTCAAATATGCCTTAAAAGAAGCAATTTCATCAATGATGAAGTTTACTCGCGGCTCAACTATGAAGCATATAAATAGAGGAGATTTTTTGGCAACTAAAATCCCTCTCCCTCCCCTAGAAACCCAAAAACAAATTGCTCAAGTCTTAGCAGCAGCCGACCAGTTGCGTAAAGATTGCCAGCAAGTTGAGCAAGAGCTGAATGCTTTAGCGCAATCCGTATTTTTGGAGATGTTTGGTGACCCTGTTACTAACCTAAAAGGCTGGAAGAAAAATAATCTTGGAGGATTTATAAAAATTAAGCATGGGTATGCTTTTAAGGGCGAGTATTTTGCCTCAGAAGGTGATTATGTCTTGCTTACTCCTGGTAATTTCCTAGAAAATGGTGGGTATAGAAGCCAAGGAATCAAACAGAAATTTTATTTGGGCGACTTTCCTGATGAATATATGCTTGATAAAGGTGATTTATTGGTTGCCATGACGGAACAAGCCGCTGGGCTTTTGGGGAGTCCACTTTTTTCGCCTAGTGATGGAACGTTTTTACATAATCAGCGTTTGGGGCTTGTTCAGACAGTTAAGCCGATTAATAAGCAATTTTTATTTGGGCTATTTAATACTTCCTCAATAAGACAACAAATACATTTTAAGGCAGTAGGGACAAAAGTTAGGCATACATCACCAACTAAAATTGAAGAGCTTAATGTAGGAATCCCCCCAATTAATTTACAAAATAAATTTTCATCCTTTATAGAAAAACTTGAGCAACAAAAACAACACAATAAAGAAAAATCACAACAATTAGATGATTTATTTAATGCTCTACTCCAAAAAGCCTTCAAAGGTGAGTTAAACTTAAAATCAATCGAGCGCGCCTAAAGATGTCAATTGACAACCTTCTGTAATTCTACTATTCTCTTGTAAAACACCCTATGCCTAGAAAAAAACATTCAAAACCTGAAATAGAAAAGGCATTACGTTATGCAGAGTCCCATCATTGGCGCGTTGATGTCGGCGGCTCTCATGCGTGGGGAAAGATTTATTGCCCTTATAATGATAAGGCATGCCGTTGTGGTGAATTTTGTATTACCAGTATTTGGAGTACCCCTAAAAATGCGGGAGCGCATGCGAAACAAATCAAACGCGTTGTTGATAATTGTAGCCGCAACAGCCAAAATAGTGAGGAATGAGCCATGCAAGAATATGAATTTACATTAAAATTTAGTCTTGGTGATGCGATAAGCGACCCAGAAAGTTACATAGAACGCCTTGCAGAAGCAGGCTGTGATGATGCTTTGATTGGTATCGGTCAACAAGGGCGTATTGCCTTTAATTTTAACCGAGAAGCGGACAGTGCTTTATCTGCGGTCTGTAGTGCCATTAAAAACATCAAAAGTGCTATCCCTGATGCGACCTTAATTGAAGCAACCCCTGATTTTGTGGGTATTTCTGACATTGCCGATATACTGGGCTATTCGCGCCAAAATATTAGAAAACTCATGCTTAATCACCGTAGCTCTTTTCCTGCGCCTATTCATGAAGGTAAATCAGCTATCTGGCATCTTTCCAGTGTATTATCTTGGTTTAAAGAGCGTAAAAATCACGCGGTTGATGAGTTGCTATTTGATGTCACGCAAGCCAATAGGCAATTGAATAGTGCTAAAGAAAACCTTTATTTAGACCCTGCTATTAATACCAGAATCCACGCTATGCTGTCATAGTTAAGAACTATGACATTTTAATATCTAAAAAGGAATTGAAATATGAGTAGTTTTTTACCAATCGACAAGGATGCAAAAACGGTTGTTATCCCTGTTTCTATTAAAGATGGAAAAATTGAATACTATGGCGAGGGTGAAATGCCCAAAATGCATGATGTCTCAATTGCTGATTTAATTGTGCCAGGCCATGCGTTTAAGGATCGAAGTAGGTTAAAGGAATTTATGGAAGAAAAAACTGAACTAATTTTAAAGAGTGGAGAGCGATTACTTGTTCAAATAGCAGTTAAACGAGAAAATTCATTAGATAAACACTTTTTAACTTACTTTGAATCTGTCCGCGAAATGTTTCAAGCATTAAAAGACATAAGAGGGTTAACCAATCCTGAATTTGTTGAAATTGAATTATTAGATGATCTAAAAATCACGCTGCGTGGTACAAAAAAAGCTACATTAAGTCGCTGTAAATGCAAAATACCCATCTTAAATAATGTGGAAGCATATAGCCTAAACCATGCTTATACGCTTATTTCTCAAGAATTTGAGAAACATAGAATCTCGCACAGTGGCAATGTGTTTAAAGATATTTACTATAAAAAAGATGATAATAAGTGGCTACCCATTGATAGCTTTCGTGATGCGTTGGAATCTTAAATAATACTTGGAGATACGGATGTCTAATTTTACATTCTTAAAAACATGGCAAGCAATCTACGACAACGCCACTCAGTCTGAAAATAGTGTTTATGCTGACCCAAGAGCTTGCTGCTTTTATGCCCGACGTACCTTAGAAAAAGTAGTAGATTGGATGTATCGCTACGATGTCAGTTTAACCCCACCTTATGATAGTAATTTAGCCGCTTTAATCCATGAACCCAGCTTTAAAAACAATTTAGCAGGTGGATTATTCCCTAAGCTTAAAGCGATTCAGCAAACGGGTAATCGTGCGGTGCATAGCGATAGCGTTATTAGCCAAGATGAAGCCTTACAAATCTTAAAAGAGTTGCATCATTTTCTGTATTGGTTTTATCGGTGTTATAGCGAACAAACGCCTTTAGTTGACCAAGTATTTAATCTTGCATTGGTTCCCAATACCTTAAAAATTGACGCTAATTTAATCCAACAAAGCACTACAAAACTAAAACAACAAGCCAAGCAGCTTGCAGAGTCTGATAAAGCCCAAGCGGTAATAGAAGCTAAAAATACCGAGCTATCTGAAGAAATAAAAGCCTTACAAGCTAAGATTGCAACACATAAACAGAAAATAAGTCATACCGTTGACAGCCATAATTACAATGAAGCCGATACGCGCAAGTTTTTAATTGACCTTCAGCTTAAAGAGGCTGGCTGGGATTTAACACATAAAAACACCTTGGAATATGAAGTAACAGGGATGCCAAATAATAAAGGCATTGGTTTTGTCGATTATGTCCTTTGGGGTGATGATGGCTTACCTTTGGCAGTGGTTGAGGCAAAGCGTACTATGCATTCAGCGACTAAAGGACGGCAACAAGCTAAGTTATACGCGGATTGTTTAGAGAGTATGTTTAAGCGTCGCCCTCTCATTTATTACAGTAATGGCTATGAGTTATATTTTTGGGATGATACTTATTACCCTGAAAGACAAGTACAAGGTTATGGCACACAAGCTGAATTACAGCGCATTATTAATCGCAGAAGTGAAAGACAAGATTTATTAACCGCACAGGTCAATAAAGGTATTTCAGGTCGGTATTATCAAGAGGAAGCCTTACGCCATATTTGTGAGCTATTCCAAGAACACAAGCAGCGCAAAGCTTTATTAGTGATGGCAACAGGCTCAGGAAAAACCCGTACTATTATTTCTTTAGTGGATATTTTGTTGCGCCATAACTGGGTTAAACGGGTGTTATTTTTAGCGGATCGTAATGCGTTGGTGACACAAGCAAAAAATGAATTTAACCGCTTATTACCGCATTCATCCCCCATTATTTTAAGTTCTGGATTAGCGACTATTCAAAATAGGGTGTGTTTTTCAACTTACCCCACCATGATGAACTTGCTTAATGAACCCGCTGAAAGTCGATTATTAGGCAGTGGTTTTTTTGATTTAGTGGTGATTGATGAAGCGCATCGGTCGGTTTATAAAAAATATCGTTCTATTTTTGATTATTTTGATGCTTTATTAGTGGGCTTAACCGCTACGCCTAAAGATGATATTGATAAAAACACCTATGATGTTTTTGGCTTGGAGTCTGGCGTACCCACTTATGCTTACGAGGCAGACCAAGCCTATGCTGATGGTTTTTTAGTACCGCCTGTTTGTATGAGTGTACCCACTAAATTTATGCGTGAAGGTGTGCATTATAAAGAACTAAGCCATGAAGAGCAGGATCAATGGGAAGGCACGCCAGAACTTATTGAGCGTGACAAAGTATTGCCTTCAGAGGTTAATCGTTTTTTGTTTAATGAAGATACCGTTGATAAGGCATTAAAGCATTTAATGACTCATGGAATTAAAGTATCAGGTGGTGATGTTTTAGGTAAAACGATTATCTTTGCAGCCAATAATGACCATGCTAACTTTATTTATGCACGCTTCAATGCCAATTACCCTAAATGGGCAGGACATTTTGCACGGGTGATTACTTATAAAGAAGGTTATGCAGAGAGCTTAATTGCCGATTTTAAAGATAATACGCCCGCTAAAGACCCCAGCAAGCCCAATCTAACGATTGCCATTTCGGTGGATATGCTGGATACGGGGATAGATGTACCTGAGGTTGTTAATCTGGTATTTTTTAAAGTGATTAAGTCTAAGGTTAAGTTTTTACAAATGCTAGGCCGAGGGACACGCTTATGCCCGATGTTATTTGGTATGGATCAAAGTAACCCTGAACATAATAAGCAAAACTTTATGGTCTTTGATTTTTGCAGCAATCTTGAGTATTTTGAGCTTAACCCTGATGGTGCAAAGGAGAATAAACAAAAAAGCTTATCGCAGAATATTTTTGAAAAACGCCTGCACATTGCCACAACACTTTATAAAATACCTGAAGACGATCAACAGCAAAAAGAAGCCTTAGTTAAATTCCGTGATTACACCTTAGCATTATTGCATCACCAAGTTTCTGGGATGAATTTAGATAATTTTATCGTGCGTCCTAAGCGACAATATATTGAAAAGTTGTTGAACCGTGAGGAATGGAATCTATTGGATAAAAGCCAAATCAGTGACATTGTGAGCCACATTACTGATTTACCCACTGATGCCAATGATTTTAATACCGATGAAGCTAATGTGGAGGATGCAAAGCCTTTTGACCATTTGGTTTTACAGGTTCAGTTAGAGTATTTAGAAACTAACAGTCTACCGCAAGCCTTAATGCTAAGGATTATAATAATAGCTGAAAATCTGGAGACAAAATCCAGTGTACCGAATGTAGCTGAGCATTTAAGTTTTATTCAGGAAATACAAACGGATGCTTATTGGGAGCATATCACCCTACCCATGATGGAAGAAATTCGTATCAAACTACGCTGCTTGATTCAGTTTATTGATAAAGGCAAAAAAGAAATTATTTATACTGATTTTGAAGATGAAGTAGGCAAAGGTGAAGTAAAGGACGTTGCCATTATTTATACGCCTAATAGCTTGCTGCAATACCGTAAAAAAATAGAAGCCTACATTAAGACGCATGAAAGCCAGTTAACTATTCAAAAACTAAAGCGTAATAAGCCGATTACCGAGCAAGACCTAGAGGTTTTGGAAGATATTTTATTTCAAGCGAGTGGTATGGAGTCTAAAGAGGCTTATATTGAATTTTATACTGATACAAAAAATCTGGGTATTTTTGTGCGTGAATTAGTCGGATTGGATCGAGCTGCTGCTAAAGAGGCATTTTCGGGTTTTCTGGAGGCAAGTACCTATAACAGTACACAAATTGATTTTATCAACCGCATTATTGATTATCTAACCGTTAATGGTGTGATGGGTGTGGGCGCGTTATATCAAGCTCCTTTTACTGATATCCATGAAAGCAGTGTGGATGGTTTTTTTGAGGATGCTCAGGTGGTGAATATTTTAGATGCTTTAGAAGCTATTAATGCTAATAGCTGTTTTGATGGCAAAGTTGGCTTTGGGTAGGTTTTGATTGCATTGCTTTACTTGTCGGTCTTATTTCAAGCTCAGAAAGTAAGCACGGTGCTAAATCTGTTTAATTGCATGGCTGAAAGTGAGGGTTAGTTTACTGGCAATGAGTGCCAGTCAGAAGTGAGTTGTTTTTTTGCTCTGTCATATCACCGACATATCACCGTTTCGACAGGCATAAAAAAAGGCTCTAGCGGAAAACCGCTGGAGCCCTTAATTTATCATCTCTAAGAAGTGGTGCCTCGGGCCGGAATCGAACCGGCACGCCCAGAAGGCGAGGGATTTTAAGTCCCTTGCGTCTACCAATTTCGCCACCGAGGCATCAAACTCTGATAGAGAAGTACCTATTATAGCGTCTAATTTACGCTTGGCTAGTACTTTGTTTGATTTATTTTCAGTGTTTATTTAAGTTGCTGTTTATAAGGTGAAATTGGTTTTTATTTATTCTGTAAATAGCTGCCATACGGGACGTATGTTGACGGGAAGGGGAGCTAAGCGCCCTAATTCGACCCATTGATTTTTGGGTGAATGAAAGTCTGAGCCGACCGAACCATATAATTCAAATTGTTTGGCAAACAGTAGCGCGCGTCTAATTTCATCGGGGTTACTGCGAGCGGTGATGATTTCCATGCCTAGTCCGCCATATTCTTTAAAGGCACCTAGAAAGCGGCGCATCCAACTGGCGGTTAATTTATAGCGCATGGGATGTGCGACCACTGCGACTCCGCCAGCATTGTTAATCCAGGCGAGTGCTTGTTCTAGCGGGGCCCATTCGGTACTGACAAAGGCAGGCTTACTTTGTCCTAAGTAACGATCAAAAGCACCTTGCATGCTGCTGACATAATTATTTTTTAATAAAAAATCTGCAAAATGAGTACGGGTAATCATGCCCGCACCTGCGCTGAGTTGTACTGCTTCTAAAGCACCTGGTATTTTTTGCTTTGCTAATTTATAGGCAATTTTTTGCGCACGTAGCAAGCGAATCTCTTGTAAATCTTGGGTGCCGGCAACGAGTGTGGCGTTATTCGGATCAATATTTAAGCCGACTATGTGGAAAGTTCTTTTATTCCAAGTGCAAGATAATTCTATGCCCGGAATCAGGTTTAGAGCATGTTGTGCAGCTGTTTGTTGAGCCTGCTTAATACCTGCAATGGTATCGTGATCAGTCAGGGCTAAATCAGTTACGCCATGCTCTTTGGCGCGCAGCACAACGTCTGCTGGTGATAAAGCGCCATCAGAGGCAGTGGAGTGACAGTGTAAATCATAGAGCGTGGCTGTCATTTATTGGTATTCTCCATAGAGTTTTGCATAGAGTCCATTTTGAGTAATAAGTTTGTCGTGGCTGCCTTGTTCGCAGATTTTACCTTCTTCAAACACGTACACATGATCTGCTTGTTTAATAGCGCTGAGTCGATGTGCAATAATAATGGTGGTGCGATTTTTTAAGAAATCAGCCAGCGCTATATGCAACTTATGTTCAGTTTCGGTATCTAAAGCAGAAGTGGCTTCATCTAAAATAACCACGCTTGGATTGGCAATAATCATACGGGCAATGGCCATGCGTTGGCGTTGTCCACCTGATAAGCGCATACCTTGACGCCCTACAATGGTGTCTAAGCCTTTATCCAGTTGTTTGACGGTATCTTGTAATTGCGCTATTGCCAAAGAGTTCCATAATTCGCTATCGCTAACAACCTTACCTAAAGCTATGTTTTCGCGAATACTGTCATTAAACAGGATTGGGTGTTGCAATACTGTGACCACGTGCTCACGAATGACATCAAAGCCAATTTTAGTGATCGGGATATTATCATAACTAATCATACCGCTTTGCGCTGGGTAGAGGCCAATGAGTGTTTGGACTAAGGTAGACTTACCACCGCCACTGGCACCGACTAAGGCAATCTTGTTACCTGCCTTAATACTTAAATTAATGCCAGTGAGGATTTCATCCTGTTCGGTTTTATAGCTAAAATGCAAATCTTGAATGTGTACGCTGACAGTTTTTTTATTCTTAAATGGGTTAATGAGTGTAGGGTAAACTGGCTCTTGTTGCAGTGCTTGCATACTGTTGATGCGAGTTAGCGCGGCTTTCGCATTGTAGAAAGCATATTGAATGCCTAATACTTCTTGTACTGGCGCCATCATAAACCAAAGATAACCAAAAACAGCGAGCATTTCTCCTATACTTAAATCAGAATACAGCACCATTAACATGGCAGCAGCACGAAAAATGTCAAAGCCAAATAAGAAAATGAGGAAGCTAAAGCGCGCGGCAGCGTCACTTTTCCAAGCAAAAGAAGTTGAATGTTGTTTAACAGCCGCCGCCGAGTTGATCAATTTTTGGTAATAATGATTTTCGCGGTTACTGACTCGAATTTGTTGAATGGCTTCTAAAGTTTCTGCTAGAGCTTGCTGAAAAATGCCATAGGCTGAATTTTCTTTAGCCTTTAAGGTTTTGACCTTTTTGCCTAAGCTGCGGGTAAAGAAAATAACGATAGGGTTGAGTAATAAAATAAATAAACCTAATTGCCAGTGCATCCAGAGTAAGATGATGCCGGTACCGATAATAGTTAAGCTGGCGACTAATAATTTGCTGGTAGTACTACCTATAAAGGTATCTAAAGTATCCAAATCGGTCACTAGGTGGGTAATTACTGTGCCGCTACCTAAGCTTTCATATTCTGCCATCGAAATATTCTTGAGATGGTTGATTTGTTGTTTGCGAATGCGAAAGATAATATCTTTAGAAATATAGGTAAATTGCCGTGACTGAATGATATTAAAAATAATACCGAAGATACGCAGACATAAGCTGACTAATAATATAACGCCTATATAAAGTAGCGGCGTGTGCCATTGCGGTGGTGTATATTGGTCTATTGTTGAAATAGCGATGCCTGGGTGATTTAAGAGCACCTCATCAACTAACATCGGCATTAACAGTGGTACTGGCACCGTTGCAATAGTCGCTAAAATAGCAAGCAGATGCGCGGAAAATAGTTCCTTTTTATGCTGTTTTACGATACTGAATATATAAGTCCAAGTATAAGCAGTGGCTGCAGAGTCTTGTGGCATGTGTGCGGTTTTATAATGTATTCTTTGGAGCAATTATAGCTTGAATTGTGGTATGGAGTCTGATGAATAATGTGTATTGCAGGTGAGAGTGGGCTCAGTACTGGGTGATTATCTCACCTACATAGTATAAAAATCATTATTTTAACAGCCTAGATACTAATTAAGCTGAGTTAAATTTCTTAAGATAATGTTTTTTTGTTATGAGAAAAAGAGTATCTCATAGCACTTAATCCAGCGAGTAGCAATAAAAATACTCCAGGTGCTGGTGTATTTACTACATCTGCTTCGATGCTTGAATAAAGAACGTTAGGTTGTGAGAAGTTGTAAAAACCGAAACTACCATCAGAGAAAGTACCATTGATATCAAGCTCTAGTACTCCATCAACACTAACCTGTACGTTAGTAGCAGTGAATAAGATGTCAAAATCGTAGATTTGGTTATTATTCCAGCCAGTATTACCAAGGTTGTTTGCGCGTTGTAGCTCATTTACAGCACCAGTATGCCCCCAAAATTCAGTGGTAGAAAATGTTCCTGAAATGGCTGAAATAGCTAAGCCAGCTGGAGCTGTTGCTGAAAAAGCACTTTGTGCGGTTTGTTTCCAATCAATTAGTAAGTAATCGGCATTAGTATTTGTGCTATCGCCATCATTATAGCCTAAGACGAAACCAATAAAGTCATCATCACTGTCATTAACTGAAATCTGGCCTGAAAGAGAAATGCCTTGGCTATTGCTGTTATTAAAAAAAACTGCGGGAGTTGAGGTGTTAGTGGTTTGCAGGACAGATTGATTGCCTCCTGATAAAGTCCAATTACCAGTCCCATTTTGGGACCAAGTTGAGAGGTCGACAGGAGCTGCTACAGTTGTAGCAGCTAAACTGATTAATATTGACCCAAGAAAAAACTTACTTTTATTTAGCATAACACTTGCCTTTAGCTTTTATTGAAAAAATGGATTTATTATACCAATAAATCCATTGTATTAATTATTAATTCAACCACTTAAAGATAATAAAGCAGTATTGGTTAAATGAATTATATTGAACATCTAGCTTATAAAGCCAGTAGTGTTTTTTACAGTTATGACTTGAGGTGTAATTAATATTGGTATGATTCTTATTAATGTATAAATCTTCCCCTTAATAAACAGTTTTATTGATAACGCTATAATACATTTTTATCTCCTAGCTAAGTTTTGTTATGATGATAAATCGTTTGTCTACGTTGGCTTTTCTGTCGTTATTTTTGTGGCAGTTAAACCCAAAGAGTAGGGTAAAGGGAGCTTTATCTCGTATGTAAAGGTGTGCAGTTAAACATTGTAGGTAATCAGGAAAATATACAGTTGGAGAAATAGGGTAAATGAGGAAAGTATTATTTAGGTTCTGGGTTTGTTTGCTGTTATCACTATGGATGCTAGATAGTTCAGCAAGCTTGCTTGAGCGGCAGCGTGTGCGTTTTTTATCAGCGGAACAAAATTTACAAGGAGACTTTGCGGCGATTAGTAAAGGCTTGGAAAGTTATCCCTTGTACCCTTATTTGGAATATCAGTGGTTAAAAAAGAACCTAGGCAAGACCAAGCAAGTAAAAAGGTATCTAAAAAATAATAAAACATCACGTTATGCACGTTTATTGCGAGGTAATTGGCTAAATTACTTATATAAAAAGGAGCAGTGGCAGGGTTTTGTGACTTACTATAAGTCATCATCAAGCAAGCGGCAGCAATGTCGCTATCAATGGGCGCGTTATCAATTAAACTATAAAACAAAAGCACTGATAGCGACTAAAAAAATCTGGTTAACAGGTCGGTCTTTGCCAAAAGACTGTAACCCATTGTTAGCAAAATTTACCCAGTCTAAATTTTTAACCCAAGAATTAGTTTGGCAGCGTTTTTTACTGGCGAGTAAAAAACGGCAAATTAAATTAGCACAATACTTGAGTAAGCAACTGACCAGTGTGCAAGCGAAAAAAAATTCTGAGTGGTGGTTGCGGTTGGTTAAACAGCCAGAGTTAATTACGCAAACTAAATTTTTACAAGGTGTCTCAAAAGCACAGCAATCAGATATGCTGGTGTATGCTATCAAACGTATCACGGGGGCAAATGCAGAGAAGGCAGCCATGGTTTGGGAGGCACAAAAGCCTTTATATCAATTAAGTGCGACTAAGGTTTATCAAATAGAGCGTAAAATTGCTATGCAAATGGCATTTGATAAATCCACTAAAGCTTATGCACGATTTAAAATGATTAAGCAGCCTAGTGCAAGTACGCGTATTTGGACTGTACGTGCGGCATTATTGGAACAAAATTGGCAGCATGTACAAGCGGCGTTAAAAAACTTGCCGGCAGTTGAAAAGCGCAAGCAGCGTTGGCGTTATTGGCAGGCACGTACTTTTATGCAAACTAAACAGCCAGAGCTTGGATTAGCACTGTATAAATTGTTGGCTAAAGAACGCAGTTATTATGGTTTTTTAGCAGCAGATTTTTTACAACAAGCTTATGTTTTTGCCGATAAGCCAATTAAATTAAGCAGTAAAAAGCGTGAAGATTTGTTGGCTAGTAAAACCTTTTTGATGATCCGTGAGTTTAGATTTTTGCAGCGTGATGATGAAGCGCAAAGAAATTGGTGGGATGCTATTAACGGATTAAAAGGCAATGATGTATTAGGGGCTGCAAAAGTTGCCCAAGAATGGCAGTGGCATAAATTGGCGATTTTAACGGTAGCTCGCGTCAAAAGTTGGGATGATGTTGTGTTGCGTTTTCCAATTGATTATGCTGATGAGATTAAGAAGAACGCTACATTACAAGAGTTGGAGACACCTATTATTTATGGCTTAGTTCGTCGTGAGAGTATGTTTGATAAATTAGCTAATTCTCCAGCGGGTGCTTTGGGCTTAATGCAAATTATGCCTAGAACAGGCAGGCAAATTGCTAGAGAAATGAAGTTACGTTGGCGTTCTAAATCGGCATTATTAGATGCGGAGCTTAATTTAAAATTTGGTGCTTATTATTACAAGCAAATGCTGACCAAATATGCAGGTAATTTTGCTTTGGCAGCAGCAGCTTACAATGCAGGTCCGCATCGAGTAGATCGCTGGATTAAAACGGAGAGTGGTTATCCAGCCGATATTTGGGTAGAAACCATTCCGTATAAAGAAACGCGGGGATATGTTGCGGCAGTATTAACTTATGCTTTGGTTTACCAACATCGTATGGGCGAAAATAAATTAACTATGCAAGATTTTATGTTGGATATTAAGCCACAGAGTGTCACAACTGATGCGGTAGCGACGGGTGAAATTTAAGCTAGTATTGGGTGAGTGAGGGCTATTACTTAATTTTAAGTATTAAGTACTCAAGCATAATTAATTTAACATTTTTTGTATAACTTGAGTAGGTTGCGGGTGAGGCACGCACTGTTGGGGTTCGTGCCTCACCCGCAACCTACGATAGGATTTTGCTCTTTGATCCATTCTACAAAGTGTTAGATTAATTTTGCACAGGTACTTAGAGGAACAGGCGGGATAGTTATCCCGCTAAAAAGTAATTATTCGCCAGCAATCGCCATTTCTTCAACCAGAATAGAGCCAGTACGAATATTGCCACGGTAATCTATATCATTACCAACGGCTATAATTTGCTGAAACATATCTTTCAAATTACCTGCAATAGTAATTTCTTGTACTGGGTATTGTATTTCGCCTTGCTCTATCCAAAAGCCAGATGCACCACGGGAGTAACCGCCTGTGACAGGATTGACTCCTTGGCCCATTAATTCAGTGACTAATAAACCGGTACCCATTGTTCTGAGTAATTGTTGCAAATCTTGTTCGCCAGATGAAATACATAAATTATGTATTCCGCCTGAGTGTCCAGTCGTTTGCATGCCGAGTTTACGAGCCGAATAACTACTTAATAAATAGGATTGCAGAACGCCATCGCTGATGATGTCGGTTGCTTGGGTGGCAACACCTTCACCATCGTATAAAGCACTGCCTAAGGCACCTAATAAGTGAGGTTGCTCGTAGATATTAATAAACTCAGGAAATATTTTGGTATCCAAGCTATCAAGTAAAAAGGAAGACTTTCGGTACAGGCTACCGCCACTAATAGCACCAATAAAGGAACCTATTAGGCCACCAGCAACTTCAGCGGAATATAATACAGGGCATTTACGAGTGCTGAGACTGCGCGCACCTAGGCGTTGTATGGTTCTTTCGGCTGCTTTTTGACCAATAAATTCTGCTTTATCCAAGTTGCGTTGGTCACGAGCAACGCTATACCAATAATCACGTTCCATAGCACCCTCGCGTTCACCAAGAACCGAGCAGCTAATGGTGTGACGAGTTGATGCATAGCCGTGCATAAATCCTAGGCTATTACCAAAGATACGCATGCCATCGAAGCTATCGACAGAAGCGCCTTCCGAGTTGCTTATATCTGCATGATATTGGCGGGCACTGTCTTCACAGCTAATGGCTAGATTTATGGCATCATCGGCAGAAATATCCCACGGATGATGTAATTCCAGATCCTTAAATTCAGTTGCCAGTTTGTTTGCGTCAGGCAAACCTGCATACTGATCTTCACTTGCATAACGCGCAATGCTGCACGCAGCAGAAACCGTTTCTTTTATAGATTTGGTGGAGATGTCGGTGGTACTTGCCGAGCCTTTTTTCTGCCCAAAATAAACGGTCACCCCGAGACCTTGCGAACAGTGATGCTCTATGGTTTCTACTTCACCTAAGCGGACGTTGATCGATAAACCATTATCAACACTTAACCCTGCGGCGGCTTGACTAGCACCTTGTTGTTTTGCTTCAACTAATAAGTCGTTAATAATGGTTTCGAGGCGAGTAATTTCTTCTTGGTTTTGCATGATTTTTAGGGTTGGCTGGTAGGCTCTACATATTTAACTATTTGTGTAGAGTAGAGCGTCTTTTTCGCGACAGATTGTTTAGTTGTCGTAAAATGTTGGGTTACGTTATCAGCGCTACGCTAGATAAGCTAACCCAACCGACAATTTTTATTCAAAACGATTTAAATGTTGGTTCCACCAACAGTCAGTGCATCAATTTTTAGGGTAGGCTGGCCGACACCCACTGGAACACTTTGACCTTCTTTACCACAAGTGCCTACACCACTGTCCAATGCTAGGTCATTACCGACCATGCTGACTTTTGTTAGTACATCAGGGCCATTACCAATTAAGGTTGCCCCTTTTACTGGCTGGGTGATTTTACCATTTTCAATCAGATACGCTTCACTGGCAGAAAACACAAATTTACCTGAGGTAATATCAACTTGACCACCGCCAAAGTTTTTTGCATAGAGGCCATTTTGCACGGATTGGATGATTTCTTCAGGATCACTGGCGCCTGGCAACATATAGGTGTTGGTCATTCTAGGCATTGGTGTATGTGCATACGATTCACGCCGACCGTTACCGGTAACAGCAGTGCCCATTAATCTCGCATTAAGCTTATCTTGCATGTAGCCTTTTAAAATGCCATTTTCAATTAAGGTAGTACATTGTGTCGGGGTGCCTTCATCGTCAATAGATAATGAACCACGCCGACCTTGTAAGGTGCCATCATCTACAACTGTACATAATGAAGAGGCAACACGTTCGCCAATACGACCACTAAACGCAGAAGTGCCTTTGCGGTTAAAATCACCTTCAAGGCCATGGCCGATAGCTTCGTGTAATAAGATGCCTGGCCAACCAGAGCCTAATACGACGGTCATACTGCCCGCAGGGGCTGCAACGGCTTCTAAATTGACTAAAGCTTGCCTGACAGCTTCGCGCGCATATGACATTGCGCGGTCTTCATCGAGGAAATAGCTATAATCATTACGCGCACCACCACCCATGCCACCTTGTTCTCGTTTACCATTATCTTCGACAATAACACTGATATTTAAGCGCACCAAGGGGCGCACATCGCCAGCGAGCGAGTTACCTTGATTGGCAATTAAGATATGCTCTTGAACACCGACTAAACTAATAATGACCTGTTCAATACGTGAGTCTAATTGCCGAGTTTGCACATCAATTTTACGTAAAAAATCAACTTTATCTTGGTCACTTAATGAATTAAGTGGGTTGACTGTTGCATAGAGTTGCGGGTATGTCTTTGTAGTTGGTAGGGCTACTTTGGCATTTTGACCTTGCCGTGCAATGGCTTTAACATTTTTTGCTGCTGTTAGTAGTTCGCCTAGTTCAATTTTGTCGCTGTAAGCAAAGCCGGTTTTTTCACCCGATAATGCACGTACTCCTGCGCCTTGCTCAATATTATGACTGCCTTCTTTAATAATGCCATCTTCTAAAACCCAAGATTCGTAATGACTGGATTGAAAATAAATATCGCCATCATCTACTGCACCAGAGGTTAATTGCTCCATGACACGATAAATATCGTTTTCTTGTAGGCCTGTCGGGACAAGTATTGCTTGTTTTGCTAATTGTAATATATTGTCGGTCATTAGAGTTTATCCGCAGCTGATTTGGCGGTGTTGTAGTACAGGGAATGATTCGCGAGTTTTATGTAATCGTACAAGGTCAATTTCTGCGGAAACGGTGCCAGCATTGGTTTTCTTACAGTCTAAAATAGTACCCCATGGGTCAATAATCATACTATGGCCAAAGGTTTGGCGGCCATTAACATGGAAACCACCTTGATTAGGGGCAATGACATAACATAAATTTTCCACCGCGCGTGCTCTTAATAATAGCTCCCAGTGAGCTGCTCCCGTTTTTTGGGTAAATGCTGAGGGTAAAATAAGTACTTCCATGCCTTGGTCTTGCATCATGCGAAACTGCTCAGGAAAGCGCAAATCATAGCAGATAGCAACCCCTAATTTACCAAAAGGGCTATCAATAACTAGAGGGGCAGTACCTTTGGCAATGGTGTCGGATTCGCGATAAACTTCATCGGAGCCAGGCACTTGTACGTCAAATAAATGAATTTTGTCATAGCGCGCAATACGTTCACCTAGCTCATTATAAATGAGGCATGCAGCCATTACTTTATTTTCATCCGCAGCCGCAATGGGTATAGTGCCTGCAATAATCCAGACAGCATATTTTTTAGCAGTATTAGCGAGAAACTCTTGAATAGGGCCAGCGCCGTCGGTTTCTTTATGCTCTATTTTGTCGAATTCACTTTGCCCCATTAAGGCAAAATTTTCTGGTAAAGCGACAAGCTTAGCACCTGATTGGGCTGCTTCAGCAATTAAGCGTTCGGCCTCAGTTAGGTTGGAACTAATATTGGGGCTAGATGCCATTTGGATGGCTGCACATTTATTCATACTGTTATTTCTTAAATAAATTAGTGGTTATTTTTTAGATTGTGGTCTGCTTGGTAGTGCCTGGTTAAATTGCCGTTCTACCTGAAAATTATCCCAAGTTCCCTTAATGTTATAGAGCAAGCTCAACAAGAGTCCTCCGGCATACTCATCACCAATAAAGGTTTTGGTGACCACATTCGCTGCATTACCTATAATTGTACCAGCAATAGGCACTTTAGGGAGTACTGTTGCTTGTATATCAATTTGTTCAGTGTTCAAGTCGGTGGAGCCAGTAATGAAAATTTCGGCAGGCATCGCATTAATGTGAGATTTATTTGTCTTTATTAAGCCTTGGTTCAAATTTAATTTAGCTGTTATTTCGGTAAAACTTAGCCCTGCTTCAGTAATATCTGAAAAGTCCAAGCGTAAACGCTTGCCTAGTTTGCTCACATCCAAGGCACCCAAAATACGGCCTATACCAGGATCTACCCCCAAAATACGGCCATTAGTCAGGTAGGCGTTTACTGAACCTGATAGTAATGATTTCGAGAATTCATAAGGAGGGGCTAGCCAATGTAATGCAAATTGTAGTTCGGTTGAACTGCCAACAAGAGTGTTGGAAAGTTGCATGCTTTGTAAGAGGTGTCCAAAATTTTGACTTAATAATTGGCCTTCAATAATGGTTGTTTCTTGTGTTGCTTGCTGCCTCCAATGTCCAGAAAGCTCTAGTTGCTCAGTGGCAGAGGTAATATGGAACTGCTTAATAAAAAGGCCGTCATGAGCTGCTTGCGTTTGTATGTCAAGTACTCCCAAATTGACACTTTGCCAATAGAGGGCATTGCTTTTTATGGTCATGCTAGGGAAATCATTAAGTTGCAACGTTGCACTATCACTACTATTAAGGTTATCTTTGAATTCCAATTGTTGCAAAGCGGAAAGGTTTAAGTTGTCAAAAGATAGCTTTAATTGAGTCATTTTATTAAATTTAGTCGGTAGCATGGCACTACCATTCGCTATTGGGCTAGTAAATTTACCTTGCCAGTATGAATTGATACGTTGTAAGTTAATGACTAAATTATTATCTGCAGTGACGAGGTCAATATAGCTAAGACTAAAGGAATCAATGCCTGATGAACTAATGCTTGAACTTAGTTCAAGAGGGTGCTTTTGCAGGGCGGGTTTGGATAGTGGTGGGAAGTCAATCGCAACGCCGACCAAATCAGATGTTAATTGTATGTGGGTACTATCTTGTGTATCCGTCGGAATATTGAGTAGTATTTGATAAGGGCTACTACCGTGCAAATAATTCCAAAAGCTATGTGGAAAATGCTTCTTTAACAGAGGCGTATCTGCTTGCCCTGATATTAAAATGCTGGTATTAAGCTCATTGCTGTCAATTTTTGCAGTTATTAGCGAACCAAAGGCTTGGGCAGTGATAGTTTCGCTAAAAGTGCCTTTTTCTGAGAAGTGGATATTGGCATCAATATCAGTAATACTTACCTCAGCACTATTAAGATTCAGTGTGGCAGCATTAGTCTGGGCAATAATATGAGTTTGTCCAGGGAGTTCACTTAATGGAATTTTTAAATCTAGATTTGCAGCAAAGGAACCTTGAATTTTACAGAGCTTGTTAACAGCAGAGGCTTGTTTTTGTAAAGGGGAATGCTCTAGAAATTGAGTCGCCTGACTCAATTTACCTTTTATATCACCTGTAATGACCAAGTAATCACTGTGTGTAAACGAGTCGATACTGACAGCAGCCTGTTCAATATGCACTCCAAATGCGTTACCATCAGTAATATTTACCGCTAAGCTTTCGGAGAAGAAGCGAATTTCTGCATTGAGATTTTCTAAATTTGGCCAGTCAGGAGCATAATGCAAATTCACATCTTGGGCAGCAAATAATACTTCAATGACACCTTCGCTTTTAGTGAAGGGGTAATCTGTTAAAGCACCTCGAAACAGGACATCACCCTGTTCAACAGTACCTGCTAAAAAAGCATGATCTAGCCAGTCAATCAGTGCGTCATCACTCAGTAGGCCTACAGGTAAGTAAGGGGGGACTTGGGCAGCATCACGGCCATCATAGAAATGGGTATGCAAGTTTAGGCTGGTTGCCTGCTCATTTTTTGGTAAGGTTAATTGAAACTTATTTTTAACCTTGATATCAGCTGTTTGTAACTCTAGCATCGGACTGCTCAATAGCCAAGCATCAGATTCTTGTTGCCACTGTAGTAAGCCTAAAATATAATGAATATTCAGTGGTTTGCGAAATTGATCGGGGGAGTCAAAACTGAGTTGTTGTGAGTTAATGACAATGTTGCCCTGAGATTCATTACCTTTTATATGTAAGTTAAGCCCTTTAATGCCAGGAATATCAGCAAAAGCTTGATACTGTAAATCGTTAAGTTCACCATTAATGGCAAAAGTTTGTTGTGGGATGTCGGCCAAAAATAATAGGTCTTTTATTTCACCCTGTAGAGCAAGTTTGTGTAATGTGTTTTGTAGTTCTTCTGGTAGGACTTTATTCAGGGTGATGATTTCTCTAAGTCGTCCTAGGTTTAAGTGTGGGCAGTTCAGTGCGATATGTGTTAGTTCACCAGCAGAGTTATGTTTTAAAGCAAGTGCTAGTTGAGAAATGGCAAGGCGTGCATTTTGAGAGCTGAATGCCATATTTTGTATGGCTAGTTGCCATTGTTTTGCTAGTTTTCGTAGCTTGAATTGCAACTCAAGTACATCAACAGGGAAGTGCTGTTTTTGTTGTTGGTCTGTTATGGCAACATCTTGGATGCGTACATTACCACTCATCTGGGTCATTTCCGCAGCTTGCCAAGTGCTCCAGATAGAAAAATCACCATGCCCTTGGGTAAAGGAGAAGTCAAAGGGGAGGTCACCTGTAATGATTTTGGCAAGGTTTATCTGTTTGCCTTCGATAAATAGGCGTGCATTAACGCTATTAGGTTCAAACATACTACCGGTAAAGTCCATGGCTAAGCGCAATGATTCTCCAAGAGAATCAGGTAAATCCATAGAGATAAATATTTTATGTCGACTGTTGTTGTGGATGAATATATTGACATGCTTAAGTTCGATCGGTTGCGCATTACGCTTTTCATCTAACCATAAAATTTCACTATCAATCAGTTCATATTGCTTGCCCTGCATAAGCCAAGTGGGTTGTTCACTATCATCGCTAGGTAAACCAGTGATCGCGATGCCGCCTGTGGCTAAACGTTTAATTTCTAATTTTGCACCTATGAGCGTGACCTGTAGCGCTTTTAATAACGAATGTCGCATGGCTGTGAGTAGGCTTAAACCTACGTGGACTTCTTGTAAGTGTATGGCTGTTGCAGATGTTGCAACGGCTTGCACTTTAATATCATGCAGTACTAGTTCGGGCTTAAAACCATTAAATGCACCAGATACACTGCTAATGTTGACCTGAGTACCTAAGTAGTCAGCAAGTTGCGCTTCTAAATCTGGTTTAAATACATTTAGCTTAGTCATGGCAAAGTGTAAAGCACTCGTGCCGATCGCCGACACCAGCAATAGCCAAAAAAGGCCATGCATGGTGTGGTGGTGAATACGTTTGAGCATTACTTTGCTTAGTTTTGATTACAGTAAAACAACATCGTATTGTTCTTGACTATATTCAGACTCGGCTCTGAACTTAATGCGGATATTTAAGAAATCTTCTAATTCTGCTAATACATCAGCTTCCTCATCCAAAAGTTTCTCAACGACAGTGATAGAGGCTAGTACCAGAATTTGTTGTACATTGTATTGCTTTACTTCGCGGATGATCTCACGAAAAATCTCTAGGCAAATGGTTTCTGCTGTTTTGAGCTCTCCCTTGCCGCCACAAGTAGTACAAGGCTCACATAAAATATGTGCCAAACTTTCCCGGGTACGTTTGCGAGTCATTTCTACCAAGCCTAAAGCAGATACTTCAGTAATCTTAGTTTTTGCATGACATTTTTCTAGGGTTTTTTCTAAGGCCTGTAAAACTTGGCTTTTATGATCCTCACTCTGCATATCAATAAAGTCAATAATGATAATGCCACCCAAATTGCGTAGTCTTAATTGGCGTGAAATGGCCTGGGCAGCTTCAAGATTAGTTTTGAAAATAGTTTCTTCCAAATTACGCCCACCGACATACCCGCCAGTATTAACATCAACGGTAGTCATAGCCTCGGTTTGATCAAAAACCAAATGACCGCCAGATTTTAACTGAACTTTACGATCAAGGGCTTTTTCAATTTCATCTTCAATATTGTAAATATCAAATAAAGGGCGTTCGCGGGTGTAATGCTCAATAATAGGCACAATATCGGGGACGAATTCTTGTGCAAATTCCACTAAACGCTGATGAGTTTTGCGGGAGTCAACTTTAACTTTTTCGATATTGTCAGTATATAAATCACGTAACGTACGAATGCTCAAGGGAAGGTCATAATGAATAAGAGAGCGGGGCGGGGCACCTGCAATTTTTTCTTGCACTGAATCCCATAGTTGCAATAGAAATAACATGTCTGATTCTAGCGTTGCTTCATCGATGCACTCAGCGGCAGTTCGGGCGATAAAAGCACCTGATTCATGCTCTAATTGAAAGGCCTCCTGAAAAGCACGCAAGCGCGTTCTTTCGGGCTCGCATTCAATGCGTTGAGATACACCGCCTTTGTCAGAATACGGCATATAGACTTGGTAACGAGAAGGGATGGATATTTCTGTGGTAAGCCGTGCACCTTTACTACCAATAGGATCCTTGGTGACTTGCACGATTACTTGCTGGTTTTCAGCTAGGTAGTGCTCAATGTTTTCGGAGTCTTTACTGTCCAGTTCACGATTTGATAAATCAGACAAATGTAAAAATGCAGCACGTTCCAAACCAATTTCAATAAAAACAGCTTGCATGCCAGGTAAAACTCGGCAAACAACGCCTTTATAAATATTGCCGACTAAGCCAAGCTGGCGTGTCCGTTCGATAATTATTTCCTGAATTACGCCGTTTTCTACGATCGCGACACGTGTTTCGGGCGGGGTGACGTTAATCAGTATTTCTTCACTCATTGAAAATTTTTATTCCTTCATTGGCTAAAATTTGTGCAGTTTCAAACAAGGGTAAACCCATAATACCTGAATAACTACCCGTAATGGATTGTATGAAAATGCTGGCTAATCCTTGAACTGCATATGCACCTGCTTTATCAGCAGGCTCTCCTGTGTGCCAGTATTGTATAATTTCCTGTGTCGAAATGGCACGAAAAGTAACATCTGATACGCTTAAAACTTGTTGTGTGCTTTGTCCTCGCACCGAAACAGCGCTATAAACTTGATGGGTACTGGCTGATAACTGCTCTAACATAGAGATGGCATGCTCCAGATTTTCAGGTTTACCCATAATAGTATTATTAATGACAACTGAAGTATCAGCCGCAAGCACTACTGTATTATTGGCAGTGAATTGTTGCCAGACGGCAAATGATTTTGCATGAGCAACTCTGATAACGTAATCAGTTGGGGCTTCATTGGGTAATGGCGTTTCATCAACGGGGGTAACTTGTATAGTATGGTTTATGCCTAGTTGATTAAGTAATTCGCTTCTGCGCGGTGAGGCAGACGCTAAAATAAGTTCTGGTGTCATTAACGATGATATGGGTGGTTATTGATAATACTCCAAGCACGGTAAATTTGTTCGGCAACTACGATACGTACCAGAGGGTGAGGCAAAGTCATATTGGATAGGCTCCAAGATTGCTTGGCTAATTGTTTGACTGAATCGGCAAGTCCTTCTGGGCCACCGATCAGCAAAGCAATATCTTGACCGCTATCCAACCAGCCACGCATTGACTTAGCCAAGTCGGGAGTAGACCACGCTTTGCCAGGCACATCAAGGGTAACTACGTGACAACCTTTAGGTAATGCTGCGATCATGCGCTCACCTTCGTCACGTACGATGCGTTGCACATCACTGTTTTTACCACGTTTGCCCGCAGGGATTTCTTTTAGAACTAAAGAACACTCTCTAGGCATACGTTTGGCATATTCATCGTAGCCTTGTTTGACCCAGCCAGGCATTTTTTGGCCAATAGAAATTAAATATATTTGCATGATTAATATGGGTACTGGCTGACTATTTGGTCATAACTACCATCCTGCTGCATTTCAACAATTGCTTGGTTGAAGTCATCAATAATAGCTTGGGCATTTTTATTGGTTTTGCTGACCGCAAGATACAGTTTTTTATATTCTAATGCGGGGCTGATAAATTCGAAAGTATTAGCTTGTGTAGGCAGGACTTTTTGTAAGGCATAGTTAATGGCGCGTTCATCACCTAAGGTGAGATCAATATTGCCACTGTGTAATTTTTGTAAATTTTGAATAATAAAATTATCAGGTACCTTCATCAAGGCACGGGTTCGATTGAACGCGTCATTATAAGCATAATCGCGTACTGTACCGATGATAAAGCCTTTTAAGTCAGATAATTGTGTATATTCAATTTTTAGACTTTTCTTCTTTATAAAGCTAATTTTATTGGTTAGATAGGGTTGACTAAATAGCAAATCATGTTCACGAGCAGCTGTTTTCCATATGGCACAAGTGGCATCAAACACGCCGATTTGCACACCTTCAAGTGCTCGTGGCCAACTATCAATATTTAATCTGGGTTGGTAGCCTTTTCTTTGTAAGGCTTGGTTTACTAGCTCAAATGCTAGGCCTTTACCTGGTAATGAATCATCTACATAAGGAGGCCATTGACTACTAACAATATTAATATTATTGGCAGCAATAGATCCTGTGGTAAAAAAACTAAAAATGCAAAGTAGCAAAAGGCACTTAATCATAACTGAGTATTCTGGAATGTGATTCAGTAAGTAAAAAATTGTTAATAACCATTCTATAATGATAATCTATAGTTTCATAAACAAATAATAAGGCTAGGCTAAGTATCATGGATATTAAATCAAAACTTTTGGGCGCGCAATCAGTTGATCCTGACACGGTTATTACCTTTCCACAAGGTATTCCAGGATTTGAAAATGATACGCGCTTTAAATTTTTTCACCAGGAAGGCAGTGATATAGTTTATTGGCTGCAGTCACTTGATAATGAGGAAGTCTTATTTTCCGTCGCTCACCCGGCGCAATTTAATATTAATTATAATTTTACCTTAACTGATGCTGAAGAGGCACTGCTAGAGTTAGATAGTGTTGATGATCTCATCATTATGATTCTTTTACATAAAAGTGACGATGAGTCTGCTGAGCCAACCATTAAAGGTTCTATTCAGGCTCCGTTGGTTATTAATGGTAAAACACGTTTAGCAATACAGAAAGCTTTAGCTAAGGTAGAGCAAAGTATTACTTTGACCGAGACCAGTAACGAAATTGATGTATCTGAATCTTAAATGGGCAATTGTCGTAGGTCGGAATAGCTTATCAAGCAATGTTTTCCGACAAGCTGATGCACGATGGGTATTTTATTCTCTGGGTTTTGGGGCTATATTGAGTTATTGGTGTATTGGCTTATCCCTGGTGGAAAACGCTAAAGCTATTCCACCCTTGTATAGAGACACCCAAAAGTGCCTGTTTATAATTTTAAAAAGCTTTCAATCGTATAAATAGGCACACCGCAATGATAAAACTTTTCATCATTCGTTATTAATGCTTCACACTCATTTTCTTTGGCGCATAGACATTGGAGCATATCTTCGAGATCAAGATTTTTTTCGAGTGATAATTCAATGGCTTTTTTGATAACATTTTTTCCGAAAGGGGAGATTATCCAGCTTTTTTGAATTGAATATAAAAACTTTAAAACTAAGGGTTTATCTTTTTGGATATAAAAAATTGTGCTGAGCATATCTTCACTTACAACAATGTTCATATCATTTGTAATCAAGTGTTTCAATAATAAATGAATGTTTTTATTATTGGGTCTTTCAGCATCTATAAGGTCTAAGACTATATTGGTATCTAAAAATATTTTACGCATTTAATATTTGGTTTTTTTAGAGGCTTTCGTTTCTTGTGCTGTCATATTTTGCGTATCACCATGACACATACCAACAAATTGCATGATTTCATTAAGTGCTTCTTGCTTTTGTTTGGCCTTCTTGGCTTCTAAAAATTCTTTAAATTCAGCTGCATATTTTGGAGATACAAATAAGCCTTTGTATTCATGTGTTTTTTTGTCTTCTACATCAACGTAATCATAGCCCTCTAAAATATTAGAGTTACGCCCTAGTTCTCGTAAGCCAACTGTTATTGTCATTTTATGTTCTTTGTTGTCTTTTGGTCTTATGCTGTACTTTAATGTAATTGTCGATATTTTTCAAGTCTGTAGGTCGGAATAGCTTATCAAGCGTAGCGCAGGTAACGTTTTCCGACAAGCTGATGCGTGATGAATACTTTGCTCTCTGGCTTATTGGCCTATATGGTGTTGTTGATGTATTGGTTTGTCTATGGTGGAAAACGCTAAAGCTATTCCACCCTACGCGTTATTTTACCCGATTCAGAATTGATACCCAAATAGCACACGGATCTGCTCCGTTTTAATATCCGTTCTTTGGTTTTTGATTAGTGCATACATTATTTCAATATTAAAGCGATTAGCATATTGAAAATTTAGGTATGCATTAAGCTCTTGCGTATGGAAGTCAGTAGCTTTTTCGGCTTGGAAATCCCCCGTGGCAACTCCAAAAGCCAACCCTGCAATGGGCTGATATTCCAGATTAAGTAATACTGCTTGTGAATTAATTCCAGCATCAATTGCATCTAAGGTCATTTCTTCCATGGAGGTATAGAAAGGTCCGCCACCGACACTATTGACAGCAGCGGATTTCCCCCAATTTTTGTTAAAAGCGGTAGTGAAGGTAATACCATAAGCACTTAAAGAAGCCATAAAGCCAAGGGTGGTGGCATCAACGTTGCCAATAGATTGCTTGCCTACCGAGCGGCCTAAATCAAACTGTGTGCCTAGTTCATAAAAAAAGATGTTATTAACATTATTTCTATAGTGCAAATCCGCATAAACAATTTGTTGTACATCTTTAATATAATAATACCAAATGCTCGCGGCGACATTTTCTTGCTTAAAAGATCCCCAGCCAACCCAGGATTGTGAACCTTCACCACCAAATGCTTCGCCGATGCCAACAAAATCTGCTTGGTCGTGGTTATTTTCCCAACCTTTTGCAGTACGAATAAATCCAGCCCCTGCATAAAACGCTTTGTTAATGACGTAATCAACTAGGTAGGCTTCGAAGATATTAGGTAGCAGGCGTAAGTCATCTTGATCCATATGAGGTGAATCAAAGCGTTGTGGCCCTATATGTGCTTCAAAATTAGCATAAGATAGGGTCATCACGGCTTCACCTAAAGTGATATAGCTATTTTTATTGTTTCAGTCGTTAGTAAAAACTATGCACTTTAGTGCAAGACTTTTAGTATACTCTCATTCATGAGGTCTTATAGAAAGTCATCACATACAGTTCACGATTTAAAAGTTCACTTGGTTTGGATAACCAAATACCGATATTCTGTACTTACACAAGAGGTTGGGATCCGTGCTAGGGAAATAATTCGTCAAGTTTGTAACCAGAAAGATATTAAAATTATCAGTGGAGTTGTGAGTAAAGATCATGTTCACTTGTATATATCGTACTCGCCGAAATACTCAGTAAGTGACATGGTTAAATGGTTTAAAGGATAGTCATCAAGAAAGCTTCAGGATGAGTTTCCACAGTTAGGAAAAGTGTATTGGGGTAAGCATTTTTGGGCGATTGGTTATGCGGCATTTAGTTCAGGGCATATAACTGATGAAATGATAAAAGAGTACCTTGAAAACCATGACAAGCATTCAAATCATAATGATGATGATTTTAAAATTGAGTGACTTTTAGTCACTTGGTCATTATTCATACTGACTTTTTAGTCAGTTTCTGCTTTTAGTCGGCTTTAGCCGAAAAAACGACTTTCAGTCGTAAGTCAAACTATGGATCTTTCAGTCCATAGTTTGTTGATTTTTGTTGAAGAAATCAGTGTGTACTTCATCTTTGTTACCACTATTAAATCCTGGATTAATCGCTGTAAAAGCACTTGTATGGATTTTAAAAAAAGATCCCCAAGAAATACCGCAGCCCAGCTCACCGCCGAAACCATAAGCTTGCTGTTTTGCAATAGTGTGTTGATGAGTTTGAATATAGCCTGCACGTAGGTATCCATTACAGCTATCGTACTTTAAGTCATGCTTAATGCCCGTTTCGCGTTTCGGGTTATTGATGTTGTATGGGGAACCAGGTGCTAAATCTTCTTGCGTTGGAGTTTGAATCGAGATTTTTTCATCAGCTATGGATGTTTGTAGTGTGATTAACACTATTAACAAACTATAAAGGTAAGTTTTCATGTTTTCTCATTATTTATTAAAAATACTAGAAGGTATTAAGGTTTTAGCTAAAAACAGCGTGCAATAAAAATCAATCGCTATATTGATTTGATTTATCGCCAGTCATTGCTAAATAAATAATAAGAAAAGGTAGGGTAAAAAAGAATGCATATTATGGATACTCAGTTACTGTGCTCACCCGCACAAGTGTATGTTCAAGAAAAATATTTCTCGGCCTAATTCAGGCAGGTCTCCGGGCTGATGAGTGACGTACTGTCTATGTTTACGCCTTCCCATTCGTAAGAACAGTGGACTCTGTAAACACTTGACTCAATTACCGTTGCGGGGGCAGCGTTGGCTTTATTGTTGCTAATGCACCAACTTCCCTATTAATTTTGAAATGGCTTTTCAAAACACCTGAAACGAAGGCCACTATACATTTAATTAAAAATACGAACAAGTCTTATTTGCATCTGTGCTGTGACAGTTTATTCATATGAATAGTAGCGATATAATGAGGTATTGAATTTAAACCGTTTAAATAAATTGAGAATAAAATGGCAAGTAACCAAAGCATGAGTGCAACAGAGCGCATTGTCGCTGATGCGCGTAAACATCAGACTGACAGAGAAAAAACGTATCGTGGCCAAGCGTTAAAAATGTACCCTTGGGTTTGTGGGCGTTGTTCGCGTGAATTTGATAATAAAAATTTACAAGAATTAACCGTTCATCATAAAAATCATAACCATGATGATAACCCTGCTGATGGGAGTAATTGGGAGCTGTTGTGTTTGTATTGCCATGATAATGAGCATTCCAAATACGAAGAAATGCGCTTTGGTAGTGCTAAGCAAGAACAGGATAACTCAGGTGGATCACATAACCCTTTTGCGGGTTTGGGCGACTTGCTGAAGAAATGAGTAAATGCCCTTGGGCCTTGTCCAACGCTTTAGAGGAATATTATCACGATACTGAATGGGGAGTACCAGTACATGATGATCGCTTGTTATTTGAGTTTCTGATTTTAGAGGGTGCGCAGGCAGGTTTAAGTTGGTTGACGGTATTAAAAAAGCGCGAAGGCTATCGTCAGGCATTTGCAGGTTTTGATGCGCATAAAATTGCCCAATTTACGGATGCAGACCAAGCGGCGTTAATGGCTAATCCTGATATTATTAGGAATAAGCTAAAGATTAAATCCACCATCACTAATGCGCAAGCTTTTCTGCTAATACAGGAACAGTATGGTAGTTTCGATCAATATATGTGGCAGTTTGTGGGCGGACAAGTGATTAACAATGCTTGGCAGTCTATCGAGGATATTCCTACCAGTACTCCTGAGTCTGATTTAATGAGCAAAACTTTAAAAAAGGCTGGGTTTAAGTTTGTTGGCACAACTATTTGTTATGCTTATATGCAGGCAGTGGGGATGGTCAATGATCATTTATTAACTTGTCCAAACTATGAATTGATCAATAGAGCAATTAGTTAATTCAGGAAATAAGAATTTAATTGTATGCACAACAGAAAAACAACACTCCACGTGTTTTTTCGTTTTAGCGTTGTTCTAAATGCTATACAATAGGCAAGATATAGATTTCAGCGTTTTTATTAAAGATATTATTCATGACTGATACGACTAAGAATGGTGCAAAAGCACGTAATCGTGGTATTTATTTACTACCTAACCTGTTTACAACAGGCGCTTTATTTTCAGGGTTTTATGGCATAACCTCAGCAATTGACGGTCGTTTTGAAACTGCGGCAATGTTGATTTTTGTTTCCTTGGTGTTAGATGGCCTAGATGGGCGGGTAGCACGCATGACTAACACCCAAAGTGATTTTGGTGCTGAGTATGACAGCATGGCCGATATGGTTTCCTTTGCTGCAGCCCCTGCTATTATTTTGTATTTATGGTCATTAGCGACTTTAGGGCAGGCGGGATTAATTGCTGCATTTGTACATTTGGCGGGGGGCGCTTTGCGATTAGCGCGCTTTAATACCCAACTGGAAACACAAGATAAACGCTATTTTCAAGGCTTGCCGAGCCCTGCTGCTGCTGCCATTTTAGCTGGCTTAGTTTGGATTAGTGAAAAATATAGTTATGGCATTGATGAATTACCTTGGTTGGTGCTGGTTATGGCTGTTTCGACAGGTTTGTTAATGGTGAGTAATTTCCGCTACTATAGTTTTAAAGATATAAACTTACGCGGTAAAGTACCTTTTGTTGTGGTTATTGGTGTCATGTTGGGTTTTGCAATTACCTTATCTAATCCTGCTACGGTGTTATTTTTATTTTTCTTTGGCTATGCTTTATCAGGTCCCATTATGACTATGTTATTATTGCGCCGTAAACGTCAAGAGCGTACTAATTAAAGAATATGCAGCCAATAAATAAAATAAGTAATCCAATCCTTGTGAATTGTTATCTTTCCTCTAGCTGGCTAGGTCGGCATCTGCCCTGATGGGCATATTCTCTGTTTTACCTACTTTAAACAATTTTTTCTAGCCCTTTGGCAGGACTACTTTTAGGTAATCCTGTTTAGCTAATGGTTGGCTATCTATCAATAGCCTGACATGTATGGAATTTCTCATGAAAGATAAATTAATAATTTTTGATACAACTTTGCGCGATGGCGAGCAAAGTCCTGGTGCGTCAATGACGCGTGACGAAAAAGTAAGAATTGCACGAGCTTTAGAGCGTTTAAAAGTCGATGTGATTGAAGCCGGATTTCCTGCGGCAAGTGATGGTGATTTTGCGGCGGTACAAGCCGTGGCAGAAACTGTTAAAGACAGTACAGTTTGTGGTTTGGCGCGAGCGCTGGATCGTGATATTGATCGTGCGGGGGAGGCTTTAAAACCAGCGGCAAGCTCACGTATTCATACTTTTATTGCGACTTCACCTATACATATGCAAATGAAGTTGAAGATGTCGCCTGATCAAGTTGTTGAATATGCGGTGCGTGCTGTTAAACGAGCACGTCAATATACTGATAATGTCGAATTTTCACCTGAAGATGCGGGTCGCTCTGAAGAAGATTTTTTGTGTCGTATTTTGGAAGCTGTTATTGATGCAGGGGCCACCACGCTAAATATTCCGGATACTGTTGGCTATAGTATTCCCGCAGATTTTGGCGCGATGATTGCCAATTTAAGACAGCGTATTCCTAATGCGGATAAAGCCATTTTTTCAGTGCATTGCCATAATGATTTAGGGTTAGCGGTTGCTAATTCCCTATCAGCGGTGATGAATGGTGCGCGCCAAGTTGAGTGTACTATTAATGGTTTGGGTGAGCGTGCGGGTAATGCTGCCTTAGAAGAAGTCGTGATGGCTATTAAAACACGACATGATGTGTTTACTTGCGACACGCGATTAGATATTCGCGAGATTGTGACATGCTCTAAACTCGTTTCTAGCATTACTGGTTTTCCAGTACAGCCGAATAAAGCGATTGTTGGTGCAAATGCGTTTGCGCATGAATCAGGCATTCATCAAGACGGTGTATTAAAAAATCGAGAAACTTACGAAATCATGCGTGCTGAAGATGTGGGGTGGTCAGCAAATCGGATGGTTTTGGGTAAACATTCCGGACGTAATGCGTTCAAAAGTCGGATGACAGAACTAGGCTTTGAGTTTTCGAGTGAATCTGAATTAAATGATGCTTTCTATCGCTTTAAACAATTAGCTGATAAAAAACATGAAATTTTTGATGAAGATTTACAAGCGTTAATTACTGAAGTCAGTGCAGAAACTGAAGAAGAAAATTTGAAGTTAATTGCTTTAAAGGTTTGTTCAGAGACAGGTGAAACTCCCAATGCTACTGTTACGGTCAAGATAGGTGAACAAGAGTTTACTGCCGATGCTGAAGGCAGTGGTGCCGTTGATGCCAGTTTGAAAGCAATTGATTCAATCGTAAATTCTCAAGCTTCTTTAGAGTTGTATTCAGTTAACAATATTACCAATGGTACTGATGCACAAGGTGATGTGACTGTACGTTTGGAAAAAGCGGGCCGGGTTGTTAATGGCTTAGGTGCAGATACCGATATCGTTATTGCCTCAGCTAAAGCTTATATCAATGCTTTGAATAAGTTGGAAGATAAAGGCATTAAAAAACACCCGCAGGTATAAGAGAAGCATGGTTTATCTGCTTGGTGATTAAGATTTAATGATGGACAACACAACACGCCTGCAATATTTAGCTGCAATGGGGATCGATGTTTGGGTGCCTCGTTATATTGAAGAGCAAGCTGACATACAAGCCATAGCTGTTAATGTTTCTGATGATAATTGGGAAATATTACAAGCAGAAATAATGGCTTGCCAGCAATGTGAATTAGGGAAAACTCGACAACAAGCTGTGCTGGGAGCAGGTAATCAAGATGCCGATTGGATGTGGATCACTGAAGCACCAGGAGCGGAAGATGAACAGCAGGGCCAGCCATTTTCTGATCATTCTGCATTGCTATTAACAGAAATGTTAAGAGCGATGCAGTTAAGTCGCGAAGAAGTCTTTATTACTAATATTGTTAAATGCAGACCGCCAGCTGATCGTGAGCCTAAGATACATGAATTAAGTGCTTGTGCGCCTTTTTTAGAGCGTCAAATTGCCTTGGTACAGCCTAAAATAATTATTGCTGTTGGGCGGATTGCTGCTCATAAGCTATTACAAAGTAAAGCCACCTTATCTGAACTAAGACAAGCTAGTTATGAGCTTGGTGGTATTCCTCTGGTCGTGATGTATCATCCGGCCTATTTGTTGCGTGCGTTAACGCAGAAAAGCAAAGCTTGGCAAGATATGCAACGAGCTTTAACTCTATTTGAAACAGTGAAATAAGAATGATAAAAAAAGTATTGAATCAACTTAAGGGGTTAGTGACCTATGATGCCGATCGTGAATTTTATGCTAAAGTATTCCCGGATACTTTAGACCAGGTGGCACTAATGCGTTTTCGAAAAATGCTTAAAACTGATTTACCAAGAGTTTTGGATATAGAAGGGCAGGGTTATAACTACCCGTGGAAAGTGGGTGTTTTTCATGATTGTTTAAAAGCAGCGCATTATGATTGTTGGGTTTGTGAAAATACTGAAGATCAAATAATGGCATTTTGTATTGTTTCTACGGCAGTTGGTGAAGCCACGGTGCTTAACCTATGTATTGATCCTGTCATGCGTAAACAGGGGTTGGGGCGAAAATTCATGGAGCATGTGATCGAGGCTGCCAGAGCTAGAAAAGCTGAGAGTGTTTTTTTAGAAGTGCGCCCCTCTAATACGGGGGCAGTCGCTTTATATGAAAGCATGGGCTTTAATGAAATTGGCACTCGCCCTGGCTACTATAAAGCTGAAAATGGTACGCGAGAAGATGCTTTGATGATGGCTTATACCTTGATTTAGATTTTAGTGCCTACCTGTTCAATTAAGGGATGGGGTTTAATAAAACTGAAAACTTTGTGTAGCCTGTATGATGCTTGCGGAATATGGAAAAATGAGTACACAGCATTCCACAAGCGCCATACAGGCTACATCAAAACGTAGGCTTTCAGATTTTATTAAATCTTCACCTTGTTCCTTAATGATAAAATATGAGTATTTTATATTTTTTACTGTAATTCCGATGACTAAACTTTTTAAGGTACTTACTTTTCTTGTTTATATAGCTTTATTCTCTGGGTGTGGTGCGGTTACGCCATTAACATTGCAATTTGATTACAAAGCGTCGAGTACTGCGAGGTTACTCAATGGGCAATCAATACAAATAGGTGAATTCGCAAATGAGTTGGGATTTTCTGATGCGAACCAAGTTAAACGCAACCTCAAGTATACGCAAACTATTTCTAGCATTGTCAAAGATGCTCTTAAACAGGAGCTAATGGCTTCTGGTTATCAAGTTAGTCAGAGTAATCTTATCGTATCGGGAAAAATTCATAAGATGTGGGGGCAAAATGAAATTACTTTTAAGATCAAAGATACTAACGCCAATAAAGTATTATTTGAAAAAGTAATTCGTACTAATTATCATCATGACATGCTATGGGATACTGTTGCACATACTAATAATTTGCGTGAGCTTATGAATTTATTCTTACGCGATCAAGGTGTGAAAAATGCTATTCAAACAGCTAATTCACCCGTAAAAAGTCCGCAATCAGTAGCTAGTGCAGATAATAGGCCACCTGCTAAAATTCAAAATAACTTATCAGTATCAGCAAACTTACCTGCTAATGATGATTTTATTAACAGAAAAAAAGTGGCTTTAGTGATTGGTAATAGTGCTTATTCCATAGGAGCATTAAGAAATCCAAAAAATGATGCATATGATATTGCGCAATCTCTTAGACTATTAGGTTTTCAGGTTATTTTAGAGATAAATGCAGATCAGCAGAAGATGGATGAAGCAATCGCGCGGTTTGGTAGAGCATTAACAGATAATAGTGTAGGGTTATTTTACTATGCAGGACACGGTATTCAGGTAAAAGGTACGAATTATTTAGTCCCTATTAATTCGGGGATTAAAAAAGAACGGGATGTGAAATATAAAACAGTTGATTTAGGCGTGGTACTTGATGAAATGCGCAATGCAAGGACAGGCTTAAATATTGTTTTACTAGATGCTTGTCGTGATAACCCTTTTCCGCATAGCTCCAGATCAGGAATGCGTGGCTTGGCGCGGGTATTAAGCCCTATGGGGACAGTGATTGTTTATGCAACGAGTCCAGGGTCAACAGCAGCTGATGGTACAGGCAGAAATGGACTGTTTTCAAAACACTTATTATCGTTTATATCTAAGCCTAATATGTCCATTGAAAAAGTCATGAAAAATGTATCTAAACAAGTGCAGTTAGAGTCTAAAAATCAACAAGTTCCTTGGATGGAATCATCCTTTACGGGAGATTTTTTCTTCTTAAAAAAATAAAACTAAAAGTTTATTAAAAGATCGTACAGTATTCTTAATATTGCACGACCTTAATTTATGTAGCCTATTTTGATAGGATGCAACAATTAGGTTTGCGTTGCTCTATTTTTGTAATGGTTCCTTTATAGCCAGAAACGGTAGCATGTATCTCTTTCCATAAGAAATAATTTTGCACATCTAAAATATACTTAGGAGCAATGATTATATCGGCAGATGATTTAGTGATTGCATCATAAGCAGCCGCATTTTTAATATCATTAGTTGAGTTAAAGCTTGAAAAGAAGTTAAAGTAACCACCTAATGCGGAATTTTTTCCTGCTACAGAATAATTAACCCCTTCCGCAAATTTATCTGGGCCAAAGCTAAACAGCCATAAAATGGTTGTTCCGGAAGCCTCACCAGAAATTTTTCCTCCTACTGCAATATCAGCTTCTAGTTGGTGTGCCGTAACATCTCCTGGACGTAATGGACTAGAGTATTCACTAGCATTCCGTGATGCACAACCTGTAGCAAGTATGATGCTGGTAGCTAAAACCAATGTTGCTATTTTATTTGTTATCATGTGGAGCTCCTCAAATATTTATAAATAAACTACGGATGATTGTACGCTATACAAGCGTTTCAAAATATAGCACAACTCGTTAATATAAATTGTGTTGATTCGTTGTGTAAGTGAATTGTATTGTGAGGAACTAGTATCAAGTTTGCTTGATATTATAGTATGGACTATAAGCTTTCCTGATTACGTAGAACCTTCAGCCACATTGATGAATGGATGAGCTCTGCAACTAACTGAATTAACAATATTCTTAAAATCAAAGATGTTGTGAAGGTTTTACAATTTTGAAAAAGAGGTGGATTTTTCCGTTTTATTATTTGATCATTCAACCCTAAAAAAAATGACACCCTATAGGTGCTGGAGTTCTTGCTTCTTATTACTTCCAAATTGGCTGAGGCTTGTGGGTAATCAGGTAAGCTTTTAAGCTGCCTGTACGGCAGTGAACGGCGAAGCGGGGCCTCAGGCGCGCCATGCTACTTCACGAAATTCAGGGACTCCTGTCACCTGAATTCTTTCACCTACGCAGCGGATAGGAGATGCCCTGAACGCCCTGCGTCCGCAACGACTACGCACAAAGCCGCTTCGTCATTGCTACCTCAAATGGCTGGACGGCTATTCGTAATGCAATTCTTGCCTCCCTCGCGCGCTATCGCGCACTTCGGATTGGCGAATTGCCCTGTCGCCTATCAGGGACTAAAAATCATCACTTCGCTAAGCTCCGTTTCCCTGATTTTCAGCGGAAGCTGCTGTGCCTTTTTTCTAAGCTGCCTGTACGGCAGTGAACTATGAAATGCACGCGGGTAAGAGCATTAGAGCTTTCTAAGCTGCCTGTACGGCAGTGAACTGGATAGAGCCGCTAGTGCGGCCTGTGGCTTTTTTCTAAGCTGCCTGTACGGCAGTGAACGGTAAAAAATGTCGTATGAATTAATTAAAATCTTTCTAAGCTGCCTGTACGGCAGTGAACGTAATCGTTGCCACATTCTCTAGTTTCGATTTTTTCTAAGCTGCCTGTACGGCAGTGAACAGAAAAACCGCCGTCCCGTTTCTTAAATGGCATTTCTAAGCTGCCTGTACGGCAGTGAACGGGGGGAGGGGGGGGCAGCACCAGAGGGGGAATTTCTAAGCTGCCTGTACGGCAGTGAACAATCTGCAAGTGATGTTCGTAATGCAATGACATTTCTAAGCTGCCTGTACGGCAGTGAACGCACTGGTCGCAGTTGAAATGCTGGAGAAAATTTTCTAAGCTGCCTGTACGGCAGTGAACGATTTTGTTGTTTGGATTTTTTGCGGTGTTTTTTTCTAAGCTGCCTGTACGGCAGTGAACTAGAACAATTTTTCTAAAAAAATAAGCAATACAATAGCTTAAGGTGAATTTAAGGTTTTTACCATCTTTTTGAGTCGTGCATGTAAGCAATTGATTAAGATGAGTTTTTAAAGAGCATGTAAATGTTGGGTAAAAATAGAAACTATGTAGTCATAATATTATGTTATGTATAAATTAGCCAGCTAAAAGCTAATCTGCAATACATCAATCTTTGCTCATGCTTGTTTAGGAAAGCTACATTTCACTATGGAATATACGTTATTTAACTTAATGGTGCATATTATGAAAGATATATAGTTAATTTATTGAAAATAGTGTGATAGATTCAATAATTTTAAGCGTGATAAAACAAATACATACTGTTATAATCTAACCAAGATTGTTAATCTTTTGGGCGGTGTGATGCGAAAATTATATGTATTTTTTCTTTTAGTTATTATTAATATCTCAGCTACTTTTGCTGCGCAAACTAAAGTAAAAACGCTACGTATCAGTTCAAGTGATGAAAGAACTCGGTTGATTTTTGATGTTTCCCAAACGCTTGAACATAAGATTTTTCAGCTAAATAACCCGCGCCGTTTAGTAGTCGATTTTTCAAATACTGCGTTAAATAAGAAAATTGCACAGTCCACTAAAAAACACCCCTTGTTGAAGCGTATACGTGCTGCAGTACGTAATAAAAAAGATTTGCGTGTCGTGATTGAATTGCACGATAGAGTAACGCCAAAAAGTTTTACTTTAAAGCCAAATAAGAAATATGGTCACCGCTTAGTTATTGATCTCCCTAATGCTAAGAAGTCGTATACTAAAAAACACAGTAAGAAATCTAAAGTAGTTAAAAAAGATACCAACAGTAATAGGCTCTTTATTGTTGCCGTTGATGCGGGACATGGTGGTAAAGATCCAGGCGCACATGGTAAGCATGGTACTTTAGAGAAAAAAGTGGTCTTCCAAATCGCACAGAAATTGGCTAATTTAATCAATAAACAGTCAGGCATGAAGGCTATTATGGTGCGGAAAGGTGATTATTTTATTAGCTTGCGTGATCGTATGAAAATTGCCAGAAAGGCTAATGCAGATTTATTTGTCTCTATTCATGCCGATGCCTTTAAGAATTCTAAGGTAACTGGCGCTTCTGTTTTTACTTTATCGCGGCGTGGTGCTAGTAGTGAGGCTGCTAGATGGTTGGCTAAGCATGAGAATGCCGCTGATTTAATAGGGGGGATAACGCTGGATGATAAAGATGATATATTGGCATCAGTCTTATTGGATTTATCACAATCGGCTTCCCAAGATATTAGTCAGTTAGTTGCTAAAGAAGTACTGAATAATTTTGGGAATATTGGCAACTTGCACTCTAATAGAGTGCAAAAAGCGGGTTTTATGGTATTAAAGTCGCCTGATATGCCATCTATTTTGGTGGAGACAGCTTTTATTTCTAACCCAAGTGAAGAAAAACGATTAAAGAGTAGTAACTATCAATATAAAATGGCGAAAGCTATTCAGCAGGGTATTTTGTCTTATGCACGAAAGCATAATGTTGCTTTAAATAAAGCCCCCAGTAATAAAAGTAAACGCATGCATAAGATCTCTCGAGGAGAGACATTATTAGGTATTGCTTTGAAGTATGGTGTTACTTTAGATCAATTAAAGCAAGCTAATATGATTGCACGTAGTAATAAAATTAGAATAGGGCAAGTGTTGGCAATTCCTATTGGGAGTTAGAGGTGAGCACGTTCCTTAAAGTAAAATAGCTTCGCCTTTATCATAAAAACAAATTCTATTTTTACCTGCGTGTTTGGCAGCATACATTGCTTTATCTGCTTGTTGCATGATAAGTTCGGTTGTTAAACCTGCATTTGGAAACATGGTGAAGCCCATACTGCATGAGCAGTGGTGCTCGATCTTATCCAGATAATACACTTTATTAATTTCGTATTGTATTTTCTGGGTGATAAATTTAGCATGACTGATAGCTAAATTATATTCCATGTCACTAGCATGGATCAAAATAACAAATTCATCACCACCAAATCGGGAAGGTGTATCTTGTTTACGTAATATGCCTTGTAGGCGCTGAGCCACTTGAATAAGCAACTCATCACCCACATGGTGCCCATAAGTGTCGTTTAATGGTTTAAAGTCATCCATGTCTAGAAATATGATGGCGCCATAATATTTTGTGCGTTTGGAAATGGCGACCTCATGTTCTAAGCGATCGTATAGTAAACGCCTATTTGCTAAGGACGTTAAGGCGTCATAGAATGCTAGTTTTTTAATTTCTGTTTCGGCTTCTTTTTGTAAAGTAATATCCGTTAAAATGCCGACATAATTACTCACAGCTCCCGTTTCATCTTTTACTGCGGTAATCGTTAAATATTCAGGATAGATTCTTCCAGATTTACTACGGTTCCATAATTCACCCTCATATTCGCCCGTAGCAATTAATTTTTTCCACATTTCTTTATAAAAATCGGGTAATTGTCTGCCAGATTTCAATATGCTCATTTTGTTACCAATAACTTCTTTTGCTGAATAGCCAGTCAATTTACTAAAGGCTTTATTGACTTTGACTATCTTGGCTTTGGCATCAGTAATAACAATAGATTCATGAGTTTCAAAGGTAATCGCTAATAAGCGCAGCTGCGTTTCAATTTTTTTACGGCGTTCAATTTCTGTTTCTAACTCTTGGGTGCGTTGTTCAACTAGCGCTTCTAGGTCGACTTGATAACGAGTTAATTCAACTTTGATTGCTTGTGCTTTAAGAACATTTTCAATGGTAATGGGGATTAATTGTAAATAATTTGCATCAATATCTTTACTTAGGTAATCAGCCGCGCCTGCTTTTAAAGCTTTAACCGCCGTTTGTTCAGTACCATTACCAGTTATAAAAATGAGTGGGGTTGCTGCAATATGAGCAAATAAATCGAAAGCGGTACCATCACCTAAGGAATGGTCAGCTAAAATAATGTCGTAGCTGTTACTTTCTAATAAAGTAATCGCGTCAGCAAGTGAGCCAGCAATAGTATAGTCATAATGCAATGCATTTTTTTTGACAAAACGTTTAAAACTCATCTGATCAGCTAAATCATCTTCAACTAATAAGACGCGGATGGCACTCATGCTTTTTGCAGCGTCCAGTGAGAATTCAGTACCTTGATTGAATCAAGAAAACCTTCGTATTCAACTTCTTTTAATATATAACCTGCAATACCTCGGTTAAAACTGCTATCAACATCATTTTGCTCACTAGAGGACGATAGCATAAAAACAGGAATATTTTTATATAAGAAATCTTTTTTCAATATTTTTAAACATTCAAGTCCATTCATTTTGGGCATATTAATATCTAAAATAATAACACACGGTAATTGCAACTCCGGGTTTTCTAGGTAGCTAATCACCTCTTCGCCATTTCCAGCGACAGCTAATTCATTTAAGACACCTAGTTGCTTGAATGCACGTTTAATAGTCATGATGTCAACAGCATCATCTTCAGCAATTAAAATTGGTTTTATATCATTCATTTTTATTATTTTTATTAGGTATAGTAAATATAAATTTACATCCCTGTTTCCCGTCAGATTCTATCCAAATCTTACCTTGCCAATTAAAGACTATTTTTTCGATTAGGCTTAAGCCAATTCCAGTACTATCGGATTGATCTTTAGGCTTTAATGTCTGAAATAATTGAAATATTTTTTGTTGGTATTTAGGGGCTATACCTGGACCATTGTCAGTAATACAAAACTGCCAGTCAGGGCCTTTATCCATGCAGCTCACATCAATTTTTCCTGCAGCCTTGTCATTATATTTAATCGCATTATCAATGAGATTCTGAAAAACTTGAAAAACTCGGACTTTTTCTGCATTTATAACTGGAAATTGTCCGCTAAGGCTAATACTCATATTCTCATTCGGTGCAAGTAACTGAATGACATCTTGGATAAGCTCAGCTATATCAATAGACTCATTTGTTTCTGCTAGCCTACCAACCCGCGAGTATTGCAAAATACCATCAATCATTTCATGCATTCGTTTGGCGCGGTTTTGCAGCAATTGCATTTGCTGCTTACCATCCTCATCGAAGGTGCTTGCATAATCTTCACTAATCCAGCCAGCTAACTGGTTAATGGCGCGTAAAGGTGCTTTTAAATCATGTGAAACAACATAGGCAAAGCTGCTTAGCTCTGCATTAGCTTTATTTAAATCTGCAGTGCGTTGTTCTACGCGCTCTTCCAAATTTTTATTGAGTAATTTAATGGCTTGTTCACTTTGCTGCATTTCTTGAACTAATAAGGTATTTTGCAAAGTAATGGCAGCTTGCGCCGTTAAAAGTTTAGTGAGCTCAACTTGTTCAACGGTAAATACTGAGGCCATTAATTTATTCTCCAAATATAATACACCTAATACTTGTTTTTTTAAGATAAGTGGCACACAAAGTATGGATTTTAATTGTTGCTGTTGTACGATTGCATCAGAAATAAAATCACCAACCTGTATGGCATCATCTAATACTAATACTTTAGCAGTATGCTGTACATAATTGGTAATGGCATGACTTAAATCAGTTGAGTCTATGCTGCAGTCATCAGCCAATTGCACTGTAATACGGTCTTGCTTGGTACCTTTAGCAACCAAATTTAAAGTATCATCCTGGACAATCAACAAAAAAGCTGTTTTTGCACCTAGCCGCTCCATAACAGCTTGTAAAATAGTACTTAATAAAGGTTTGAAATCCAGTTGTTGGGTGATGGCACGGGTGGCTTGTAATAGATGATTAACATCAAGTTGTTGCGTTAACGTGGATTCAGGCGCAATAAAACTTTTAGTGGCAGACAAGCCATAATCATTGATAAGCTGTTGTTCTTTAACTAAGGCAGAACATTGATGATAGGCTGCTAACGCTTGTTTTAAAAAATAATCTGCTTGGGCATGTTGGTGTGCCAATAATAACTGAGCCAGCCGTTCAGAAAGGTAGCCTGCCAATAATACAAAGTTCATTTGCTCGGCATTGTCGATTGCATCTAGGCATAAATGGCGAGTGTCACTAAAATTGTTGCTAACAAACATACGTTCCATCTGCATAAAAGCTAAATAGGGCTTTAAGATGGGGCCTAAGGCCGCCCAAGCGGTTACTTTTTCTAAGCAATCTGCAATAACTTCTTGCTCTGCTGTTGGCATTGCAGTCGTTAAATCAGCATGCACACGTAAACTATTTACATAGCGAAATACATACCATAAACGATTAAGAATATTGTCGCTTAAGCCGCGTAAAAAAGGTCGTGCTAATTCTAAGTAAGCCGTTGCTTGCACGTAGTTACCTAGATAATGGTAACTGATCCCTTTTAAGGTGTAATAGCCGCCTATTGAAACTACATGCTTTTTATCATCCCAGTGCTGAATTTTATCGGCTAACTCTTGGCTTGTGTAAGTATCCTTACCTGTCACCATGGTATCAATCCAACCTGCAACGGCGCTTTCGGCCAAGCCTTGTGATAAGGATAGGTTAAATTTTTTGGAAAATTGAATACACTCTGTCGCGACTGTTGCAATATTGTCCAGTGCCGCACCTTGATGAATTAAATGCCAAAGATAAGGCCCGTAAGATAAGCCAGCATTATATAAATCACCACAATTCTTGCCCCGGTGTATATTTTTTTGGCATTGATCGATAATATGCAGAGAGTCACGCCGATTGTGCATATTAGTCCATAATATGCCGTTAATACCTTTGGTTGCTCCAAAAGTATCTGGGTATCTTTCTGCCAAGGCTAACCCTAGATCTTCATAACGAAAGGACATTTCATATTGGCCTTGGCGCTGCAAATATAAGCCGACCATGGAAAAACCATAGATAACCGATTCATCGACACCACCCGCCAAACAATTTTGGGTTGATTGTATGGCGGCTAAATACAGTTGTGGCACCATACCCGCAAGGTAGTAGTCCGGGATAAGTTCGCTATAAATACCGGTTTCAATTTTTGTCGCTCGATCACCAGAAGGTTTTATATTCAGTATTTTTTGCCAAATATCTGCTTTGTCATGATGAATTTCATTAATGATTTGCTCAGACCTTTGTAATGCGACTTGGTCATTACTAGGGATTTGGCGTGCAAAAAAACTTAAACCACGATTACCTAATTTAATGGCTTCATTGAAATCTCCCATAGAAGATAACCCAGTTGTTTGCTCATACAAACAGTCGATACGGTCTAAATCATTTTTCGATTCATGAATCAGAGTATTTAAAATTTCCTCTGAAGCAGGCTGGTTACCCAGTGCCATCTCGGTTCTTGCCAAGTATTTATGTAATTTAAATAAAAAGTGATAATGTTGATCCCAGTCAGGGTCGGGAAAGAGTTGCTGACTTTGGCGGAAAAAGAAATTGGCATTTTCCATTGCCAAAGCACGCATAGCTGCGATACCTGCATAGTAATTAAATTCTGCTTCTTGTTTTTTATCTGCTATTTCTTGCTGTTCAGTACGGCTGGAAAATAAATGTTCGACGATACTGAAAATATTACTCAGTTTGCTTAAATCACTGTTTTCCGGAATGGCATTGATCAAAGCGGCTGCAATTTTGCTATGTATCTGCTGTTTCTGCTGAGTATTCATAAAGCTTTCTGCCGCAGCCTGTACTTGGTCATGAAAGAAAAATAATCGGTCTTTTTCTTTTAACAAGATATTATTAACAAAGGCTTCATTTAAAACTTGATACAAATCAGGTAACTGAAGTTCTGCTACCAAAGCAAGTTCTTGGGCTGCGAAATTGGCACCTAAACAGGCTGCTATGGCTAATAACTCACGTGTTTTAAGGGTTAATTTCGCAATTTTATCTTTAAATAAATCTAATGCTGAGCTGGGTATTGCAGCATGGCGTAATTGAGTATCATCCCAAGTCCATACCCCGTCATTATTCAAGTGCAAGTGCCGGTAATTATGTAACCAGCGTAAACTTTCATTTACAAATAATGGGTTGCCAGCTGAGGTATTATATATAAGCTCAGATAATGCTTTGGTGCGAGTAGGGTAAGTATTTAAAATATAGGCTGTCATTTGATTAACATCATTGACGGTTAATGCTTTAAGCCGTATTTCAGTCAAGGGTATTGCTGCCGTGTGTATTTTTTGAATCAAATAGCTTAAACGATGCGTGCTATCCACTTCATTATGTCGATAAGCCCCAATTAAATAAATATACTTGTATTCATTATGGTTATTAAAGACCCGCTCTAGAAAATCAAAGCTTGCGCCATCACACCACTGTAAATCATCAATAAAAATAGTCAGTGGATGTTCTTTGCTGGCTAAACATGCTAAAAATTTACCAGCCACATCATTAAAACGGTTACGGGATTCAACAGGAGGTAATTCTTTAACAGCGGGTTGCTTACCTAAAATTAATTGTAATTCCGGTATTAAATCAATCATTAATTGGGCATGCTCGCCTAATTGTTGGGAGATGCGCTGTTGCCAATATTGAATGCGTTCTTTATCTTCTGTTAAAAAGGTTTTAACTAAGTTGGACCATGCTTGAATCAGGGTACTATAAGGGATATGTTTTTTAAATTGGTCAAATTTACCCGAGGTAAAATAAGCTGAATGTGCCACTATGGGTAATTGTAACTCTTGTATTAACCGAGTTTTACCAATACCTGATAAGCCGGAAATAAACGCAGCACGAAAATAGCCGCTACAAGACTCAGCGTGTTCCTGCAATAACTGTTGTTTTTGCGTAGTTCGACCAACCAATAGTGATGGAATAGTAATACGGTTACTATAATCTTTTTGCTTCAGGGTAAATTTATCTATTTGCTGTGCAGTTTGCCATTGTTGTAGGCAAATGTTTAGGTCATAAACTAAGCCAGCAGCAGTTTGATAACGTTTTTCAGGGGGCTTTTGTAACAATACACGTGCTATTTTGCCGACAGTTTGTGGAATGTTTTTATTAAAAGAATCAGCAGAGCAAGGCAACTCGGCAAGGTGTGAGTGAATGATGCTTAAAGGATCATCAAATAAAAAGGGCGCTTTTCCTGTTAAGCATTCACAAAGAATCATGCCAAGTGAATATAAATCAGTTGAGTAATTAACATCCTGTTTAATGCGGCCGGTTTGTTCGGGGGAAATATAGGGCAGGGTGTGATTTTTAAAGCTGTATTGATAAATAAAATGACTGATCTGATTAATATCTAAGATACGAATATCATCAATAATCTGTATTGTTTCATTATCAGGCATAATCAGAATATTACTAGGTTTAATGCTTTTATGAATTAAACCCGCTTGGTGCCGTTCTTCAATTTGTGTGGCAATAGCACTAATGATGATTAACGTTTGCTCTAAATCAAAGCTAAATTGTTCAGATAGTTTTTGGGTGAGTGTTTGGCCAGAAACCCATGGCTGAATTAAGCAAAGCTGCTCATATGATAAGCGCTTAATGGTAGGTATTATGCAATGTGGTAAGTTTAATTCAATAAGGTGGTCAATTTGCAATTGCAAATAATTTTGCAAGTTTCGATTACAAAATTGTGGTTTTATTTTTTTGATAACAACTTGCTGCTGAGAGTTGCCTTTTGAATGTGCTTTATATACCTCTGCATGCATGCTTTCTCCTAGTAATGCGGTAATTTCATAATCTAGAAGATTTTTTAGCATTTTAGCACCCCATACTCGATTTATCGGTTCTCACGCTCTCGCATACTGCCATTAAGTTAAGACGAGCAACATAGGATGGGCTGAGGTATGAAGCGCATCTTCTGACCTCTTGATGCGCTTCGTGCCTTAGCACATCCTATATCAAAGCTCTTAATTTAATGGTAGTGACGCTGGAAGGCGGGAACTATTATAAAAACATAAATGTTTGTACATTTCTAATCACGCCCAATAATTTCAATCGCATTTGCATCAAGATCACGGAAAAATAAAGCTTTACGTCCTGATTTACTCATAGAATAAAAAATATTATGCGCATCCAAGCTATCACGTACTATATCAAATTGGTCAACTGTTAAAGCAACGTGACGATCTCGCCCGCCATGCTCTGGTCGTCCAGTCGTTGGATCAATATTATGTAGTTTTAGGATATGTAATTGTTGGTTTTTACCTAACTGAAACCAAGCACCAGGAAAGCCTAAATCTGGGCGTTCCATTTGTTGTAAACCAACAATCTCGGTATAAAATCGAGTTGATGCTTCCAGGTCAGTAATCATTAAACTCGAATGATGTAATTCAAAGTTAAGTTTTGCCATAAACGTAGTAAATAAAAGGTTAAATATAATAATGATTGTAGAGTAGCAAATTTATCTCTACAAACCAACAAGGATTGTCTATAAAGTACTTGCTACCCTGTTTTTTTACCATTATTTGTATTCATTATCGGTGGATATTCGGTCCATATATTTCTAAATACCTGTTGTTTTCTAGCATTAAAATTCTTGGAAAATTTGAGTAATATCTGCTGGTTATTTTTGACACCATAAATAAAGCCTTTTTTAGGTTTATGAAATAAAACAGCACTTTTGCATTCGGTTAAAAATTTTGCAGGTGGGTGGCCATAGTGCACTTTTACAGTGGTATTGTTGATTTCTATTTTAAATAAGTATCTTTTTCTAATCATAAAAAAAATAATAATGGCGGCTACTATAATGAATAGTAATTGTTCTATCATATTGATCCTGTTTAAATTTCTGTTTCTTAAGGTAAGTACTCAGCCCTCCTGCTTAATTATATGCGTAGAAAGCATTCGTCCCAGTCTTACGTAAATGACAAAAGTTCCCTGTATTTATTCAAATATTTCTATTGATATGGCAAGTTGATAACCTTGGTTACGTATAGAGCGAATAGGGTTGGATTGATCGCTGTTTATGGCTTTAATTTTTGAGCGTAATCGAGATAGTAATAACTCCATGCGGTTTCTTTCAAAGAGAACCCAGTCTTCCCCCCATGCTTCGATAATTTGCTTTGCAGATATTGCAGAACCGTGGTTCTGGGTAAGTATCTGTAGGGTAATAAACTCGCGATGGGATAAAGTGAGTACTCTACCTGTGGGGGAGTGTACCTCTAGTTTTTTAGCATGTAATTGCCAAGTTGATTCTAACGTAGTCAGTGCTTTAGTTGTTATTCTACGGCTAATACTGTTAATAACCGCTGTTAATTCTCGATAGTCTATGGGTTTTGTATGATATGAATCAGCGAACTCAAGGCCTGTAATGCGGTCATCTAGCCTGCCTCTAGCGGTTAGAAATACGATGCCGATATGTTGAGTTTGTTCATCCGCACGGAGCCGTTGCGCAATTGCCAAGCCATCTTCATCAGGCAGCATCCAGTCTAATATCAGCACATCAGGTAATTTTTCTATCATTAAGGAATGTAACTCTTTTGCATTGGCAGCACCATAGCAGTTAATACCTTGGGCTTTTAGGCATAGGAGACTATCCTCTAATAAATGCAGGTTATCTTCAACGATATAGACGCGTGGCATTATGTTTTTTCCTCGATTGTGGTAGGTAGCCATAGCTTAATAGTAATCGACCATTGGTTGGTTTTTTTTGACGGGGTTGCTGCACAGGTAAGCGTTCCTGTATGAGCATGGACTATTTGCTTTACTAAAGAAAGTCCTATGCCTAAGCCATCAGCATGGCTATGAGTGTTTCCTCGGTAATATATATTAGTCCATTCCGCTGTATTGGGTTTTTCTTTAGATGTCAAATTATTATTGATGCTGATTAAAGTACCAAGTTTGTTTTGTAGCTTGGTGTTTTGAGCTTTTATAGTGATTTTGGTGTTGGTAGTGCCATATTTTACTGCATTATTCCATAAGTTACTTAATGCTAATTTGAGTAAAGTTAAGTCAGCTGCACAATGACAGTTTGCACCTACCAAGATTTGTAGGTTGTTAGTTGCCAGTTTTTTATTGAAGAACTGTTGTATAAAGGGGGCAAGCAAAAATTGAGTAATGCGAGGCTGGAACGGATTGTTGCTAGAACGCTCGTTAGCGAGTGTATTTTCTAACAAGCTATTGAGTTGCGCAATAGACTGGCGAATTCTAGCATGGCGTTCAGTGCTTATTTTGTTTTGTGTAATAGAGGGTTGTGTCTCTAGTGTTTGTATAGAACTGTCAATCACCGCAAGTGGTGTTTTTATTTCATGGGCAACCAAATTAAGAAACATGGATTTTTCTTGGTTCTGCTGTACGGCCATGCTCCCCATTGTCTCGGCTATTTTAAAGCGTATTTCAGATTCCTGATGGGACAGTTTGATCTTCTGTAGGCGTTGGTACAGGCTTATGTATGCAAATATGATCAGTGCAGCCATTAAATAATTTGCTAAGGTTAAGGTTGATGCCGAGATGGTCCCTAAGAGGGCAAGGATTATGGCAACAAACGATAGCAGGTAAAAAATATGCGCATAGAAAATAGCTTGACTGCCGGGTTTTTGCATACGCATATATACCCAGCAAATATATAGCTCAAAGGGGAGTAGTAAAATTTTTCCCAGTAATAAAATAGGTGCTGTTGTGATGTACAAATTAAAGGGAATACTGAGCAGAGTTATAAGGGACAAACCTAATAATATGTAAAAAAGCCAATGAAGGCGCGGGAAAATGTGTTTGGTATCAAAAAATAGGGTGTTGAAATAAGTAAGCAAAAAAGTGAGCAAACAGACACTCATTGGGGCGAGTAACATGACTGTTTTAGGGTTATGGGGTAAAAGGTAGTGTGCAACTAACCCACCTGTCGCGGTTACCCCCATTATGGTACTAAGAATGAAGCCAATAAATATTGTAAAGATCCAGCTATCGTCTTTATTCCAAATCAATAGAGTACAAACAGTTGTCAGTAATAAACCACCAAGAAGGCTCCCCATGGCAAATATATGCTGGTTGTTGATTTGAGTGAGTAAGTCTGGCCTGACGATAGATAGGTTAAGCGCAGATGTTGACTGTGTTTGTAAACGAAGGTAATAAATAACGGGGTGAGTGTTTGTTAAAGTGACCGCAAAACTGGTTCGACCAAATTTTTTATCAATTGGCCGTAATGCCGCTGCGATGCGAGTACCTGCTAGATGCGCAGTATAGCTACCATTATCGCTTGGCATATAAAAACGTAAATCATTTAGCATGCCTGGTGTTGCCGTGAGTATCCAGTCTTTTGGAGTGTCAGCATTACGTTGCAAGATAATGCGAAACCAATGCACTGTGTCAGTATATCCGCCGTTAAAAGGATGAGGGGCAGGTTTGAATTCATTGGGAGTGCGTAGTACATCTGCTAGTGTTTTATTACCAAGTTCGTCTTGTAATATTGTGACTTCAGTTCCGAGTTCTCTTAGGTTTTCATTGCTGTATAGCGGTAGGTTTTCTTGGGCGTAACTCGTGATAGGGGAGAGTAAAAAATAAAATAATAAAAAGTATTGCATATCATTTGTTTAAGATATTTTGTGAGGTATTTTTTACCAAAAACCAAGTGTGGGAACTAGAGACATCTTAATGGGAAATTATTATACGTTGAGTTATTTTTACTTAATAGCATTGACAGAAAATGACAGAAAAAAAACTAATTTGGACAGTAAGTGACAGTTATAAGCTGTGTCTATCTAGTAAAATTGCCTCTGAGAAAATTAAAACTACGGAAAAAGTAAGCTGTTTTTATTAAGGATTAATAGAATAAAGTTATTTTTATATCTAGTTTTCTTCATTAGTTTATAGGGCATTATTAAGTTTATATTTTAGAAAAATATATCGCCTATAAAATAATTGTGTTTGCCACACTTGCTGTGAAGCGAGGTCGGAAAGCTTCAGGTCTCTACGGTTTTTTGGAGATGGCTGAGTCGCACCCACTCAACCACGGAATATTCCGTGATGACTTTTAGTTTTTAGATTAGGATTTTAAAATGAACAAAAATATTTTAGGTTTAGCGGTAGTTGCTGCACTGACTACTGGTACGGCAAATGCTGCAACTATTGATACATTTGATGATGCTGCAATGTCTGTTGCTGCTGATGGTACAGCTACGGTTGCTGCATTAGTTGCTGGTGGTTTTCGTACGGTTGATATGGTGAAAACAGGTCCTTTAGGGGCGACTGCTTCTGTTCTTACACCTCCTGGTATTTATAGCCATAGTGCGGATGCTTTGACAAGTGCAATCAGTACGATTACTTGGGATGCAAATGGAGCTGGTTTAGGGGGGCTAGATTGGGTTGAAGGCTTGATTAATAACACTTTCGATATTGATATTTTAAGTACTGACTTGGCGGGTGCTATTACATTGACTCTACTGGCTACTGATACTTTTGGTGGTTCAGATTCTGTAACCACTCCAAGTACAGGCGCTGGAATATTAAATATTGCATTTTCTAGTTTTTCAGGCGTTGATTTTACTAGTATGGACTTTTTGTCTCTACAGGTTAATGGTATAACCGCTGCAGATATCACTCTAGACTCACTAGTACCGTACCCCTTAAATAATTAATAATATATCTATGCGGTCAACGCCTTCCCTTTGTATGTCCATTTGAATGGTTTGGCCATCGTTTCATTAAAGTAATCCATGAAATTTTGAATTTTGTCTTTCAAGTCCTGCTGTGAAACAAAATTGCCTCGCCTGATGACTTTTTTCATTAATATTCCAAACCAGATTTCAATCTGGTTCATCCATGAAGCATGCTTAGGTGTATAGTGAAATACAATGCGCCTATTGCCTATCATCAGGTACTCCTCCCGTGTTTTCATGGATTGTAATATGCCACTTTTACCTTTCACTCCAAGCTCTTGAGTGTCATTACAAAAGTCTGCAACAAAGCGCACAAGAGTTTCCGATTTATGGGTATTTAATTGGTCAGCGATAAAATGATAAACTTTCTTTTCTGGGTTTTTCTCAATCAGATATTTGATCGACTCAACAAAATCGATCTCAGTTCGTGTCTCTTGAATCAAACCATCTATAACTCCTGTTGCCACATTAAACCCTCCTAAAAGTGTTTGCGTGCCATGACGCTCATATTCAAATTCGATAGATTGAACTTGACCCGCTCTCATTGGCAAATCGGGGGAAATTCGTTCCAATGCCTGAATACCTGTCATTTCATCAACACTGATAAAAAGTTCTTCTGGCGTTTTCAGAGAATTTGCATAAAGGTTACAAATATCTGTGATTCTTTCTTCTTTTCGCTCATCCGCTTTTGCATTGAGCCAGTATTGGCTAAGATGAGGTTTTAAGTCGTTTTTTTTAAAAGACGGCCTAAATGATTTGCTGAAATAGTCTCGACAATACCTTGTTTGATCGCTTCTTCCGCCAATTCTCTATGTGTCCAATGAGTGATGGGACGATCATAGTCTTCAGGCTTTTCACAGGAAAGTGCAATTATTCGACACAGTTGTTCGGGGGTAAATGTATCTGGAGTGCCTGGGCGCGGAAGATCCTGAAGCCTCTCCCGGACTGGCTTGTTTGCTAGTTCGTGCCAACGTGCAGTCCAGTTCGTAATTATATTATTCTGTACATCAAGTTTTTGCGCAATATTCTGATATTTCATGCCTGAGTTTGCTAATAAGATAATCTTGGCTCGTAATACCATGCTCGATTTTGCTGTCTGTTGGCGAGTTATTTTTTCGAGCTCTTCGCGTTCATCATCTTTTAATGTAACTGGAAATTTGGGGGTTCTCATGGCTTCCTGTCGGTGGATTCGATACGGAATAATATAGACTATGTTAAGGTTACCAGAATAGAAGCTGGACTGATAATTTATTTATTAATTATTTAGAGGGCGAGGTACTAGGTACATCAGGTGACACAATAACTCCTAGTGTTCCAGAGCCAGCGTTTTTAGCACTTTTAGCTACTGGTTTGGCTGCATTCGGTTTTGGGCGTCGTAAAAAAACTGCTTAATATTGTTTAGCTATTAATCAATAGGGGACGGCTCATATCCATGGGTCGTTTTTCTTTCTTATCAAATATATGCACTTTATCGCATCATCTACGCCCTACCTTACTATTAAATATTAGATTATTTAATAGTAGCCATTCTTAATGTAAATTTTTTTAGGTTTGTAGTGGTTGATTTCCCCTATTGTTATTAATCCCTTTTTTCAAGAAAATTGGAATAAAAATTATGAATAATAAACCATCAAGTAGTGGCGGAGTGGGAGTGCAGCGCACTTTTCTGCAGTTAACTGCTATGGCATTTTTACTTGGAGCTAGTCAAGCTGCAAGCAGTTCAATGATAGATTCTTTTTCAACATCCCAACTTCAATTATTAGATGCTGACCCAGCAAGTAGCTCAGTTGTTTCTGGGAGTATTGGTAATAACGATACGACTATATTCGGTGGTTCGCGAGATACATCTATAAATCTCTTATCAGGGCCTACAGTTGCTAAACTAGATGTCATTGCCCCTCCTGGCTATCTTGCGATTAGTATTGATGCACTTTCCTCAGGGACTGGCGTAATACAATGGGATGGTGCTGACAATAGTATCAATCTTGACTATACAGGATTACAATCCGCTGATTTAACAGAAAATGGTTCTTTTGATGCTTTTACATTAAATACTGTATTTGCCGATCAATCATTTGAGTTTGTTATTGGCGTTTACACCGATGCAACACACTGGACTGAAATCACTTATAGTGCGTCAGCTACCAATGTTGCTATTTCTGGTAACTTTGAATTCGCTGATTTTACTAATATTGCTAATTGTGGTTCTGGCACAATTACTTCATCTAATATTTCGGCTACTATCGTTTCAGTCGAGTGTGCTCCAGGTAGTCAACCCGCTGATTTTACTAATGTTGGTGCCATACAGTTAATTATTGACCCAAATGGTGCTACATCTGAGTTAGATTGGGTTATTGATAGCTTGGATCGTACATTAGTACACCCGCAAGTATGTACTGCTAGCATAGGTAATGTTGTTTGGCATGACCTAAACCGGGATGGTATTCAAGATGCTGGTGAGCCAGGCATTAATGGTGTTACTGTTGATTTAAAAAATACTAGTGGTATTGTAATCGCATCTACCACAACTGCTTTGGTTAATGGTACCTCGGGCTATTATGAATTTCCTGATTTATGTGCTGATGATTATGTAGTAGAAGTTGATGAAACAACTTTACCACCTGATTTTATCGCTAGCCCAGTTGATCAAGGTTCAGATGCAGCTGTTGATAGTAATGGCAATCCTGCATTAGTGACATTGCCTAATGATAACGATTCAGATCTAACCATTGATTTTGGTTACAACTCACCTTGTACAGGGAGTATTGGTAACTATGTTTGGTTTGATGAAAATCGTAATGGGCTTCAAGATGCAAATGAAGCAGGTATAGCAGGTGTTACGGTTGAATTGATGGATGCTGCAGGCACTGTTATTGCAACAAGCATTACTGATGCGAGTGGCTTTTATGAATTCACAGGTTTATGTGCTGCAGCGTATAGCGTGCATGTGAATACGGCATCATTGCCACCTGAATATGTTGCTAGCCCAACATTAGAAGGCACTGACCCTACTGTTGATAGTGATATTAACGGGGTAACTGTTATTTTAGATACTGATACATCAGTGGATCAAACACTGGATTTTGCTTACAACTCACCTTGTACTGGTAAAATTGGTAACTATGTTTGGTTTGATGAAAATCGCAATGGTATTCAAGATCCTGGTGAAGCAGGTATTGAAGGTGTGACGGTTACTTTAAAAACACCACAGAATATAGCAATTGCAACAATGGTAACTGATGTAAATGGTTATTATGAGTTTGCTGGTTTATGTGCTGATGATTACAGAGTTGAAGTGGATACAGCTACTTTGCCTGCTGAGTATGTTCCCAGTTTAACGCTGGAAGGTACTGATGATACCGTTGATAGTAATGACAATGATAGTACTGTTACGCTAACCACAGATAACACGGAAGATCTAACCATCGATTTTGGTTATAACTCACCTTGTACAGGTACAATCGGTAACTATATCTGGTTTGATGAAAACCGTAATGGTTTACAAGATGCGAATGAAGTAGGTATAGCAGGGGTTGTTGTTAACCTAAAAGATGCTCAAAATACTATTTTAGCCACAGTGACAACTGATGCGAATGGTTACTATGAGTTTGCTGGTTTATGTGCAGATGACTATAAAGTAGAAGTGGATACCTCAACAGTGCCTGTTGATTATGTAACCAGCCCTACTTTAGAAGGCACTGATACAAGCAATGACAGCAATGACAATGGTAGTATCGTTACTTTAACAACCGATACAACTGAAGACTTAACCATTGATTTTGGTTACAACTCACCTTGTATAGGTAAAATTGGTAATTACATCTGGTTTGATGAAAACCGTAATGGTTTACAAGATGCCAATGAAGCAGGCATTGCAGGCGTTGTTGTTAACCTAAAAGATGACCAAGGAACTATTCTGGCAACGGTGACTACCGATGCGGATGGTTACTATGAGTTTGCGGGTTTATGTTCAGGTAGCTACGTTGTTGCAACTGATACATCAACTCTACCTCCTGAATATGTTGCTAGCTTGACTGAAGAGGGTGCTGACCCAGCAGTTGATAGTAATGTAAACAATAGTACAGTTGTTCTGGATACTGATACAACGGAAGATATGACCATTGATTTTGGTTATAACTCACCTTGTACAGGTAAAATCGGCAACTACATCTGGTTTGATGCAAACCGTAATGGACTTCAAGATCCTGGCGAAACCGGTATTACAGGTGTTGTCGTTAACTTGAAAGATGCTCAAAACACCATTATTGCCACAGCAACAACTGATGCAAGTGGTTACTATGAATTTGTTGGTTTATGTGCAGATGATTATAAAGTAGAGGTAGATACATCAACAGTGCCTGTTGATTATATCGCTAGCCCTACTTTAGAAGGTTCTGATACTACAACTGACAGCAATGATAACGGTAGTATTGTTACCTTAACAACGGATACAACTGAAGACCTAACCATTGATTTTGGCTACAACTCACCTTGTACGGGATCTATTGGTAACTACATTTGGCTAGATGCAAACCGTAATGGTTTACAAGATGCTGGTGAAGCAGGCATTGCAGGTGTGGTCGTTAATCTGAAAGACTCACAAAACACAATTATTGCAACTGTCACAACAGATGCGAATGGTTATTATGAGTTTGCAGGTTTGTGTGCAGATGACTATAAAGTAGAAGTGGATACTTCAACAGTTCCTGTTGATTATGATGCTAGTCCTACTTTAGAAGGTACTGATACTAGTAATGACAGCAATGACAATGGCAGTATCGTTACTTTAACAACTGATACAACTGAAGATGTCACCGTTGATTTCGGGTACAACTCACCTTGTACAGGTAAAATCGGTAATTACATCTGGTTTGATGAAAACCGTAATGGTATCCAAGATCCTAGCGAAGCAGGTATTGCAGGTGTTGTTGTAAACCTAAAAGATAACCAAGGAACTATTCTGGCAACGGTAACAACCGATGCAAGTGGTTACTATGAGTTTGCTGGTTTATGTGCAGCTAGTTATATTGTTGCAACTGATACATCAACCTTGCCTCCTGAATATGTTGCTAGCTTAACTGAAGAGGGTAATGACCCGACAGTTGATAGCAATGTAAACAATAGTACAGTTATTTTAGATACTGATACCACAGAAGATATGACCATTGATTTTGGTTATAACTCACCTTGTACAGGTAAAATCGGTAACTACATCTGGTTTGATGCAAACCGTAATGGACTTCAAGATCCTGGCGAAACCGGTATTACAGGTGTTGTCGTTAACTTGAAAGATGCTCAAAACACCATTATTGCAACAGCAACAACTGATGCAAGTGGTTACTATGAATTTGTTGGTTTATGTGCAGATGACTATAAAGTAGAAGTAGATACTTCAACAGTACCTGTTGATTATATCGCCAGCCCTACTTTAGAAGGCACTGATACCACAACTGACAGCAATGATAACGGTAGTATTGTTACTTTAACAACCGATACAATTGAAGACCTCACCATTGATTTTGGCTACAACTCACCTTGTACGGGATCTATTGGTAACTACATTTGGCTAGATACAAACCGTAATGGTTTACAAGATGCTGGTGAAGCAGGTATTGCAGGGGTTATCGTTAACCTGAAAGACTCACAAAATACAATTATTGCAACTGTCACAACAGATGCGAATGGTTTTTATGAGTTTGTCGGCTTGTGTGCTGCTGACTATAAAGTAGAAGTGGATACCTCAACGGTTCCAGTTGATTATGTTGCTAGCCCTACTGAAGAAGGTACTGATCCGACTATTGATAGTAATAGCAATGGTACTACAGTCACGTTAACGACTGATAATGGTGTTGATAACACCATTGACTTTGCTTATAACTCACCTTGTACAGGTTCTATTGGTAACTACATCTGGTTTGATGCCAATCGTAACGGACTACAAGATGCAAGTGAAGCGGGTATTGTCGGTATTACTGTTAACCTAAAAGACTCTCAAGGAACTATTCTTGCTACTGCAATAACAGATGCAAATGGTTACTATGAGTTCGCAGGTTTATGTGCCAATGATTACATCATTGCTGTTGATACTTCAATATTACCACCTGAGTATGTTACCAGTCCTACTGAAGAAGGTACTGATACGACAGTAGATAGTAATATCAATGATTCAGTTGTGACCTTAACAACGGACGACAGTGAAGATACCACAGTTGATTTTGCTTACAACTCACCTTGTACAGGTAATATAGGTAACTATATTTGGTTGGATACAAATCACGATGGTATTCAAGATTTCAATGAACTGGGTATTGCTGGTGTAACCGTTACCTTAAAAGATGACCAAAATACAGTGATTGCAACAACGGTTACTGATGCAAACGGTTTTTATGAGTTTGTCGGTTTCTGTGCAGGTGATTACACTGTAGAAGTTGACCCAAATACACTACCAACAGGTGTTATTCCTACGACTAGTACAGTTGGGTTTGATGGTGAAATTGATAGTAATGGTAGTCCTGCTGGTGTGACTTTATCAGGTGATTTTGATAGCGATATAACGATTGATTTTGGTTATATTGAAGAAATGATTCCTGGTGATAACTGTCAAGTTTGCGATGGTAAAGTGACGCAGTTAACTTTGCAATATAATGGTTCACAGCCTGTTCAAGTAGTAGTTGAGCAGAAAAAAGGCGGTGAAGTATTTAATGCAACAGTACAACCAGGTGGACGCTTCACTTTTACAGGAACAGACAAGAAAGGTACTTTAAGCACCCAGATACGTATATTTGTTGATGGTGTTGAGCATACTAGCTTGCATACGAGCTGTTCGGTAGAAATTGGTCCTGGAACGATTGCGGGTGACTTTGAAGTCATTGAAGCTTACAGTCGTAATGGTGGTCTAATGTGTCCAGTTGATCCTGTTACACCACCAGGTGGAGATGACTGCTCTACTTGTGATGGTAAAGTGACGCAATTAACCATGCAATATAATGGCACGACTGCTGCTGAAATTACTGTCAATGAAAAGGGCAAGAAAGGCAAAGTTGGGACTGAAGTATTCAATGCAATAGTACAGCCAGGTGATCATTTCACCTTTTCAGGTACTGATAAAAAAGGTACTTTGGGAACTGAAATCAGCATAACAGTGGATGGTAGTTTAAATACTAAAATGCATACAAGTTGTTCTGTTGAAATTGGCCCTGGCACGATTGCAGGTGACTTTGAAGTCATTGAAGCTTACAGTCGTAATGGTGGCCTAATGTGCCCAGTTGATCCAAGTACACCACCACCGTCAGATTTATTGACTTGTCGTGATATTAAACCATTAACTGAGCTATCCATGATTTGGAATGGCGCAAATGGAACAACGATCACTACTGCAGCAGGTCAAGTATTTGCAGATGTGCAAACAGGTAATCAAATTACTTTCACAGTGAACCGTGATCTTTATGGTAATGATTATGCTGTTACATTAAGTGGTGCAACAACGGGTAGCTCTGAGTTCCATTTGTCATGTTCTGATGATGCAATGGAATCTCCTGCTGATTGTGGTAGTGCACAAGGCAATAACAAGAATAATGAAGCAGGACTTGTTAATGACTTTGCATTTGATGGTATGAGTGGTACGAGCGGTAGCTTTGCTTGTAACTTACCTAATACTGGCGTAGTAGCTCCATCAACAGGCGGAGGCACTAATCCTCCTCCCGTTGGTGATTGCCAAGTTTGTGACGGTAAAGTGACCCAGTTGACCATGCAATACAACGGTGCGACTGCTGCAATGATTGTTGTTAGTCAGAAAAAAGAGGGTGAAGTTTTCAATCGCTTAGTACAATCAGGTGAGCATTTCACTTTCTTAGGCACTGATAAAAAAGGTACTTTGGGAACTGAAATCAGCATTACAGTGGATGGTAGTTTAAATACTAAAATACATACAAGTTGTTCTGTTGAAATTGGTCCTAGCACGATTGCGGGTGACTTTGAAGTGATTGAAGCCTACAGTCGTAATGGAGGTTTAATGTGCTCAATTTGAGCTAATTGAATAGGAAGTAACTTTAAGGGCAGGGAAGCTCACTATAAAATGAAACGGTGCCTTTGGGTGCCGTTTTTTTTGTCTGAAAATATTGGCAAGCGTCATAATGAGGGTATTATTAAAGGCTCGATATAAGTGCTCTAGATGCCTATATTTTATTGATGAGTAAAGTTGCTATCTTACGCCCAATTGCTTGGTTGATAGCTTTGCCATTGGTTCGACCACTATTGGCTAGGTTCTATCATTGGCTGGTAAATCGCCGACTACACTTAAGTGGGCGTTTATAACAATACTCAAAGGTAAGCAATAAATTTGCTGTATTTCTATAACAAAATAATATTTGCAAAGCAAGAAAAAACAGTTATAGTCAAATTTCAATCATTCTAATTTAGGAGGCTATCATGTCTGATAATGGAATTGATACAAATGCTGTTATTGCAGTACTCAATAAAATTCTGGAAACAGAATTAGCTGGTGTCGTACGTTACACGCACTATTCGTTGATGGTATTTGGTTTTAATCGTATCCCTATTGTATCGTGGATGCGCGGCCAAGCTACTGAATCTCTTGATCATGCAACCCAAGCGGGCGAATTGATTACCCACCTAAATGGTCACCCTTCTCTGGGTATCGGGCCACTATTAGAAACTCATCGTCATAACCTTGGTGATATTTTGAAAGAATCGCAGGAGCATGAAGCATTGGCTTTATCTGCATATAACGATTTATTAGCTTTGGTGAATGGACAGCATGTTATGCTTGAAGAATATGCGCGGCGCATGATTGAGTTGGAAGAAATGCATTTAGGGGAAGTGCAAAAGATGTTGCGCAAACCAGAAGATTAATGGGTAAAGCATAGCTCTTTTATAAAGATCAGATGGTAGTGGGTCGAATCTGTTGTTAAGAATGAATGTCCAGCCCAAACTCAACCTTATTAATCAGTAAACCGATAACAATATCATGCATTTTTTCAGATTTTGAAAAGCAAATTGTTTTTCGCGTCAGCCGTTTAATCCACGTTCTTAGATTTAAATTTTTACGCTCGATTTTTTGTGTATTACGCTTCCCAACTTCGTGTTTATTAGAGTCAATATGACGATCATAAGCTCCCCAGTCATCAGTGTAATAACGCTTGATATTTAATGGTTCAAGCAATGCTTTTAATTCCTTAAATACAATATCCTTACGCTTGCCAAAAACATAAGCAAGAATAGTATTCGTTGAATGCTCAACGGCGTACCAAATCCAGCGTTGATTCGACTTTTTCTCTACGAATGACCATTGCTCGTCTAGTTCAGCCTCTTCACAAATAAGCGTTACTTCTGCATCTGCTGTTGGTATTTGAAAGTTAGGGTTTACTTGAACAAGCCTGTTTTCTTTTTTTTTAGCGTATTGATGACTGTATTTTTATTGATTTTAAGTACACGGGCAGTATCTCGAATACCACTTGAATTGATAGCCATTTCTACTATTTTTTCTGTGATTCCTGGCTCACAAGCTTTATAACGATAGGTAAGCATAAATGTTTGCGTATTGCAGTCTGGATTTTGGCATAAATAGCGCTGTGCTCCTGTTGCATTTTTTCCTGATTTGGTTATTTTAGAACTATCGCAATAGGGGCAGTGAATTTCTTGGTAACATGTCATAAATTGCCATTATACAGAAAACTACAGCTTCGACCCACTACCGGTCAGATTAAGGCATAATAATTCTTTCAGGAGACTAACATGAATGAAGATACTTTAAATATGGAAGTACGTAAGTTTCTCAAACAGGTGGGTGTTACATCACAACGAGAAATTGAACATGCCATTCTTAAAGCTGTTGAGGAAGGGCGCTTGCAAGGTTCTGAAAAACTGGACATAAAAATGACCCTTGAATTATCACACTTGATTTAACGCATAGCATAAAGGGTAATGTGGCTTTGGAATAATACATTTCTATAATAATTTGTTTTATTGTAAAAATAATGCTTTTGTTTGGTTATGGATAACAAACCAACACTAAAAAGGATTATTACCTTACCTTTAATTAGTTTTTTATGGTGCCGGGACGATTCTAGGTGCTGGTATTTATGTCCTGATAGGCAAGATTACCGCTGTTCTTTAGTTGTGTTTTTGGTATTGAAATATATAGACCACATCACTTAAAAAGTTAAACCGTGATGACGTTAAATCTAGATACATTAGGATAAGTATTAATGGATAAACAAAACCCTTTTTATTTGATGTAAATTATGTAATGATTGCTCTATTAGTTTGTTTTATTAGGGTTTTGGGTGATTGTAATGGCAGCAGTAATGGAAGAGAAGGCGATACGAGGTTTGCGTGAAATAGCCTTGTTGGGCTTTACCGTGATCGCACTTTTTTATTTTCTTGCTTTAGGCACCTTTAGCCATGAAGATGCAGGTTGGTCGCATAGCGGTACGGGCATGGCAATTGTTAATGCGGGGGGCGTGGTTGGCGCTTGGGTTGCTGATATTTCTTTGAGCTTTTTTGGTATGGCTGCTTTTCTCTTTCCTGTACTTATTTTATGGCAAGGCTATCTGTTTTTTGCCAATAAATCGGATGACAGCCCTAACTGGATAAAATATTCGCGTTGGGTTGGTTTGTTGTTAGCCATTATTGCCGCCACGACCTTTTGCTATTTACATGTATTGCGCTGTTTGGTTGAGTTGCCAAGAAATAGTGGTGGGATTGTTGGTCAGGAGTTAGGGGATTTAATGGTGATTACCTTTGGTAATTCTGGGGCGACTTTACTGGTACTAGCCACTTTTTTTGCAGGTGTTACTCTATATACCAATATTTCATGGCTTAATGTGATGCAAGTCGTGGGTAAATATACTTTGTCTGGCAGTGATTTTTTGTATAACAAATTGACCCAAGTTAGGGAAAAAACAGTACCTGAACAACCTATTGTAGCAACGAATGTCACTCCTGAAAAAACGCATCCTAGAAAAGTAACTAAACCCAAAGGCCTAGATGCTGGTGATTTAATTGCCTTTACAAATGAACCGTTGGCAAAAGAAAGTAAAACAGAGCCAGTTATTAATATACTGAATGCCATGCAAAATGAGTCAGAGAAACCAGCTGTTGTTATTGCGAAAAAACAACAGGTTGATTTATTTGATGATAAGGATGCGATTAAGCCAGGAGATTTGCCGAGTGCTGAATTGCTAGACCACAGAGATACCGCTGTGCAAGGCTATACCACTGATGAGTTGACTGATATGTCGCGCTTGGTGGAACAGGCATTACAGGACTTTAATGTTGTGGTAGAGGTCACAGCTGTTTTTCCTGGACCAGTCATTACTCGGTTTGAAATGCAACCTGCTGCTGGTATAAAGGTCAGTAAGATTACTGGTTTAGCAAAGGATTTAGCACGCGCTTTATCGGTAACCAGTGTGCGGATTGTTGAAGTTATTGCGGGTAAATCGGTGATTGGTTTAGAGATCCCTAACCAAGAACGCGAAATGGTTTCATTCAGGGAAGGGCTGGAATCAACAAAATTTAAGCGTGCAAAATCACCTTTAACTTTATTATTGGGTAAGGATATATCAGGAGCGCCTGTTACTGCTGATTTAGGAAAAATGCCGCATTTATTAGTGGCAGGAACCACTGGGTCGGGTAAGTCGGTTGCGATTAATACCATGATTCTCAGCATGTTATATAAGTCGACACCTGATGACGTGCGCATGATTATGATTGACCCCAAAATGCTGGAGTTATCTGTTTATGAAGGGATTCCGCATTTGTTGACTCCGGTAGTCACCGATATGAAAGATGCGGCTAATGCCTTGCGCTGGGCGGTGGCAGAAATGGAACGCCGTTATAAATTAATGTCTAAGGTTGGAGTTAGGAATTTAGCCGGTTTTAATAAACTGGTTGTTGAAGCAGAAAAAAATAGCGAACCGATTAAAGATCCGATGTATACCTATGAGGTGGAGCTGGCTGAAGGGGAAAGCATTCCCACTTTGAGTAGTTTGCCGCATATTGTTATTGTCGTAGATGAATTAGCTGACATGATGATGATAGTGGGTAAAAAAGTGGAAGAACTTATTGCGCGTTTGGCTCAAAAAGCACGCGCGGCAGGTATTCATTTGATTTTAGCAACGCAACGGCCATCAGTTGATGTGTTGACCGGATTAATTAAAGCTAATGTGCCGTCACGTCTTTCATTTCAAGTCTCATCACGTATTGATTCGCGCACAGTCCTTGATCAAGGGGGCGCTGAATTTTTGCTAGGTAATGGCGATATGTTATTTATGCCTTCAGGAACAAATATCCCTATTCGTGCGCATGGTGCCTTTGTGGATGATCACGAAGTACATCATGTGGTCGAGTTTTTGAAAAAAACAGCTCCAGCCAATTACTTGTCTGAAATTACCCAAGAATATAGCGATAGTGGTGATGGTAGTTTTGTTTCAGGAGATGAAGCCATTGATTCAGAAATGGATGAACTCTATGATCAAGCGGTACAGTTTGTTACCGAATCACGTAAAGCTTCTATTTCCAGTGTACAGCGGCGTTTAAAGGTGGGTTATAACCGTGCTGCATCAATGATAGAAGCAATGGAAATGGCTGGAGTCATTAGCACCGCTGAAGGTAGTGGTGCCCGACAAGTACTTGCGCCACCGCCCGTAGGAGAGTAGTCATGAATTATGCATTAATTGGTGGCATGATCTTGATATTCGCCACTTTCGGCGGCTGGATTTTGGTTAAGCTTAGGCACACTGATAAATCCAAACAAGTTAAATGGGCATTATTTGTATTGTATTTTTGGTTGTTGAATTTTGTGCAGTTGATTGGTTTAGCAGTGGTGTATCAATTAACACAATAGACTAGATAGTCTAAAAATTAGATCAGTTATCTCATATCAGTAGTCTAGTTTTTCTCTTAACTAACGGATATTGTTACCTTATTTCCTTACTATGATGCTGGTTTTATGAGTGTCATCACAGCAGGGCAATCGGCAATCGGGTTTAAATTGCACCAATAATCTTGAGCAAATAATCATTGTCCTAGCCAGCCATTAAGTGCCTTGTTTTAATACCAACCTTAGATGGTTGTTTAGTTTTAATCGTTCAGAAAACAGTTTTGTGCAATGGTGCCTTTAAATATTGTAAAAAGGCGTATGGTATAGCGCAAAAATCAGCCTTCCTTGGCTGATAATATCAGGTGCTTAATCTTCCCCTAAGCTTCGTGTTGCAGGTAGTGCATCTTGCACTGCTTGTTCTTGGTCGGATGCGCCACACATAGGTTGTTCCCAGCCTGGTGAGCCACCGTCTATAAAAGTAAGATTGTCATCTCCATCTTTACTCGGGCCAGCAGGGACATAGTCTAATTTAGCTAGATTACGTACTTTCCATGAAATAACGTGGTCTTCGCACGACGAGCTTCCACTAACACCTAAGCCGCCAATAAGAGTGCCGGCTGAATTATATAATCCTAGACCGCCACCAAACTGGATAAGTCCGCCATGTACTTTACCTAGCATTGGATCTGCAGCTGTACCAAAATCTGTTGCTGGTCCCATATAAGCAACGCTGGTATCTACAGGAGATGCATTGGATACATGCCACAAGCTTCCGCCTGGCTGGGTTGCTTGGTATAGATTGGCTGTTGATAATGCGAATCCAGGTAGGCTAAGTGAATTAGCGGTATAAGCTTTTGCTGCAGCAATATTTCTGCTGTCAGGCCATTGGTCGCCTCTATCATCACCGCTAAATACCACGGCGCAAACTTCACCATCACGATTGACTATATTGGCCCACATATGGAAACCAAAGCCACCGTTATCTTGAGCTTGGACTGCTTTGAGTAGGCTTTTTAAACCATCATGTATTGCAGTTTTGCTTGCTTCATCTGGGCAAATATTAACCACCTCAGCAGAAACAGACATTGAACTGGCAGCCAGTGCACAACCAAGAGCTAGTTTCTTATAGTTTGTTGAATGCATCTTTTTTCCTTTATATTCTTTTAGTTATAGGAAAAAGAACAATAGCCTTTCTATTGATTTATGTCAAATAACATCGATTAATTTTAAGGGACTCCAATTTATTGTAAGTTATTGATTTCAGATGAAATAATTTTATTTCCATGAATATAATGCACAGTTTGATTTTGTATGACTGCTCGGTCATTGAGAAAATCATAGTAGTTGCTATTTTCTATATTGATAGATGTTGCTGACTCAGTAATTAATTTGCCATCTAGTTGTAATTTAGCATCACCAGAAAGGTCAATATCAAATACATATAAACCTGTATGTGTCCAATTATAGTAGATAGAATCTATATTATTTTGTGATCCGAAATAAGGTTTGTTAAAAGAGTCATGTAGTTCAATGGGCAGGGCAAGCTTGTAGTGATTGGCATCACTAGCTAATAAAGCTAAGCCATGATGATCATGTAATACGGTTGCATCAGTACCACGCTTACCAATGATCAGTGAATTGACTTCACTTAAATTTTCTGCGCTGGAAACATCAAATAAAGCAACTTTAACACCTTGATACCACGTTATTTCATTAGCTGCATCACTGACTGCATCTTTACCAATCCCTAATAAATAGTGGTTCCCAATTGGCTGTAAATAATCTGAGTAGCCATTTATTTCTAATTCACCTAAAACAACTGGTGCTTCAGGTGTACTAAAGTCTAATACGATTAATGGGTCGGTTTGTTTAAAAGTAACTAAATAGCCACGATCGCCAAGAAAGCGAGCGGCATATAAACGCTCACCAGGCTTGCCTAAATTATCAATAGTGCTGACTTCGACTAAGCTTTTACTACTAGGTTCTTCTTTTAATACGGTAATCTTAGTGCGTGAATCTATGCCCCAAGAATTACCTGCAGAGGTAGCGATACGTAAGGTGTCTTGATATTCACCAAAGCGAAAGGGTTTTTTCTCTTGATCCCAGCCTAAATGGCCTGTTGCTTGCCCAGAACCACGATAATCCATGGCAGCACTTTGTAAGGAAAATTTGTGTACTTCGGTGACTTGCTCTTGCGCATAATCATAATTTAGAAAAGTGCCACTGTTTGTGTAAGGGTAGCGACTCGTCGCAAAATATAAAGCATTTGGTGAGGCATAGAATGTTTCCAAGTTGCCTGCAATACAACGGCTTTGTATAGCGCTGGGATTGTTGACTGGAATAGCGGTAATAACACTTAAGTTGGCTTGGTTATAGTAGTCTTTATTTTGTGGGGCGATAAAACAGGCATCACTATTTACTAATGCTTGTTTCAGCATATCTTCACTATAATAATGGGGTAGAAAAAAATCTAGTGGTGGCTTGATTATTGGACTAGAGTTATCTTGTGTTACTTCAGGTGCTGCTTGTAATATTGGCTCAGGGAAGAAATACGGCATTTGGTAAGTACTAGAATAACGACTTAAAATATACAAGACACCATCCACTAATCGACTGGATAATAGCTCACCGTCAATAGTGAGTTGCTGTTGAATTGATAATTGCGCTGGGTTATCGGCATCAATAAACTTGATAGTTATTTTGTTATCGTAAGCACTCCAGTTCGAGTACTCTGATGGTTTGGGTTGCCATGAATTTTCAGCACTCAGCCATATTAATGAGCGTGGGCTAGTTTCTTGCGCGCTTCTTAAATAAAGTTCACCTAAGCGTTTCGTTGCATAGTAATTATATTCTGCTTCTGTTTCTGTTAATTGCAGAGAGCCCATTTCGGTTGCTTGGGCAGGGTTAGCTTGCAGTTGATAGCTATGTAAGCAGCTTTGTTGCAGGTCATTTGCACAAGTATGTAAAGCAAATAATAAATCACCTTCGGTTTTAATTCGATCACCTTCATCCACTCCTACTTCTTGGAGGGTAGTACCTGATATGCTAGTAGCTGCTCCTTCTGTTGTCGCTGCAGCGGGGGAAGCAGTATCTAAAGAAATGAAGGCAATGTCATTATAACGGTAGAAATAGTTTTGAGAGTTGATCGCTGCTTGATATAGATAATCGTGTAAAACCTCTGGATGGCTGACAGGATGTAAATTATGACTATTTTCGGCAAAAACAACTAATGTTGTCGGGCTTTCAGTATATTTAACATCACCAATACGTGTTTTATAGCCTGCATAAATAAGGTATTCCCCGGGAGGTAGAGTATTGTCATCAAGAACAGTGAGTTTTTCGGAAGTGCTTAAAGTCAGGTTTTGGGTCGCGATTATGGCAGTATTGTTATCCCAAGCTTGCCAAATATGATCCGCATTGCGGATATAGTTTAAGTCACCTATTTTAGCAACTAAATATAATTCACTAGTAAAGCCCACATCTTCAGCAGCCACTTGAATATTAAAGCTTAAGACGATATTTTCAGAAGAAAGTAGGGTTGTACCTACCACGTTAAGTTCATGACTAATAGCAGCCAAACCTTCAGTGCTTTTTTCACCAATAGCAATAGCTGTGGAGCTAGCTGCTATGGGGATATGGCACGCGAGTATAGTGAATAGAATGGGTTTTAATGAGGGCATGAAGTAACTCCTGTATATCATAACTAATGGTAAGGGATTGTAATTTTATTGGATCCATAGGGTATTAAGAAATGTAGCATGGTTCTTAATGCCTTAATACATTTTATGGTTTTAGCAATCTTACCAAGCTAATGATTAGTAAGTTGTTAAAAATTGTTATTTGGAAGTTTAATCTTGGGCGCAACGGGAGATGTTACCTTGTTTTAAACGTTTGGAATGTGGCGGTGTTATAGGTGAAAGCGTTACAATCCTATCCAATAACATAATTTATTGTTTGTTGAGTGTTTTATTTTATTGACTTAATGGCAGTGATGTTGTCTGCATACCTACATAATAGTTGTTCCTTTTTTAGGGGATAACAAATTTTTTACTTATAAAGGAGTATACAAAATGATGATGCAACAATTTGGTTTATGCAGTATTCGCTTGGTACAAATAATTACCTGTACAATTTTAGGCACTTTATTTGTAGCTCCCGTGATAGCTGAGGAACAATACGGCCGCTATAGAGCGATAGTTTTGCATGATGGTGGGCAATCAACCAAATCAGGGAATTTGATTCCAAAAGTTTTTATTATGGATTCACAAGAGGGACATATGTGGGTTTTAGATCAAAATACCAAGCTTAATAACCCGAATGGTCATTTTTCTTTAGGGACAGTTTTGACTTATCAAGGGCAGGTACGCCCCGGTAAGAAAATGGGGGAAATTGTTGAGCAGGCGGCAACTTTACGGTAATTGAAACTATTCAGAGCCTTTATTTACTGAGTTGGTATTAGCAGTACGTGTTTTTTCTAGGGTTGCATGCAATAAGTTTAAAAAAGACGGATCTTTTAATGTGCCTACATGACTGTTATTGAAACCATAAATCCTAGTTGCATTTTCTTGTATTTTATAGGGTATTTGGCTTTGTAAAGTGACAACTCCATCATCTCCTTCATCTGGTAGGTAAGAAAATACCAAGTGATAGGGGATATTATCTGGTAAAAACCAACTATTTAAGTCGTTTAGAAATTGACTTTTGGGCTTTAAATCACGCCATGAGGGTATTATGATCGGTAAACGTTCAACTTTTTCAGTGCTTTGCATGCCTGCTAGTGGGCTATTAACAGTGATTAAAAGTTGAATACTATCCGCGAGGTCGGGGTAAGTTTGTAAATATTTTTTTATGGTAGAGCGAGCAACAAGCCCTCCCATACTATGTGCAACAATATATAGTTTTTTAAATTGATACTTATCTTGCAGGAGGGCAATAGCCTTAATGAGATAATTTGAAATCATATCAAGCCGTAGACCGCTTGGGTAATAAGAGACCCAAGGCTGGAAATGATGTTCATCAATACTTTCGATAGCCATTTTCCAATCTAAGGGGCCGCCATTTATTCCATGTATAAACAGTACTGGGGTTTTATTAGCTTGATATTCTTGCAGAAAAAATAAGCCACCACCAACCTTGTCGATAAATTGTAACGGTGTCCATAAGCCCATTGAGTAGTTTTTACGTTGTAGTAGTGGATCATTTAAGTGTATTAGCCTCCCTATTGATTTGCTGAGTTTCTCTTGAGAGTATTGACTACTGTACCCATTTATACGTGCAAGTGGTTTTTCTGAAATTGTAAAATCTGCATTGTTAAAGGTTTCGCCTGAATGGATAGTGATAGGTGACGGAGCATGTTGTTTGAGACTATATAGTCCCGCATGTTCATTATCTTGTCGTTTTCCATCATGGTTATTATCAATAAAGGCTGCTAAATAATAAGTTCCAGGGAAAACGTCCATTTGATAATGACCGGAAGGAGTAGTGCGGGAATAAGAGTCAGCAATATAAGTCTTATCTTTCAGCGTATATCGGTAGACAATAATTGGCCCTTGTTGTGACGAATGACGTTGTACTTGCCCTTTAATGACGGCAGCACTTTCAAGTTTATTAACTTCTTCAGATACCTCTAGTAGAGAACAGCCGTTGATATTAACCAGAAAACAAGAAAAAAGTAGACAATAAGTGATTGATTTTATAAGCATAGGGGGGGCATTTGAGGTGACTAATCTAAATTTTTATTTTGCAACTGCACTACCCCAAAATCCTCCAAAATTGTATACAAACAAGGAATAACAAATAATACCAAGAGCGTAGAGCTAATCATGCCAAAGACTATGCTGGTGGCCAATGGAATTAAGATTTGTGCTTGTGGACTTTGCTCGAATAATAAAGGCGTTAAACCAACAACAGTGGTTAGAGACGTTAACACTACTGCTCGGAAACGTTCACTACTAGCCTGTGCAGCTGCCTGATGTGGACTCATACCATCTTTGATATGTTTTTTGACAAATTCAACTAATAAAATAGAGTCATTAACCACAATACCCGCCAAGGAAACAAAACCGAGTAAAGAGGGCATGGTAATATCTAGCCCCAATAACAAATGCCCAAAAATAACCCCTATAAATGCCAAAGGAATATTGGCCATTACTAAGATCGGTTCGGCATAAGATCGGAATTGTAGGCTGAGTAATACAAATACACCAAGTAAGCCCATTAACATACTTTTGCGCATGGAGTTACGGGTGAGCGGGCCTTCTTTTATTTCGCCTTCAAAATGCACGCTGATGTCAGGGTGGTTTTGTTTAAATTCGGTTAAAAAACTGGCCTCTAAATCTTTAAAGATTGCTTGGGTGTTATTGACTGTGGCATCTATATCACCATAAATAGTGACTGCGCGTTGTGCATTGATGCGCTGAATGCGTGAATAGTCACGGGTGCTAGTGATGTCGGCAACATTGACTAAGGGAATAATTGCGCCCGTTTGTGGGTGAATAATCGGAAAATAGTCAAAGTCAGCTAAGCTATTTTTAGAAGTATCATCTAGCTTGACAATGACTTCATAAGTTTCTAGGCCAATAGCTGTCTCTAGTACTTCAATACCTTGATAAGCAGCACGTAATTGACTGGCGATTTCCTGCGCAGTGATACCCAGTGCAAATGCACCTGATTTTAGTTTTACCGCAAATTCTGGTTTACCTGGGCGTAAGTCATCCATTAAGTTGCTAACACCAGGGTAGCCAGCGAGCCAGTTTTGTAATTGGTGTGATGCTTGCGAGAGCTGGTCTAAATCATCGCCTTGTAGGCGGATATAAATAGCGCGACCTGCCGGGCTAATAATAGGTTCTTTGATAGCAATATTTAAGGCTTCGGGCACATCGCCTAAATTCTGCCGCCATAGTGTGGCAATTTCATTGATAGATTGTTCGCGTTGTTCGGCGGTGAGTAAGTCGACACTCAGCGTTGCCAAATGTGCCCCTCCTTCAAAGGCATCAGCATTTATGCCGTAATGCACGGTCATCCCTTGAATTAGTGGGGTGTGATGCTTTTCTTGATAGCTTTTATCGACAGCTTGAATACCGGCATTAATTTTGGCAATGGTTTGTTGGGTCTGTTGCAAAGAACTGCCTACAGGCATCAACAAGCGCGCTTGTAATAAATCACCTTCTACATTAGGAAAGGCAGAGAATTTTACTACCCCAGAAACCAACAAGCTCACTGATAAGATAAATATACCAACGACCGAGCCCATAAATAAATAGCGCAAGTTAATTAGTTTTTTGACTAGATTATTGACTTTAATATGAAATTTATCAAAATAATAACTGAACTGTTGGCGTATTTTGGCAACGGGTTGCTCTGATGCATGGCTGAGTGAGTGCTGTAAGTGATGCGGCAAAATTAAAAAGGCTTCCACCAGCGAAATGGTGATGACGGAAATCAGCACGGCAGGAATGGTAAATAGTAATTGACCAATATCGCCATTTAGAAATAATAGGCCAGTAAACACACATAGGGTTGTTATATAAGAAGATAATACCCCGTTTTTTACCGCCATGGTGCCATCAATTGCTGCTTGTGTCGGTGTTTTGCCAAGAGATATTTGCTTGCCTATACTTTCACTAATAACGATGGCATCATCCATGAGAATACCGAGAGCCAGTAGTAAGGCAACCATGGACAGCATATTAACACTGATGCCCCATTGCGCTAATAAAAAGGCACTGGCAAGGAATGATACTGGCAAGCCCATTACTACCCAAAAGGCATAGCGAGTACCAAAAAATAGCCACATAACTGCAAAGACCAGTAGTAAACCTTGCCACGCATTTTTAAGCAGCAAGGAAATTCTGTCATTGACGATACTAGTGAAATCTTGGGTTAAATTGAAATAAATTTGTTCAGGTAAACGCTGTTGTTCTTGGCTAATAAATTGCTTCACGTGCTCTAAAATACGTAAACTATCATCTTGCGAATTTTTACGAATTTTTAAAAATGCAGTCGGCATATTATTGTAAGTGGCATTATCTTCCGCCTTTTCAAAGGTATCCACTATGCTGGCAATATCCCTTAAGCGTACTTCATTGCCATGCTCTCCTTTGAGAATAACTAAATCTTGCAATTCAGCAGGCGAGCGACGTTCATCGTTGAAACGAATTTGGTAATCACGTTCTGCCGTTTGAATTTCACCCGCAGGTAAATCCAGATTTTGTTGGGCAACGATAGCAGCAACTGCCTGTAAACTCAGACCATATAAACGTAACTTGTCCTGCGAGAGCTGAATTTGAAATTGGCGTTTGGAAAAGCCTTCAATGCTGACCAGCGGAATACCTGGGGCGCGTAAAATACGTTCCTTGATTTGTTCAGCCAAGTCTTTTAGTTCTGTTTTCGGCAGGTCAGCACTCAAGGCAATAGTGACCACATCTTGAGTACGTCCTAATTCGCGGATAATAGGCTCTTCACTATCCTCAGGAAAATTTTCAATTTCATCCACTGCGCTACGAATATCATTATTAAATTGCACAAAGTTGCCGTGTTCTTGCATGGTAATAGTAGCCAGTGCCATCGATTGTCTGGCTTCACAACGCAGCTCTTCAATAAAGCTAGTGCCATCAATATTATTTTCTATGGGCTTGCATAGTTTTTGTTCTATTTCACGCGGTGTGGCACCAGGGTATAAAATTTTGACTTCCATTTCATAATGGTCAATTTCAGGAAAGGTTTCTCTTTTTAAGTTAGGCAGGGTGATTAAGCCAAGGATAATAAGTAGTCCCATTAATAAATTGGCTGCGGTTGGGTGCAGAATAAAATAGCGAATCATGTTATTGCTCCTGTGCCCAAGCAGCAATATTGTTTGCTAAATCTTCATTTGCTACGGCTTTAAGTTGCATGCCGTTCACGGCGGGAAATAAGTCGGAGACAATAAGTTGCTCACCTGCAGCCAAGCCAGTGTCTAGTAATACCATTTCATCTTGTATTCGGAAATTAGTGACTGGACGACGTTCTAATTGCGATTGCGCATTGATGATATAAATTTCATTTTCATGTAAGGCATTGCGTGGCAGCACATAAAAAGTTTTAGATCGGCCTTGCAGTAACGTTTCGGTGTACATGCCTTGCATCAGTGGTGGCTTGACCCCTGGTACGATTTGTTCGTAAGGTTTATCAACGCTGACCACAATACCTAAAGTGCGAGTGGCAGGGTCAAGTTGGCCAATAATGCGTTCTACATTGGCTTGCCAATAAGGTGAACGTTTATCTGTTAAACGTACTTTAGCAGTCAGTCCTAGTTGTTTAAAAGTTTCGCTAGAAAATCCAGATAAAAAGGCTTCTTTAATCAGGGCTTCTTGGCCTTGGAAATCTTTCGCTAACAAACGAAAATGTTGTAAGGAAAATTGCGCATTAATTAAGATTTTATCGGTTGTTTGCGCACTAAATAGTAAGGTGCCTTTAATCACATACTGGCCAGCATCAATAGCACGTTCAGATATACGCGCATTAAAAGGTAGTGTAATTTCCGTACGTCCTAGATTGCGCTGCTGTGTAGATACAATGGCTTCTGCATTTGCTAATGTTGCTTTGGCACTGGCAATCTGCTCAGGCAAGGTTTTTAATTGGTTGTGTAATTTTTGCACTTCTTGTTGCAATAGCAACACGTTAACTTGTTGTTGATCACGACTAGACTTAGATATGGATTGTTTTTTAACTAAAGACTGGATGCGATCCAGCTCAACTTTCGCTAATGTTAGCTTTTTTTGCACAATGTTAAGATCAGCATACAAGTTGTTTTTTTCTAGTTTAATTTGCCTATATTGCGCACGCTGACTGGCGACTGTTGCTTGTGCTTGTTGCAGAGCTAATTGATAATCTTCTACCTCAATACGAATAATGACTGTGCCTTTTGGCAGGATGGAGCCATTACGTAATTGCGGGTGTACATAGGTAATTTTTCCTGAAATTTCTGCTTTGGATTCCAACAATATATCTGGTTCGACCAAGCCAAAGCCCATAATACTTGGTTTAATTTGATAGGGTTTGAGTTCTATTGCCTGCACAGCTGTGACTAAGCCAGCACTGGATTCGTGTTGCATTTTAGGTTGCAGTTTGACGATAATGGCGGCAATCACAATGCAAGCAATTATTATAATGGGAAAAAAGCGGGGTAAGGTAAGATCTTTGCAAAATGACATAGGCGTTTTTTTGGTGGGAAGTGGTGAGCAGCTTATCGTTCCTCACGTTCCAGCGTGGGAATGCAGCATGTGACGTTCCTACGTCACGAAACGCGGGAGCGTTCTAAGATGAATTCCCACGCTGGAGCGTCACTGCCATTAAGTTAAGAGATATTTCTTTTAAAAACAATGCTTTTTCTGCCGCTTATGAAAATTCAGCAAGCGCCTCGCAGATGATTTTTTACGAGGCGGGTTGCGGTGCTTTCGTTCAATGGTGGGATTAGTTAAAAATAGTGCCGTCAGCTTTTCCTCTATGAAGTTGGTCTCAGTGTCTCCAAGCAATAAATCGAACGCATGATTTTTGATGGCATTAAACGATACCGAGCGGTTAACGATCTGTGGGTATTTTGTTTCTTTGGCATCTAGTTGTTTCTGTGCAGCATCCGTTAATATTGACTCAAGCCCCGTTAAATATACACTTGAATGAAAATCCTGCTTCACTGCCTCTGCCTGAGTTCCCGTAAAATTTTCCAGCCCTAACCGAGTTTTTAACAACCCATAAAAGGTTTCAATTCCCCAGCGCAAATAATATAGCTCAGCAAAATCAGCACTCGGATAGTACTTTTCATTATGTAAGGAAGTCACTAAAACTTCATTTTCACCAGTACTCAACTTAACCCGTACAAAGCGTACCTTAAGTGAAACAGGTAGGCCTAATTTACGAATAATGGACATTTGCTCAGCACAAGGCTTAAGTGTTGCCGTTTGGCTTTCTTTTCCTTCACCTTTTAGCATTTTTCTTGCTACTGCAAACGAGGCCGCCGAACAACGAATAACATAATCTCTCCGAGATTGAGTCAATTCAGCCAGCATTCGATAAGATGGGTAGTTCCTGTCCATCGTCAACAAATCTTTTGCTTGTGTATGAGCTAAATGCTCAACCGCCAAATCAATTTCATAAGCTCTCGCTCTGCCCAAACGTGCATCAATTGCCACTCGATTCAATACATCATAGAGCACCGAGGCGAGTGCATAGGGATGCTGCCCTATTATTTCACTATCCTTGCCATTTGAATAAGAAATCGTGCCAAATTCTTCTCGGACATCTTCTGTATTCGGCAAAACAACTTTTGAACCATCAATTGCCAAGACCCGAAAACCCCAGAATTTATGATAGTCGCCATCACCACCATACACCGTTTCAACTATAGCGGTTTGGTTGAGTTCTATAAATGCAGTGTGCTTAAGCTTATAACGTGCTTGCGAATAAGCACTGGCCGTTACAGGTGGTAAATCTAGCCAGCTCATCGCTTCATTCACTACATTTTGCACTGATTTAACACTTTTTCTCATCATTAAGACCATTAATAATGCAAACGGCAAACTACGATTTCGAGTAAAATCCTTTTCCGAAACTCAGTGACTTTTTGTAAATGCTTCATTTTTAAGTTGAACTCGACTTTTATTTATTGCTTGACTTTTTTAACCATTATTATCATAAAATGCCTATATTATCCTTGTTTTTTAACAAATTTTCCTTAACTTAATGGCAGTGACGCTGGAGCGTGGGAACTATGAATTATGCAAAAACTTTGTTAATAAAAACTGAAATATCAGCAATCTCTTCTAAGCACACTGAGTGCTGCATAGGGTACTCATGCCAGCTAATTTGATAATCCATAGCTTGTAACTGGCTAAATGCATCTTTGGCTATTTGTGGTGCAATAACAGGGTCTAAACTGCCATGGGCCATAAAAATTTCTGTGGCATCATTTTCGGGCGAACGTTCTGTTTTAAGTTGTTCGGTAGTTGGCATATAAGTCGATAAGGCCAGAATACCCGCTAATTTTTGTGGATAACGTAAACCTGCATGCAAAGCAATAACCCCACCTTGAGAAAACCCTGCCAACAAGATATTTTCAGCTTTAATGCCCTTCTCGATTTCTTTTTGTATCAGTTGTTCGATTTGGGCAGCAGATGTATAGATATCATCTACTGCTACTTCTCGGGCTAAAGTTGCATCGAGTATGTCATACCAAGAGGGCATTTGCATGCCACCATTAATCGTGACCGCCTGTATTGGTGCATTAGGAAATATAAAGTTAATATGACTGATTTTATCAAGGCTTAATTCAGGCACTATACCTTCAAAATCATGACCATCAGCACCCAAGCCATGTAACCAGATAACAGAATAAAGAGGGGTAGATGATGCAGGAATTTCAACACAGTTGAGTAACGAAGACATAGGTATTTATTTGAATAGTATATTAGATTTTTATTATATACTCTTTGGCTATAAAAGCGAGAGTTGCAAAAGTTGATTAACAGAACAAATAATACAGCATACGGGCTTTAATGTTTGCATACTGGTAATAAACTTTAATTATCAGTATATATTTTCTTCTGCAAGACAAAAAAACTTGCATTGTGTGGGCTATAGGGGTAGTTTAAAAATTATCTAGGAGGTTCTCCTATGTCTTATTAACCATATAACAATTAATGTTTAAAGGTTGTAAGGTTAATTGCAATGGAGTATTGAATCAAATTAATTGTATACCCCTAAAACCTCCTGAGGTATGTAATAGAGGAGAGATAAAATGAGTACTTATAATGAACAACAAAACGCAGTTATAAATATTATCTCGTTATTTAAAATATTGGCTATTTGTATGGGTATGTTGTTACCTGTGTATGCTTACGCTATTAATGCTCCTATTGGCTCTCAGGCTTTTACGCCGTATGTCGCTCAAAGTGACCCATATGTCAGTTTGTTAGCCAGCAGTTCCAAGCCAATTGCTGTTGGGGATGCAGCGGATGAAAGTGGGGCATTACAATTGCAGATTCGTACTTCTAGTTTTAGTGAGGATATGGATGCATATTTTGGGCTAGTGGCACCACATTCAGCAGGCGATACTTTACTATTGTTTACTGAAAATGGTTCTATTCAGCCTGTAACTGCCGGTATTACGGCATGGAGGAGAAACTTTAGACAATTGGATGAACAATTATTGGGTGAATTGGCATTAGATATATTTCCTGGCGATGATTATCAATTTTTTCTGTTAGTGACCAAAGCTGGGGAAAGTCCTTTAAATGGTAATTTTTATTTGTGGTCCACCTCGTTGGTTTTGACACCAATTTTTGAGCAAATTTCGCAAGAGTTTACTACCCTCTTTCCTGAGGGTGTCGATGGACTAATGGCTGTATTGCTAGCTATAGATAATGGCTATTCAGTACAGCAAGTTGTTAATGCTTTAATGACCAGTGATATTTCCGGAACAGGAGATATTACGGAAAACTTCAGTACCTTGTCCCCTGATTTTGATAAATTTGGAATGATTATAGAGCGAAGTGGCAAACAACTTGTTAGATCAGGTGCGGATCAATTCTTAGATGAATTTGCTGAAGCTAGCTTGCGTAGTAAGCTTATTAAATTTGAAGAAGACCTTAGAGTCTTAGACGAAATAAATGCAAATAAACATCAGGCTAGTATAGCTATTTTGGAAACTATCCTGAAAGTAGCACAAATGGGAACAGATAAAAATCTGACTAATGTCATTGATTATGATGTGCACATAAAAAAAATATTGAATGCTATTTTCCTACATTTAGCAGCTGTTAAAGAAGTGAATGATAAAAAAATTGTGCAACTATTTGATGGCGATCCTGAGGGTGAAGCTAGCAAGGTACTAGAACCCCTCCAATCAAGTCGTGGCGTAATTCGTAATCGAGCACCAGTGCCTCAAGAGCAGTCTCTATTTGCTTATTTAGAAACAAGAACCGATATTGTTCTGCAAGCAGAAGATCCTGATGGCGATCGTTTGGACTATGTAATAGTGAATGACCCTGCAAATGGCCGTTTATCCGGCAATGGGGCTTTTCTTACCTACACGCCAAATACGGGCTTTTCAGGGGATGATTCATTTACGTTTACTGTGTCGGATGGCTTGATCACAAGTGCGGAAGCGACTGTTGATATCGTCGTGAAAGGGGCTACCTTGGTTTTGGATAAGGTAATCTTGTCGAAATATAATGGTAATCCTATTGACCAGTGTGCTGATTCTACGGACAATTCCACAGAAATTTGCATCTTAACTGAAGAGACAAACTCCGGTATAACAGTCACAAAAAGTAATACTTTGCAAGAGGGTGTAGCTGAATATAACTTTTCGGAACTCAGCTTGTATAACAACTTTATTTTATCCGACTATACTCTGACTTTTCACTTCGATTCACCGCCACAAACGATTACTGCAGGAGAAACATTGCAGTCATTGAAAATTGATGGTCAACAGAATGGATTTACGCATGGCTGGTATCTTACTCGAGGAGTTGCTTATTTCTATAAAACGGGCGACTCAAACAGTTATTTTAAAGATACTGATCTGTATTTTGATAATAGATTAATGCCTTATAATGAAACAACACATGCTTTTGAAGGGGCTGCTACGGATTTTGAGTATACTGTGATGACTATTCCTGCCACAGCGGGGGACGGTTTCACGATTGGTGCCCAACTGGGTTGGGATCCGGCGCTACGTCTTTATTGGGTGTATAAAGTCAAAACTGAATAAACAGGGACACTATTTGTTGGCACCTAAGCGTACCCGGACTAATGTAATTCATTTGTATTAGACTACGTTTAGGTGCTGCAAATAATGAGGAGTTGTGCATTACCTAATGATAATAAGTGGCCATACTCCGACTAACGCTCATACTTCTTATTTATCCCAACTACCCAAATCAGTATTCATGTCTTCACCGCCTTTTTTACCATCGGCACCATAGGAAAAAATATCCGTAGCACCATGCTCACCAGGACTTAAATATAGATACTCATTACCCCACGGGTCAATCGGTAAACGATCTAAATATTTGGGTGATAATATTTCCAAACCTTCTTCAGTAGTCGGGTAATTGAATTTATCCAGTTTGTATAAATTAAGCGCCGATTCAATGGCACGAATATCTTGTTTAGCTTTGGTAAGACGCGCGGTATCAGGTCGATCCATAATTTGGGGCACGACGACTGCGGCTAAAATACCGAGGATGACCACAACGACCATAATTTCAATTAAGGTAAAGCCTGAGTGTTTTTTCTGTTTTATTAACATTATGCAAGTTGATTAAGGTTAAAAATGGGTAACATGATCGCTAAGACGATGGTTAAGACTATACCGCCCATGGTTAAGAGTAATAAGGGTTCCAATAGGGTTAAAAAGCTGCTGATCCAACTTTCTAATTCGCGCTCTTGGGTTTCAGCAGCTTTTTCTAGCATGGTATCCAATTGACCGCTGGACTCGCCACTGGCAATTAAATGAATGGTTAAGGGTGGAAAGCCGATACCACGTTGTAATGCATGCGATAAGCTACTGCCTTCACGTACTTGTTGGATAGCTTGTTGTACGGTATTGCTCATCGGTACATTGTTGACTACTTTGCCAGCAATGCTGAGTGCTTGCAACATTGATACGCCGCTCATTAATAAAGTACTTAAGGTGCGACAAAAGCGTGCGCTGTTTAAGGTGCGAATCAGCGGCGATATCAAGGGTATTTTGAATAACAATAAATGCCACTTTTCTTTAAGACTTGGTTTTTGTAGCAAGAAATAAGCAAACCCTACAGCTAATATGCAAACAATGAGAATGAGTATGCCATGGTTTTGTAATAAGCTGCTTAGTGCAATCAAGTTTTGGGTTAAGGGGGGCAAATCTTGTTGCATGCTATCAAAGACATGAATAATTTGCGGCACAACATAGGTTAATAAGCCGCCGACCACCAATAAGGCAATGATGGTGAGAATGACTGGATAGAGCAGGGCACCGAGAATTTTTTGCTTTAATTGCTGGCTACGCTCCACGTGGTCAGCAAGTCGTTCCAGCACAATCGCTAAATCACCTGATTGCTCGCCTGCTGCGACGGTAGCAATAAAATCTTTACGAAAAATACGCGGGAAGTTTTCCAGCGCTTGTGCTAAAGGTTTGCCCGTTAACACATCAGAACGCACTGTCATTAATACCAAAGTAATTTTTTGACTCTCGCTTTGTTGGGCAATGGCGAGTAGTGATTCTTCTAAGGGTAAAGCTGCACGTACTAAAGTTGCTAATTGACGTGTTAATAACGAGAGTTCTGAGGCACGGATACTTGGGCTAAATAAATTCGTTTGTGTGCTATTAACTGCCTGATTGACAATATGGACTTCTAATGGCTTTAAATCCTGACTACGCAGCTGTTGTCGCGCTTGCCGAGTAGTATCACTTTCTAAAATACCTTTTTTTTTACGGCCTTTTCCATCCAAGGCAATATAACGAAACGCAGGCATTAATCTTCCTTGGTGACCCGTAAAATTTCATCAAGACTGGTGATGCCGCGCTTAACTTGCATAAAGCCATTTTGACGAATGGAGGCGGTTTGCTTGCGTGCAATCTTTTCTAATTCTAATGCGCCCGTTTTATTATGAATAGCATCACGCATAGCATTATCAATTTGAATTAATTCATAAATGCCCATACGTCCTTGGTAACCGAGTTGGTGACAGGTAGGGCAGCCAACGGGTTTATAAAGTGTTAATGTTTCAGTACTATTATGCTCTAAGAGTGTGGAAGTAGTTACATCAGCAGTATAAGGCTCACGGCATTGCAAGCATAAGGTACGTACTAATCGTTGTGCAAGGACGGCGAGCAAACTGGAAGACAGTAAAAAAGGCTCGGTCCCCATATCTTGTAGGCGTGGAATAGCACCTACTGCGGTATTGGTATGTAGTGTTGATAATACTAAATGCCCCGTCAAACTAGCTTGCACAGCAATTTGTGCGGTTTCAGCATCACGAATTTCCCCAACCATCACAATATCCGGGTCTTGCCTTAAGATGGCACGTAAACCTCGCGAAAAATCCATGTCAATTTTAGCATTGACTGCCGTTTGACTAATGCCATCCAAATGATATTCAATCGGATCTTCAATAGTCATGATACTACGGTCAGTCTCATTTAATTGGGTGAGGCCTGCATATAAAGTGGTGGTTTTGCCAGAGCCAGTAGGACCGGTAACTAAAATAATGCCGTGCGGATAGTTTAATAATTCGCCAAAGCGTTGTTGATCGGCTGGCAGCATGCCCAAGCTGCTTAAATCCATACGCCCAGCTTGTTTATCTAATAAACGCATCACTACTCGTTCGCCATGACCACTGGGCAAAGTCGATACACGTAGGTCAATGGCATGACCTGCTACTTTCAGTGAAATGCGACCATCTTGCGGTAATCTTTTTTCGGCAATATCCAATTTTGCCATGACCTTAATGCGGGAAACCACCAGTGATGCCAAAGCTTTTTGTACCGTTAAGACTTCACGTAAAGCACCATCAATACGAAAACGGACCCGTAGGCGCTCTTCAAATGGTTCAATATGGATATCCGACGCTTGTTCTTTAATGGCCTCAGTAAGGATTGCATTGATCATACGAATAATGGGCGCATCATCCGTGCTGTCCATCAAGTCTTCCGCTTCAGGAACCAGTTCAGATAAATCTTGCAGTTGCTCATCATCAAAGGCCTCCATTTCTTGCATGGTGTGGCTAGAACCGCTGTGATAAATACGCTGTAATTCGTTGCTGAATTGTTTGTTGGTTACTTTGACTAATTGTACCGGGGCATTAGCGGCACGCTTTGCTTCTTGAATGGCACTAACCTTAGTCTCTGTGCAGAGCCAAAGTTGCAAGGTATCGGCACTTGCATGCAACAGCACACTATGCGCTTTAGAAAAAGCATAAGGTAGTATCATTGTGGCCGAGCTTCTGTTTCTAAAGCAGGTGCTGGGGTAAACTCTGGCATTTGATAACGATCAGAACCTGGCCTTAGTAATAGAGTTTTATCGCTAAATTCAGATTGTTCCTCTTTAACCGCATTGAGTGCACGACCTGTTTCCATATCGCTACCATACTGTGTTTTTAAAATGGTTGGTTTTAGAAAAACCATTAATGTGCGTTTTTTTACCACGGTTTCCTGCGATTGAAATAACCAACCCAGATAAGGAATGTCCATTAACCAAGGGATGCCTGTTTCTATATCAGTGGTCACATCATCCATTAAACCACCCAACACCAAAATCTTACCATCATTGACTAATACATTGCTTCTAATGGAACGTTTAGTCGTCGTTAAATCAACAGCCTGGGTGGTTTTTTTTACCGTAGAAATTTCTTGATAAACTTCCAAGCCAATACGGCCACCTGAATTAATTTGTGGCTTGACGCGTAAGGTTAAACCAATGTCTTTGCGTTGCACAGTTTGAAATGGGTTGTCAGAGCCTGAAGTATTTGTAGTGTATGACCCAGTGACAAAAGGCACATTTTCACCGACGATAATTTCAGCCTCTTTATTATCAACCGTTAAAATTCTAGGGGCAGATAAGATATTAAAATCGGAATCATCTTGTAACACGTTAATGAGTACCCCAAAGCTATCATTGGCAATTAAACCTGAAAAACCACCTGTCGCAGCGGCAGCGGCAGCTTTACCGCCTTCACCATTAGCGAGCTCTGCCAATGTCTCTAGTAATGAGCCGGTATTGGTGCTACCTCCAAAACCAACGGTATCCCCTGATTTTCCAGAAATCCCCCATTCCACGCCAATTTTCTTAGTGCCATCAATAGACACTTCAGCAATAATGGCTTCAATCAATACTTGTGGGCGGGTAATATCTAATTGCTTGATAACAGAAGCTAATGAGCGAAAAGCTTCCATTTCTGCAGAAACAATAATGGAATTAGTGGCTTCATCAGCGAGAATGGAGGATTTCTCGGTAGTACCTTGTTTGTCACTACTATTTTTTTCAGAAGCATTGATGATTTTATCTAAAATAGGTGCCAGATCAATTGCCGAAGCATGTTTTAAATAAATAACATGATGTGCTGATTGTGATAAAACGGGAGAGTCCAGCTTAGCGATTAATTTTTTTAAGCGCGCCCGTTCCACTCGGTCACCACTCATTAAAATACTGTTGGTACGCTTATCAACACTAATATTAATATTGGTTCTGGCTGACTTTTTAGGTAGCATATTTGTTAATGTCGTCAGTACCTGATTAGCATTCGCTTTAGCCAATGGAATAATATCAATATCATTATCAGAGACCTTGTCCATATTGGCAATGACTTGCATGATGCGCACAATATTATGTTCACTATCAGACAATATTAATAAATTAGTTGCTGTATAAGCCGCAATATAGGCTTCTTTTGGCATTAACGGGCGTAATACCGGAATAAGGTTAACCGCAGAAATATTCTTTAATTTAACGACTTGGGTAATTTGTTGTGCACCCGCTGTATTTCTATTCAGAGTATTAACAGGGGTGGGGCTTTGTTTGGCCTCCATTAATGGCACGATATGGGTGACATTATTTTGTTCTACGGCAGTGTAGCCATGCGTACGCAGCGCGCTTAAAAAAACATCGTAGAGTGCATCTGCACTAATCGCAGTGCTTGAATAAATAGTTAATTTGCCTTTGACACGCGGATCGATCAGAAAGTTTTTGCCTGTTTCTTTACTGATTGTCGCAATAACTGAACGAATATCGACATCGACAAAATTAAGCGTGATATCTTCTTCTGTTTTAGTCGTTTGTTCAGTCGCATAACTGGGTATGGCAGAACTTAATAGGAGTAAACAACTGAAACTAAGGAGGCGAACTAAGTTCAACATAAAAATTAATAAAGGGTTTGAGACGACGTAACTGTATGGAGAGTGGTTGTTTGCAGTTATTTTAATGATCGGGGCAGTGCTTGAGTCTGCTTGTTATGGTATAAGAGCAGGCTAAAGCATTACACCTTCGCCTGCCCATACAAAAACAATAGATACGCTATTGTTTTAAGAACTTATCTTAGTTAAAAGTAGTTCCTGGAGTACCTGGTAAAACAGGCATTTTTTGTTTAGGGAATTTACCTGTTAATGAATTCAAGAAAGCAACGATATCCGCTACATCTTCATCAGGTAAGTCCATACCTAACTGTACTGTTGCCATTACTTTCACTGCTTTTTCTAATGTTGGTACAGAACCATTATGGAAATAAGGTGCTGTTAAAGCAACATTACGTAATGTAGGTACTTTGAAGTAGTTTTCATCACCACTTTTACCAGTTACTTCAAAAAGTCCTTTGTCATCACTTAAGCTATATTGCTTTTCTAAATAAGCATTATCAATCAGTGGGAATTTTTGGAAGGTACCTGCACCGTTAAAGGCTGGGCCGCTGTGACAATTCACACAGCCAATTTCTGCTGCTTTTTTTAGACCACGTTGCTGTTGTTCAGTTAGAGCGTTACTTCTGCCTTTTGCATATTTATCATAAGGGCTATTTGGAGTGATCAGTGTTCTTTCATAAGCTGCAATCGCTTTAGTTGCCGTGTCTTTTGAAATAGAATTGGTGCCAAATGCTCTAGTGAATAATTTTTGGTAGCCTTTGATTGATTCTAAACGCACAACTACGTCATCCCAGCTTTTCATACCCATTTCAATTGGGTTGGTAACAGGGCCTGCAGCTTGCTCTTCAAGACTTGCAGCACGGCCATCCCAGAATTGTACTTCATTAAAAGCTGCGTTCCAGACTGTTGGCGCACTACGTCCACCCGTTTGCCCATTAACACCCATAGAATTAGGGCGATTATCTTCACCGCCTAACATAGTGTTATGACAAGAAGCACAAGAAACAGTACCAGTAGATGATAGTCTAGGGTCATGAAATAAAATACGACCTAATGTTACTTTTGCAATCGTTGTTGGGTTATTAGCAGGGGCAGGGGCTGTCGTCGGCAGAGCATCTAGAGCAGAAACAGCTGAAGCTGATCCTGCTAAGATAATTGCAGAAACAATAGAACGAATTTTTGACATACCAATCTCCAAGTTATTATAGTTTTTTGAGGCTAAATTTTACCACAGTTATATACTGCGTGTGATTGCAATAGAAGAATTTCTGATAGTTTATTCTTGTTGAGAAGCTATGGTGCTAAAACTGCAATGGGTAGGTCAAACTGGATATATTCTTAGGCAATTTATCTACAATAATCCTTTGCAAATTTTATTGATAATTTATAGTTTAACGCTGAGAGTAGCTGCCGACTATGTCAAAATTGTAATAACTTATAGTTAGGTGTAAAAGTTGCTAGTAAAACTAAGAATTGCTGCTAACCTTTAGTGAGAATAATAATTTATTTAGTGAGAATTTGAAGTTGGCTAATACAGCACAAGCACAGATGTCCAGATCCGGAATAGATTTAGACATGCTTAATGATTTATTTGAAAATCAGAAAAAACTTGATGATGCATTTAACTCGATGTTTGATGATGATGATGATGCCTTTCTTAGTGACCTAAAGGTTCCTGAAGTCAAAGCCTCGAATGTACGAACTCGGCAAAGAAAGCAACAAGCACGTCCTTTACAAATAGAGGGGGCATCCCAAGATAGCTTTTTTGAAAAAAATAGCCACAGTATTTTGCGTATACTAATACCAGTAGCACTAGAAATTGCACTGATATGTTATGGCATAATATATTTTTTTTGAGCCCCACCAGTTTTTATCACAACAGTTATACACTTTTTAAAGACCTCCAAAAAGCTTTACAATCATTGATTACCAGATATAAAGAGGGGATCAATACTAAAGTAATTAGCGTGGCAAACAAGATCCCAAAACCAATAGAAACCGCCATAGGGATCAATATACGTGCTTGACGTGAAGTCTCCAGAATCATTGGAGCTAAGCCAAAAAAGGTGGTTAAAGTCGTTAAAATAATCGGGCGAAAGCGTTGAATAGCGGCAGTTTTGATCAGCTCTTTGGCTGGCAGTTCTGATTTTTCCTGTAAATTGACTGCTTGGCTAATGAGTACTAATGAGTCATTTACGACGATGCCTGATAAAGCGACGATACCCAACATACTTAAGACACTGAGGTTGTAGCCCATAATCAAATGTCCGAAAATGGCACCGATCATGCCAAAAGGAATACTGACTATGACTATTAGCGGTAGTATGTAACTTTTGAATGGGATAGCCAACATCGCATAAATAGCCAAAACAGCAAAGATAAAACTGAGTTTTAAACTGCCTAAACTATCCGCCATATCAGCTTGTTGACCTTGAAAGCTATATTCCAAGCCAGGAAATTGGGTAACCAAAGCGGGGAGGGTATCAGCTTTTAAGCCATTAATAATATTGACGGATTGACTACGTGGGGTAGCATTAGCCGTAACTTGTACATTGCGTCTACCATTGCGACGCTTAATTTCGGTAAACGCATAACCTTGCTCTACTTGCACAATTTCATTCAAAGGAATAAAACGGCCTTGGTCAGTCCAAATGAGAAAGTCGTACATATCTTGTGAGGAAGCGCGTTCATTTTCTGGCAAACGCACCATCACTTTTATCTCATTACGGCCGCGTTGTTGACGCAATGCTTCAGTACCATAAAAGGCATCACGCACCTGTCTGGCAATAGAGAACGCGGTTAAGCCTAAGCTTTCACCTTCAGGTAATATACTAAAATCTAATTGTTGCTTACCTTGGCTCATGCCATTGGTAATATCTTTAGCCATTGGGTACGCACGTAATGCGTTGGTCAGTTGTTGGCTGGCTTGTTCTAAAATGGCAGTATTACGGTGAGTTAACTCTACTGTTATTGCTGAACCAGAACCAGGGCCACCTGAATCTGATTCAAAAACAAGACTTTCGATACCCACTATTTCACCCGTATTACCACGCCATGCCCTACTAAATTCAGCAGTGCTCATAATTTTATGACGTATTTTAGGCGGGGCTAAATACACACGTACAAAGGCTTTATGACTTCCCCCTTTGCCGATCTCAGCAAAAATACCTCGAATAAGTTGCTCGCCATTGTTTACATTTTCGGTAGTAGTACGTGCTGTATGCACTAGTTGCTTCACAATTGCTTGCGTTTTTTCGACTGGAGTACCAAATGGTAAACTAAAGGTTGCTTGTGCAAAATCTGATTCAGTTTTAGGGAACATAGAGAATCCCATGCGACCACTTGCTGCATAGGACAGGGTGGCAATGAGTAATGCAATGGCAGTGACAATGGTTAAGTAGCGGTGGTTTAAGGTTAGCTCTAAGGCATTACCGTAATATTTTTGAGTCCAGTTGCGAAAGCCATGACTAAAGCGTTGTTGTTTAGTATGCAGCCAATATTGAAAGCCGGCACCGTGCTGGTTATTGATATTGGCTAAATGATGCGGCAATATAAATAAACTTTCTACCAGTGACAGCATAAAGACCGTAATAACGACCGCAGGAATCATGACAAAAATTTTCCCCATGACACCTGGCATAAAAAATAAGGGCATGAAGGTAGCAACATTCGTCAAAATACTAAAGGTAACGGGGGCGGCCATTTCTTGCACACCTTTAATGGCCGCCTCTAAGGCAGGGTAGCCTTCCTGTCGGTAGTGATAGATATTTTCGCCAATAATAATGGCATCATCGACCACAATACCGAGGGCAATAATAAAGGCAAACAGAGAAACCATATTAAGTGAAATACCGATAGTCGGTAAAATCAAAAATGAACCAAGGAAGGCAATGGGAATGCCGGTCATCACCCAAAAAGCTAACCGCAACTCTAAGAACAAAGCTAAGGTAATAAAGACAAGTATTAAGCCTAAAGCACTATTACGCAGTAATAAATCAACTCGGTCGGCATAGGTTGCTGAGGCATCATAGCGAATTTCTACCTGTATGCCTTTGGGTAGTGTGGTTTTGCTGAGCGCAATTTGCTGTTTAACAGTATCGGCAATCTCTATCGGCGCTTGATTACCGACACGATAAACCTGCAACATGATCGCAGGGTAGTTATTATAGCTGGCTGAATAATCAGTATCTTCATAGCCGTCAGTAATAGTTGCAATATCACCTAATAAAACTTGGCCGCCCGATGCGGTGGTAATAATCGGCATGCTTGCAAAATCTTGACCAGTCTCTTTGCGCTCTTGCATGCGCACCAAAATTTCGCCGTCATCAGTTTTGATACTACCGCCCGGCAAGTCGATACTTGCATTGCGGATACGTTGCGCAACGGTTGCTAGTGAGAGTTTATAGCGGCGTAAATTTTCTTGTGGTATTTCAATACTAATTTCTAGCGGACGCACGCCAGCAAGTTCAATTTGGGTGATATTATCTGATTGTAAGAGCCGCTCACGAAAGTTTTCGGCTAATTCATGCAGTACATGTTCTTCCGCTTCGCCATATAAAACTAAGGAAACCGTTTTGCGTTTACTGGCAATAATCTTGACTTTGGGCTCTTCAGCATCTTCGGGGAAGGTGGTGATGAGGTCAACTTCTTGCTGGATGTCTTGTGCGAGTAGGTTAATATCGGCATCGGTTATCACCTCGACAATGACTGAGCCAAAACCTTCTTGTGCTGTGGAGCTAATTTCATCAACCCCCTCCAGACTGGAAACAGCATCTTCTATTGCCAATAACATACTGCGTTCTATTTCTTCTGGATCGGCTCCCGTATAAGTGACATTGATACTAATGGTATCGGTGACGAAATCAGGAAAAACTTCCTGTTTCATATTATCCAGAAATAATAGTCCTCCTAATATAAAAGCAAACATTACCAAATTAGCGGCAACAGGGTGAGCTGCCATCCAGCTTACTGGGCCATGTGCATCCATTTTCATTGTGATCAGTCCTGCTTGTTGCTAATGCGTAGTTGCATGCCTTGTACTGGCGTTGTTAATGGGCTACTGATTATGCGGGCGTTATCGGGGAGTTGACTGCCTGCAATAAATATTTTGCCATGCTCTTTCCAGACAGGTTTAACATTGATAATACTTAGAGTGTTTTTTGCACTAAGTAGCAATATTTGTTGGCCGTTGTAGAGTAAAGTGTCTGGAATGGCGACAACATTTTGCAGTATGCGCCCGGTAATATCTGCACGTACAAAAGATCCCAGTATTAAGGGAGGCGCATCTTTATTGGCTGGGCTTTGACTTAGCGGGTCAAGCACTTCAATAATAATTTGTGCCATGCGGCCGGTGTCTTCTAATTCAGCCTGTAAGCGGATCACTGTGCCGGTACGATAAGCTTGTGCTTCCCAAGCGGCTTTATGGCTAATTTTGACACTGGCTCCCGTTGTATTATTTATGCCAGGAATATCTATATATTTTAATTGCTTAACCGGCAAAGTGGCGGCAATCCAGAAGCGATCAATGCCAGCCAATTTAACCAGAGGTGTTCCCGTAGAAAAGGTCGATACCCATGAACCTATTTGGGCATTGGTTTCTAAAATAATAGAATTAAACGGTGCTTTGGTTTTAGTGCGTTGTAAATTTAGCTGTGCTTGCTTAAGAGCAGCTTGCGCTGCATTCACTTTGCTTTTTGCCAAGGCTAAGTGCGGTTTGCGCAATACTAATTCCTTGCTTTGTGCATCCAGTTGGCTGCTTAATAATTTAAATTCACGTTGTGCAATGGCTTGGTGGCCTTTTTCCAAGGTTAATTCAAACTGTGCTTGAGCTAATTCATTTTCTTTTTCTGCAATGGTCAGTTTGTAATCAGTAGGATCCAGTTGCACAATTTGTTCACCTTTCTTTAAAAACCCACCCGGAATGAAGTTTGGATTGACTGCGGTGACCATACCATTAATCCGTGAGGTTAAATTAACCCGTCGAGCTGGTATGATGCTGCCCATTGCTTGGATGGTCGTTGGGTGATCGATGACTTGTGGTTGAATAAATTCAACCAATGGAATACTTTTTTGTGCTGTTTTGGCCTTAGCCTTGGGTTTATTAGTTAGCCAATAATAAGATAAGCCGAAGCCGATACTCAAAACAAGTAATGCGGGAATCCATTGTAAAAGGCGCTTAGCCATGTTGATTGTCCTTAGATTGGGGAGCTTCGGTATTGATGGCATCAGGTAATGGCCAACTGCCAGCAAGGGCTCGGTACAATTGGATGCGATATTCTATTAACAAACGTTTGGCAAGAATGCGCCTGCGCTCTAATGCTTGTTGACTGATTTGGGTGGATAATACCCTTAAAAAATCAATGGCACCATACATATAACGGGTACGAATTTGTAGGGTTGCTTGTTGTGAATATTGATATTGTTTATCCAGGCTGACAATCAGTTTTTGTTGTTGCTGTTCTTGAATCAGTGCGTCTTCTACTTCTTTTATTGCCTGTTGAATGGCAGTGGCATAATTGTTTAAGGCTTCTGCCGCAACAGCTCGAGTTCGATCTACTTCGGCAGCACGTCGGCCACCATCCACAATAGGCATAATGATATTACCTGCCAAAGTACCAATCCAGTTATTAAATAAGGATTGTAGGTTGGGTGCAGTGGTATCAATACTGGCCGATAAACTTAACTTTGGGTAGCGGTCGGCAATAGCTGAGGCGATGCGTTGATCAGCCGCTTGTACCCGATAATAGGCAGTGCGCAAATCAGGGCGGCGCTGTAATAACTCGCTACTAAGCCCCGATTGTGGTTGCGCGGGTAAATCAGGCAGCTGATTTTGTTCGGGTATGTGCAGCATGCTGGGCGTAGTACCTGTCAAGATCGCTAATTGATGTTTTAGTACCTGGGTATTGGCAAGCACATCACTTTGGTTGCCAATGGTGGCTTCCAAGATTTGTTGTTGTTGAAGTAGGTCGGCTGCGGTGGCTTGTGCGCCTGCAAAGCGTGAGATCAGCAACTGTACATTGTCTTGGTTGGTTTTGATTTGTTGTTGCAGTAATTGCAATTGGCTACGTTGTTCGACTAAACGATACCAAGTAATTGCCACTTCAGTGGAGACAGAAATTGCCGCCGTATTTAAATTTTCAGCAGCGGCCTGTACATCTAACTCGGCAGCATTCGTTTGGGCACGAATTCTTCCCCATAAATCAACCTCATAACTAGCTCCTAAGCCTAGGCTGAAGTGGGAGTTATCCACGGTATTGCGATAGGTTTGGTCACCATTGAATACCGCACTGATACTGGGAATCAAATCAGCACTGGTTTTATCGGCAAGTGTTTGTGCTTGTTGCAAGCGATTAAAAGCAGCTAATAAGCTGAAGTTATTGTTTAACGCTGAGTCGATTAATTGATTAAGTTGCGGGTCATTAAGCACTAGCCACCATTGTTCTTGCATTGGTATGAGACCTGTTTGCGAGAACTGCTCGGGGATTTCGGTGGGTGGTTTGATTTCTTCTATGGGAACTGCGCAAGCATTTAGAAGCATCGTGACAAAAATAAGCAGTAGGAATTTAATCTTCAAAGCTATGTATTAAGTGTTTTTAGTGCAAGAGGTAAATTTGTACGCCATAAGAGGCTATCGCCAGTATTTAATTAGCATTTTGTAATATTATAGTGGATGCTGGTTGGTTTAGTCAGAGTAACTTGTAAATTCTTGTGTTGTTATGGCTCTGCATACTCCATAGCTTTAATTATGCAGGGATACTTAGTATGCGCCACGTTGTTTAGCAACACTGATTTAAGGTCAATTTGACAAAAATATTACATATCTATGATAATGCAAATATAGCAAATATATTTTTAGGAATTACACATGGCTCAACTACATTTTTACCTCCCGGACTCATTAGCTGATAGTGTAAGGCTAAAAGCTGAACATGCTCATTTATCAGTTTCTAAGTACCTTGCAGAATTAGTAAAGCGAGAAGTGACTAATCAATGGCCTGAAAACTACTTTGATAATTTTGGGCAATGGGACGGTGATGTTTTGCAACGTCCTGATCAAGATGCTTTGGAACAACGGGAAATATTAGACTAATGTATCTGCTTGACTCCAACGTGTGTATTCACCTGTTAAATAATCGCCATTCACAAATTGAAAAGCACTTTCGTCGCTCTTCGCCCTCTGAAATTGCTTTATGTAGTATTGTTAAAGCAGAGTTGATTTTTGGTGCCCGACATAGTAAAAGAGTAGAAGCTAACCTGCAACTACTCAAGTACTTTTTTGAGCCGCTCAGTAGTCTTGCATTTGACGACCGATGTGCAGAGGAATATGGAGTAATACGTGCAGATTTAAGTGCTCAAGGGAAAGTTATTGAGCCTAATGATCTATTGATAGCAGCGATAGCGAGAGCAAATGATGTTGTTTTAGTAACACATAATACAAAAGAGTTTTCTCGTATTACGGGGCTACGATTAGAAGATTGGCAAGAGTGATTTTTATCTTGGGTTTATGTTTTCAAGAAATTAAGTTCACCCTAAGTTGTAGGGCGGGTAACATCTACTTTGACTTTCAATTTCTGCCCCAGCTGTAAATATTTGCCCAGTTTATTGGCATTCCACTTACGTAAATCATGAATACTGACATTGAACTTTTCTGAGATAGAATATAAAGAATCCCCCGAACGCACTGTGTAATGAATTGACTGAGTGCTGCCGGTACGACGCTTGTATTGTGGTTTGCCCGTTGTTTTTTTCTTAATAACTAATTTCTGTCCTAACTGTAGCGGTGTTTTTAAACCAATGCGATTCCAACGAGCGATATCTTTACTGCGTACATTTTTCTTTCTGGCAATTGACCATAAACTATCGCCTTTTCTAACGGTGTAAGTAGGGTGTTTGTTAGATGGATTGGTATTATTAGCTAGCAGAAAAGGGTTATTGGCAATTTTATGGCGTGAGGCAGGGATTAATAAATAGGCACCTGCACGAATATTGTTATTTTTGAGGTGATTAACCTCGCGAATAACACTGGTTTTGGTTTTATAGCGCCGGGCTATGCTGCCTAGGTTTTCCCCTGACTTAACTTTATGGCGTTGCCATTGGATACGCTCATGCTGAGGCAGTTTGGCTAAATTTTCTTTAAATAATTCTGCATTATCTATCGGGATTAAGATCCTGTGTGGACCTTGCGGTGGCGTATAGGCGCGATTGAAGCCTGGGTTTAAATGAAATAATTCTTTAAGGGAAATTTCAGAAAGTTTGGCTGCGGTGTTTAAATCAAGCTGGGAATTGATATTGACGGCTAAAAAAGCAGGTTTGTGTGCTTGCGTTTTTAAGCTAATGCCATACTTCTCTGCATGCTTGAAGACGTGAGCCAGAGCCAGTAGCCTTGGTACATATGCTTGGGTTTCTTTTGGTAAATTCAAGACCCAGTAATTAGTCGGTTTGTTATTGCGCTTATTACGCCTCATGGCGCGGCTGACCGTGCCCATGCCCGCATTATAAGAAGCTAGAGCGAGTAACCAGTCGTTATCATAAACCCCCCCTAGTTTTTTCAGATAACTGGTTGCTGCTTCTGTGGAGGCATAAACATCACGGCGACCATCGTACCACCAGTTTTGTTCCAAGCCATAGAGCCTGCCAGTGGAAGGAATAAACTGCCATAAGCCAGCTGCTCGGGCATGTGAGTATGCATGCGCTCTAAAGCCACTTTCCACCGCAGGTAATAAGGCGAACTCACCAGGTAAACCTTTGGCTTCAACTTCTTTAATAATGTTATAGAGGTAGGGTTCAGCACGAGTTTGAATTTTTGCTATATATTCAGGGTGTTTTTTGAACCATGCTATTTCACGATCAATCCGAGCGTTATTGACTTCAGGAATGGCAAACAGGGAAATAAGGTATTGCCAGCTATCATCAGCGGCTATTGATTTGGAAACAATAATTGAGCTAGGGTGTGGTGTTGCTGTTAAAGCAGCGGCAGGGTATTTCGGCTCAGAATCAATAGATTTTTGCCAGCTACAGCCTTGAGTGATAAGAAGGAGTATTGCGCTACTAATAACCCCCAAATGCTTGAAGTTTTGCATAGTAATATGATTTGCTGACTTTAAAGTGTTTTTAATTATAGTATAGATGGCTATGCTAATCTGCGTACGAAATATCATATTTTCTATGAGCTAGAGGGATATAATTAACAATTTTCAGAGTGTTTTGTGGAAAAGTATAGCTTTTGGGACTTTTACATGGGTTACGGGGAAAACTGTGCAGTATACAGTACCTAAATAAGTAAGCTTTAACTAAATACAGCATCCATATACTCATCATGAAGCAAATAGATGGTGAGCCCTATCTTTTCCAGATTTTTACAGAGCAAAGTATATTCCTTATAGTGCTCTGCGCGAATAATGCGGTAGGTTTCACCTCGGCTGTTATGAATGCCGATTACCATACCTTCTCCCATATAGCTTAGTGGTTGCTTACGATAATTTTGTTGACCAACTGCACTTAAAGAAAATTTTTGATTTATTTTGTCAATTATCTCGGATATTTGTTGGTTAGCAGGGTGCTGCTTTTGTGTTACTTGCAAGTCAGACAATGCATGGTAAGCGGTGTGTGTATTCAAATTTAATTTACTCAGATTATGAATTCCAAGTAATAATTCTCTACTATGTTTGGGCATGGCTGTGTCGTTTGTGAAATATGAAAGTAGGGAAATTAACAGATTTTTTAATTTTAATTGCAACAATATACCTTATAATAAGCGGCTTGTTTTTTATTACACTATAAATTAGGAAGTGAATATGAAAAAAATCTCTTTACTCGCGTTTTTCTTGTTTTTATTTAGTACTGTTTCATACGCGCATGGTCCTGTTAGAGGGAAAATGACAGCGACTGTTGATATTGAAGCTCCGGCAGATGAAGTGTGGGATATTATCAAAAATTTTGATGATATGTCATGGCTCCCCCCTGTTGTTGAGACGGAAGCTGAGGGCGGTAATAAAAAAGGTGCTACGCGTGTTTTGACCCTAGCGGGCGGTGGTACTGTGACAGAATTTCTTAAAAAGTATGATGCGAAAAAAATGTCATACACGTACAAAATTACGGATATGAGTGTTGCTAAAACAATTCAGCATTCTGGTCAAGATGAGGATGTGCCTGTTATAGCGGTTGATAACTACCAAGGTAAATTGACAGTTAAGAAGAAAGGCGATAGCACTGTTGTGGTGTGGGTTGCGACTTATTACCGTGGCTATATGAATAATAATCCTCCGGTAGAGTTAAACGAAGAAACAGCTGATGAGCAAGTGACTGCTATTTTAAAAGCAGGTTTGACAAGTTTGTTACATAAATTTGAGCCAAACACATTACCTACAGCAATTACGTTTACTATGAAAAGGTAATCTGATTGTAAATTATTTTGCATAATAATTAGATTACTTGGTTTTTATTACCCTATAAATTAAGATGTGCATATCAATACCTTCGCCAAAATGAAAATCAACCCATTTTGGCAAGTTTTAGTCTGTAAGTGATTGATTAACATGTGATTAAAAAGGCTGTTTTGAGTTTAAATCAGAATTGGCGAAGGTATTGGCATATGAAAAAAAATTCCTTACTCGTATTTTTCTTGTTTTTGTTTAGTGCTGTTTCATATGCGCATTGCCCTGTTAGAGGCAAAATGACAGCGACTGTCGATATTGAAGCGCCTGCAGATGAAGTATGGGATATTATCAAAAATTTTGATGATATGTCATGGCATCCTGATATTGCTAATACTGAAGCCGAGGGTGGTAATAAAAAAGGTGCTACACGTGTTTTAACCTTAGCGGGCGGTGGTACTGTGACAGAATTTCTTAAAAAGTATGATGCGAAAAAAATGTCATACACATACAAGATCACTGATATGAGTATTGTTAAGACAATTCAGCATTCTGGTCGAGATGAGGATGTACCTGTTCTGGCTGTTACTGATTACCAAGGTAGATTGACAGTTAAGAAGAAAGGCGATAGCACTGTTGTGGTGTGGGTTGCGACTTATTACCGTGGCTATATGAACTATAACCCTCCAGTAGAGATGAACATAGAGACAGCTGATGAACAAGTGACTGCTATTTTAAAAGCGGGGTTGACAAGTTTGTTACATAAATTTGAACCAAACACATCACCTACTGCAATTACCTTTACTATGAAAAGATAAAATATTTATAGGTAATTTTATTGCCTGTAAAATAAAAGGTTTCGGCAATTTATTAGTGACTTATTAATTAAATTGCCAAATTTTCTCATTCTATAACTGTTGTATGACTCCCTAATCAGTATCTGACTATGCCTTTCAAATTTCTTACTCCTATTTTTGCATTTGCCATTTTATTAGTAAATAGCTCTATGCTATTAGCCGATTCATATGCTTTTATTACTAACCAGCTAGATGGCAACGTAGCGGTTATTGATTTACAATCTAATCAAGTGATTAAATCAATAGCTGTTAAAGGCAAGCCTGTAGGGGTTGCTGTTAATTCACAACTTAAGCAAGTGTATATCAGCACACCTGAAGGAGCAGGTTTTGTTGTTATTGATATTGCAAGCTTGCAACAAATCAAGCAAGTTAAGGTTGGTGGGGCTTCAGTTGGTATTGCAGTGAGTCCTGATGGCAAGCGCATTGTTGTTGCTGATTGGTATGAAAATACCGTCTCTATTTTTAATAGTGCTGATTTACAGTTGGAAAAAAAGCTAACCGTGGGGAAATCACCCTCTGGTGTTGTTATTAGCCCTGATAATCGTTGGCTTTATGTTGCTAATCGCATGGATGATTCTATTTCACAAATTGATTTGCAGACCTTTAGAGTGAGAAACACCACCAAAGTGGGCGCACATCCTTTTGGTATTAGCTTAAATAAAAAGGGTGATAGGCTTTATACAGCAAATGTAGAAAGTAATGACGTGTCGGTGTTAGCTACCAAAAATTTAAAACGCTTAGCTAAAGTTAAAGTGGGAGGGCGACCTTACGCAATGGCCTTGGCCTTGGGTGAAACGCGCTTATTTGTGACTAACCAAGATGATAATACTATTTCGGTCATTGATACGGCTACGTTAAAAGAAATCAAGCAAATTGAAGTGGGTGATAAGCCTGAAGGTATTAGTACCCATACTGATGATCGCCATGTGTATGTGGCTAATTGGTTTGATGGCACTGTTTCTGTAATTGATGCCAAGTCTTTGACTGTTGTGCAAACAATTACCACTGGTGAAGGTAGTCGCGCTTTTGGTAATTTTGTTTATTAACATAGGAAGTGCATCATCACCGCAAGATGCGCTTCGTTCCTCAGCGCATCCTATACTAAGCTAGCCTAGATTCTATATATTGTTCGAACTGTTTGATCGGCATGGGTTTGGCATATAAATAGCCTTGAGAATATCGGCAACCTTGCTCAAGCAAAAATGTTTGTTGAGCTTGCTCTTCAACTCCCTCGGCAATCACTTCCAATTGCATACTTTTAGCAATTAAAATGACGGCTTTTACAATAGCCTCATCATCACTATCCCCTGGAATATCACGTACAAACGACTGATCAATTTTTAGTTTTTTAACCGGTAAACGTTTGAGATAAGCCAGCGAAGAATAGCCTGTACCAAAATCATCAATGGAAATTTTACAACCTAAATCTCTGATTTTTTCGAGTAATACAATGGCTTGTTCTGGTTCATTCATGGCGTAGCCTTCGGTGACTTCAAATTCTACCCATTTTGGATCACACTTTGTTTGTTTAAGGGTTTCTTTAATCGTGGTAATCAGGGTTTTATCATTCAGCTGTTTAACTGATAGATTAATAGATACAGTTGCTATAGCGAGTCCTTTTGCTTGCCAAGTGCTCATATCCTGCATGGCTTGATAAAGTATCCAGTGGCCGATTTCTAGAATCTGGCCTGATGTCTCAGCAGCGGCAATAAATTGGTAGGGGGTAATAAGGCCTAATTGAGGGTCATGCCAGCGTATAAGTGCTTCAGCACCTATAACCATGTTGCTAAAGGCATCAATTTGTGGCTGATAATGTAATACAAATTCATTATTACTGATTGCTCTACGTAAGTTATTTTCCAGTAAAACTCTTTCTAGAGCCTGTTTAGATAATGCTTCAGTATAAAACTCATAGCTATCGCGGCCATTTTCTTTGGCTTTGTACATTGCTATATCTGCGAAGCGTAATAAACTCTCCGGATTATTACCATCATCAGGGTAAATAGCAATGCCAATACTGGTGGTCAAATAAAATTGATAATGATCAACTGTTAAAGGAGTGCGTAGAGTATCGAGGATTGTTTGCGCAACATGACTCACTTCTATGGGGGTATTGATTTTTTCCAGTAAAATAGTAAATTCATCCCCCCCAAATCTAGCGAGGGTATCACCTTGACGCAGAATGCTTTTTAATCGTTGTGCAACTAACTTTAGAACTTGATCACCAACTGAGTGTCCTTGGGTATCATTAATTTCTTTAAATCGATCCAAATCAATAAAAAGTACAGCACTATAGCTACCTTGCTGCGGACGTTGTTTACTTACTTGTGTTAAGTGCTCAAGAAAGAGAGTACGATTTGTTAAACCTGTTAAGGTATCGAAATGCGCATAGCTTATCAGTTGTTGTTCGCGCTCTTTATGTTCGGTTATGTCACGAGAAACACCTAAGATGCCAGTAATATTGCCACTAGCATCCCGCATTGGCGTTTTGATGGTTTCAAATAAGCCTTTATGACTATTGTCAGCAAATTTAAGGTAATTACTATAGGTCTGTGAAGTATTAGTAGCAGCAGCAATGTTATCATTATGCAGAGAAGTATTTTTGGGCTCAATAAAATCATCAACGGTACGACCAATAATACTGGCTTCTTTTGCACCAACAAAACGTTCAAACATAGCATTACATGCTAAATATTGCCCCCCAGTATCTTGTAGCCAAATTAAGTCGGGAATCACGTCAAAAATAGTTCTTAGAAAATTGCTTTGAGTCAGTAATTCTTTTTGCAGTCGTTTGATTTCTTTTAGATCAATATCAACACAATACATTTCAGAATATGTTGGGTCAACTTGGATCATAATATGCTGTGAAAAAACATTAACATCAGTACCATTTTTAGCAACTAATGTTAATTCGCTAGAGGGGATTGCAACTCCCTTATGTAACCAGTTTTCAATACCATCATGTACGGCTTGACCCATAAATTCAGGAATAATAAGGGATTCTAGAGTCTTACCAAAAGCTTCTTTGGCACTGTAGCCATAAAGTCGTTCACTCGCCTTATTCCAGTAAATAACTTCATGTTTTTCATTGTATCCTTGTACAGAAATAGCTTCTGAATTTTCCATAATATGCTGAAACATTTTTTTCTGATGTTCCAATAATATTTCTGCTTCATTCAGTTGTTGTTTAAGTTGCAGCTCCTTTATTTCTAGACTACTATTTAAGCTGCAATGCTCGCTAAAAATGCCAACCGTGCCATCGTCAAGTTTTACGATTGTATTTTTTTGCCATTGTTCAGTCGTATCATTCTGACAAGTCGGAGTACTAATGACTGCTGTCTCACCACTTTGCTCAACCCTTAGCATAGTAGCAAAAAGTTCTGACTCTTGCGTAATGGGCGAATAGTCAGTTATTTTATGCCCCAATAGTTTATAACAATTTATTTGGTTATTTTTTTCAGCGGCATTATTACAAGTTACAAAGGCAAAATTATTGTTGTCTTTTTGATAAATAACGACATTAATTGGTAACAGATCGATATCAAGACTAAAAGATGACATAAGTGGGTTCCTTGCACTATGTTAAGGCGCGGGACTCGCGTTTATAAGTTTTAAGGGATTATAGCGACTACTGTATTTGCTTGCTTAGATGTGTCTCACAAATATTAACTATATTTATGACAAGGATTTTTTGAATAAAATATTTTCAATCTCAGCTGCCGGCATTGGCTTATGGAAATAATAGCCCTGAATGGTTGTACAAGGCGTATTTTTAATGAATTGATATTGAGCTTCTGTTTCTACCCCTTCGGCCACTACCGATAAACTGAGAGCTTCAGCCATCGCAATAATGGCATTCACCAGAGCAGCACCATCAGGGTTAACGGGCGCATCAACAATAAAAGAGCGGTCAATTTTTAGGGTGCTAATAGGGAATTTCTTAAGGTAACTAAGTGAGGAGTAGCCAGTACCGAAGTCATCCAAAGCAATTTCAAAGCCTAAATCACGTAACTGATGTACGGTAGCATCACCGTGTGCATCTCCTTCAATTAACATACCTTCAGTAAGTTCTAAGCCAATATCTGTCGCTTGTAACTGATAGTCATTTAAATATTTTTGGATTTTAGGGATTAACTCTTGGTCATTAAACTGCCGACCCGATAAGTTAATATCTATGCGAAAATTATTGAGCCCCATAGCTTGCCATTTAAAACGTTGCCGACAGGCATGCTCCATGACCCATTCATCAATAGCCATAATCAAATTTGATTTTTCTGCTATGGGAATAAAAATTGCCGGGGACATATAACCTTTTTCAGCATCAGGCCAGCGTAGTAAAGCTTCACAGCTATTAATTGCCCCCGTCTTGTTATTAACTTGGGGTTGATAGACGAGTTCGAGTAAGTTATTTTCGATAGCATCCCATAGTTTGGCAGCAATTTCTAAGTGAGACTGAATTTCCTGATTCATTGCTTCTGTATAAAAGCAAAAACGGTTTTTACCTGTCTCTTTAGCTTTGTACATGGCAACATCTGCATATTTGAGCAAATCGTCAAAATTATCACCATCTTGGGGAAATACGCTAATGCCAATGCTGACACTGGTGTAAACAATATTGCCTTGTAACGTAATAGGTTTTTCAAATGAATTCAAAACTTTAGCGGCAATATGGGTTAAAGATTCTAATGTATCAATTTCATCAGCGATCAATACAAACTCATCACCACCAAAGCGCCCCAAAATGTCATTACTACGAATAACTTTTTTGAGTTTACTGACCACTGAGACTAAAAATAAGTCACCAAATTTATGTCCATAGGTATCGTTGATAATTTTAAAGTTATCAAGATCAATAAACATGAAAGCCGTGATCGGATGTTTATTTCTTCTTTTTCCTAATAGCATATTAAGTTCTTCAAATATTAGATTGCGATTAGGTAGACGCGTTAAGGCATCATAGTTAGCAAGAAAGGTTAAATCTTTTTCGTCCTGTTTACGTTTGCTGATATTTTGATGCGTGCCACACAGTCTTAGAGGGAGACCTTCTTTATCCCACTCTACTACAGCTCCCGAGCCTTGTATCCATATCCACGTACCATTTTTATGACGCATTCTAAACTCAACGGAATACGGCGTTTTGGTGGAAATGGCTCGTTCTATTTCAGGTAGTATTCTTTTTTTGTCATCGGCATTAACTAAGTCATTCCAGTCAGAAATATGGTTAGTAATATTATTTTGTGTAAGCCCTAACATTTCTAACCAAATGTTATCGACAAAGTGTTCACCTGTTTGATAATTCCAATCCCAATAGCCTAATGATGCACCTTTTAAGACTTGTACTAATTGTCGTTCATTTGTTAAGAGCTGTTTTTCATTAGCTAATTTTTGGGTAATATCTTCGGCAATGCAACATACCAGCTCTGGATTGCCGGTATGATCTAAAGAGATAGGGAAGTGAATTGAGCGAAAACTAATATCTTTTCCTAAATATTGGAATTCCATATTTTTTTCGATACTTTGCGAGTGAGGTGCTTGTGCAAAAGATTGGAAAATATCTGTTGCAGTAGTGGAGGGACCAGCATCTGTATTGGAGAAATAATGGCTAAACTGATTGCTTTTATATAACTGCTGCCCTTTTTTGTTTTGTACCATCACCAACATAGGAATATGTTCTAAAATCCCCCCCAATACTTTAGCCATGGAAATGATCGGTGCAGATAAGTAACGACTAATTTGTTTCAGAACTAGTAGACCAAGCAAAGTAAGAATAGATAATAATAAAATTAAGGCAATTAGCCCCGTTTTTTGACTTTGTTCTCCAGACTCTCTAGAAATGACGATATGAATAATACCACTGATATTTTGTGCATAGCCTTTATGAAAGGGAAGGTAGACATTGATAACATTGATCTCTCTGGCTTTTCCAACTTCAGTAATATGATGTAACTCACCTGTGGTTATTTTTTTGGTTTTATTGAGTAATGCCTCCTCAACCTGATTATTGTTTAACTTTGGGTTGCTGTGCGCAATAATTTTACCGTTTAAGTTAAACACTTTTATTGAAGTAATATCAGGATAAGTTTTTGCAATATTTTCAATAAATAAGCGAGAATGGTATTTTCCTGAAAAATTAGTTTGCTCAATGGCTTTATGTAAAATTTCTCCAGTTAATAACGCCAAACGTTGTTCATCTTTTTCTATGCTGTTTTTAAAATGGTAAGCAGAGAAAATGGATAGAATTAGCAAAACACTAAACAGAACAATGCCATAGGAAAAAAATAGTTTTGATTCTAAACGATCAATTTGGGGAAGTAATGCAGCTTTATTATTCATAAACTGAAGTCTCCCAATTGTTGAGAGGTACTTGCACGTAATACTGGTGTGCTGAAAGTTTAGGTGGCTTTACCATGTTTATAGCACTCCCCATTTTATTTCCTTTAAGAAAAGTAGTTTAAAATGAATAAAAAAGGTAAATTTTTCATGTGGTTGCAACATTATGTTAATTCTACCATAAAAAATTATTAGGAAACTTCAGTTTATAAAGATAAAAGCATTTTTTTACTTGTCTTATTGTTTGGAGAGTGAACTTGCCCACTCCATAAAGGTTTTTTTGATGGCCACTGCTTTGTAAAATTTTGCGGAATTGGCCCGTTCCAGCTTGGGTAGTTTGCAATAGTCTCTTGAGTAACAGGAAAAACAGGTATTAATTTATATGCTGCAACTTTTTTGCCATTAAGGATATCATAAGCTGTATACAAAGTTTCTTCCCCTAAAGGCATACAGAATTGTGCCGAGTTGATGACAGTTAATCTATTTTCAGTAATATTCTTTAATGATAAGGGGTCACCATCAATACTGGCTACCATTATTTCATCTCGTCCTGCATTACTAAGACCTTTCACGACATTTAGCCCGCCACCATCGTTAACCGTAAAAATAACATCAATAGAGTGTTTTTTAGGGAAGTCATGTAGGATTTGAGTTGCTGCTTTAGAACCACTCTCTGGAGTAACAGCTTGATAGCTATTAATAATGGTGTAGTTTTGCTGGGTATCGGCCAATGCATCAATAAAGCCATCAACACGCTCAACTGTTGAAGATACATAGGGATACTCAACTAAGATAAGCTTAATGCTGTAATAATTATCAAATTTTGAGGCAATATATTCACCGTCAAGATAACCTGCTTGGTAATTATCAGAGGTAATATAAGATGCTAGTTTGCCACCACTAATATATTGATCATAAGCAACTACCGGAATATTTTTTTGGTTTGCTTTTATTAAACCCTTAGCTAGTGCTGCATTATCCGTGGGCTGTACAATGATAAGGTCCATCTGTTGTTCTGCAACTATTTTATCCAGTTGTTGAATTTGTTTTTCGATACCTGCCTCGCCATTTCCAGCAACAAAAGGATGGAGTTGAATCGTTGTTAGGTTATCCTTTTTGGCTTTTTCGTTAATAACATTAGCTGCATGCTCAATGCCTTGACGCATAGCGACTTGTCCTGGGATATCCATAGACCAATATAAAACGGCTATTTGCAAGCTTAAATTACTTGGCTGTTTTTCTATCGCATGTATGCTTGAAAAGGAGGTAAATAATAGAAGGCTAATAATAGTATGTCTAAATAACGCAAAAAAATTCATGTTGTGTCTCTAGGTACTTTAATTATTTAGGTGTGGAGATGAGTAGCGATGTTAGAGTTAATATAGCATATTAACATGGTAGAAAATAACGATATGCTCACTTTATTGAAGTTAAAGTGAGATAAATGACTGCGAAAGATAGCGCAGAATATATTATTTTACTTGGCGGGTGGTGAATAACGCTTATCAAGTGATTTATCAATTTTAACTGTTAAACTTTATCTAGAATTAATTCCAACACTATACGGCTACCAAAGTAGGCTAATAATAGTGAGGCAAAGCCATATAAGGTCCAACGTACTGCAATTTTCCCACGCCAGCCATAACGACTTCTGCCAATTAAAAGACCTGCAAACATTATCCAAGCTAAGATGGAAAATAAAGTTTTATGCGCTAAGTGCTGAGCAAATAAATCATCGATAAACAGAAAACCACTCAGCAAAGAAACGCTTAAAAAGAATAGTCCTGTACTGATGATCTGAAACAATAAGGATTCCATTGCTTGCAGTGGTGGTAAAGCAAGAATGAAGCGCCCAGGATGATGGTTGCGTAACTGCTTGTTTTGTAGTGTCAGCAACAAGGCTTGTACAGCGGCAATAGTCAGTAAACTAAAAGCAATAATTGAACTGAGAATATGTGCTTTCATCTCAGCTGAATACTGCTGCTGAGTTTGCACAGGGTTGGGGAAAATGTAGTCTAAGGCTAACATGAGTGCAGCAATAGGGAATAAGGCGATACCTAACTTTTCGACAGGTTTAGAAAAGGCAGCAAGAATGATTAAAAAAGTAATAATCAAAGCAATAAAGGATGCAGTATGGAAAAAACTGAAATCAAGTCCTTGTGAGTTCTTGACATCGATTGCCACAGCCCCCAAATGAGTGAGTGCTGCAATCCAAGCGAGTATTAATGCACGTTTTTTATGCTGGTTTTCATTAATATCCGCAAGTAGTGAATAGCTGCTTGCTAGATAAAAACAGAATGCCAAGCCTTCGAGTAAATTTAAATTCATAATGGTATAGCGCTATGGACTAGACTTTAAGGGTAAAAGTGACCGGACCATCGTTAGTCAGTGAGACTTGCATGTCGGCACCAAATTGCCCTAATGCAATACTATGGTAATTGCTTTTTGCGTGTTCTACAAAATAATTAAAAATTGCTTTGCCGTGCTCGGGTGTTGCTGCCGCAGTAAAGCTAGGTCGGTTACCGGAATTGGTATCTGCTGCTAAAGTAAATTGTGGTATCAGTAATAAACCACCTTCAATAGCTTGCAAACTCAAGTTCATACGACCTTCTGCATCAGGGAAAATACGATAATTTAAAATACGCTCTAGCAGCCGCTGTGCAGATTTTTCAGTATCCAGTTTTTCTACAGCCACTAAGGCCATAATACCACGCTCTATTTTGCCTACTTCAGTACCTGCAATATTAACTTGAGCCTGACTAACGCGTTGAATAATTGTAATCATAATGTAAAGAATTTAATTAACCCAATAAACTTTCTAAAGCCATCATAATAATAAAGCCAATCATTAAAGCAAAAGTAGCATAACGCGAGCGGCCTTTTGAGTGCGTTTCAGGGATAATTTCTTCTGAAATAACAAATAGCATGGCGCCGGCAGCAAAGCCCATTGCAAAAGGTAATAAGGGTGAAAATACCGACACCATGGTAATACCTAGCAATCCACCAATAGGTTCTACCAGTCCTGTTAAGGTTGCAATACCTACAGCTTTCCATTTGTTATAGCCTAAAGCAACTAAGGGTAGGGCAACAGCCAAGCCTTCCGGGATATTTTGTAAAGCGATGGCAATGGCTAACACGATGCCGTTATGCATATCACCTGAGCCAAAACTTACGCCAACTGACATACCTTCAGGGAAATTATGAATAGTAATGGCAAAAATAAACAACCAAATCTTTTGTAAGGATTGCGTATGATCACTGATGCCTTCATTAAAATGAATATGGGGTAATTTACTATCGGCTAAGTGTAAAAATAAAGCACCCAATAACATCCCGGCAGCCACAACCCATAAGCCTTTATCAGGCCAAAGCTCATTACCATATTCTATACCTGGTAATAATAAAGAGAAAGAGGTCGCTGCGAGCATGACCCCTGCGGCACCACCTAGTAAACCATTAAAAACATTATTGGAAACTTCTTTAAAAAAAGCAGCAGGTAAAGCACCTAGACCCGTTGCCAACCCGGCTAAAACACTAGCAAGTAAACCAATCGCAGCAATAGAGCCAAAGAATAAATATAAACTGCCAAACACTAATATTTGTGATGCTATAAATAGCCCTGCGAGTACCACCCAACGTTGTTTACTCGGCATAGCTTGCAGCTTTTGGTATTGTGTATTGGCCTCTAGTTTTGCATGACATTTATCAAAAAGGCTTACTGTTGCTTGACCACTCATATTTTCTCTCTTAGTATCTGAACTTGAATGCAGTTATTGTATAGATAATTCCGCTAGCAACAATGATTTTTTTAGTCTCTCGGGAATTGCCTTTATAAATTCTGCCACCTTATCTACTCAAAGTATATTTAACCAATGAGAACGCTAACTAACGGATTACAATTGCTACTACTTTGTTTGCTGTCCCAGCTCAGCCAAGCTGCTGTATTTCAATGGACTGATGCACAAGGGCGCAAACATTATTCAGATAGCAAACAGCGTAATGCCACTGAATATACTATACGTAGAGATTATAGCTATTACGCTGTGCAGAAAGTTTACGATGGCGATACCATTCAATTAATTGATGGTCGTAAAATACGTTTGTTAGGCATTAATACACCCGAAGTAGAACATTCACGTAATGAGGCGCAGGCAGGTGGCGATATTGCCAAGCAATGGTTGATCCAGCAATTGGCAGGGAGCAAAGTTAGGTTGGAATTTGACCAAGAAAAACAAGATAAATACCACCGCTATTTGGCGCATATTTTTACCGAACAAGGCTTGCATATTAATCTTGAATTAGTGCGATTAGGCTACGCAAGTCTTAATGTTTTCCCTCCCAATTTAAAATATGTCGCTGAGTTATTAAAAGCAGAGCAGACAGCAGAAGCACTGCAAGTAGGTATTTGGAAGTATGCGGATTATGTACCTAAATCAGCTTCACAGCTAACCAAGAAAAATAGTAGTGGTTGGCAGCGGGTTTGGGGGCGAGTGGAATCTGTGAAATACACTCATAAAAATGTATATTTACAGTTAGAAGATAATTTTACGGTACGCCTTAGTAATAAGAATTCACAATATTTTACTGACCTCAACGTGTTGCAGGGGCAACAAGTTGAGGTGAGAGGTTGGGTACGGCGATATAGGCAAGGCTATTCTATGTTGCTGAGGCACCCAAGTGCCATGAAAACCTTTTAGTAACTTGTAAGGCTTTGATCTATTAATTTAATATTCAAGGGTTTTAGAGTATATTGTAAATCCAAATAGGGTCTAACATAGAAATTGTTCAGGGAGGTGTTTATTATAAAAAAGCAGCAATTCTCAATTTAGGATTTTTCATATTTCTGGCACTGGAATGTCTAGTCCCCCAGCATGAATTCCATTAATTTTTGCCAACTATCAAAAATCATATAACGGATGAGAGCTCTTAAATCATCAAAAAATGTTTTCCTGCTTGCCAAGCTATTTCGTACCAGCGCATAACATTGATCAAACCACTCAAGTACCGTATGAACTAAAAATGCAAGAATATTTAAGCTTGCCAATAATGAGGATAGGTGTTGCTTGCCATGCCCAAAGTTATGTTTAAAATTATAGCCTTTTGTTTTTAAAGTGTTATTGTTTTCATTTATCTCAAAAGCGTATGGTATTTCCCGAACCTTTGTTTACTCGTTACTGGATAAAATTGTTCAAAGCTCAGCACTTGTGGAATGCATCAATTCAATCATTAGACCCTACTTCAATACCAGCAAGAATCAGGTCACTCAGGAACAGCTTAATATGATTATGCATTACCACAATCATCGCCGTTACCTTGCGGGAGTAAGAAAAAATAAAACCCCAATGGAAATTTTTACAGGTAAAGATCAAACGAAGGACTGGATTAAGATTCTTTTTGATATCATCGAAAAAAAAGCTCCAGATCTACTCGTCGTCTCTTAGGATATAAGTCCCCCTGTCAGTTACTACCAGTGTGTAGCTTTTTATTAAATGGCTTCGGCGAGTACGATATATACAAGTGAACATGATCTTTACTCACAACTCCACTGATAATTTTAATATCTTTCTGGTCACAAACTTGACGAATTATTTCCCTAGCACGGATCCCAACCTCTTGTGTAAGTACAGAATATCGGTATTTGGTTATCCAAACCAAGTGAACTTTTAAATCGTGAACTGTATGTGATGACTTTCTATAAGACCTCATGAATGAGAGTATACTAAAAGTCTTGCACTAAAGTGCATAGTTTTTACTAACGACTGAAACAATAAAAAATCGTTGGGCCTGTTTGTTTTTAGATTTTCGCCACTACCTTCCACAGAAAGCGATTGATGCACAATCCGATCGAGCGAAGATCAAAGGTCGATTGCAGTCGTTTGAAACCAAGATCGGCCAAGCTGCACAGATGATCATCGGGGTTGCAAATCATTTTTCCGGCAAGCAAATACTCGCGGTGACCGATAGTTGGTTTGGCAATGCAGGTTTGTTAAAGCCCGTACGCAAAGAGGTAGGCAGTCTGTTTGATATTCTGTCGCGCCTGCGCTGTAATAGTGTTTTATATGATCTTCCCGAGACAAGACAATCTGGGCAGCGAGGGAGACCTCGAAAATATGGCCAGCGCTTGGGTTCGGCAACAGAAATGGCAAAATGCATTCGTCACGAAGCCGCCGAATATCAGGTGACTCTTTATGGCAAACAGCGTACGGTACTTGCCCATGAACGCATTGTCATGCTGAAAAGTTTAAAATGCAAAGTACGCGTCGTGTGGGTTTTTCGTAAAACGCAATGGATCGCACTGTTTAGCACGGACTTGTCATTATCGGTCACGCAAATGATCGAGTTTTATGGTGCGAGATGGAAAATCGAATCAGGATTCAAGGAGTTGAAACAAGACATCGGCAGTCAAAAAAGTCAGTGTCGTAATGCGCATTCCGTGACCAATCATTTGAATTTTTGTATGATGGCAAGTACGCTGACCTGGATTTATGCCGACCGTTTAAAGGCGGATCCGGAGCGTCGGCACAAAGTAAAAGGGCGCGCCAGTTTTGCCTTTTCAGACGTGCGGCGCATCATTACCGAGGCAGCATTGAACCCGGATTTTAATCATGTTTGCCCCAAACCAAGCAACTCCCCGATAAATCCACTGATTGCGTACTGTTACGCATGGTGGCTTGATGATTTTTTTGGAAACTTCAGTTTATTAATTTTAAATTATAATTTTCCAAATGGACACCCAACAACCAGCATAGTAGAAAAAAATTATGCTGCATTAAAGCTAACTCGGAATAAGCATATTATAGATACAAGCTCGGAGAAGGAAGCCCCTTAAAAATATAGAAAAAAGTGATATTAAAAACATTACATAAAAAGAATTTACCTGATTTACTTAATGTCGTGATCATGCCTTAAAGCATACAGAGTTGAATAATAAAGGGCAGGGTGGGAATGTTTTTCGCACGCGGGCTGTAGAGACTCAAAAGACCAGTCAGACTCAGGTACTATTGAATGCTTATTCTTTAGTTTATGGTTCTTCAGGTATAAATGTTTTCCAAGCTTTTAGCTCTCCATCCAACATTGCAGCTTTTTCTCTAAGGCTCTTATTTTCTTCAGTCGTTGTTATCTGTAATGCTTGCTCCTCATTAAGTCTTGCAACGAGTAGATCCATTTCTAGTTGTTGTTTGGAGACTTGCAATTGTAGCGCTATATTTTTTTGTTCTACCATTTCTCGCTGGGTTACCTGATAGGTTTTATCACTGGTCATTATTTTAAGCGCTTTATCTAACTCATCTATTTTTTCATGCTGGGTAGCTTTTGATTCAGTTAGCAGTTGTTCATAGTGACTTATATCATGGGTTAATTGCTGGTCAGATTTTTGTAAATTCGCTATTAAGGCAGTATTTTCAGATTTTAATACCTCTAATTGGGTATTCATTTTATTAAATTTAACCGTTTTTCCTTCTAATTCAAGATTTAAAGCATTGATTATATTGCTTAATTCCTCTGTATTAGTTGCATAATCTTTTTCTAACTGTTCAAGCCGCTTGGCCTGTTCTTCACTAAATGCTTCCGCTTCCTGGATGCGCTCAGAGCTCTGTATTTCTATTTTTTGCATGGCAGCACGTTGGATATCTAATTCCTGACTAGCCAATGCTTGTGATTCATTCCATATTTTTACGGACATATGCTTGATGCTATCCGCTAATGATTCTGGGATTTCAGCAAACCCTTGCAACAATTCAATTTCAACTACATTTTCCAAATTAAAGGTGTTCAAGTATTTAGTGATCGTGGTTAAAGAACCGCGCCCCAATGCTTTTAACAATGCTAAAGATGAAATATTTTCATCAGCATCCAATAGATTTTGAATGGCGGTATGAACTTCTTGTTCTGTGAGTCGTGATGCTTTGGTGCTAAGAGGGAAATTATTCATTGGCATACCACTTAAGTGAAGGAGTACTTAGATTATCGCATAGATCACTAAAAATTTATAAAATATCATAATTACGATAATAAATATCTATATTATCAAATAATATATTACGTATTATCATAATTATGATAATAATATAACTAGGATGACATTTTTTAAATTAAATGGAGGAGACCCTGATAGTGTATCTATTTCCATACTTCATTAATTTAACATAATATACATTATGCGAAGTCTTATAAGGATAGGGCATCCCGACATTTTGTCTTTATATAGCTGCTTATTAACTATATGATTAGCAATCACCTGACAACCACTTTAGACTAGCTTATGCGCCACCCTGAGTTTCCTTTATCTCCTGAACTGATTTACATCAACCATGCAGCCGTTGCACCGTGGCCAAAACGTACCAGCACTGCAGTCAAACACTTTGCTGAACAAAACACCGAATACGGATCATCTTATTATTTGGATTGGCTAAAAAAAGAATCGTTATTGCGCAAACAATTACAAACTTTATTAAATGCACCAAGTGTTGATGATATTGCTTTAGTAAAGAATACCTCTGAAGCACTATCATTTGTTGCCTATGGTTTGGATTGGCATGCTGGTGATAATATTGTATCTAGTGATCAAGAATTTCCCTCTAATCGTATTGTTTGGCAGTCATTAGCGAATCAAGGCGTGCAATTTCGTGAAGCTGATTTAGCAAGTACGGCATCTCCTGAAGATGCATTGTTTGCATTGGTGGATGCAAATACACGCTTACTAACCATTAGTTCCATTCAATTTACGACTGGCTTACGCTTAGATCTAGATAAAATTGGCCAATTTTGTAAACAACATAATATTTTATTCTGTGTCGATGCCATTCAAAGTTTGGGTGCAGTAGAATTTGATGCACAGGCATGTCAAGCAGATTTTGTGATGGCCGATGGTCATAAATGGATGCTAGGCCCTGAAGGTTTGGGCGTGTTTTATACGACACCAACCGCTAGAGAAAAATTACGCCTAACTCAATATGGCTGGCATATGATGCAGAATATCCATAACTATGAGAATAAGCCTTGGGATATTCATCCAACAGCACAACGCTTTGAATGCGGCAGTCCCAATATGCTGGGTATTCATGCTTTTTCTGCTAGCTTATCCCTGTTATTGGAATTAGGTATGCCAGCTGTAGAGTTATCTATATTAGAAAATGCTAACTACCTGATGGAGTGTATTAAGAAACGTAAAGACTTAAACCTGCTAACCAAACAAGATACACCGCTACAATCCGGTATTGTGGTGTTTAAACATAAGACTATTGCTACAGAAACCTTATATGCGTATTTGCAAGAAAATGGTGTGGTTTGTGCTATGCGTGGAGGCGGAATTCGTTTTTCGGCGCATTTTTATAATTCAAAAGATGAATTGCAACGAGCGATAACTTTAATTCCTACAGCATGAATTGGCTAGATACATTACTCATAAAAATGAAAAAATAATGATAAAATAAATCTAATGCATAATATTTTTGTAGATGTGGCTTTAGCCGCAATATGCAGATAAATCTGCACCTACGTGAGTTCCCTGCAACATTATAATACCCTTCCCTATTTCACAAACTCAACCCAACTATGACCCAACAATTTATTTCAACTAAAGCCATTCCTACTAACGAGCGTTTAATTATGGCGCTAGACTTTCCCAGTATTCCTGAAGCACAGGCCATGGTTGAAAAGCTTGGTGATTCAGTCGTGTTTTATAAGGTCGGGATGGAAATATTTATGTCGGGCGACTATTTTGCTTTTATCGAATGGCTGAAAGCAAAAGATAAAAAGATCTTTGTTGATTTAAAGTTCTTTGATATTCCAGCGACTGTTGGTCGTGCCATTAAAGCCTTAAGTAGTAAAGGTGTTGATATGGCGACCATTCATGGTAATGATTCCATGATGGAAGCTGCCGCAAAAGACAAAGGCAACTTAAAAGTATTGGCAGTTACCGCCTTAACCAGCTTGGATCGAGGTGATTTGGATGATTTGGGCTTTGGCTGTGATGTGCAGCAATTGGTGTTATCTCGTGCAAAACGAGCTTTAAATATTGGTTGTGATGGTATTGTCTCTTCAGGGTTGGAAGTACCGATGATTCGTGAAAAACTAGACAATAAATTACTCGTGATTACACCAGGTGTACGTCCAGTTGATAATCGTGTGGAAGATGATCAAAAACGCGTGGTGACTGTTGAGCAAGCATTTCAAAATGGAGCTGATTATATCGTTATTGGTCGTCCCATTAGGGATGCCGAAGATTGCAAAGCGATGGCAGAAAAAATTCAAGAGCAGATTGCATCACAGTTTTAGTTCCTCGAGTACAGTTTAAGCTTATGTGTGGGGTTACGTTATCTGCGAACCATTTAAGTGCAGCCTGCTACCGCAGCAAAGACTATTGTAAGGTTATTTACAATGTATCGACTTATATACGTCCCCATTGCTAAATACCATTATGTTTAAAATAATTAGTGCTTTACTACTTTCCTGCTCATTGAATGTTTACGCAGCCCCTAATTATGTCAGTGATTTTGCCGATCAAACTTTAAATGATTGGCAAACTAAATCATTTAAAGGTAGCACTCAATACCAAGTCACTCAACTTAATACCCAAAATGTACTAGAGGCAGTCAGTAACCAATCGGCCTCTAGTTTATATAAAAACATGCGTATTGATTTACAGAAAACACCTTATTTAAATTGGTCTTGGCGTATTGATAAGCGTTTGAGCATTACTAATGAACAAAGCAAACAAGGTGATGATTTTGCCGCGCGTATTTATTTGATTATTAAAGGTGAATGGTTTTTTTGGCAAACCAAAGCCATCAATTATGTCTGGTCTAGTCATCATCCTAAACAAGCAAGCTGGCCTAACCCGTTTGCCGGCGAAAATGTCATGATGTTGGCATTACGCAATAATACTGATAACACTGCACAGTGGTACACAGAAAAACGTAATGTTTTAGTTGATTTACAACAAGTTTTTGGAGAACCTATCCAGTATATTGATGGTATTGCCATTATGACCGATACCGATAATGCGAGCGGTAATGCGCACAGTTATTACAGTCATATTTATTTTAGTGAGCAATAAGCAATGCATGATACCCGTGAATATCTTGAACCTAGCGACTTTCCATCTATCAAGCGTAATACCACCGAAGTACTGCAGGTCAATTTAGGGTATTTATGTAACCTCAGTTGTTTGCATTGCCATGTGAATGCTGGGCCAACGCGTACTGAGTTAATGAGCAAAGCTAATATAGACCAGCTTATTGCTCTGTTTACCAAACATAGTAGTATTCATACCTTAGACTTAACAGGTGGTGCACCTGAAATGCACCCACATTTTAAAACCTTGGTGGTCGCCGCAAGACAGCATGACATAAAAGTGATTGATCGCTGTAATTTGGTCATTTTAGAAGAACCTGAATACTCGGATTTGGCTGAATTTCTTTACACTAACCAAGTGGAAGTAACTGCCTCCCTACCCTGCTATTTAGAAGATAATGTTGATGCACAACGAGGCAAAGGCGTGTTCGCCAAAAGTTTGGCAGCACTGCAAAAACTTAATGAATTAGGCTATGGTCAAGAAAATAGCCCTTATATTTTAAACTTGGTTTTTAACCCACAAGGTGCGCAACTACCACCTAACCAAACTGAACTTGAACAAGCCTATAAACAGCATTTGCTTACCCATTATAATATTCGTTTTAACCAGCTGTATGCAGTCACTAATATGCCTATTCAGCGTTTTGGTAGTACTTTAATTAGTAAAGGCCAGTTTGATAATTACTTAACATTGCTCAAAGAGAGTTATTGCGCTGCTAACCTTGATTCTGTCATGTGTAAAAATACAATCAGCATTGATTGGCAAGGCTATGTTTATGATTGTGACTTTAACCAAATGTTGGATTTACCTTTAGGGGCAGCTTCCCAAAAAATACATTTTACTGCTCTGGATATAGCAGGCTTATCGGATGCCAATATTGCAGTGCGCCAGCATTGTTATGGATGTACGGCTGGGCAAGGTAGTAGCTGTGGTGGCTCGTTGGCTTAATCTATATTATTTCGCCGACTCCATCAAGGTTGTCCTGCTCTTGCGAGTCATTACGTATCTAATAAGCAGGTACTTCACTCTACCCGCCTAAAAAATGCTAGATTAATGAATTCTACAGTGATTTTTACATCTCTACAGGCAAGGTTTATACAGAATTCTGGGCTATGATAATGATGAGAAATACTTAGCCAGAAAGCAGAAAAACAGGCGATTTATCAGAAATACAATTTTAATTTGATTGAACTGACAGATGAGGAAGTGTTAAATTTGGATGATATTTTTCCTAGGCTGTTGTTGAAGTTTGGGGTACAGGCTAGGCTGTCGAAATATAGCATAAAAATTTTAAATGGTCATAAAATTCAATACCTTGAAACACACATCCCGATTAAAAAGCGATATGTCGCTTCGGTTCAGCTCTTTAATTTGCCTCATTTATTGAATCATCAATCACTTACAGCTATTTTGAAGCATTAACTTTACCATAATTCAGTTATATTTCTCATTGAGGTTTATTATGTTATGGATTATATTTAATCTAACTTGATAATTAATTATCTGGGGACAAAAGTCCCATAAATAAAGTGTGAGACATCTCCAACCCATGGTTCAACTATCAAAAATCATACACAGCCGCGACAACTGGAAACGCACAACGATTGAATGCCGCTACGAAATACGAGAATTCAAAAAAACCAAACAACGTCATCTCAAAAAAATTGCAGAACTTAAGCAAGAAAATCTTGAGTTGAAACAACAGGCACTTGAGGTAAAAAAAACACCATTGTAATGTGAAAAGAGGTGCAGAGAATGTAAAAACCACGGCTCCTGTTGAGGTAGAAAAGCGTTCGCCGCCTATTGATATAAAGGATGCAGATCAAACACGTGTTCTTTGTGTGTTGCTAACATTGAATGCCGTTGTTTCTTATCGTAGCGTTCCACGTATTCTTGAGTTGTTTAAGTCAAAAACAAACTATGCAGTCAGCTGGATCCCTCATTTTACTTCTGTGATCAACTGGAGTTTGCGCCTAGGATTAGGATGCCTGACACAAGTACAAGCAATCACTAAACCCTGGGTTGCCATTATTGATCATTCTATTGATATAGGGACTAAAAAAGCCTTGGTTGTTCTACGAGTTGAAGTGGATACCTTGTCAAAACGGGGAGCTGCCGTTCGGCTGGAAGACTGTGAATGCATTGGTCTCACAATCTCCGAAAAAGTCACTGGCGATACTCTTTACCTTGAATTTGAAGAAATTTTTAATCGTGCAGGTAAACCGTTGGCCATCATAAAAGATAGAGATGCCACCCTTAATAAAGGTGTTCGGCTATGGTCAAATCAACAAGAAGTCCCGGTACCTACGATTGATGATATAGGTCATACGATAGCCACTGCGCTTAAAGCACAATTTGAGAAACTGGATATTTATAAACGATTCACTGCATTAATCAGTCATGGAGCAAAATGTATGCGGCAAACTGAACTCGCCTTTCTGAAATGGTTTAATAAAACAGGACACTTCTAAAGACAGATTTATAATGTCCATTAGAGGTGAATATGAGTAAGCAAACTAAACCAAAAAGACCTGTATATAATCTTGAATTCAAACAAGATGCAGCCAAATTAGTCATTGAGAAAGGATATACCCACCAACAAGCCGCAGACAGCTTGGGCGTGTCCTTAAGTGCGATTGGACGCTGGGTTAGAGCAGAACGAGGACCGACAGTCGAAACAAAGTCAACGCCTACGTTGTCCGGTCAAGCTGAGTTAATCAAGTTACGCAAGGAAGTCGAACAGTTGCGTATGGAGCGCGAAATATTAAAAAAGGCAGCGGTCTTCTTTGCGAAAGAAGTCGAGTAAAATATGTATTTATTCGAGAGCAACAGAAGACCTACCCCGTTAAAGTATTATGTCGGGTTATGAGAGTCAGTACCAGTGCTTTTTATGCATGGAATCAGCAGCCTGAAATCCCCCTGTGTCAGGATAGTTGTCGCCCAAATTAATTTCATAACTAAACAGGGGGCGGTATGATGACAACAAATGGGAACTCAACATTATTCAAAGCAGTTTAAAGAAGCGATCATTAAAAAGCTGAATCAAAGTGAACTATCTCTCAGGCAGTTTGCCAAACAAGAAAGCATGAATCCTTCTACGCTTTATAAATGGAAAGAAGAATTTAAAATATCAGGATTGTCCGTGTCAAAAGAAATTCCCCCTGAACAATGGTCAGCGGAAGAAAAATTTGCAGTCGTTTTAGAAATAGCGACCTTATCTGAAATTGAAGTAAGCGAATATTGTCGAAGCAAAGGTTTGTATCCAGAGCAGATAAATACTTGGAAGCAAGCGTGCATAGCAGGTAATGTACGCCAGGCAGGTAACAAGAAGGCCCTGCAGGCAGCCACTAAATCCGATAAAAAACGGATAAAAGAGTTAGAAAAAGAGCTCAACAGAAAAGAAAAAGCCTTGGCAGAAACGGCAGCCTTACTGGTGCTTAGAAAAAAGTTCAATGCCTATTGGGGAGAAGACGAGGACAATTGACCTTACTCGCTGATAGGCAGCACTATGAAGAATTGATTAATGAAGCCATTTTGGCAGGCGCAAGAAAACATAAGGCTTGCGAGATCATAGGGCTATCAGTGCGGACGTTGCAGCGATGGCAATCCGAAGGTGAAATATCGGCAGATAAACGCCCGATGGCGAAGCGCCCGGAGCCCACCAACAAGCTAACCGCAGAGGAAAGGCAATTGATCATTGAAACCTGTAACTTGGAAGAGTTTTCTTCATTGCCGCCCAGTCAAATCGTACCGATATTGGCCGACAGAGGAGAATACATTGCTTCCGAATCAAGCTTTTACCGTGTATTAAAGGAAGAAGGCATGTTGCATCACAGAGGAAAGGCAAAGGTCAGAAATGGCCATAATAAACCGACAAGTTACACGGCCAAGAAAGCTAATGAAGTATGGAGCTGGGATATTAGTTATTTACCCACCACCGTCATAGGTCAGCATTATTACCTCTATATGATAGAAGACATATACAGTCGAAAAGTGGTTGGCTGGGAAGTGCATGCCAATGAAACGGGAGAACAGGCGGCAGAGTTGCTGGAGCGTAGCATTTGGTCAGAAAAATGCAGAAAACAGGATCTGGTTTTACACTCGGATAATGGTGCACCAATGAAGAGCCTTACCATGCAAGCAAAAATGCATGATTTGGGTGTCATTAGTTCCCGTAGTCGACCACGGGTCAGTAATGACAACCCGTATTCCGAATCATTATTTAGAACGGTAAAATATTGCCCGCGGTGGCCATCTGAAGGGTTTGATTCTTTAGAGGGCGCAAGACAATGGGTACAAGGTTTTGTGTATTGGTACAACAATGAGCATCGCCATAGTCGAATCAAATTTGTTACACCCAACCAAAGACATGAAGGGCTTGATGCTGAGATATTGAAGAAGCGAGAAGTGCTGTATCAACAAAAAAGAAATGAGCATCCAGAACGATGGTCTGGAGGTATAAGAAACTGGGAGCCGGAAGGTGCTGTGGAGCTAAATCCAGAGCAAAATAAAGAGGCTGCTTAAAAAATTTAGGCGACAACTGCCTTGAAAAACACCGAAATGACAGAAAAAAACAGAGAAAGAGAGGCGTTTGATATCAAAGTGCACAATATTTTTGAGGAGAACAGAAGAATTTATGGGTCACGCCGCATATCTAAGGCACTGAAAGAACAAGGTATAAATGCGGGACGCTATAAAGTCAGGCAGGCAATGGCATGATTAGGTCTTGAGGTGCGCTACCCTAAGAAATTTAAAGTGACAACTGACAGTGATCATAATCATTCAATTTCACCGAATACGCTGAATCGTGAATTTGAGGTAACAGAGCCTAATAAGGTCTGGACAACGGATATAACGTATGTGTGGACACTTGAAGGCTGGCTCTATGTTGCTGTTGTCATTGATTTATTTTCTCGGCAGGCTGTGGGCTGGGCGGTTGATGATCATATGCGAACATCATTATGCGTCAGAGCACTACAAATGGCTTTTTGGAGAAAAAAACCAGCACCAGGTGTACTGCATCACTCGGATAGAGGGAGTCAATATGCTAGCTACGAGTATCGTCAACACCTAGATATCATGCAAATGCAGCAGAGTATGAGTCGTAAAGGGAACTGTTGGGACAATGCACCAACAGAACGCTTTTTCCGCAGTCTTAAGCATGAGGAGTTAAATTACAACAACTTTAGAACCAAAGAAGCAGCAAAGCTAAGTATTATTGATTATTTAGCTTTTTATAACGGCAAACGTACTCACTCAAAACTTGGTTATCAATCACCATTACAATTTGAGCGAGAATTTTATAGGGAAGCGTCTTAAAAAAGTGTCCGGTTTTTGTTGACCATTACATTCTCATGGGGTGAGGCTTAAATATAATGTTATTTCTCATGATTTAATATAAAATCCCCATCTTTACTATCACATTATTTTTCTCTACCCATGACAACTATCATCCACAATGTTGACGGAAGCATCACCGTATCAGTTACTTTAGCTCTGGAAGGCAATATGATGGAAATGGAAAACACGATACTGGATGCGGTCAATAGCGTAGGATGCGTAGCCACAGGCGAAGCTTTAAAATGCTTTGATACAAAGGGTACTCCGATTATAAGAGAGGGTGTAAAACTCACGTCTAAAAACAGAGACAGCAAAAAATATCAAACGCCCTTTGGTGTCATTGAAATTAAACGTCATGTTTACCAATCGTCAAAAGGAGGGCATATTTTTTGTCCATTAGAAGACTCGGCGCATACTATTTTTGCAGCGACTCCTAAATTTGCACAGCAATTGTCCCACAAGTATTCCCAAGGAAATGCCAATTCAGTTTGTCTTGATTTGAAGAATAATCACAACCGGATCATTGCCAAATCCACGATACAAAATGTAACGAACTGGGTAGGAAGTATTGCGACAGCACAAGAAGAAAAGTGGGAGTATGAGCTGCCTGAATTAGATGAACCCATTAGTACGATTGTTTTCAGTTTAGATGGTGCTTATGTTTTAATGGCAAACGAAGGTTACCGTGAAGCAATGGTTGGTAACCTGTCTTTGTATGACTGCGAGGGTGAACGCCAGCATACTCTCTACTTGGGAGAAGCGCCTGAATATGGGAAGGCAAGTTTCAAAGAGCGGTATGAGCATGAAATCACCTGCATAAAAGCCCGTTACCCCGATGCACTTTATCTTGGTATTGCGGATGGAGCCAAAGATAACTGGACATTTTTAGAACAACATACTCAGCAACAATTGGTTGATTTTTATCATGTCACTGAATATTTAGCAAAAGCCTCTCATGCTGTTTTTCCAAAAAAATCAACGGCTATTAATCGTAAAAAATGGCTGTCAGATCGTTGTTCCCAACTCAAGAATGACACAGGGGCGGCGCAAACCATTTTAGAAGAATTAACGCCATTAATGGAATCTAGGCTCACCAAATCAATCAAGGCGGATTTAGAAACAACGCTCACCTATTTTAAAAATAATATCGCTAAAAACAGGATGAATTATGCCTCACATGTTAATAAAAATTTACCGATTGGTTCGGGCGTGACAGAAGCAGCTTGTAAAACATTAGTTAAACAGCGGCTTTGTGGCTCAGGTATGAGATGGAAAACAAAAGGAGCTAAAGTTGTATTGAGTTTACGTGCATTAGTTCAAACAACAAATAGGTGGCAACAATTTTGGGAGAAAATTATTCAAGGTGAGGCTCAATATTTAATGGCCTAATACATCATATTAAAGCCTCACCCTTCTCATGCCTCCAAAATTACGCAGCAAAGGACGCTTTCAAAGTATTGGTAAGCTGGGGGAATGGGCTGAAAAGATGTTACATGTTTTTGCTGTCGAAGGTCAAGCTGAAGAAGGGAGTCAACTAGCTAAGCTACGCAAAGCATTCCCGCACTTCAGTCAATCAAAAGACTTTATTATGCGGTTTGCATCCACGACAAAAATCATTTCTCAAGTGATGGAAATTCTTAAGAATAACGGACTTGATAAAACCACTTATAAACGATGTTTTGAACTTTCAAGAAAACTCCCGAGAAACTCAAAAGTAAAAAAGTGTTTACAAACTTGGTTAAAGAACCACTTTGCGCTTCAGAAGAAACTGACGCCTCACCCTTTACTGGTCAGTAGTGATATTATCGAATCGCTTTTTGGAAACTTTAAGCATATTATTGAGAGAAGTCCACAGGCAGACATGAACCGTACAGTGCTGCTTATCCCTGCATTGTGCGGGAAGTTGACGGGTAGTGCCGTAACACAGGCATTAAGACAGACATCTCAGGCTGATATTAAAGCATGGGAGAAAAAACATATTTCTTATACAGTGCGAAAAAAACGGCATGCATTTTTCAATAAAAATGCTAGCCAAAATACGGGGAATACTTAGGCAGCCTAAAAGGTACTTTTCGACAGCCTAGGTACAGGCTTATTGATGGTTGTTGTTTAATTTGTTGCTAGCCCCAATTATTCGTTTAAATATTACCCTATATTCATCAGGGCATATACTGGACTCAAAAATATTACATTTAATATTATTTTCTTTTATAGCAGAATAAATTTTATTTTTTGTATCTTGGCTAATTCTATAACCAAAATAGATAGCTGTTATCATTTCTTTTGGCAGATAAAATAAGACAACATTATTATCGTATTGATCTTTGTTTTTGTTCTTTTCCCCCTGTGATAGAGTACGAAACACTCTTACCTCCTCTTCGTAAGCCCATTCCAAAGGTTTTTCACCAAACATTTTCTGATACAATTTTCGCTTTTCCGTAGGCTTTACTTTTATTCTTTTACTTGAATAATTTACTGAAATTGGCTCTGTAATATTACCATCCATATCAGGTAATTTAAAAAACTCATGATTATCATCAAATGCTAAAACAAACCCTTTTCCCTCATTTGTATAATGGGACCACATTAATAAGCTATGTTCAGTCCTTGATAAAGAAAGTATCCCAAGCTTGTCATTATGCCCTGACATAAACTCTTGTCCTACAACATTGGCATTAAATTTTTTATCAGAGCTGTTTAATAATTCATCTCTTGCCTTCTCTAACTCTCTTGCTGGAAAATTTTTTGTTTCGGAGAGATTTTTAAAATCATCCTCTATCTTTAATATAATTTTTTCTTTTTGAACACTCATATCTATTAACGGATAGGCTTCAAATGGGTCATTAAGAGAAAAAAAAGGAGTAAATCTTATTTTTAATTTTTCTAAAATATCTACTCTGTCTTCTTCTACATATTTATATGTAAATATTCAGACCCCTTAATGATTATTTAAAAAAAGTTGCCAAATCTACTAAGAAAGTTGTACAAACCGAAGAACAAGCAGTAACATTCATACCATGCAACTCACCTGCCATGACTTAAGCCAGCTTAATGAAGAAGAGCTTCTAAATTTATCCGAAGAGGAATTGCGTCGCTTGTCGATAAAGTTGCTCAATGATTTAAAAGAAGCTCGCGAATGTTTAAGCCAAAGCTCACGAAATAGCTCTCGTCCACCCAGTAGCGATGCTCCTTGGGATAAATATGCCAACGATCAAAAAAGTAACGAAGAGCTGGTCGAACCTGAAGAAGAAACAGAAAGCCCTGGTAAAAAGCTTGAGGATAAAGTAAAAAGTCCCTCGCCAGAGCCTCAAAAGCAGGACTCGGAAAACCCCTTACGAAAGCCCGGGAAGCAGCCGGGAGCGCAAGGTTTCGGGCGCCAACAAAAAATTGTAATTACGGACTATCAACACCACTATCCTCAGTTTTGTGCCTGTTGCAGTCAGCCATTAAAGACAGATTCGGCAATAGCCTATACCGCCTTTGAAACCCTTGATATTGAATGGGCAGATACTCTGCATCCTGGTATATACCTGACAAATACCAAGCATGTCCTATATGAAACAACGTGCTCCTGTCATCACATCACGCGCAAAGAAGTTCATCGATCAAGCCATGAGTCACTGCCTGAGATCAGTTGCAGTGAATGGCGACTTGTTGGCCCTGGTCTCGCATCCTTGATTGTCTGCCTTAGCTATCGCATGCGCTTATCACGTGAGCGGGTACAGGAATTTTTGCACGATTGGCTAGGGATACGACTCAGTATCGGGACGATTAATAATACGCTTCATGAAAGTGGCGCTGCCGCGATGCCGATTGAAGAGGAGCTCGTACAAGAAATCGTCAATAACGAATTGCTGCACGTAGATGAAACGTCTTGGATGGAGCTCACGACATTTCTATGGTTATGGGTCTTTACCACCGACAGCGTAACTGCCTATTGGATTGCCTCTCGCAGTGCCGAACTCATTGAGAATATATTGGGTGAAGACTATGTCGGCTGGCTAATGAGTGATGGTTATCAGGTCTACCGACGATACCCGAACCGTATGCGCTGTTGGGCGCATTTGCTACGAAAAGCAGAGGGGCTGAAAGAAAGCCTTGATAAAGAAGCGCAACTCTTTGGTAGGCAAACACTTGATTTATTAGGTATGTTAATCACTTCAGTACGAGATGCAAGAAATCAGCACCCGGACGAACCACTATCAAAGACCTACCAATTACAGCTACTGGTCTATCAGCAACTATGCGTACAAATGCAATCGCATACTCACAAAAAATCGGCTGCACTGGCCACGGAAATGCTCAATGATTGGGAGGCTATTTTTCGCGTATTGGATTACCCTCAATACCCATTAACGAATAATGAAGCTGAACGGGCTTTGCGGCATTGGGTCATCTTGCGGGGCATTTGCTATGGTACGCGGACAGAAGAAGGCTCTCGCGTATTTGCCATTTTAATCAGTGTCATTGAAACGTGTCGAAAAAGAAACCAATCGCCCTGGGTTTATTTGGCAGCTGTCATAGCTAGTCAACGGACAGGTAGTGCGGTTCCAGCATTGCCTAGTATTAAGGTCTCTGAATAATTACTATTTATATAGCATAAAATCAGGTATCCTTAATACAGGTAAAGTAACCAAAGAGGTCAAACACCAATACCGCTTCCAATATATACCTAAAGCGATGAAAGTATAGATATTGTATGTAATTTTCCCTCTATTTCTATAAATAACTAGTACCGTCCCCCTTAAATAATTAATAATATATCTATGCGGTCAACGCCTTCCCTTTGTATGTCCATTTGAATGGTTTGGCCATCGTTTCATTAAAGTAATCCATGAAATTTTGAATTTTGTCTTTCAAGTCCTGCTGTGAAACAAAATTGCCTCGCCTGATGACTTTTTTCATTAATATTCCAAACCAGATTTCAATCTGGTTCATCCATGAAGCATGCTTAGGTGTATAGTGAAGTACAATACGCCTATTGCCTATCATCAGGTACTCCTCCCGTGTTTTCATTGATTGTAATATGCCACTTTTACCTTTCACTCCAAGCTCTTGAGTGTCATTACAAAAGTCTGCAACAAAGCGCACAAGAGTTTCCGATTTATGGGTATTTAATTGGTCAGCGATAAAATGATAAACTTTCTTTTCTGGGTTTTTCTCAATCAGATATTTGATCGACTCAACAAAATCGATCTCAGTTCGTGTTTCTTGAATCAAACCATCTATAACTCCTGTTGCCACATTAAACCCTCCTAAAAGTGTTTGCGTGCCATGACGCTCATATTCAAATTCGATAGATTGAACTTGACCCGCTCTCATTGGCAAATCGGGGGAAATTCGTTCCAATGCCTGAATACCTGTCATTTCATCAACACTGATAAAAAGTTCTTCTGACGTTTTCAGAGAATTTGCATAAAGGTTACAAATATCTGTGATTCTTTCTTCTTTTGTAGGTTTGCCACATGTTTTTCTTTAGTCGGCTTTAGCCGATTAACGACTTTCAGTCGTAAGTCAAACTATGGATCTTTTAGTCCATAGTTTGTTGATTTATTAATTATTTAGAGGGCGAGGTACTAGCTATAATTGATTTATGGATATTACCATTTGTATCAAGCAGTATTAGGGACAGGCACCTTTATATATCTATCGTGCTTAATTGTATTTACTGAGCTTCAACAAGCTCTACCCCAGACTTATCTAATAGTTTTGCTAGTGCACCATCACACTCCATATATTGCTGGTCAAACTCTTTTTTTAGTCCCTGATAGGCGACAGGGCAATTCGCCAATCCGAAGTGCGCGATAGCGCGCGAGGGAGGCAAGAATTGCATTACGAATAGCCGTCCAGCCATTTGAGGTAGCAATGACGAAGCGGCTTTGTGCGTAGTCGTTGCGGACGCAGGGCGTTCAGGGCATCTCCTATCCGCTGCGTAGGTGAAAGAATTCAGGTGACAGGAGTCCCTGAATTTCGTGAAGTAGCATGGCGCGCCTGCAAAATCTAAAAATTTATCTTTATCCTTGGGGTGAAGATACTTTTTTTCACCTGCTTCTGGGTCAGCAGCACTAGTAGCGACCTGCAAACCTACATGTGCAAAAAGGTTGCGTATTGCAAATATCCTGCGCATATATTCAATATGTTTTTTTTCCACTTCTGGGTAGCACTTACTGAAAACATTAATTTTGAAACTTGTATTTGCACTTGGATCACATAGGACATTATGCATAAACTTCAGATTGATGCCTTCTGGAACGGGGAAATAGTACCTTGTAATGAGCATGCAAAGAACATTCTCAAGTTTTATTGATTTATCAATGATATATTGTCTATCGACCATGCTTAGTCCTCCAAATAAGTTATTGCCTTGATCCTATTATTTTATACACCAACTAAAACAGTATTAGGCTCAATCTCGATTAAAAACCACAAACAAGCCAGTTTTTAAAATTTATGATCAATTTTAGCTGCTTTCATAATCGCGTTTGCTGTGTGTCGTGATTTACAATTATGATTTACTGTTACGGATTTATATCCACCTTTCCCCCAATACTCGTGCGAGCCTTTGCCAGATCGCAACAGTCGCCAACCATGACTTGTAAGAATAGCTTTAACCTGTTTCTCATAACCATTCATGCAATGATGATATGGTCAGTTAATAAAACATCCGTATGAATGCTATTTTTATCATTGTTTAACTCTGCTAGTGTCGCTATCGTTTCTTTTATTTCATTTTGCAATTCAGCGTAGCTTGCTGCTTCTATAACTAGTCCTTGAATATCTCGGCTTGTTGCTACAAATACATCGGCTTCTTTGTCATGTATAAAATCGATACGAATAATAAGCTTTGCACCAAGAGCTGAGAAAAATTTAGCTAATGGATAACTGATAGGGTAATTCATTTTTATATACTCCAAAGTGATAACTTACTTAGCCATTTTATGGTGTTATTATATCCTTTTGTTAACTTTTTCAACAAACTAATCAAGTTGGTGGCAAACTTTTCAGCTCAATTTGGCAAAGGTATTGAAAAATACGAATACATTAAACTCATTAACCCTAAAAGGAAACTCTTAAATGTCTGTAGAAACTGGCGTATTTGAACGCTATTCAGAAGGTGCTGAAGCGCAACAAGCTGATTTATGTTGCCCGGTTGATTATGACCGTGAATTATTGGCTATTTTGCCACAAGAAATTATTGAAAAAGATTATGGCTGTGGCGACCCTTCGCGCTATGTTAAAAACGGCGACATTGTTCTAGATCTAGGTTCCGGTTCCGGCAAAATATGCTATATGGCGGCGCAATTAGTGGGTGAACAAGGCAAAGTCATTGGTGTCGACATGAATGATGATATGCTGGCACTGGCACGTAAATATCAAGGTGAAATGGCTGAGAAAATTGGCTCTGATCGGGTTGAATTTGTTAAAGGTCAAATTCAAGATTTAGCTTTTGATTTAAATGCTTTGGATACACACCTTGCTGCTAATCCGATTCACAGCTCACAAGATGTTATTTCCTTGCGTACTTGGCAAGAACAACAACGTAGCGAAAATCCATTAATTAAAGATAATTCGGTGGATCTAGTGGTGTCAAATTGTGTACTGAACTTAGTACATGACAGTGATAAAGAACAGTTGGTGCAAGAAATCTTCCGGGTCACTAAACCTGGTGGTCGCGTTGCTATTTCTGATATTGTCAGTGATGAATTTGTGCCTGCACATTTGAAAAAAGATCAGCATTTATGGAGTGGCTGTATTTCAGGGGCTTTGCAGGAGCATGAGTTCTTAGAAGCCTTTGTTAATGCCGGTTTTGTTGCGGTGGCGTATGACAAATGGGAAAGTGAGCCTTGGCAAGTTGTCGAAGGGATTGAGTTCCGCTCGGTGACCATTACGGCGATTAAACCAGAGCAAGATACGGCTCTTGATAAAGGCCATGCGGTTATTTACCGTGGTCCGTATGCGGAAGTATATGATGATGAAGGTTATGTTTACTTTAAAGGTATGCGTATGGCTGTTTCAGATAAAATGTACGCACTTCTAACCAGTGATACCTATGCTGATGATTTTATTGGCATTGTGCCTGATGTTGGTGCAGAAGCAGCATCATGGAACTATGATCCAGGTACTTTGCGCTCTGTCGAACAAACTAAAGGCAGTGCGCATAAAGATAAAGATAATGCTAGTGATGGCAGTTGTTGTTGCTAACTAAAATTATAATGGTAGCTTTAGCCGAATTATGCGGCTAAAGCTATTCCACCCGCGCTATTCATATTTCGCTTATCTCTACACAAGTGGAATTGTGAATCACCCTTAAGGTTTCTTAAATTTTATATTACAACTTAGATAACCGCGCCCTGTGGGCGGGGTAAAAAAAGCTTTGCGTAAAGGTCTGCTCAAGAGTATCAAGTAGTTAAGTTGTTCCCGCAATTTAACGAGGAGATACAAATGAGCAGATTTCAAAAATTATCACATGTCATCTGGTTTTGCCAGTACCATATTGTTTTTGTACCGAAGTATCGGTATCGAATTTTAAAAGGAGATGTCGGAAAGTTTGTTTACCAGAGTATTTATGCGCATACAGAGAGGTCAGGGTGTGAAGTTATTGAGTTAAATGTTCAGCTCGATCATGTTCATTTACTTGTAAAGGTTCCGCCCAAGATAGCCATATCAGAATTAGTAGGAAAGGTAAAAGGAAAGACAGCCATTCAAGCTTTCCAGAAATTTCCCGATTTGCGGACAAAAAAATATTGGGGAAACCATTTTTGGTCAGCAGGTTATTGTGTTGATACCGTAGGTATGGATGCAGAAATGATAAGAAAGTATGTAAAGTTCCAGGATAATAAATAACCACTGAAATACTGGGAACAACTTGATCTTATTTCAGCAAGGCCCCCAGAGGGGTTTTGCTGAGGACGGCCTTTTAGGTCGAACTTAAACCACGTTTTATAAGCGTGGTAGTTAATTTTTCCAAAGAGCTAAATTAACGAGATCTGAAGCTCACGACCTACTGCCCTAGCAGCTTTAGTCATTGTAGCTAATGTAATATTAGCCACAGATGGGTCAAGCAATCGATCAAGCTGCCGCCTACTCGTTTTCATCCTTTCAGCCATTGCTGTTTTTGAAAGATGCTTGTCCTCCATTGCTTGGCGGACTTGATCTGCAAGTATTTCTTTGAGGGCTTGGTGCTCACAATTTTCAAGCATTCCTTGCTCGCAAAGAAAATCATCAAATGATGAGCCAATATTAGGATTGGAAGATGTCTTAATCATTGCTTTCTACCTCTTTTTTACGCTTTATAGCTAAGTCTAATTCAGGTTTTGGTGTTTTTTGAGCTTTTTTTATAAAACCATGTAACAAGATCATTTCATTAGTTTTGATCAAAAAGATGATTCGGGCTATAAGCTGATTTGTAATATTACTGCGGACTTCATAAAGCCCATATTTTAAAGGCTTACAATAGGGCATTCCAATTGGCCAACCAAACTCAACTTTTTGTATATCTTTACCAATAATTTTTCGGTCTTCCACGCCTAACTTTAATAACCACTCTCGAACTGGCTCGTTACCATTCACAGTTTGGTAAAACCTCGCGAGTATTTTCTTGTTGGATATGTCCATATATTCATAGTGTCATATATGATACATTTTATCAATACTTAGATTACTCAACTTCTCTACACTTGTATATTAAAGCTATCTCTTAAACACAGGAATTATTTAATACAAACCTTTATGGTAATAACTGATTTTCTGGGGAAGTCATTCCACCCTGAAGGTAATTATTCAGAGACCTTAATACTAGGCAATGCTGGAACCGCACTACCTGTCCGTTGACTAGCTATGACAGCTGCCAAATAAACCCAGGGCGATTGGTTTCTTTTTCGACACGTTTCAATGACACTGATTAAAATGGCAAATACGCGAGAGCCTTCTTCTGTCCGCGTACCATAGCAAATGCCCCGCAAGATGACCCAATGCCGCAAAGCCCGTTCAGCTTCATTATTCGGTAGTGGGTCGAATCTGTTGTTAAGAATGAATGTCCAGCCCAAACTCAACCTTATTAATCAGTAAACCGATAACAATATCATGCATTTTTTCAGATTTTGAAAAGCAAATTGTTTTTCGCGTCAGCCGTTTAATCCACGTTCTTAGATTTAAATTTTTACGCTCGATTTTTTGTGTATTACGCTTCCCAACTTCGTGTTTATTAGAGTCAATATGACGATCATAAGCTCCCCAGTCATCAGTGTAATAACGCTTGATATTTAATGGTTCAAGCAATGCTTTTAATTCCTTAAATACAATATCCTTACGCTTGCCAAAAACATAAGCAAGAATAGTATTCGTTGAATGCTCAACGGCGTACCAAATCCAGCGTTGATTCGACTTTTTCTCTACGAATGACCATTGCTCGTCTAGTTCAGCCTCTTCACAAATAAGCGTTACTTCTGCATCTGCTGTTGGTATTTGAAAGTTAGGGTTTACTTGAACAAGCCTGTTTTCTTTTTTTTTAGCGTATTGATGACTGTATTTTTATTGATTTTAAGTACACGGGCAGTATCTCGAATACCACTTGAATTGATAGCCATTTCTACTATTTTTTCTGTGATTCCTGGCTCACAAGCTTTATAACGATAGGTAAGCATAAATGTTTGCGTATTGCAGTCTGGATTTTGGCATAAATAGCGCTGTGCTCCTGTTGCATTTTTTCCTGATTTGGTTATTTTAGAACTATCGCAATAGGGGCAGTGAATTTCTTGGTAACATGTCATAAATTGCCATTATACAGAAAACTACAGCTTCGACCCACTACCCATTATTCGTTAATGGGTATTGAGGGTAATCCAATACGCGAAAAATAGCCTCCCAATCATTGAGCATTTCCGTGGCCAGTGCAGCCGATTTTTTGTGAGTATGCGATTGCATTTGTACGCATAGTTGCTGATAGACCAGTAGCTGTAATTGGTAGGTCTTTGATAGTGGTTCGTCCGGGTGCTGATTTCTTGCATCTCGTACTGAAGTGATTAACATACCTAATAAATCAAGCGTTTGCCTACCAAAGAGTTGCGCTTCTTTATCAAGGCTTTCTTTCAGCCCCTCTGCTTTTCGTAGCAAATGCGCCCAACAGCGCATACGGTTCGGGTATCGTCGGTAGACCTGATAACCATCACTCATTAGCCAGCCGACATAGTCTTCACCCAATATATTCTCAATGAGTTCGGCACTGCAAGAGGCAATCCAATAGGCAGTTACGCTGTCGGTGGTAAAGACCCATAACCATAGAAATGTCGTGAGCTCCATCCAAGACGTTTCATCTACGTGCAGCAATTCGCTATTGACGATTTCTTGTACGAGCTCCTCTTCAATCGGCATCGCGGCAGCGCCACTTTCATGAAGCGTATTATGAAATGGTTTAATAAAACAGGACACTTCTAAAGACAGATTTATAATGTCCATTAGAGGTGAATATGAGTAAGCAAACTAAACCAAAAAGACCTGTATATAATCTTGAATTCAAACAAGATGCAGCCAAATTAGTCATTGAGAAAGGATATACCCACCAACAAGCCGCAGACAGCTTGGGCGTGTCCTTAAGTGCGATTGGACGCTGGGTTAGAGCAGAACGAGGACCGACAGTCGAAACAAAGTCAACGCCTACGTTGTCCGGTCAAGCTGAGTTAATCAAGTTACGCAAGGAAGTCGAACAGTTGCGTATGGAGCGCGAAATATTAAAAAAGGCAGCGGTCTTCTTTGCGAAAGAAGTCGAGTAAAATATGTATTTATTCGAGAGCAACAGAAGACCTACCCCGTTAAAGTATTATGTCGGGTTATGAGAGTCAGTACCAGTGCTTTTTATGCATGGAATCAGCAGCCTGAAATGACAGAAAAAAACAGAGAAAGAGAGGCGTTTGATATCAAAGTGCACAATATTTTTGAGGAGAACAGAAGAATTTATGGGTCACGCCGCATATCTAAGGCACTGAAAGAACAAGGTATAAATGCGGGACGCTATAAAGTCAGGCAGGCAATGGCATGATTAGGTCTTGAGGTGCGCTACCCTAAGAAATTTAAAGTGACAACTGACAGTGATCATAATCATTCAATTTCACCGAATACGCTGAATCGTGAATTTGAGGTAACAGAGCCTAATAAGGTCTGGACAACGGATATAACGTATGTGTGGACACTTGAAGGCTGGCTCTATGTTGCTGTTGTCATTGATTTATTTTCTCGGCAGGCTGTGGGCTGGGCGGTTGATGATCATATGCGAACATCATTATGCGTCAGAGCACTACAAATGGCTTTTTGGAGAAAAAAACCAGCACCAGGTGTACTGCATCACTCGGATAGAGGGAGTCAATATGCTAGCTACGAGTATCGTCAACACCTAGATATCATGCAAATGCAGCAGAGTATGAGTCGTAAAGGGAACTGTTGGGACAATGCACCAACAGAACGCTTTTTCCGCAGTCTTAAGCATGAGGAGTTAAATTACAACAACTTTAGAACCAAAGAAGCAGCAAAGCTAAGTATTATTGATTATTTAGCTTTTTATAACGGCAAACGTACTCACTCAAAACTTGGTTATCAATCACCATTACAATTTGAGCGAGAATTTTATAGGGAAGCGTCTTAAAAAAGTGTCCGGTTTTTGTTGACCATTACAGTCTTTAATGGCTGACTGCAACAGGTACAAAACTGAGGATAGTGGTGTTGATAGTCCGTAATTACAATTTTTTGTTGGCGCCCGAAACCTTGCGCTCCCGGCTGCTTCCCGGGCTTTCGTAAGGGGTTTTCCGAGTCCTGCTTTTGAGGCTCTGGCGAGGGACTTTTTACTTTATCCTCAAGCTTTTTACCAGGGCTTTCTGTTTCTTCTTCAGGTTCGACCAGCTCTTCGTTACTTTTTTGATCGTTGGCATATTTATCCCAAGGAGCATCGCTACTGGGTGGACGAGAGCTATTTCGTGAGCTTTGGCTTAAACGTTCGCGAGCTTCTTTTAAATCATTGAGCAACTTTATCGACAAGCGACGCAATTCCTCTTCGGATAAATTTAGAAGCTCTTCTTCATTAAGCTGGCTTAAGTCATGGCAGGTGAGTTGCATGGTATGAATGTTACTGCTTGTTCTTCGGTTTGTACAACTTTATTAGTAGGTTTGGCAACTTTTTTTAAATAATTATTAAGGGGTATGAATATTTACCCCTGAAGCCTTGAGCTTATACGTATATCGAATCCCCATCCTTACCATTTAACTAACCGTTTGCAACAAAACAGTATTTTGTCCCCTGCTCTAACTATTCTTTTGCTAAAATAGACAGCATTATTTAGTCCTCATATTGCTTATATAAAATCATGTCTAATTTCTCTCTTACCGCTATTTCTCCGATTGACGGTCGCTATGCTAATAAAGTTGAGGCATTACGCCCTATTTTTAGTGAATATGGCCTTATTCGTTTTCGTGTCCAAGTTGAAATACGTTGGCTACAAGCATTAGCAGCGCATGCACAAATTACTGAAGTACCTGAATTTAGTAGCTCTGCTAATCAACTACTGAATAATATCATCACTGAATTTTCCGAAGCTGACGCACAACGTGTTAAAAATATTGAAAGTACCACCAACCATGATGTGAAAGCAGTTGAGTATTTTCTAAAAGAAAAAATAGCGGATAATGCGGAACTCAATGTAGTCAATGAGTTTATTCATTTTGCCTGTACTTCAGAAGATATTAATAACCTTTCTTATGCATTAATGTTGAAAGAAGGTCGCATTGCCATTCTTCCGCAGATTACCGATTGTATTGATGCCTTAAAAACCTTGGCTACCGATACTGCTGAGCAACCGATGCTATCACGTACGCATGGTCAATCTGCCAGCCCGACTACCACAGGTAAAGAATTTGCCAATGTGGTTGCCCGGATGTTGCGCCAAAAAGATCAATTTGAGGCAGTCGAAATTTTGGGTAAAATCAATGGTGCGGTAGGTAATTATAATGCACATGCGGTAGCTTACCCTGAAGTGGATTGGCAAGAATTTTCCAAGAACTTTGTGCAGTCTTTAGGCTTGTTCTGGAATGCTTACACCATCCAAATTGAACCACATGATTATATCGCTGAATTTTTCCATGCATTATCACGCTTTAATACTATTTTATTAGATTTCGACCGTGATATTTGGGGCTATATCTCCCAAGGTTATTTCAAACAAAAAACCATAGCGGGTGAAATTGGCTCTTCGACCATGCCGCATAAAGTAAACCCAATTGATTTTGAAAATTCTGAAGGTAATATTGGTTTGGCTAATGCATTATTTAGCCACCTAGCAGAAAAACTGCCAGTTTCACGCTGGCAACGTGATTTAACCGATTCGACAGTATTGCGTAATATTGGCGTAGGCATTGCACATACCAGTATTGCCATTCAAGCAAGTCTCAAAGGTATTTCTAAACTGCAAATCAATAATGATATTATTGAGGCAGATTTAGATGCAAACTGGGAGGTATTAGCGGAGCCAGTACAAACCGTTATGCGTCGTTACGGCATTGAAAAGCCTTATGAGAAATTAAAAGAATTAACGCGTGGACAGCGTATTACTGGTGCTGACATGCAGGCATTTATTGAAAAACTGGATATACCTGCTGAAGCTAAACAAGCCTTGATTGAATTAACACCCCGTAGTTACACTGGTTATGCGGAAAAATTAGCATCTGAAATTTAATATCTAGATCTAAAGCTCTGTTAACCTATTCCAGTTTTGCAGAGCTTTAGCCCAAATTCTTAAAACAAGTTATTTAACCATACAGTTTTTACGAAAATAAGAACACTTCTACATATAAAATAATGTGCCCTCCATAACAATTTAGCCTCAAAAACATGAAGAGACGCATAATAAATTTATAACAGTACTGCTAAAATTAAGGTCAGCTTTATAGATGGCCGTACTAATATTATGAATATTGAAAAAAAAAGCTTACTAAAACAATTAATGGCTGCATTAGTTTGCTATTTATACCTTTCCAGTGCTTATTCTGCTCAAGATGAATTACTAGATTTAAGTGTAGAGGATCTACTCAATGTTGAAGTTATCTCGGTTTCAAAAAAAGCAAAATCTCTAAACGACTCCCCTGCAGCCATCTTTGTGATTAGCCAAAATGATATACAGCGTATCGGTGCTACCTCTATCCCAGAGGCACTCAGGTTAGCACCCGGAATTGATGTAGCACGCATTGATGCCAATAAATGGGCAGTGAGTGCAAGAGGCTTTAATGGACGCTTTGCCAATAAATTGCTGGTTTTAATTGATGGCCGTAATGCTTATACGCGTGCGTTTGCTGGCGTTTATTGGGAAAACCAAGATGTTATGCTTGAGGATGTGGAGCGTATTGAGGTCATTCGAGGGCCTGGTGCTACTTTATGGGGAGCTAACGCTGTGAATGGAGTCATTAACATTATCACCAAGCACTCGGCTGATACTCAGGGTGGGCTTTTAGTTGCTGGTGCAGGTAATCAAGAGCAAGGTTTTGGAGCATTTCGGTATGGTGGTGAGTTAAATAAAAATACCACGGCTAGAGCTTATGTAAAAGGCTTTAAAGTTAATGAAAATACTAATGAGATGGGAGCTAATGCAGGAGACGACTGGGGCAAAGTACAATCCGGATTCCGAATGGACTCGCAAGCCACACCGAATGATGCTATTACCTTGCAAGGTGATGCCTATTACAGCAATATCAACCAATACAGCATAGTTCCGCAAACGGCTGCACCCTATCAAAATAGTTTCAATGAGGATATTGAAAGCTTTGGTGGGAATTTATTAGTTCGTCACCAACACACTTTTTCTTCAACATCTGATTATTCCTTACAGGTTTATTATGATTTTTACCAACGCGATGAGTTTTACCTTAAAGAGACACGACATAGCTTAGACATTGATTTTCAACATCGTTTTGCTTTATTGGGCTGGAATGATATTGTTTGGGGAGTGGGGTACCGATATAATCATGATGATTTTCGCTCCAGCTATATTACAACACTCACTCCTCCTAGTCGTAATGACCAGCTTTTCAGTGCTTTTATTCAAGATGAAATAACCTTGATTGATAATACCTTATGGTTAACGCTAGGCTCTAAATTTGAACATAATGATTATAGTGGTTTTGAGGCACAACCCACAGCAAGGTTAATGTGGGCACCACACTATCAACATCGTTTATGGGCAAGTATTTCCAGAGCGGTGCGCACACCTTCACGTGCTGAGCAAAATATGAATTTATTGCAACGAGTCGTGGCACCACAACCACTTCCTTTTTTTCCATACGCATCTCCCGCTGTTGAGGTGATGCTCAATGGTAATGATCAATATACTTCTGAAGAAGTACTCAGTTACGAAATTGGTTACCGAACCACCCTAATAGAAAATGTTTCTATTGACCTTACCGCTTTCTATAATAATTACAGTCATTTAAGGTCTATTGATGTGGGTACACTCTCTTTTAATGGCAGCAATCTTGTACAGCCACTGCAATTTAATAATGATAGTAGTGCACAAACCTATGGCTTTGAAATTGCCACCGTCTGGCAAATGCTCAATTGGTGGCGTTGGGACGCTAACTATAGTTTATTAAAAATGCATTTTAATAACCAAGGTGCTGCTGCGCAAACCGGCATTAGCCCACAGCAACAAGTGTCATTACGTAGTGCAGTTTCCCCTTTACCGAATGTTGATCTTGATGTATTTTTTCGCTATGTTGATAGCACCGCTACTATAGGTTTTTTGGGGGGCGTAATCTCAGATTATGTATCAATGGATATTCGTTTGGCTTGGCGCCCCGTTGATAGTCTTGAATTATCATTGGTTGGGCAAAATTTATTGTCTGCTCATCATTTGGAATACCGACAAGAATCTGCATTTACGACACCGACAGAAATTGATCGCGGTGTATATGGCAAATTAGCTTGGCATTTTTAATTTATGATATTGAAATGTTTGTTAATATTGTTGGTTTGCCTAATTGAGCTTGAGTTAATAATTTAAAATATGATGCAATTTTTTAAAATATCAAAAATATCAATTTATGCATTGCTCTGTTTTTTTTATATTGCAAGTGCATACTCCGCTCAAGATGAATTGCTGGACTTAAGTGTGGAAGATTTGCTAAACATCGAAGTCATCTCCGTTGCAAAAAAAGCAAAATCTCTTAATGATACTCCTGCAGCAATTTTTGTTATTAGTCAGGATGATATCAATCGTATTGGAGCCACCTCAATTCCTGAAGCGTTACGACTAGCTCCGGGAATTAATGTTGCTCGTATTGATGCCAATAAATGGGCCGTCAGTGCCAGAGGGTTTAATAGCCGATTTTCTAATAAGCTCTTGGTTTTAATTGATGGTCGCAATACTTATACTCATACATTTGCGGGTACCTATTGGGAAAATCAGGATGTTATGCTGGAAGATGTAGAGCGTATTGAGGTCACTCGTGGGTCTGGAGCCACTTTATGGGGTAGTAATGCAGTTAATGGCGTGATCAATATAATTACCAAACACTCGGCTGATACTCAAGGTGGATTATTAATTGCTGGTGCTGGTAGTGAAGAGCGTGGTTTTGGCGCTTTACGTTATGGTGGAAAATTAAATACCAAAACAACGGCTCGAGCTTATGTAAAAGGCTTTAACCGTGATGAAAATACTACCGAATTAGGTAATGGAGCCGAGGACAATTGGGGCAAGGTCCAGAGTGGTTTTAGAATAGATTCACAAGTGACACAAAGTGATGCAGTGACTTTTCAAGGGGATGCCTACTACAGTAATATTAATCAATCCACTGTCTACCCTCAGCTAGAAGCCCCATATAGTATAATCATTAATGACCCAATCAAAAGCTATGGTGGTAACCTGCTCGTACGCCAACAACACACATTTTCTTCAACTTCTGAATATAGCTTACAAGTTTTTTATGACTTTTATTTTCGTGATGAGCCATTTTTAAATCAAAGCCAACACACCCTAGACATTGATTTTCAGCACCGTTTTACTTGGTTAGGTTGGAATGATATCGTCTGGGGTATGGGCTACCGTTATGATCATAATAGCCTAGAAAACAACAATATTGTTTCCATTACGCCCCCTGTGCGTAACGATCAACTTTTTAATGCTTTTCTGCAAGATGAAATGACCTTAGTGGATAATCAGCTATGGTTAACAATCGGTTCTAAAATTGAACATAATGATTACACGGGTTTTGAGGCTCAACCCACAATACGACTAATGTGGGCTCCGCATCATAAGCATCGTGTCTGGGGCGCAATTTCAAGGGCTGTACGCACTCCTTCACGCTTAGAAAGTGACATAGAAACAGTCACAAAAGTAACACCACCGCAACCACCGTTTATACCGACTATTGTTGCTGTCATTGAGGGCAATAAACAATTTGGATCTGAGAACTTACTTAGCTATGAACTGGGTTATCGCACAACTTTTATCGACAATGTATCCATTGATTTAAGCGCTTTTTATAATGTGTATAACAATCTAAGGTCAGGCGATACTGGTCTTCCCTACTTTAAAGACACCTACTTAGAAATACCGATTCATCTTGCCAATAACTTTAGTGCGCAAACGTATGGTTTTGAAATTTCAACAGTCTGGCAAATGCTGAATTGGTGGCGTTGGGATATTAATTATAGCTTTTTAAAAATGAAATATGGCAGTGCATTAGCGAGTGATCAATTAGGCATTAGCCCACCACACAGAGTATCATTACGTAGTGCATTGTCCCCTTGGGAAAATATTGATTTAGATGTACTATTTCGCTATGTGGATAGCTATAAATTATTAAGTTTTCTGGGTACTAAAACTATTGATGATTATGTATCCTTGGATATACGCGTAGCTTGGCGACCAATAAAAAAACTTGAATTATCCTTGGTTGGGCAAAACTTATTGGCTGCACACCATCTTGAGTATTTGCAAGAAATTCATGCGCAAACTCCAATTGAATTAGATCGGGGGGTGTATGCTAAATTGGCGTGGCACTTTTAGTTTTGGTATTAACAATGTCTAATACAAATAAAACTATCTCAATTTTCATCAGCATACTGCTTCTTTGTAGTAGTGTTACTGACGTGTATGCTCGCTCAGTTGAAAAGCAAGCCGTCTTAGCTGTTTTGACTCTCAATGTTGCCCGCTTTACCAGTTGGCCTGAGCAAGCAAAATCCATTCTAAATTTTTGTATTATTGGCGATAATATTGTACAGCAGTCGTTTGAGAATATTGATAGCAAAGTCATTAATAATAGAACCATACACATTATTAATTTATCACGCTTACGTAACCTAGAGCAATGCCAGCTGCTCTATGTTAGTGAATTAGAGCGGAACCGGTTAGTACCATTGCTGGCAGAACTAAGAGGCCAGGCAACACTAACTATAGGAGAAAATATTGAGTTCCTACAAGCTAGTGGAATGGTTGGCCTAGAAAGAATAAATGGAAAAATACAATTAAATATTAATTTATCTAGCGTTAAAGAGTCTAATTTGCTCATCAGTTCCAGACTTTTAAAATTAGCTAATATTGTTAGTTTCCCCACTTCAACTTACTAACGTGCACGAAATAACTGAAGAAAACTTCTGAGGTGTGTTGTACACATTTCAGAGGTTTAATAACAAGAATATACTAGCTTAGGAACAAGAATTCAATAATACCCTCATTCCTTAGCAATATGATAAAAAGGCAATAATAATTTCTATGAACCGCTTAAACAATGCACCAATTAAAGAAAAATTAAGGTTTCTCTTAAGCATGAGTATTTTGTTAATGCTATTAATTGCGGGTAGTGTTTTGACAATTAATACCATATTGTCAAATAAACTCGTGTTACAAAATGAATTAGGTGCTCTAGCAGAGGTAACCTCTTTAGCCATCACCCCTTCTCTAATTTTTGATAATAGCACCGATGCCAAGCAAACCTTAACGACCTTGAAAGCACATAAAAATGTCATTTATGCTGCGGTAACCAAGACTGCTCAGCAACAACCTTTTGCAGTGTATAGCCGTGAGGGAGGCTGGCTGCCTCAAAATAGCTCAGCTATTAACTGTAAACAGAACAGCATTAGTCTTAGGTTCATGCAAGTATGCAAACCACTGGTCTTTGATCAAGTTGATTATGGGCACATCGTTATCGTTATTAGCCTGAATAATATATATCATCGCTTACTGAAAGAAATGGGCATTGCCTTGTTAGGGCTTGGTCTGGCTGCTTTAATGATTTTTTGGTTTCTAGAAAAAGTAGCAAAAAGGCTTTCCGACCCTATTTTAGAATTGGTTGCCATTAGTGAAGATGTCAAGCATTCAGGGGATTATCAAAAACGCGTGACCGTTACCTCAAATGATGAAATTGGGCGCTTAGGCAAAGCTTTTAATGATATGTTGGAACAAGTTCATTCCAGAAATGCAGAGCTCCAATATCAGAAAGATACGCTAGAAGATCAAGTACAAACAAGAACTCAAGATCTGACTGAAGCAAAAAATAAGGCTCTTATTCTGGCAACGCAAGCACAAGAAGCCAATAAAGCAAAAAGTGAATTTCTAGCAACCATGAGTCATGAAATTCGCACCCCAATGAATGGTGTACTCGGTATGACTGAGCTACTATTGAATACTGAGTTAAATGAAAGACAAACCAGACTTGCTGATACCGCTTATCGTTCTGCCGAATCTTTACTAAGTATTATTAATAATATTCTGGATTTTTCTAAAATTGAATCAGGAAAATTTCAACTTATTATTAATGAATTTAATATCCGAACATTGCTTGAAGACACGGTTGAAATGATGGCCACGCAGGCACATTCAAAAGGCTTGGAGTTGGTATTGAATTTACCGTTGGAGTTAGATGGTATTGTGCTAGGTGATGCGGAACGACTACGACAAATATTCATTAATTTATTGGGTAATGCCATCAAATTTACCCAACAAGGCGAAGTACAATTAAAAGTTAATTGGCTAAAGGATGATTCACCGACTCAAATGAATTTATTGTTTGAGGTGCATGATACTGGAGTCGGCATAGCTCTTGAGCAACAAGAGTTGATTTTTGAAAGTTTTACCCAAGCGGACGGTTCTATTACTCGCCGACATGGTGGCACAGGATTGGGACTCAGCATTTCCAGACAACTTTTAGAGATGATGGGAGGACAACTTAAATTAAATAGCGCCCTTGGGCAAGGCTCCTGTTTTAGTTTTAACCTTTGCCTAAAGCATAGTAATCAAGCAATCCACCAAAAAGCCAACATTTCAGCCCTGCAAGGTATTAATATTCTAATAGTAGATGATAACGCGACTAACCGCGAAATACTCTCCAGCCAATTAAGTTATTGGGGTATTAACTGTTACTGCACTGCTAGTGGAACCCAAGCTATTAATCACTTATTAGATGCAAAGAAACATGATAAATCCTATCAAATTGCACTACTAGACTGGCATATGCCTGAAATGGATGGTCTAGCACTTGCCAAAATTATCCATGAAACGCCACAATTGCAGCCTATAGAGCTCGTGATGCTAAGCTCAGATAGCATTACCTTTGATCATGCGCATGACGTAAGTTTTGGTATTAGTCATTTTTTAACCAAACCTGTTATTCAGAAAAAACTACAAAATTGTCTACTGGAACTAATAGGTGCAAGACAAAGCCAAAATCGAGTCCTTCCCAAACCAACTATTTCAGCAGTAGCAGCACTTTCAGGAAAGGTTCTACTGGCTGAAGATAATTTAATTAACCAAGAAGTCGGTTTATCAATATTACAAACTATCGGCTGCCAAGCTGAAGTGGTTAACAATGGGCTAGAGGCTGTTGCCTCATCAGAAAGTAAACAGTTTGATGCTATTTTAATGGACTGTCATATGCCTGAAATGGATGGCTTCGAAGCAACCAGAAAGATACGGGAGCGTGAGAAGAGCTTGTCTAGTCAACGCATTCCAATTATTGCATTGACGGCTGATGTACAAAAAGGAATTATTGAACAATGCAAAGAAGCTGGTATGGATGAATACATCAGTAAACCTTTCAACCAAAAGCAGCTACAAGCTGTACTAGAGAAGTGGTTGCCAGAGAGTCAAAAAAACTCAGTAAGCATAACAGAGTCCCCTCAAGCCCTAACTATAGGTGAGGGTATTTTAAATTCTGTAGCATTAGATAACTTACGCCCGCACTCCACAGCAAGTGGTGAAAGTTTACTGATTAAAGCCATCATCCTATTTATAAAGTCTGCTCCGCAAGAAATTGAAACACTACAAAGTTTATTAAAGCAACAAGACTACTTGGCTTTGATGCGGTCAGCACATAGTTTTAAATCAGCTTGTGCCAACTTAGGAGCTCAGTCTTTAGCAGATGCAGCCGCCTCTATTGAGGCAAATGCTAAACTAAACCTTATACAAGGTATTGATGAACTCATACTAAAGATAAAACAAGACCTACCCAATGTTATGACGGCATTGTATAAAGAATTGAATATCGGAAATACTATTACGGTGCTTCCTTCCTTTGAACCAACGGAAAGTCAAAGTCACCGTATTTTACTTGTGGACGATGACATCAGTTTTCGCTTAATCACTAACTCAGTATTAACGGCGGCCTCATTTTTAGTTGATGAAGCAAATGATGGCCTCCAAGCTCTGGAGAAAGTAAAACAGCATATCCCTGATTTAGTTTTACTTGATGCGATTATGGATAAAATGGATGGCTTTGAAACCTGTCGTTTATTACGCGAAAATCCGGCTATGGCTGATGTACCTATTATTATGTCAACAGGCTTAGGTGATATAGACTCTATCAACCGCGCTTTTGAGGTAGGTGCTACCGACTTTATTGTTAAACCCATTAATTACCCTATTCTGACTCACCGCTTGAACTTTATGTTACGTGCAGGTCAAAATGCGGCGGAACTTCGTAATAGTAAATTACAATTAACTGCAGCACAACGTATTGCACGCTTAGGATATTGGATTTGGGACGTAGAAAAAAATAATTTTCAAATATCAGATCAACTAGCTGATTTATGCGCTATTGACATACAAGCCTTTGCTGCCACTTTAGAAGGGTTTATCGCATTAATTGAAGTAGAAGACCAAAATATGGTCAGAAATATGATTCTGGAAGCCCCGTATAGCACGACAGTGCAACATATTGAGTTTCGTTTACAGGTTATTGATTCAGATAGTATTTTTGTCCACCAAGAGATGGTTAAGGTCATTGAAAATGGCTGTCCTATGATCACAGGGACAGTACAAGACATTAGTCAGCGCAAAGCATCTGAAAAACAAATTCACAACTTGGCTTACTTCGATCACCTAACAGGCCTTGCTAGTAGATCCTATTTTCAAGAGCGTATCCAAACTATTATTAAAACATCCAAGCGGCGTGATGAAAAATTTGCTTTTTTATTCCTTGATTTAGATGGCTTTAAAGATATTAATGATAGTCTAGGCCATAACATGGGCGACCAACTGCTTAAAGTTGTTTCTCAGCGATTACAAGGGGTAATACGGGATGCTGACTTTGTCGCTCGTCTAGGTGGGGATGAGTTTTGTATGCTTTTAGATAATGCCAGTAACGATGAGTTTGTTGCCGAAGTCGCTGAACGCTGTTTATTAAAAATAAACGAACCACTCTTTTTAAATCATCAACAAATAAAACCACGGGTAAGTATTGGTATCGCCATTTTTCCACGCGATGGTGAAAATGAAACGGAACTAATGAAAGCGGCTGATACTGCTATGTATGCCGCTAAACAAGCAGGTAAACAATGCTATGTGTTTTATTCTCATGATATGGCCTTGCAAGCTATATCACGCTTGGAATCGGAACAAATGCTGCACGAAGCATTTGCAAAGCAACAATTCATTCTGCATTTTCAACCGCAAATCTCCATGTTAACAGGACGAATGGTTGGTCTGGAAGCGTTAACACGCTGGCAACACCCAGAAAAAGGCATGGTTCCACCTGGGGAATTTATCCCAGAAATTGAGCGTATGGGATTGATCATTGATCTTGGTGACTGGGTTATCAATGCAGCTTGTACCCAAATTAAGCAATGGCATGAGTTAGGTTTGCCTTTTATGCAAGTTGCAGTGAATCTATCAGCACTACATTTTCAAGACCCCAAGCTCATTGATACCGTACAAACTATCTTAGCAAAAACAGGGGTGCCAGCAAAATACTTGGAACTGGAAGTTACTGAAAGTGCCATGCAAGCAGATGCATGCCTAGATATTATTAAAGAATTAAGATTGATTGGAGTAAAAATATCAATTGATGATTTTGGCACAGGTTATTCTTGCTTGGCTTCGTTAAAACAACTGCCCTTAGATTGTTTAAAAATTGATAAAATATTTGTTGATGATGTACTAACCAATCCTGACACCGCATTATTATTGGGTGCTATTATTGGTTTGGCAAATGCACTAAACTATCAATTAATCGCAGAAGGTGTTGAAACCAAGGAACAAGCACTCATTATGCATGGACTAGGTTGTCAAATAATACAAGGTTATTTCTTTAGTCGCCCTGTTCCCAAGGATAAAATTCCTGCACTGATTGATTTTGACTTCTCTTTGCAAACGGACGTCACACATTGATTGTAAAAAAGTATTATAGAGAATATATTTAGATGGAAAAAAATCAGACTCCTTTACAAAAAAAACTATCTCAACCAATACAGCTTCCCTTATTAGCTAAAAATATACATATTTTAATGCAAGCTTTAGCGGATGAAGATTTAAATTATCAACAACTTGCAGATGTTATCAAACATTACCCTAGCATCACTGCTAGGCTACTTTTTTTAGCCAATTCTCCATGGTCTGCACCTATTGCCCCGATTATCAACATCGAACAAGCTTGTGCCAGGCTAGGTATTGCCGTTGTTAAAAGTCTCAGTATTGCAATATCTGTTGCTTCTACTTTTGATACCAGAAGATGCCCCTTATTTAGTGCGGTACATTTTTGGACAATTTCCATGCTAGTCTCTGAAGGAGCAGGTTTATTAGCGACTAAGCTACCAAGCAATTTGACGAATATTGAGCTAGAGCATACCGCACAAACAGCTGGAATATTACATAATTTGGGATTATTATGGTTAGTTGATAATTTTCCTATTGAAACTGACCAAGCATTTCAGGCAATAACAAATGACTCATCCTTACTCACTATTAATCATTTATTAAGACAATGTACAGGTGCCGATTATTGTGAGATCGGTGGCTGGGTAGCTAAGCAAATGCAATTGCCAGAGGTTTTGACTGTAGCAATGCAACACCATCTTGATGATGTATATCAAGAGTCATCATGGGAAGTGACCTTATTAGTTGGTGCTGCTGCAAATATGGCAACAGCTTTGTATAAACAAGATGATGAAGCGCCAAACTGTACCCGTTTAGAATTATTAGGACTTGATGTCAGTGTCCAAAAACAAGTTTTTCAAAAATTAAGCACTAATTTTGAAAAAACTCATGAATTAGCTAAGACACTCTTTACATGAACTAAAAATAGCTGAGTTGTTAAACCACTCGCTCTGGCTTATCTTTTCTGCTACCCTTTTGTGTAACAAATTTAGTTGCATAATAAACTATGCAACTAAATTGCGTCTTGAGAGCAACAAAAAATCCTGTGCTTTAACTTATACCAATCCCAGTAAATAATTACCCTAATACCGTCATTCCCGAGGTCTTTTTATCGGGAATCCATTCGCGTAGTAGATTCCTGCTAGAAGCATGCAGGAATGACGGCATTTTTGAAGTTAGGGTATCAATATATTGGGATTGGTATTATTCAGATACACAATCCACAGCTGCCAATTTTTTCTGCAATTCACCACTATTATACAAGTCCATAACAATATCACAGCCGCCAATTAACTCTTCATTGATATAAAGTTGCGGATAAGTTGGCCATTGTGAGTACTCTTTCAGAGCTTCACGCACCTCTTGATCCTCAAAAATATTAATGTACATAAACTTGGCACGACAAGCTTGCATCGCTTGAATTACCTGACCAGAAAAACCACATTGAGGAAAATCAGGTGAACCTTTCATGTATAAAACAACGGCATGACTCGACAATTGATCTTTAATTCTTTCTACAACTTCCATACTATATTTACTCTAAATATTTAAAAACCAAGTAATTTTATCAGGATTTATCGCACAAAAAAAGTAATGCGCCAAACAATTATTACTTGCCCATTAAATATAAGAAAACTATAATTGTGGGTTTTTTCAAAAAGACCTTAAAAATACTCTTCACGCGGTCACGAATTCGCGAAGTATAGAGCGTACTTTTTGCCAAATAAAGGTGCAAACACCATTATGACCAGCTATATCATGCCCACATACGGACGACTCCCCGTTACTTTCACTAAAGGTGAAGGTGCGTGGCTTTGGGATCAAGATAATAAGCGCTATCTAGATGCGCTCTCAGGGATTGCTGTCTGCAATTTAGGTCATGCTCACCCTGCAGTACACGAAGCCATTTGTGCACAAAGTCAACAGTTATTACATACGTCTAATTTATATAATATTCCTAGCCAAGAACAACTTGCTAGTAAGTTGTGTGAGCTTAGCGCTATGGATAATGTGTTTTTTAGTAATTCTGGCGCAGAAGCTAACGAAGCAGCTATTAAAATTGCACGTCTTTATGGACATGAAAAAAATATAGATTCCCCTGCTATTTTGGTCATGGAGCAAAGTTTTCATGGTCGTACCATGGCAACTTTATCGGCTACCAGCAACCCTAAAGTACAAGCTGGGTTTACTCCCCTTTTAGAGGGCTTTGTACGTGTGCCCTATAATGATATTGCCGCGATTAAAGAGGCCATCAATACGCACTCTAATATTGTTGCTATCTTCGTGGAGCCCGTGCAAGGCGAAGGTGGGGTCAATATTCCTGCACCTGACTATCTAAATAAGATACGCGAACTCTGTGACCAGCATGCTTTATTGATGATGTTGGATGAAGTACAAACAGGCATTGCCAGAACAGGTGCCTGGTTTGCTTTTCAGCATAACAATATTATTCCTGATGTTTGCACTTTGGCAAAAGCATTGGGTAATGGTGTACCTATTGGAGCCTGTATGGCTAAAGGCAAAGCGGCAACTTTACTAACCGCTGGCAAACATGGCTCTACTTTTGGCGGCAACCCATTAGCATGTAGTGCTGCATTAGCGGTAATAAATACTGTCGCAACAGAACAGTTATGCCAACAAGCCATTGATAAAGGCGAGGCCATTAATCAAGGCTTTACTGAGAAACTCAGCGCTAACGAACATATTGTTGAGGTGCGTAATAAAGGCATGATGATAGGTATAGAACTAGATCAGCCATGCACCGAATTAGTTGCATTAGCATTAGCTGCCGGATTACTCATAAATGTAACGGGTGAAAGCAGCATCCGCTTGTTACCACCACTGGTTATCAGCACAGAACAAATTACTTTGCTAGTCGAAACGCTATCAGCACTTATTGTTGATTTTGTATCATAAAATAAAAATAATAAATACATTATATGAACCCTAGACATTTTATTAGCCTACTTGATTTAAGCAGCGATGAACTGCGCAATTTAATTCTACGAGCAATCGAGTTAAAAAATAATCGCGACCCTGAATTTCAACCACTAAAAGGCCAAGTTTTGGCGATGGTGTTTGAAAAATCATCAACACGCACGCGCATTTCTTTTGAAACAGGCATGAGTCACTTTGGTGGGAGTTCCATCTTTTTATCACCTCGCGATACTCAATTAGGTCGCGGAGAACCCATCAGTGATAGTGCTAAAGTCATTTCCAGCATGGTGGATGCCATTATGTTGCGCACTAATGAACATGCAATGGTCACTGAGTTTGCTAAATACTCTAGCGTACCCGTCATCAATGGTTTAACTGATTTATTGCACCCTTGCCAGTTATTAGCAGATATGCAGGCCTATTTTGAACACCGTGGTGATATTCAAGGTAAGACGGTTACATGGGTTGGCGATGGCAATAATATGTGCCATTCTTATATCAATGCTGCCATTCGTTTGGATTTCAAATTAAATATCGCCAGCCCTGCTGGGTATTTACCTGATACCGATTTGGTTAAATCGGCTGGAGATCGCGTTACCTTATTTGATAGCGCATTGGCTGCCGCACAAAATTCAGATTTGATTGTTACTGATGTTTGGGCCAGTATGGGGCAAGAAGAAGAACAGAAACAACGTGAAATTGCGTTTAAAGATTATCAAGTTAGCCAAGGCATAATGAATAATGCCAATGCAGATGCATTATTCATGCACTGCTTGCCGGCACACCGTGGCGAAGAAGTTGCTGCGGAAGTGATTGATGGTCAGCAAAGCGTTATCTTTGACGAGGCTGAAAATCGCTTACACGCACAAAAAGCACTTCTAGAATTGCTAATGTGTAGGTAAATTCGTTAAACTGCTAATAATATATGCTTTTATCAGGACTTCTTTAGTGAAACAGTTTTATCTTTTAGTTATAGCTTTATTAAGTAGTAACATGGCTTACGCTACATCCGTTTATGTTACCGACCACCATAAATTTACTTTACGTAGTGGCGCAAGTAGCTCACACAAAATCATCAAGATGCTACCCAGTGGTACTAAACTGACTTTAATGGGGGCAGATAAAGCTTCTGGCTATAGCAAAGTACAAACCAGAGCGGGGATCGAAGGCTATATCCCGACACGTTATACCCTAAAAAAACCTATTAGCCGTTGGTATTTAAATAAAGCTAATAAAAAATTGGAATTAGTACAAGCCGAAAATGATCAGCTCAAAGGCACTTTATCTGAATTACAAAAAAATAATTCATCAACGACATCTAATAATGCCAGTTTGACCCAAGAACGCGATAAACTAAGCACTGACTTAAGCAATTTACGCCAAACAGCCTCTAATGCGATTCAGTTAAAACGCCAAAATAGCGACTTGCAAGAACGCGTTGTGATTGTTGAGCGCGAATTACAGCAGCTAAAACGCGCTAAACAAGCATTAGAAGATAGCACTAGCCAAGATTGGTTTTTATACGGTGGTATTCTCTCTTTTGTTGGCATTATTTTTGGGTTACTTATTCCTAAAATTAGCTGGCAACGCAAACACCAAAGTAACTGGGATACTTTTTAAGACTTAACAATAATCAACACCAGTATATTTAGTAAAAATACATTATCAACACTTTAACAAGCGATCATATTCACATGGCCAACGATAAAAATACCCGTACCTTTTCTTCCAAAGTAGTAGATGGCATGGAACGCGCACCAAGTCGCGCTATGCTACATGCTGTTGGCTTTAGTAACGAAGATTTCAAAAAACCTCAAATTGGTATTGCTTCAACTTGGAGCATGGTGACTCCGTGTAATATGCATATCAACAAACTTGCTGATGATGCAGTGCGTGGTGTTGATGCTGCTGGTGGTAAGGCCATCATTTTCAATACGATCACCATTTCTGACGGTATCTCTATGGGTACTGAAGGAATGAAATACTCATTAGTTTCTCGTGAAGTCATTGCAGATTCGATTGAAACAGTAACAGGCTGCCAAGGCTTTGATGGGGTTGTCGCTATCGGTGGCTGTGATAAAAACATGCCGGGTTGCATGATTGCCCTATCACGTTTAAACCGCCCTTCAGTATTTGTTTATGGCGGTACTATTTTACCTGGCTGCCATAAAGAGAAGAAACTTGATGTAGTCTCGGTTTTTGAAGCCGTTGGTGCCCGTGCCAATAATCAAATTGATGACGAGGAACTAGCTGCTATTGAAGCCAAAGCAATCCCAGGAGCTGGTTCTTGTGGTGGTATGTATACCGCTAATACCATGGCTTCTGCAATTGAAGCTTTAGGTATGAGCTTACCAGGTAGCTCTGCACAAGCCGCGATCTCTGATGATAAACGCAAAGATTGTGAACGTGCTGGTGCCGCAGTTTTAGAACTATTAAAACAAGATATTAAGCCTAGCGACATCATGACTAAAGCAGCATTTGAAAATGCTATTACGGTAGTCATCGCTCTAGGTGGTTCAACCAATGCAGTTTTACATATTCTGGCAATGGCGAATGCTGCGAAAGTAGACATTCAATTAAGTGATTTCACTCGCATTGGTGCTAAGGTGCCGATGGTTGCAGATTTAAAACCTTCAGGTCGCTACCAAATGGCGGAATTAATTGAAATTGGTGGTATCCAGCCATTAATGAAAATTTTGCTTGAGCGTGGTTTATTGCATGGTGATTGTCTAACAGTAACGGGTAAAACATTGGCAGAAAACCTAGCTGATGTCGCACCTTACCCTATTGACCAAGATATGATCTTGCCATTAGATAACCCCATTAAAAAAGACAGTCACTTGGTTATCCTGCATGGTAACTTAGCGGCTGAAGGTTCGGTTGCTAAAATTACTGGTAAAGAAGGTTTATGCTTTACAGGGACTGCAAAAGTTTATGATGCAGAAGAAGAAGCTTTACAAGGCATCTTAAATGGCGATATTGTTAAAGGTGATGTGATCGTTATTCGCTACGAAGGTCCTAAAGGTGGCCCTGGTATGCGCGAAATGCTTTCGCCGACTTCTGCCATTATGGGTAAAGGTTTGGGTAAAGATGTTGCCTTGATTACTGATGGTCGATTCTCTGGTGGTACCCATGGCTTTGTTGTTGGCCATATCACACCTGAAGCACATGTAGGCGGCTCATTAGCTATCGTTAATAATGGTGATAAAATTACCATTGATGCTGAAAGTAAAGAACTAACATTGCATGTTGATGATGCTGAGATTCAAGCACGTTTGGCTACATGGCAGCAACCTGCACCAAAATATACACGTGGTGTTTTGGCTAAATATGCCAAATTGGTAAATTCTGCATCTGAAGGTGCAGTAACAGATAATTAATTTTTCTGTAGGAAGTGTGTCCTATGGCCGCAACTAGTTTAAATCGCTGCCATAGAACCTCCTACCGACTATTAAATTCTTTTAATGCAAAACTCCAGCGTATTCGTTAACTGGTTTCGGGATTCATCACCCTATATCCATGCACATCGTCACCGTACTTTTGTTATCTACTTTGGTGGTGAAGCGGTTTTGGATGCAGGGTTACATAACCTGATCCATGATTTCGCATTACTAAATAGTCTAGGTATTCGTTTAGTACTGGTACACGGTATTCGCCCGCAGATTGACCACTACCTGCAAAAACAACAACAGCAATCACAATTCCACCAAGACTTACGCATAACCGATAAACCTGCCTTACAGGCCGTTAAAGCAGCAGCAGGGTTAGTACGTGTAGAAATTGAGGCCCTACTATCTCTTGGAGTAGCCAACTCGCCAATGTCTGGCGCAAAAATTCGAGTGATATCAGGCAATTTTGTGACTGCACAACCATTAGGTGTACTCAATGGCGTAGACTTTCAGTTTACCGGCAAAATACGCAAAGTGGATAGTACTGCCATTAACGAGCAATTAGATCTGGGTCATGTAGTACTTATTTCACCTGTCGGTTACTCACCTAGCGGAGAATTATTCAACTTATCCGCTGAACAAGTTGCTACCGAAGTAGCAATAGCCCTACAGGCAGAAAAGCTGGTATTGATGACCGAACAAAGCTGCCAATCAGTGCAGACAGGGCAACTCATAGCCCAAATGACCACTGCGGAAACACAAAGCTTTATCAAATATGAGCCGCAATTGGCGACTAGTACCAGACATGCTTTACAATCTGCTATACATGGCTGTCAGTCAGGTGTGCGTCGCGTACATATCTTACATAGAAAAATTGATGGTGCTTTATTAATAGAACTGTTTAGTCGTGACGGCATTGGTACGCTGATTAGTTCATCTAATTTTGAAACTTTACGCGCAGCCACTTTAAGTGATATTCCAGGCATCTTGGAATTAATCACCCCATTAGAGCAAAAAGGTCTATTAGTTTCACGCTCAGAAGAGCACTTAGAAATTAATATTAATGACTATATCGTCATAGAACGTGATGGCTTAATTATTGGTTGTACCGCCCTACATAAAATAGAACATAGCAATGCCGGCTTAATTGCCTGTTTGGCAATACACCCTGAATACCAAAAAGCAGCACGTGGTAATCAATTATTAGAACAACTGTTTAGCAAAGCAAGACAAGACGCTTTACAACAATTATTCGCACTATCAACACAAACCATGCACTGGTTTATTGATCGTGGTTTTCAAGAGAGTCGTTTTGATTCTCTGCCTGCTACTTTACAAGAAAATTATAACCACTTACGTAATGCCAAAGTACTTACAATAAAAATTCATAATTAACTTGTGCTATTTTTCTGCCACGACTAAAGCATTCACCTCACAACGATGGCTTAAATTGACTCGTTTAAAACCAACTTTTCGTAATTGCTGCAAAGAGAAAGTCTCACGCATGACATGATTTTCAGATTCATCAGAAAATAAATGCACAATCCAGTGCTCAAGAATATCTAGCTTATCAATCGCCACTAAAGCTTTAAAATAACCACTCACTTCATTTTGAATAGTTCGGGTATGCTCAGAAACATCATCCAAACCATAGCGGTCACCATTTATAAACTGACCTCCTGGTTTCAGCACCCGAAATATCTCAATCATTACTTCAGCACGATAACTATCTAAAAAATTATGCACTGTATAGGCTGAAGCCACAACATCAACACTGGCAGATGCAGTCCCTTTTAATACCGTTAACACATCATCAGCATCAAAACTAAGCCGTTCTTGTTGCACCCATTCCTGCAAGCTAGCTTTAGCTTGGTTTTGCATCGTCGGCTCGCTATCTACTGACAGCACATTAAGTTGTTCAGAAGCTAACAGTATTGCCAGAGTGGTGATACCTGTACCACCACCAAGCTCTAAAATATTGAGTGTTTGTATTGCGTGCTTATGCGCATATTGTTCAACAGACTCACCCACTAACTGACTCATTCTAGCTGCTAATGGACAGATTAATTTTAAGGTGTCGTATTCTTGACCAATAACCCCCGAAAACATGGCTTCAAGTTGTGCATCGTTCATGATTATTCTTTATTTGCTGCTTTTTTACTTTCAAACATGGCAAGCTGCTCTGCCGTTGCCTTAAGCTGGAATTTATCTTTCCATTCACTATATGGCATGCCATAAACATATTCGCGCGCTGCATCATAATCCATTGGCTCCCCCTTTTCCTCTGCTGCTGCCATATACCACTTAGCTAAACAGTTACGGCAAAAATCAGCCAAATTCATTAAGTCTATATTTTGCACTTCAGTATGTGCTTGAAAATGGGCAATTAATCGTCTAAAAGCAGCTGCTTCTAGCTCAGTTTGTGTCTTAGTATCCATTGATCCTCCTAAAAAGGCATTATTCTAGCAGAAAGCCCTACCAATTCATGTACAAAAGTACAAAAAACACCTACAATTAACCCTCATTTTTTAACATGGCATCGTTGTGGAAATCCATAGTTCATCACTTTATATTGAACCTGCTAGTTCTAGGCAGCAAAATACCCCCGCTAATACTAGCCAGCCCAAGCCTGATAGTGAGACTAATGACACAAGCAATCTCAATGCTTCTCCTCTATCTAGCACCGAACAATTTGCAAGCGCAGTTGAACAAAAACGAGTTCAAGAACTTGTCGCACCCTCTGCTCTAAGCGATAATAGCTCAACACAACCAATTGATCTACGTACCAATAAAGCGCTAAATACTTATTCCTCTACTTTTAATCAATTATCTCAGCAACAAATTAATGCATCTGTCTCAGGTATTGATTTTTTTGTTTAACCCCCCACATCAACTTTCATGAATAAAATAATTTTTGATTTCTTTCCCATTGTCTTATTTTTTATTGCTTATAAGACTTATGATTTATATGTTGCCACTGCGGTAGTCATTGCTGCAACTTTCGTACAGGTAGCTTATAGCCTGATAAGATACCGTAAAGCTGAAACCATGCAATGGGTCACCCTAGGGCTCATGGTAGTCATGGGGGGAGCAACGCTTTATTTGCAAGATGAACAGTTTATCAAATGGAAATTAACTATTATTGAATGGTTATTTGGGGCTGTATTAATTGGTAGTCATTTTATTGGCAAAAAAACCATTATGGAAAAGATGATGGGAGCCAATATAGAAATGCCAGCTAAAGTATGGAGTATTTTAAACTTGGTTTGGGCCTTATTTTTTATCAGTGTTGGCTTTATCAATATATATGTCATGTTTAACTACGATACTGATACTTGGGTCGAATTTAAAACCTTTGGCGTACCAATACTAATGGGTATTTTTGTTTTGTTCCAAGTCATCGGCATGTATAAATACTTGCCTGACCCAGAGCCTGAAGAAGCTGAGAAATAAATATGTTATACGCTATTATTAGTGAAGATAAAGCTGACAGCTTAGCGCAAAGAATGGCAGTTCGCCCTGATCATTTACAGCGTCTTGAAATTTTACAAAATGAAGGGCGTTTAGTTCTAGCAGGACCACACCCATTAATTGATAGTAACAACCCAGGTGATGCTGGTTTTTCGGGAAGCCTAGTCGTTGCCGAATTTGCAAGCTTGGAAGCAGCTAAGTCTTGGGCAGACCAAGATCCTTATTTGCTGACAGGTGTCTATGCATCCGTAATCGTTAAACCCTTTAAACAAGTATTTCCCCAATGACAGTTGATTTAATCAAAACACTTCTTACTGATGCATTAAACCCGCAGAAAATTGAAATCGCCGATAATAGTCAAGCTCACGCTGGACATGCAGGCGCACAAAGTGGCGGTGGCCACTATCATGTACGTATTGTCGCGGATGCTTTCGAAGGAAAGTCATTAGTACAACGACACCAATTAATTTATAAAGCCTTAGGTGACCTGATGAAACAGGAAATTCACGCCTTAGGTATTGAAGCTTTCACACCAACCGAGTCAAACTAAAGGAATGACCTCTATGAAATTAAAAGCAATTCCATTTTTACTTGCTAGTACTGCATTTTTCGCAGGTTGTCAGCAAAATGCCAATACTATCGCTGCACCCAGCATTCAAAAAGCAGATGCCGTTGCCAGTGTAAATGGTCAGTTTATTAGCAAAAAAGCACTTGAAGCGCTGAATAAAGAAGTGAGTGCTCGGGCACGTGGTCAAAAAATTCCACAAGATAAACTTATTGATGAATTAATAAAACGTGAATTATTAGTTCAAGAAGCAAAAGCTAAACATCTTGAGCAATCACCTGAAATGATTGAGCGTATGGTTATGATGCAAAATACCCTGCTATCACAAGCGGCTATCCAAGATTACATCAAAGCTAACCCGGTAACAGAAGCTGATATTCAAGCTGAATATGATAAACAAATCAGTAATTCTGGTGGCGGAACCGAATTTAAAGCCCGTCATATTTTAGTCAAAACAGAGGATGAAGCGAAAGCAATCATTGCTGAACTAGATAAAGGCGCTGATTTTGTTGAATTAGCAAAAATAAAATCAACAGGTCCTTCTAAAACACAAGGTGGCGACTTAGGCTGGTTTGGTCCTAAACAAATGGTACCTCCTTTTTCTGAGGCAGTAGCAAGTCTTGAGAATGGCAAATACACTAAAGCACCTGTAAAAACACAATTTGGCTGGCACATCATTATCCGCGAAGAATCAAGAGAGCAAACGCCTCCACCACTTGCAGCTGTTAAGGAACAATTAGAGCCAATGGTACAACGTCAAAAAATCACAGAATACCTTGATGCATTACGTAGTGGCGCACAAGTTGAAATTTTGTTAGCTGCTGAAGAAACAGCGGCAGTACCTGCTATTGCGCCTGCAACAGCAGTGAAATAAGTCTAGCGACAATAATATAATTGTAGGGAGAGGCTTTATTTAAGCCTCCCCCTACAATCTATTAATCATTTTATTTCAGCAATTAATTGTTGTATCATTGCTTCAGCTTGACGAAGATACCCACCGCCAAATAAATTCAAATGATTCAGAATATGATATAGATTATAAAGCACCTTGCGCGTTTTATAGCCTGCATCTAGTGGCCAAACTTCTGCATAAGCATCATAAAATGTAGCCCCAAAGCCGCCAAATAACTCAGTCATGGCAATATCAGCTTCTCGATCGCCATAGTAACTTGCTGGATCATATATAACAGCATTGCCCTCCATATCAGCAGATGCATTACCCGCCCATAAATCACCGTGCAATAAGGAAGCCTGTGGCTGATAGGTAGAAAAAAAGGCAGGTAGCAATTGCCCCAAATACATACCTCTTTCCTGAAGCTTACCTTGAAAACCATTTTCTGCAGCTAATGTTAGCTGCATAAGTAAACGCCTCTTTTGCCAAAAATTTACCCAATTATTAGTAGGCTTATTTTTTTGCGGATTACTACCAATATAATTATCGTGATGCCATCCGAAGTACGGCTGCTCCTTTTGGTGAATTTGAGCTAATTGCTGCCCTAACTGCTGTCCTGTGGCTTGTGTTAACGACTTTAATTCAATATATTCCAACACCAAAAAAGCATTTTCACCTGCAATACCCTGCATAATTGGCTGTGGAATTCGCATAGCTTGTACTTGTGCTAACTCTTGTAAAGCCAATGCTTCTGCAGCAAACATATTCAATAAATCTGCATGATTAATTTTGATAAAATAACTTTGCTCAACACCCTCGAGTCGATAGACACTATTGATATCACCACCATACATTGCATGCGATTTTATCAAAGTAAAGCGTTGCTTGGTCGCTTGTTCAATCTGCTCAATTATATTTTGCCATGCTTTCATTAATAATCCCTTACGGTATTAGGCTATTTCCTTAGGTCAAGGGAAGGACTAAAACTAACAGACTGTGCACCCCTTGCTATTATAAAATGGGGAGCCTAGGTCTTTAATTTGCTGATAGTCGAATAACAAAATTATACTAAAATTGTCGTGCTTTTTTATCGGCACTAGCGCCTCCCTTACTATCACCTAATTGCTTACGTATTTCAGCAATTAATAACCAGTTTTGCTTTTTTAACTTAGCATTACCTTCCGCTAATAACGCAGATTTTTTAGCCAAGTTCTCTGCCAAGTCAGGTTGACCTTGTTGAAATCTTAACTTTGCTAATTTATATAATAACATTGCATTACGTGGTTCTATTCGTAATGCACGTTCAATAGTCGCAACGGATTCATTTATATTCCCCTGCTCATAACTTGTATCAGCCTGCTCTAAAAGTGCCACTACCACGCCTGCAGATTGTGTTGGCGGTACTACATTTATTTCTTCCTGCTTCAGGATAACAGGCTTATGATCAACCTTTACTTGAGCAGTTGTAACTGGTCTTGTTTTTACTGAATCTGCTTTTGCTTGGCCAGATAATTTTTGTGCTGAATCAACTTGCCCATACACGGGGGCGGGCTTTTGCTTACCACTAAAAGAGCTACAGCCAACAACCCAATAAGTACAAAAAACGAATAGTCCAATTTTTTTAATCATTTACTCAAGATAATTTTTAGATTAAGGACTGAGGATGAAATAACCCCCAAAACTGGCGCAGTATTTTTGTTCAGTTTCAAGGCGTGGAAATAGGCGCATAGCAAGCTACGCAACTATTTTCACAACACAGGAACTGGGCAAAAAGACAAGTCAGTTTCGGGGGTTATAAAATTCTCAGTCCTAAGGAGCATTAACAAAGTTAAAACAACTCAACGTCATCAGTATCCTCAGATTCACTCACATGTTGCTCAGCCAACTGTATAGCTTCTGCAACTGACTTCCCCTGTAAAATGGCATCAAACATAATTTTTTCAGACTCCATCGTGTAACCAGCACGAATTTTATCTTGTAATTTTTTCCATTCAAATGGGTTATATAATAACTGTGGATTCTCGACAATTTCTGACAAGCCACTCAAGTTTTCAGTCACATGCTGTAAACATTGCTGCATACGATCATAAAATTGAAAAGCAATAATCGAAGAATGTACTTTATCGCTAGTCATCAAACAATGCTGCATCGCCTTATCTTTTGCTGCACAATCATCAATACTTCCTAAAGCTTGAGTAACCTCCGCTAAATTAGAAACCATGTCAGTAAAGGCCGCAGTTAAGGTGGTGACTGAATCATCTCCCTCCCGCATACTTGATTGCACTTGTGTTGCTGATAAGGTAAGTAATTTAACAGTCTCTCTTACTTGGCTCCAATCTAAATCGGGCTGGTGAGAATTTGAACTTGATATTTCCATCTTTTAAGTATTTGTACAAAAATTATAATTGAGAATAAGGCATTGGTAACCCAAAGAAACAATTACTTCTTATAGGCTACACCTTAGTTTTAGGTTTAAAGGTAGCCTAGCATAAGCTTCGTTCCACTCTTGTGTGGGCTGAAGGAGACGGCAGGAATTCCAATAATATAGCTCTTATCGCCCTTTTTTTATAGGGAAACCCACCCACAGTCTATAAATATCTCACTTTCTCTTATTCATCTTCCATAGCGGCAATACCTGCTGCCATTTCATCATGAGATTTTTGCGCTTTAAACTCTTGCCATAATGCCTTCTCATTTTTCATACTGGTTTTGACTGCATTTTCAACTAATGCTTGGGTTTTTTCTGCATCTAAACCAACCAATACATACATTCTACCTTCAGGGCCAGTACGTGTTTTATAAACCCTCATTCCTGTTAGCGTTTTACTGGAAATGGTTTTAATAGTACTACTTGCAGCGGCATCAACCGTTTCTGTACTACCCATGCCGGTGGTACCAATGTACTGCTTCACCATTTTGGCAACTTTTACTTTAAATTGCTCAACAAGGTGCCCTAATGCTGCAGCCTTAGCCATATCCTTCATATAAGCCTGCCCTGCATAAGATTTTTCTGCCGTCCCCACAGCTTGAACTTCCAAGCCAGGCACGGGCTCATCACAAACCCAGCCAGGTGCAATTGTTTGATTAGGAAACACACAATCAGCAGCAATGGGAGCAGGAACAGCTGACACACTGACAGGGTCTACTTTTTTGTCTGCACAAGCCACTAAATTAGCGGCCAAAAGAATAAGTACTGGTTTTACTAACTTCATAATAATTTTCCTTTAGTGGATGTAAAAATTATGGAATGGGCACGGGATGATTTCAGCAATTGGCACAGAATTTTTATTCGTATTCAAGGCGTTGAAACAGACGCATAGCTAGCTACGCAACTGTTTCAATAACGCAGAAGACGGATAAAAAGGCCAGCTAGTTGCTGAAATCATTTCGTGCACGTTCCTAAGGTTGATACTTTGCCATGCGAGTAGCAACACGTTTGATATAGTGCTTAGTCTCATCATGTGGCAAATGCTTGCGCAAATGCCGATAAACTTCACTGGCAGACATTTTATTAATTTTGGTAATGGCCTTATTAATATTATAAGAACCAATAAAACTTTTAGCGACATTACCTGCCCCTGTATTATAGGCAGCAATAGTACAAAATAAGCGACTAGTACTATCTTCAATTTTACGTAAATAACTATAATATAGTATATGTAAATAAGCACCGCCTACCGCAATATTGTTATTACTATTGTACAAATAAGAAGGTGCTAAAACTTTAGTCTTACCAAATAGGTATTTAGTCGCATCCTTACCTGCACTAACTGGCACAATTTGCATTAGCCCATAAGCAGGAATGTGTGATTTTGCTAATGGATTAAAATTACTCTCAGTCTCAATCACAGCATAGACCAAAGCCTCAGGAATCTTTTCTTTTTTAGCTATCTGCTGTACACGCGCAGAATACTTGCTTGCTTTTGCAGATAATTTTTTAGGTATTTTAAAACTAACTTTAACAATCTGTTGTTTAGCATTAATGGGCTTAGTTTCCGTGGTAGCAGAACTGACTAATGTATTTGCCAACTGAGTCACTGCGGGCTTATTAGTCAATTCAACCTTAGCTACTAAAGGAGCCATCACTAGAGTATTTGCCGAAGGCTTCCCTGTTTTCACCACATCGCTATGCTGTTTGATTTTAGTTTCAACTTTCTGTGCAACCACATCATTAGCAAAAGCTTGCTGCTCAGTCGTTGTTAATAAATTAACAACACTTTGCTGAGCTTGTTGTTTTAAGTTGGCAGCCGAATCAGTTTTATAAGCTAAAAATTCAACTTCGACAGTGCCTGTTTCAAAATTAACTGACTCGCGTACTCGTCCATTGCTGGCATAGTTAACCCAGGTCGTTTTATCGCTTTCTTTAAAACTCCCCCATTGTTTAGTCACTTGAGCACGGTATCGCTTTGACTCTTGCAGATAGGTTTGTTGCAAATCCTTAAATCCGGCATCTAGTGCTTTTTTATACTGTTCGAAGTCTTGCTTAGTTGTTGTACTATAGTTTGTTGCAGCCTGTTGCTGCTGTTTTTTATAAGCGTCGAACGCATTATCTGCCACTGCCGGAGCCGTTAACAATAATAAAACCGGCATCAATTTTATATTCATCTATTCACCCTCCAAAACAACCCACATATAAATTTTCTGAGTAATCAAATCATTCCATAAATCTCGAACTTTAGCTCTTACTTCTATACTCTCATTTGCAGAAGTCACTGTTGCAAATGAAGTCACTGATGAATGCCCTGAAACATCATCATTTTTCACTGACACCACTTTACTTACCACCGCATCCTGCGAAACATCCAACCCTCCATTTGCTGCAGCTAGCTCGACAACTGCTCTATTAAATAATAAGGCACGCGTTTTTTCAGGCTTAATATGCTTCGCCATTTGCACGACAACTCCTTCAGGGGGCGTTTTATTTACCCAACAAGGCCGGCCATTTTTATCCATTACATTTGCATTACAATCAACCTGTTGAGGTTTAGTCGTTGCGCAGCTACTTAAAAAAAGCATCAACACAGCACTAGCTATACTCCATCTACCCACTTTTATCATTATTAAACCATCAAACTTTGTATTGTATTTATGAATCTAACACAGATTATTAATCTACGTCCTAATTTCTTGGCCTTGTAGTATAGGTTAAAGTCGTTTCAGACGTTAGTACCTTATTTTTATTTTGCTTTAAACGCAACGCCCGCGTTTTAGACACGCCTGCTGCCGCATTGCCCTGACTACCTGCTAGTGCATAATAACCACTTCCCTCAGCTGGCAAATACATATAAGCATGCTTAGGTAATCGAGAAAATTTCTTATTAGCTGCCACTAATTGCAAATGCTCGGTACCATAAGGTCTACTCACTTCAAATTCAGCAATTTCAATATATTTATTCGCTTGATCTTGCGGTATATATCGTACAAACCTCGCATCTCCATGTGCATCATTGAGTTCTAATAAATAGGAAAACTGCGAGCCATTACGTAACACATGCCCAACAATATAATAATAACCAGCCTGATTTAAGCGCACCAAAAGTTTTACAGTATCCCCCCCTTTATAATAAAGTGTTTCAGATCCATGTAAGGTTTTCAATTCAGCATGAAACTTATTACTTAAAGCAACCTCATTATGCAACAACATTTCAAAGGAAACCGAGGTAGGTTTAGATCGAAACGCTTGGTGTGCAGAACGCTCAATAATGACACTATTAGTATGAAGCACCTTATAATTCAGATCTACCAAACGATAACTTACAAAAATATTACCATTGGCAAGTATTTCATATTCGCCGTCCATATTATATTTAGCTCGCTCAGGCAAACTAACCGTATGCAACAAAGGAGACAAATGCTTTTTAAGCGCTGATGCAAATGGAGTCACCTCTTGTACATTTTTAGGTATCGGGGGATGTAAATAAATACTATTTTCTGTCACTCCCTTTGCTAAAATTTTTGCTGCAAAACGTAATGAACTTGCTCTACCCTCCAACTGCTTTAACCGGTATCGAAGTTTCTTTAGGTCAACTTTCGGCCTTGCTTGTTGTGTGTACCCCCCTAGTACATTTGCAACCAAACGCTTTTTGTCATACTGTGGAATATCAGCAACTAAAGCACTCGTCACTTGATAACGTTGATCAGCTGTTAAATTCTGCTGTAAAGCCCGTTGATTATCTGCGATTGCTTTGGTTAATTTATCCAACTCCCGCACATAAATAGGCAGTGAATATTGGCTATCAACCCATGCTTGAAAACGCAGCAGCCCTTGCTCACTGGCAAGTTGCTGATATTGCACACCTAAAATAGGCAGCTCGGAACGGGTATTCACTTGAACTACACTCCCACAATCACCATATTGATTAGTACAAATTTTAACCTGATTCACCACATCAACTTGAATACTACCCGCTAAATTCTTTAATGCATCCCGACGAGCTTTATCTATTGAATCACCATAACCATTACCAACGATGGTTTTCACCTGACCTTTAATTCCCATTGCCACATCCAGCTCATTAAAAGCCTGTTGCTGGGCAACTGGATTATGAGTCACTGTCACTTTAGCAGTATTACTTGCATGATTCGAAGCCCCCCCCCCACAAGCACTCAAGAAAATTACTGCATGAATCAATATGATACTTAAAACACATTTTTTAGCGTTATTCATTTAGGCACTCACGACTCTTTAATCTATTGATCTCGATTATACCTATAAGCCAATCATTTCCATAGCATATGCAAGGAAAGTACGACTATCTCACTCTGTTAACTTTGTTGAGAACGTAGACTTTCAGATTTGATACCCCCGTATTAGTTAACTCAACTATCAATTTATTCTTTAGCACACAGTTTATATAAAAAGTAACGCAGAAAAAAGGACATATGTCCCTTTTTTATGAGCTATTATTGCCAAGAATTTATTACAGTGAAGGCTTAAACTATACCCAGTTTCAAAAACAGCAATGATATTAAAATCATCAAGACAGCATATTTTAATTACTAGCTTGATGGCAAAAAGAAAATATCATTACTTACACCAACATCTGCTTAAGTAGTTGATTACTATATCTAGATATAATAAATTCATAATATTATTTTATCTAGAAACGAAGTGCTTAAGGTGTTATTATCCTCAAGCCCCTTTAAAGGGTGAGGGTTTGTATTAAAATCATCGGCTATTTTAACTGAGCAAAAAGCTTTATTAGCCTTAATAAAAATAATATTAAAAGGAAAAACCATGTTATTACGTATACTTATGTTCGTATGCTTTTTTTATACCAACTCTCTGTTAGCTGGCAGTACGCAACCATCCGTTGCGATTAAAGATCCACTGGTTGGAGCTGGTGTTTCCAATAATCTCAAGAAAATACTCGATATCGATCAAATTCGTCGCGAAATGGAAGCTGCCTTTAGAGCAACACGTAAATTTAGAGTCCTCAGCCGTGATAAGGCAACATTAGGTGCATTATTAGAAGAACAAAATTTTGCTCAATCAGACTTTGCAAAAGGTGATGCGGCAGCTACTGGTGAACTCAATAATGCTAATTATTTAATTTTGCCCACCGTCACCGACTTTAAATTCTATCGTTCACACAAAGCACTACCTAATTTTGATAGTAAATTTAAGCGTAGCGATTATGGCCGCTTAGTGATTAGTGCACAAATGCTGGATACATCCACAGGCCAAATTGTCACCACTTTTTCATTAAAATCCACCTTTTCTACTGCTGCCACTATTGTAAATAGTAAAGGAGGTAGACCAAGCAGCGTTTATTTCACAAAAATGGCTAAATCAGTTTCTGGTACATTAGCCACTCAATTTGTCGCACAAGTTTATCCGATGAAAGTTATCAAACGCTCTGCTAATGGCACGCTTATCATTAACAGAGGTGCTGATGGAGGCTTAAAAAAAGGTGATAAATTACAAGTATTCTCAGCAGGTGAAGAGCTAATTGACCCTGATACAGGTGAATCATTAGGCTCTAGCGAAGAATATATTGGTGATGTTGTTGTCACCCGCATCAACCCTAAAATTACTTTTGTAAAAATCCTCAAAGAAACAGCTCCAGATTATATGCCAATGACGCGAGGCAGTATTTTAAGACGACCACAATAATACACACGCAATAATTTAGGAGTGTAAATGATTGCATTCTCGCTCCTAAATTATTGCATAGTTCAACTCTCAACCTTTTAGCTAATAACGCCCTATTTGAATGCTTTATAAAATACAGCAACCAGACACTCAGAGAAGGCTTAACAAAATAATTATTGAGCAATGAATATACTAAACATAAGGAATATTGCGCTATTTTTGGGGATTTTCTTTTTCTTACCTGCTTATGCGCAGCAAGCTACAACAGCGACTAATACAGCAAATGCAAGAATTAAAATAGCCGTACTCAGTACCAGTGATTTTTTCCCAGATAGAGCAGTACAACAGCGCATGGGCTTGCCCGATGGACTAGCTGCCAGAATCATTGAAAACTTGGCTACTAGTAAGCGCTTTCAAGTATTAGAACGTACTGCGCTTAGAAAAATCATTAACGAGCAACAGTTTGGCGAAGCAAATAAAGAAACTTTTTTAGACAGAGCCCTTGATGCTGCCACTGATAATATTGCTGATACTAGTGGTTTCTCTGTTGCAGTCACAACCTCAGCAGCAGATAGCAATGACCTGATTAAAAATTACCAAAATCTAGGGAGTACTATGGGCACAGATTTTCTAGTCTTTGCGGTACTAGAAAAAGCAGTCAAATCTTCTAAAACCATTGCAGTACCCTACAGTGAATCTAACCGAACCTTTACTAATAATAAAGTAGATGCGCGCTTAAGATTACGTATTATCAATGCTAAATCGGGTGTTATTGCAGGTGCAGCAAGCTTTAGAACCCAAGTAAGTGAATCACTACTAATAGGTCAAGAATCACAACAAGATTCATTTTCAACATTTGATCACTTGGGTAAATTAGCAGCGAATAAAATTCTGGACATTACCTTTCCTGCCAAAATTGTAAGTTACGACCCACTAGTCATCAATCGTGGTAGAAATGACAGCTACACTGTAGGATCAACTTTCAAAGTCGTCCGTGAAGGTAAGGAAATATTAGATACCTCTGGTGTATCACTTGGCAAGGTTACTAGCCCAGTAGGCACAATAAGATTAACCAATGTGCAAGAAACTTTGGCAGTGGTCGAAATAGTTGAGGGCAATATACAAGCTGGAGATTTATTAGAAATAACTGCCTCAAGTGCGAACAGTCATGCTAAGCAGGCAGCACCTAGAACACAACATAAGAATGGTAAGCAAAAGGGAAAAATCACCTTGGCAGTAGGAAAAATCAGACTTAATAATTCTGGTAATAATACAGCCTTAAGCAATGAATACCGTATCCATGTTACCAATGACCTACTAGTTAAACTAACGAATAGCAACCGCTTTGATGTCTTGGAAAGACAAGAAATTGATCAGGTATTTGATGAAAAAAGTTTAGCAGCACTAACTAGCGGCCAACAAATCCAAAGTAAACTCAGTGAACTGACTGAAGCGGACTATTTAATCTTCACATCCGTCAATGATTTTCAAATTCGTACAGAAACCAAAAAAGTAGCTTACGTTGATGCAGTACAAACACGCTATGTAGGTATTATTAACGCAACTTTGCGTATCGTTGACAGCCATACGGGTAAGTTGTTAGCCGCCGACAAAGTGAGAATTAATAAAAGATTACAAGTTAAAAGCCAAGCTATTAATAATACAGTTTATGCTAATTTAATCGATGACTTTACCACCACACTGGTAAGCCGGATTATGCTTAGGTTGTATCCCATTAAAATAATTGGTGCTATGTCAGCTACCGATTTTTACATTAACCGTGGTGCTGATGGTGGTTTAAAAACTGGCGCTATCTACAATGTGATGCGTGAAGGTACTGAAATGATAGACCCAGATACAGGTATCTCTTTCGGCAAAGTGGAGCAGAAAGTGGGACAGGTTAAGGTTACCAGTATCGAAACCTCCCGTTCGATCGTACATTTAATTAGTGGCTCCGGCGCTCAAAGTGGTGATGTTTTAAGGTTTGCCAAACAAGAAGTTAAAAAGGCACCTAAACCCACCATAAGAAGACCTAGTTTTTAATTGAAGAACGAAGATTTAATAATGCCCGAAAGCCAGACTCGGGTATTATTGAATTCCAGTTCCTACTATATTTTTGTTATCTAGTCATAATCAATGTATTTCATAAAATGATAAACAAGCACGTCTTAAATAAAAACCTTCTTGGAGTCTTAGTTGGCGTTATATTATCCGCAAATGTCCAGGCTAGAAACTTCTTTGACACTCTAGATAAAATTAATAGGACAGTAGATAAATCGACACCGACTCAAGCGACACAGCGTGCAGCAAAAAAAGCGACTAGCCAAAAATTAACTGAACCCACGATTGATACGGTTGGTTATTCTAAAGATTTTTTAAAAATTAAAAAGTTAATGTTATCGGATAAGCTTGAGCAAGCATATCAAATACAAGAAGGTAAAGTTAAGCAGGAAGATAATCCCGATTTTCTATATTCCAGTGAAGCAGGGTTGCTGGCTCTGGATATTAATAAGCCCATGTCAGCTATCCAACATTTTACCGAAGCTGAGCATTATTTAAAAATGAATGCTGAGAAATCGATACTTTCAGGAGCAGCGGGCACCTTTGGTAATGAAACGCTTGGACTCCTAATCGGCATGGGAGAACTGGAGAACTATAACGGGGCTCCCTTTGAAAGAATTTTAATGCTCAATTACAAGTCAATTGCCTATTTATTAAATGGAGAGCGTAAGGCTTATAATGTGACACGTAGAGCTATTGATTGGCAAAATATTGAACACAAGGAATTTGAAAAAAGCCTAGCACTTGCCGAACAAAAAATAGCTGAAGAAGGGAATACCGCGGCTAAGGCTGGTGAGGCAATTAACTCAACCTCATCATCAGCTGCCTCTATCCTTGATGTGCTTATTCCAGGCGTTAAAAACTTGTTTGATGAAATTCAAAAACCTTATAAAAAATTAGAAGGGTCAGCTCAAAGTGTATCGAGTGCTTATGTAAATCCCTTTGGCTTTTATATTGCAGGGATTGTGCAAGAATTTGATAGTTTTGAAGATAAATCATTACGTGATAATGCTAGAATATCTTATCGGAAAGCACTAAAACTAAACCCAAAAAGCAAGGTTCTCAAACAAGCGATTAAAGAGGTCAAAAAAAATCCACGCCGTGGTAAACGTTTAGTGCAAGTGGTCATTGCTGATGGTTTTGCGCCCGAGAAAAAAGTATTACATTTTAGTATTCCGACACCAGGTGGCATCATACCAGTCAAGCTTCCCATATATGAACCCGTATCATCAAAAATTGCCCATATCAGAATAAAACGCGGTAAAAGAACTTTGGCGACAGCATCAGTTGTTGCTGATATTGAAGCCATTACCTTAAGGCATCAATTAGACTCAATGCCCTTTCAACACTTTAAAGTGATCGCATCGATTACTAGAAGTACATTGGAAAGTATCGGTTGGCGCCAGCTTGGTGGCATAGGCATGGCTCTACAAGAACTACGGGAAAGCCTTGCCAACCCTGATATGCGTAGCTGGAGAGCCTTACCCAAACGTCTATTAGGTGCTAGGTTTTATGTATCTAAAAAATTAAAATCAGTAACAATTATTAGCTACGATAAAAAATGGCACAGATTAGCAACGCAAAGAGTGAAACTTCCCAAAAATGAACATAGTTTTATCTACGCACGCACAATTGATAAAGTATTAAAAACCAACGTTAACAAAACTTTATGGGTGAAACCAAAATGATCAAAAAAAAATTAATGACCGTACTCTTAGCCACCTATTTGGCTAGTAATATAACAGCATGTTCTTCTACTAAAGGTGCAAATGTAAAATACAAAGAGCAGCAAACAATTGACGATACGCATCCGCGAGCTACCCTTATTTTAGGGTCAACTGAATTAGTTGATAATGTACTGATTACTAACGTCAGACTTGGTGAAGTAGGGCTGCTTAGCAGAGCTGGAGTCGATGTACAAAACCTCACCGATGACCGCTACACGCTTGAATATAAATTTGTTTGGCGTGATAAACAAGGCTTTGAGGTTGATTCCAGCAATATGTGGCACCGCTTTGTCTTATCACCACGCAAAATTAAAAGTTTTCAGTCGGTTGGTAAAATGCAAGAGGCTTACTCGGTGCAATTTACGGTCAGATTCCCGGATGACCTTTTTATAGAAACAGACAAGCAAGACCAAAAGGCCAAGCCTTTTTTTAACTAACTACTGCTTTAAAATCAATCACTACAAGAAAACCTGATACTTCATTTATTAATCATACTAAAAGGAAATACCACAACATGAAAAAATTACTGTTATTAACGCTACCACTTCTATTAATCGGTTGTTCAGGCAAGCAACTGGGTAGCCAATCTAGAGTCGCTATATTAGATTCAAGTAGTCGTGAACATCTAACAACTGAACTAACGATGGGAGACTACACCGCTTTTGCAGAAAAAGTAACCAATAAAATGTTACGTTCACGCTTAGTACAATCTTGGGGCAAAAAGCGGCCTAAACTTGTTGTAGGTAAGCTGGCTAATAACACTAATAACGACAGTATTCGCATGCAAGATATTTATGACCGCATTACTGAAACTATCTTAAATTCCGGGCTAGTACGCTTAATGGATCAATCTGCTACTTCATTTGACTATGTGGTGCGTACTGAATTATCAGAAACTCGCCAATTTGGTGGTGATGGATCAGAACTAGCCTACTACAAACTTGAATTTAAATTATTCAAGCTTGATGGTGAAATGGTCGGCCAGTGGTCTGATGTATTACCACTTGGTAAAGCAATTCGTAAATATTAATATTCTCTATCATGCAGGGTACACCCTTACCCTGCATGATAATGATGACCATCGTGCATACATTCAGATACACTGCTTATGAATAATATCAAAAGATTAATAATAGTTGCCCTACCCTTGACGCTATTTGGCTGTTCAGGTCTACAATTTGGTAGTCAAAGTGATGTTGAAATTATAGATGAAGCTGATCGAGTCCACTTAGCAACTACATTGACTATGACAGACTATTCAGCACTTGCTGAAAAAGTAACCGATAAGATGTTTCGTTCAAAATTAGCACAATCGTGGAGCAAAAAAAAGAAAAAGCCACGCCTAGTGCTTGGCAAACTGCGCAATAATACGGATGATGAAAATATACGCATGCAGGATATCTATGACCGTATTACAGAAATTATTTTAGGATCTGGTGCAGTACGTTTATTAGACCAATCAGCTAATTCATTTGATTATGTGGTACGCTCCGAATTGTCATCAACACGTCAATATGGTGAAAATGATCAAGAGCTTGCTTACTACAAACTAGAGTTCAAATTATTCAAATTAGATGGTGAAATGCTAGGGCAATGGTCCGATACGATACCTTTAGGTAAAGCAGGTCGTCGTTTTATTTAATACCTCAATTCTGTTACATTAATCTTTCTTATGACTCATTGGAAACAACACGAATGCACAAGTTAATACTCATCACACTATCACTTATGTTATTCGGTTGTGCAAACAGCCCTGCACCCGACCGGAATAGGAATATTAGCAATTCTATGAATTCAGATAGACAAACAGCTGAACATAGAAATATCTCATCGGAATTAATAAATAATATTCCCAGCGTAACCATGAATAGAACTGCATTAGTTATCGGTAACTCCGACTATAAATTAATGCCTTTATCTAACCCAAAGAATGATGCCACCGATATTGCTGCAAAACTTAAATCTTTAGGTTTTCAAGTCATACTCGCCACAGATAAAAACAAAAAAGAGGTTAAAAAATTAATAAGAAAATTTGGCCAATCCCTGCAAAAACGTGGTGGTGTAGGCCTGTTTTTCTATGCAGGTCATGGCCTGCAAATTGATGGCAAAAACTACTTGATCCCCACTGATTTTAATGTATCAGCTGCCTATGAAGTAAGCGATGCTTCTATAGACGTAGGTTTGGTGACAGGCGCAATGGAAGAAGCCAAAAACCCACTTAATATTATTGTTCTGGATGCATGTCGTGACAACCCCTTCCCCAGAAAAAGTCGATCTAGCTCGCGTGGATTAGCTCGTATTAAAAGTGCATCAGGCACGATCATTGCCTACTCAACAGGGCCAGGCAATGTTGCCGCGGATGGTAATGGTCGCAATAGCCCCTACACGCAATATTTATTACAATTTATGGGGGCACAAGGACTCACTATTGAACAAGTTTTTAAGCGGGTACGAGTGTCAGTAGAAAACTCCACCGAAGGCAAACAATTACCCTGGGAAACCTCATCATTACGTGGCGATTTTTATTTCAAACCAGGAAAAGTACAAAGCACAACAGTCGCAGCCTATTCCCCTCCACCTATGCCTAGACCACAACCTGCACCAGTCATCGTTAAGCCTAAGCCTGCTGACACGAAAAGTACTCATGCACGTAAACTTTCTATTTTTACTAACCCCGATGATAGTGACATCACCATCCTTAACAGTGATATAAAATATTCAAGAGGCGTAAAGCTGGAACCAGGCGATTATCGAATAGAAATAAGTAAAGTAGGATATATCAGTAAAAAGAAATGGATCACAATTGATAAACATAATATCGATATCCAAATCACGTTGCGCCGAGATTATTACGAACAATAATATAGGATGATAGGAAGTGCATCAGTCACTAAAAGATGCGCTTCGTTTCTCAGCACCCTGCTTCCCTTCTGCTTATTTTTTGGAACGTCTCCCACCCCAATGTTTTAGGTTATGCTTTAACCAAATCCAAGTACCACTAATAGCCAATAACATAAATAATACTCCTGCTAGATCAACGACAAAAACACCATAAGTCCCAAAAAATCGGCCGCTATGGATATCTAGCATGACGCGTTCATAGCGCAAAATAGTGGGGATTATTGCTGCTTGCAATCGCTCTTGTATTTCTGGCGTTAATAGCTCATCGCTAGACCATTTTAATGTAGCATGCTCTGATATTTGCCAAGACAATAAGGCATCATCACTATAATAAACTTGCCCCAGCCTTTGCACATAAATGTTATCAGTATCAGTTACTGCAATTTTCTCAATATTTTGTTGGTCAACCTTTTCTATTAACTCCCCTGCATGCGTTACCAGCAGTATAAAATCATGAAAAGCGATAGCAATATATTCAGGAGTATTCACCGCACCAACTATTACTGCCGTACTTGTAAAAATGACTTGCGAATCTAAATAGACCTGCTGACCCGCTTGACTAATCCAATGTTGTGATATTGGAAATGCTGCTTCAATTTCCGGGGAGCTTATACCGTACCAATCCAATATGGCAGGACTACTAACAAATTTTTTATCTAACTGTAGATCATTAGTATGATTTAAAAAAATACCGGTAATGGAAAGCATGATTAAAATGATCCCAGCTGATAAGCCCGCATAACGATGGAATTTATATAATATTCTCCACCGTGAGCGCCTAGCCTGTTTCATTGCTGAATGTGTTGATTAAAGAAAAGTGCCAACTGCGCTGTTTTGCTTAAGGCTTGTACTGATAGTGTTGCCCCGGAAATGCCGTCAATTGGAGCATCTAGTGCATTATCATCAGTTAAAGCGACTTGCTTAAACTGGTCGGTAAAAAAATCATGTTTCACTTCCCAGCCCCGACTTTCTCTAAAAGCCAGTACTTTTAATAAACTAATCCGATTGTTTTCAATGATAATACCGACGCTAATAAGCTTAGTTTTACCTATTTCATTCAGTACCCAAACAGTTTTATCGCCATTCCGCCAATAGCGAGTACGCATAAAACCTGGCTTATGTTGCAGAATTTTAGTGACAGGAGCCTTTATACCTTTAGAGACCCAAAGTGACTTGGGTTTAGGAGGGTGATTGTCAAATGCAGTATTGATAAAATCTGCAGAACTTTGATATTCTTCGGCAACTAGATTAAAAGATAAAGTTGATAGAATAGAGCTAAAAAGCAGAAATAATAGTGTTTTAAGATGCATAATTAATAATTAAAAAGGGAGTCAATACGCCCTTACAAGTCATAATTTATTATATTAGAACTGATAGCCCATGCCAAGGTCAAAGCCTGTCTGCTTAGCAGAACCATCGGTAGAATTTTTCTCGAAATAATCAAATTTAAAGACAACATTTTGATGTATCCAGTAGTTGAAACCTAACTCCCATTTACCGAAACTTCTTTGTTTCTTGTTATAGTATTTTAACTCTTCATAGCGCCCATAAACACCAATATCACCAATAATGGTTGGTACACGGTAAGAGGGTTCAAGGTACCAGCCATCCTGAGTGTGTGCATCATCAATAGTTGTACTTATATCCCAGCGCGCATAGAGAGCTTTCCCCATAATGGTTCCAGGCCCAAGGGTATGACTATAAATAGCATGGAATTCAGATAAAACTGCATCGCCCATAGTGTCACTTGCACCTTGGTCTAAATCTGTTTGGTAATTGAAATTAGCAGCAACTTCTAAACCAGGTAAGCCGGTATATTTGATCCCACCATAGACACCGCCACTTTTAACCAATTGCTTAGAAATTTTACCGCGTCCGCCACGGATATAACCATCATCAGCATTTAACCCGGAAGTAAGCCCCAATTGAACACCAATACCATTAGCAAAATTATATTTTGTACTAATCCCCGCTTCCCACCACGTGGTTGGAATAATGTATTTTTCGACATTATTACGTTCCACGCCATAAAAAGTAGTTGGCTCGTGTGTCTCATTGATAATGCCTATGGGAATTAAGAATAAACCCGCTTTCATAGACGCTTGATCGGTAACATCGTATTCTATATAAGCCTGTTCTAACTCAACCCCGCCCCCCCAACCATTTCCGGAAATAGAGTGTTCTATTTCTACTTCCGAGAATAAACGTAAATTATCGGTAAATTCATGGCCAAAAAAGAGTACAAATCGATGAAAGTCAATTTCATCTTTTTGCTGCTTAGCATCAGAGGAATCATAATTATTGTAATGTAGCTCGCCATAGCCACCAATAGTCGTACGGTCATACCAATGTCCGCCTGAAGAACTTTGACTCTCTACATTATCACTAATGGTTTCTACTGCAACAGTATTATTTTCGACTTGTTGTTCAGTATTATCTAGCTTTTCTTTAAGCTCGGAATTATTAGATTTTAATTCAGCATTTTCCTTACGTAACTTTTGGAACTCTTGTTGCTGTTGTTGTTTATATGCTTCAAATTGTTCAGCAAGTTCATCTACTGTCAGTGCTTGCGCTGTTGAAGTGGTTGCTAAAAGTGATGCCAACACTAAAGGAGGCAAACAAGTCATTTTGTTCATCATAAAATCTACAAAAAAAAGCGGAAATAAATAGTTGCGCTTATATTAATGCAAATGCGAATGATTATCAACTAAATCATTCGCATTTTACCCTGCTCTTGATAAATAGGTTAATTTTGTACCTACCCTCATAATCTTAATAAGGAGAGTGAAATAACTTTTTACATCGTAAGAAAAATTGCTACTATATAAGAGCTCACTCATATTTAATGAGTCTTCTTTTGGTTTCAATATGATGCACCATACCAAGCGCTACTGATGTTCTATATACCTGCTACACATAACTGCTTATGCACACTCGGCTACGGAAATTTTAAAAGGGACTTTATCCAATGAAAAAAATATTATTAAGCTATGTATTGTTATTTAGCATGTTAAGTCAGTTAGCATTTGCAGCACATAATAGTCATAATCAACTACCCGTAGATATTATAAGGAATACTCTCGCGCTTACTTTTGCAGAAAATGGCACATTATGGCGCTTACTCCCTACCAGAGATTTTATTTATGTCGATTTTTCAACAGATAACGGCAATAGTTATAGCAAGCCAAGTAAAGTGAATAAGCAAGCACAAAAAATAAGTGCCTGGCCTGAAAACCCACCCGCTATCGCTGTCACTAAAAGTGGTCGTATTTTGGTATTGTATTATGCTGATACACAGCAAAAATCGACCAGTTATTTTAGTTATTCGGATGATTTAGGCAAAACATTTTCCACGCCTACCTTAATTAGTGATCATGCAACGACCGATATGCACTATATGGATAAAATGCTGGTTGATCAGCAAGGTGATGTGCATTTCTTCTGGCATGATCGACGCAATGAAGGTCAAAATACTGGTATGGGTTCGGGGGTACTATCCCTGTACCATGCAAAAATTAATAAGCTAAATAACGATATTTCTAAGAATGAATTAATAAACCATTTTGTCTGTAGTTGTTGCAGGACAGCCATTAGCCTATCTCCCCAAGGTTATCCTATCATTTTAATGCGTATGGCATTTCCTGATGGCGCGCGCGATCATGTTTTATTAAGTAAAGAATCTGCAACACAATGGCGCACTCCCTCACGTATTTCAGATGATCATTGGGTAATTGATGCTTGTCCTGAACACGGTCCGGCATTAGCCATAGATACACAAGGCAGAAGCCATTTAACGTGGTTTTCATTAAGCAATAAACGCCAAGGTATTTTTTATGCATATACTGATGATTATGGCATAACCGTATCAAATCCTATGCCACTGGGCCAGCTGGACTATTTGCCAAGCCACCCCGACATAGCCGTTGCCAAGCAACGCGTCGTCGTGGCTTGGACTGAGTTTGATGGCAAAACCACCAGTCTATATATACAACAATCCTTCAATAAAGGGGAAAGTTGGCAAACTGCACAAAAGGTTGCAAGTAGCACATCAAGCACAGGCTACCCAATATTATTGGCACAAAATGAAAAAATCTTTATCTCATGGGTCACTAAAGCAACAGGGCATTCCTTAATTGAGGTGATTAAATGAAATATATTATTAAGGTAGTGATACTTTGTTGTTTATGCATAACGGCAACGCAAGCTACTGACGTTAAGATGCACTCATTTCATCAAGATTCTTATCAACAGATTCTAGACAAGCAAAAACAACAGCCTTTTGTTTTAATAGTTTGGTCGATAAACTGTGCAGCCTGCTTGGCAGAAATGGAATTAATTCATGAAATTCAACAACAAGCAAATATTAAGCTCATTATGCTCTCGGTAGATGGTCATGAATTTCGCAATGAAATGCTGCAAGTCATTCAACAAAACCGGCTAGAGAGTATAGAACAATGGTTTTTTGCGGAGGATAACTCCCCTGCTCTACGCTATCTTGTCGATAAGCACTGGTACGGCGAACTGCCAAGAACTTATTTTTTTGATAAACAGCATAAAAAAATAGGCATCAGTGGTGTGTTAAAATCTACTGAATATCAGTCCTATATCAACAAAACCATCTTGGCTAAATGATGGAAATTGTTGCACTTAAGCTTAACTGATATACTCAGTAATTCTAATTTAACATTAAAAGGAAAGACAATGGATTTAATGCAACTAGGCGCCCAACTAATTCAAAGCAAATTAGGTAGCAATGTTAGTGAAAGCGGGATTTCAGATGCTTTAGGCGCTCTATTAGGAGGCTCTAGCAGTGGTGGAGCTACTGCTGGGGGAATTGATTTAGGTAGTATTGTTAGTAATATGATTACCCAAGGCGGCGGCTTAGAAAGCATCATTGGCTCTTGGTTGGGAGATGGCTCTAATGAAGCGATTTCTGCAGGGCAAATCAAGGATATTCTAGGGGGTGATAAAGTTGCCGCTTTTGCCAATCAATTAGGGGTTGATGAAAATACTGCTGCAGATAGTTTAGCCGAAGCCGTTCCACAAATGGTTGATAAAGGTAGCACAGGTGGCTCTTTATTAGATGCTGTAGGGGGTATTGACGGTGCATTAAATCTTGCTAAAAAGTTTTTTGGTTAGAATTTAAACACAGGCTGTTTATAAGGGTGGGTAACGTCTTTTATACCCACCTAATACATCTTTGAAGTGTAGCAATAAAAGGAGTTTATTGACGTACCACTCAGATTGAGGCACTGTATCAATGCTATATTAAATTTTAGTAAGAAAATTTCTAGCCACTACTGCTTTATTTGAATGGCAGGGCTATTTTCCTGATTGTAAGAGATTTAAAGATTCATGCCTATTAATGATTCATTGAATACAGCCACTTGCTCAGTAGATATGCAGTTTCTAATATCGGCATCAGGCGAACAAGTATTACATGTCAATTCAGCAATACATGCATTATTAGGTTACGCGACAAAAGAATTTTTTGAAACAGACTTGCGCTTTGCAAAGCTGATTCATACAGCCGACCAAAATATAGCTGAGGAATTATTCTCCTTAGTTGCACAAGAAATCCCCAAAAATATCAATTTCCGCTGTAGACAACAAAATGGCAAGATTATTTGTCTACAGGGCCGTTATCATAAAAAGTATGATCAAAATTCTGCCTTAATCTTACACCTGCAATTAACAGATGCTAAGTTATTAAAGCAAAATCTAAGTGATTCAATACTGTTAAGTAACTTCACTGCCATGATGGAAAATAGTGAAGATTACATTTTCTTTAAAGATAGGAATCATGCCTTTACCGCAGCCAGTCAAACACTCGTTTCTATCACTGACCCTTCCGAGCATTGGACAGACCTAATTGGAAAAACTGATTATGATGTTTTTCAAGAAGAGTATGCAGATGCTTATTACCAACTAGAAAAGGAAATTTTTGCTGGCTCTCCTTCTGTACAAGACATTCAAAAAATACAAGATAAACAAGGCAATATTGGCTGGGTAGATAATCGTAAATACCCAATACTTGATAAGCAAGGCAAGATTATTGGCCTATTTGGTATTGCTCGTGATATTACCGAAAATATTTTAAATCAGCAAAAAGTTCAACAACTACTCAGTAAACAAAAGGTAATTCTGGAAAATAATTTAATTGGCAGTGCTACAGTAAAAGACCGAAAAATCTTGTGGACGAACCCCGCTTATACCAAGTTATTTGGATATAGAAAAAGTGAATTAATTGCAATGCCAACACGGCAACTATATGCAGACGAAGAAACTTATCAATTAGTTGGGCATGCCTACAAGAACATTGCCAAAGAACCAGTTAGACTAAATGAACTTAAATTTTTACATAAAAATGGACAACTGATATGGGTTAACCTGGGAGGAACACTTATAGATGTTCAGGAAGACATATCATTATGGAGTTTTGTCGATGTTTCTGAACTTAAACAGTCTAGGCTAACATTACAAAATTCAGAAACACGTTTTCGTACCTTATTTGAGTCACACGGCGATGCTATTATGTTGCTAGGTGATGCAGGTCTTTTTAACTGCAATAAAGCAACGTTAGAGATGTTTGGCTGTACAACTGTCGAAGAGTTTTGTGCGCTTAAAGACCCTGCTTACCTATCTCCAGCGGTGCAACCTTGTGGTACAAAATCCTCTGAATTAGGCAAGCAACTCATCGCAACAGCCCTAGAAAAAGGTCATTTAAGTTTTGAATGGACGCATAAGCGTCATGATAATGGATGGGTGTTTCCCGCTGAAGTATTGCTGACAACGATGTTTTTAGATGGTCAGCAAGTCATTCAAGGCACTGTACGCGATATTAGCAAACGCAAACAGATAGAGAGTGCATTGCGAGAAAGTGATGCGCGCTGGAAATTTGCCCTAGAAGGAGCAGGCGATGGCGTATGGGAGTATGACTTTGTCACCCACTCCAATACGGTGTCTAAGCAATTGGCACTAATGTTGGGAATTGATAGTCATATATCCGAGGGTTATCAACCGTTAGATTATTGGGCCGATCTCTTGCATCCCGATAGCTATACAAAAACATTAAATGCTATTCAAGTAGTTGCAAACAATAAGTCGGATTACTATTTGGTTGAACATCAGGTGCGCCATCGCGATGGGCACTATAAATGGATATTATCTCGAGGAAAGCTCATTTCTCGTACTAACGATGGCCAGCCATTGCGCATGATTGGCATTTCTATAGACATTACTGAACGTAAACAAACCGAACATGACTTACGTATTGCAGCAGCCGCTTTTGAATCCAAAGAAGGTGTCATTGTTACTGATAATAAAGGGACTATCCTTAAAGTAAATCATGCTTTTAGTCAAATTACTGGCTATAGTGCAGCAGAGGCAGTTGGTTGCAACCCAAGCATACTTCAATCAGGTCACCATAATGAAAGCTTTTATGCTTCATTATGGCAAAGTCTTGAAAATACAGGCGTATGGGATGGTGAAATTTGGAATAAACGTAAAAATGGGGATATTTATCCTGAATACTTGAATATTTCCGCAGTAAAAGGCCAAACTGGCACAATCACCAACTATGTTGCCTCATTTCATGATATTACTCAGGAAAAAGCGGCTACAGCCGAAATTGAGCGTTTAGCATTTTATGACCCGTTGACTAATCTACCAAACCGAAGGCTACTATTAGATCGTTTAGACCCTGCATTAGCAGCAAGTTCACGTAGTGGCCGTCTAGGGGCTTTACTGTTTATTGATTTGGATAATTTCAAAACACTCAATGATACTCATGGACATGATATCGGCGACCTATTACTGCAACAAGTTGCTACCCGCCTGTTACACTGCATTCGTGAAGGCGATACGGTTGCACGTTTGGGTGGTGATGAGTTTGTGGTAATGCTAGAAGACTTAAGTGAACATGAGCTTGAAACTGCCAATCTAACAAAAATTATTGGCAATAAAATTATCACCACACTGAACCAGCCTTATTTACTTGGAGGCCTTACTCATTATAGTACGCCCAGTATTGGCGCTACTTTATTTAACGGCCATAAACAAACGACAGACGAACTACTCAAATATGCTGATATTGCCATGTATGAAGCCAAAGCTTCAGGCCGTAATGCACTACGTTTTTTTGACCAACAGATGCAATCTAGCATTATAAAACGAGCATTACTTGAAGAGCAGCTGTATCAAGCACTACGAGAAAACCAATTTGAAATGCATTACCAAGCACAAGTACATAATGATAGGACAACTATTGGTGCTGAGGCACTGATTCGTTGGCGACACCCACAGCGTGGCTTGCTTGCCCCGAGCGCATTTATGAACACAGCGGAAGAAACAGGTATTATTATCAATATTGGTTACTGGGTGCTAAAAGAAACCTGTAGGCAACTCAAACGCTGGGAAAATACTCTTGATAAACAAAACTTACAAATCTCGGTCAATATTAGTAGCTATCAATTCCGGCAAACTGATTTTGTAAGTCAAGTCACTCAAGCTTTATCTTATAGCAACATCAATCCTAGCCGACTTCGATTAGAAATCACGGAACAATTAGTTGTGCATGACCTTGATGATGCCATCATTAAAATGCACCAGTTACGTAAAATAGGGGTGCACTTTGCAATTGGTAATTTTGGAATAGGCTATTCTTCATTGTCCAGCCTAAAAAAACTGCCCATTGACCAAATCAAGCTTGACCAAAGCTTTGTTCATGACATTGCCAATGCCCCTGATAATGATATTATCGTCCAAACCATCATTACTATGGCAAAGAATCTAAATATTGAACTGATTGCTGAAGGCGTAGAAACTGAACTACAACGTGACTTTCTGGCACTGCATGGTTGCCTAATTTACCAAGGGTACTTATTTGCCAAACCAGTTCCTATGGAGGAGTTTGAGAGCAATCTAATGACTGTATAGTACTGTTAATCCCTGAGTTCATATGATCAGTGCACAACCTGCCTACAAAAAATTAAATTAATAGCCTCAAATATTCTCTCCCCTATGATTATAAAATCGACCACTTATTGTTTGTAATAGCTTTCAATAAATACGAGTGGTTCACGAAACCATACCCAAACTTCAATATCGAAGAGTTTACTCAGTTCAGATAAAATATTTTTTGATTCATCAGGAAAATCCCAGCAGTAATTATAAATGCCTTCAGATGACAGGATAATGGTGTGCGTGTCTTTTTTAACTTGCGAGATTATGTTCTTAAAATTTTCTAGAAGGCTTTCCAAATTTGTTGTGACTAAATTCTTCTCAAACCATTGGTGTTTTGGTGCGTTGAAATTTTGTAACTTATCAAGGTTATGTGGGTAAAGAATCCCTTTTCCTCTAAGCTTACGTTGTTTTTTATCTAGGTAGGTTTGTAAGCTCGTTGTGCCCGTTTTTGGTGTACCAGCATGGATTAGTGTGTTAAAAGGCAGGTCACCTATTTGAAAGAAAGCATTATTAAAATTACGAATTTATAAGTGTAGGCTTAATCGTTTTGGCTTTTTCATGACTTAATATCCTTATGAAGAAAATGGAAATATCCATAAATCAATTATAGCTAATTATTAGCAGAAATAGAGAATAAATTACATGTAATATCTATATTTTCATTGGCTTAGGTATATATCGGAAGCGGCATTAGGCTCAGACTCGATTGAAAATAATATCCACTAATATAAAATGCCAGCTACTGCAATTAGTCGTAGCCATAGGCTTCTCCTACAGACTATTCCAAGCCTTTTCTAAGCGTTTTGCAGATATTGGGTAAGGTGTTTTCAGTTGCTGGGCAAACAATGACACTCTAAATTCCTCAATCATCCAACGAAAAGCTTCACTCTCCGGATTGACTAACTCATTCTTTTGCCGTTTCTCGACACTCTGCCAAAACCATTGCTGAAATTTTGCCATTTCCTGCATTTTTTGCTGATCTTTGGTAGGCTGTTGCAGCATGGCTTCCATACGTGCGGTAATAGCTTTTAAATAGCGTGGAAAATGGCGCACATGCTCATAAGCCGTCAAGGTTAAAAAGCCTTGGTAAAATAAACGCGCTAATTGTTGCTGCACATCCTGTACTGCGGGTTCTTGCTGTGGAAAGCTGGCAATTTTTTGTTTGATTTGCGCATAATTTGCCAAGGCTTGCACCACACTTTCACCAATTTTATTAGCTATATTCATCAATTCAGTTTTGTTCTCGCGCAGACTTTGCTCAAATTGTTGTTCAGTACGAATAGTCTTGCCACTGACAAATACGGATTTAATAATCAAAGCTAGCATATCTTGTTTATAGCTTTCACTCATAATATCTTTGCTTAAATCAGGATGCTTGGCTAAACGGTTATAGGCTAATTCTGCTTCGGGTGAAAATGGTAAATTTTTCAGTATATATTTGGCTTCTTTTTTCAATTGTAATTGAAACAAACGTAGCAAACCTCTTTCGTGCTGCAAAGCGGCTTTTTCTTGGGTATCTAAAATACGTACACCGACCGAATCGCCTTCATCAATGATGGCAGGGTAGCCAATAAAATTTTGCCCGTTTTGTTCAAATTGATAGACTTCAGGTAATTCGTCAAAGACCCATTTTATACAGCCCGTATAATTTAACTCATCTTCAGCCAATTGATTAAAGCTATCACCTGCTGCTTCGGTATATTTACGTTGTAAGGCTTTAAGATCACGACTATTATCAATTTGCTGTCCTTGCTCATCGATTACCCGAAAATTCATGCGCAAATGATCGGTGAGTATCTCTTTATTCCATGCAGTTAATGGAATCGCTTCGCCAGTCAATTTTCGTAAGCGCATCGCTAGCCATTCATATAAAGAGCCTTTACCCTCTGGTTCCACTTCCAAACAGCGTTCTACCGTATTCGGTACTGGCACAAAATGTTTACGTAATTGTTTGGGTAGACCTTTGATCAGAGCGGTCAATTTTTCTGATAATAGGCCAGGTACTAACCACTCAAACGGCTGTTCAGTTAATTGATTCAACTGATGCACAGGAATAATAAGTGTTACTCCGTCTTCCTCATGCCCTAATTCAAAGCGATATTGTAAAGACAGTACTAAGCGCCCTACTTGCTTTTCGTCGGGGTACTCCCAAGAGCTGATATGGCCTTCATCATGGCGAGTTAAATCTTCTTTGCTTAAAAATAATAGCTTTGGCTGTTCGCGTTCAGCCTTTTTGCGCCATTGGTCAAAGGTAATGCCATTAACCACCGTTTCTGGAATTTTTTGTTCGTAAAAATCATACAACCATTCTTCATCTTCGATTAAATCAACTCGGCGACCTTTATGTTGAATATAGCCGACCTCTTCTAATAATGCTTCATTGGCTTTAAAAAATGGCGCTCGGGTTTGATAATCATGTTCCACCAAAGCATTACGAATAAACATTTGTCTTGCTGCTTTGGGATCTACATGTTCATAGGGAATTTTGCGCCGACTTTGTAAGGTCAAACCAAACAATAAAGTACGCTCATAAATAGCACCACGCGCAACCTTTTTTTCCCAGTGTGGATCGAAGTGGTTCTTCTTGATTAAATGCTCGGCACAACGTTCAATCCATTGTGGTTCTATTTTGGCCACACAGCGGCCATACACTTTGCTGGTCTCAACTTGTTCAGCTGCCATCAACCATTTAGGACGTAATTTGTATTGGCCAGAACCTGGAAAAATATAGAATTTTAAATTACGTGCACCTAAATATTCATATTGCTCATGTTTAAAACCAATATTGGATAATAGACCTGGTAATAGCGCTTGGTGTACTGCTTCATAAGATGCTTCCGTGCTATTCACTTTCAGCTTAAGTTCACCTTTAATGACTTGTAAAATCTGCGCATGCACATCATGCCATTCACGCAAACGCACATAAGAAAGGAATTTTTGCTTGCACCATTTACGCAATTGATTATTAGATAAATGTTTTTTGCGCTCTTCTACCGTATTCCAGATATTAACAAAGCTAAGAAAATCCGAACCCTCGGCAATAAATTCAGCATGCTTGGCATCCGCTTGTTGCATTTTATCAGCTGGTTTTTCACGAGGATCTTGAATACTCAAGCCAGAGACAATAATGCTCAATTCATTTAAACAAGATAATTCACCAGCCGCGAGCAACATACGTGCTAATTTTGGGTCAACTGGCAGTTTAGATAACTGCAAACCCACAGCGGTAATCTTGCCAGATTTATCCAATGCATGCACTTCTTGTAAAGTCGTTAAGCCATCCCGAATCATTTTATCTTCAGGCGGCTCTACAAAAGGAAAGTCGCGAATATCACCCAGTTTCAAGCTAGCCATCTGCAAGATGACTGCGGCTAAACTAGTACGTTTAATCTCAGGCTCGGTAAATTCAGGGCGACTTAAATAGTCATCCTGAGAATAAAGGCGAATACAAATCCCGTCAGCGACCCGGCCACAACGCCCTGCCCTTTGATTAGCACTGGCTTGTGATACTTTTTCTATGGGGAGACGCTGGATTTTACTGCGATGACTATAACGACTTATACGCGCATGGCCAACATCAATAACACTACGAATGCCTGGGACTGTTAGCGAGGTTTCTGCGACATTAGTTGCCAGTACGATTCGACGTTTACCTGCTTTACTTTTAAAGACCCGCTCTTGCTCATTAACACTGAGTTTGGAATAGAGTGGCAAGACTTCAAACCGACCGTTATTATGTTTGCGCAAGGACTCAGTAGTTTCCCGAATATCACGTTCACCACTTAAGAAAATAAGAATATCGCCGGTAATATCACGGTGTAATTCATCCACCGCATCTAAAATGGCGAGCTGTACATCATTAGTGGTTTCATCTTCTTCCTCATCTTGTTCTATCGGTCGATAGCGCATTTCCACAGGAAAAGTACGTCCGGAGACATTAATAATCGGAGCGTTGAAAAAGTGGCTGGCAAAGCGTTCTGGGTCTATGGTCGCGGAAGTAATAATCAGTTTTAAATCAGGTCGGCGTGGTAATAACCAACGCATATAACCCAAGAGAAAATCAATATTTAAACTACGTTCATGCGCCTCATCAATAATGATGGTGTCATATTGATTGAGGTAGGGATCATTTTGTGATTCGGCCAGCAAAATTCCATCGGTCATTAATTTTATTAATGAGCTATCGCGGGTTTTATCTTGGAAACGCACTTTATAACCGACGGCTTGGCCAATAGGTTGTTTTAACTCTTCAGCAATCCGATCTGCTACGGTACGCGCAGCAATACGCCTTGGTTGCGTATGGCCTATTAATCCTGCAGCACCACGACCAATGGATAAACAAATTTTAGGTAATTGGGTGGTTTTACCTGAGCCGGTTTCACCACAAATAATAACCACTTGATTCTGCTGAATCAGTGCAGCAATCTCATCTTTTTTACCTGAAACGGGTAAGTCAGGAAATTCCAATACTGGAAAACTTTCTAAACGGGCATTACGTTTTTGTATCGACTGCTTGAGCTTGAGCTCTAGTTGTTGCAGTTTTTCTTGAACGTCTTTACCTTTACTGAGTTCATTACGCAAACGGTCTAATTGCCGTTTAATAGGCTGTCTATCTTTGTTTAGGGTTTTCTTGAGATTTTTGGAAATTTGCTGGAGCAGTTGTTGCGATGACATAGAATTAGAGTAAGGAATAAATATTTATGAAACAATGCCTTAAATGTAGGTTGGATGAAGATTTTTTATTGCGAAGCATTAAAAAACGAAATCCGACATAGGGGATACGCCAAAATGTTGGATCTCGTTATCTGCGCTACACATCATTGCCATTAAGTTAAGCAATATTGTAGGTTGGGGTGAAGCATGAACCCCAACCTTGTATATTAAAGATATCCCTTAAACACAGGATTATTTCACACCAAGTAATTATACTAATAACTGATTTTCTGGGGAAGCCGACCCAACAACAATATCTGGAGTTAGCATAAGCGCTGGCACATGGTTAATTTGATATTTTGTAGCTGTGGCATTAGCCGAAATATGCAGATAAATCTGCACCTACGAAATTACACATTGTTTGTTATTGTTTTAACCTATACAAGAAAGCTATTTGTAACTACTTTGCTGCGGCTACAAAAGCATCAGTATAAATATCACCCATAGCAACGCCTTTCAAGAAGGCATCGGTTTTCATGGAGGTTACCATATCAGGATGACCACATAAAAAGACCCGCCAACCTTTCCAGTCGTCCATATGTGCCAAAGCAACATCATTAGCACGGCCTGCAGAAAATTCTCCAGGGATATTAGCAGCACCCGACACACAGGGGTAATAAGAGAAATTTTCGTACTTGGCAGCAAACTCTTCCAGTTCCTTTACCCTGTATAAGTCTTCAGCTTTGCTGGCACCATGGAATAGTTTTACCGGGCCGGTATGTCCTTGCTGCAAAGCATCTTCTAAAATACCTGCCAACGGTGCTAAGCCTGTACCAGTTCCTACTAATAATAAGCCTTGTTCAGCACGTTCTGGAACATAGAAGCAATGCCCTTGCGGCTCAGAAACAGCAATATTGTCACCCACCTTAATTTCATCATGTAACCATTCACTAAATTGACCATTTGGCAAACGTCGGATATGAAATTCTAAAATACCATCTTGTTGTGGGGTATTGGCAATAGAATAACTACGTGTTAACCCATCGTTTCGTTGTAAGTTAACAAACTGACCCGCAAAGTATTCATCAATATCACGACATTCAAGCTTTAATAACAAAGTATTATGATTCAACATTTCATTAACGACAACAATGCCTTGAGAAAACATTTCTTCTTGATCAAGTAACTTAATCTGCATGTCTTCTTCAGGGTTGCACAAACAGGCAAGAAAATAGTTTTGGCGTTTTTGGGTGTCTTTTAAACCTTTTTGCGCAGCTTCTGGAGGCGCGCTTTTCACAGTACGCGTCAAACAACTATGGCAAGTCCCTTGCTTACAACCAAAAGGTATTTGCACACCTTCTCTCAATAAAGTATCCAGTACTGTTTCATCAGCTTGGCAATTATAGGTTTTTTCCGCTACGGTCAACTTAGTCATTTAACTTATCTCGTTCTATTGCGTGTTGGTCTTTTGTTAGATTTGTCAAAGCCAGATCTATCAGAATTGGCTTGCTTACGTTTACTAGGTATTTCTGACCTGCCCGCTCTTTGCCTATCGGACTGCTTACTGCTTTTTTTCGCTGTAGGCATAGTTTTTTGGTGTTGTCTAGACTTGGATGATTGCGCAAACCTTTCGGGAGGCAAATCAACAAAACTTAATAAGTCATCTAACTCTTTTGATTCAAGCTCGTAACTCTGCCCTGCACTTAATCCATCAGGTAAGAAAATAGGGCCATAACGCACGCGCATTAAGCGACTAACTTGAAACTCCAAAGCTTCCCACAAACGGCGTACTAAACGGTTCCGGCCTTCTTTTACAGTCACGTGATACCAGCTATTCGCACCTTCACCGCCATTAAATTGAATATCATCAAAATGCGCAAGGCCATCTTCTAACTGCACGCCCTTTTTTAACTGGGCAATATTTTCTGCACTGACCTCACCTAAAATACGCACTGCATATTCACGGTCAATTTCTGAAGAAGGGTGCATTAAGCGATTGGCTAATTCACCATTATTAGTGACTAATAATAATCCTTGGGTATTAATATCCAAGCGCCCTACTGCAATCCAGCGACTACCATTCATTTTGGGCAGACGCGTAAAAATCGTTTTACGATTTTCTGGATCATTGCGCGTCACCACCTCACCTGTTGGCTTATGGTAAATAAGCACCCGAGTGGGTTGTACGATGAATTTTTCCCACTTCAAAATACGATTATTGAGAAATAAAACATCACCTGACTTAAGACGATCTCCCAATTTTGCAACTTCACCATTAAGTTGCAGGCGCTCTTCTGTTAGCCAGCGTTCCACTTCACGACGCGATCCAATACCACCACGGGCAAGTACCTTTTGAATACGCTCACCTTCAAGCTGATTCTGAGGGGCTGCTGCTTTTTTGGGCTGAGTACTGGTATCTTTCTCAGCATCTTTTTCCTTATCATTAAGATAAGGTTTGACATTAATAACGGGTGCTTGTGTCTTCACTTTACTTTATTTTGTTAATTTGTTTTATCGTTCCACACGCTGCAACGTGGGAATACCGCCAGTGACGCTTCAGCGTTACTGCTACTTTATTCACATAGGATGTGCTGAGGCTCGAAGCGCATCTTCGATGACTGATGCGCTTCGGGCCTCAGCACATCCTATACTGGTAATCTTATTTACCTGCCACATCACCCCAAAGAATTTTATGTAGCTGCAATTGAAACCGGACTGTCAATTGGTCTCTTAAAATCCATTCGGCTAATTCAGTAGGATCTTGCTGCCCCATAGCGGGTGAAAATAGAATTTCGCATTGTCGCCCTAAATGAAACTGGTTAATTTTTTCTTTAGCCCATACATAATCCTGTTCGTTACAAATGACAAACTTAAGCTGATCTTGCCCACTTAAATATTGTAAATTAGTATAAAGATTACGGTGCTCTTCTTTTGAGGCTGGTGTTTTTAAGTCCATGACTTTCATCACGCGCTGATCAATATGCGACACATCAATAGCACCACTGGTTTCTAGTGAAACTTGATAGCCTTTATCAACTAGCTGTTTTAATAATTCCACGCAAGCCGGCTGCGCAAGCGGCTCACCGCCTGTTACCGTAACAAAAGGAGTTTTATAAGTAGCTACTTGTGCCAGAACCCCTAAAATACTTTGTAGTTCACCACCTGAAAAGGCATAACTGGTATCACAATATTGGCAACGTAACGGGCAACCTGTTAAACGAATAAAAACAGTCGGTAAGCCTATTGTAGTGGATTCGCCTTGTAGAGAATAAAAAATCTCGGTAATTCTTAACGCATCGTCTTTCACTAGATACCCATTTTTTGTAATTTTTTCTCAGCCATATGCGCAGAGGTAGTACCTGCATATTGCGCTGTAATTTGCGAGTACATTTGCTTTGCCTTGCTCTTCTTGTTTTCTGCTAGATAAATATCCGCTAACTTTAACATAGATAAAGCTGCTTTTTCACTTTTTGGGAACTGGGTAAAAACGGCTTGAAAGTTTTGTTTGGCATTCGGCAAATCCCCCACTACTTTATAAACAGATGCTAACCAAAAAGTTGCATTATCACTGTATTCACCTGCTGGGTAATCATTTAAGAACTGAGTGAAACGCTTAATGGCCAATTGATATTTACTCTGCCTAACACTCTTAAACCCCTTATCAAAAGCCGCTTTTTCACTGGCTTTTGTTTTAGGTTTTTTCTTAGGTTTTGCTGGTGGGGTGACTGGTTTTCTCTGTGCAACAGGGACGGCCAAATTTTGATAACTACCACCACTACTACTGCCTGTCGCTTTACCTGTTTCTAAATGCTGCAAGCGCGCATTAATATCTGCATAAATATTCTGCTGGCGCTTTTTTAAGTTGTTAATTTCATGGTTTTGTTGCTCAACCAACCCACGCAACTGCTGTACTTCAGTTTTTAAACTATCAATACGACCAAGCATCTGCAACATCGGCTGGTTAGAGGGCGCTCGCCCTACATAAGAAGCCCCATTTGCATAGCTAGAGTTGTTAATAATCGGTGGTAATGGCCGAGTCTCAGCATAAGCCAAATTAACACTAGTGATAACCAACACGACACACAATAATTTTTGCATTATTTATATACCACTTCTACACGACGGTTAAGTGACAACGCATGATCTTCATGACCTTGTACCGCAGGCTTTTCTTCACCATAACTGACAATATCGATCTGGTTATTCATTACACCAATTAACTGTAACATTTTAAACACCGCTTTAGCTCGCTGCTCACCCAATGCGATATTATATTCACGTGTTCCCCGTTCATCCGAATGTCCCTCTAGGGTAATGTGCTGATTTGGGTTGGACATTAAATAATTGGCATGTGCTTCCAAGACTACAATAAACTCTTCTAAAACCAAACTACTGTCATATTCAAAATAAATGGTACGTTTAGATAAAGGACTATTAGGGTCGGAAAACTCGCCACTTTGCATTAATTGCTCTACAGCACTTAACTCACGACTACTATCCAAATCTACTTCTGCAACAGTAGCTGAATCTACGTTATAGGCATCACTCTCTGCTCCATCTGTATTCACTATAGGCGCAGCATCCTCATCTAAAAGACCTTCTTTATCAGCATCACTGGTACAGCCAGACAGCATGAAGGTAGCACATAATATTGCAATTGCTGTTCGCTTTAATTCCATATTCTTAACTCTTTAAAGTAATAAATTAATAATTTCTTATTAATAATAATCGGGGGGTGAGCCTTTAGTTGGTCGTTGAGGTTCGCAAACTCACCCCAACCTACAAAACTGCGCTTCACCTACTTAATTCTGTAGGGGAGACCATGCAGGTTCGCGTACTGATCCAGATGTATTTCTTATATCTTGCTTAGTCGCGCCATCAACAGCGACCATTGCTAACAACTCTTTGTCGCCTTTACGTCGTGCATAAATAATTGTTTTCCCGTTCGGTGCAAAACTAGGCGATTCATCTAATGTGCCTTCGGTTAAGATCATACTACTACGTTTTTCCAAGTCCAAAATCGCAATACGATAATTACCACGCAGACCTTGTACCATAGCAATCAATTTACCATCAGGCGAGAATACACCTCTTGCATTATAATCGCCATCAAAAGTTACCCGTTCTGCGACACCTTGCCCATTACTCGCTATTATATATAGCTGTGGTCGTCTACCTCTATCGGAAGTAAACAGTATTTGCTGACCATCAGGAGACCAGGTAGCTTCAGTATCAATTGCCCATGATTGCGTCAGCTTTCTTAACGAACGATTCGCTAAAGTCATGATATAAATATCTGAATTACCATCCTTAGACAAAGTAAGTGCCATTTTCTGACCATCAGGTGACCAAGAAGGTGCACCATTAATACCTTTGTACTTGGCAATACTGACACGTTCACCTGAGGTCAAGGTCTGTACAAAAATCTCGGAGACTTTATTTTCAAACGACACATAGGCAATTTTATCACCTTTTGGCGACCATGCAGGTGACATAATCGGTTCTTTTGACTGTGCTATCGAAATGGCATTTTCACCATCATAATCGGCAATATTTAAGTTATATTGCATCTGTTTATTTATATTTTCAGAACTGGTGACATAGGCAATACGGGTTGTAAAATTGCCGGTAATACCCATTAGTTTTGCATAAATCGCATTACTTAAATGATGCGCCGCCATCCGCAGAGATGCAGCTTCAACCGTTACTCGCAGACCTTTAAGCTGTTCTTTTTTATAGACATCAAACAGGCTCATTTGCACATGATATAAATTATTATCTTTTTTAATAAAGCCAATAACCAAATAATCTTGCCCAATTGCGGCCCAGTTACGAAATTTCACATGCGCAGCACGACTCGGTTGGGTCAACATTTCAGCGCGAGCCAGTGCAGTGAAGTAACCACTACTTGCTAAATCATCACTAATAACTTGTGCAACATCAACAGGCAATTGCTCACCAAGCGGCGTGGCAAAAGCAACAACGGCTATTTTATGCGCACTTTGCACCCCTTCAGTTATCTCAATCGTTAGTTCAGCATGCAATACATAACTATAGGTTAGTATATTTAGCCATAATAAAAATAAAGAACATTTTTTTGCTAATTTAATCACTTTGGACTCTTTTAATTAAAAACTATTTAACAGCACTAGCGTAGGATAGTGGATAAAGTGTAATGGCTCACCTGAGCCACCCTTGTTATGTGCTGGTGACATATTTTCTTATAAGTACCCAAGCGTTTTTTTGTAGCAAAACAACAGACTTATATTTTTATAAAATAGGGTAGCACTGCCAAACAGACACCAGTAGCTACAAGCAGGTATATGTTTGTAATAAAGTATGGAAATACAAGTAAAGCAATACCGACAAAGAGTGGAGCGACTGCCCTTTGTTTTCTACCATAGGTAAAGTATCCAAGACCAATTGCCCCGAATAGCACTCCCCAAATTAGTAATGATGTATCTTCCATTTCAATTTTTACCCTTTAATTATATTTAACACATAACAGAATATACCCTACATTTATCTATTCAGGTGCAAATACAAAAGTAGAACTTCTAAATTGCTTAAAAACTTGTGGATCAGTAGGCACAGGCAAAGGCGAAGCTTTGTATACTGCACGCTCTGCCGAGGCATCAAATATTTGATTGCCACTACTGTTAACAACAATAACTTGCATAACATCTCCACTAGGAATTAAGTCCACTCTAATAGTACAGCGTAATTTGTCTGATACAGTGCTCGGTCGATTCCAATTTTGTTCTATTTTTTGTCCAATCAATGCTTTAGCATCTGCTGTAGCTTGTGCCGCAATTTTAGCATTTTCGGCTCGTACTCGGTCTGCTGCTTGTTTTGCCGCTGCTATCTTTGCCTTTTCGGCTTGCGCTCGCCTATTCTGCTCCTCGACAATTTTTTGTTGCTTGGCAGCCGCTATGCGTTCTTGTTCTTGCTTAGCAGCGTCCGCTTTACGTTTTGCAGTGGCCACTCGCTCTGCTTCAACTGCACGCTTTTTCTCTAACAAGCGTTGCTGCTCATCAGCCAAACGTTGCTGTTTGATTTTTTGTTGTTTTTGCTTTTCTAAGGCAATTTGCTTTTTAACAGCTTGTAATTTTTGCTGCTCTTTTTTAGCAGTTGCTTTACGCTTTGCAGCCTGTTTTTTGGCTTTTTTCTCTGCGCGTTTCCGTTTTGCTTCTGCTTTTTTTAAGCGTAACTTTTGCTGTTTTATTTGCTGATCAAAATCATCCTGCTTTTGTTGTTGCAACTGGCGTTTAGTTGTTTGTGCTTGTTTTAATTCTAATGCTTTTGCAGTCACCAAATTCTCATCTAAAATAGACGCTTTGATGATTTCAGGGACTTCAATCTGCTTTTTAATAACAGGCTGCTGTTCGTCAGTATAGTTAAGTGCAAAAAGCCCCACAATAGCCAAGTGCATGCTTAAGGCAAAGATAAAAGCCAATGTATATTTGGGTAAACTATTCACTGCTTGCTGCTTCCGTCATCAAACCGACATTAGGTATACCAGACTCTTTTAAACCAGCCATTACCGATACCACTTTGCCATAAGCTACTTGTTGATCGCCACGGATATAAACTTGCGTTGTTGGTTTGTTTTTGCGTACCGCAGCCGTTAACAATAAAAGATCACCGGCACTGACAGGTTCCTCATCCTCACCATTACCTAAATCAATAAAATACTGCCCGTTTTTATCAACAGTGATAATAATAGGGGTTGGCATATTTTCCTGATCAATAACTTTAGTATCAGCCTGTGGTAAATCCACATCCACCCCAGATTGAATCAAAGGTGCAGTAATCATAAAAATAATCAGAAGTACCAACGTGACATCAATATAAGGGACAACATTAATCTCGGCCATTGGTTTTCTGCGTCGGTTACGCCGGCTCATTTTGTATGCGCCTGCCTTTGTAACAACACCACAAACTCTTCAACAAATAACTCATAACGCCCGGTTAAACGTTCAATGCGTGTAGAGAAGCGATTATAAGCAACTACAGCAGGAATAGCAGCAAATAAGCCAATCGCTGTTGCAACCAGTGCTTCAGCAATACCTGGAGCCACTTGTGCCAAAGTTGCTTGTTTTGTTGATGATAATGAACGAAATGAATTCATAATGCCCCAAACAGTCCCAAATAAACCGACATAAGGACTCGTTGACCCCACCGTTGCTAAAAATGGCAAGCTTTCATCTAATCTATCTAATTCACGTGATAATTCTATATGCATAGCACGTTGCGCATTGTCTACTTTTTCCTTTGCTTGCACTCCTGTTACTTTATGCATACGTGAAAATTCTTTATAACCTGCAATAAAAATTTTCTCCAAGCCTTGCGGCGGCTCCTCAGTATCAATAATTTGCTGATATAGACTACTTAAATCACCACCTGACCAAAACTTGGCTTCGAACTGTTCAGTTTGTTGAAAGGCAATTTTTAATTCTTTACGTTTATTAAAAATAAAGGTCCAAGAGGCAATGGATGCCACTAACAAAATAAGCATCACCAGTTGCACCACTAAACTGGCTTGGGTAATTAAATAGAAAATGGATAAATCGTTATTCATTATTTAAGGCTTGCTTTAAAAAATCGGGAATCAATTTTGGCCGCATGGTTGCGGCATCTAAACAGGCAATGCGTATGGTAGCCGTACTAAGCCTGTCATCTGCACGGGTAATAGTTTGCTCAAACGTTAAACTAGCACTTCTTACTAAACTTAGGCCGGCAGTGACATTAATCAAGTCATTAAATTTAGCAGGCTGTAAATAATCAACTTGTACTGAACGCACTACAAAAATGACCGCGTGTTCGGCAATTAGTTGATCCTGCTCAAACCCCATATCACGTAACATTTCGGTACGTGCTCGCTCATAAAACTTTAAATAGTTTGCATAAAATACCACACCACCTGCATCGGTATCTTCATAATAAACACGTACTGGCCAGTTAAAATTTTTCTTCATATTATCAAATATTCATAAAAAGTAGGGTAAGCAACGCAAGCGATCAATCCTCAACCTCATCCACAAGCTTAGGAGCCTTTAATCCAAAATGCTCATAGGTTTTTCCTGTTACCACACGACCTCTTGGGGTACGCATAATAAACCCTTGTTGAATTAAATACGGTTCCAATACCTCTTCAATCGTCCCCCGCTCTTCACTAATTGCTGCAGCTAAGGTATCTAAACCAACAGGCCCACCCGAAAAGTTATCCATAATTGTCTGCAATAAGCGTCGATCCAACTCATCAAAACCACAATGATCTACCTTTAACATACTTAAAGCTTGTTGGGCGATCCCTTGACTAATTTTGCCATCTGCTTTTACTTCGGCATAATCACGCACTCTGCGTAATAAACGATTAGCAATACGTGGCGTACCACGTGAACGTCTGGCAATTTCTTCTGCGCCTTGCTGCTCAATGTGGATTTTTAATACTCCAGCAGAACGACTGACCACTTCGGTTAACTCGGCGACTGAATAAAATTGCAAACGCTGAATAATACCAAAACGGTCACGTAATGGTGAGGTTAATAAGCCTGCCCGAGTGGTTGCCCCAATCAAAGTAAAAGGCGGTAAATCCAGCTTAATTGACCTTGCGGCAGGGCCTTCACCAATCATAATATCGATTTGGTAATCTTCCATAGCTGGATAAAGGATCTCCTCCACCATCGGGCTTAGACGGTGAATCTCGTCAATAAACAATACATCATGTGCTTCTAAGTTGGTCAATAACGCAGCTAAATCTCCTGCTTTATCCAAAATAGGACCTGATGTTTGCCGTAAATTCACGTGCATTTCATTGGCTATGATATTAGCTAAGGTTGTTTTACCCAAGCCTGGCGGACCAAATATTAAAACATGATCTAATGCTTCTTTACGTGCAGTGGCCGCCTGGATAAAAACTTCCATCTGATCACATAGGGCTTGCTGCCCAATATAATCTTGCAAGGTTTTAGGACGGATGGCTCGGTCTTGACGTTCTTCGTCTGTTTGACCATTCGCACTGATCACTCTATCGGTTTCTATCATTTACGATATTTTTCCCTGCAAAGCCAAACGGATAATTTCTTCACAACTTTTATCTTCTTGAGCAATATTCTGCACCATTTTGCTTGCTTCGGCAGGTTTATAACCCAAAGCACATAAAGCACTTATTGCTTCTTGTTTTGCATTACTTCGTAGCGCAGCACTGTCACCATCAGATACAGTACTGGCATCAGCAGCTGATTCACTTAGTTTAGGTAACTTATCGCGCATTTCAATAATCAAACGTTCAGCCGTTTTCTTACCAACACCAGGCAAACGTACCAAAGCAGCGGTATCATTATCCATAATACAACGCTGAAATTCATCAACACTTTGCCCTGATAAAATCGTCAGTGCCAACTTAGGACCGACACCATTCACCTTAATTAAGCTGCGAAACATCACCCGGTCTGCTTGAGTCGAAAAACCAAATAGAATGTGTGCATCATCTCTTATCACCAGATGAGTATGTAACATGACACTCTCACCCATAGCAGGCAAGTCATAAAATGTGGTCATGGGAGCTTCCACTTCATAGCCTACACCTTGTACATCCAACACTAACAATGGCGGTGTTTTAGCGACTAAGTTACCCCGTAAAAAACCAATCAAGATGGCACTCCTTTATTTATGCGGCGCTGGGTTTGTTGAAAATTGGAATGGCATAAGCTAATCCCTAAAGCATCACTGGCATCAATTTGCAATTCACCGGTAATACCTAATAAAATTTTTACCATTTGTTGTACTTGTAATTTATCTGCGGAACCTTTGCCAACGACTGCTTGTTTCACTTGCCGTGCCGCATATTCGAAAACAGGTATATCAAATAACTGCACCGCACAAATTGCTGCGCCTCGTGCTTGGCCTAGTTTTAGCGCAGAATCGGCATTTTTATGCATAAATACTTGTTCAATCGCCATTTCGGTTGGTTGATATTCTTCAACTACATCACTAATGCCCGCAAATATCTGTTTCAAGCGCATCGGAAAATCATCTCCCTTAATACGCAAACAGCCACTGGCTACATATTGATAGCCAGTGGCTGTTTCATCTATTACCCCGAACCCGGTCAAACGCGAGCCAGGGTCTATCCCTAAAATTCTAGCCACGTATTATAATTCTTCCAATTGTGTCATCACTTCTGCACTGATATCAGCATTAGAATAGACGCTTTGTACATCATCCAAGTCCTCCAAAGCATCAACTAAGCGTAATACTTTTTCAGCATCTTTTACATTTAACTCAGTTTGTACATCAGCCAGCATAGTTACTTCCGCATTTTCCGATTCAAAACCAGCAGCAACCATGGCATCTTTTACATTTAAATAGTCATCAGCATTGGTCATTACGTCAATTGAACCATCATCATTATTCACTACATCATCCGCTCCTGCTTCTAAAGCGGCTTCCATAACAGCATCTTCATCAACTCCGTTTGCATAGCTGATAATACCCACTTTATTAAACATGTAAGCAACCGAGCCATCGGTACCTAAATTTCCGCCTGCTTTTGAAAAGGCATGCCGCACTTCGGCTACGGTACGATTACGGTTATCAGTCAAACAATCAACTAATACCGCGATTCCACCTGGCCCATAGCCTTCATAACGCACTTCTTCATAGTTGACACCATCCATATTGCCAGTGGCTTTTTTAATGGTATTATCGACAGTATCACGCTTCATATTAGCACCGAGTGCCTTATCGATGGCAGAGCGTAAGCTAGGGTTATTAGCTGGATCACCACCGTTTTTTGCAGCAACGGTAATTTCACGAATCAGCTTGGTAAATAATTTGCCACGTTTCGCATCTTGACCCGCTTTACGATGTTTTATATTTGCCCACTTACTATGTCCTGCCATGTTGTCTCTCTAAAATGCTTTAAATTTGATTAACTTAATTTTAGCATTATGTCTTAAAGTTATCGAATGAATCTAGTATTTTTGGGCAATCGAGGGGACTGCTACTCCTACATATTATTAGACATTAATACATGCCTTGATAAAAATGAGTAAATTCCAGACTAATAACAAGTTACAATATCTTTAGATAACTTAAAGAGCGCGTACCAAATATCAAGATGAATAACGACCCGGAGCTTATTGCAGACTTTTTAGGCGAATATGCTGATGCACAATATGAAATTGAAAAAATTATAGGTCACTGGGAGACATCTAAGGGGCAATGTGATGGCTCTTCGGTAAATGCACTCTTCGGCAGCGTACATTCCATCAAAAGCAATCTACGTATGATGGAGCTCAACCCGTTATCAGACACTATTCACAGATTAGAAGACCTACTGACACAGTTGCGCGACCAACAATGTACGTTTGTCCCTGGTTTTTCGCTACTCATTAGTAGCACATTAGAACAATGTAAGCAGTTAGCCAAACAAACTTTGCGTGGTGATGACAAGGCTCAGATAACAAATACTTTATCACTTGCATTGTCTGATTTAAACGAGGTTTCTACCGATCAATTTGCACAAAAATTAGTACAAACTCTGCAAATAATTGATCATCATGGCGAGTATGGTAGTGACTATTCATCACAAGCGCTTTTTGATTTTCTACAACAAGCTGAGCAACAAATAGCAATAGATAATATTACCCCAACGACAAACAAAAATACTGAACTAGAATACTTCCATAAATTGATTACCCAAATTGAAAGTTACTTTCCTTTTTGGCGTAATCGTAGCAACAGAATTCTAGATTTAGTGAGCCAAATGAATGAGATGCTAGACTGCCCTGTTAATCCTGAACAATTACAAGCAGCCGTTTATCTACACGATATTGGCATGAGTTTTATCCCGCCACAAAAAATCTATAGTGCCAGAAGCCTTGCATCTGATGATAGAGAGTTAATGCAATCACATTGTGAAATGGGCTATCAATGGCTAAATATGATCTCTGACTGGGAAGATGCGGCACTTATGGTTTTGCAGCACCATGAGCGTTATGATGGTACTGGTTATCCAGCAGCATTGTCAGGTAATCAAATTTGTGACGGTGCCAAATTACTCACTATCGGTGATACCTTTGTTTCCATCACTAATTTAGAAAAAAAGGCAGAGCAAAAAAAATCGTTGATGTTTGCTTTGATGGAAATCAACCAAGCTGCTGAGCAGCAATTTGACCCCAAATGGGTAGCGGTTTTTAACCAGGTTATTGAAACATTTACTGATGCTGAGTAACAAATATCGTATGCTGACTTTAAGTTTTTACAATAAGATAAATACCAGCAGCTATCATAAAAATTCCTGCTAGTTTTTTAGAGAAACTTTCTAATTTCCTCCCCTGAGACATCATTACAATTTTTCTTGCAAAAAAAGCATAAGCAATTTTCACACCGCCAACTGCCACAATTGTTATAAAAACAACACTAAATAAGTCTATCAATTGTAAAGAATGCAAATCGACAAACATGGGCAACAAGCTAGCATAGAAAAAAATTGCTTTTATATCACCAAGCGTCAATACCAATCCGGCTAGAAAACTAGCAGTATAGCCATCTTTTATACTAGCTTTAGTCACAACCATTGGGCCTGTGCTTTTTGCTGAAAGTAGTGAATAGCCCAGCCAGAGTAGGTAGCTGCCACCAAGGTATTTTATAAACAAAACCACATTACTCATTGTTTCAGCGACGACTGATAAGCCAAGGATTGCTAACAAAATAAAGACCAAATCGCCCAGCACGATCCCTAATGCAACGGCCACACCATGGCTAGTGCTTAATGTAGCTGCCCTCGTTACAACAAGTGCCACACTAGTACTGGGAATTATGGCTAAGGTTGTCATCATCAAAAAGAGTGCAATAGCATCAAGAATACTCATATTTATTGCTATTCTCTACAATTCAAGGTCAGGCAAATCATCCTCAGAACCCAGCAAAACGGCAATCCAGCGGGTATCAGCACTTTGCTCTAAAATAATTTTCACAATCATGGTAAATGGCACTGAAAGCAACATACCGACACTGCCAAATACCCAGCCCCAAAAGGTTAATGATAAAAACACCACTAAAGTTGATAGACCTAAGCCTTTGCCCATAATGCGAGGCTCCCAAACATTCCCCACAATCATGTTGACCAAAAAATAGCCGAGAATGACTAATAAAGTACTATCAACACCCAGCTGCACCAAGCTGAGTAACATAGTTGGCACAGCAGCGATAATCGAGCCTATCGTGGGGACAAAATTTAACATAAAAGCAATAACACCCCATAGAACAGGAAAATCCACACCTAGTGCAGATAACCATATGGTAATAAATACGCCTGTCACTAAACTGGTGACCGCTTTAATCGCTAAATATTGATTAATGCTATTAACAATTTCTTGCGAATGCTGGCTAATATTGGAGTTACCAAAGGCAAATTGAATTTTCTTTGGTAATGCGCGGCTTTCAAACAGAATAAAAATAACGGTGAGAAGAATTAAAAAGATATCCGCAAATACGTTCCCTAAACTACTGACTAAACTACCCACAAAACGCATGGTTTTACTGGCATCAAATTCTTTAAAAGTCTCCATACTAATAGCTTCTTCAATGCCATTTGTCTTTAACCATGCAAATAAAAACCCTGTTTGTTGTTTAAGGTTATGCTGATAAACAGGTAATTGCTCAGAAAATTCATTGACAGAACCAACCACATACACACCGAGTGTGCCAATAGTGACAAATAACACACACATGATTAATAGTATTGCGAAAACTGAGGAAACCCCTTTTTTATACAACCATGCTAAGGGCGGCAAACAAATAATAGCGATGAAAATTGATAAAAATAAGGGGTTTAATATTGGAGCTGCCGCCTTCATACTGGCAATGACAATACAAAATGCAGCGATAGTGACAAAAATATGATTTTGGGTACTAGCATCTTTGTTCATAAGTAAAGGTAACACATTTATACTGAGTTGAAGTTCGCACCTTTTGCAATCAACAGCAAAAAAAGCAAATTTATAGGTGCAGCATTAGCCGCAATGTGCAGATAAATCTGCACCTACGGGAGTTCAGGAATTAATTATAGATACCACTAACCCTAACAAAATGGGTGATCAACAATAACACAAGGTTATTGTGATCACCTATTCCTACAAATACAATGAAATTGGCTATTTTTTTAAACTACAACGGATTATTAACACTTATAATATTTGTGTAGATTTTAAACTTTACCAACAAGCAAATACCTAGCATAATACTCAACAATTAACACTATATTTATTTAAAGGAAAAATGACTCATGAGTGAAGCCAAACATTGCCGTTTATTAATTTTAGGATCAGGGCCTGCAGGCTACACCGCAGCTGTATATGCGGCACGCGCTAATCTCAACCCTGTTATGGTGACAGGATTACAACAAGGTGGGCAACTCACTACAACAACCGATGTAGACAATTGGCCTGGTGATGATACCGGTGTGCAAGGCCCTGAACTGATGGAAAGAATGCGTAAACATGCAGAACGCTTCGACACAGAAATCATTTTTGACCATATTCATACCGCAGAATTATCAGAACGCCCTTTTAAATTAACAGGCGATGCAGGTAGTTATACCTGCGATGCGTTAATTATTGCTACGGGTGCCTCTGCTATGTACTTAGGCTTAGATTCAGAAGAAGAATTTGCAGGTAAAGGCGTTTCTGCCTGCGCAACTTGTGATGGTTTCTTTTACAGAAACAAACCTGTCGCAGTGATTGGTGGTGGCAATACCGCAGTTGAAGAAGCTTTGTATTTAGCTAATATTGCTTCAAAAGTAACGGTTATTCACCGACGTGATAAATTTCGCTCTGAAAAAATCTTATCAGATAAAATTATTGAAAAAGCTGAAAATGGTAACGTAGTGATTGAATGGAACCATACTTTAGAAGAAATTTTAGGTGATGATATGGGTGTGACAGGCATGCGTATCAAAAGTACGCTTGATGACAGCACTAAAGAGGTGGATGTACACGGCGTATTTATTGCTATTGGCCATCGTCCTAATACTAAAATATTTAAAGAACAACTCACTATGGATGACCATGGTTATCTACAAGTAAATAGTGGCATCGCTGGCAATGCGACAGCGACTAATATTCCTGGGGTATTTGCTGCGGGTGATGTTATGGATTCAGTCTATAAGCAAGCCATTACCTCTGCAGGAGCAGGTTGTATGGCTGCATTAGATGCTGAAAAATATCTAGATGACTTAGAAGCTTAAATAGCCATTCACAATAAAATAATTCACAAATTAGCTTACACAGCCTGTATCTTCTGCATTGTAAAAATATTTTTTATAATGCAGTTACTAGGAAAAGTCCAACTTACGACTTGGTTTATGGTTTAATACTCACGGAATCCGCACTAAATAAAGTAAATTGTGCAGATTAGTATGCTTGCAAACCTACTACGTTTAATTTTATTTGCTGAATAAATTTAAACAATTACAAAAATACATTTAAGGAGAAATATATGGCTCATTTATCAGAGATTGAAGGTATCGGCGCAACTTACGATAAAAAATTAGAAAAAGCAGGCATTAGTTCAATTGAAAACCTACTTGAACTAGGCTGTGAAAAAAAAGCGCGCAAAGAGATTGCTGCAAAAACCGGCATTAGTGAAAAATTGATTTTAAATTGGGTCAATCGCGCTGACCTTGCTAGAGTAAAAGGAGTTGGCACTCAGTACGCTGATTTACTAGAACACGCAGGTGTTGATACCGTACCTGAACTGGCACAACGCAGAGCTGATAATTTGCATGCTAAAATGCAAGAAGTCAACGAAGCAAAAAATTTGGTGCGTAGCTTGCCCGCCTTATCTCAAGTTGAAAACTGGGTTGCGCATGCAAAAGAATTACCTAGAGTAATTAACCACTAATAGTGGTCTACACTAAATAAGCCTAGTGGAATCAAAATAAACTAGTACGATTTCACTAGCTTTAGCTAAACTACTTACCTATGCAAATCAATTCATATTAGCACTATGACTACAATTGATCCCAGACAAGCAAGCTCTAACCGGCGTAGTACTGAGCGACGTTATAGCGAACGTCGCCTAATAGCACATACATTCGGCAGTCCGGATTGGATAGCTGCAATTCAGCAAGACTACTTACTTTGGCCAAAGCATGAACGCCGCAGACAGTGCCGTCGCAGCATAGAACGCCGAAAAAATTATCGACGCACTAGTCATGTAGGTATTGCTGATCGATCGATCAATCGGCAAGAACTCCACAGTCTTCTCACCCAAGAAGAAAAACAGATGCTTAATGAGTTAATGGATCCTGATCTTTAAGCAACGAAAATTCAATAACACCCAAGTCTGATTAAATCTATTTTTACTGCACACCCTATTATGAAAAAAATACACCTATTACTTTTATGTTGCCTCCCCTTGTTATCTTCATGCGCAACAAGTCCATTAGGCCGTAGTCAGTTAACGCTTATGTCAGATAGCGAAATGAATAGTATGGGTGCACAATCTTTTGCGCAACTTAAAAAAGATAAACCCATCAGTCAAAATCAGGCAGCCATTCAATTTGTACAATGTATTGCCGATGCACTTATTCAAGCAGCTGGTGGTGGCGAATGGGAGGTTGTGGTCTTTGAAGACAAAACCTTTAATGCCTTTGCTCTGCCTGGCAATAAAATTGGCGTACACACAGGTCTAATTGAGCTAGTCGATAATGCAGATCAATTAGCGGCGGTTATCGGCCATGAAATAGGACACGTGCAGGCACAACATAGTAATGAGCGGGTATCACAGGATTCTGCCGTAAAACAAAGTATCGCATTAGCACAAACAACCATAGCACCTACATCAGCACTCGGCCAAACAGCAATGGGCTTACTCGGTACAGGTGCGCAGTATGGTATTATTCTGCCGTTTAGTCGCTTACATGAAAGTGAAGCCGATATTATTGGTTTAGATTTAATGGCTAAGGCTGGGTTTAACCCCAAAGAAAGTGTCAACCTCTGGTTAAAAATGGCGCAGGCTAGTCAAGGCCAAAAACCTGCTGAATTTTTATCTACTCACCCATCACACGATACCCGCATCCAAGAATTACAAGAACATATGCCACAGGCTCTACAAACACAACAACAAGCTGTTGCAGCAGGCAAACAAGTACATTGTGTTAAGTAATTCATAAATATGAGTATGTGACAACCTCATCATTCCCGAAGTTTTTTATTGGGAACCTTTGTCTACAATGAGACTCTTACTTAAAACATGCAAGAATGGTGAAGTATAGCGGAGAGTTATGGAGCATCATGTATTTTATGACGAATTGTCTTTGTAATTTCTCCACTGTCAGCTCTAAATAGAGTGAACACAAAGTTCAGTTGACGCGAAACAGGTATTCAATGAGCTCTATTACCCCGAACCAGTTCTACTATATTTCTTAAGTCCCTAAAACTTAAAAAGAAACAGAAAACAATACCAGCACAAATTATTTCCAACTATAAATTTGAGCTTATGCTTTAATCTCCTGTCTACGTGCACCTTACAATAACGAGTTCAATTTTATGATTACTGTATTAAATAGTAGAAAGTTTTTAATTTTTTTCACATGCTTCGCTCTATTGTTGAGTGCCTGTGATAAAAAAAATGAATATATTGCTCCACCACCTGCAGAAGTCACTGTCAGCTTACCTACTCCACAAAGTGTCACTGAATATTTAGAGTTCACCGGCACCACTGCATCCGTTGGCTTTGCTGAAGTTAGAGCCCAAGTATCAGGTATATTAAAAAGTATGCACTTTGAACCAGGAGTGAATGTCAAACAAGGTGATTTATTATTTATTATTGATCCAGCCCCTTATAAAGCAGACTTAGCTGCCGCTAAAGCTGACTTGGTCAGTGCACAAGCTGAATTAAATCGTACTCAAGCTGAATTAAAACGTGCCGATGGCTTGATTAAGAAAAACTTTATTTCCAAAACCGATCATTTACAGCGCCAGACCGACCGCGATGTCGCACTCGCGGCTATTGGTGTTAAGTCAGCAAAAGTACGTAGTGCAGAAATTCAACTTAGCTACACTCAAGTTATCGCTCCCATCACAGGACGTATTAGTAGAAATAAGGTTGATATTGGTAACTTAGTTGGTGAAGGTGAGGCAACTTTATTAACTAGTGTGACGCAATACCAACCTATGTACACCTATTTCCACCTTAACGAACGTGACCTGTTACGGATCATGCAACTACGCCGTAAAGAGTTTCAAGCTGCCAATCTAGGCCCTGATAAATTACTCGACAAAGATCTTCATATCCCGCTACAACTTGGTTTGGCAGATGAGGAGGGTTACCCACATCAAGGTGAATTAGATTTTGGAGAATCAAAACTAAATACTGATACGGGTACCATTGAATTAAGAGGTATTTTTGAAAATACGGCCAAGCCCCCCCATTTATTACCAGGCCTATTTACCCGCTTACGTCTGCCCATCAGTGAAAATAGCCAAGCTTTATTAATAAGTGAGCGCGCACTTTCTGCTGACCAAAGTGGACGCTATGTCCTTGTCGTTAATAAGGAAAATAAGGTAGAAAAGCACCCTGTTATCACTGGTCAACGCCTTGATGGCATGGTTGTCATTAAGCAAGGTATCAAAGCAAAAGACAAAATCATTGTGAATGGGTTACAAAAAGCCAGACTAGGCAGTGTTGTTAATCCGCAAACCGCCGCAACAGCAGGATAAACTCATGTTTTCACGCTTTTTTATTGAACGCCCCATTTTTGCTAGCGTTATTTCTATTGTTTTATTGATTGCCGGTATCGTTTCGGTATTGACCTTACCTAGTGCTCAATACCCGGAAATTACCCCGCCCACGGTCACGGTCACGGCAACTTACCCTGGTGCCAATGCACAAGTGATTGCCGAAACGGTTGCCGCCCCGATTGAACAACAAGTTAATGGCGTGGAAAATATGTTGTACATGTCATCGACCAGCGCAGGTGATGGCTCATACAATCTAACTGTTACCTTCGAGGTGGGTACCGATTTGGATATGGCGCAAGTCATGGTACAAAACCGGGTGGCCCTTGCAACACCGAACCTACCTGAAGAAGTGAACCGCCAAGGTGTGAGCACCAAAAAGAAATCGGCTAATATTATTTTATTTATTGCCCTGACTTCCCAAGATGGTACTTTTGATGAATTATACTTAAGCAACTATGCAACATTAAATATCCGCGACCAAATTAGTCGCATTAAAGGCGTTGGCGATGTCACGATTTTTCCACCCAGTGATTACAGCATGCGCGTGTGGCTTAATCCTAATCAACTAAAATCACGTGGTATTACCACCCAAGATGTACTGAACGAAATGCGCGAGCAAAATGTCCAAGTTGCCGCAGGACAGATTGGCCAGCCGCCAGTGCCCGATGGCTTGAATTTTCAATATACAATTAATGTTTTAGGTCGCTTAACCGAAATAGAACAATTTGAAGACATTATTATTAAAACGGGAGCTGATGGCAGTATTACCCGCTTAAAAGATGTGGCACGTATAGAATTAGGAGGTAAAACCTACGATATTAGTTCCAATCTCAGTGGTGCTGCTTCTGCCAGTATCAGTGTTTACCAATTACCTGGTGCGAATGCCTTAGATGTTGCCGACCAAGTACGCGCCTTAATGACAGAATTATCGGTTAATTTTCCGCAAGGTTTGGAATATAAAATTCCTTACGACACCACCCTCTTCGTCAGTGCTTCAATCGATGAAGTTTTTGTCACCTTATACCAAGCAGGCGCATTAGTTTTTATCGTATTATTTATTTTTTTACAGGACTGGCGAGCTACCATTATTCCTGCCATAACGATTCCGGTATCTTTAATTGCCACCTTTATTGTCATGGCGATGATGGGTTTTTCCTTAAATATGCTTACCCTATTTGGTTTGGTACTGGCCATCGGCATTGTGGTCGATGATTCAATTGTGGTGGTTGAAGCCACCACCGCCTATATCGAAAAAGGTTTATCCTCAAAGGAAGCCGCAATTGCAGCAATGAATGATGTATCCGGGCCTGTCGTTGCGACTACCTTAGTGTTATTAGCCGTTTTTGTACCCACCGCTTTTTTACCTGGCATAACTGGTGAAATGTATCGTCAATTTTCGTTGACCATTGCCGTTGCCACTCTGTTTAGTTCTCTGAATGCATTAACTTTAAGCCCTGCCATGGCGGGTTTATTACTGCGCCCTGCCCCTAAACATAAAAATGCGTTTTTTCGTGGTTTTGATAATTTCTTTACCCGCACTTCTAATGGCTATGCTAATTTTTTAAAAGTGGTCGTCCGACGGGGTTTCTTTATGATGTTAATTGCATTAGGCATTGCCGTTGCCAGTGGTTGGCAGTTTGGACAAATCCCTTCTGCCTTCTTACCCGATGAAGATCAGGGCTATGTGATTGCCAGTATCCAGTTGCCTGATGCCGCTTCCAAACAGCGTACTGATGAAGTATTAACCCATATAGATGCTATTTTAAAAGCTACTCCAGGCGTACAAGACTGGGTAGCATTAGGCGGCTTTTCCATGATTGATGGCACCAACTCTTCTAATGCTGCCACCATTTTTGTGGTCATGAAACCTTGGGAAGAACGCACTGCAGAAAATGAAACTCAAGATGCAATTTTGCAACATTTGAATACCCGCTTTAGGCAAATCCAAGAAGCAATTGTATTTGCCTTTATTCCGCCAGCCATTCCGGGCTTGGGTGTTGCAGGGGGCTTCCAAATGCAAATTCAAGATAAAGGCGGAGTTGGCTTAAATGAACTGCAACGTATGGCAGGCGAAATGATTGAGGATAGCAAAACCCAATCAGGCTTAGTGCGTTTAAATTCAACCTTTCGAGCTGGGGTTCCGCAATTATTTGCTGAAGTGGATCGTACCAAAGCCAAAACATTGAATATTCCATTAAACGATGTATTTAGTACTTTACAGGCTTATCTAGGCTCGGCTTATGTTAATGATTTTAATAAATTTGGTCGCACTTGGCAGGTAAAAGTACAGGCTGATGCAAAATTTCGCTTAAAACCAGAAGACATTCGTCAGCTAGAAGTACGTAATAGCCATGGTGAAATGATCCCCTTAGGTACCTTAATTAGGGTCGATGAAACCCTAGGCGCTCAAACTATTTTACGTTACAACCTGTATCCGGCAGCATCTATTACAGGTAGTGCAGCACCAGGCTTTAGCTCAGGTGAGGCCTTAAATTTAATGGAGCAAATGGCAGCTAGCAAATTCCCTAGTTCTATGGGCTTTGAATGGACGGGTATGTCTTACCAAGAAAAACAGGTTGGCTCTGAAGCGGTGGTCATTTTTGGTTTAGCAATCGTCTTGGTATTTCTAGTGTTGGCTGCTCAATATGAGAGCTGGAGTTTGCCTATGGCTGTCTTATTAGTTGTGCCACTAGCGTTACTAGGTACCGTGGCCGCCTTATTAATGAGAGAGTTTGATAATAATGTCTATACCCAAATTGGTATTGTACTCATCATTGGGCTGGCCAGTAAAAATGCGATTTTAATTGTTGAGTTAGCAGCGGAACAACGTGCCAAAGGTGCGAGTATTTTTGATTCCGCAGTTGAAGCTTCTCGGCTGCGGTTTCGTGCTATTTTAATGACTGCATTTTCATCGGTATTAGGTTTTCTACCTTTAGTGATTGCTAGTGGTGCGGGTGCAGCAAGTCGACAAGCAATTGGAACCGCAGTTGTTGGTGGTATGATTGCTGCCGTGTGTATGTCATTAATTTTTACCCCTGTATTTTACACGGTTATGCAGAGTATGAGTGAGCGCTTTAGTCGTCACAAAACATCTTAGCAAAATGAAAATAAGACTTAAACATAGGGTGCGCTAAGGAGTGTAGCGCATCCACCACCTAATGACCAACTAAAGATTCAACTCCATTTTATCGGCAACAAGCTGTGCCATATTATCTTGCTGAGCCTGCAGCCCAGAAATAACGCCTATCTGATCTTCAACACTACGATTTTGACTGAGTTTAGACTTCCCCTTAATAGTACTAATCTCTATTTCAAAACCCACGATCATATCCAGCATCCGCGCAAGTTTTGCTTCTGAAACTTTATCCATGCACCAAGAGTTTGCAAATTGCCTTTCATGCTGGTCAGTTAGTTGCTGCAAAATACTTAATAGCTCATCACTTTCTACCAACTTTGCTTTACCCGAAACTTGTACCACCTCAAAGTTCCACGTAGGTACCATTTCTTGGCTAATATACCAACTAGGTGAAACATATGCATTGGCACCCTTAAAAGCGACAAGCAAATCATCTGCCGACTCTAACATGGCAAGTTGAGGGTTGTTAACGGCAAGGTGCCCATATAATTTATTACGATTTTTATCAACCACAAAAGGCACATGATTAACAAATAATTCGCCACTGCAGGTGGTAATTAAGTCACCAAAACTCCACTGGCTAATAAATTCATATAGTTCACTCTTATTTTCTATGGCAAATACTTCAGGTATATACATTATTAATTCTTCTCTGAAACAAACAAGCGTGTGAGCTAATCAATCTAACGTATAGGCGACGACTTGGTTATCTTCCATTAAAGGTACAATCAGCAACTTCTTATTATCAATATAATAAAAATCAGCCGCCCCTTTTTTTAATTTTAATGATTTCTCAACTTTACCATACGCATTGAGTACAAAAACTTCTCCTTTGATATAGTCACTCACTAACCATTTACCAGTAGAATATGGAAAAATTCCATCCATATTGAACCAATGCTTACCTTGCGGTAGCGTTGTTATGGTTTTGGTTTTTAATGATATTTTTTTAATATTTCCAGATGTTGCTGTTGAAAAATCATCATTAAGTCCCGCTCCCCAACTAGCAACATAAAGGTGTTTAGTATCAACCCAAAGACCATTCGGTGAATTAAGCTTTGCAGTCTCCAGCCATAGTTTTAATTCCCCCTCTTCCAACTTATAAATCCGATTTTCTAGCCAATCAGAAACAAAAACTGTACCGTTTTTATTAACAGCAATTCCGTTAAGTACTTCAGATTCCTCCGCCATATAACGAGCGATAATTTTGCCACTATTGACATTAATCACCACTAACTGTTTGACGTCAGCAACATAAAGTTTATTATTATGCAACGCCAGTCCTTTAGGTGAATGCAAGCCCTTCACCCAATCAACATCAAGCAATTTGCCACTACCATCAATAAGGCCGATGCTACCATTACCATCTTTCAGCTTGACCCCACCATTAAGATTAGAAACATAATAGCGGTCATTAACTTTGTCATATTCAACAGATTCAGGCATTTTCAAACCAGAAACACTCCAAACGAGTTTATCGGCAAATGTTTGCGCGGCAACAGTCAATGCAAAAATTGCTACTAATACTTTAAAAGTCTGTTTCATAATAATTTCCTTAATACATTCAATAATTCATCAAAACAAAAGATGCTTTCCTGCTCTGTAGCATGCACCAGCCGTTAACTTACATAACAAAAAAACTCCCAGCTACTTTGTTTTGCACCTAATGATTGATAGACAGCTTGTGCAATTGTATTATCGGGCGCAGTTACCCATTGCAACCGTGCTGCTCCTTTTGATTTGCCATACGTTGCACAGTGCTTAATAAGACCCGTTGCAATCCCTTGACCCCGCCAACTGGCAACTGTATATAAATCATTCAATACAGCCACTTTTGCTGTAACTGTTGATGAAAAGCTAAAATAAACTGTTGCAAAACCAACCAACTTATTCTCTTTGCGAAAAGCAAATAAACAACCCTTCTCAGACTGCTCACCAAATTGCGCAAAGAAATGTCTATTGTTCTCATCATTTATCTCAGCTACCTGATAAAATGTTTGGTACTCTCTAATCAATGGCAAAACTTCATCAAGATTTTTATCGGTTATTGCTTCAATCATAATTGTCTGTAAATATGGGGCGGGGAAGTAATTAATTATCCTATGCCTACCCTTCACTAAGTGGTTCAATATGAGGATCTGGAGAAATTTTTTCCCAGTTATTGCATCACTCATTAATTTCAACAGAAAAATCACCTGAATGCCCCCAATCAATGCCATATACACCACTTTCAACATAGCGATGAAAACTAGAATAAGACCAATCTTGAACAAACTCCACCCACCCATGTTTAACAGGGTTCCAATGAATATAATCAAAATGAATATTAAAATCACCTTGATCAGTCAATAAATGCGCCCAAAATCGTCGTTGCCATATGCCACGCTCCCTGCGTTTTATCCCACTCTTTCCAATAGGTTCACCTTTTGGTATACCCCGAGAAAAATAGCCTTTAAGCAAACTCCAACGACCTGAATAATCTGTATCACCTTCAGGTAATGTCCAAATACAATGTAGATGATCAGGCATAATGACTACCGCATTTATTGTATAAGATTTGCGCTGTTTCACATAAAGAAAAGCCTCACGTAGTAAATCAACCTGCTCGACAAGCAAGCGGTTATTCTGCCTATGCTTCAAATTCACGGTAAAAAACCAACTTGCTCCAGATGTATAAATTCTACGATATTGGGTCATAAATTATGATGAACGATAGGATAGGATGTGCTGAGGCACGAAGCGCATCTATGAGTTTGAGTGATGCGCTTCGTGCCTCAGCACATCCTATACCTTCTTGTCATTTTTGCGAAGGTATTGTAGGCGTAGCCGTAATAAGTAATTAAATCTGCATCTACAATAGTTCAGGAAATACTATTTTTTGGTAAACTTGTTTATTCCCGATTTAAAGCCGCTGCCATATCTTGCCCATCGCCTGCTAAATGTGCATCACGCGGTGGCAATACATCTGCAACAGCTTCTAAGCGCTTCCAATCCGGTGCAGGTGTCTCACAATGTCGTTTAGGTACGAAAGCAGACTCTTCAACCAGCTCCATTTTATGAATATAGCGCGGACAATTAGGAAACATTTCGCGCACTTTAACTCGCAATATGATTTCAGCTTCTGGCCAGTGCTCCATTAATGGGTCGTTTTCTTGTATAAAAGCACTCCCGTTGAAGCGTAGACGAGCTTGTCGCTGAAAATCTACAAATAATAAACTGACGAACTCATTAACTAACACATTGCCAGCAGACAGGTACATGCCACTGCCATCATAAAGAGGGAAAGCCAGAGTACTTTCATCAATTACTTGCACTAATCCGACACTACCACCCTTATAAGAACAACTAGGCCGACCTTCCCGATCGACAGTCGCAAAAAAGAACATATTTTGCTCTTCGATAAATATCTTATCATCAGGGCTAATCTTATCTATGATTATCGCATCAACAAGGCGATCCGCCATATCGCGTGTCTCAAACTGGTCTTGAAATTTACGACTACCTTCATGGAAAAATTCACTCATTGCTCCTCCTAGGAGTTAATATTTGAAAAATGTTATACAGAATGCTCATGCAGACTTGCTGCAATCAATATAATAGCAGCCTGCTTCGCTTGCTCCGCAGAGCCACAATTTTTTTGCATTTGTTCTGAAACAATAGCACCTTCGACTAACAAACTGAGCTGAAAAGCCAAACTTCCAGGGTCTTTAGCGCCACACTGCGTAGCCAAATCGGCGACATAGCCACGAAATTTATCATAGAATTCGGCAGATACCTGATGTACAGGGTTACCCTCTGCTGGAAATTCCGCAGAGGCATTAATAAACGCACAACCTCTAAATTCCGGATTATCCATCCATTCATAAATAACATCAAACAATACCACTAACCTATCTTTTGGATTATCCGCATTACTCTCAACCTGATTAACAAACCAAGTGCGAAAATTTGCATCGCGTTGTCGCAAAAATGCCACGATCAAAGCATCCTTAGATGGGAAATACCTATAAAGGGTCATTTTAGTGGTTTTTGCCGCTTTCGCTATCGCATCCACACCTGTTGCCCTAATACCTTTGCTATAAAACAGCTCTGAAGCAGCCAGCAATATTTGTTCGTGTAGGTCTCTGGACATAAATAAAAATGGTTATGGCAAAAAGCATTGTAGTATACCGATCGGTATAGGGCAATAAAAACAATACTGGTCGGTATAGTAAATTTTGATTTTAAAAAAAATGCAAAAGAGTATCTTATGCGCATATTAACAAAAGGTCTCCTCCTTCACTGCCTCTCTACGCCCAAACGCAACTCCCCGTATTTTAGCGAATGATTATTTAGATCCTGTTACAAGAAACCATGAAATATATTTATTGATATTTTATAAATAAAATGGTAGTGTGAAAAAAGTTCAAAATAGAGGAGATTATGTTATGAAAATCATTCCATTACCTCCAATATTCAAATGTATTTCACCCAGTATTATGGCGGTGATTTCCTAGAAAACTTCAATAACAGCGCAAGAGATGGAGGCAACATTCTTGATAGCGTGAAGTTTACCAACACCGTTTCTGTCACCGCGCAGGAACAAGGTGATACATCCTACTATGGCGGCTTTCATGTCGGCGCTTCGCAAGCACTTCGCTTACGCGCTCTTATGAGTCACTACATGAGCAACCTTTAGCTTGAAAGTTTTTTTATTGTTTCAGTCGTTAGTAAAAACTATGCACTTTAGTGCAAGACTTTTAGTAAAACTCTCATTTATGAGGTTTGTTTTAGTTTAAGTTTAAAAGAAAATTATGAGCCTAATAAAGGTTTCACTACCGTACACTTTTTAAAGCAGGTATTGCGAAGAGTAGAAAAAATGGTAATGTGGACGATTTACATTGAAAATACCCTACATTGTCAGATTCTTACAAGATTTATCGCACCATTCATAGCGGCCTTCAAAAATTCTGGGATTTTGATCCCAGCAAACGTCAAAATAACGGCTTAAATATCCTGACAGGGTTTATCTGCGGTATTATACAAAGTAAATCTGTTAAGTTAGCTAATGTGGCAGGAGAGATTCCAGGATCAGGTAAAGAAGAAAGCCAAATCATGCAATTGCGCCGTTGGCTGAAAAATGAAAAAGTGGGTGTCGATTTATTTTATTTACCCTTTATAGAGGTTCTTCTTCGGTGTTTAGCCAAACAAACGCTAGTACTTGCTATTGATGGCAGCACGACAGCGCAAGGCTGTATTACCTTGATGGTCAGTATGATTTATAAAGGTAGAGCTCTGCCATTGCTGTGGGTAACCCGTAAAGGTAAAAAGGGGCATTTTCCTCAAGATATGCATATCGAATTGATTAAATCCGTTCAGGCGATAATCCCGGAAGGTACGTCGGTCATTTGTTTGGGTGACGGGGAATTTGATGGAGCAGACTGGCTGGAAACCATTAGTAGTTATGGCTGGAAGTATGCCTGCCGAACGGCAAATAATGCGATATTGTATGAGAATGGAGATGAATTTACATTTAAAGATATTTGTCCCGAACAAGGAAGCATGACTGAAATATCGGCGGTTGAATTCACTCGTAAACGTAGCATTGTAGTAAGGGCGGTTGTTTATTGGGGGAGAAAATATAATGACCCTATTTATCTAGTGACTAATTTCCCCACAGGGGGTGAAGCATTTAACTGGTATCGCAAACGTTTCCGTATAGAAACGCTGTTTTCAGACCTTAAAGGTCGAGGGTTTAACTTGCAGAAAAGTGGATTAAGGGCTCCTGAGCGAGTTTCTCGACTTATTATGGCAGCGGCTTTAGCTTATATATGGATGGTTTATTTAGGGGAGCTTGCTCTGACTAAGAGCTGGGATAAAATTATTCATCGCAAAGATCGTTGTGATTTGAGTTTGTTTACTCTTGGAGTGCGGTTATTAAAGCGCCTGCTGAGAGAAGGAAAAATACTCCCTCAATTCTGCCTCACATTATCGGGCAAGGCATTGCTGTGAGGAGGTGAAAAAGTGTACGGTAGTGAAATAAAGGTTAACAACTTATCGGTTAGGTATGAAGCAGAGGTTATTATTCAACTGTAGGTTTGCCACATGTTTTTCTTTAGTCGGCTTTAGCCGATTAACGACTTTCAGTCGTAAGTCAAACTATGGATCTTTTAGTCCATAGTTTGTTGATTTTTTCTTGGAACTCAAAGCGCTGTTAATCGTTAGCTTTGGGGTGTTTTAGTATTTTTTTATGGCTAATGCCTAAACGTTTCAAAGCAAAGCACATGCCTCGCTGACTCACATTAAAGCCTTTAGGGCCGCGGGGGCTTGCAGCTGACTAAAGGGACATTTTTATGGCTCATTATTTTTATATCTACGCATGATAAGCAACTATTGACTTAAACTATTTGTTGTTTTAACCAGTTCATCAATCGTCGCTTGTAACATACCCGCTTGGCGAGAATCAGTTAACTTTCCTTGTGCATCAAAAGCTTGCATGCCAGATGCAACTGCAACTTGAGTTGGAATCACAGTGACTCTTATATTTCCCAATAACATTCTTAAAGAGACCAAGCCACGCATACCGCCTAAAGCACCAGGTGATACTGCTCCCAATGCAGCCACCTTACCTTGGTAGGCTATAAGTGGAGCTTCGTTGTCCATATGTGGCCGAGATAACCAGTCTAAGGTATTTTTAAGCAGTGCTGAGAACGAGCTATTATATTCAGGAGATGCAATAAAGAAGCCATCATGCTCAACAAAAATTTGCTTTAGTTTTTTAGCATTTTCAGGAATGCCGTGCTCTGCTTCCAGGTCACCATTATAAAGCGGCATTTCAAAATCTTTGAGATCAATAAAAGTGACACTAGCACCTTGCGCTGCAGCAATTTCAGCAGCCAGTTTAGCTAATTTCTTATTTAACGATGCGGCACGTGCACTACCTGACAAAAACAAAATCTTAGACATTATTTTTCCTTAAACCTAATTAAAATTCTTCAGTGGTTATTATAATCAACTGTACTGCAGTAGTTGCAGTAAAATCTAAATCTATACCTCGTACTAAGTCACCTTCTTGCACAGTTTGTCCGTTTAGCTCACCACTGCCTAAGCATAAATACGCCATAAACTCACCAGTCTTGCTAAGGTGTTGTTTATTACTCAGTAAAGCAACATCCATAATAGTGTGACTATCCAGGGTCTGCTCCTGATCTTTAGCACCGCCATAAACGCGTATAGCTTTTCCAGGTTCAAGGTCGTAGAATTTATAATTGGCTGGTTCTCCCGCTATTTCAGGTAATACCCACAGCTGAATCATACGGTTTTGTACCGCACCTGGATTGACTTCATTATGTTTAAAGCCTTCACCACCAGCACGTTGCACCTGTACTTGGTTAGCCAGCATGGCTTGACCATGCTGTAATGAGCCTTCATGGTTAATACGCCCCTGCACCATTACCGAAATCACATCAATTTCTTTATGTGAGTGCATCCTAGTTTCACCATGTGGTAAAAATTGGGCATCGGCTAAATAAACAAAACTGCCTAGTCCATCCCAAGTATCATCACTGCCGCCCATTCGATGATCAACAACCAAGCGATGTTCCTGTAGGCTGGAGAAACCACCTAATGGTAAGTCATCTCTATGCAATATAGTCATATTCATGATAAATGTCCTTGCTTGTAATAACACAGCTTCATCATGGGGGGCTAAGCTCTATTTTGTCAACTCGCTAGTGTTCAATTATAAAAAACGTAAATCTTTAATGTGCACACCTGAACTGCAATCATCAGCACATCGCTTAGGAGCAAATAAACAATGCTCTATGATGTCGTTAGCATCAAATCCCAAATAAATATGGTTACTTTCTGCATCCTTTGTCGCAAGTATTGTGCGGCATTGCGCATATAACTCATCGATTGTTTTTAAAGCAGCACCTGCTTTGTTTTTCCCCAGTTCCTTAGAGTCAGTCTCAGCCCATTGGGCAGTTTCTTTTTTGTCTACATCCCAAGCATGATATTTTCGGCTGATGATTATGCCATCATTAACAGTAATAGTCGTTTCACTACCAAAACCAACCCAGCTAACAAAGTGGCTACTATATTGATATGAATTTCCGTGTTTAATTTTTTGCTGCTCCCAAATAGAAAAACTATGCGCTAATTTTTCTTGATATACAGAATTGATAGGCTCACCACACATATTTTGACACGCCTCTAATGTTGCAAAAGGTACCACACCGCCACAGCCTCCCCAAGAAAATTGGGCGCAAGATGCAGATTTTTCATCAAAGTAATATTGACTAATATTTGCGCGACAACGCCCTGCTTCTGGCTTTAATGTGCAAGATGCTTTGCTTGCAGGTAACTGGCTACATGCTGAGAGCAAGAAAGCTAATATTATTAATTTATAGTTCATTTTAAATTCTATTTAAGAGCAATGAGGCAAGTTCTATCATTCATAATAACGATGAATCGCCCTGTAAAATTCAAGTATCTTTGTTCTGGTCTAATAGAGCAGAAATCAGAACTTTATAGGCCTAGATATCTTTAGGACTTTTTTTCTCGATTCCTCATCAATCAATGTATTATTTGCGTAATTTTCAAGAATCTCATTGATTTCTTTTAAATGAGGCATCAAAAGCTCTTTATCTTTTGCCTTAATATCATAGTGGTTTATCGTTCTTAGTAATTTTATCGAAGCACTATTTAAGCTTTGATTTTGCCTTGGAGTTGGATTGTCGTGAGGAGTTGCTAACCCTAATTTTTGCATGACTTCTTGCACCACATCACCTTCATATTTAAAGGCTGAAACATTGTTTTTACCAAACAATGCTTGGCATTCGGTGACGAAGCCTTGATAGTTTAAATGTTGAGAAAACCATTCGATATTTAACATTTCAGCAAAGGATAAGTCTTTGCCATAACACGGATTGCCTTCAACTTGTGGGTTACGAATACATTGTTTGTAATAGCTTTCAATAAACACGAGTGGTTCACGAAACCATACCCAAACTTCAATATCGAAGAGTTTACTCAGTTCAGATAAAATATTTTTTGATTCGTCAGGAAAATCCCACCAGTAATTATAAATGCCTTCAGATGACAGGATAATGGTGTGCGTATCTTTTTTAACTTGCGAGATTATGTTCTTAAAATTTTCTAGAAAGCTTTCCAAATTTGTTGTGACTAAATTCTTCTCAAACCATTGGTGTTTTGGTGCGTTGGAATTTTGTAACTTATCAAGGTTATGTGGGTAAAGAATCCCTTTTCCTCTAAGCTTACGTTGTTTTTTATCTAGGTAGGTTTGTAAGCTCGTTGTGCCCGTTTTTGGTGTACCAGCATGGATGATTAGCTTTAATTTCTGCCCTTTAAGTTGCTCTAGTGGTTGCTCAAATGGTGTTAGTAGCTCAGCCAATTCCTTAGCAAAATGAATTTTTGATTTTTCCATTTCAGTATATAAAAATAAGGTGAAACTAAATGGTTACTTTCGTAAATCAAACTATGAATCTTTTAGTCCATAGTTTGTTGATTTGAAAATTCAAAATAATACAATTTGAGTTGCTTTACAGTTTGTAAGCCCGCGTTATTACCTAATACACCATCATACACAAAATGACCTATTTTTAGTGTACCACCTATCAGCTCAAGTGACTTTTAATCAATAACTATCGTAATTCTGCACATTATTCAACTACTTTATCAATTACCATCGTTAAAGTAAGACCTTTATGTACAGCCACTTTCTTTGCTGTAACATATAAATCTCCTTTTACTGCTCTAGGGCTACCTGATAAAGCAACACGTGCGGTAATTTCCACAAATTCTACTGATGAGATTTTAGCGGTAGGCATCGCTGCTTTGGTATCATCCAAGACTATGGTAATAGGCAGGTCTTTTACTTGTAGTCGTTCAGCTGCTAATGGCATTGGCATTTTACCTTTGGCAAATACAAAGATACGCTCGGTAGGTTTTAGCTTTGCTTTAAAGGCAGGGCTAATATCTAATTTAATGGTGATACCAGCCGCCCCTGCTGTGGCTGTCGAAGTTTTACTAGGCTTATTGACTGGAGGAGCAAGTTCTCCCATTTTGCTACGGGCTTGCACAATAGCGGGTTCAATAAAGCGTTGTACTTGTGCTTTGCCACCTTTTATTTTAGCTTTTTCCCATGCTGCAATTGCTTCTGGGTAAGCTTGCTGTTGATATGCTTGTAAACCTTGTAAAATTAGTGCAGTCGGCTCTTCAGGATCCACTCTTAGTGCTTCTTCCATGGCTTGTTGCGCTTCAGGCACCATGGTTTCACCTGAAATTTGAAATAGAGTTTGCGCATAAGCGGCTTTAACCGAGGCATATCCAGGCTTACCTACTCCGATAATATCAGCCATTTTTTTATACACTGCAGCTGCTTCAGAGTATTTTCCCATCGCATTGTAACTATTCGCTAACAAAAACCAGTTTTCTATATTTTCGGGGTCTTCTGTTAGCTTAGCTTGCAGAGCAACCACGGCTGTCGCGAAATCAGGTGCTTTAGCTTGTTGACCGACGGGACTAGTAGCTTGCTGTGCGGGTTGCCCTGCTGGCTCGCCAAGCGCTAAATATTGCTCATATTGTTCACTGGCACCAAGTGATTGATAGGTTAATAAGCTCCCTATGACCACGATACAAGTAATGCCGCCGATCACTAACCAATTCATGGAATTAGCTTTAGTAATTTGTTTATTTTCAGGAGCCTCTTCAATGCTGACATCACCTAATAGCGTTTTCTCTAATTCAGTTTTTAACTGTAGAAAAGCGGGCTTATCCAAGTTACCTTGCTGTTGTTCATGTTCTAGTTCTGCCAAGCGTTCTTGAAAGATATTTATATTTTCTTGCTTTTGCGAAACTACAGGGTGACTCTTATTACTGCCTTTAAAAGCGGCTAAGGGCCATAGTATGACAAAAGCTGCTAGCAATAACATCGCAGCAAACACAATCCATAGGGTCATCATGATTTTTTACTCTTCTTAGTTTTCAGCAAAGCGTCCAATTGCTTTGTTTCAGTAGCAGAAAGCGCAACACTATTCTGCTCAGTATTTTGTTTACTTTTATTACGCCCACGAATAATTCCAAAAATGACAATTAACCCCAATATTAAAAAGATCGCAGGACCATACCAAAGTAAATAAGTTTGTGGTTTAACGCGCGGTTCATATAAAACAAAATCACCATAACGGGCAACCATATAATCGACAATTTCAGGGTTGCTCTTATCAGCCAATAACATTTGTTGTATTTTAGTACGCAAATCTTTGGCAATTTCAGCGTTAGAGTCTGCTAAATTCTGATTTTGACATTTTGGGCAACGTAATTCATAAGCCAACTCTTGAAAGCGCTTTTCCTTTTCAGGGTCTTCAAATTGATAAACATCAATGGCTGCTGATAACATAAAACTACTTAGCAACAGCAATAAGCTGATAGTTGTTTTAATTTTTAACACTATCCCATCCTTTTATTATGTCTTGTAGTTCCATCCAAGCTTGTTGAGTTAACACGCCGACGTGGCGATGGCGAATAACACCTTGTGCATCCAATAAATAAGTTTCAGGGGCTCCATACACACCTAAATCAAGCCCTAACATACCATCGTCATCAAAAATATTAAATTGGTACGGGTTGCCTAACTGCTGTAACCAACGCACTGCACCCGCGCGATCATCTTTATAATTTAAGCCAATAATGGGGATATTGCTGGTTTCTGCAATAGCCAGTAATTGCTCATGTTCCTGTCGACAAGAGGGACACCAAGTTGCCCACACATTAACCAATACAGGTTGGCCAATAAAATCTTTCTTGGTTAAAGTCCGTTCTGGTGTTTGTAGAGCCGATAAAGAAAACTCGGGAAAAGGCTTATTCAATAATGCCGAAGGTAACTCCCTTGGGTCAATACTTAAGCCTTTCCATAAAAATCCACCTAAAATAATAAATAAGAGCAGAGGAATAAATAACAGTAATCTAGGCATTAACCGACTCCTGTTTGCTACTGCTTTTACGGTAACGTTTATCTGTTACAGTTAATAAACCACCTAAAGCCATTAAAATACCGCCTAACCATAGCCAACGTACATAAGGCTTATAATGTACTCGTACTGCCCATGCCTCTCCGTTATTTAACGGTTCTCCCAAGGCAACATACAAATCTCTAAACAAGCCTGCATCTATATCTGCTTCAGTCATCATATTACGCTTAACATTGTAACGGCGCTTTTCAGGATGCAAAATGACGACAGGCTCACCATCCTCAGTGACTTCAATAATTGCTTGGTCAGCCATATAGTTGGGACCTTTGACAATATGAGTACCTTGAAAAGTAAATTGATAACCTGCCAATTCGACACTATCTCCTTTCGCCATACGCATATCACGCTCTTCACTATAAGTGGATACCAAGGTAATCCCAATTGCAGTCACTGCAACGCCAATATGTGCCAACATCATGCCGTAATAACTCATAGAAAGCTGCGATAACTTATTACTTATTGAACTTGCATTACGAAATTTACCTATAAATTCTCTGGCTACAGTACTGATCACCCATAAACTGACACTAATACCAAGAAATACGCGTATCTCAAAACCTGTACCATATACAAATGGAAAAATTAAGCCAATCAACAAACTGATGACAGCGGGCAACCATAAAGTTTTCAACATGGATTCACTGGATGTTTCCCGCCAGCGTACCGCAATTGAAATCCCCATAGCAACAGCCATTGTGCCCATAATTGGTACAAATACCGCATTAAAATACGGAGGACCTACCGAAATTTTTCCCTGACCTAAAGCATCGATCAATAACGGATATAAAGTACCCAGCAAGACAGTCACAGCCATCACCGTTAGAAATACATTGTTAATCAGTAGTACGACTTCCCGAGACAACCATGAAAAGCTGGATTCACTTTTTACATTAGGAGCTTTTAAAGCATATAGGGTCAACGAGCCGCCCATAGTGATTGCTAATAACATTAAGATGAAGAAGCCACGCTCTGGATCACTGGCAAAGGCATGTACCGAGGTTAATACTCCTGAACGTACTAAAAATGTCCCTAGCAGACTTAAAGAAAAGGCAAAAATGGCTAATAACAAAGTCCAACTTTTAAACACACCACGCTTTTCAGTGACAGCAAGAGAATGCACGAGCGCAGTTCCCACCAACCATGGCATCAATGAAGCATTTTCAACCGGATCCCAAAACCACCAGCCGCCCCAACCTAGTTCATAGTATGCCCACCAACTACCTAAAGTAATACCTAAGCCCAAGAATGCCCAAGCAACATTAGTCCATGGCCTGGACCAGCGTGCCCATGCGGCATCCATACGGCCTGACAATAATGCGGCAATAGCAAAAGCAAAAGCCACTGAAAACCCTACATAGCCCATATACAACATCGGTGGATGCACAATTAAGCCAAAATCTTGTAATAAAGGGTTTAAATCTGCACCATCCGCAGGATGCCGTGGTAAATAACGCGCAAATGGACTGGAAGTAATTAATAGAAATGAAATAAAACCGGTTGCAACCATGCCCATCACTGATAAAACTCGGGCCAACATATCCAATGGCAGTGCTTTGCTAAAACGACTGACAGCAAAAGTCCAGCCACATAAGATCAAAGCCCATAGTAATAAAGAGCCTTCATGCCCTCCCCAAATAGCACTCAACTTAAACTGAATTGGCATCTGACTATTAGAGTGCTGTGCCACATAAACAACCGAGAAATCATCTTGGGCAAAAGCATAGCCTAAACAAATAAAACTAATAATGATAAATACAAACTGCCCCATTGCTAATGGCTTGGCAAAACTCATCCACATCTCATTACGAGTTGATGCGCCATACATGGGCACCGCCGCCAGCACTACGGATAAAAACAATGCAATAATTAAGGCAAATTCACCTATTTCAGGTATCATTTCGCAGCCTCCTGCTTTTGTTGCATAGATTCAGCAATTTCAGGCGGCATGTAGTTTTCATCATGTTTGGCTAGTACTTCATCTGCCTGAAAAACACCATTAGCATCCATCTTACCTTGCGCAATAATCCCCTGTCCTTCACGAAATAAATCCGGCAATATCCCTGTAAATTCTACGGTAACCTGATGCTCATAATCCGTTAAGGCAAATTGCACTTTCAATGAGTCGGTAGATCTTTTTACACTGCCATCAACAACCATACCACCCGCTCGAATTCGAGCACCAACAGGTGCTTCACCTTTGGCTATTTGGCTAGTTGAATAAAATAAATTGATATTTTCACTCAGTGAAAACATGACTAAACCGACAATTAAAGCCGTTCCAAAAACTAAGCCTAAAATAATGGTTAATCTCTTTTGTCTTTTTGGGGTCATACTGTTCCCTGTTCACGTCTTAATCGACGTTTTGCATTAATAAAAAACTGTCTTTTGAGCAGATAAGCTGACACGATATTATAAAAAAATATCACTAGCGCTATGCCATAACTTAGCCACACATAAAGTCCATGTGTCCCCATTTGTAAAAAATCAGCAAATGATGTAAAACTTCCCATTTTTAAAACCTTTTGTAATCTATGAAGATAATTTCCCTATTTAGTTCTGTGCTTGATATAACAAAAGCAAGGGAACTAGAAATTAATAATTTTCAATAACCTTTTTTACCCAATCGCTGCGTTTTTCACGCTCTAAAACCTCAATGCGCGCACGACTCATTAATACCACCGCAAAAAAACAATAAAAGCCCAGCACCATCACTAATAGTGGCATCCACATTTCAGGTGGCATTGCCGGTTTTTCCGTCACCGTAAAGGTGGCTGGTTGATGCAAAGTGTTCCACCACTCCACTGAATATTTAATAATAGGGATATTCACCAAACCTACCAAAGATAAAATGGCAGTCGCTTTATCTGAACTGGCTTTATTTTCAAAGGCTGAATTTAACGCAATCACACCAATATATAAAAATAACAAGACCAGCATTGCAGTTAAACGCGCATCCCAAACCCACCATGCCCCCCAAGTTGGCTTACCCCAAATAGCACCTGTTGCCAAAGACATCACCGCGATAGAGGCTCCAATAGGTGCGCAAGCTCCAGCCACCACGTGCGCAATTTTCATTTTCCAAATTAAACCAACTGCTCCTGCAATCGCCATCATCATATAGCATGACTGCGCCAAAATAGATGAGGGCACATGTATATAAATGATACGAAAACTATTACCTTGCTGATAATCAGCTGGTGCAAAAACCAAACCCCAAACGGTGCCGGTAACTAATAAAAGAATGGCAGCAATTGCAAACCAAGGGAGTAACATACCAGTAATATCATAAAACCATCGTGGTGAGGCTAATTGATAAAACCATCTTGGCATTTTTATTTTCATCTATGATAATCCTTAAGAAAATTTTCCTAACTACGAACACTAATTTTTAGCGCTGCCGATATGGCAAAGGGAGCGAGCATTAAGCTCAATACTAATATGGCTGCTAATAGAGCCAAATAACCTTGGATGGGGAGCCCCATTGCTCCCGCTTGGACGGTTCCAGCGCCAAATATCAACACAGGAATATATAAAGGCAATACCAATAAAGAGATTAACACCCCGCCTTTTCTTAGCGCGACCGTCAATGCAGCACCAATGGCTCCCATCAGGCTCAAGGTGGGTGTACCTAATAATAGACTGACAATCAACGCAAAATAACCTTGCTCTGGTAGAAAAAACATCATCGCAACGAGTGGTGAAATAATGGCTAAACAGAAACCGCTCACCAGCCAATGGGTCAATACTTTCGCTAAAACTAAAGTTAATAATGATTCAGAGCTTACCAACATTTGCTCTAAAGAACCATCTTCATAATCCGTTCGAAAAATACCATCTACCGATAATAAACAAGCTAGCAAGGCAGCAACCCAGATAACACCTGGTGCAACTTCTGATAGAAAAGTCGGATCAGGGCTGACACCTAAAGGAAACAAAACGGCGACCATTAGAAAAAAAGCCAGAGGATTGATAATGTCGTTACGGTGGCGAAAAACAAGTAATAAATCACGCTTTAAAGCAGCAAGTAAAAAACTCATGTGACTGCAACCTCATCCAAATTAATCGGACGTACTGTTTTTCCGGGAATAGCGAGGTCGTGATGGGTCGTCAGGATGACAGAGCCGCCTTCGTGTACATGATTAGCAATCAAAGCCTCTTTCTCACGCACGCCTTTTTTATCTAAAGCCGTAAATGGCTCATCTAAAATCCATAATGGGGCATTGCTTAAATATAAACGTGCCAAGCCGACTCGTCGCTGCTGCCCAGCCGAAAGGCTATGGCAAGGAACATCTTCGAAGCCAAACAAACCGACCTGTTGTAATGCTTCCATAATAGAGCATTTATTCAATCCTTTATCCAACTGTATCATCCATCGTAAATTTTCTTCAGGGGTTAATGCACCCTTTACACCCGCTAAGTGCCCCACATACAGCATTGCTTGATAATATTCGTCTCTTACATCATCTAAAGCACTACCTTGCCAAAATATGTCTCCGGTATATGCGTCAGATAGCCCACACAAAATACGTAATAAGGTTGTTTTACCACTCCCATTTTGACCAATAATCTGCACGACTTCAGCCATATTAATTTGCAATGTAAAATTTGCAAATAATACTCGTTCATCGCGTTCGCAAAATAATTTTTTTACTTCAAGTGTCATAGACAGTTTTGTGTCCCTTCAGATATTAAAGAACACGACAAATCACAATTCATTAATATATCACAATTTTCTAATTAAAGCCTTAGGAGCGAGAGCTTTATATGCCACTCGCCCCTTAAGGCTAAACTCTAACCTCATAGAAAAATAAGTAGAAAAAAAGAATTTTATTACTTATGCTAAGAATCCTTTCAACACCTACTAATTTACCCAAATGCTACTTTCTTCATATATTCTGTGTATACAGCTATGAAGTAATTAAATATTATTTTCTTCCATATTTATCTTCAAAACGTACTATATCATCCTCTCCAAGGTAACTACCTGACTGCACTTCAACCATTTCCAAAGGTATAACTCCCGGGTTTTCTAAACAATGCACGACACCTAGTGGAATATAAGTTGATTCATTCTCAGATAGCAATATTTGCTCTTCACCTTTACTAACTAATGCAGTACCTTTAACCACCACCCAATGTTCAGCCCTATGGTGATGTTTTTGTACTGATAGTTTAGCGCCTGGTTTCACGACAATACGTTTGGTCTTATGCCTTTCACCTTCATCAACCGAATCATAATGTCCCCAAGGTCGATATACTTTACGATGTAAATCTGCTTCGGTACGTTGTTCTTTTTTTAGAGTAGCAACAATTTCCTTAACATCTTGCACCCTATTTTTCGGAGCTACCATGACAGCATCATCGGTTTCGATGACCACCAGATCTTTAACTCCGATCACTGCAACCAATTTATTTTCAGAATGGATAAAAGAGTTTTCAGTATCTAAAGCAAGAATATCCCCAGTTAATGCATTACCATACTCATCTTTCTCGGTAACATCCCAAAGTGCCGACCATGAGCCTACATCATTCCAATTGGCATCCAATGGTATTACCACTGCCCTATCCGTTTTTTCCATCACCGCATAGTCAATCGAATCTGATGGGCACTGCGCAAATAGTTCTTTATTTATGCGCACAAAATCAACATCGGTTTCTGCTTTGGTAAAAGCCTTACGACAAACCTCCAACATCTCAGGTGCAAACTTCTCTAACTCTTCTAAATAACGACCCGCCTTAAACGCAAACATGCCACTATTCCAATAATATTCGCCACTGTCTACATAGCGTTGAGCAACAGTTGCATTTGGCTTTTCTACAAATTCAGCGACCTTAAATGCATTGGCAACTTTTTCATTGGCACGCTTAATATATCCATATCCTGTTTCTGCTACGGTAGGCACAATACCAAAAGTAACTAAATTACCGGCAGCAGCTAATTGCTCTGCTTTAATGACAGCCTCTTGAAAAGCAGGCACATCATTTATCACATGATCAGCAGGTAAAACTAATAAGATATCCTCACTATTCTTTACCGCTAATGCTGCCAAAGCAACAGCAGGTGCCGTATTTTTACCTATCGGCTCCAATATAATCGCATCAGGCTGAGCAGCAATCTCCCATAATTGTTCAGCCATCATAAACCGGTGAACTTCATTACACACTGCGATGGGTGCTTGTAAATCATTTATGCCGTTCAACCTCAAAACTGTTTCTTGCACCATGGTCTTATCCGACACTAATGATAGAAACTGCTTAGGATAAACGCCACGAGACAATGGCCATAATCTCGTCCCTGAACCACCTGAAAGAATAACTGGGATCATAATATTCCTTATCTATTTCCTAAAGGGCTAGTAGTTTACAAAACATTTAATAAAAAATAAATTATAATGTAATAAATAATATAGTGACTCAATATAATTTAGGTAAATGTATTGAACAATACGCAACTCAAAATATTAGATTTAAGTATCCCTTTTAAAAACTTAAATAATGAAGCATTAGAAATTATTGCTGAAAAATGTATCATTACATCTATCCAATCGGGCACTTCATTGTTCGAAGAGGATGACATTAGTGATGGCTTGTACATTATAGTTTCTGGGCTTATTGAAATTTCTAAAAACAATAAATCTAAAAAAATCTCCCGCAATCATACGGGGCAAACAATTGGCTCAATTACCCTTAGTAGGCTTAATAAACGCTCTGCCAGCGCATATGCCGTCGAACCAAGTACACTTATTAAGTTCCCTAGAACTGCTTTTGAGCAGTTAGCGCAACATCGCCCTGATATCACGCACACCATCGAACAAGCTCTCATCAATCGAACGCATCGTTTGCACTTAGGCTTTGTCATGCGCACCAATCCTATGTTTACCAACCTCCCACTTAAAGTGTTAGATGCTATTGAAAATATGGCACTGATAACGTTTGTCAAAAATGGAGACATTTTATGGGAGCAAGGTAACACATCAAGCTATTTTTATATTGTCATTACTGGCCGACTGCGTATTTGGCATAGCTCACCTACCAAAATTAAATCAGGCTTACAAAAAGAAATTGGTCCTGGAGAAACGGTCGGTGAACTAGGCACCATCACCAATGAAGCACGCAAAGCAGGCCTCCGGTCTCTACGAGATAGTACTATTGCCTGCATCACCCGAGAGCAATTAACCAAGTTATTAACTCAGTACCCTGAGGTAATGAATACCTTATTAGTCAGAATTGTTGCTCACCATTTTGAAGCATCCCACCCCAAACATGAACATGCTAAAAATGCATCGAATACCATCGCCTTAATCCCTATCAATGCAGGTGTATCAATCAGTAAAATAGGTCAAAATCTGGGTTTATCACTCTCAAAAACAGGAAAAACACTGGTTATTGATTCTGCCACAAATGACACCATGTTAGGCATTCCAGGCTTTTCACAGTCGCCATTAGATAATCATAAAAATACAACATTTTTTAACTGGTTAAATGATTTAGAATTTAAACACCAACATATTATTTTAATTGCCGATAACAGCTGCAGTAATTGGACTCGTCGTTGCGTGCATCAAGCTGACCATTTACTATTTGTTGCTAATAGTGATGCCTCACCTAGGTTAGGTTCGATAGAACACGAATTACTAACAACCGAAAATCATTTGGGTATTCGCAAAAGCCTATTGCTTATTCACCCCAAAGAAACTAAAGTCCCCAAAAACACTCAACTATGGCTATCACACCGAAAAATAGGCATGCATTACCACTTACGTCGAGACCATGAAAAAGATTTTGCTCGCTTAGCCCGTTTTTTAACTGGGCGCTCAGTGGGTTTAGTCTTAGGTGGCGGTGCAGCACGTGGATTTGCTCATATAGGTGTTTTACGTGCTTTAGAAGAAAAAAACATTCCAGTTGATTTAATTGGCGGTACCAGTATGGGGGCGCTTATTGCAGCGCAATACGCAATGCAAAAAGATTTAAAAAAAATCACTCGATCAACATTAAAGCTATGCTTAGCTGGCGATAAACTCACTATTCCATTAGTTTCTTTATATGAAGGCTTTAAAATGGCCAAAGGTTTAAAACATTTATTTCGCAACTCAGCTATCGAAGATTTATGGTGTCGCTTCTATAGCGTATCCTGCAACCTTAGTCGTGCTAAAGTCATGGTGCATGACTCTGGCCCTTTACTCGATGCGGTCACAGCCAGCAACATCCCTCCTGGATTGTTTCCTCCCAAAGTCGTCGATGGTGATTTATTAGTTGATGGTGCTTTATTAAACAATGTCCCAGTTGATATCATGACTCGTTACAATGAAGGTGGGCTACTCATTGCTGTCGATGTTAACCCCAAAGATGATCTGTTAGCTAATACCACATACGACGGTGGCTTATCTGGTTGGCAGGTACTAAAAAGCAAGCTCAATCCATTTAAAACAAAAATGCAAATACCCAGTATTTTAGACGTTCTAATGCGCTCAACTTCGATTGGAGGCTTAGCTCAACAAAAAAATGTGATGACAGGCATTGCTGATTTTTACCTATCTCCCCCTGTGGCTGATTATCCACTCCTAGCCTATAAAAATGCAGATAAAATCATTGAAGATAGCTACCAATATACCTTAAAACAAATTGCAAACTGGCAATTTAAGCTATAATTATTACTAATAACCTTAAATTCATCCAGATAATATAAAGTGAGTCAAAAAACATTAGCTCTTGCAACTAATCAACTAGACATTTGGCACGATCAAGCTGCATACCCTGAGAGTCCTATCTACAATATTGGTGGTAATTTAAGTATTTATGGTGCTGTTAATTACCGCATACTCAATCAGGCAATTCAGCAATTAGTACTAGAAAGTGATGTGTTACGCCTAAGTATTTCTCAACAAAACCAGAAAGTCACTCAATCATATGTTTCACATCAAGTAATTGATTTAGAGTTCCACGATTTCTCACACCATGAACATCCCAAAAATGTTACGAAAAATTGGCTAAATACTACTTTTGCAACCCCTTTTTCATTAACACAGGATAATGTGCTTTGGCACTTTGCTCTCATTAAAGAAAGCGAGCAAAAATATTACCTAATGACCAAATTTCACCACCTGATAGCAGATGGGTGGACTACCAAAATTGTTATAGAACGTCTATCAGAACTCTATAACGCACAATTGGAAAAACGCGCAGCTCCCCCCCCCTCCTCCCAATGTTATGCAAATTACATCGCTCAGGAGCAAGATTACCTCAGCTCGGAAAAGTTTAATAAAGATCAAGCATTTTGGTTAAAAGTATTTCCTTCATTACCAGTATCGCTTATTGAGCATACCTATAAAACTAAAAGATCGGGGGCTTTGCCAAAAGCAAATATTCAGCGCTTTCACCTCAAACGGGATTTCTACAACCAATTAAGCAAATTCGCTTTAGACCATAAAAGCACCATTTACCACCTATTAATTTGTGCTCTCACACTTTATTTTGCACGCATTACCCAAAAAGATCATATTGTCATTGGTACACCCAGCCTAAACCGTAGTGGTGCCAAGTTTAAAGAAGTATTGGGCATGTTTATAAGCTTATCTCCCCTATCACTTAAGATAGACTTAGAAAAAAATAGTATTGAGCTCCTTAAATTATGCGCTATCAACCTACGTGACACTTATCGCCATCAACGCTTCCCGTTAAACCTGATTAGTAAGCGACTGGAACTCATCAAAAATGGCCGTAATACATTATTTGATCTGGTCGTTTCCTTTGAAAAACAGGAGTATTCCACGCCTTATGGTGGTGCAGCTATCAGTGCGCAACAACAGTTTAGTGGCGTAGCTCGTTACCCATTAGCAGTCACTATCTGTGAATTTCATGACGATGAAGATGTTGAAATTATTCTTGAGGGCTCTGAAACAGCTTTTAGTCAACAAGATTTACAATTTTTAAGCGACCGGTTCTGCTACATTTTAGAACAAATAACAAGCTTTCCTGAAACGCCTCTAAAACAAGTAGACCTAATACCAAAAACTGAAAAACAATTTATTGATACTGCATTCAATCATTCAGAAAAAATAGAAGCTTCCACCGATCTTGTCACACAACAATTTGTTGAACAAGCGAGGCTATTTCCACAAGCTATTGCGGTAGAAAGCCTTGATACCAAAATTAGTTACCAACAATTGGACAAGAGCAGTAATCAGCTAGCAAACCAATTATTAAGCCACAATGCAGCTCAGCAGATTGTGGCAATTTGTATGCCTCGTTGTGAAGCGATGATTGTTGCTATTTTAGCTACCCTCAAAGCAGGTGCAGCTTACTTACCAATAGACCCCGACACGCCACCAGAGCGTATCGCCGACATCATCAAGCAAAGCAAACCTACTGCGTTACTAACTATTCCATCACTCACTGAACAATTAAAAGTTTTAGAGTCCCAGTTAATTGTCTTAGACAACTCTTCCTCTGATTTCTTGGATACTGCCCCCGATATAGTCATTACCGAGCAAGACTTGGCTTATATCATTTTTACATCTGGTTCAACAGGTACCCCTAAAGGGGTAACACTACCTCATGATGCCCTTAGTAGGCGTTTGACATGGATACAAAAAAACTTTGCTATCCAAAGCTCTGACCGAGTGGCACAAACCATTCAGTTCTGCTTCGACCCTTCATTAATTGAAATTTTTTTAGCGCTCACTCAAGGAGCGACCTTAGTTCTTGCGCCAAAAAACTACCAAACGCCTGAAGCGTTTGCACAATTTATTGTCAAACAAAACATCAACGCAGTTGCCTTGGTTCCATCCAGCCTACGCAACTTGCTACAAGGCCTAAAAGCACATCAACGAACATCTTTGAAGGTTGTCTGCTGCGGAGGTGAAGTTTTATCCCCAGAGCTTGCCGAACAGTTTCAGCAACAAACTAATGCTGAGCTCTTCAATGTATACGGCCCAACAGAAGCAACCCTCTTTGCAACAGCTTGGCGCTATCAAAAATCAGAACAGACAAGTTTACCTATTGGCAAGCCTCTCTCTGATACCCGTATTTATATTTTTGATCAACACAATCAAATACTCCCCATAGGCGTTGCTGGAGAAATTATTATTGGCGGTAAAACACTTGCCACAGGATATTTACACCAACAAGGCTTAACCAAAGAAAAGTTTATCTCATCCTCTAGCAACACATCAGTGGATAAAACCTTATATAAAACAGGTGATTTAGGCTATATTGGTACCGATAGTCAACTACATTTTTTAGGTCGAATTGACAGACAAGTAAAAATCAGTGGTTACCGCATTGAACTAGGTGAAATTGAAGCAATTTTAAACAGTCAAATAGAAGTCCATAACGCCGCTGTTATTGTCATTAAACAACAGATCTATGCTTATGTAGCAACTGTCGACAACTATAGCAATGAACTTGCAGAATTATTAGCAAAATTATTACATAGCAAGCTACCTATTTACATGCAAGTTGCTGCCATTATTCCCGTTAAGAACATACCAACTAGCCAAACAGGAAAAATTGATTATGCCGCCCTTCCTTGGCCCACACCTATTCAGCAAAGAAGAAACAGACTACCGAGTAGCTTGTTGGAAACACAACTTATTAAAGTATGGCAAGAAACGCTAAAACGTCAGGATATAACCATTAGCGATAACTTTTTTGAACTAGGAGGAGACTCTTTAGCAGCAGTCACTTTAGTTCAAAAAATTGAACAATTTACTGGCTACAAACATTCTTTGGCACTATTACTCGAACACCCAAGCATTAGGCAACAAGCTGACTTTTTAAACTCTGAATTGCCAATAAAAAACCAGCCGATCCTCAGAACCTTAAGTGAAGATACAGACCCCGATCTTAATGTAACCCCATTTTACCTTGCAGCTTCAGGCAAAGGCGACTCCTTACGCTTTAAAAACTTAGCGGTACAACTTGAAGGTCTCTGCGCATTACATATGCTACACCCTACTGAACACCATAAAAAACCGAGTATAAGTGAATTGGCAGCCGAATATGCAGCTATCATCTTGGTCAGAAATGAACCACCTGGTTATATAGGAGGGTTTTCTATCGGAGGCGTGACCGCATTAGAAACAGCACGCATTTTAGCTGAAAATGGTAAGCCCCCTTTAGGTGTCTTACTACTTGATACTACCTATCCTCGCTGGCCACTTAAATCGCCACTTATTTTTGGGGCTCTCAACAAAACAATTGGCTTATTGCACCTCAATAAATTAACCGTCAATGGCAGACGCTTAAATATAATGTCATCTGACCCAGGTATCATCATACAATTGAATGCCATTCAGCAACATACAATAATACCTTTCAAAGGCCCTGTTGCATTAATTATGTCTACTCACATGCATCCAAAATTTTGGCTATTTTCTAAATGGTTTAAATTATATAAATCAAACCTAAAACATTATACTGTTTCCGGATTTCATGGCAGCATGTTTCAGGACTGCAACATCACTAGCTTGAGTATCGCAATTCGTCAATTTATGAAAATTGGTTAATTAACCAAAAGTAGATCCATTCCAACCCCAAAACTCAGCAGGATGGTTGCTAAACTCAATATATATTCTATCGCTATCAAGTTGCAACTCAGTACCCAATACCTGACTGATCGATAAGGACAAAGACTTAGCTAGCACTGTGGATAATCCAATACTTTTACATTCAACATAGGCAAGAGGCTCAGTGCTACCGCCAAACATCATATTTCGTCCTCCTTTGACCTCCACCATCACATAGCGCTCAGGTTTGCCCGTTTCTTTCGCTAATAATTGTGATAATTCAGTCATCAAATGAACCGATTTATCACCCTCAATACTAACATTAGTTCTAAGTTTTAGTAAGGGCATTGCATTTCCTTATATTGAAGTTAAATAATATTATTTTAAGCAACGACAATTTCAAAATCATGGCTTATTTCAACAGACTTTTCTAACATAATCGATGCAGAACAATATTTCTCAGCAGATAGTTTTACTGCTCGTGCTACCACGGCCTCTTTTAAATCCCTGCCAGTCACAACAAAGTGTACATGTATTTTACTAAAGACCTTGGGAATAGTATCGACACGTTCGGCTGATATTTCTGCTACGCAATCAACAATATCATTACGGCCTTTTTGTAAAATCTGCATCACATCAAAAGAAGTACACCCCCCCATCCCTAAAAGCAGCATTTCCATCGGACGTATCCCCATATTTCTGCCACCTAAATCTGGCGGGCCATCCATAATAACTGTATGACCACTTTCAGATTCACCTAAAAACATCATGCCATCAACCCACTTAACACGCACATCCATTAAACAACACCTTAAATTATTTGAAAAAAAACTTAGATTAGCATACATTGACGCAAAGCAAACGGCTCTTTTAGCCCAAATCTAATAACTCACACTGAAGAACCCAAAATGCTAATTAATACACTGACTTCTTTATTCGCCTACACTTCACTTATTAACCCTTTGGAAGCAAGTATTATCTTGCTGATAACAGCTAATATTATTTATATATTAACGCCTAACCGCAAACCTGATGCTGAACCATCTATCAGCATAACTAAGCCTCAATTCAATATTTATATGTACTTACAAGAGGCATGGCTGGGAAAGGAATCATTACTACGTGCTTGCATGCCATTTTTTATTATTTTTAACAGCAGCTTATTTTATGCCGATTACCGTGCAATTAATGGCAGCTATACAATTGAAAGTTGGCTGACCATTCTCATCATTTTGGCACTCCCTACTCTATGGTGGACTATTTCTGTCTGGCGCTGTTCCGTACATGCAAGTCGACTATGGGCTACTACTGCTCGGTTCGTCACTATAGTTGCTGCATATGAGTACTGCCTACGAATAGCTATTGCAAAATATTACCCAGAAATTTTTTTCAACTGCCAACAGCTTATTATGGAATTTGGAGATTGCTTCTAATTAAAAGAATTAAGGAATGAGGGTTTAATAATAGCCGAAAGTATGACGCAGGATTTTGGCTTCACAGTCGTGTTAGAAACACAGGCGCATAGCAGGCTACGTAACTGTTTTTCTGGCGCGGCTGTGAAGTCAAAAGACAAGTCAGACTCGGGTATTATTGAATTCTCGTTCCTAAGCATACAAACTCAACAAACCTTTACTAGCAACTGCACGACCTTGAGTAATCTCTTCAGTAATATCATTTACTTCCAACTCCCCAGCTTCTTGACCTAATGAACGGTTATCATTATTTTGTTTACGATCCTGCAAAGCATCCTGCATTGCCTGACGGGCATTACCCTGGTCTTGCCCTTGCTGTGAGACATTAGCTTCTGCTAAAGTGACTTGCTGAGCGCCCAACATATCTTTTAATTTTGGCATGGCCGCTTCAATCGCTTCACGTACACCTGCATTGTGCGCATTAAACAAGATACTCGCCTGCTGGTCTTTATCAACATTAATCTGAATAGAAATAGGCCCTAAATGCTGTGGGTTCAGCCTAAGTTCAGCTGATGGAATCGCTTTATTGTGCATCCAAATAATGCGCTCATTTAATTCCTGCTTCCATTCTGGGTGGTTGAAAGCTTTAGTCATCGCTGGCAACTCTTGTTTTGGTATTGCATTTTCAACTTGGCGACTTAAAGTACTCAAGTCTGCTGTAGAGAATTTCTGCCCAACTTGCTCACCCAGTAGCTGGGTTGCAGCAGTCGGTAAATCAGTAGATTTTGCAGATATTTTATCGACTACAGTATCCATTAGATTACTACTGGTATTCAATAAATTGTCACGCATTATATTGCTTGGGCCCGTTTTAGGGTCTAATCCTTCATTTATTTCAGCATCAGCAAGTGCTATTTGTGCAGCAGAAACCTTTTCTTGACTCACTGCTCCCTGCCTTAACATTTGTGGTAACACAGAGGCAACATTTTCAGAGACTAATTTAATATCAGCTACATTACTATTTATTTGAGGGGGAGTCATAAAATTAGCAACCGCTAATAACTCCTCATCAATAGTATCTTCCAAGCTATTAACGACAGGCTGTAAATCTAACTGAGTAGTAGCGCCTTTGACAACAGAAGTGTTAGTGAAACCCTCTGCAGATAAATTAATAGCTAATGCTGAATCAGTACTGGAAGTATCAACTGACTGCTCTGGCATGGGAAATTCAAGAGCTTCTGTTACTTCTTGTAAAATATTTCCCTCTACAGGGGGAATATCCACCTGCTCACCTAACAACTCAATAACGGGGATGGGGCTTGCACTTACATCAACTTCAGCCATAGTATCAGCTAAATTTTGCAAAACGGTATTTGCTTGCGCATCAACTGAACCTAGGCCACCTAATATATCTTGCAATGCAGCCATGGTCTCATCAAGATTAATATCTTGCATCTGCCTATTTTTTTGAATGCTAGGCAATGATTCACCAAGTAATGCGGCAACATTCTGCCTATCTTGCTCACCTAATAAACCTACAATTTTCTCTAATGCCGAGCCTTGCTCTTGTGCAACACTTCCTTCAACAACAAGAGCATGCTCTTGTTCATGCATCTGCGTCGCAAAAGAAGCTAAAAAATCAGCACCTGAGTCGCCTTGTCCAGTACTATTAACAATAAGTCCCTCAGTTTCATTACCTGCCGCAATGGCTGACACACCATTTAAAATACTAGCATTCATGTCCTGCTCCTCTTGTTAGCAAAATATTCAACATCAACCTTTAATGTGCTCTTATAGTAATAACTAAGCACTATTTATGCCATTATTAACCGAACTACGACCTGCCCGCTCATCTTGCTCTAACTGTTCTTTCTTTTCTACTTCTTTTAATTCACTCGTTCGCGCACTATTTTGCACCTTTTGCATATTTTTCGTAGTCATATGCGCTAATTCCCAATTTTTTCTTAAACTTGTAATTTCCTGCTCAATATTGACTAATAATTGCTCCTCACTGACAACTGCCTTATCCATTTTTTCCATAAAAGCACGAAACTCCATCAACCTGACTACCGAGACACCCTTTTTAAGGGTTTGTTCATTTTTCTGTAAATAATCCTGCCGATAATCCTTTAAATTTTTTAACTGTAATTCTTTTTGTTGTTTGTTGTTTTGCGCCACACCCAAAGCATCTAAATATTTTTTTTCTTGATCGGCTTTTAAATCAACAATAACTTGTAAACGCTGTGATCTTTTCATCTATTTTTGTGTTGCTAATAAAATATCTAACTCACTTAAACTGCGACTTAAATCAACTGCTTCGAACATACTTTGCTGTAAATACTCAAGAATAGCAGCATTCTTAGCGATGGCCTCATCAATACGTGGATCGGAACCCAGTTGATAAGCCCCCACACTGATTAAATCTTTATTTTGTTGATACAGAGAATACAAGCGGCGCAACTCACGGGCTTGATGCATATGCTGCTCGTCAACCACATCCGGCATCACTCGACTAATAGAAGCCTCTATATCAATAGCAGGAAAATGTCCTGCTTCTGCCAAACTTCTTGCTAACACAATATGACCATCCAAAACCCCACGTGCGGAGTCAGCAACAGGGTCATTATTATCATCACCTTCTGTTAAAACGGTATAAAACGCAGTAATCGAGCCACCACCTTCATCAGCATTTCCTGCGCGCTCAACCAAACTGGGCAATTTAGCAAAAACAGAAGGTGGGTAACCTTTAGTCGCAGGCGGCTCATCAATGGCCAAAGCAATTTCACGATGAGCCTGTGCAAAGCGTGTTAAGGAATCCATTAATAGCAATACATCCAACCCTTGGTCACGAAAAAATTCCGCAATACTGGTTGCCAACATCGCACCATGCACGCGCATTAGTGGCGGATCATCAGCAGGCGTTGCCACAACCACAGCTCGCGCCATTCCTTCTTCACCTAAAATCTTTAAGACGAATTCATTAACCTCTCGCCCCCGTTCACCGATTAGACCAACGACTACAACATCAGCACTAGTAAACTTGGTCATCATACCCAACAATACACTTTTACCAACCCCAGTACCAGCAAACAAACCCATACGTTGCCCACGCCCAACACTGAGTATCGAATTGATCGCTCTGATACCTACATCCAAAGTATCCCGAATTGGCTTACGCGTTAGCGGGTTGATCGCTGCACCAGACAAAGAGTATTTTGCCTCCGTTTTTAGAGGCCCTTTATCATCTAAGGGCTTACCTGCGCCATCCAAAACGCGACCGAGCAAGCCAAAGCCCACTTTAGCCAAACTATTACTGCCTAATGGAATAACGCGGCAACCTGGTTCTAAGCCATAAGGGTTACCAGAAGGCATTAAAAAAATACGGTCACCTGCAAACCCGACCACCTCAGCTTCAATAAACTTACCTGTTTTGCTTTCTACTTTACACCTGGAGCCAATCGCTGCTCGACAGCCTACCGCCTCTAAGGTCAAGCCAACCATACGCGAAAGTTGCCCTTCTACCACCAATTCAGGCACAACCTCAGCGCGCTGCAAATAAGGTGCAAGCTGTGCTAACCATTTATTGTTGCGGTTTGCATTCGGAATAGTGGAAGCACTCATTCCAGCTCTCCCTGCCGCTCATCGCCTAAAATAGCCGCAATAATAGTCGCCAGTTTATTTTCCACAGTTGCATCAATATTAGAAGTATCAGTAGTCACCAAGCAACCACCTCGCGTTAGCAATGGATCTTCATTAACCGCCCAGGCAGGTGCGTCTTCATCCAAAGACATTGCTTCTCGAACCATGGCCGCATCATCAGGATGCAAAGATAATGTTATTTTTTGTCTGGCAACCGGCAACGCTTTGACTGCTTCCTTGACTACCGCAACAATTTGTCCCGAATCAATTTTTAATTCTCGACGCACAATTTGTTTAGCAATCATGACGGCCAATTGCACTAAAGACTCTTCAACTCGCCCATCCAATTGCTCTAATGGGGCACTCAAAGATTCCAAAATGGCAATAAAGCGCACGACTTGTTCTTGTAACAAATGCTTATTCTCGGCGTAGCCTTGCTCTAAGCCTTCCGCTTTACCTTCTTTACTGCCTAACTCTTTGCCTTCTGCAAAACCAGCGCTATAGCCTGCCTCCTTACCTTTAGCAAAAGCTTCTTGGTAAGCCTGATTTTGCATGGCTTCGATTTCATCGACAGTCAAAATGGGTGAAGATGTATCTTCTAATGTTATATCCTCTGACTTAGCCCCAGAAACATCAGGTGCATCCCATAAACTAAGCGCATCCAACTCATCATCAGAAAAAAAACGACCTTTAGACGAGCTCATCACCACCGCCACTACCTAAAGCAATTTCGCCTGAATCAGCTAATTTTCTAGCAATACTTAAAATATCTTTTTGGGACTGCTCTACTTCGCTTAATTTGGTTGGAGGAGCCGCTTCCAAATCATCACGTAACATTTCAGCGGCACGTTTCGACATATTACCAAAAATTTTCTCTTTTAAGCCATCTTCGACACCGCGTAATGCCAATAACAGTTGATCCGTAGAAATTTCCCGCATTAAAGTTTGAATGCCGCGATCATCGACCTCAATTAAATCAGCAAATACAAACATTTTATCTTGAATTTTTTGACTCAATTCCGCATTATTTTCACCCACCTCTTCCATCATCACTTCACTAATGGCACCATCAATAAAGTTCAAGATATTCGCGGCAGTATCAATACCACCAATAGCAGATGCTTGGGTATTATCACCACCGGTTAGTTGTTTTTCCATAATTTCATCTAACTCACGTAAAGCCGCAGGCTGCACCCCTTCAAGAGTCGCAATTCGCATAAGTAAATCAGATCGCATATTTTCTGGTAATAAACTCAATACTTCTGCTGATTGGTCAGGGTCTAATAAAGATAAAATAATAGCCACAATCTGCGGGTGTTCCAAACGCACCAAATCAGCAATTGCACGGGCATCCATCCATTTTAACTGGTCAATCCCTTTACTATCACGGCCCAATAAAATACGATCGATAACCGACCCTGCTTTATCAGCACCCAAAGCATTCGTCAGCATATCTCTGATATAGGCATCCGAATCCACACCCAAAGCTGTTTGACTTTTTATGGTGACAATAAACTCTTCCAGCACTTCATCAACCATCTCATTAGTAATATTTGCCAAACCAGCCATGGTTGTCCCGATTAGGTGTACTTCTTTAGGCCCCATGTTTTTTAAAACACTGGCTGCCCTATCTTGACCGAGAGTAAGAAGTAACAATGATGCTTTTTGCGATTGATCTAATTCAGTTTCTTCAGGCATCAGGTGTTACCCATGTTTTAATGATTTGTGCGACTAATTTAGGATCTTCATCGACCAGTTTTTTCACATATTCCAAACGTTTTTCATAATTCTGTGGTGCTTCTAACAACAATAAGTCCTCAGCTCCAGAAGTCAACTCATAGCCTTCCTCGTCAGGTTGTACTGGAATAGCATTACCCTCCTCATCATAGCGTACCGCAACTGGTACACCATTTTCATCCAAAATAGTTTCGATCTCTTGCCCTGGCTCTTCTTCCTCTTCCTTCGCAACCAAACCACGCATGGTAGGACGTAATACACCGAATAAGATAAACAAAACCACTAAAGCAGCCGCTAATTGCTTCATCAAGTCAATAAACCAAGCTTGTTCCCATAAAGGCTCTGCTGGTAACGCTTCCAAAGCATCAGGTGCTCGAAAAGCCGCATTAGTCAAAACCACTTCATCACCACGGCGCATATCATAACCAATAGCGCGCTTTACCAATTCAGTCAGACGATTAATATCCTCAGTAGAAAAAGGCAAGCTAGTGGCCGAACCATCAGCAGCAAGAATCTGCTTATTATCAATTACAACCGCCACAGAAAGCCGTCGTACTGCTCCGGAAGCCAAACGTGTATGAGTAATGGTTTTATCTAATTCATAATTCCGTGTTGATGTTTTACTGGAAGAAGTCGGTACTGGAGATGCTGATTTAGTTGTATTAGCTGCTATCGCATCTGGAGCATTTACCCCTGCTGCCAACTCTGGAGCAACACCAGCAGGAGGGGGCTGATTAGACAAAGCGCCAGGAACGCCTTGAATTGGCGATAAAGTACTTAAGTCTTCAGTGGTATGCACACTTCTGACCGAATCGACATCAGGACGAAAAGATTCCTGAGTTTGTTCCGTGACAGTAAAATCAACATCAGCTGAGATTTGCACACGCATGCCTTCAGACCCGACAACCGGCATTAAAATATTTTCAATGCGCGCCATCAAATGATCTTCAATATCTTGTTTATATTTGAACTGTTTAGTACTTAAGGCTAAATCAGAATTCACATCTTTAGAATTCAACAAACGGCCTTTTTGATCCACTACGGTGACTTCTGTAGACTCCATCATCGGGACACTAGAAGCAACCAAATGTACAATGGCCTCAACTTGACCTTTCTCTAAAGTTCTACCACGATATAAATTGAGAATCACCGAGGCACTCGGCTTTTTTTGTTTACGGACAAAGACAGATTGTTTGGGTAGTGCAAGAATGACTCTAGCCGATTTTACTGACTGAATAGTCATCACAGTACGCGCTATTTCACCTTCCAAAGCTCGTTGAAAACGCATCTTTTCAACATTTTTACTGGTCGCAAAACTACTTTCTTTATCTAATAACTCATAACCTAAACTATCACTATGTGGCAAGCCTTCCACGGCTAATTTTAATTTAATAGCACGCGCTTTACCTGCAGTAACCATAATTGCGCCAGTATGTTCATCTACTTTATAGTCAACATCTAACTGCTCTAATGCCGCTAAAATTTCCGAGGCATCTTGTTCACCTAAGCTTGGGAATAATAAATCATATGAAGGTGCTTGTGACCACAAAACGACTGCAACCCCAATAGCTACACTAAATGCCACCCCCAGCATCAAGCCAACTTGTTTGGCTATCGTTAATTCGGCAATACCCTGAACCGCAGGATGCAATACCTTTTCTTCAGCAACTAATTCAGTATCCTCCTCCGTTTCAGTGCTGGCTAAATTATTAGTAGACTCTTGCTCACTCATATTCTTTTATAGAGCCAATTACATTGGCATATTCATGACTTCTTTATAGGCATCAGTTAGTTTATTACGCACTTGCACCATTGCCTGAAAAGAAACACTCGCTTTCTGCAAAGACACCATTACTTCTGCCAAGCCAGCATCAGACTCACCCGTTTCAAAATCAGATGCCATTTTTTTGGCGACATGCTGGGTTTCATTTACATTATCAATTGATTGTTTTAATAACGCAGCAAAATCACTATCATTATCTACTTCGGCCGGCTTATTAGTAGCCTCCGTAGACATGGTGCGCATTTGCGCCAAAACCTGATTAACATTCATTTCACTCATTACATTACCCTGCTTTGCTGTATTGATATAGCAAACTTAATTTATATACAAAATAACAAGCATTTTTTAAGCCAAATATTATTTGACTGCTATTTTAACATGGAATACAGACACCATCGTCTTTCATTCTGGCTATTTTATAGCGTAAGGTGCGCGGACTAATACCTAATTTTTCCGCCGTCATTTTTCGGCTTCCTTGCAAAGCATCTAAAGTACTTAAGATAATTTTATCTTCGGCAGAGCGCAACCCACAATCTAAACTTTCTGATTCTGAATCAGTCACTTCAAGATTTCTAGACTCATTAGTAACAGCTAAAACAACAGTACTATCAGATACTACTTCAGCAAAAGCAGCCTCTTGCACCACTTCTTCAAAAATTAAATCTTGCTCAGTAATTTGCCCCCCTGATTGTAAAATCAAAGCCCGTTGCACCACATTCTCTAATTCACGCACATTGCCAGGCCAATGGTAAGCCTGAAGGCTTTTAGCCGCCTTAGCACTAAAAGACGGCAATTTATTACCCGTGGAAGCATGGCGCTGCAATAGGTCATTTGCCAACGGCAAAATATCATCCACACGTTCCGCTAATGCAGGAATACTTAAAGGAAAAACATTTAGTCGATAATATAAATCTTCGCGAAATAAACCCTCTTGAACATAAGTTTTCAACTGGCGATTGGTGGTCGCCAAAATTCTGACGTTTAATTTAATTTTGCGCTGACTCCCCAAGCGCTCTACTTCTTTTTCCTGAATAACACGTAATAATTTAGCCTGCAAACCCAAATCCATTTCCGATATTTCATCCAGCAATAAAGTGCCCCCCTCAGCTTGTTCAAATTTACCAGGCATCGCTTGAGTAGCGCCAGTAAATGCGCCTTTTTCATAACCAAATAACATCGACTCCATCATGGTTTCCGGAATCGCAGCACAATTAATGGCTACAAAGGAGCCTTGATGATGCAAGGAATGCTGATGTACATATTGCGCCAACACTTCCTTACCTGTGCCGCTAGCACCTTGTATTAAAACGGTAACATCGGTTTGGGCGACTTTAGCCGCTAATTGGTATAAGCGTTGCATGGCACCATCAGCCACCACACGATCATTCGCCGCAATAGGGTTTTGCTGCACCAATGTAGCTACTTTATCAACCAATGCACTCGCATCAAATGGCTTAATCAAATAATCAGAAGCTCCTGCCTGAATGGCCTCTACTGCCTTGGGCACCGAGCCATAAGCAGTCATTAATAAAATAGGCGTATTTGTGTATTGACTCTGCATATTATCCAGTAATTGCAACCCATTCATCACCGGCATTTGCACATCACTGACGACTAATTTAAAGGTATTTTTGGATAATTTCAGTAAAGCCTCAGTGCCATTACATGCAGTCACTACTTGATAGCCTTCAATTTCCAAAGTATCACATAAAGCCTCACAAAGTGCGACATCATCCTCAACCACTAATACATCATACTGTTTCATGCGCTTGCTCCCATTGAAAGGCTAGGCTCAAAAACCGAGCTAATACACGGTAATATTATTTTAAATTCTGTGCCACTCCCTAACTGCGAATAACACTGCACACTGCCACCATGCGCTTTGACAACACTATCAACAACAGCCAAACCCAAACCAGTACCATTAACACGTGTGGTAAAAAATGGCTCAAAAATTCTTTGTAAATGCACAGCTTCAATACCAGACCCTGAATCTTTAATACTTAGCATAATAGCTTGCTTATTATGGCGCACAACCTTAAGGTAAAGCAGCCCTTTTCCTTGCATGGCTTCAACGGAATTGCTCAATAAATTCATGATGATTCCCTGCAATGCATGCTCATTACCGTGCATTGCATCAACAGTACATTGATTATCAATTGTTAACTGTACTTGGCCTTCAATTACCGAATCTGCCAAAGCGCGCTCTACTTTTGCCAATAGGCTTTGCAATGAAAATCCAGCCATAGCCAAACGCCCTTCTTTAGCAAACACCAACATATCATTTACCTGCCGTTCTAAATAATGCAAACGCTCCAAAATTTTCTTAGAAAATTTATCACGCTTATCCATCGCAACGGCAGGGTTAGATAATTGTGAAGCATATAAGATAGCCGTTGATAAGGGTGTTCTCACTTGGTGAGCCATACTCGCCACCATTTCCCCCATCGCAGACAAATGCTTTTGCTGATTCAAGGTCTCTTGCAAAGTATTCATTTCACTGACATCACTCAAAACAACCACCTGTTCCTGGGTATCAGGCAAGGCACTACGTGCAACAGTAACCCGCAAACCATTTAATAATTGTCGTTCCAAAGGATTATCCAGCACAGCAATTAAACTACGTGCCGCTATCTCACCCCAAAGCTGGCCAATTAAGGGCTCCCCTAAAAAGTTAATCGCTTGGGTATTGCAATCAAGCACTCGGCTTTGTGCATCCAGAATAATAATGGCCGCTGGTAAAGCAGCCAATATTTGTTGCAAGCGCACTGCCAATTTTTCATTTTCCAGCAATGTTTTTACACGCTCACTACGCGCTGCAGCTAATTCCTGGTGTAATTTCTCTACCTGCTCCTCCAAACCCTGATAAGAATTACTTAGATTTTGTGAGAGCTGATTAAAAAGACGAAAGGCATCTGTCAATTGCTCTGCTTTCTGTGGCGAAGTAAAAGTTGTCATAAAACCGTCCTATTTGCTTGCTTTACACAAGATAAAGCAAATAACAGGCCAGTTTTATTTTAAATTTACCGATTAGCCTTCCTAGACAAGTAGCAATGAAATAAATAAGCATACTTACTGTATCTGATAACCTTTATTCCTAACCTCCCACTTCTCAAATTTCACCAGCAAAGAAACACTATCAATAATCAGGTATCATATACCCCATAACTTTAACTCTATTTTACACCACCTTAGGCTCAATCATTATTCCTGTTCATGAAAAAACAATTTGCTCAGCATACTCATATATATCTAGTTTTTTTTACGAGCTTAATCATTGCCTCAATTCTTGCTTTTAATATAGATCAGCGCAACCAAATCTATCGTGACAACCAATATTTGCTCGCAAAAAAGTCGGTAACAGGGTTATCAAGTTCCATCAATCTATATATCAAGGGATTGCGCAAGCAGGTCTATTTACTAACAGATCAGGAACAAACCTTAATCAACTACCTCGCCAACAACCCTAGTGATATTCCTGCCTATAAGCAACTGGAAGATAAAATTGCATTACATTTCCCAAAACACTTTTCATGGACGATTGCTTCTGGTAATGGGCAAGCATTACTAGAAAGCTTTGACTACTTGGTTGGCCTAGGTTGTCGCCGCGATATTAAGAAATTTACTAGTGATACCAATAGCAATCAAATTTATGTACATACCAGTCCACAACAAAAGCCTTACCATTTCGACATGATGGTTCCTCTTGGGGAAAGTAAGCTTATTTTCTTTATTAGCTTTAACCTTGATGACCTAACTCAGTTGCTCAAAAGTGCAGAAGTACCAGGACATCACTTATTACTCATGAAACAAGAGGAAAAAAACTTAATCGAAGTCACTGCAGAAGGCGCTTTTGATTCAATTGTACAAGATAATAATCAGCTACTTTGGCAAGCTATTGCCGACAAACCGAGAATATATAAGAAAAATAATTTACGCTTATCTCAAGCAACTCTAGAAAATCTTGAATTTTTTATGCCCGTACCAGGAACAAAGTGGTTACTTGCCGATTTGCCTGATAAATCCTTTTATAACACCCAAGAAAAATTACACTGGTTTGAAACGCTCTTCATCTTCATCATACTAACAATCATTAGTAGCCTCATTATTTTCTTTTTGAAAAAAAGACAAGATCAGTTTCTATTACTCAGTAATGAACAGAAACTAAAGGCGTTTATTAATAGTACCCCTGTGATGATGTGGGTTAGTAAAGCACCTAAGCAGAGCGTTATTCATAATGATGCTTGGTTAAAGTTTAACAAAAATATAACCATTCACGCAGAAGATCGTGAACCATATGACTCAGCTTTTAAAAAAGGTTTAGATAGCCATACACCCTTTGCACACGAATACAGACAATTAGATAAAAACCAGCAATATCGTTGGTTAAGAGAAACAGCTGTACCAAGGTTTAATGAGCAACACCATTATCAAGGACATACGGGGATCTGCATTGATATTACTGAGAAAAAACTCAGTGACGAGGCGGATAAAATTCTTTTTACAGTACTCAAATATTCTTTTGAATCTTTGGATGAATTTTTAGATAAATCACTGCAAAAAATTGTTTCTATTCCTTGGCTAAGCTTGAGTAATAAAGCGGGCATTTTTCTGGTTGATGACGATGCAGAAACACAAAGATTAAAGCTAGTTTGTTCGCATAACCTAGACCCAAAGCTACAGGTTCTCTGCGCACAAGTCGATTTTGGGCACTGTTTATGTGGGCGTGCTGCACTATTAAAAACAACTCAATTTGCAGACTGTGTTGATGAGCGTCACGACACTCATTTTCCAGGCATGCAAGCACACGGACATTACAATATCCCGCTGATGCATGGTCAACAATTACTGGGAGTTATGGTGCTTTATCTCGAACATGGGCATAAGCAACAAACACATGAAGTACAGTTCTTGGAGCATGCCTCACAAATATTAGGCTTAGGAATTTCCAAACATCAAGCTGAATTGCAAGTTAGAAAACAAGCGTATTTTGACCCAATAACTAATTTGCCGAACCGTTATTTACTAATGGATAAACTGCAACAAGCCTATATAGGAGCCAAGCAAGAACAAACTAAAAATGCACTTATTCTTATCGACTTAGACTATTTTAAAAATATCAATGACTCTCTAGGACATATGGTTGGTGACCAGGTTCTTAAACAAGTTTCCCTGCGATTCCTATCAGTACTACGGAAACAAGACTTTCTGGCTCGCTATAGTGGTGATGAATTTGTCATCATACTTAAGGGTCTTAACCATAATAAAGAGACAACACTTAATACAATTAGCAATACCTTGAAAAAACTACAAGATATTATTGCTGAAGCTTTTTTGATCAATGGGGTGCGAATTTTTATTAAAATGAGTATGGGAATTGCATTGATTCCCGACAATGGCAATAATGCACATGAAATACTAAGCCATGCTGATGCGGCCATGTATCAAGCAAAACATTCAGGCCGCAATACTTTTATATTCTTTTCGGAAAAACTCCAAGAACAAGCGAATGAAAGACGACAACTAGAAGAAGACCTACGCCATGCTCTTGAACTAAAGCAATTAACACTATTCTTTCAACCACAAATTAATGAACTTGGCCTTATCACGGGAGTCGAAGCATTAATCCGTTGGCTGCACCCACGGCATGGATTTGTTAGCCCAGTCACTTTTATCCCTATTGCCGAAGAATCAGGGCTTATCTTAGAAATTGGCCGCTGGGTTTTACAAATGGCTTGTCAGCAATTTAATAAATTCTGTGCGGCAGATACAGCGGGCGCATTAACTCATATCGCCGTCAATGTCAGTGCTCACCAGCTACATCACCCCGACTTCCTGCAACATGTCGAACAAGCCATCAGTCAAAGCGGACTACAAGCTCAACAGCTCACCTTGGAAGTCACTGAAAGTATGATGGTAGCTGACACTGAAGATACCATTGAAAAAATGCACCAATTAAAACAGCTAGGAGTGTGTTTTTCAATGGATGACTTTGGAACAGGGTATTCATCACTGAGTTACTTAAAACGATTACCTCTTGCGCAATTAAAAATCGACAAATCATTTGTCGATGATATTGCAAGCGATGCCAGCGACAGAGTTATCGTCAAGACTATTATTTCCATGGCACAGCACTTGAATTTAAGAGTGATTGCTGAAGGCGTAGAAAATGATATTCAAGCCACATATTTAAAACAAGCTGGATGTAGTCATTTTCAAGGCTACTTGTATAGTAAGCCTGTAGACGCTGATCAACTCATTAGCTTACTGGCTGAAAATAAGAGCTGGTAAAGCCAATTATTTGCTTTCAGCTACTATGCTTCGTGTTAAATAAGGATAATTAACAATAACCACCCAACGTTCAGTATCGCTAAATTGTACAGTTTCCCAAGCAGCAATTTTATCAATACTATGGTTACCCTCATGGTAAGTATAATGCCCAATACCCTCTTCTCGACTAAAAGAAAGCTGTCCAAACTCTAATAAGGAGGGTGATAAAATATTGATGGGGTCGGTAAATAAATTACTGCCTAAGTATTTAAGGTTTTTATCATAAATAATCAAGCCGTCATAACGTAATATCCACACATCTTGCAATTCAGACCCTGATCTAGGCATTTTGGAAAACAATGCAGGCATGACAACCTCAGGGTACATGACTGCCTCAAGGAATTGTTCTACCTGCTTGCTTTGGTAAATAGGGGTACGGAAAACGATTTTCAAACGCTTCTCACTCGTTAGTACAACAGGAATATCATATTGTTGTTGACTGGCTTTCCAGCCTGACGATGCGTATGGGGTAAGCGTGTCTGTTTGCTTAATTGAAAAAGCATCAATTTTTGGATAGAGTTTATGTAAATTATCCAGTAGTGCATTTTTTTGAATACTATTTTCAGGGTCTAATTTGGCAAGCTCAGCTGCCGCAAATTTCAGGTCGGTATAAAGCAAATGTGCATTGGCCTGCATGGCATCAGCAATAATATGTGCTTCATTTTGGGCTCGTTCACTAAAAGTAGTTATAGTCACTAAGGCATGTTCAGCTTTGGTTTTTTCTTGCTCCATTAAATAAGCATAATGAAAAGCAAAGCCTGCACCTGTCATGATGGTGATTAATAAAGCACAAAGCATAGTCACTAATAGTTTGTTGCGTACAAAAAACCTACGTAATAATTCCTGCTTTGAATAACTATACACATTGACCATACGCCCGCTACGGTAGTCATTTAATTGCTTAAGTAATTCACCTGCATCTCTAAAACGGAGTTGTTTTGGCTTAGCCATGGCTTTTTCACAAATAGCAACCAATTCAGCAGGCGCAGATTGATTGAATTTATAAGGTGAAGGTGAACTCTTTTGGCTGCTGAGTTGGGCTTCAATTTCACTCACTTCGCCATGATAAGGAAACTTGCCGGTAATAATTCTGAATAAAATAACCCCTAAACTATAGACATCACTGGCTTTACAGGCTTGCCCTTCGCATTGCTCAGGTGCCATATAACGAGGTGTGCCCACGGCGACTGATGAGCGGGTATCACTTAAGGTATTACGTTGGTGGTTAAGTGCATTATTAAAAAAGTAGGTGTTATTGTTGGCGCTAATGGCTTGAGCAAGCCCCCAATCAATAATAATAGTTTCCCCAAATTTACCACTAATAATATTGGTAGGCTTGATATCGCGATGAATAACGCCTCGTTCATGAGCATAAGCCAATGCTTCACAGACATCAATCAGTGGGTCGAGTAATTTTAAGCGTTGCTTGAAATCATCAGCAGCACTCTCTGCATCAAAAGCCAGCAACTGTTCTTCCATGGTAATGCCCTTGATGTACTTCATCACATAATAGGGCCCATATTGCTCACGATCGCCAATTTCGTATATTGGAATAATACCAGGATGTTCTAATTTAGCGGTAATTTTAGCTTCGTGTATAAAGGAGTTAACGAGTTCAAGGCTATCGTCAGTCGGTGGATTGATGATTTCTTTAACCGCCACCCGCCTGCCGATTCTTTTATCATAAGCCAAGTAGACACGACCAACTCCCCCCTCACCAATAACACCTTCAATACGTAGATTTTCAGTAAAAAAATCGTAGTGATCTTGGGGTGGTGTATTTTCTGGTGTTACTTTGCTAGGTGCTAAGCGTGTTGCATCATCTTGATGATGCGGAATAGGCTGTGGTTCGTTAGTGTGCATGTTAGTCACCTAGAAATTTTTTATATCCAAAATATATACTTTGTAAAAATGCTGCTTAAAATGTATACGATCCATATAGCATAAGTTGTACCCAAGTTTGGTTACCACCTGTAAATTGCTGTGCGCCTTTTCCTGGAATGGCAATCGCTAATGCACCAGAGATAAGTGTGTTATCAGTTGCTTGCCAATCGACAATAAGATTAATTTCATCGGCAAAGTGGGGGTTAGTCACCTGACTACCAAGTGTTGTCTGTTGATCCAACTCAAAATAATAGTACATCAAATTGATTGCTATACTGCTGGTGGGAGCCAATTGTATACGCACTAAATGACTATTTAAATTACTTAAGCCAAAGATATGCTCACCAGTAATTTCACCTTGGTACCAAGTCCCCCAATCACTAAATCCATAAGCGAGTGCATTAAAGGCTTCATTTTTTTGTGTGTCGGGATTATCGCCCGTAAGTGCCGTATAGCGGTAACTAATTTTTGGAGCCCACGGCCATGTTTTATACTGATAGGATAACTGCGCAAAACCACCTTGTGCTTGCGTGAACTGGTTATGCTGGTAAACATATTCACCCGCTATTTGTAAACTGCGCAAAGACTGAAATGGCGAGATATTGGCACGAATATCATAGGTATGTAAACCTTGCACAAAGTCATTGTGCATATCCTTTTGGCTCTTGCTAACATTTATATAAGAAAAGCCGATATTGCCAAGAGAATTATGTGTATATTCCAGGTTGACTCCATCCAAACCTAATTTATTTTGCACATCTCTAGGACGGGTATTGAGATGAAAATATTCTAGTTTGACACCCGCTAAATTAATGCGCAGCAAGGCAGAATCATCAAAAGACTGGCGAGCTCCGATCCACCATGCACCACGCGAACCACCATCACCTGCACCATCATAAATTAAAAACCCAGAACCCAAACGATAATCTTGTCGACCTAGGGAAACTACTAGTAAATTTTTTTGGGTAGCAAATAAATCACCTGAACGCCAGCCAATATAACCCTGCTCTATCAATCCCCGATTTGGAGTCTCTAATCCTTGGGTTAAGCCAGAAGAATCGTGACCAACAGTAATACCATACAAATAACTAAACTCGGCATACAATTGTGATTTGGAAATATTTACTTGCGCAGAAATACTGGGCTCTATACTACCCTCCCACGAAGTATTGGTATTATTGCCTAGCTCAGCTTGTGCATTACCAAAGTAGGCATTAGCACCAGTAAAGCCCACTGTTTGTAACTGTAGACCTGCATTAATCTCAGCATATTTATGCCTATATAGATTAATATCTGCATGGACTGTGAGCGAAGCACAGAGTAGAGCAATACCTATGGAAGACTTCATTATTGCTTATTCTGTTCTACCGAGAGTAAGTTATGCAGAACATTTGGTGTTGCTTCTGTTTTATCAGGCTCTGAAGCAATAACTGCCATAGCGCAATTAGAAAATACATTTACCACCGTTAAGATAGGATCTACGATAGGGTCTATGGCTACCAGTAAAATAATCGCCACTTCTACTGGTAAGCCCAAAGGTATCAACACCATAGAAATCATACTTAAACCAACAATACCTGGCGCACTGGCAGAAGAAATACCAGCTAAAAGAGCGGCAAATACCATAATGGCAAGCTGATCCAAGCCTAAGGAGACATTATATATTTGGGCAATAAAAGTACCTGCTATTGCAAAATATAATACTGATCCAGGTGGATTGATAGTCATACCTAAAGGCACAATCAAATCAGCAACATCGTGCTTTACTTGTAATTTGTCTTGCAATGCTGTTAATGCTGCAGGAATAGAGGCAAAGCTACTGGCTGTGCCTAGTGCGACAAAGAAAGGTTGCCGCAGTGCAGCCAAAGTTTGCAAAAAACTGATTTTACTTTTATAAGCAATTAACAGTGCAAAACCCAAAATTAACACGCTGGCACTCAAGTAAATAAATAACACCAACTTAGACATAGCCCAAAAAATATCCAGCCCGACTTGTGCTACCTGACTGGCAAATAAACAGCATAAACCAAATGGTAATAAGTACATGACCCAGTTAATGGCCGCCAGAAAAGCACCATAAAAAGCATCGACTACATCCAAAGCAATATAACTGGAACTGGAGCCTAACAGTCCCATGCTAATACCCACTAAAATTGAGAAAAACAAGATGGCTAAATTATCACCATTCACTAAGGCTTGAAAGATATTGCTCGGCACCATGGCTTGGATAAATAAATATACACCAGAGGTTTCTTGCCCCATTAGTGCCGTGGCATCAGTATTGGCTTCGGCAGCAGAAATCGTTTTTCCCAAGGTAATTTGCGCTTGCTCTCCCAAACCACTACCCACCTTACCTAAATGACCGACACTAACTCCCATGGCACTGATCAGCATTAAATTAACGACCAAAAATAGTAAGACTTTGACTAAATATTCTTGCGCAGAACCTGAAATAAACAACCGACCTAGCCCAGAAATAATAGCGGTCATTAAGACAGGCAAGACTAACATTTGTAATAATTTTAAATAGATCACTCCAAAAGGTGCAAGCGAATTGGCTAGTTGCGGCTCGAATACACCGATCACAGAACCAGTAATAACACTGAAAAAAATAATCCAGGGGTTTAATAATATATTGGCAAACTTTTTCATGGCAACCCTCAAAAATATTTGGCTTGTAAGGCTTGGAAGTAACCATCCAGTTGTGCACGACTGACATATAAATTAAGCCAAGCCAGCAATAAAGTATCTCGTTGATTAACAACAATGGCTAACGGGTCATAGCGGTGTGTTAATATTTTTGTTTTTAAAAAAAGACTATCTTCCGGGTGATGTTTGTTCCAATTATTAATAGCAATTTCATCATAAAAAGCAGCCAATAATTTGCCTGCTTTAACATCGGAGATGATTTGTTCCCATGAATCATAAGTAACCAATGCAGCTTGTGGGTAATCAGCATGGGCATAATCAATATAGGCAGTACTACGCATCGTACCTATTTTGATGCCAGGCTGATTTAGAACTTGCCTAATATCATGTTGTTCTCGTGGGTTGCCGAGCTTAGCCAATCCTAAGCGATTAATAAGTAAGGCTTGTTGTAGTAATAAATAAGGCTCGGAGAACAACACAAATTTAGCTCGATGCAAGGAGCTACTAATTAAACTAACCGCAATATCCGCCTTGCCTTGAGCAACAAACTCAACCACTTCATCATATGTTTTAGCTTGACGATTAAATTCCAGATGTACTTGTAGTTTAGCGGCTATATCTTGCGCTATTTCAACATCAACGCCTGTGAGTTCACCATTTTTTAACATGGAAAAGGGTGGCGCATTTTCATGATGTAAAGCAACGATGAGTTTTCCGCGCTGGATAATACGTTGAATATCAGGTGCTAATACTATTGCTTCAGCAAAGGTGGTTATGGGATAAATACATACCCAAAATAAAAGAATTACTCTTAGAGGCGAGGATTTGATAATGCCCGAAAGTATGATGCAGTCAAAAAACAAGTCCGACTTGGTTATTATTGCATACTTGTCCTTTAACATAGCGGGTAGAAAAAACAAATACACAATATAATTCCTTATATTTCAATTCACTGTAGCATGATAGCCTTGCTTGCGATGCATCAACTCGATGGGAGAGAGAAGCATTCCATGATAGATTACCCCCCCCTGACTATTAAGCATAATGTACTGTAAATATATTCTGTAGCAAACATATCTTTACCCTACTCTCAGTTGAAAAATAACCCTATCTTTTTATCTCCCCACACGCATAGCTATACTTCGCGTGGTCGTAGCCACGTATAGTATACGTTCTAATAATTATGAGTCATGGTAAGCGTAACAGAGAACCAAAGAAAAACAATGCGATTGTGTCTCACTTTTATTAGCTAACACCTAGAATAGTGCATAGCTCCAGTTTCGGTTTTATTTTATTTTAACTACTCAGCGTATTTGATGGATTGAACAGAATTACAAAGCAAACTCAGGTAACTTTCCCTCAAATACAAGGCTTATTGCTTAAGTCACACTCATGCCTTGTTTACAGCAGGTTGCTAAATACCCTCTGGCACGACAAAATATTTTAGCCCCCTCCATGCTACGAAAATTTATTATTTTGAACCATATGGGTCAATACTTTATTCAACAGGTGTGATAACTTAGCTAACAAGTTAGTCTAGTTTTAAAGTTGTTCTTAATAAAAAAATAATAATAAGGGGAATATGATGGAAACTATTATTTACGGACTCGGTTATTTTGTTACTGGGTTGTTGGCAATTTATGTGTTTTTTTGGGTGTTGTATCAAATACTAAATTTAGAAGCTGAACCAGTAATCCAAGCTGAGGACATGCCTAAATTGAAGCCTCTCCCCATACCCACAAATAAACAAAAAACTATTTTCCACAAGTTAGCAATTTTTCTTATTGATGTTAGAAAATGGGAGGTAGTTGAAGATTGGCATTATGTATTAAATGATGAAACAACATTTGTTATCCCCAGTGGGTACCAATTTGATGGTGCATCTATTCCTCGCATTTTCTGGGCAATACTAAGCCCAACTGGGATATTGCTTATTCCAGGCTTATTACACGACTATGCATATGAACATGACCAACTCATGCAACTCAACTCTAAAGGTAGCTTAGTGCCATATGAAAAAAATGCTGGTAAAGATTTTTGGGATAATCTCTTTAGAAAGATTGGCAATAAAGTAAATGGGATATATTTTATTAATACTATTGCGTGGTTTGCTGTCTCAAAATTTGGAGGCAGCACTTGGAATGAGTATAGAAAATAAGAGATCCCAAATGATCTAAATTTAGAAACCCTCATCACGGCATACCTGAATAGTAACTTACAATATTTGAAAAATAGTGAGTTTCATAATCTGTAAAAATTTACAGCTAATTTCATTTCTATAACAAAACATTAATGATACTAATTTTTTTGAAAAATGCAGTATGGTTTCGAAAAAATATTTTTTATCAGGCAGTTATTAAATATCAACTCATCATTAAATTACACTCAAATTTTCAGCCTCATAAATAATCTCCAAGATAGAGAGCTCTGAAATTGAATAAAAAATTACTATTTAATGCATTAATTTTTGTTGATATCTGAATTAAGGTATATAACTTATCAATTTCTAAGGATTAATATGAATAAACGTAAATTTAACCCTAGTGCTAAAGGGTTTAGTAAATTAAATTTAGCATATTTAGCTTTCTGTTCAAATTTAGCATATGAATCAAAAGAAAAAATTCGTCTTAATATGGAGAGTCAGGGATTTAATCTCGAGAGAGATAATTATTTTTTTTCAGATAGCGTCACCGGGACACAATGCTTTATTGTTGGGGATAATAAAAAAATCATAATCACTTTTCGAGGTACAGAGGGAAAAGTAGCTGACTGGGTAACTGACATTCAGCTTTTTAAAGATACTTGGACAAATTCTACACCAATTGGACAAGTTCATAAGGGTTTTTATAAAGCTCTGCAAGCAGTATTTTTAAACATTGAAAACGAAATAAATACCTTGAGAACCAATAACCAGACCATTTGGGTTACAGGACATAGTTTAGGAGGAGCATTAGCGACATTAGCTGCTGCAACACTTAAGTTTCAAGGTTCTGAAATTCATTTTAATGGTCTATATACTTTTGGTCAACCAAGGCTGGGAGACCGTATGTTTGCAAATGCTTTCAATAAATATCTCAAACAAAAATGCTTTAGAGTTGTTAATAATAATGATGTTGTTTCCAGAGTACCACCACAAATTTTTGGCTATAGCCATGTCGGCACCTTAAAATATTTTGATGTTAATGGTAAGTTGCACTCTGACAGTAGCTTGTCTTGGTGGGCAAAATTTTGGGATAGGTTAGAAGGTAGATACGACAATGGATTTGACATTATACCTGATGATATTAGTGACCACAGTATGGATATCTACCAAAGCCTATCTGAACACACATAACATGCCTAATTAAATATTTCATAAATCTTGTTACAAGAATTAATTCATATCAAATACCCTGCGTACAACTGGCTATGCATAAAACTTGCATGGTCAAGACTCTTGCAAATGGCTTGATGGAATGTAAATCCGCTAATGCACTTTCAATTGACTAACTCCCAGCGATCTGCTTGAACTATTACCTTGGTGAGGGCTGACGATTATAGAAATAATAGTTTAATTTTTAAGTTTTTTAAATTAGAAATAGATGAGGAAATAAAAAATGCCAAATATAAATACTCCGCGTTGCCCTTTTGAAACAGTTCCTGAAGAAGAGTCAAACCAAATTAATGAAACTGCAGAGCTAACGGTTAAACTTCTTGATAAACGATACACAGAAAAAAATGCAAAAATTCTTCGAGGTGTTCACCCTAAATCACATGGCTGTGTCAAAGCTACCTTCGAAATTAATTCTGATATAGCTAGTGATTTACAGGTAGGGTTATTTGCTTACCCTGGAAGTAAGTATGATGCCATTGTTCGGTTTTCAAATGCAGCCACTTTAGTTAGTCCAGATATTGATGATAAAGGAAGGCACGGTAGCCGAGGCATGGCAATTAAAGTTTTAAATATTGATGGTGAAATGCTTTTAAATGATAACGGTGAACATAATCAGGATTTTTTAATGATTAATCAACCTGCATTTGCATTTGCTAATACACCTGATTACCTACGGTTAAACCGAATTCTTTACAAAAATAATGACCAACCTGACGAATTTTTTACGCCTCTTGGGCTTCAAGACCCTAGAACTCCTGAGGAACAAAAACAGAAGATTTTAGAATATATTGCTCAAGAAAACCTTTCTGAAGAAGATATAAAGCGAATTTTTGAAACCTTCAACATAGTTAAGGGAATTCAAGCTTCAGGAGTTGCCAACCCTATTGAGGTGCAGTATTTTGGTGCCGCTCCATTTCTATTTGGTTCTGATCGGGTTATGAAGTTTTCAGTAAAACCTAGAAACTTACATGGTATTTCTGACATTCCCACCACCCCCTCTGATAATTATCTAGAAGAAGCATTGACTAATACGCTTAAAAGTGAACAAACCATCATCTTTGATTTTATGGTACAAATCCGCACACCTAATGAAGGAAATTTAGAAATAGAAAATTCTTCAGCTTTGTGGAGCGAAGCTAATTTTCCATTTATTAATATTGCTATGTTGTCGATTACAGCTCCACAAACAGAAATTGATACTTTACAGAATAAGCAACATTGCGAAAAGCTAGAGTTTACACCTTGGCATTCTTTAAAAGCACATCAGCCTATTGGTAGCATTAATCGATTAAGGCAGTCAGTATATCAAGCCTCTGCAGAACACCGAAATAAAGAGCAAGGAACTAAATCTTTCAAACAAGTCCTTTTAGGATTTAAGCGTTGTATTTTGGGTCATAAATAATGGGGTGCTTAGATGAAAAAAATAATAACACTATGTATTACGCTACTGCTCTTCAGCAGTAGCTGTACTTATACCACACAAGGGTTAATGATCAATGAACGACGTAATGCCGAAACAAGTATAGATGACTTTTTTGGTGACTCTGCCAAGCAAATTGTTTACCTTGACCAAAATTGGGATCGCTATGATAGTTTATGGTTTTACAATACGACCCAAGGCTCTGACCTCATCCCTTACTCTATTTTTATCAACTTAGAACAAGCAGGTAGTACTGAGTTGTTCCGTAGTTCAGGAAATATGCGAAAACTGCGTTTTTTAACCCAAGAACCTAGCTTTGACAACCCTGATGGTTTGCCTGTCGGTTTTGTTAAAGACTCATATCAAGGTAAAGACTACATGGGGTTTACCTGTGCGGCTTGTCACACTACTCAAGTTAATTATAACGGCATTGGCATTCGTATTGATGGTGCCCCTGCATTGTCAGATATAGAAAGCTTACTACTTAACATGACATCTGCTATAGAAGCAACACTAACCGACTCCAAAAAACTTGCTCGATTAACGAATACTATTGTAGCTTTAGGGGATACAGAAAATAAGCAAACATTTAAAGGCGAGCTAAAAGAAATTTTAGTTGAAAGGCAAAGGTATAATACGAGAAATGCTCCCACTCATAACAATATTAACGTACCTTACGGGTATGGGAGACTTGATGCCTTTGGCAGAATATATAACCGTATTTTAAGTCACTTGGTAAAACCAGAAATTGATAATACTAGCCCTGCTAATGCACCTGTCAGTTACCCTACGTTATGGGATACTCCTTATAGCGATTTTGTACAGTGGAATGGTGTCGGTGATAACAAACCGAGAGGAAGAAAAGGCTTTTTAGGGCCTCTAAATAGAAATACAGGTGAAGTACTTGGCGTATTTGCAACATTTGATTTACAAAAAAAAGGTGACAAAGGTTTTATTTCTTCAGCAGTAACCCGAAATCTAAATCGCCTAGAAAGTCAATTAAAAAGTTTAGAGTCTCCTCTTTGGCCTGAAGATATTTTACCTAAAATTAATCAGCCATTAGCATCTAAGGGAAGAAAAGTATTTCTACAATATCAATGTGATGCTTGTCATATGGATCCTGAAAAATTTGACCGTACTAGCCCTGATCGTTTTATGAAATCTGAACATACAAGTTTAGAGCTTATAGGAACCGACCGAACAATGGCATTGAATGCACTACGCGAAACAAACAATATTGGCTCTTTTAAAGGTTTAGGGCTTTTTCAAGAAACAACTTTAGTTTTACCGCTATTGCAATATGCAGTTGACGAAGTCATTTTAGAACCTGATCATGACACTTGGTTTACACGCCGTTGGCCAGAACAAGCAGCAGATTTCTTATTTGCTGAATATGATAATCCTCTAAAAGTTAATACACAACGCTATGTAGACTTTGAAGTAATTCCTGATGATGATCCAGTGAAAAAAATAGTTAGTCTCAGAGCATACAGGGGGCGCTCATTGAATGGCATATGGGCAACTGCTCCCTATTTACATAATGGTTCAGTACCTAACCTTTATGAGTTATTTTTACCAAAATGCTCCAAGGAAAAGGTCGTGACAGGAAAACAATGTCGCTCCAAACAATTTACAGTTGGAAGCCGAGAATTTGACCCAAAGAAAGTTGGTTTTATAAGTAAAAATAAAGATCAGTACCCCAACCTTTATAATTTTGATACATCGTTGCCTAGTAATAGCAATGCTGGCCATGAGTATGCTGTAGGAATCACTCGAATGGTAAAACGAAATGATCAAGGAGTTGCAGTGAGGGATAAAAATAATGAACTTCAATTACTTGAGCCTTTTCCTGTAATTAACGAAGGTCAACGTATGGCTTTGGTTGAATACCTGAAAACTTTGTAAATTTTAATAATAACCTGTTAAAAACGGAGACGTTTTTAACAGGTTATTATTTTCGGGCTACTTAACTTTTAGACATCACTTTCCTAGAATCCAACTACGAGCAGGAATAAGATATTGCTCCCCTTCACTTGCAACAACTTCTCCATTCCCTTGCATCCACACCAAGCCTGATTTCTGCTCCCCCTCCCAAACCAGCTCCAAGCTCTCATGAGCTGTATTAACCACCAATACCTCTTCATGATCACCACAACTTAAATTAGCAATACGAATACGATCATCCGTAGGTGAAAGGTTTGCAACTCTCTGGGCTGCACTAACAACTTCAGGGTCTCCACCCAGTACGGAGGGAGGTAGACCTATGCCAGCATCTTGCACTTTTATAATACCTTCTGCTAGTAATTTCCTATAAGAGGTATCGTTTTTCAGCGTACATAAGTGGAACATCGCATCAACCCATTCGACTAAAGACTTATGCCAGGGTTGTTTTTCTGCCCAATAATCTAGCAGGCTACTGGTAGAAACCGCTGCAATTGCTTCGTCAACCGTCTTGGCTATGTCTTCGTTCGGAAAACAACGCCACAGGCGCACTAAATCTAATATGTTTATCGAGTGATAATTAATATCATAATGCCCCATACCGAGTTGGCGTTCAATATAGCCTCCGGGCATCATTAAACGCGGGTAAATATTTTTTATTCTATAGAGGTTAGGTGCAATATACATCCAAGAGATACGCTTAAAAGCCCGCATATAAACGGGTAATTTTTCCGCTTCGGAGGTAGGTAATAGCGTTAGTTTTATTGCACGATAGATTAATTTATAAATGGCTTCGGCAGGACGTAAGGCAAGCATGCCTAGTGCTGCCTTGCAAGCTGAATCAACTTTCTCAGCATATTGGGTATCACCTGTTACCTGGCGATAACGATCTAAAGTCACTAGCGTGTCTACATGGGTATTAAAAATAAGTTTATTGGTCATGGATTTACCGAGAATCGGTTCTTTAATCCAATTTGATTTATTAACCCGGCACATTTCTTCCATCATTTCGACATCGTCTTCTAATGAATCGTGCATAAACCATAAGCCAAGATCGGTATCATCTGTTTTTTGGGCAATAAAAGCAGCTGATCGCGCTAGTGATTCACTCACCACTTTGTCTGGGCGTTCTTGTAATGAAGCTTCCAGCATAAGCATGGCACCATTATGAAATCGGTAATGTGATTCCATGCAGTCAGTCCATTCGCCGTGATACCATGCGCCATCTTCAGCTTGACGGGCAATGGTTGAAAATAAGACTTGAGTTTTAAAGAGGCTATACAGTGCTTTATTGGTGGATGATTCTAAGCCATTAAAGGTGACATACAAACCGTACGCATCAAGGTCAGAGCACATTTTCCAGTTTTGTGGCCATCGGTAGCTATTGCTATATATATGCCCATGCAACAGGTATAAATATAAATCAGCGGGTGCCTGATAACCTGTTTCAGATGTCCAGAAGTATACTGGCTGTTTTTCTAGCACTAATGGGTTCGCTAACTCTTCGACAATATTAGAACTATCTGCTGTAAAGCTCCAAACAACCATATCAAGCAACATGCCTTTAGGAACGTTAATCACCACGGCAAAATCATTTGCTGTGGTTTTAAACTCGACAATAGCGGCCTTTTCTTCAGCAAGGATACGACCATAGCTATCATCTTTGCGTAAAATAGGGAGCTGCGGAATCCAATAGGAAGAAACTGAGGCATCATTCGCTTTTAATACCCAGCCGCCTGAAGGACAGGATAATAGTTCATGCCCTCCTTGCACGACCAAACGTACTTTGCGAGCATCACCCGCCAAAAACCTGCCAAAGCAACATGCTGCACCTGCAATATCAGAAAATTTATCCAGTAAAAATGTACTTTTATCAGAATTATTCCAGCTTACCCTCTCGAAATGGTTTGACCTGACAATTTGTTGCAGATCAATATTTGCTACAGGTGCAAACATTTCCTGAAAATTGTATGTCTCATCTAATAGCTGTACGTCATTTTTACTCATGAAATATTTTCCGTTTTATGCTGAATTTTTTATTTATTTAGTCTCAAATTTATAGCCAAATAAGCGTATATCATTCTTGTGCTGTTCAGCGACAATTTCCTTACTTTCAGCATCAAATAGTTCTGAATAATGAAATTTCGCACTTCTAATACCTCCTTTTAATCGAGGTAGTTCAGATGATGGCAGTCCTAATTTTTGACAGATATTAGCATAATCCTCGATAAGATTTTCATAACGAATCACTGCATCGACGCATAATTCATCATCCATAACATAAAAAGGGTCATTACTAGGTAAGCTGGTGTTTTTAATATATTCAGAGAATAGCTGCTTTACTTGCGCCAGTTCATCAAAAGGCACGCCAAGATAATTATAAAATTTCTTTTTGGGCTTTAATGCAGGGTTATTACGCATATCCCAATAAAAATAAGATATAGCTCTATCCCATGGGTTTCTGGCTATGCTGAATTTGAAATAATCACTCCATACTTCAGGAGCCACCATGTCTTTGATAATATGTGCTTCAACATGTTGCAGGTTTGGTAAGTCAAGTTTTTCAAATGCTTCTGCATTCATGGCATTATGGATAAACTCGCCTTTTTCATTGCGATTATGCTTAAAATCATTCATAGGTGTCACAATATCATCACCACTACAGAATGTTGAAAGCGTTGAATCAATACTTGTGCCGGCAGTCTTAAATGATTTTATAAATATAAATTTATGACTATGAGATATTATCATTAATATAGGTCTCTAATTTTAAAGGCTAAAAATATTTGAAAAATAAACTTTAATTTATTTATTTAGACTGCTGTAGAACAACTAACTTGTCCCCTGCAATATTTTCAAATTCTTGTTCAATTCCATTTGGCCACTGAACTTTAATACGGTTTACTTGCTGGTTTTTACCTAAGCCAAAATACAAGCGATAATGTCCTTGCGAGAAAAAAGAACCTTCACTACTGCCTACTTCTTGTATTTGTTGACTATCAGCGGTTATAACAGTCACACGAGCACCAATAGCTTGTTTGTTACCCGTTGTCCCGACTAATTTAATTTGTAGCCAATGGTTTGCATTGCCAGTAGTATTACGAAAGGTTTTAACTTTCCAAGTTGTTTTCAGAGTAGCTTTTTCATTAAATGCCCACCAAGGTTTATAAGCATCATTTTTGTTTAATGCCACCATTAAATCCAACTTACCATCATTATCCATATCAAACCAGTTAGATACTGCTGCTTGATATTGCTCATCAGGAAAATTCAGTATTCTTGCTAATTGAAAGTGCTTATCAGTATTTTGTTTAAATAGCCCTTGCGGTACAGTATGCAAATCAGACAAACCATCATTGTCGTAATCTACCCAGTTAGCATTGAAACTTTTCTCGGGTAAGCCTACCGAAACAGGATTGATATAACTAAAATTGCCTTTTTCACTGACAAATAATAAATTACCTCGTTTTGATGAGGCAAAAATATCCAAGTCACCATCAGCATCATAATCAGCAACCGTTAACTTGCCATCATAAACCCATGCGCCTTCTGTAGAACTACCAATTTGTACACCAGAAAGTGCGCGGCGCAGAATGGTTTCTTGCTCTAAGACTCCTTGTTGATTTCGATACAGAAAAAAGCCATCATTTTGTAGCGTAACAAGGTCTATATCGCCATCATTATCAACATCAAACCAAGCAAAACTACCAATTTGTTGCTCAGGCATACCTACTTTGGTTGCAGCTGCCATATCTTGTAGTTTGCCATCTTTAGTTTGGATATAAAGTTGCTTTGGAAAATCTCCAGGAACGTTACCACGATCATAACAATTAATATACAGGTCTAATAAGCCGTCATGATTAAAATCAAGCCACCTTGCATGTCGACCAGAACAGCCTTTTTTCTCTATACCTGCTGCAATAGTAATGTCGTCAAACTGACCACTCTCATTACGAATTAATAATTCATCTTTGATGTCTTTGCGTATGAAGTCAGGGTAACCACGTAAAGCACCGCCTAAGGCACCGCGATTCATAAAGATATCCAACTTGTCATCATTATTATAGTCAGCCCAAACCAAAGCATGACGATCTAACATGGTCAAAGAAAATTCTAATGCTTGCGGAGATACTTTCCCTAAGCCTACATAGATTTGTTCAGGTTTTATATCACCTGTTATTTTAAATGTTAGCGGTAAGCCTTGGCCGCCTGGCTTCATTCTTAAATAAGCACTTTTATCAGTAGCAAAACTGAGTACGGTACTAGTAATCGTGCCATGCGCCAATTCTTTTAGCGGTTGTTCACGCTTATCCAACACAAATCCGTCATTTTTTTTAATTGTTATCGGATCAAGAACCTCTAGAGTTCCTTTTAGGGAGCCAAAGTTATCCATTTTATGGCTACGTATTAAAAATTGCGAGCCAAACCAATAAATATATAAACCTGGTTTATCAAGCACAGGGGCAGTGAAAGATAAATCTGCCTCAGGAAATGCTAAACTTTGATCCAAGCCCCACTTAGATAGCACATCATTATATCCACCTTTGCCATCTGCTAACAATAACACTTGGCGAAAGTGATGGTTTGAAGTATAAATATCAAGCTGGTCATCGCCATTAGCATCAACAACCCCTATATCATAAAACCTATGAACTTCATGCAACGGTGCGGCTTGCTGCTCTGCAAAGCTGCCTAAAGCATAGTATTGCTTTAGTAATGTCAACATAGAAAATAACAGAGCCAAAAGTACGGCAAGACTAAAAACTAGTTTTACAGAAAATATTACAATGCGCATAAATAACTTTTTCACAATAATTAAACCACTATTAGATATATCAAGGATACGTTTCTTTTCCGATTGTAACTCAGGAATGTTCATTAAAAGAAAACTTGCGAGGTAAGTTGCCCCTCCAGCCACTACCATAATCAGCAAATATAACGATGGTATGCTGGTTATAAGATCGCCTGAAAAGTGATCCACGATAAACAGAACAATAAACAATAAACTATTCAGCTTTACCCCAGGCGTAATCGCCTTAAACAAGTCTTTTACTCGCGTAGGAATTGTTTGATAGGCCAAAATATATAAATAAAAAGCAGTAAATACCTGACTGGCTAAAAATGCCCAACTGACACCAACTAATCCCCACTCTAAGCCAAAAAAACAAGTTACAACAGTAAAAACAAGAATAACGCTCTGCGCAATCATCTCTTGAGTTAACCGGTTTTGAGCCATTAAAAGTACACTGCTAGGCCGGATAATAATATAAAAGAACCCTGCTATAGAGAGAATTTTTAGAGGCTCTGCAGCCAACATCCATTTCTCACCATAAACAACATTGATAAAAGGTTCTGCAACCCACCATAAACCTATATAAAACGGTAAAATATAAGCCATCAATAAGGTAATGACTCGATAAAACATATATTTCGTTTGATCCAAGTCATCCTGTATTTTAGACATCGCTCTAAATACAGGTTGGGCAACGGGTTGAGCTAGCATGAAATATGGCAACCGATGCAGGCTATCTGCCTTATTAAATAAGCCAAGAAAAGCAGGCCCTGCAAGTTTACTTAAAATTAATTTGAGTGACTCCCTTCTAATATGACTAAAAAAATCATTACCAACAATTTTTGCGCCATAACTACCATGCTCACGCCATATAGTAGTATCAATGTTTAATTTTAACCTTAATGGTGTCGCTTGAGATAATATAATATTGCCAACTAGTCCGCCGACTAAACCTGCAAGTGTCAGGCTCCATACCCCCATACCATACCAAGCCATCAGTACACTTGTCGCACCAGTCAATACATTTTTAATAATGCCAATAACAGATTTTTTTTTGAATTGCATCTCTCGTGCCAGCCAACAACTATAAGCTGACTCAACGGGTCTCATTAAAAACATTAATGCTGAAACTGGCAATAATTGCTCATAAAGTGGGTCTTCAAAAAATATAGCAAAATAAGGTGCAACCAAGTAAAACCCTAGATAAACGGGGATTGCTATAGCCAACTGCAGTGTAAAAACTGCATTAAAATCTCTTGCATCAACTTGCTTTGCTCTTATTAATGCTTGCCCCATACCACCACTAGCGAGCATACCCACAAAACCAGTAAAGATTTGAATAGTGACGATCAGACCAAAATCTGCCGGGACAAGCAGCCTTGCCAGCATAATCCCAAAAGCGAACTCCATTAACCGCGATCCAGTATTGCCAATAATCAACCACTTAACACCAGAACGTATGCTTTTACCTAAGTCCATATATTTATATTACTAAAGAGCCATTTATAGTGTGAATCCTAACAGTTTAGTAAATTCAGTTTCACTTATCAACTGACATTTGCTATTTACCCGTTTTGCCCTATAAAATTCAACACTCACTTCTTTGGCTATCCTGAGATTAAGTGACGCTTTTTACACGGCTCCATTAAATCGTTTTCCAGCTTTGGCAGTCTAAACTCTACCCTAAAAGTATTCGCTCCATAATATCCTCATCATTTAAGCATAGTAACGACCTATATTATGTGCAAGGTATTGAATTGTGAACTACTTAGCGTTCCTTACTCCTAGCATGGCACCCTACTAGATTATAATTATTTAGCATGTTAGACTTATCAGTAATTATATAAATAAACTAGGTTTCACAAATGAAAAATCTATCACGAAGCATTTTGTTAGTTGCTAGTACAGTAGCTTTCACACCAACTGTGAGTGCAGAACTGATCGACCGCGGTAATGGGATGATCTATGATACAAATCAGAATCTTACTTGGTTGCAAGATGCAGATGTCAGAGGAAAAACTTCATGGTACTCTTCAAACGAATGGGCTCAGAATCTGGAGCATGGTGGCTTTGACGATTGGCGACTACCAGAAACAACACGATACGATGATCCTACCTGCGTAGACCGCAGAATAGAAAATGGCCTTTTCTTTGACACCTTATTCGAATGTACTGGTGGTGAAATGGAAAGACTAACAGCTGAAGCAGACCCTTTTCAAAACCCTATTTTTAAAAATGTTCGTGACTCAAGGTATTGGACAGGTACCCCATACAGAGATGGAATAGACCCATGTGCAGAACAAGGCGTTTGTTATGCTCTTCAAGATAACGGGGTTCGCAAAAACTTTTTCTGGCAATGGAGCTTTAATAGTAAAAGAGAAGCTATACCATACAAAACTACTTTGGATGGCCTTGCCCGACGGTTTGCATTACCAGTGCGTAATGGCGATGTAGTTCCTGAAGATAGTTCGGGTGTACTCATGGAAAACCTTAGTATCTATTCGCCTTCATTAAATTTTCACACTCAAGGCAATACCACCAATATTTGGGCCAACTTTGTTCAATATGGAACAGGTCCTAATAATGAAATGCTATGGAAGCTAGATAAAGCAGGTGCTAATACGACTCCATTTACTGGTGCAATGACAGGTGAAGTCTCTGAAGACCTGAACATCACAATCCGTTCAATTATATTTCAAGATACCTCATATTGGGTAAATATGAAGTATTTTGGTGAAGATAGAGACAACCAGTTATGGCAACTAGTTGATTTCGGTATTAACCAATAAAGTGTAATTTTTACTTAGGAACGTGTATGGAATAACATCCCGAAATTATAACGCAGTATTTTTTTATCAGCAGGGATGATCCATGAGGTGAATAGTTATGCTACGCAACGAATGAGGTCATCCCTGCTGGTGCAAAAAAGGCTAGTTAGAAATCGGGAGGCTGTTCCATGCACGTTCCTTAATTTACATCACCTTTCAAAGCGAGGCCATTTCTGGCTTTGCTTTATTTTTATTTCTTTCCTCCAATCAAACCTTCCTAAAGGATGAAAATTCAATAATAACCACAAGAATATTTTATAAAATGGTAACAGTTTAACTAGCATGCATTTTATACAAGCAATAAACAGCATTACTTTGAACATAAGCAAAAAAATAAAGGGAGATAAGGATAAATGAAGGTTTTCGGAATAGGTCTTTCAAAGACAGGCACATCAAGCTTAGCTTCGGCACTAGAGTTACTTGGTTATAATGTAAAAGATTGTCTTGGGGTTGCACAATATTCTAAAGGTGACATTTCATCCATAAACAAAGATGCCTTACTACAGTATGATGCCCTCACCGATACCCCCATTCCTAGCTTTTATCAAGAGCTGGATAAAGAGTACCCCGCAGCAAAATTCATTTTAACCATCAGAGATATGGATAGCTGGCTCAAATCATGCAAAAAGCAATTTAATCAGAAATCAGCTGATTTACAGTCTGAAGCACAGCATGCATTATTTTTTGATTTATATGGCACAACCGTCTTTGATGAGGATAAATTCAAACAGGGCTATCTTAATTTTACCAACGAGGTAAAGGCCTACTTTAAAGACCGCCCTGATGACCTGCTTGTTCTTAATGTTATTAATGGCGAAGGCTGGGAAAAACTCTGCCCTTTTTTAGACAAGCCTACCCCAATAATTCCCTTCCCAAAATCAAATGTTACCCGTATCAGGTGGCTCAATATTCATGAGCTAGCCCAAAGCACTAGAAATAATGCCTTAAAACTACATGAGCTATCTACTAATTTAACAGTGAATAGCTCGACAAATTTGAATAAGATCAAACAGATGCTATGCTCATTTATTGGCTTAGACTCTCATAAAAGAATAGGTAAATACACAGCTAAAGCCCAACAAAATATCACTCAGAAACTACTTTCATTAGATGCTAATATTCCAGTCATTACCAATACTCAGAACGATACACCTCTAGAAACCAGAGCTGCATGGAATCATTTTTGGCTAATAAGTTGTTCTGAAGGGAGTGCACAATTAGAGAATGACGCTGTTGGCTACACAATTAATTTAGCACTGATTGAAGATGGTTTACCCTACTTAGGCATTATTTATATTCCCGAAACCGACACCTTATATTACGCAGCCACTGACAAAGGTGCCTTTAAAGTGCAGGGCAATAATAGCCCGATAAGACTTGAATCTCCCCTAGCCAATAACCTGACTAATGACACTAATACGCAGAAAATAAGCTCTACGCAAAGCATCGGCTCACTACTCTGCCAAGCGGCAGAAAATAATGCGGCCTCTCACTTTGCCATTGAGAGCAGTAAAGAATGGCAAACAGCAGCTGTTCAAGCAATCTTAAAAACGCTAGGTCTAACGTTAATAGACGATACAAGCAACGCTGAACTTAAGTATAATAAGCAGCACTGGGTTAATGCACCTACTAGCATTACAATGCCATAACACTTATCAGCCTACCCAAGACGCAACCTTATCAATGTAACGTATACCATGACAAAAGATAAACTACTCTTCGCAAACTTAACAACCAAACAAACTTATCTAGAATGGGGGCGTATATTCTTTTCTGTGTTAAATACTTTTACCGAGGCAGGCTATACCATTGAACTACTAGATAATGAGGCACTGCATAAGTTAGATGTATATGGTAAGCCCGTCTTTGACCTAAAAAATCTCACGGTTGTCAAGCAAGCACCTACTGATACTGAAAATTACAGCTATCTTTATGATAAAAAAGATAGCCAGCTAAATAATGCGGTTTGGAAAAAGCAGGTTTTTCTAAAATTTGACCTTTATGCAAGTTATTGCTTTGAAGAACCAATGATCATGCCTTTTCCTGTACACCCTTTACAAGAAATTTATGGCTATATTCCAAGGTTACCTGCGCTTCGGGAAGCCAAAAGGAATTTGCGTATCTTATTTGCGGGTGATATTGACCAATATAGAAGAACTTGGGTGACACACCCTCAGGAAAAATTACCCAGACAAGAGATAATTGAAACAATTAAAGAGCAATTAGCAGCTGAGAAATTGCATATTATTGCCAATGAAGTTTCTTTTACAGAAGCAATGCAGGCTGAATTTATTAATAAATTCGTCATCATTGATAATGATTCGCAACGTATTGACAATAAACTTTGGCTAGATACTCTGGCAAAATCGCAATTTTTCTTTAGTCCGCCAGGAATCGTTATGCCAATGTGCCATAACATTACCGAAGCGATGGCAATCGGCTGTATCCCTATTACTAATTACCCAGAATGGTTACACCCTAACCTTGAGCATGGAGTCAATTGTATTGTTTTTGATACCAAACGCGACTTGCTTGAACAAATAGATGCGGTATTGGCAATGGATGATGCAACCATTCTGCAAATGAAAAACAATGCGATTGCTTATTACGAACAACATCTGAAAAAAGCCGCCTTTATGGAAAAACTGGAAGCTAAGCAACAGGAAAAAGTGACGGTCTTATATTATACGGAAGGTAATACTGCCTTTAACACCAAGAAGCTTAATAAACACTCTGTGCTCATGCGTGATACAACTGTCCCTATCAAGCAATCAGGTATACGCTACCAGGTCATGAAATACTTAGGTCGAGTATAAATACATACTGTATTAGTAAGGTAAGGAAATAATTGTGACAAATGCTAAACCACTCATATCGGTCATTATGCCCTGTTATAATGCCGAAGAATTTGTAACTGAAGCCATCAATAGCGTTATCAAGCAAAGCTACCCTAATATTGAATTAATCATTGTTGATGATGGTTCTAGTGATGATAGCTATGCCATCTGTCAAAGCTTTGTTAACGAAACAAAAATCAAAATAAGCGCATTGAAACAAGAGAATAATGGCCCCTACCCTGCGAGAAATAATGCTCTAGGGCATGCCAATGGTGCTTATGTTGCTTTCTTAGATGCAGATGACTATTGGGATCTGGATTGCCTAACATTACTCTACCAAACCATAGCAGAGCAACACGTTGACGTTGCTTACTGTGGCTGGCAAAATTTTGGTCATGATGGAGGCGGTAGTACCGAACCTTATATTCCTCCAAAATACGAGGATGGCCATATCGTTAAAGCTTTTTTAAAGTCCTGCCCTTGGCCTATTCATGCCGCATTAATCAAGCGTGAAGTCATACAACAGCTGGATAATTTTTCAGAAAGATATTTTACAGCGCTGGATTTTGACCTCTGGTTACGCATGACTGCAGTGACCCAAAAAATGGCATTAACCCCTAAGGTGTTAGCGTATTACCGCTGGCACAATAGCGGTCAAATATCTGCTATAAAATCACGACAAGTTATTGATGCTTGGAAGGTAAGGCGTGATTATGTGACTAATCACCCAGAAATGTTGACTGATCTATCTAAAGGTGAAATTGCAGAATTAGTAAATGGCAACATTCTTATTAACGCCTATCGAGCTTATTGGCGTAGAGATATTGATACGGCTGTAACCCTCTTTAGAAAAGCACTTATGAACAACTATTGGGGGCTTAAAGACTTAAAATATATTTTATTATCTTTACTGCCTAAAAAATTACTAGAAAACCTCTTACAATTTTCTAACCGGGCTTAAAAACCAAATCGTTACCTTATTTATGAGCAGATTTCCTATTTTAATGTACCACATGATATCCGAGCCTGAAACACCTCAGGAACAACGATATGCCTGCCCACCCAAGACACTGCATAAACATATGCAATACCTAAGAGACAATGATTATAATATTGTTGACTTGGATACTATCATTACCCACCTTAGCAATAAAACCCCATTGTCTGAAAAAACTATTGCCGTTACCTTGGATGATGGCTTTAGTGATAATTATGTCAATGCCTTTCCTATTTTCCAAGAATTTAAGATTCCCGCAACGATTTTTCTAGCCACAGGGGTAATGGAAAAAACCAATATTTGGATGCATACTAATGGATTTCCTGAACACAACATGCTCAGTTGGGCACAAATTCAAGAAATGCATACTCAAGGCATAAGCTTTGGTGCCCATACAGTAAATCATGTAAAACTGCCCGAACTAACTGCCGATGCAATGCTGACAGAACTAGTGGATAGTAAACGAAAAGTTGAAGAAAAATTGCAGATTACTGTCAAACATTTTGCATACCCTTATGGCCTGCTAGATGATACCGCCCGAGAGATGACCGCAAAAGCGGGTTATAGTACTGCCTGCTCAACACGTTCCGGCTTTAATAACCTCGATACAGATCCGCTAATTTTAAGACGCATAGAAGTTTATGGTACCGATTCAGTACGTGCTTTAAAACAAAAAATCACCTTTGGTGTGAATAACTCAGATATTAGCTTTCCAATTAAATATTACCTAAATCGCATATTAGATCGGCTGAGATAAAAAATGGACATTAGTATAATAGTCAGTACTTACAACCGTAGCCACAATCTCCCTGATTGTGTACAGCATTTAGCAGCACAAGAAAATACCGAACATTTTCAATGGGAAGCACTGATCGTTGACAACAATTCAACCGATGCAACCAAAGCCGTTACTGAGCAGCTTATTGAGCAATATCCAATCAATATTCATTATTTGTTTGAGCAAAACCAAGGGCTTTCTTTTGCCAGAAACTGTGGTATTCATGCATCAGAAGCCAAATATGTCATCTTTATAGATGATGATATTAGAGTCACGCCTAAATGGCTGGCATCTATCTATAATCGTTTTGTTAGCGAAAATTGCGATGCTGTCGGTGGGCGTATCTATGTAGAAAGTCCTGAAGATTTCCCGAAATGGTTAACACCTGAATTGCACGGCTTTTTAGGTCACATGGATTTTGGCGAAAAAGCTTTTCATATGAATGGTAGAGATGAGTTCCCATATGGCGGCAATATGGCGGTGCGCAGAGATATTGCAGTGCAACTAGGTGGCTTTAATACCGGCATGGGTCGTAAAGGTGAAGGCTCCAAACCAGACGAACTCTTTAAAGGCGAAGAAACTGTATTTTTTCATCAAATGACTGATAACGGCAATGCCCTATGGTACGAACCCGATGCCATTGTATTGCATAAAATCTTGCCTTATCAACTAGAAAAGAAATTTTTCCTAACAGTACATTATAATGCTGGTTTTCAAAAAGCATTATTTGATAATGTAACTTATAACCGGACTTTTATGGGAGCACCACTGTTCTTATACCTACAATTTATCAAAAATGTTGCTAAATATTTAGGGCAACTGATAAGCAAAGGTTCGGTTGCTGCCTTTCGCCAACGCATGACTGTCAATCATTTTCTGGGTCAAATTCGTAGCTATAATGCTAAATACCTAAAAGCAAAAAAATCCTAAAATGAACAGCCTAAGCATTTTAATTTGCACACACAATAGAGTTGTACTGCTACAACGCACCATTGATTATTTGAATAAAATTGCGCGCCCTGATCATTATGCCATCAATATTTTTGTCGCAGCCAATGCCTGTACTGATGACACAGTTCAATATTTACAAAATTATCAGCAGTCAGCTCAGGAAGGCACTCTGCCACTGGAATGGATAGAAGAACCTACTCCAGGTAAATCTAATGCGCTAAACAGTGCCATCCCTAAGCTTAAAGCAGGCATCATTGCCATGGTTGATGATGATCACCGCATTGATGACAATTACCTCATGGCAATTAGTCATGCTGTCACACAGCACCCAAATGCCGATTTTTTCTGTGGTAAAATTATTCCTGATTGGGATGGCAGTGAGCCGCAGTGGGTACACGAACAAGGTAAATACCGTATCTATCCTCTGCCCGTGCCTCGTTTTGAGCTTGGTGAAAAATCCATCAATGTGACCCAAAAAATTGCGGTTCCTGGTGGTGGTAATCTGGTCATAAAGAATGAACTCTTTAGCAAAATTGGTAGTTTCTCTACCGAGTTTGGCCCAGTTGGACATAATCTTGGCGGTGCCGAAGATATTGAATGGGTTATCAGGGCGTATAAATCAGGTGCTCTGCTGCAATATATTCCTGAAATAATTCAGTATCATTATGTAGAATCAGACCGAATGACACTCGCATATGTCATTCAGAAAGCCTATGAACGTTCCTCCTCAACAGTCCGATTGAATGATGCGGCCAAAAATTTTACCGGCTTATTTCCTCGCTACTTACTGCGCAAATTGATTGAGTATTTTCTTTACAGTCTATTTAGCTTTTCAAATGACGCACGCAGATTCTACCTCGTAAGATTAGCTGCTGCAGTAGGAGAAATTAAAGGCTTTCTCATGGCAAAACCAGAAACGACATGAACTTATTACAAAAAATATTTGATCGTGAATTTGTTGCAAAAAACCTCGCCGAACTCAATCACCGAGGCAAAGAGCAAATTTACCAACTTATACACCCTGATATGCCTGACCCAGTCTTTATTATTGGTTGTTCACGCGCAGGCACAACAGTCACTTTTGAAACCATCCGCAGCTCAACAGACTTAAACTCATTTCCTTACGAAATCCCGCAATTTTGGCATAGTTTGGCAGGACCTTGGGATAATAACTGGGCTTCTGAGGCGGCTTCCAATAAAGGCGCTCACCCTGAACATCGTGACAAGGCACTCGCTTATTTCTATGCTCGCTTAGGCAAAGGACTGATGCTAGATAAGAGTTGCATCAACGTAATGCGTATAAGTTATCTACATAATTTATTTCCCAATGCTTACTTTATTTACCTACAACGTGATGGACGCGATAATATCAGTTCATTAATGGAAGGCTGGAAACAAAGAGGTCGTTTTGATTTACATCAGTATTTAGGGAAGTTACCTGATGAAGTGCAGATTAATCAAGGTGAGTTTAATGACTGGTGCTTTTTTCTGCCGCCAGGCTGGCGTGACTATAACCATGCCTCGCTTGAAGATGTTTGTGCCCATCAATGGATAACGGCCAATCAAATGGCATTAGAAGCAAAAGCACTGATTCCCAGTGATAAATGGATTCATATGCGTTATGAAGACATCTTTGAAGACCCTGTTACCATGTTTCAAAATGTATTTGAGCAGATGCAATTGCCTTTTTCAGATGAATTACAAGCACGTTGTGCAACATTAAATAAGCGCCCTACCAGTATCGTTAATGGCCCGCCCAAAAAAGAAAAGTGGAAAAGTCAAAATCCAGAAGCAATAGAAAAAATACTACCGACAATTGCCCCCATGATGAAAACACTGGGGTACCAGTAATACTGGCTGGGTTCAGCACAGCTGTTGGGTTACATTATCTGCGCTTCACTAGATAAGCTAACCTACGGCATAACACTTTGTTTTATTTCATCCTCAGCCCTTAATGGCAGTTAGGCACTAAGTTATATAAGCGATAAATAATATAAATGCAAACACAATTAAATAATAACACTTTAATCAGCGTCATTATTCCTGCCTACAATGTAGAAGCTTTTATCGCAACAGCACTGGATAGTGTTTTAAGTCAAAGTTACCCGCATTTTGAAGTACTCATTATTAATGATGGCAGTACCGATAATACCGTCAGCATCGTAGATAATTACCAAGACGCTAGAATCAAACTCATTACCCAAGCCAATGGTGGCTTAAGCAATGCCCGCAATACTGGCATTCAAACTGCTCAGGGTGATTACTTGGCCTTCCTCGATGCTGATGATTACTGGGCAGCAACCAAACTTGAAAAGCAACTCGCCTTATTAACACAGAATCCAACAATAGGTTTTTGCTCCAGCCAATCACGCATTGAAACACCCGAAGGTGAATTTCTAAATGACTGGCCTTGCCCTGAAATTTCAATTTCTACCTTACAAACTATTTTTGTACAGAATGCCGCAATTACAGGTAGTGGCTCTGGTGTTATAGTGACTAAAGAATTGCAAAAGCAGGCTGGGCTTTTTGATGAATCGCTAAATAGCCTTGAAGATATTGATATGTGGATGCGCTATGCTGCTTTTTCTGAATACTGTTGTGTACCAGAAACACTGACTATTATTACCAAACGCCCTGATAGCATGAGCCGTAATTTAGTTACTATGCGTACCAGTGCTATCAGAGTATTACGCAAAAATAGAGCATTACTAGATAAGCCACTACAAAAAGGTTTTTGGCACAATTGCTATGCCAGCATGTTATGTGATTATGCAAAATGGGAAGCCAGAAATGGCTTAAAAATAACAGCCATTCAACATTTACTGCTCGCATTAGTGCATGCACCGCGCAGTAAAGGCAGGCTATCGCTAAGCTTGTTATTTGCCATTACCTTTAATAAGCCCTTAGATTAACTATCCTGATTTTTCTACACTGAATTTTATTGTAGGTGCAGATTTATCTGCATATTGCGGCTAAAGTCACACCTACAAACTATGGACAAATACCCGAAAGTCTACGCTCTGAAGAACAACCTAAAGTATAAACTACCCCTCAGCTAACGCTTGTTGCTTATTGACCGAATGTGCATATACCATTAATGCCCAGCCACGATTTGCCACTTCGGCACTCAGTGCAAAAGACAAAAACCACAAGCCTGAAATAGGCCAATCCAGCCATATCATCATCCCTAATACCAATGAAATAACCCCTCCTATTCTTGTCGAAGTAGGGTTTGGCACTTCTAATGCAATCGTTGTCACCAGTCTTAATATACCTTGAATAAGCAAATAAGCAGCCACTAACAGACTAAAAGCAAAAGCCACCTCCCCAACATTAGTCAAAATAACAAAGCCACAGACCAGATCAATAACACTACTTTGCATATTCATTATAAAAAGCGATTTGCTATTTGAGGCAAAAGCATCAATTCCTCTAAATACGCCAAAGATTAAAATTAAAACAGAGGCAATAGGTAGCCAAGAATTATTCCCTCCTAGCATTTCAACATTGGGTGCCAAAAGAGAGAAAAGTAATAATAATGATCCGAGCACAAACATGACTCCTCCTCGAAACATATACCACCACGGTTGGTTTATTAGCTTTTCAGGTCTTGTAGTATCAATATTGACATTAGTGTTCATTTTAATCTCCATACCCAAGTTAAGGGACAATATTTTTTATAGTTTCTCAACAAGTTTAAGTTTTTTAAACCTTTACCATTGAAAAAAATCTAAGAGTGGTGCAAATCATAATCATATTGGGCATACCCCCAAATAGGCTGACATATTATACTGAAACTGTGTACACCACGATAGCCACAACAACGGAGAAAGGCGTGAAGTTTAACAGATCGTCAAATAATTAAAGGATGGACATTACTCAGAATCAATATGTTTTTTTGATCTGGCACGCCATCCTACCTCATGAAATATTGGGACTCCTGTCGCCAACATTCATTCACATACGGAGCGAATCGTAATATGCCCCAGTTCGTCCTGCGTCCGGATCAACTACGCACAGAAGCCGCTTCGTTAAGCCTACCTCACTGACTTGACGCCTGTCGGGATGAAATTTTAGCCGCCCTCGCGCTATCGCACGTCGGATTGGCAAATTTCCCTGGCGGCTACTGCGGACTAAAAATCATCACTTCGCTAAGCTCCGTTTCCCTGATTTTCAGCGATGGAAGAAGTCGTAACAAGTACATCCATTAAAGCTAATTTCAAGGTTTTGAATTGAAACTCATACCCTGCATGTTCAATACGTTTAGGTACAACACGCTGCCCTCCGACAGGCGCGCCATGCTACTTCACGAAATTCAGGGACTCCTGTCACCTGAATTCTTTCACCTACGCAGCGGATAGGAGATGCCCTGAACGCCCTGCGTCCGCAACGACTACGCACAAAGCCGCTTCGTCATTGCTACCTCAAATGGCTGGACGGCTATTCGTAATGCAATTCTTGCCTCCCTCGCGCGCTATCGCGCACTTCGGATTGGCGAATTGCCCTGTCGCCTATCAGGGACTAAAAATCATCACTTCGCTAAGCTCCGTTTCCCTGATTTTCAGCGTGAGTAGTTCTGCCATTTCACCCAAAAGCACCTCAGGTTTTGTTTTAGCTCGTCTAATATAAGCAAGCAGTTGTTTTGTTGTATTGATGCGACTGTCCAGTAAAACCTGCTTTCTAGCTGCTGTCCAGCGACTATTGGCAATGCCCTCTCCAGCAAGGTTAATGATGGCATCAAATGAGTCTGACTCTGTTAACTGCTCTATATTACTTATTGCTTGAACAGATTCTCCATATAAGAGAGGCACTTCTTTGGGCTTCCTACTTAAAACAGTTAATTCATGCCCATTGCTTAATAAAAAGGGGCATAGTTTTTTGCCAATAAACCCAGTTCCACCCATCATTAAAATTTTCATAGTTTCCTCCGTCAATAACTTAAGCTTAAAATGGAATTTCTAAACGAAGTCATTTTACTAAGCTAGGGCTGGTGTAAAATAAGCACTTTACCTGTTTCAAGCATACCTCTTATAACATTTAAATGTCCACATATGACTGCTAATAACTGACAATCTTCCCCTCAAAAACTCACAACGCCAACTTATCTACATAATTTATTTAGAAAAAAAGGTACAATTAATACATTGATCTACAAACAATTTATTATAATCAGGCTAAAGTATTATGGAATTATCTACCCTAAGCCATTGAAAAAAATATTAGGTAGCAATACATGAAAACTAACAGTTCGCAAAACAAACAACTTTATTTTATCAATGCAGGTATCAATAAATTGCATGTAATTTGTCTGCTACTTTTTTTTCTGGTATTAACGGCTTGCGGTAAAACTTATATTCCTCATGCCGAGGAAAATTTTAGCGGTACTATTAAAAGTAGTATCAAAAGTTCTAGCCCTGACTTTCAAAGTACACCAACAGCAAAACCATCAGCACCCAATATTATTTTAATCTTAGTGGATGACTTGGGGTATTCCGATATTGGTAGTTATGGTGGGGAAATCAAGACTCCCAGCCTCGATAAACTAGCAAAAGAAGGCATTCGTTATAGTCATTTCACTAGCAATGCGATTTGCTCTTCTACCCGGGCTTCTTTATTAACAGGTTTGAACCATCACTCCGTCGGCACTGGCTGGCTAGCAGAGTGGGATTTTGGTTATCCAGGCTATCGTGGTGAGATGTCTAATAACGCCATGACTTTGGCAGAAATTTTAAAACAACAAGGTTATGCAACTTATATGGTGGGTAAATGGCATTTGACCAATGCTAAAAACCGTTCGCGGATCGGGCCTTTTGATTCATGGCCACAAGGTCGAGGCTTTGAACGTTACTGGGGCTTTCTTGACGGTGAAGTCAGCCAATGGAAGCCGCACGCGTTAATCAGCGGCAATGAAATCCTGCCGGCAGAATACTATACCGATAAAGATGATTTCTATTTGCCTGACGTGTTGACCGACAAAGCCATTTCGATGATTGATGACTTGCGTAGCCACAATAGCGAAAAACCCTTCTTTCTTTATTATGCTACCGGTGCACCACATGCTCCGCACCATACTAAAGCAGTAGACCGACAAAAATACCTAGGCAAATACCAACAAGGCTGGGATAAAATCAGGCAACAACGTTTACAGCAGCAGAAAAAAATGGGCTTGGTTCCTGCAAGCACCCAATTAAGTGCATACGCTCCTGGTATTGAGTCTTGGGATAAACTCAGTACGGATCAACAAAAGATGTATGCGCGTTTACAAGAAAATTATGCTGCCTTTGTCGATAACATGGATCAAAATATAGGTCGCTTACTGGAGCATTTAGAAAAAATTGGCGAAAAAGATAATACCCTTATTATTTTTCTTTCCGACAATGGTGGTAGCCGTGAGGTAGGTATAGAAGGCTCATCTAATGCACTACGTTTCTTTCATAAAAGGCCATCAACCACTGCACAGAACTTAAAAGATTTTGAGCGTATTGGCGAAATCGAAACTCACCCGCATTACCCTTTGGGCTGGATGCAAGCCAGCAACACCCCATTTATTCATTCAAAACGTACCAGCTATGATGGTGGCACCCGTGTACCCATGATTATTTCTTGGCCTGACAAAATAAAACAACCAGGTGTTCGCCACCAATTCCATCATGTTACTGACATTGCACCGACCATACTGGAAGTGCTTAACCTAACCCTCCCAAACAACTACCAAGGTAACCGCATCAAACCAATGGAAGGTGTGAGCTTACAATACACCTTTAACAATGCCGATGCGCCCGACCAGAAAACTGAGCAGTATTACGAAATTGAAGGCCATCGTGCTTATTATAAAGACGGCTGGAAGGCGATTAGTCATACCAAACCAGGAGAAAAAATAAGTGATAACCAATGGCAATTATTTAACTTAAAAGAGGATTTTTCGGCCGCCAATAACTTAGCAAGTGTATACCCTGAGAAAATAAAAGAGTTGGATGCATCATGGTGGCAAGCTGCTGAGCAATTTAATGTCTTGCCCATTATTAACGTTCCTCTATTGGAGCGGCCTATGTACACAAAACTATGGCAAGACAATAACCGCACTGATTTTGCATATCAGGCAAATACCAATACCATTCAACGCTTTCAAGGGCCTATTTTACCAAATCATTCCTACGTTATTCGGGCAATCATTAACCGAGAAGATAGCTCGCAACAAGGCGTATTAGTCGCATTAGGAGACCTCTATTCTGGTTATTCTCTCTTTATTAAAGACAATAAGTTGTTTTACGAAATTAACATTGCCCACCAAGTAACGCAATTAATTGCCACACAAACTGTTCCTGTAGGCAAAGATATTATTATCGAATACCATTTTGATAAAGTACCTTTAGCCCTTGCGGTTACTCAAGGCTTATTTACAGATGGCATGGATTTTGACAAACTTTCCGTTTTACGTGGCACGGGTTCATTATGGATAAACCATGAAAAAGTTGCCGAACAAGAATTAGAGTACCCTGTGTTTGCTGTTTGGGAAGGCTTGGATATAGGCAGAGATCGAATTACCCCTGTTTCACATGAGTATCAATCTCCTTTTGCCTTTAGCGGCACCCTGAAGTCTTTGTCTTATCACCTTGACTAAAAGCATCTGGAAACAAATATTTTCTACTCACTCCGTTTTTGGCCTTGCTGGTAATAATAGATATTTATTGTAGTACCAATACAAAATTATATATTAGTTATTTATCATAATCTTATGCGTTTTTTATACTACACTATTTATACTAAAATATACCTGTTACCAAATATAGCCCTAACGATTAGTAGAAATGAGCAATAAGACTCGTACCAACCTAAAATTAATCATTAAAATGATACTCATTGTTGCTTCTACGCCGCTCATAGCAGAGCAAAGCATTGAAGCCAACCCTAGCTCAGAAATGGAAGAGCTGGAATCAGATGCAGAATTACTTGATGAGCTGCTAGATATTGTGGATGAAAGCACCGAAATAGCCACCCAAACACGTATGAATACCAACTTTGTACCTGGTACTGTTACTGTATTGCAAGGTAAAGATATGGAAGCATTAGGTGCAACCACCGCGTGGGATGCACTTGCCTTAGTCCCTGGCATATTGCCTACAAAAGATCCGACTGGTGGTGCCTCAGTAATCGCACGGGGAGTAAACTTTCCTTTTAGTTCCGGCAACATTAAGATATTGGTTAATTCCTTATCTATGACCCAAGAAAGTTCGGGTATTAATAGCTCCATTTTACAAATTCCTATTGAACAAATTCAACGTATCGAAGTTGTGCGTGGGCCTGGCGCCATTCTTTATGGTGATAATGCCTTTATGGGTCTAGTCAATATTGTTACCTATAGTGATGAACAGCGACTTTTTGTACGTTATGAAAGCAAGGAAGCCATTAGTGGCGGAGCAATGGGGTCTTATAAAAATGAACAACACCAACTCAAAATACAAGGCAATGTTTACGGTTATGGCAATAATGATGCCGACTCTCCAAAAATAATTAACGCAGAAGAAGATCGACAATTTGGCGTTTTTTCACTTGCTTACCGTGATTTCTCTTTCCAATTTCAATCTTACCACCGTAATTACCAACCTAATAATCAAGAAATTGCAAAAGAAGGTAATGATATTTTTAGCGCACGCCAACTAATATCCATTACCCCTACACTCACTACTGAACTCAATTTTTCATATTTAATGAATGACTTTAGGCGCGCCCATCAAGCCTACCAAGGTGAGAAAATGGAAGGCTCAATGGGTATCAACTGGACAGGCTGGGATAAGCACAATATGTGGCTGAAATTTACCTATACGGGGGAGACAATTGATGATGCCTTTCTAAGACAAAGAGCTCAAAACCCGCCAGGCCGGCCACCGCAAAGACCTAGAGTTTTACATTTAGCTGATGAAAAACGTAAATATTTGAGCTTAAGCCTGCAAGACCAATTCGATATAACAAATTATTTAGCCTTAACTGTTGGTTTACGCTATGACTATCGTGATGATCTAGACAAACATATATTTACGCCTCGCATATCGGCTGTTTGGCGCATTACCGATGCCCATATTTTAAAAGCCCAATATGCCGAAGGTTTTAGAGTACCTACATTTTTTGAACTCTATACTCAAGATGGACTGAACGAACTAAGCGAAGAAAGAATTGCCACGACCGAGGTCAGTTATATTTTTCACCAAACTGCACATACGGGGAAAATCACTTTTTTTTACTCTCAACTTACAGACATGATTTTTCCAACGCAGGGTGATTTTAGCAACCGTAGCAAAGGCCAAAGTTGGGGAGTTGAAGTCGAGTGGGAACAACAGATAACAAAATCTTTAAACTGGCAAGCCAATTTCTCTTATGTTGATTCATGGGATACCCGTACTAGAGATAATAGCGAGCAAGAGGACCGAGCCGCTGCTAATTGGCTAAGTAATATTAGTATTTTCTACCGCCCTATTGAGCAAGTAACACTCGCAGCACATTGGAACTATACAGGGCCACGTCATAAATCGGATACTATCAACGTAGCAGCGCAAAATAAACTGGCACTAACCATCAGCACCTTTGACATTTTCACAAAAGGTTTGGGCTTTAAAATTGGTGTACAGAATGTGTTAGGAGATGATGAACAATATATTAATGTGGGTCAACAGAATTCTAATACCCTTGATTATGGCGATCATGCCATTGTTTGGACTCAAATTTCTTATGCCTTATAAGAACAACCTGTATTTAAGAAGGGACTATAGGGTGTGCTGAAGAACGAAGCGCATCTTGCAGTGATTGATGCACTTCCTATCGTTAGCACCCCCGATTTAAGCTCCTTATGACAATAAAATAGTGCAGAACAAGCGATAAGAGTCTAATCCAAATTGAATTTAAAATACCGCCCCCCTACCCTAAACTAGCTTATTCATCCATTAAGTCTTGTTCGTCAATACAGCTTTTACGCGCCTCATGCAATGCCTTACGTTCAGCCATATGCGTCGTTATTTCTGCCTCTGAAATAACACCACTTGCATCTGCATCTAGTTTGGTAAATTTCTCAGTTGCTTGGATCTCTTTATAGCTAAAAAACTCATCAACTGAAATAAAACCGCTAACATCCATATCAATCAAAGCAAAAACTTCTTCGGGCTCTAGGTGCTCTTTAAGTGTCAAACCAGTCGTTTCTTCAATACATGTTTTTAAAGCATCCATGTCAATATCAGAATCCAGCCCTCTATGCCCCCGAGCTGACCGTTTACTACTAAACTCTTCTAATGAAATCAGCTCATCCGCATCTTGATCTATTCTGCTAAAGTGCTTGTCAGTATGCTTAAGGCTGCGATTAATGAAATCTTCTACCGTCACCTCACCATTTCCATCAAAGTCCATTCTATTAAGGATAGCTCCTGCATCAGGTTGCCCACGATGCACACCTCTCCCACCATGTGACGGACGTGCCATTGCTTCTTGGCTAAACAATGCAACCAAACCAACGCTAATCGTTACAGAGAGTATATTTTTTTTAAATGTTGTTTTCATGATATTTCCTTTTCACTAAAATTTAAACATTGTATAAATATCTATTCATACAAATTAGCAAAAGCAAACAGCATGCCAATATGAACCAAGCGCAGTACTATAATCATAAAACATGTTATTTTACAGTTCATTAAGGTAAACATTAATACATCAGCAACTTTCTCTTGCTAGTATTTTGTAAAATCAAAAACGATACAAATAATAGTACCTTAAGCATAACTGAACCAGTATAGTACCTACCATTTATCTAACTTTTATCTTAATTCTCTATAATTATTTAACTTTCTATAAGCATATCTATAAGATCATCATAAGAAATCTATAAGTACTAACTCAGCATTGCCTTATAGAATCTCTAGCATATAAAGACAAATACCTGACTAGCAGCGTATATAAAGCGGCATACTCTAACATATTAGCTATATTTAATAAAAAGATAAGCAACACATACCAAAGTTGCTAAAATAATTCACAATAAATCTTTTGTAAAAACCTCTAAAGTAACGAAGTAAATATATGTATTCCACTTTACATAAACTGCTAAAACCCACTAAATCCCCCCTATTCCCCTTTATTGACGGCTTGCGCGCAATATCCATCATATGGATTATTGCCATGCATACTCTCTGGATGTTTGGCTATTTCCTCGATAAACAGGCTTTTATTGAATTCAGTACCCGTGCAGAATTAGGGCCTTTTTTTCAAGGTCATTTAGCGGTGGATATTTTTTTTGTGATGAGTGGTTTTTTAATCGGCTATTATCTATTTAGCGAATACCAGCAAAATCAAACGTTGCAACTGCAACGCTTTTACCTGCGTAGAGCCTTACGTTTATTACCCGCCTATTTTGCAGTCATGTTGCTAGTTGCAACGGCTGCCCCTATTAACCTGCATAATATTTGGGCAAATATTTTTTATATCAATAACTTCTTACCTGTTACTGAACAGTTTATGCCGTGGACTTGGTCACTAGCGATCGAAGAGCAATTCTATATCTTGTTGCCTTGCTTGATATTAGTTATCGGGCGCAGCAAACACACATTATTAATATTAACCCTATTATTTTTACTATCGTTTATTATTCGTTTTGCAATCTCATATTACCATCAGCTACAACTGCCCTTAGCCTTACATGAAGTCATCGACCAGCAGCAGATGTTTCATTATTTTGATGTTATCTATGATAAGAGTTACAGCCGATATGGAGGCCTGATTGTTGGGGTTATTGTGGCATATTTGAGTGTGTATACGCAGGCAGTGACATTTTTAAAAACACACCATATTATACGCCTTGGTTTGTGGTGGCTTAGCTTGTTATTATTGGCATTGTATATCAGTACCCCCATTAACGAGATCAAAGCTGATGTACTAGAATCTGCCTTTATTATTGCACTGGTCAGAAATATTTTTTCTTTGGCAATTGGCTATAGTATTTTATACAGCCTCAGTGTTGAGCGGCAAAGTTGGCTCATAAATTGTTTAAGTAGTCGCTTTTGGCATCCATTTGCCCAACTGTCTTACTCTGCTTATTTATTGCATTTAATGGTTATTAGCTTTTGTGCCCAATATTTATACCCTGAAATGCATTTAAGTTTTATAGCCTTATTGGGCTTAATTTTACTAATGCTAGTGGTTACTTTTTGCACTGCACTGCTCATCTACCTTGGTATAGAAAAACCTATGATAGAACTAAGAAATAGACGTTTTTCGAGGTCTTCATAAAACCATGCAAGCGTCCCTTTAAGGCAAACAATAAAACGCCCAACGCCGTTCGCCTTCACGCTTTAATAACTTATTTTTATTCATCTTCTTCAGAATATAAGACGCTTGGTGATGGTTAATCGTCAATAACTTCTGGCATTCAATATTATTGATTTTTTGACATTGCTGTAAATATTGCAAAATAACGTGCTCATTATCTTGCGCACTATTAGCAGGTATAGCTTCATTCGCTCTTGTTAGCGGCAAGTTGACATTGACAGCACTAACTTCTTGAGGAGACACAGTCTCGGTAATGGTAATCAAATGCAAATGCCGCGCTTGAATTGGTTGACCATTACTACTGATTAAAGCATGCTCAATAATATTTTTCAATTCACGAATATTACCTGGAAATGCGTAGTGTTGCAGTACTTGCAGAGCTTCGGTGCTAATAAACCCACGCGTAAAATTCATTTCTTGCGCCAATAATTGCAAAAAATGCTCTACCAACATCGCAATATCTGCTTGCCGCTCTCTTAGAGCGGGTAAATGAATGGTATAGCCTGTCAAACGATAATACAAATCACGGCGAAAGGATTTATCTTGAATGCGTTGTTCTAATTGGCTATTAGTCGCCGCAATCACCCGCACATCAACTTGCTTTTCAGTGGTCGCTCCCACACGCATAATTTTGCGATCTTCCAATGTACGCAGTAATTTGGTCTGTAACATTAAAGGTAGATCACCCAGTTCATCCAAGAATAAAGTCCCCCCATGTGCCGCTTCAAAATAGCCTTTGCGTGCTTCTTGTGCTCCCGTAAAAGCCCCTTTAATATGCCCAAAAAAAGCCGAGTCCGCTAACTCTGTTGGAATAGCCGAACAATTAACGGTCACAAATGGTCCAGCTACCCGCGAGCTACCATAATGAATGGCTCGTGCCACCAATTCTTTACCCGTACCACTTTCACCTAAAATAAGCACACTGGTTTTATCAAACTGCTGCAAGCGTCTTATTTGCTCGATAAGCTCTAAAAAACAAGGACTTTTGCCCACAAATGCATCTAACTTCCAACGTTTCGCTTCTTGACTGGTCAGGCTGGATAATTTTTGATCCGCATCCTGTAAAGCCACTTCCACCTGCTGGCGATGCTTGATTTCAGCATGTAATTTTTGATTAAGTTCTTGTAATGCTTGATTCTGTTGCTGCAATGCCTGTTGCTGTACTTGCAAGGCAATTTGCGTCTGCACGCGCGCAGTCAGTTCGGCTGCATTAAAAGGTTTAGTGACATAATCCACCACACCAGCGGCAAAGCCCTTGATAATAGTATCAACATCGGTTGCTGCACTTAAAAATATAATGGGAATATTAGCCGTACTGGTATCAGCCTTGAGTTGCTTACAGACCACAAAACCATCCATAACAGGCATCATAATATCCAAAAGAATTAAATCAGGCTGTTTGCTATTCGCTAAGGTCACACCCTTGCTGCCATCCGTTGCAAAAAATATTTCATAAGCATCACTCAACATATCAAATAACAATTCAATATTATTAGCAGAATCATCAATCAGTAAAATTTTTCTTTTACTGCTATTTGTCGTGGTAGTCATAAATATTTTAAACAATGAATATGGTTAAATTCATAAGCAGATTATAAACGACTGGAAAAGCAAGGAAATATTGAAGGGCTTGAGTCTATTTTCATCCCGTTCATAAAGTCCTGTCGGTGTAACGTACTGATTTTGCAGAAGGAAAACCTGATAAAATTGTTTTCATCCCGTTCATAAAGTCCGGTCGGTGTAACAGTACCCCTTTTTAGCCCTTGAATCTAAAGGGTTAAAAAGGTCATTTGCGGCACGATTTAATAATAGCATAGCGGCAGAGCAATTTACAAGCTCAAATAGCTATTTTTCTTTTAAAATCAACGTACTGCAGCTTTTTTCCTGCAAAATTAAAAATCATCATACATTTCAGTGATTTATGAGCATTATCTAGTATTCACCTAAAAATTGGCTTTTTCTGCCGCACTACCTTAATAATCTGAAGTTTCCCAGTTTTTAGGGGGGTATATAGGCGGATAGGGGCATTTATTAATGGGTTTGCCACATTGCACGCAAGATCCAATTAAAATCATACAGTCCATATATCGCTGAGCTTGGTTTCCCAGTTTTTTGTCAGCCAAATATTAGGAAAGTCTAATTTTCGAAAAATATTAGCAATTACTAATATTTAAGTACAAATTACTTTAAAAACAACAGGTTGATAGTGAATAAGGCTGTATTTTGTAGTATAATAAACAGTGCTAACAAATTGATTATACAAACAAAAAAGCCTTATTCATGTTCATTTTACGCGATCTTCTTTCTCCTCTTCAATCACATTTTTCAGAAACCACGCTCGGCAAAGAAAGAGCCTCGTTATTTGCCTATACGCTACTGTCGATCATTGTCCCGTTTACTTCCTCCATTAGTTCCAATTTATGGCGTAGCCTTGAAACGCTGTTCGGTATCAATATCAAGCGGAAACGATTTTACACATTCATGGCATCAACCAAATTACCGTGGCAAGGTTTATGGAAAACAGCCTGGGACCTGATCGACAACCCTGAAACGGACGACCGATTATTAATTGCCCTGGATGATTTCATCAACCCTAAAGTGGGCAAAAAAATCTTTGGTTGCGAAACCATTTATGATCATGCGGCCAAAGCCAATCAAAGCGACTACCCATGGGCACAAAACGTGGTAGCCATCGGTTTGCTCAAGCAAATAAAAAATCGTTGGGCCTGTTTGTTTTTAGATTTTCGCCACTACCTTCCACAGAAAGCGATTGATGCACAATCCGATCGAGCGAAGATCAAAGGTCGATTGCAGTCGTTTGAAACCAAGATCGGCCAAGCTGCACAGATGATCATCGGGGTTGCAAATCATTTTTCCGGCAAGCAAATACTCGCGGTGACCGATAGTTGGTTTGGCAATGCAGGTTTGTTAAAGCCCGTACGCAAAGAGGTAGGCAGTCTGTTTGATATTCTGTCGCGCCTGCGCTGTAATAGTGTTTTATATGATCTTCCCGAGACAAGACAATCTGGGCAGCGAGGGAGACCTCGAAAATATGGCCAGCGCTTGGGTTCGGCAACAGAAATGGCAAAATGCATTCGTCACGAAGCCGCCGAATATCAGGTGACTCTTTATGGCAAACAGCGTACGGTACTTGCCCATGAACGCATTGTCATGCTGAAAAGTTTAAAATGCAAAGTACGCGTCGTGTGGGTTTTTCGTAAAACGCAATGGATCGCACTGTTTAGCACGGACTTGTCATTATCGGTCACGCAAATGATCGAGTTTTATGGTGCGAGATGGAAAATCGAATCAGGATTCAAGGAGTTGAAACAAGACATCGGCAGTCAAAAAAGTCAGTGTCGTAATGCGCATTCCGTGACCAATCATTTGAATTTTTGTATGATGGCAAGTACGCTGACCTGGATTTATGCCGACCGTTTAAAGGCGGATCCGGAGCGTCGGCACAAAGTAAAAGGGCGCGCCAGTTTTGCCTTTTCAGACGTGCGGCGCATCATTACCGAGGCAGCATTGAACCCGGATTTTAATCATGTTTGCCCCAAACCAAGCAACTCCCCGATAAATCCACTGATTGCCGTACTGTTACGCATGGTGGCTTGATGATTTTTTTGGAAACTTCAGCTTAATAATGATTCTGTATATCTAATTTAAGCAGTTGATTATTAAGTAATGCTACTTAGAATTATAGATTGATCGCTTTACTGTTTATTTTCCATTCATAGGGTTAAAACCTTCGCCTTTTAGGCGAACAGATTAATCTCTCATGGTCATCATGAGAAAAGTAATGTGTAGGATGGGCAAAGGGCTTTTTCGTGCCCATCTTTTACGGTATTAGATGGGCACGGGATAAAGCTCCTTTGCCCATCCTACAGCTGCTTAAGTTGTTTATTTAATGACTGCCATACCAGAGCGTACAAACAAAGTTTAATCCACCACCTGATTTCTCCCAGACTCTTTGGCTTTATATAAAGCAATATCCGCTTGTTTGATAATATTTTCCGGGGTCATTTCCTGAGGGGTTTCTATAGTCACGATGCCCATACTAATGGTCACGTAGTCGCAGCAAGTTGATTTCTCATGCGCAATTTTGAGAGCTTCAATAGCCTGTAAACATTTTTGGGCATGTGCTAGTGCTTTTTCGGCTGATAACTCAGTTAATACAATAGCAAACTCCTCACCACCATATCGAGCCACTAATTCACCATCGCGCTGAGCATATTGGCTAAGCTGTTGGGCAACCGCAATCAAACAGCTATCCCCGTTCTGGTGCCCATAATGATCGTTATAAAATTTAAAAAAGTCGATATCAATTAAAATCAAACTTAAAGTATGTTGATGACGTTTGGCACGATTAATCATTTGTTGCAAAAATTCGTCAAAATAACGCCTGTTGGCAATGCCTGTTAAGCCATCAATTCGCGTTAATAATTCTAATTTTTCATTAGCTACTTGCAGTGCTTTTATTAACAACTGTTGGTGAATCTGGGTTTTAACACGCACACTCACTTCTTCGACAGCAAAGGGCTTAGAAATATAATCGACCGCGCCTAATTGAAACCCTTTTAGCATATCTTCGGTGGCTGATTTGGCAGTGATAAAAATAACCGGGATATGAGCAGTTATCGGGTTATTTTTTAATACTTTAATAATCTGATAACCATCCATTTCAGGCATGACTACGTCTAACAAAATTAAATCAGGCAGCATTGTCGGTATCATTGCCAGTGCTTTTTGGCCGGAAGTAGCAAATAGCACTTCATAATGATCCGCTAAAATATCTGACAATAATTCAATATTATTAATTGAGTCATCGATAATAATTACCTTGGCATCATTGCTGTCGACTTGCATAATAAACTCCTCCTAAAATAATTGCTACAAACGCACTCAACAGACTAAAATTTAAATTGTTTGGCTAGTGCTTTTATTAGTAATTGGTTTTCTACATGTGTTTTTACACGCACACAGACCTCTTCTTCATGAAAAGGCTTAGCAATATAATCTACCGCTCCCACTTTAAACCCTTTGAGCATATCATCTTGGGTTGCTTTGGCGGTAATAAAAATAACGGGGATATGCGCAGTCGCTGGGTCATTTTTTAAAATTTTGATCATTTCATAACCGTCTATTTCTGGCATGACAATATCAAGCAAAATCAAACCAGGTAATAATTCAACTGCCATTTGTAATGCTTTTGTGCCTGAGCTAGCAAACATCACTTCATAGTAGTCACTTAGAATATCAGATAATAATTCAATATTATTGATTGAATCATCCACGATCAAGATATGACCATTACGATTATTTATGTTCATTTTTCGCCCTGTTATATTTTTAGTTTTTCGGTAACAATTTGTAAATAGGTTTGCGCTATTTCAAAATCAAGTACAGCTAAAGCCTGTAATAGTTTGTCCCAGTGCTCAGCATAGGCGGAAACTTGTAATTGTGGCGTTATCGTTTTTGCCAACTTTTTAGCGCGTAAATTATTATCCTGTAATAATTTTTTCAGCTCCTGCAAATTTTTAGTCAGTTCGGCTCTATTGACCTCAGTATCTCTTGGCAAATTATCTGGCTCTGCACTTTGTGGTATTGCTTGTTCTAAAATTTCAATATCTTTTAATACCTCTAGCAAAGCATGCTCTACCACCAATAAGTATGCTTGTTGCTCACTTGAATTTTGTAAGACCTGCTGTTCAAGATTTTGGGTCGCAACAAAAAGTGCTGTGGTTTCTAAAGTACCCGCTTCCCCTTTCAGGCTATGTATCAATGCTTTGGCTGTTGACATATCCTTAGCTTGTAGAGCTGCACTAATTTGTTGCGCCATATCTGCTTTCTGAGCTTTAAAATTATGTAATAAGCGCAGTAGTAAGTCTTGTTTACCACGCATACGCACTAAGGCTTTGGGGATATTAATAGCCTTTAAGGTGGGTAATACAGGCGTTGTTTGCTCAGCAGTATTGGCACTGGTTTCTATATTTTGCATAGTATCCTGCGTCTCGTTGAGCTGCAGCTGTTCAATTTTATCCATTAGCCACTTTTCTAGTAAGGCAAAAAATTTATCCACATCTATCGGCTTGGTAATATAGTCATCCATTTGCGCATTCAGGCATTTTTCCCGATCGCCTTGCATGGCATGTGCGGTCATAGCGATAATCGGCACCTGCTGATAGTTTGGCTGCAAACGAATCTAACGCGTTGCCTCAAAACCGTCCATTTCCGGCATTTGCAAATCCATAAAAATCAAATCAAAATGTTGCGTTTTAATGGCAGCAACCGCTTCTTTGCCATTATTAGCAATCGTGACTTGCACGTCGAATTCCGCCAATAAAGCACAGGCAACTTCTTGATTGGTTAGATTATCTTCTGTCAGTAACACCTGTTTAGTACTTAATAACTGTGAGCTATCCTTTGCTGTATTAACATGATTAAACTCTGGAAGTGTTTGTTGCTCGGAAAAGATATTAATAATGGCATCATAAAGTACTGACTGGCTAATCGGTTTGACTAAATAATCATCCCAACTGACATTATGTGCAACATGGCTTAAGTGTTCCGCATAGGCGGTGACCATGATAATGGCCGGCATAACAGCTAAATCTAATTGTGTCTTAATGACTTGACTGGCTTCCATGCCATTCATGCCCGGCATTTTCCAGTCCATCAGAATAAGCTTAATCGGATTGCTTTGCGCATAATAGCGTAACAGCTCGATTCCTTGTTGAGCAGAATTAGCAATAGATACCTTAAACCCAAAGCATTCGAGCATATGCTGAAAGATTTTTTGTGCCAATTCATTATCATCCACCACTAATACATGTGTATGTTGAATAACGGCAGGTAAACTATAAATAACTGGCTCTGCAGTCGTTGCAAGCTGCAAATTAACAGTAAAAGTAAAGGTACTTCCCTGCCCATAAGTACTGTCTACAGAAATATCGCCGCCCATCAGTTGGACTAATTGTTTACAGATAGAGAGCCCTAAACCAGTACCACCAAATTGGCGAGTGGTCGAACTATCGGCTTGGGTAAAAGAATGAAATAACTTAGCGATATCCTCTGGTTTAATACCAATACCACTATCTTGCACTGCAAACTGCAAGCAAATATCATCAGGGTCAGCATTTGCTAATGGCTCCAAGACTTGCACTGATAGTAAGATTTCGCCTTGCGGGGTAAATTTTAAGGCATTATTGACCAGGTTCAGTAATATTTGTCCTAAGCGCAATGGGTCGCCAATTAATTTATTGGGAATATCACGACTGGTGAAGTACATAATATCAATACCCTGCTCACCTGCCTTGGTCATCACCATTTCGGCTAAGTTATCCAACACCTCATCCAGCTGAAAAGCGGTGGCTTCCAATTCTAATTTACCCGCTTCAATTTTAGAAAAATCCAATAAATCATTAATCAAACTTAATAACAACTTGGCTGAAGAACCTAGTTTTTTGAGTAAATCCTGTTGCCGTTTATCCAGTGTCGTTCTGGATAAAATATAGCGCATACCAATAACTGCATTCAGTGGCGTTCTAATTTCATGACTCATATTGGCGAGAAACTCACTTTTAGCTAGGCTGGCTTTTTCTGCACTTTCCTTGGCTAAGCGTAATTCTTTGGTAATTTGTTTACGGGTTTTAATTTCATCATTTAGGCTACTAATAAAAAAACTCACTGCAATCCAGACGACAAATAATGCGGCTAAGGCAATCGAAGCTTCTAGTAACAATACTTGCTTGATATCTGCTTTCAGCTTTTCATAAAACACCGCATTGGCGGCAAAGCTGGCCACACCCAGTAATTCATAGCTACTGGGAGAATACAGTGCGGTGGTCACCTTAAAACAATGCTGACACTGCAACTCTCCTGCCGATAAAGTTAATACTTCAGCATCGATACTCATTACTTCAGTGTCCAACTCTAGGGTCAGTCCTAGAAAATAAGGTTGTTGCAACATGGGATCAACAAAAATTAATACTTGATCGCTCAATTCATAAAAATCTGCTTGTGTTAATGGCGATTGAGTCGCTGCTAAAGAACTGGCTATCATTTTGGCTTGTGATTCTGCCAATATTTTTGCGTTGGATTCTGCTTCTAAATATAAACGTGGCTGGATCACCAAAGACCAATACCCGTACATTAACCCAGATAAACCAGCGGCCAATAGCAAGAATAATACGGCTACCAGCGCATGCGTTTTAAATTTACGATTATTAAGGTTCATAGTGTTTAGAAACCTTTAAAAAGAAGGACTTGATCTGCAATTGCGAACGTTGCAGCGTTTGTATATTGACATAAGGTTTGGTTCTGGCTTCAATAATCAAGCCCGCACTAATACCTTGTTCTACAGCATCAACAAAAGGTGAATAGCTAATAATTTTCTGCGCAATGCCATAGTCAACCAGTTGTTGCAAACGGCTACTTGCAAATGTTTCGACTAAATAGATGCCTGCGTATCGCTGCCCCGTGAGTTGCGCAACAGTTATGACCTGTACAGTAATAGGGATACCTTTGACCTTGCCTTGCTTGACACCTTTGCCTAAGTTTTGCAGCATTGCAGCATAAATATCAGCTTGTGCCTTATCGTCTTTATAGATAATAGCTAATGCCAGCTTACCGTCGGCACCTTGCTTGGTATTGATTTGAGTGTCCGCTGCCAAAATGGCACGAAACAGCTTTAAACCGATCCGAGTTCTAATCGCATCTTGGTCTGCACTGTAGACATTGCTAGACACTCCCGCGGCAATGACGAGCCATAGCAAAATAATAGCATGCCGTACTAGCCGCATTTATTTATCAAATCCATTAAATTGTATATGCAAGATTAGCCCCAAACTCAACCTAGATGTCTTAAAATAAAAATGTATGAGACTACAACAAGCAATCCCTGTTCCATAGTGACCATTATAATAAAAATATTAACATTGTATTTTACGATAAGCTGAGTGCTCCAGAACAGCAATATCTAACATTGGCTTAGTCAACTCTGTCACTTTATTTATAGGTAGGAGAACCAGCTATAAAATTGCTTATAAGATACTGTTGTTTTGCTTATAGAAGCATGTATGTACTTTATCGAAATTGCTATATTTTAATTAGAATTTCGGTTGGAGTTCACACCTCAGCACCAACCTTGCAAGTATAATTCTTACCTAAAAGTACATTAGCCACACCTTTTTAAACACACCATTACACTCTTTCTATAAGCATACCCCCCTATATATAAGCATATCAATGCATATTTACCACCATCTATAAGCACTCCATTCAGTAAGTTGTTATTCTTATGCACTTAAAACCTACATATCATTGTTTTATATATTTTATATATCACATGGCATGATTACCGCTAACACATAAAGTAATCACCATTGTTTTATTAAATAACTTCATACATCATACGAGGAAACGATTATGCTAGGCGATATTATGACTGTTCAAGAATTTAAAACAGCCACTAGCCATTGGAGCCAACGCCGTAAATGGGGACATGCCGAACTACGTAAAATGGACACTGCTATTAGCAACTATCATATGATCTTAAAACAAGACATTGAACAGCGGATTATTTCACTAAAGAGTCTGGGAAGAATTTGCTATGACTATGCGGAAGATAAGAAGTTGTTTGTTTGGCAAGATACACGTCGACAACAAAAGATTTCAGCTGCTGAAGCCGTTTATAACCAAGCTGGAGCTCAAGTCAAATACCTTGAAGAGGTTCTCAAAGTTGAACGCTTATTACCCGCCATGTTTGGTGTCGGCAGGCAAACCCCCATGCAACAAGCAACAACCAATAAAGGTCGTTGGCAGGCATTAGTTAAACAAGTGGTAGCAGTGCAAGAATATATTGGCAAGCCTAGTGATGGCAGAATGCTGGATACGAAATATTGGACAGAAGCCATAGATCCTATGCATACACATTGGAAAAATCCACAAAATCACCCTGTATTCCAAAAATGGGTTGATTTGCGTCATAATGAAAAAACAACCATCTTACCTTTCTACCGCTGGCTAGAAACTTTAACTGATGCGCAATTAAAAGGTTTAACATTAGGTGGAAAAGGGTTGCTGCATACGAACTATCAAGATGAAATTGGCCGTGAAGAATTTCGCATCCATATTGATAAACACACTCATACTTTAAAATATTTAAGCACACCCGACACAATGAGTAATTGGAGTTCCGAAAACTACTCAACCAATTTCTGTGGCAATGGCTGGTGCATATTCGTCATCTCCCCTGAAGGTAAACTCTATGCGAATAGCCACGACCAAAGCAATGGCTGGTTTCATGCTGCCTTTTTAGGCGGCCAACCTGTTATGGCTGCTGGCGAACTCTATGTGCGCAACGGTGTAATATATGTCATGACCGATAAAAGCGGGCACTATAAACCGCAACTGCAAAATCTGCGTAATGGTGCTATGGCTCTGCGCAAGAATGGCTTAGACATTTCGCATCTACAACTGTGGGCACGTATGGTTGACTCGCTCACACAACAACCCCTGCGAGGAATGGCTGGCATGCGTAATAACGCTATCTGGTATCAAGCAATAGATGCTGCAGTCTTTGTACACAACAATAACGCAGACAATTCCAGGCTCCATGATTTTGGCATGAAAACAGGGGTTCTTGCAGGTATGTTGACCGCCACCAGCACCAGAATGAACAAACGTACGTATATTCAAATGAAAGAATTGGGGGCTTATTGCTTAGATAAAACCCTTTTGCAAGGTAACTCATTAGATAGGTACGGGAAAGAGCTTAAATAACTTAGGAAGTAGATTGCTATGAAAATTTATTATGACTACAAAAAATTCTTATTGAGGTGAGCATAAAATAAAGCCTGAAATAAGCTAGTTTCAGGCTTTATAAAAATATTACTATAAGTTGTTACTCCCGTAAAACACCTGCCATACAGGTGATTCTTGGTCTATTCACTGTTACTAAGGATTCATGCCATTCATGATAACTTTAATGGCATCCACATCCTCGTCCGTTGGCTCTAGAGTAATGGTAACACCTTCACCACAACTAGCTGGTAACGGGTTTTTTTCCAAATCACGCTCCACATGTAGGCGCATACGCTTTTGACGTAAGTCAGGCTCACTCCCTGCCAAAACTGTCTTACTGCTAGGGTCTACTTGATCACATCTTGCAAATTGTGCTCCCTGTATTTTCATCATGCTGATACAGCTTTCAGGAACAAATTTAGGTAAAGCAAAACCTAAATCTACGGTAACAAACTCATTCGCAGGTACATAAGCTAGAGTATTTAAAGTATTGGTATCTATGTCGTAAGAATTAACATTTTTGACTTTCCAAAAAGCCATCTTAGTATCTTCCGTTTTCTCTCTGCTTCCATAGGCAATAACCGTTCCTTGAATAGTATCCATGCCAAACATTGCAGCCTGATTATAGGAAGGACTAGCGCCCATGATAGGGTTAGCATTAAATACATTACCGCGTCGATCAGTTGTCATAAATAATGAGGGGTAAGGAAAAGTTGCCAACATTTCTGCATCTTCTTCACCTGCTCTAGAGATTGTTGCCTTAACAACCGGCCCGACAGGAAGTGCAACACCAACAGCAGTAAGCCCGGTGTTTTCCTCTCTACAACTTGGGTGGATGGTAACAGTATCTCTTGCTCCTTCCAGAAAGCTTGTCGCTGCCTGTGTTGTTGATACCATTGTGATAGTAGAAACTAAAAGAAAAACTTTTGTGCTAATTTGCATTACTTAAACTCCATATTGATTGTGATCCAGTAGAATCATATTACAAGCAATAATTGAGCTACTTTTATTATCATTAAAAAACAAATACTTATAATTAACAAAAAAGAAACAAGGGCATTTGCCACTTAGAATTAAGTTAAATTACCTAGTAATTCTCTTCATATCACACAATTACTTAACACGTAAAAATTAAGGAATTCCATTCTTACTATTGTACAGTCAAGGCCATATGCACAACAATTTTATTATCTTCAGCATTAAGTGCCACATCACCATCGAGAATAAAAATACGCCCCTGCTCAACCCCTCCTTCCTGCACTATATGCCGCGCAATATTGCGAGCACGCGTTAATGCCAAAGCTCGCAACTTATGTTGATCAGGCTTGATCATACCTGACAGCATATTCTTAGCTACGGCATTAAACTCGCCCATGTCTTCATGAATAAGTTTCGGTGTACCAAATAGGGAGCGCTTACCTAACTCAGGAAAGGTTTTAATAAATAAATCCGCTAATAAGCGCTCATACTCATCGTCAGAAAGCTCTATATACTCTGCTAATTTTATTTCACCTTCTTTTTTAAGTTCAGCAGAACGAATTTGCTTTAATTGATCCAATAAGGCCTGCTCTTTCATCGCGGGCCAATCTTGATTGGTATAAGCTCCGCCTTTTACTTCAAGACTTAGTTTAGGTTTCTGCACAAGTGCGGTCGATAATTCAGCTATTTTATGTAGTTCTTCCGCGGATAATTCTGCACTCCCTGGCACAAAACTGACCACACTAAAATCATCATCACTATTCAACAATGAGCCTATTGCAGAAAAGGGTGAAGCCGCTACCTTAACTAACAGGTTAACAAAAGTATCTAGCACTAAAGGCCCGACACTAAAATCTGGATCATCCATGCTACCTTGTAAAGGCATATTAATGGTGATTTTGCCATCCTTATCTTTTAATAAAGCAATTGCTAGGCCCAAAGGTAAGTCAACTGCATTAGGGCTATCCACATGCTCACCTAATTCAAGCTGATCAATTTGTAAATCATTGGTCGCCGTGAGCTTTTTATCTTCCACCTTATACATTAAGTCCAGCGACATTTTGCCTTTCTCAATCTTATTACCTGTGAACTCAACCATATAAGGCGACAAGAAAGGCAACGGCAAACTTCTAAAGTGCATTCCTATATCTAATTCATCCAAATTGGGTGTAAATGCCCCCTTAATATCAATCGGCGATAAATCAAAAACCTTACCTTTAATATCCACTTTTGTTTTTGTTTTTTGATTTGAGGTAACGCCGTCTATATCACCATCCAAATCATTAAGCTTTACCACAAAAGGTAAAATAAGTGAGTAGTCAGAGAAGTCTGACTCTCCCGCTCTAATATTAATTTCACCAATATTATAGGCAAAAGCAGACGAATTTTTAGCAGTAGGTTTAGCTTTGACCTTTTTTACTGGTTTTTTACTCGGTTTTGCAGAAATAATGACATCATCAATATTGGTCGTTTTGTCTTTTTTAATGGTAACCCGCGCATACAGTTTATCCAAATCAATCGATTTAATATTTAATTTGCCAGGTTGTAAATTAAAATCTAAACCATTAAGCCTTAACTCCTGCCAGTTCAAAAAATCCTGATTTAAAACATGGTCACGCGTATGTAATTTTTTTACACTGACTTGGCCTTTATAATTTAAGTCTAATTCGTCTTTAACAAGTGCAACAGCCAACTTCCCTTTGGTATTAAAGTTACCATTAACCACGTCAAGTCGTGCAAATTGGTTAATATAAGGTTCAAAAGTGCTGATCGCAATTTGACTGATGGCAATATTTAAATCTGTGCTAAAAGGCTCAAGCACTGAAGACCCCGAAATATTTATTTTACCTTTTTTATTAACTTGCAGACCCAATGCTAAAGGTAGCTTGGCACCTTGTTGTGTAGAAAAATTATTGACCGTAAAGTTTAAGGCAGATAAATTTAAATTAACTGGCTTCTGTGGAGTGAGATCTTTAAACTGCAAGGCATAATTTTCAATTTTAAATTCCTCTAGAGCCAAAGTCCATGGCGACTCCTTAGGCTGCGTCTTTGTTGCTTCTGGCTCAGCTTGTTGTGATTCTTCTGGCACTGCTGTTGCCGGAGCAAATAAGCTTTGGTAATTAATCACACCTTGCTTATCTAGCCATGCCTGAATAGTTCCATCGCTAGTATTTAGTGATTTGATGAGCACATTTTTCTTTTGCAAATCAAAATCTAATCCAGCCATTTTAATACTAGGGACATGTACTAGCTTGGCATCTTGTTGACTCGCCAAGTTAAACGTATCTAAATTTAAATAGCCTTGATTTGCGGTCATTTGTAATAACTTACCCGCAACAATATGATAATTTTTAATACCCAAATCTAAGGCAGAAATCGTTATTGCAACTGGCTCTGCTGGGCGTTGATCCGTAAAATTTAATTTCGATTTATTTAAAGCAAGCTCTGCTATTTTAATATCCCATGGCTTATCTTCTGTATCCATCGTATCCGTGGAACTTTCTTCAGGCGCTTCTGCTTGTGTCTGCGGCTGATCTTTTGTAGCAAAAAGTGCCTGATAATTAATTTCACCCGCAGGGGTTAACCACGTATCGAAAGCCGCTTGTCTAGATTCTACTTTAGCAATATTGACAACTTGTTTTTGTAAATCAAAATCAATGCCATCAATGGAAAAATAAGGGATACTAATAACCGCTTTGTCATTATCTAAAGCGGTAAATTTTAAATTCTCAGTTAATAATTGGCCTTCTGTCAGCGTAAAAGCCACTTCTTCTTCAACATATGAGAATTCATAATTAAACTTGATTAACTGCGACCCATCAGTCCATTTAAACTTCATGGTATCTTGTAAAAAGAGTTTCCATACTCGTGCATATTGAATGCCTTTAATTTCCAACTCACCTGTTGAAAACACAGGGTTAACACCAAAACTTCCCTTCCAGTTTAAAGTCCCGCCTGAATTTAACTTCAAGGAAAAACCTAAATCAGCACCTTCATCAGGCAAAGTACTAAAGTGCGCTAACTCTAAGCTAATATCTTTTACCAAGGTCGTTACAGGTTCCGCATAGGTTGAATCTACCCGCTCAAAATCACCTTGAATAAGAGCGACACGTTCAATAATAACAGGAAAAATACCACCCTCTTCCTCAGTCTCAGCCTTTTCAGGCTCTTCTTCTACGGAGTCAGATGCTAAATCACTGAAATTAAAACGGTCATCTTTTAAATGTTCTAATCTTACATAAGGTTCAACTAATCTAATATCTTCAAAAACTAAAGCCAAGTTTTTTATGCTAGACCAGACTTGGATATTAATATAAAACTCTTTAAAGGCAACAAACTTCTGTTGTTCATTTGCTTCCTGCATGGCAAAACCATGTAGTGCAAATTCCAGTGAAAACGGGTTAAAATCAACCTGCTCCAATGATGCTTTACGGCCTGTCTCAGTCTCTATAATGCTAGGCAGTTGGCTCTCTATCACTTTAGGTAAAATTATAAAACCTAATAATGCATAGGTGGCAATTAGGCCGCCGACAATCAGAGCCGGTTTACGAACTTTTTCTATTATTTCGGTATTCATAATTTTTACTTCAAGACTTAAACATTAGGCACGAAGTGCATCTTTCGGAGCTAGGTGCGCTTCTTATCGTTAATAGTTCCCTCGCTCCAGCGTGGGAATTCATCCTTGATCGCTCCAGTGTTCCGGATACTTGACGCTGGAGCATCACAAGCAGCATTCCCACGTTGGAGCATGGGAACGATAATAACTTCGCTTCCTGAGCAGGGCCGTGTTTCTACGCATTTCAAACGGAACAAACAAGGTCTTATCTTTACTTACAAACGAGAATTCAATAATACCTGAACTGACTTTCAGGTATTATTAATACCCTCTCCCCTTAATAGCAATACACAACAGTAGATTAATTTATCTACTCTATAGGTTATGGTAACCTGTTTCTTCATGCAAGATAATATCCAAACCTTGCACCTCTTCATCTTCTGAAACACGTATGCCCATCACGCCATCAAGAACTTTAAGAATGATATAACTAAAACCGGCACTCCAAGCAACTGTCACTACAACAGCTAGGGTCTGTACACCCACTTGTTCAAGCATACTCATTGATAACCCTAAGCCACCCATGCTTTCAGCTGCAAAAACACCCGTTAAAATAGAACCGATGATACCACCTACACCATGCACAGGAAAGACATCTAATGAGTCATCAATTTTGAAGTGACGCTTCACAATTTGTACTGCATAAAAACAGACGATACCTGCAGTAATACCAATAGCTAAAGCACCTGCAGGACCTACAAAGCCAGAAGCAGGCGTAATAGTTCCTAGACCTGCAACCATACCTGTCACAATACCCAGTACACTCGGCTTGCCAAACTTAATCCACTCAATGACCATCCACGTTAACGAGCCAGCAGCGGCACTAATATGAGTCACCAACATAGCCATACCCGCAGAACCATCTGCCGTTAATGCACTACCCGCATTAAAACCAAACCAGCCAACCCAGAGCATACCCGCACCTGTCACGACCATAGGCATATTATGAGGTGGCATTGCCGTTGTTGGAAAACCTTTTCTGTTACCAATCACTAAAGCAACCACTAAAGCAGAGACCCCGGCAGTAATATGAATCACAATTCCGCCAGCAAAATCTAATGCTCCCATTTCAGCTAACCAACCGCCGCCCCATACCCAATGACAAACAGGAACATAAACTAATAATGCCCATGCTGCACTAAATGCCATCATTGCAGAGAACTTCATCCGCTCTGCAAAAGCTCCTACGATTAACGCAGGCGTAATAATAGCAAACGTCATTTGGAACATAAAATAAACCGTTTCCGGGATATCTCCTACCAAACTATCGGTACCCATATCAGGTATAAAAGCTTTGGATAAACCACCGATAAAAGCTTGTACACCACCACCATCAGTAAAAATAAGACTATACATACCTGCCATCCACATAATGGAAATAAGGCAAGTAATCGCAAAGCACTGCATCAAGACTGAGAGTACGTTTTTACTGCGCACTAAACCAGCATAAAATAATGACAGTCCCGGCAAGGTCATAAATAAAACTAAGGCTGTCGATGTTAAAATCCAAGCAGTATTGGCCTGATTTAGTTCTTCAGCAACTGCAAGGCCTGGCATTAACATTAATGCAAGCAAAGCCAAGCCTTTTTTGTGTTGTAAAATATTCATTATCATTTCCGAACTAAATTGCCTCATTACCTGTTTCACCAGTACGAATTCGGATGACTTGTTCTAATTCAGTCACAAAAATTTTACCGTCACCAATTTTGCCAGTATTTGCCGACTTTACAATGGCAGCAATCGCTTGCTCAAGAATATCTTCCGCTACCGCAATTTCTAATTTTACTTTAGGTAAAAAGTCAACGACATACTCAGCCCCCCGATATAATTCAGTATGGCCTTTTTGCCGACCAAAGCCTTTTACTTCCGTAGCTGTTACACCCGCTATGCCTATTTCAGAAAGCGCCTCGCGTACATCATCTTGTTTAAAAGGTTTAATAATTGCAGTAATCAGTTTCATAAGACCTACCCATAGTAGAGACAAAAGTAAACACATATTCTACACAATATTAATGTGGCATTGCACACAAACTACAAAAATCTATTACTTAGTTAAGTAGGAGTATAGGATGTACCGAGGAACGAGGCGCATCTTTTGATTATTGATGCGCCTCGTTCCTCGGTACATCCTATATTAATCTCCTTATAACAACACCTCATGAATTTACATATTAGATAATAAATTATCTTTTTTGACACAATTAGCCTTAGATAAAATTTTTTGCTATCCTGAATTTATACACTTCCAGTAGCCAGACCTGCTTATCAAAAAGGACACAGCCATGTTTAAAGCTTTATTTCTCGCTCTAATTCTATTACAAGGTTGTAGTAGTTTGACCTCACAACCCGTCTCTGCCACTACTGAAGGAACTCAAACCATGTCTCAGCTGCTACTTAATCAACAGTGGCAGCTTACTGGTTATTTAACGCCACAAGACATGCAAGCTCCATTAGCTAAGCATTTGGCAACCATTGAGTTTGCTACAAAAAAACTATCTGGAAGTACGGGATGCAATCAATATTTTGCCAGCTACCAACATACAGAACCTAATGCTCTCCAAATTTCTCAGCCAGGCTCTACCATGATGGCATGTTTTGGGGGAGTTATGCAGCAAGAGCAACAATACTTAACAAACTTAGCAAAAATCCGCTACTTCAAAGTTGATCATGAACAGCTACAATTACTAGATAAGCAACAACAAACACTGTTAATTTTTAAGCTCGCACCCACCCTATCTTTGCAAGATACCCACTGGCAAATGACGGGTATTAATAATGGCAAGGGCGGCTTAGTCAGTAGCGCTTTCACAAAAAAAGCCCACTTGTTATTTACTAATGAAAAATTACAAGGGAAAACGGGCTGCAATACGCTGTTTGCAGCTTACCAAATTGATGGCAACAAATTAAGCATCAGCACAGTAGGTAGCACCCGTATGCGCTGCACTGAAAGTGCTTTAATGCTTCAAGAACAACAGATCATACAAGCTTTAGCTAAAGTTGATCATTTTGAAATACGCAATCAGCAACTACGGTTACTAAGCGCTCAGGGGGCGTTACTATTAAGCTTAAAACAACGATAATAAATACTATCATCCCCCTCCCCAACTAAAAACACCTATTACTATTAAGTCAAAAATCATGAAGCCAGTTGTAGAAATATTTTCCCAAGGTGAAGAAGTTATTAGTGGTCAGACTGTCGATAGTAATGCCGCATGGTTATCACAAAAGCTGGTACAAATGGGCTTTACTATTACTCGGCATACTGCTGTAGGTGATAACTTGGTCGATTTGCAAACTCTGCTGCAAGAAATATCTACCCGTGCTGATGTGTGTATTTGTACCGGCGGCTTAGGCCCTACAATTGATGATCTTACCACCCAAGCAGTGGCTGAAGCATTTGCGCGACCACTTGAACTGGATGACATAGCACTGGAACAAATCACTCAATTTTTTGCCAACCGTAAACGCACAATGGTTGATTCTAATCGTAAGCAAGCTTATTTCCCCGCTGGTGCTGAGCGCATTGATAATGCATGGGGCTCTGCACCAGGTTTTTCCATACAGCAGCAACGTTGTTGGTTCGCCTTTGTACCTGGCGTGCCTTTTGAAATGAAAGGTATGTTTAATGAAATCATTGCCGAACAACTAGCACAAAGCTTTAGCCTGCAAGCAGACCAATTAGTTACCCTTCGCACGGTCGGCATTGGAGAATCGAATATCCAAGAAAAACTAACCGACCTCTCTTTACCTCAAAATGTACAGCTTAGTTTTCGGGCAGGTACCGATGAAGTACAAACCAAATTGCTCTTTCCAGCCAATATAGAGCAGCCATTACAGAGCACTACTGTCCAGCAGGTCGCAGATAATATTGGTGATTATGTCTTTGCAATTGATAGTTCAAGCAAACCACAAGGGGGACTAGTTGATATTATTGCTCAACTAATGCAGCAACAGAACTTAACCTTATCTGTCATGGAAACTGCAGCTCAAGGCTTAATTGCCGCAAAATGTTTAGGTCAGCCCTGGTTGCTCAGCGCTGCTTTCAATCAAGCATTCCACACTGCAACTGAACCATTGAGTAGTGTAGATCGTATCAACTCAGCCATTAAAATTGCACAAAAGATACAAGGGCAAGACCAAGCTGATTTGGTGTTGGTACAAAGCTACCATGGTAGCTGTGCACAATTCCAAAATAAAGCAGATATTATCACTTTAACAACACTACTGTTAACACCAGATGAAATTCGACAAAGCACTCATGATATCGGCGGCCCTGCAAAACGCAAACAAAACCAAGCAGCTGTCTTATCACTTGATTTATTGCGTCGTTATTTACAACATAAAACTGCAATTTAAACTTGGTACTTACATAAATGATAAAGCCTTCTACTAGCGTGATGGTTCTCCGCTAAGTTATCTTTCTTCTACAAAATAACTGTACACCTGAGTTATCATGCCTTCAACTCTTTTATTCCCTACAAAATTAAGTCAAACGTGGCATATTCTTGTATTCCCTTGAAATAACAAATTTTATTTTCCAGATTTAGCTACGCGTCAATCATTCTCCATGATAATATAATGAGTTAAATAAATTCCTCTGACTACAAAGTCTTAAGATTTTATTAAGCGCACTCGCTCCCACCCAAGAAGAAATTTCCTCTGTAATAAGCTACCCAACCATGCACAACAAACTCCTGTATTACCGCCTTATACCTGTCGTCTTTGTTTTAATTGCCTTAGCCATATGGCTGCAACCCGCTTTTTTTGAACGCGCTACTGGCATTAATTTACCCGCAGGCCAACAACCACAATTAACACAAACCTTAAAAATTGATAAGCCTTGTATCGCCGAGCACCCAGAATGGCGTACAGCACAAACTATTGATGGCGTAGAAATAGCAGAATCTTTACTGTGCGAGCCTGATAACCCAGATAATGTTGCTGCTTTTGTGCTCGGTATGAATAATATTTCTATGCGCACTTTTATGAATAGCCGCATTGCTGAAGATGCACTCATCAAGGGAGATGATTTGGATGGTGATGGTGACCCTGATATTATCCATATTAAATTGGAGGTTCTGGAACTAAATGGTGCGACACCTGATAGCCCGGGCGTTTTTCCTACTTATGATATTGCACCTGGTATTCAGCCAGGTATGTGGGCTTTTTCGCCAAAATTACGCGGTATGAGCGTAAAGAATTTCCGCTCACAAAAAGCCAATGCTATTTTGCGCGCACCCTCACCTGTTATTCGTGTTGAGCAAGGCGATAAAGTATTTATTACTTTAGAAAATACACACTATTTCCCGCATACATTGCATTTTCATGGGGTTGACCATGCTTTTCAAACTGCTGCAGGTGATGATAATGATGGCGTGCCGGTCACAGGCTCTAAACCGGTAATGCCAGGTTCTATACGCACTTATGAATTACAGCCCCGCCATGCAGGTACCATGCTTTACCACTGCCATGTACAAACAGATAAACATCTAATGATGGGCTTAAATGGCATGTTTGTTGTTGAAGAAAACAAGCCTAATAATTGGCTACAAACTTTTAATGTCGGAGCTGGTCATGTTCGCCATTCATCAGTCGCTATTAAAGAAAAATTTGATCGTGAATACGATTTACATTATCAATCTATTGATAAAAATTTGGCTAAAACCATTCAAGACTCTAATGATATTCGCGAAATATCCAAACAAATGCACCGTGTCTACAATATGAGTGAGTCCAACGAAAACTACTTTATGCTCAATGGTCACTCTTTTCCTTACACCTTGCGTGATGCCTTAATTATTGCCAAACCTGACGAAAATATTAAATTGCGTATTGCCAATACCCAGCACAGTAATATTGCCGTGCATATCCATGGGCATAAAGCGACCATTACTGACTATGATGGTGTCGCACAAAACCCTGCTGCACAAATTACCCGTGATGTGTATGGTTTATCTGCTGCACAGAGGATTGACTTACATTTGCAAACAACTAACGATGGCTTGCATAGCTATGGTGAAGGTGTTTGGTTATTTCATGATCATGTCGAAATGGGTGTTGCTAATGACGGCATGAGCCCAGGGGGTAATATCGCCTTACTGGTTTATGAAAGCTTTTTAGGCGAACATGGTTTACCTAAACTACGTGCAGATGCCTTAGATGATGTCTTCACCAATAGCTATTACGCCAAACAACGTCCACTTTGGGGTAAACAAGAAGCAGGTATGCTAGCTCCTGATTACTTACATATTATTCTCTTTGGCTTATTAATCGGCGCCATTATGGGGTTGGTTTTATTTATTATTCGCGGTTTACGTCAGGAGGCATAATATGAAACAAACTATCTTGATTTTATTATCTTTGCTGTGCAGCAACACAGCTTTAGCTGCGATGAATCATGGCGGCATGATTATGGATGAGAACGGCATGATCATGAATCATAATCCAGACAAATTACCCAAAGATTGTAAAGCCATTTCTGAGGATGTTGATATTACCATTCGCGGTGGACACAAATTTGCCAAGGACTTTGCCGGCAAAATGTTTACCTATGATAAACGCGACTGGCAAGTACCGCCTTGCGCGCGCGTAAACGTTACCTTTATTAACGAAGATGATATTCGCCATCAATTTATGATTCATGGCCTACCTGGTTATATGTACCCTAAGGGCATGTTTACCATTGAAATATACGGTAAAAATCAAAAAACAGGTTCATTTATTGTGCCAAGTCGTGACTATACCTATTACATTCATTGCGAAGTATCACAGCACACTGAAAAAGGTATGAAAGGCCAGTTAAAGGTAGGTAAAGGTAGTGGCGATTTAGATAGTATTTTAGGTTTGACTCCATCGTTAACACCTGATGTTTACCCTATTAATAATAACAAATATACTTGGATTGCATTAATTGCTAGTGCCCTTATAGGTATTTTGTTAATACACCTTCTGGGGGCAAAAATCAGGCAGCACTCCAAAACCTGAAGTTTTAATATTATTGAGTATTCATTATTACAATAAACGCCAGATTCTACTATATCTGGGCTACACAGCCCAGATATAGTAGAATCACAGCCCTATAATTAAAAAGGCTTACACCATGATTGGAAAAATTAAAAGTTACGACGAAGCAACACAAACAGGTATCATCAAAAGTGATGATCAGTTTTATGAGTTTCATATTGATAGTTGGAGTGAAACTGAAATACCGCGTGTTGATTCAGATGTACTCTTTGAAGACGAAGGTGAAACAGCCAGCATGGTAGTCTTAATCGGCAGTTACTTGGATAGTAAACATAGGGAGGCAGTCAAATCTCGTAAAATTGCAACTGCTTTAGCTTTCTTTCCATTAACAGGTATGTTTGGTGGACACCGCTGGTATTTAGGCTTTTATAAATTAGCGACTTTCCAAATATTGGTGACATTAGTCACCTTTGGAGCAGGTTACCTTTGGCCCTTTATGGAAGGTTTTTTACTGATCACAGGTCGAATTTATAAAGACAAAGAAGGCCGCCCTTTAAAATAAACCTAGCGTCCTAACACCCCGTTTTATTTAATTTATATCATGCTGATATCTTTTGCGCTTGCTGTACAATTTTTAACACGCATCCCTATTCATATTAAGGGCAATATCAGCAATCAACATCTAGGTCAGTCAGTACTCTTTTACCCTATTATTGGTATTGCTATTGGCATAACACTCGTGCTTATCGCGCAATTATTACCAAATACCCACCCCGCTCTAACAGCAGCAATCATATTATCTATTTGGGTGGCGCTAACAGGGGGGCTGCACCTAGATGGACTTGCAGATTGCAGCGATGCTTGGGCAGGAGGTTTAGGCGATAAAGAACGTAGCCTAAGTATCATGAAAGACCCTGCTGCTGGCCCTATTGCAGTGGTGATATTAGTTTTACTCTTGCTCTTAAAGTGGAGTGCATTACAAACTCTCTTACAGCAAGATCATATTTTAATGCCATTAGTACTTGCGCCTTTCCTAGGACGCTTAAGTATATTAATGCTAATGTTAACGACCCCCTACATTAGAAAAAATGGTTTAGGTGCTGCCATGCAAACTGAATTACCTAAACATGCTGCCAAACTTATAGTTATTTTTTCTTTAGCCAGTAGTTTTTGGCTTGGCAATGTCACTATGATAATAAGCGCTTGCCTTGCCATTGCACTACTACGTTATTTAGCCATGCAACGCTTGCAAGGTGTGACGGGGGATGTTTATGGTGCAAGTGTGGAAATTACCGAAACCGTGGTACTCACCAGTCTAATCCTTAGCCAATGAATGAACATAAATTTTCTGCTGCTGAAATTGCTGGTGTCTATCGAGCCATTGCAGAACGACGTGATATGCGGCACTTTATTGATAAGCCAATAGCAACTGACACCTTAAACAAATTACTACAGGCTGCTCATCAAGCAGGCAGTGTCGGCTTAATGCAACCTTGGCGCTTTATCAGAATCACCTCCCCCACATTACGCAGCAACATTCACCAACTTGTCGAAGTAGAACGTAAGCTCACTGCTGATGCCTTAGGCGAGCGTCAAGATGAGTTTATGAAACTGAAAGTGGAAGGTATTCTAGAGTGTGCTGAATTATTAGTCGTTGCTCTACCTGATAAACGGGAGCAGCATATTTTTGGCCGCCGTACCTTACCTGAAATGGATATTGCCTCTACCGCCTGTGCTATCCAAAATATATGGCTAGCAGCCCGAGCGGAAGGCATAGGGATGGGTTGGGTATCATTATTTGACCCTGAAGCCCTTGCAACACTATTAAAAATGCCCACTGGTAGTCAGCCTATTGCCATTTTATGCTTAGGGCATGTAGAAGAATTTTATAGCAAGCCAATGCTGGAGCTGGAGCATTGGGCTAAAGCACGGGATTTAGATGAGTTTATTAGTGAGAATTACTGGTGTAACTAATTGAACTCAAAAGCACGAGACTCTTGCCGCCAACCTCACTAGCAAGTGTTGCAATCAGCAGATATTAAAAGCTATAATTATTCTAATATGGCATACTCTCTACTCATTGAAGTTGCATTCCATTCACTCCCTATTGTGCAAACATGAAGCCTTGGGCATTCATACTCCATATTATGCCAAAGAACCCTTCTGTTATTTTTATTATTACATGCTTGGTACTAGCAGTAAATATAGTTAAAGCAGGTGAGTTTTCGCCAAAATTATCAGTCTCAGGCTTTGGCTCTTTTGCCGGCACAGGTACCGATACTGATGTTATCAGCTTTTACCGGGAACAAACGCAAACAAAACCAGCCACAAAATCATGGGGAGTTACAACAGATTCTCGCCTAGGTTTGCAACTAGATATTGCATTTAATGAACAGTTTCATATCACCACGCAATACATTGTCCGTGACCATGCGGGAGACTTTTTTGAACAAAATTTAGAATGGGCTTTTTTACGCTGGAGCCCACGTAGTGATATAGATATTCGGGTAGGACGTTTAGGTATTGATAGCTATCTGCTAGCTGATTACCGTGATGTAGGCTATGCCTACCCTTGGATGCGTCCACCACATGAATTCTATGCCCATATCCCGGGTAGCCATTTTGATGGATTTGATATAAGTCAGCATTATAATTTAGGGAATAGTCATTTAACACTAAAGCTCTTTGCTGGTTATGTGCACAGTTCTGTTCCTCAAAGTGATACGGCTATAAATGGAGCAACGACCGGCACTAGCCTAACGGCTGTTTCAGGGAATTGGCGCGCTAAAATAAGTTATGCCTATATTCACGTATTGAGTGAGCTAATTGATGCAAATGTGGTCAACACCATAAAATCTCCATTGCTAAATATTTTTTTTCCTGATGTTGATGCGATTGCACCACAATTGACAACAGTCAACAACCAAGCAAATTATTTAGCTATTGGAGGCAGTTACGATGATGGTGTGTGGCAACTTCAGGCCGAGGCTGCCTATGCAGCAACTAATTCGCTGTTTATTGCCTCACAAGCTACCGCCTATCTTAGTATTGCTCGACGATTTTCTGAAGTGACATTATTTGGCCTATACGGTGTTGCTTACTCCTTTCAAGATAAATTGGAGATCCCTCCCCCTGTCACTCCTAGCCCTGAACTACAAAAAGTCCATGACATAATTGAAGCCTATGGAAATCAAAACACAACAGCTGAGCAATCGCTTTCTATAGGCTTACGTTGGGATTTTTATACTAATTTTGCATTTAAAATGCAATGGAGTCATTACTGGCTTGGCTCAGACCTTAGTCCGGCTCTGTGGGAACCACTACGGTATGGCCAAACTACACCCAATAACGTTAATGTCTGGTCTGTTGGCGTGGACTTTATATTTTAATGGCTATGAAAAATTTTATTCTAAGCTGTTTTATATTATTGCTGTCAACTCAAAGCGTTGCTGAAATTGCCGTCATAGCTAATTTGCAAAATAGCCAACAGCAACTAAGCCCATTACAAGTTCAAGATATATTTATGGGTCGTACCCGTGCCTTTCCAAATGGAAAATTTGCAATAACGTTTGATCAACAGGCATTACGCAATGACTTTTATCAAAAGCTCACTGACCGCCCTATTGCACAAATCAATGCTTATTGGGCGCGCCTTATGTTTAGCGGCCAGACTTCTCCGCCAGCCAAACTCCCTGATGATCAAAGCGTCATCAAGGTCGTTCAAGAAAATGCAGGTGCGATTGGTTATATAAATAGTAAAAATGCCGATGCACAATCGGTACGTATTTTATTGATCCTGAAATAATATGCGACTACCTTTAGCATCTCTTATCCGAAACACGCTTTTAGTCAGCGTCATTAGCTGTTTTTTTGCTCTCTTTAACATCACCCATGCCAGTGAATTTTCCCCACAGTGGTCAATAAAAGGCTTTGGTTCTTTATCTGTAGTAGGCACTGATACTAATGCCATTGGCTTTTATCGTGATAGATCGCAAGCTCAGAGCATCACAAAATCTTGGGGCGTTACTCCCGATTCCCGTCTTGGGTTGCAGTTTGATGCAAGCTTTAATGAAGCACTGCAGATGAGCATTCAGTGGGTAGCCCGTGATCATGCCGGACATTTTTTTGAACAAAATTTGGAATTGGCATTTTTACGCTGGCATGCTGCAAATGACCTTGATATTAGGGTCGGTCGCATGGGTACTGATGTTTATTTGTCTTCAGATTATCGCAATGTCAGTTATGCTTATCCATGGATGCGCCCTCCTCATGAATTTTATGGCAGTATTCCAATTTATCATTACGATGGCTTTGCTATCAGTAAACGCTATGCCATCAATCACGGTTATTTAACAACTAAAATGTTTGCTGGATATTCCACTAATCAGTTGATCTCAAACCCAGGGAATGAATTATTTGATTTTAATGCGCCTGTAGTAGGTGGTAACTTAACGTATGAATATAATCATTGGCGTACAAAACTAAGCTATGTTTTTGTACACCCCATTACAGATACGCCAAATTTTGATGCAACAGCAACCACCTTAAATAATACTGTCGTTAACTTTGCGTTACCTGGCATTAATGAGCTAACTCCATATTTAACAACTAAGCACAGTAATATGCATTTTATTTCTGTGGGGGGAGCTTATGATGATGGCACTTGGTTGATGCAAGTTGAAGGAGCCTATTTACATAGCGATTCACCACTATTCCCTTCACAGACCAGTGCTTATCTCAGTATCGGCAGACGCTTTGCCAACGTTACTTTATATACCTTATTTGGTATAGCCCATACGTTTACAGAACATATTAATGTTCCAGACTCAATATTACCTAACCCAGAATTTCAACAAATTCATGATTCGGTTGATGGCTTCCTTAATCAAAATGGGGTTGATGAGCAGTCTATTTCTTTAGGCATACGCTGGGATGTATATTCCAACATTGCCTTAAAAGCTCAGTGGAGTCACTTCTGGATTGGCAATAATGGTGCACAACTTTGGCAGAAGTTTGATTTGGAACCTACACCTGATAAGGTTAATGTCTGGTCGTTTGGTTTTGACTTTATCTTCTGAGCTTATAAGTAACAATACATCATATGCCTTCAAAACATTTGCATCATAAATTAGTTATTTACATACTCTGCTCTGCCCTTTTTATAGCTGGCATAGCCATTAGTTTTGCTTTCATCTCTGAATTTAGCCGCTCGCAAGAACACACTGAAGTTATGCTGAATCAACTCATGGATACGGTAGAAAAAACGGCCGCCATAGCTGCTTACTCACGTGATAAAGTGATTGCCAAAGATGTTATTGATGGCTTATTACGTAACGACAGTGTCTTCAGCGCAAGTATTAGTAGTGATAACATTATTTTAGCTGAAAAAAGTAAAACTGCGCTTACAAAAGACACCAGCCAACTGGCTCGCTCTTTGCACTCCCCTTTTGCTAAACAGCAACTAATCGGACAACTTATTATTAGCCCAAATATTCAATTTAACCTGATGGAGGCAAAGCATGCTGCTTATGCAAGTGCTATCAATTCATTGCTGCTAATAACTGTTACCACTGTCATATTATTAGTACTGGTTCGTTCCAACATATCTCATCCACTATTAACAGTTTCTAATACAGTGCATGCGATTAAAGCTGGTAAACAAAACCGCATCCCGCTATTAGAAAGTCATAAGCATAATGAGCTTGGGCGACTGATAGATGATATTAATGATTTGCTAATAAACCAGGAAATAAAATTCAAACAAGAAGAAATCTTAAGAAAATCTATGCAACATATGGAGCAGCAACTGCGCCATATTTTTGATTCCAGTAGTGCTGGCTTATTTTTGCTAGATAATTTTGGCCACTTAATCAACTACAATTCAACTTTACTCACAGTACTGCATTGCGAAACCAAGCCAAGCCTTACCTTTACTAATAAGGACTTTGCCACCCTATTCATTAAAGAAAAGCGCGAATTTCAACTTATGCTAAGTAATGCCCTGCAGTCAGCAGAATTACAATCACAGGATTTTTCGCTGCAACAACACCAAACTCCCGCTATTTGGATCCACTGCCTACTTTCTAAAGTGATTGATGCATCTGGGAAAGAGCGTATTGAAGGGGTGGTCTTTGATGTCACCAAGCGAGTGCTGAGTGAACAAGCGACTCAACATAAAGCAGATCATGACTCGCTCACCGGCTTACTGTTACGACAAGCGACACGAGAAAGATTTAACCATCATACTACCGGCAATGATTTCCCTAAGGTCAGTGTCTTTTTATTAGATCTCGATGGTTTTAAGCAAGCAAATGATACTCATGGACACGATGTGGGTGATATAGTCTTAAGGAGAACAGCTCAACGCTTAAGTGCTTGTGTACGAGTTGGTGATTTGGTTTGTCGCTTAGGTGGTGATGAATTCCTGATTATCGTACTGGATAACAATACTTATGATGGTGCATTAGATATTGCCGAAAAAATGATTACTAACATTCAATCGCCAATATCTATTAATAACAATTTATCTGTACAGGTTGGTGCCAGTATAGGTATTGCTATCACCCCTCAACATGGACTCAATTTTGATAACTTAGTTAAATCAGCTGATGAGTCTATGTATGAGGTGAAACGGCAAGGTAAAAATGGCTTGGGCATAATGCTTGCCAATCAAATACAGGTTAAGTTATTCCGCCCCCATTCCTAAACGAGAATTCAATAAATTTATTACAAATAACGTAACCAAATAGATTGTGCATGTTTTGCTTTAAATGCGCGATACCACAAGCAAAAGGGATAGAGCAGTACCAGCATAACAATTGTTATAAGGTAGGTCATATTAATATCAGTGAAATGCCTTAAACCACCATATGTAGCAGAACCTTCAAATATCAGGCGATGCACTAGATAAAATATCATTGATGTTTGCCCAAAGACTAGAAGCACCCCATTGGGGCGCACTCCAACTAGCCTTTCTATCAACATCATTATCGCCAAAATAACCGACATCACTCCTAACTCTAGTAATGTAAACGTTGCAGAGGGCGGATATTTACTAACATGCAACCACTGCTGCCAACTATTATCTTCTCTATATAGAAACATATTACCGTAATCATTGTAATACCGAATCAAGACAAAGGCGGCTAATGCGCTTGTACCTAGGGTAAATAATAATGTGACAGGGCCAATGCGTGCTTTGCCTTCACTGAAAGATAACAGATAGCGGCCAAACACCCAACCTAAAATCATTATTGCCAACCAAGGCAATAATGGGTATTTAATCACCAAATCAGGTGATGCATAAGTAGAAATAAGTAATGCCGCAATAATTGATTCTGTATTTTCCTGAGGTGGCCATACTTGTGCTGTCAATAAACCGCCAAAACCTATCCACGCAAGTGCCAGAGTTAATAAGCTTATACTGGAAAGCCGGCGCAAAACAGCCATACACATCATGGCAACACCAATGGCATATAATACCTGTATAGTCATGCGCCCTGAGAACAAGGAAATAATAGTCGGATCAAGTAACGCAATAAATGCACCGCGAAGCAATATATCCTTATCAATTTTAGTGCTATCAAAGCCTTTGGCAAGCTTACGCTCAACACTGATAGCTAAAGCAGTTCCAGCTAAAAAAACAAATACAGGTGCACAAAGGTGACTTATCCAGCGGGTAAAAAACTCAAATTCAGGTAATGAAGTACCTGCAACATATAATGCAGCTGAGTCGGTAGAATTATGCCCCACATCATATGCCATCGATGCATGATCAAGCACCATGATAAGCATGACAAAACCACGCATCCAGTCAATTGCCGCTATCCTTTTTGATTTTGCCATTCAGATACCATTCCTACCTTTTAATTTAATACCTTATTCTCAAATAACACCTGAATCGGTAAAAAATAAAACAAATTTCTCTACATCTCTGCCTACAAAAGACATAAAAAAAGGCTCACACCCCAAAGAATGTAAGCCTTTTAAATACTACAGCAATAAGGCTGCCAGCATTAATCCTTATTTAATAGATTCTGCCATTTGATTAAATGCCTCAACCTTTTCTTTACCAACTTTTACTAAGTCCATGCCTGTTTCCATCACCATAGCAATTAAGCCAGGTGTGTTATAAACTATTTTGCCTAAAAACCCTACGATTGGTAACCCAATTAGCGCACCAACAAAAGTGTTAATGCCAAATACACCTAATAATTTAGTGATCATTACTAACGCATCTAATGGAATAAACACCATTGCACCGAAGTAAATAATAACCATAAAGGTAAAAATAACAAAAATAACAAACTGGATAAGTCTAACTAAGGCAATATTTATTTTTTTCATTTTTGCGTCAACTTCCTAATAGTAACCAGCGAACAAATAATTCAAGATACCCGCCGTTCTTTAAAATTTAATTTTCGTATTATACATTAAAGGCAATTATGCAGGATAATCTTTTCTAAGAAAAAAATGAAATAGTAACACCCCTGCCACAAACCCACCAAGGTGAGCCCATAGTGCTACATCAGATGCACCTTCATAAAACATGGCCGCAGTTGTGGCTTTTTGCATTTGAAAAATCACCCAAACGCCAATAAAAGCAATCGCTGGTACTTCAAAAAAAATAGGTAAAAAGAAGATAGGTACCCAAATCACAATTTTAGCGTAAGGGTATAGAAAAAAATAAGCACCTAAAATACCAGCAATGGCACCCGAAGCACCGACGACTGGTACAATGAGCCCTGGTGTATGCAACCACTGCACACCTGTAGCAATAAAACCGCAAAGCAAATAAAAAATAATAAAACGGACATGCCCCATTCTGTCTTCAATATTGTCGGCAAAAATCCACATAAACCACATATTCATAATCAAATGCCACCAGCCACCATGCAAAAATAAATTTGTGACAAATGACAGATAATAATCAACAGGATAGCCCATATGCAACGCCCATTCAGGGTTGGTATAGCGAGCTGGCACCATTCCATAAATATAAATTATATAATGATGCAAACGATCAGGGGACATTTCCAAAAATATAAAAATACTGATGCATATAAACATTATACTCCAGCTAACATAAGGCTTGCTAAAACAGGGAGCAGTATCTCGAATAGGTATCATATTGAAATTATAATTTAAGTTATAATGTAATTTGAGGTTAAAGGCAGTATTTTACCTAAATAACTGGAATGCTAGGTACTGAATTGTATTTAACCGAAAAAATCATGCGTAGTAATAAATATAATAATACACTGTGGAGAAGTAAATGTTTTTTTCCGATAAAAAAGCATTAGCTAATGCTGAACAACAAATTGAACAACTAAAAAGTGAGCAACAATCTTTAAAAATTGATATTGAAAATTTAGCAACTGCCAATACACAGCTAAACCAACAATTAAAAGATGAAAAAGGCTCTGAAAGTTTTCACCAAGGAATTTTTCAACTCTTCCAAGAGTTTGGTGCTTCCATGGTTGCTATGCAGTCATCATTAGCATCTCTCTCTGGGGTTATGACAGCTGAAAGAGATAACTCCAAGCATACCTCTGGGGTACTAAATGAAACCCACCAAGCCGTTGATAATATTTCAACAGCTTTAGTAAGCATGGCTTCAGATACCCAAGCAACGGCTACCACGGTAGATGAATTAAATCGCAGTGCTCAAGATATTGAAGGCATCATCAACCTCATCAAAAATATATCTGATCAAACCAATTTATTAGCCTTAAATGCCGCAATCGAAGCAGCACGAGCTGGTGAACACGGTCGTGGCTTTGCTGTCGTTGCTGACGAAGTGCGCACATTAGCCAAACGCACTAATGATGCTACCTCAGATATTGAGTCCTTAGTTGGCACCATACGCTCTGAGACAGATAATGCAAAAATACAAATGACTCAAGTTGCTACTGATTCTGCTCAATTTGGTGAGGCAGGCACACAAGCTAGTTATAAAATGCAAGAATTGGTACGCCTATCAACTCACATGCAACATACCATCGCAGGTAGTGCCTTGCGTAGCTTTGTTGAAGTGGTAAAACTCGATCATTTAATCTATAAAATGGAAATTTATAAAGTGGTTATGGGAGTTTCTACTAAAACCAACCATGATTTTTCCAGTCATCATGATTGCCGTCTTGGTAAATGGTATTTTCAAGGCGAAGGAAAAAATCATTTCGCCGCTTCCATTCATTATAGAGAATTGGACCACCCACACCAAGATGTACATAATAGTGGTGTTGCAGCCATTAACAGCATGACTGATGGCAACCAAGAAGCAACTTTAAAATTACTGCAAAAAATGGAAACCGCGAGCATGCAAGTATTAAACAAATTAGAGGCTATTGCTTTAGAGTCCGAATTGAATTAAACCCAATAAAACTAATATCCTACTTGCGTATTTACCATATCAGTACTACCTAAACTATCAATGACCGTAATTTGGTATTGCCCCGTATTTTTAAATTGATAACGCATCAATTCATTGCCACGGGTAATGGCAACTTCTTGGCCATTTATATACCAATATAGTTGCCCTATTCCCCCCTGAGTACTTAATTGAATAGTAGGTAAATCCATATCATTCCTAATAACCCTCAAAATCACATGATCTTCTAGGCCAACAATAAAAATAGACTGTTCGTTTTGTGAAACAGGAGCCTGGCAACGCTTATCAAATTCAGGCAGTTGATGATTACGCCGATATTGGGCAGCTATCCATGGCTCAACTGCCAAAGGCCATAATGCCTTTTTTAACGAGCGTGTTTGTTTGGGCAAACAACTTGCATCCACCCTACTTCCCGTATTCGCATCTACCCATATCGTAATAGGATTACTTTGCCACTCCTTATCATCAAAAAATGTTCTGGGAAAATTCTGCTCTAATATCCAAGCAGACTTCGTCACATGACAAAGATTATCGGGCGTAGTAGTTCTACTCTTGCCTAATGGCCAACAAATATCTTCCGTACTAACCGTTTTAGTCGGCATGACCGCATGAATTTTCTTATGCTGAGAACGAATACGCTCCATTATGGAAAACAATAGCGGAGCAGCCGTTCTTGCTCCATAATGCCCAGGCAAAGGCGTACCATCAGGACGACCGATCCAGACACCCATCGTATATTCTTGAATCACACCGATACTCCAAATATCTCGAAAACCATAACTAGTCCCTGTTTTCCAAGCCATCGGACTAGCCTTAAGTGCATCTCGCTGCAGACCACGCGTTAATATATCACGTACGATAAAAGCCGAGCCTGCTGACAAAAATCGGCGCTGCTCTACTGGCTCACTGGGTAAAAAACGCAATTTACCTGAAAGCCCGTTATTTGCTAATGCGGTATAACTAGCGACCAGACTTTCCAACTGCGTCCCCACGCCCCCCAAAATAACAGCTAAATTAGCTTTACCATCAGCAGGCAAGCGCATTTTCAACCCAGCATTTTTTAATTGGCTTACAAAATTATTAACTCCCAGGTGATGCAATACTTGTACTGCCGGGATATTGAGAGAATGCCTTAAAGCATCACTAACACTAACTGCACCTGTAAAACCACGACTAAAATTTCCAGGACGATAACCATTAATATTTATAGGTGTATCCATCAATAATGACTCGGAGTGAATCAAGCCAGCATCAATTGCCAATGCATATAAGAAAGGTTTTAGGGTCGAGCCTGGGGAACGCGTCGCCTGCACCATGTCCACATGCCCATAACGACTTGCATCCATAAAATCGCTGGAACCAATATAAGTACGCACTGCCAAATTAGCATTTTCTACCACCAACACTGCTGCGGAGGTTTGTTTAGGTAATTGCCATATATATTGCTGCACCAACTCTGCCAGGTTTCTTTGCATCGCATAATCAATGGTAGTTACCAATGCTTTATTAGCTACGACTTTATTTAGCAGGCGCCGAGCTAATAGTGGTGCAACGATTGCTTGCTTATGCCATTGCTTAGTCACCGTTTCAAGCTTTGCCTCTTGCACTTGTGTTGCTGTCCATACTTGAAGAGACAACATTCTATCTAACACTTTATTACGTGCTTTTTCTGCCCGCCGCGGGTGCCTATCCGGACGTAAGCGGCTTGGTGCTTGCGGTAATACTGCCAACAACGCAGCCTCTGCATGGCTTAATTGTTGTGCTGACTTTCCCAAATAAGTACTACTCGCCGCCTGTACCCCTGCTAAAGTTCCACCAAAAGGCGCATGATTTAAATAGTAACTTAAAATATCCTGTTTACTGAAATACCACTCTAACTGTAATGCACGGAAAATTTGCTTTAACTTACCAGCAATCGTCCGCGTATGTGGGTCAATAAGTCGTGCCACCTGCATGGTCAGGGTCGAGCCACCTGAAATGACTCGATTAGATCGAATATTTTGTGCCAATGCACGCAACATCGCAAACGGATTCACGCCAGGATGCTGATAAAACCAACGATCTTCGTAAGTTAATAAGGCTTGTAAATAAAGCGGAGAAACTTGCTCGATCGCAACGGGATAACGCCAAACGCCATTGCTATCAGCAAATGCACGTAGTAACTCACCTTCTTTGCTAACAATGGTACGCGCATATGACTGTTCAAACTGGCTATCAGGTAGCGGGTATAAATAATCCAGCACTATAACGCAGATAGTAAGAGCTATAAGTAAAGTGAAGGTTTTATACACAACAGCTTATTTGGCTAAACGAGGATTTAATAATACTTGTAGGTGCAGATTTATCTGCACATTGCGGCTAAAGCCACACCTACAAAGGCATTAAGTTAATTATTAGCAGACTATACAACTGTTTTTCGACCCTTAAAAACTGACACTACCCTGCACCCAAATTTTTTGGGTATTTTTATCTACGCCTGCTTTTGCTGCCGCCAAAGTATTATCGGCATCGTAATAGGCATATTTTGCTAATAATTGATAGTGCTCCCCAAAGTGCTTACTAATCAAAAAGTCATATTCATCACCATAGTCACCATGCCCTGATGAGTCCGCAAAGGCATGATAAGCAAACATAAATTTTACACCATAAAAGCTCTTATCAATTGAAGCCTGAATATCTCGAACTCCTGCACCTGGAGTAACCAAAAATTGATCAGCCCACCCCTGAAAAGCATGATTCGTCCCTAAAGGCGTTTGAAAGGCCTGCATACCATTGCCACCTAATAATTCAATACCTGATTTAACAGTAACGCCCGCATAACTAGCTCCTAAAAGTAAGTTATATCTATCTAGATTATAGCTAGCTGGGTTGTGTCGATAACTACTTTGGTTACTATAGGCAATATCATAAGATAGTTGAATGTCATATTTTAATGTTGGGGCACCCTGCATGCGTACACCATAGGTTTGCGTTGAGTTACTTGCCGTATCGTAATCAGCCAACCAATATGCATAACCTGTAAGAGAACTAGACTGGCCAAACTTATAAGTAAAATTTAGTATTGGCATTTCTACCGTTTGGTTGGTCGCCGTCACTTTTTGCACACCACCAATATAAATAAAATTTAAGGTTAAATTTTCAATAGATTGATTACGAATAAGTAAGGAATCAAAGGTTTGCTCTAATTGCCGCCAACTCACACTACCGATAAAACGCTCATTATCTAAATTGATACGTTGCCGGCCACCTTTAAGTAAGGTGCCTGGGATGGCTTTGTAACTTAGCCAAAACTGATTAAGTTCCTGCGCTTGTGGATCAACTATAGTTTCATAGCCAGTCAAGCCATTTTGCAAACTATTAAAATCTTCCTGCATTGCCAAATTGCCAGCATACTCAATATAGGTTTGCAAACTATATAGCTCAGGCGACAAGTACCCTAAGCGCAAGCGCAATGTGTTTGCATTTGCTGTTTTAATAGGTGAGTTGTCAGAAGTATATACATATTCATAACGATAACGAATATCAAATTTTAATTGCCCATATTTAGAGTTATCGCCTAAGCTGAGAGCATTCTCTATCGCAGTATTAACCTCCAGTGCTTGCAGTGGCACTGGGATAAATAACAATAGTATATAGCTTATACATAGCTTTTTTATTACTCTTGCTCTTACCCCTCCTCTAACTCCACTAATACTACTTAAGGTCAATAAAGCCATCAGAACTGTTCATCTCTTCCTCAATATTTGCATTCGGCATTTGATCTTCAGCAGCATCCAAAGTAGTCACATCGCTAAGATCAGTTGCCTCCTGCATTTCATTAATAGGATTAGTTTCTTTAGCGGGTGTGGGTGCAATTTCAACTAAACCGCTATTTGCAGAACCAGGATCTCTAAGCACTGTAATTTTTAGAGTCAAACGCCTATTTAACGCCCTATCCAAATTGGTAACATCATCCTCTATTAATAAGTCATTAGACCCAACTCCTGCATAGCTAAGTCTATCAGCATGAATTGCACTACGAATAAAATAATCGTAAATAGCTTTAGCCCGTTGTTGAGAAAGTAATTGATTTACAATATTGTTACCGCGCGCATCAGAGTGGCCAATAATAAGAATAGATGAATACTGATATTCTCTGATAACATCAACAACCTGATCGAGAACATCATGTAAATTCCAATTCATGCTAGCCGAGTTAATAGAAAAAGCAATATTGCCTGGTATATTCAATTCTATAGTGCGCTCATCTAATAATTCAGAAGAGACTCCCTTTTGCGTTAATTTGCGTCTAAATAGCGCATCCTGCTCCAACAGGTACTGCTTCTCATCTAAGTTTGCTATTGACCCAAAAGCGGCTTCTCCAGGCTTATATAGAGGGGGATTTTTAGGCCCAGTCTGGCAAGCAGTTATCAAAGAAACCGATAACACTCCAAAAATTAATCGTTTCATTTTTTTGTAAAAGTTAATGATAAAAATGCAATGATACCAAAATATGGCTCGTTCTTGTTTATTCTGTTTTATATTACCCTAAATAATGCAGCAAATATTTTTACCTAACTAAAAATTTTTCTTAACAGAGTTCATGTTTATTCATTCACTATGCGCACCATCATGGTGCAAAATGAGCATACAAAATTATACTGCCAAATAATATCCTTTAAATTCATAGCTATAAAAAATGGCACAATATATGCTTCCACTATAAGAATATTGACCTACTAATAAAGTCGGGTATTTTTTATATTTATATTGTAAGATAAGAAGTTTGATATGCCTATAAATGGCATAACTGAATGAAATAATAATAACCATCAGGAGACACCTTAAATGTCAGTAGATAACGTTCTAAAAATGATCCAAGAAAACGACATCAAATTTGTTGATTTTCGTTTTTGTGACACCCGCGGTAAAGAGCAGCATGTTACCTTCCCTGCACACTCGATTGATGAAGACACTTTTGAAGAAGGCAACATGTTTGATGGTTCTTCAGTTGCAGGCTGGAAAGGTATCAATGAATCTGACATGATTTTAATGCCAGATCCTTCAAGTGCTAAAATTGACCCTTTCTTTGATGACAACACTTTGATTCTACGCTGTGACATCATTGAGCCTAATGACATGCAAGGCTACGAACGTGATCCACGCTCTATTGCACGTCGTGCAGAAGCTTACATGCAATCAACGGGTATTGCTGATGCTGCTTTTTTTGGCCCTGAAAATGAGTTTTTCATTTTTGATGATGTACGCTGGAATACAGACATGGGTAGCTGTAGCTACAAAATTGATTCTGAAGAAGCAGGCTGGAACTCTGAAAAAGTATATGAAGATGGTAACATCGGTCACCGTCCTGGCGTAAAAGGCGGTTACTTCCCAGTTCCTCCTGTTGATTCACTACAAGACATGCGTTCAGCCATGTGTTTGGTATTAGAAGAAATGGGGCAAGTTACCGAAGTACATCATCACGAAGTAGCGACAGCAGGCCAATGTGAATTAGGCGTTCGATTCAACACACTAGTACAAAAAGCGGATGAAGTATTAGAACTTAAATACGTTGTTGCTAATATCGCTCATGCTTACGGTAAAACAGCAACCTTTATGCCTAAGCCATTAGTGGGTGATAACGGTAACGGTATGCACGTACATCAATCTTTATTTAAAGATGGAGCAAACCTATTTTCAGGCGATTTATACGGCGGTTTATCTGAAACGGCTTTATTTTACATCGGTGGTATTATTAAACATGCCAAAGCACTAAATGCTTTCGCTAATGCATCAACAAACAGCTACAAACGCCTTGTTCCAGGCTTTGAAGCACCTGTTATGTTAGCTTACTCAGCACGTAACCGCTCTGCCTCTATCCGTATTCCTTTTGTGAACAATCCTAAAGGTCGTCGTATTGAAATACGTTTTGGTGATTCAACAGCGAATCCTTACCTATGCTTTGCAGCGATGTTAATGGCTGGCTTAGATGGTATCCAAAATAAGATTCACCCTGGTGAAGCAATGGATAAAGATTTATACGACCTACCTCCTGAAGAAGAAAAATTAATTCCTCAGGTTGCATTTTCTTTTGATGAAGCACTAAAAGCATTAGATGAAGATCGTGAATTCCTAACTCGTGGCGGCGTATTCACTGATGATGCAATTGATGGTTACATTGATTTAAAAACCGAAGAAGTACAACGTCTACGTATGAGCACTCACCCTGTTGAGTTCGACATGTACTATAGCTTGTAAAAACCGAACAACACCTACTCTTCACTTTTGAGTAGGCTGTTTTTGTTCCTTAAAGGGGCAGGTAAATAATATTTACCTGCCCCTTTTTTTGTAACATACACCAAGATTGCACTATAATTGCACGCAACCGTCTCGTTTTGCACCATTTTGGTTCAATTAATCCATCCGTTAAAACTTAAGCCCCTCTATTTCCTAATATATTTATTGGCCTAAAATTTGCTATTACTTCTGTTAAGAACCATCATTTAAATAACAACTGTGCATAAAAAAATACTAGAAAACTTAAATGAAGCTATTCTGCTTTTTAATAGTGATTTGATTCTCACCTATATCAATACGGCAGGAGAAATTTTATTTGGAGATAGTGCTCGGCATTTAGTTGGCAAGTCAGCTAACTATTTATTTCATTCTGACAGTATTTTAATTAATGACCTACAACAATGCATAACCGACAACGAAGGCCTAGTTGACCGAGAGCTTAACATCAACCTTTACCAAAAAAATATTACTATTAATTTCAGTGCAACCCCTATTTATGAACCCCAACAAGCAGCTGAAATTCTAATAGAACTACAACAAGTTGATCGTCACTTACGTATCTCCAAAGAAGAGCAATTACTGGCCCAACAGAACACCTCACGCATGCTAATGCGCGGTTTTGCCCATGAAATAAAAAATCCTTTAGGCGGCTTGCGCGGCGCAGCTCAGTTACTAGAGCTTGAATTGCAAGAAGACGAACTGAAAGAGTACACTCAAATAATCATTGCCGAAGCCGACCGCATGAAAGTGCTTATGGACAAAATGCTGGGACCTAATAAAGTCCCGAATAAAGTTGCTTTAAATATTCACGAACCTCTTGAACGTGCACGCCAACTGGTTCAAGCAGAAGTACTGGATTCAATCATTATTGTGAACGATTACGACCCAAGTATTCCTGAGTTATATGCTGATAAAAACCAGCTTATCCAAGCATTTCTTAATATTACCCGCAATGCAGCACAAGCTATTAATAATGCAGGAAAAATCACTTTGCGCACCCGAATTTGTCGGCAAATGACTATTGCAGGTAAACGCCATAAATTAACAGCAAGAATTGATGTTATTGATAATGGTGCCGGCATAAACCCTGAACTTATTAACCAAATTTTTTACCCTATGATCACCGATAAAAATGATGGCACAGGACTGGGGCTCCCCATATCACAATCCATTATCAACCAATATAATGGCATCATTGAATGCAGTAGCACCCCAGGGAATACTATTTTTTCAATTTTCTTACCAGTAGGCAACATCAATGACTAAGCCTTATCATGTCTGGGTAACTGACGATGACAAATCGATACGCTGGGTAATAGAAAAAGCACTCACTAAGAATGAAATAATTTCGCGTAGCTTTGCAACAGCCAAGGAACTATTAGTGGCATTGCAAGATGACACACCTGATGCTTTGTTATCAGATATTCGCATGCCTGGCATGGATGGCTTACAACTATTAGAGCGCCTACAACACTCTCACCCTGATTTACCCATTATTATTATGACTGCCCACTCTGATTTAGAGAGTGCCGTGTCTGCTTTTCATGGTGGCGCATTTGAGTATTTGCCCAAACCATTTGATATTGATGAAATGCTCACGTTAGTGCAACGAGCCTGTTTGCATAGCCAACAAAAAAATACCAGCAATAGTACCGAAAAAGACGACAGCAACCCTCCTACCGAAATTATAGGGGAATCACCTGCCATGCAGGAAGTATTTCGCGCTATTGGTCGTTTAGCACGCTCACATATTACAGTACTCATTAATGGGCAGTCAGGCACTGGTAAAGAACTTGTTGCTAAGGCCTTACACAAACATAGCCCACGCGCAAAGCAGCCTTTTATTGCCTTGAATATGGCAGCCATTCCCAAAGACCTAATGGAATCCGAACTGTTTGGTCATGAAAAAGGTGCTTTTACTGGAGCGAATGCCCGCCGCTCGGGGCGCTTTGAGCAAGCAAATCATGGCACTCTATTTCTAGATGAAATTGGCGATATGCCCGCAGAATTGCAAACTCGCTTATTACGGGTATTATCCGATAATGAATTTTACCCCGTTGGAGCACATGCCCCCGTCAAAGTAAATGTACGTATTATTGCAGCAACTCACCAAAACCTTGAAGCACTGGTAGAGCAAGGCTTATTTCGTGAGGATTTATTTCACCGCTTGAATGTTATTCGCATCCATATCCCTCCGCTGAGTGAGCGCCCGCAAGACATACCCTTGCTAATGCATCACTTTCTGGCTGCTGCCGCAAAAGAGCTGGAAACCGAGGTCAAGCGCCTTTTACCAGAAACAGAAAATTATCTACGTACCTTACCTTGGCCAGGCAATGTTCGCCAATTAGAAAATATTTGTCGCTGGTTAACCGTCATGGCCTCAAGTATTGAAATCCATTTGAGTGATTTACCACCTGAATTATTACCTGAATATGCCATTAACCAGACAACAAGCAATAACATTGATGAAATAAGTAACTGGGAGACCAGCCTAAGATTGACCGTACAACAGAAAATGCAACAAGGCCAGGAAGATATTGCCAAACAAATCATTACAGAGATAGAAAAGATATTAATTTCATCTGCTTTAGAACACACCCGCGGCAAACGACATGAGGCGGCTAATTTATTAGGCTATGGGCGCAACACCCTAACCAGAAAAATTAAAGAATTAGCCATAGAGCAATAATACCAAGTATCACTCAAAAAATGACACTCCGCCTTCACTTAACGGTAAATATTTGATAACAAAAGCCCATATAATACATTAAAAGGGCTTGAAAAAAAACAAAGGTAGACTATAAATACCAGCCTAAATAGATACGATTGTTTAACTAACTTACAATTTATTAGAAAATGACCTCCAGAAAGAAGAGGCCATCTTTTTGATGTGCTTAGTCTATATTTTTATTAGCTGATGATATTTGGCGACTCAAAGACCTAAACTGCGATTTCAAGCGCATAATATGAATAAAAGCAGCTAAAAATCCAATAAAAATACCTGCAAATAACTCTATGGTCAGAGCTATCGCTAATGGCATTTTTATGCTTGTGACATATAGACTAATTTCTACTGTCTGAAAATTAAGAAGCGAGAAGCAAAGTGCTATCACTGCAATTATAAAAAAGAAAAAAATCGCTACAATTCGCATCATAAGGTTTTCTCGCTAATCAGACGTTAATTATTAATCAGTTATTTTATGCTTTAGTCTAGAGTCATCAACTCGATCACGCAACTCTTTACCTGGCTTAAAATGGGGTACATATTTTTCCGTTAATGAAACAGCATCCCCAGTTTTTGGATTACGCCCCATTCTTGGCTTACGATGATGTAAAGAAAAGCTACCAAAACCACGCACTTCTATACGCTCATTTTCAGATAAAGACTGCCCCATCTGCTCTAAAATACATTTCACAGAAAGCTCAACGTCCTGTACTGCCAGATGCGGTATTTTTTTTGATAGTTGTTCTATTAATTCAGATTTTGTCACACTATAGTCCTAAAATGCTTATTTTAACATTCCACAATAAAAACAATATGTTGCTATTGCCCGAGTATTTTCTACCACATTTCTCAAGCATAAAAAAAGGGACTTAATGCTTACCATTAAGTCCCTCTTTCTTAACTATTATTTATCCAATTGCTTGAATAAATCACCCATAGTTGGTGTACCAGCAGCAGCTTCTGAGTACTCTTTCATTACAGATGCTTCTTCATCAACATCTTTTGCTTTGATAGATAAAGAAATAGACTTATTCTTTTTATCAACACCGATGAATTTAGCTTCAATTTCATCGCCAACAGTTAATAATTTAGTTGCATCTTCAACACGATCACGCTGAATTTCAGAAGCTCTTAAGTAACCATCAATACCTTCAGCTAAAGTAATTACCGCACCTTTTGCATCAACTTCTTTAACAACACCGTTTACCATACTGCCTTTTTCATTGATGGCAATGTAGTTTTGGAATGGGTCTTGTTGTAGTTGTTTAATACCTAAAGAGATACGCTCACGCTCAGCATCAACAGCTAAAATAACTGTTTCTACTTCATCGCCTTTTTGGTAATTACGGATTGACTCTTCTTGTGCATCAGACCAAGAAATATCAGACATGTGTACCAAGCCATCAATATTGCCATCAAGACCGATAAAGATACCGAAATCAGTGATAGATTTAATTTTTCCAGAGATTTTATCGCCTTTGTTATGTGTAGCAGCGAATTCATCCCAAGGATTAGTACGACATTGTTTCATACCCAATGAAATACGACGACGTTCTTCGTCAATTTCAAGAATCATAACTTCAACTGGATCACCTAATTGCACAACTTTAGATGGGTTAACGTTTTTATTAGTCCAGTCCATTTCAGAAACGTGAACCAAACCTTCAACGCCTTCTTCAATTTCAACAAAACAACCGTAGTCAGTTAAGTTGTTGACTTTACCAGTTACACGTGAACCAGCTGGGTAACGACCACCAATATCATGCCATGGATCTTCAGCCATTTGTTTCATACCTAATGAAACACGTGTTTTCTCTTTATCGAATTTAAGAACCTTAACTTCAATTTCTTGACCGATTTCAACACACTCAGAAGGATGACGCACACGACGCCATGCCATATCAGTGATATGTAATAAACCGTCAATTCCGCCTAAGTCGATGAATGCACCGTAGTCAGTTAAGTTTTTAACAATCCCTTTAACGACAATGCCATCAGCCAACGTTTTAAGCAACTCATCTCTTTCTGCACTGTACTCTTTTTCTACTACAGCACGGCGAGACAAGACAACATTGTTACGTTTTTGATCAATTTTAATAACTTTGAACTCAAGATCACGACCTTCAAGGAAAGTAGTGTCTCTGATAGGACGAACATCAACCAATGAGCCAGGTAGGAAAGCGCGTAATGCACCCACAGCAACTGTAAAACCACCACGAACTTTACCGTTGATACGACCTGTAATCGTTTCTTCAGCTTCGAAAGCAGTTTCCAATTCACCCCAAGCTTTATGTTTCTTCGCTTTATCACGAGAAAGTAGCGTTGCACCCAAGCCATCTTCGATCAAGTCTAGAGCAACTTCAACTTCGTCACCCACACTAACTTCTAAATCGCCTTCGGCATTCAAAAATTGCCATTTAGGAATAACACCTTCCGATTTTAATCCCGCACTAACAATCACTTTATCGTTGTCAATGTCTACGACGATACCTGTTAACATGGCACCCGTACGCATTTCCGTTTGATTTAAACTTTCTTCAAATAATTCAGCAAAGCTTTCGCTCATTGTATTTTATCCCAAGACTTGCAAACAACATCAAGTCTCTCTATCTATGTAGTTAATAAAAGGCTGTACCTAATAAATTGATTAGTACAACCACCAAAGTTATTACTTAACAGTTAACATTGTCACTTTTGTAATGACCTCCTCAATGTTCATATCCGAAGAATCCAGATAAATAGCATCGTCAGCAGGCATTAATGGCGCTGTTTTACGCTCACTATCGCGGCGATCACGCAATTCAATGTCTCTAGTAATCTGATCAAGGTTAGCATCAATTCCTTTTTCTTTCAACTGTTTAAAACGCCTTTTTGCTCTTTCAGCAGCACTAGCCGTTAAAAACACTTTTGTCTGGGCATCAGCAAATACTACCGTCCCCATATCACGCCCATCAGCCACCAAGCCAGGATCTTGACAAAAATCCTTTTGTTTTTGCAGTAAAACCGCACGTATTTCAGGGTATGCAGCGATTGTAGATGCAACCGAGCCAGTTACTTCCGAGGGTAATCTTGCAGTAATATCGGCACCATCCAAAGTGACCTTTAGCTCGGCATCACAAGTAAAAGCCAATTGCATTTTTTCCGCAACGCCTGCAACCGCTGCCACATTTTGTAAGTCAATTTTTTTATCTATTACCGCAATTGCTAAAGAACGATAAATGGCACCACTATCTAAATAATTCCAGCCTAATTTTTTAGCGACAGCACGACTAATTGTCCCTTTACCTGCACCACTAGGGCCATCAATCGTCAATACAAGAAAATTTTTCTCACTAACAATATTAAGTCCTAGTTTTTGAATAATTGCTACAAAACCAGGGAAGGAGGTATTTACATTGGCACAATTTTTAATAACGATACTATCAGTTGCTTTTAATCCTGCTATCGCAAACGACATTGCAATACGATGATCACCATGCGATATGACCTCACCACCTGAGATCTCACCACCTTGAATAACCATGCCATCAGCAGTGGGTTGTGCATCAACACCTAATATTTTCAAACCATCCGCCATCACTTGAATGCGGTCGCTTTCTTTAACACGTAATTCCTCAGCTCCTGTCAAGACTGTTTTACCTTGTGCACAAGCTGCTGCAATAAAAATGACTGGAAATTCATCAATGGCCAATGGCACCAATTCTTCTGGAATCGCTACGCCCTGCAAATCAGCACTTTGTACGCGAATATCAGCAACTGGCTCACCACCTATAACACGCTGATTCAACAATTCAATATTGGCACCCATCAATTTTAAAATATCAATAATGCCCGTACGTGTTGGATTAATTCCAACGTGCAGCAAGGTTAAATCTGAATTCTGTGCAATAGAAGCACCAACCAGAAAAAAAGCAGCGGAAGAAATATCACTCGGCACGTCAATATTTGTTGCGCTTAACTGCCCTTGCCGTGTAATAGTCACCAAATTGGCATCTTGTTTAACAGGGTAATTAAAACCAGATAACATTCTTTCAGTATGATCTCGGGTCGGTGCTGGCTCAGTCACCGAAGTTTCTCCCTCTGCATACAACCCTGCCAATAACAAACAAGACTTCACTTGTGCACTGGCAATCGGCATATCATAGTGTGCGCCATGCAGCAGCCCTTGACCTTTAATATTTAAAGGCGCAGTTCCTGCAGATGTTGCAGTAATTTTCGCCCCCATCTTACTTAAAGGATCTAGTACTCTACGCATCGGGCGGCCTGATAAAGATTCATCCCCCGTCAAAACAGAATCAAATTTTTGCCCTGCCAGCAAACCTGACAACAAACGCATGGAGGTGCCAGAGTTCCCTAAATACATCGGCTCTTTCGGCGCCTGTAAGCCATCTAAACCTACGCCATGAATGGTGACAGCACCGTTATCAGGCCCTTCAATCTGCACACCCATCATTTGAAATGCACGCAACGTCGCCAAGGCATCATCACCCTCCAAAAAACCCGTTACATGGGTTACGCCTTCGGCAATAGCACCTAACATAATGGAGCGATGTGAGATCGACTTATCTCCAGGAACACGTACCTGCCCTTGTAAATGTCCGCCTGGCTGCACAGTAAAAGTAATTGCTTGTGTCATATTATTTATATTGCTCTAAAAATCGTTGCCGCGCATTGCGGGCATAAGTAAATGTCTCATGTAATGGCTGCGCCTGATTCTGCTCTAGCATCTGTTTAACTTCCCCTAATTCAGCACATAATTGCTCTATTAACGGAATGATCTGTGCTTTATTGGCCATACTTATATCCAGCCACATCGTTGGGTCACTGGAGGCAATTCTAGTGAAGTCTTTAAACCCACCTGCCGCATATTTAAAAATATCAGCTTGTTCATCTTTTTTGCCCAATAGCTCAACTAATGTGAAAGCTAAAATATGTGGTAAGTGGCTAGTAGCGGCCAAAACAGCATCATGTTGTACAATTTCCATTTTGGTCACAACACTGCCTAAGTCTTGCCAAAATTGCGTTGCCAAATCAATGGAATCTGCACCAGTCTGCTCACAGGGAGTCAGAATTAAACGCTTACCTTGAAAAAGATCATCTAAAGCTGCTTCGACACCACTATTTTCTGCACCTGCAATCGGGTGAGCCGGCACAAAATTAGCAGGTAGCTCACCAAAAATTTCTTGTAAGGCCGCAACAACATTACCTTTAGTACTGCCGGCATCCATATACAATGTTTCAGCAGACCAATAAGGTGCTAACTGCTTAAATATTGCAGGCATTGCTCCCACAGGTGTTGCCACTACCACGCAATCAGCTCCAGCAACCGCCTCAGCCAAATCCAGACTATAGCTATCAATCACGTTTAATTGCACTGCACGTTGCAAATTATCTAAGTCTTGCTCACGACCATAGGCCGAAATCGCTGTACAAAGCTTATTTTTTCGAGCAGCACGCGCAATGGAGCCGCCAATCAGGCCCACGCCAATAATGCATAATTTATTAAACATCAGTTAAAACAGATTGCAGTGTCTTAATAAAAAAATCATTTTCTGCTACCGTACCAATACTAATACGCAAATGGTTGGGCATTTCATAATTAGCAACGGGGCGCACAATCACCCCCTTATGCAATAAAGCGATATTAATACTTGCAGCCTCACGCAATAAATCGACGGAAACAAAATTACCTACCGAGGTAATCCAAGGCAAACCCATCTCAGTAAAAGCGCTAGTTAATTGCTGCATACCTGCTTTATTCAAAGCAACGGTCGCTTGCAAATACTCTGTATCACTCAGTGCAACCTCAGCTGCAGCCAAAGCAAGCGCATTATTATTAAAAGGTTGTCGTACTCTATTTAATATATCTGCCATTTCTGGACTAGATAAGCCATAACCAATGCGCAAACCCGCCAAACCATATGCTTTGGAAAAAGTACGCGTGATAATTAAGTTAGGGTATTTTGCTAGCCATGCAACCGAACTAGGATAATCGACCTCAGCAACATATTCAAAATAGGCCTCATCCAACACACAAATAACATGCTCAGGTAAAGCAGCTAAAAACTCAACTAATTGCTGCTCAGTTAAATAGGTACCTGTTGGGTTATTAGGATTAGCAATAAAAATCAAGCGAGTATTGTCGGTAATCGCTGCCAACATTGCAGGCAAATCATGCCCATAATCAACTGCCGGAATGACTTTGGCAACAGCACCCACTGACTGAGTCACTATCGGATAAACCGCAAAAGCATGCTGTGAAAAAATCACTTCTGATGCAGTCGTTAAAAAGGCTCGCGCTAATAACTCTAAAATCTCATTGGAACCATTACCCAGCGTAATTTGCTCACTACTTAGCTGCCATTTTGCAGATAATGCCGCTTTTAGCGCAAAACCATTCCCATCAGGGTAACGCGATAAATCAACAAGATTATCTTGAATCACTTGCTTAACCTTATCACTGGGACCTAATGGATTTTCATTGGAGGCCAACTTAATGATCTCAGTCAATCCCAGCTCACGCTCCAGTTCTGAAATCGGCTTCCCAGCTTGATAAGGAATGAGTTTTTGTACGCCAGAGTTGGCGAGTTGGTAGATGCTTGCTTGCATAATAATTTAGGCAAAAAGAGGTTGTTAAAAAAATAATAAGTAACTATAAAAATTACTTCTGAAAACAAACTATATTGTATGCAGTCATCAATTGCTTTTTTATTAAGCCTTCACTCTACAATAAAGCTTGAAATACCACCCTGCATATCCAATAAAAATTCTCGGGCTTGACCTTGTACGTCTGAATTAGGAACAGCTATCTCCAATAAGATTCTCAAAGAATCAGAAAACCAATCAATATCGTCCTTCATTGGTGGAATCGCATGAACTTGCCCCAAATAATGGACCGCCCTTATAACCAGAGAAATCGACCCTCCTAGCTCTGCAACCAAGTTATATTGAAATAAAGCTTCTTCAAATAATTTATTCGCATGAGAATGAATAACATCCATGTCAATAGGCTTTCGACCCCACATAGTTGCTTTTGCAACTATGAAGCAAGCTTCTTTTAACTCTCTCTTTTTTTCACCCATTTTTAAAACATATCAAAGAAAAAATACACCTATCAGTTTAAAGTAGGAAAGCGACTAAACCTACAGCACTGCTTTAGGATATGAGCCTAAAATTTTCATCATGGTGACATGCTCTTGCAGCTCTTGCAAAGCACTGGCAACATTGTCATCATTTTGATGTCCATCTATATCAATAAAAAACAAATAGTCCCACAGACCTTGCCTTGAAGGACGCGATTCAATTTTAGTCATGCCTATACCATATTTAGCAAATGGTTCCAAAATAGTATAAAGCGCACCAGAATAGTTTTTGGTTGATAATAGTATTGAAGTTTTATCACCTGCTGTCGACTCTGAGATTAGCTTCCCAACAATAACAAACCGGGTAGTATTATCGGGTTCATCTTCAATCCCTATTTTCAAGATAGGCACATCATAGGTTTCCGCTGCAATTTCACCTGCAATGGCGGCCGCCCCAGCTTGTGTTGCTGCAACTCTAGCTGCTTCTGCATTGCTGCTAACTTCAGTACAACGCACGTTCGGTAAATTTGCATCCAGCCATTTACGGCACTGCGCTAATGACTGCCTATGCGAAAGTACCTCAGTAATCTCACTCAAATCAGCAACATTTGCCATTAAGTTATGCTGGATTCTTAACGCAACTTCACCACAAATTTGCAAAGGTGATAACACAAACCTATCTAAAGTATGCGTCACCACACCTTCAGTAGAATTTTCTATCGGCACCACACCAAACTGACAACGACCTTCTTCTACTGCTTGAAATATATCTTCTATGGCTGAAACAGGCTCAGTCTGCACTGCATGACCAAAATGTTTAAAGGTCGCCTGCTGAGTAAAAGTACCTTCAGGCCCTAAGAAAGCGACTTGCAACGGCTTTTCCAAGGCCAAACAAGCAGACATTAGTTCCCGAAAAAACCGCGCAGCAGTATCATCACTAAGAGGCCCGGGGTTCAAGTCTTGAATACGCCTTAAAACCTGCGCCTCTCTATCTGGACGATAAAAACAACTATCTTCACCTGATGCAATCTTGGTTTTTGCAACTTGCTCAGCCAAAGACGCGCGCTGATTAATCAGTTGTAGTATTTGTTGATCAATTGCATCAATCTGAATTCTTAATTCAGAAAGGGGGATTACATCAGTCATATTAATTCAAAATAAAATTAATGAGTACGTTCAAATTCAGCCATAAACTGTACCAGCGCCTCAACACCAGATTCAGGCATTGCATTATAAATGCTGGCACGCATACCACCTACTGAGCGATGTCCTTTTAATGACAAAAAGCCCTGCTCTTTGGCAGCCGCTAAAAAAGCTTTATCTAATCCATTATCTGCTAATATAAAAGGCACATTCATACGCGACCTATCAGCAACGGCAACAGGGTTACTATATAAGCTAGATTGCTCAATAGCATCATATAAATTTTTAGCTTTACGTTGGTTAATTTTCTCCATGGCGGCAACTCCACCTTGTGCTTTAACCCACTGCAATACCAAACCAACCAAATACCAATTATAAGTCGCAGGTGTATTTAACATAGATTCTTGCTTAGCCTGCTTCTCATAATTGAAAATATCAGGCAAACCTTGCTGTACGTTACCGATTAAATCATCTCTAACTATCACAATAGCAACCCCTGCAGGCCCCATATTTTTCTGCGCTCCAGCATATATTAAGCCAAATTTACTAACATCAATGTTACGCGACAAAATATTAGAGGACATATCTGCCACTAAAGGCAAATCACCCACATCCGGAATATCCTGGAACTCAACGCCATGAATGGTCTCATTAGGCGTGTAATGCAAATAAGCGGCCTCTGCATCAATATTCCAACTAGAACGCTCAGGTATGGCAGTAAAATTATTAGCTTCGCCACTTGCAGGGACAATAACATCACAATAAGGCTGTGCGCTTTTTATTGCTTTTTCAGACCAAGCACCTGTATTGATATAACAAGCTTTCTGCTTATCACCTAAAATATTAGCAGGAATAAATGAAAATTGCGCTGTCGCCCCACCTTGTAAAAACAAAATCTTATAATTATCAGGAACGGCCATCAATTCCCGCAAATCATCATGCAAAGCTTTAGCGATCGACATAAATTCAGCACCGCGATGACTCATTTCCATCACCGACATACCTGAACCTTGCCAATCCAACATCTCAGCCTGCGCCTGCTTTAAAACAGACTCAGGTAGCATTGAAGGCCCTGCACTAAAATTATATACTTTTGACATTATTCACTCTCACCTGTATCAGGTTCTACATTATCTAATTGCTCATCGATTGCACCAGCCACCTCATCCAACTCCTGAGTAGCCTCATCAACCACATTATCATCTTGCTCAGCTTCGTCTTCGACCAAGCCATCAATTTTATCTACACCCACCAGCTTTTCTTTGCTATCCAAACGGATCACTTTAACACCTTGAGTGTTTCGCCCTACAATAGAAATTTCATTCACTCGGGTACGTACCAACACACCGCCATCGGTAATCAACATAATTTCATCATGATCAGCAACCAAAATTGCGCCTACCAATTTCCCGTTACGCTCCGAGGTTTGCATAGCAATCATGCCCTGCCCACCACGCTTATGCTGAGTAAATTCTGCTAATTTTGTACGTTTACCATAACCATTTTCGGTCACATTGAGTACCGTACCTTCTGAAGAGGTAATCATGGAAATAACTTTCTGATCTTCACCAAGACGCATACCACGCACACCTGCCGCAGTTCGCCCCATAGAACGCACGTCGGTTTCACTAAAACAGTTTGCTTTACCATTACTGCTAAATAGTAAAATATTTTGTGCACCGTCCGTTACGGCTACCCCCACTAATTTATCATTTTCACGTAAATCAATGGCAATCTTGCCATTACTACGTTGACGCTCAAACTCCTTTAGCGGCGTTTTCTTCACAGTACCCGCTGCAGTGGCCATAAAAATAAATTGCGTTTCACTATACTCATCCACTGTTAGCATGGCACTAATTTGTTCATCTTTATCTAATGGCAATAAATTAACAAATGGTTTACCGCGTGAAGCACGACTAGCAATCGGTAACTGATATACTTTTAACCAATAAACCTTACCTGCGGATGAAAAGCATAAAATCGTATCATGGGTATTTGCGACCACCAGTTTATCAACAAAATCTTCTTCTTTGGTTGCTGTTGCGGATTTACCTCGCCCACCACGACGCTGCGCCTGATAATCTTCCAAGCGTTGCGATTTAACATAGCCTTCATGCGACATGGTCACCACCACATCTTCTTCGGTAATAAAATCCTCTTCACTCAAGCTTAGCTGATCGACCACGATTTCAGTACGGCGCTCATCTGCATATTCTTCCTTGATAGCTTCTAGCTCTTCACGAATCACTTCCATCAAACGCACAGCACTGGCTAAAATTTCTAAATACTCATCAATGAGATCTAATAATTGTTTATATTCATTAACAATTTTATCTTGCTCTAAGCCCGTCAAGCGATGCAGGCGTAGCTCCAAAATTGCCGATGCCTGCGCCTCAGAAAGACGATATTCAGCACCATGAATGCCAAACTCCATAGCTAGGCCATCAGGTCGCGAACGATCCGCATCCGCACGCTCTAACAACGTGGCAACCAAACCTGCATTCCAAGTTTTCTCTAACAGCCCAACTTTCGCTGCTGCAGGATTTTCAGATGCTTTGATTAAGGCAATCATTTCATCAATATTGGACATGGCAACCGCCAAGCCTTCCAATACATGCGCCCGTTCCCGCGCTTTACGTAATAGATAAACAGTACGTCTCGTCACCACTTCACGACGATGATTAATAAACGCATGCAGAATTTCTTTCAAATTCATGCATTGTGGCCGCCCATTCAAAATGGCCACCATATTGACGCCAAACACGGTACGCATTTGTGTTTGTTTATATAAATTATTCAGCACGACTTCTGGTACTTCACCGCGGCGTATTTCAATCACCATGCGCATGCCGTCTTTATCAGATTCATCACGTAAACCCGAAATACCTTCTATTTTGGCCTCTTTCACCAAATCAGCTATTTTTTCCAGTAAGCGTGCTTTATTTACCTGATAGGGTAGTTCGGTCACAATAAGAGCTTGTCGACTGCCTTGATTATAATCTTCTACATGACTACGCGCTCGGATATGCACCTTGCCACGACCAGTAGTATAAGCATCATAAATACCAGACACGCCGTTAATAATGCCTGCGGTAGGAAAATCAGGGCCAGGAATATATTCCATTAAATCGCGCACACTAATTTCAGGGTTATCTATATGTGCCAAACAAGCACTAATAACTTCATCTAAATTATGCGGCGGTATATTAGTCGCCATCCCTACCGCAATACCAGAAGAACCATTCACTAATAAGGCAGGAACTCGTGCAGGTAAAACAGCAGGCTCAGACTCGGATTCATCATAGTTGGCATTAAAATCAACCGTTTCCTTGTCTAAATCAGCCAACATTTCATGGGCAATTTTAGCCATGCGTACTTCGGTATAACGCATCGCTGCTGGCGAATCGCCATCAACAGAACCAAAGTTTCCTTGTCCATCAATCATCATATAACGTAAGGAGAAAGGCTGCGCCATCCGTACGATAGTATCGTATACAGCAGTATCACCATGCGGATGGTATTTACCGATAACATCCCCGACGACCCGCGCCGACTTTTTATAGGGTTTGTTCCAATCATTACCCAATACATTCATGGCATATAAAACCCGGCGATGCACCGGCTTTAAACCATCTCTAACATCAGGAAGCGCCCTACCAACAATCACGCTCATCGCGTAATCAAGGTATGACTGCTGCATCTCATCTTCGAGATTAACTATGGTAATTTCTTTAGCAAATTCTGACATTAGTCCGTCTAATATAATAAGCTAATAAATCTATTTATTAGCAAGTATTTATTCCAATAACCTAGCCCTTATAGAGCTGATTAACATGAATTGCGACAACCGCTCATTATACCAAATTTACTAATGTTTGAGACCAATAATTAATAAAACTTCTTGCTTGGTTTTAATAATTCAAAAACCTGCGCAACATCCTCTTGCGCCTGCATCAATAAGGCCACCAATGCTTGCTCCTCAATTTTCACAACCGAACGATATTCTGGGGGAATTTCTTGCCACAAATCGATAATATCCTGCTCTTCATAGACAAGCGAGGAGCAAAAAATAGTAGCAATATATAATAGCTGCGCATCGATGCGATACTTTAAAGCTTGGTCTGGAGATAGCTGGCAAGCAATAGCTTCATACAACGAATCAGGCAACTGCCACGCCTTGATTAATTCACTACCCACATCAGCAAAAGTAAAGCCTATTATTTCCTGTTCAATAACAGGTATCAATGGTCCATCATAATCTGACAGCTTTAGCACCTTGCTAGATTGCTCTGGTAGTTCTTGATATAAGACCAAAGTACCAATTTTATGTAACAAACCAGCTAAAAATAAACGCTCACCATGCAATACTGCACTTTCTTTTGCCAACAATTTGGCAATCACACCACAATTAATACTTTGCAGCCAAAAATCGGTCATATCTACTAAATCACTAGAAATACGCCCAAAGGTATCCACGACTGAAGTTGCTAATACCAAATTTTGTAAATCTTGCACGCCAACAATAGTAATTGCTCTGCTAATAGTATCAATACGCGCCTGAAAACCATAAAAAGAACTATTAACTAATTTAAGTAACCGTACCGCTAAAGCTGGATCCTTGGCAATCACCTGACCAATATCAACTGCAGTAAAACGTGGATCTTTAATCATTTGCTCAACTTGATAATAAATATCAGGCAAAGAAAACAAAGTTGAGACATCTTGCACTAAGCCTTTAGCAGTGAGTATTTTGCTTATAGTCATGATTAGCCCTTGTTTACCTTATACAAGCTTAATACTTGCTTAACGTATTTCTGCGTCTCAGGATAAGGCGGAATTTTATTTTTATATTTTTTGACCGCATTTTCGCCCGCATTATACGCTGCAAGCGACAATTCAAGGTTATCATCAAACAAGCCTAATAAATGCTTTAAATAGCGCGTACCTGCAAAAATATTTTGTTTGGGATCTTTACGGCTAGTCGCGCCATATTGACGCGCCGTTGCAGGCATCAATTGCATTAAACCTACGGCACCCGCACTAGAGACCGCTTTAGCATCGTAGGCAGATTCAGCTTGAATAACAGCATGCACTAACTTGGGGTCAATTTTATGCTGCCGTGCTGCTTGTAAAATAATCGGCGTATATTTTTTTTTATTCTTTTGCAAGTGCTGAAAAGCAAGTTGATAGCCCTTGGGCTTACTCCTGATAATGAGCTTATATTTATTATGCTTAGGGTCATCAGTGTAATAAACCCTACCATCAGCTGCTACATATTTATAAACATCTGCCCATAAAAAAGTGCTTCCGCTCACAAATAACAAACCCAAAAACACCTGCAATATGGACTTCATTATGTTAGCTATCAGCTAAATACCCAGCAATATCTTCCTTAGAAAAACCAATCTTTTTCGCCACACGATGTGCGTGACTCACCCTTGAAATCCCTGGAATTAATTTATGGGTCGGATCATCATTAACAAATTCAACCTGCAAAGCAAAACCCTGTTTATGCTGCATAAAATGATCAACCAACTGGTGATTATGCGTAATTAACAGGGTGTTATTCCCTTTTTGATAAAAGCCATCTAGTACATTAACCGAGGTTTCCATTTTTTCTTCAAAAGTAGTACCCTCAGATAACTCATCTAAGACTACAAAGCTTTTTGCAGTACTCGCCAAGAATATATCTTTGGTACGCTTCAATTCAGTACCAAAGCGCCCTTCACCATCATCAAGCTGACTGATTTCTGGAGCCTGATAAAATATTCTGTCAGCAACCGTTAACTTTGCAATCGTCGCTGGTACAAAACTACCAATTTGAGCAAGCAATTGAATTTGGGTTAAGGTTTTACAAAAAGCTGTTTTACCACCGCTGTTTGGACCTGTAATAAGCACCAGTTTTTCAGCGTCTAATGCAAAATCATTACCTACATAGTCAGCATCAGTTTTACCCAACACTGGGTTTTTAGCGTTCTGTAAAAACATTTGATGATGCTCAGACTCTATCAACTCTGGCATCACTAGTGGCTCATGACATGCTTCAGCATATTTAACCAGTGCTAACAGTTCATCTAATTTACCCAAAGCATCCAATGCTTTACCTAAGTCAGGACAATTTCTATATTCTTCGCGCAAAGGCTTAATACAGCTATCCCTATCAAAGCCACCAATAATTGGAAAATAAATCAACGACATTGGTATCAAGAAGATAGCAACCATAGGAGAAAGGCTAAACATCCCAATCGGCACAAATATATTGACCACCAATAATGCAGCAAATAGCAGTGCAATTAACATTGGCTTTAATATATGCGGCTTAAAAATGATGGTAGGACTAAAGCCTTTACGGTCTATTTTACTTTGTATGCCTTTTTCGGTGATATATACTGGCCCAGTCATTAAGGCATGAGTGCGTGTCTTGGTAAAAGCACTGACATCACCCACAATATCTTTAAGATAACTACTTTGTGGAGTTACCAACCTTTGTACGCCACCCACAAAATCCAGAATAAAGTGCATGCCACGTCGATACTGCTTATAACCGTAGCCTTCGATTTCCTCAACAACACGTGCCGTTCCGCCTGAGCCTAAAAACTTGGCAAATAATAACTGATGAAAGCGTACCTCATCTTGTTGCGCATGCCTGATAATACGCTCTAAAGATGCTTTTAATTCAGCATTACCTCGCACTTCCTTAACAGCCGCTTGTTTGGCACTAATGCTCTGCAAATCAGCTAAGGGCTGCACCAAAGAACGATATAAAACGGCTTGACCTATCGTGGTTTGCGCATAATTAATCGTCTCAAAAACCTTATCAACCTCAATACTTTTAAAAGCGCCATCATCCAGCACACCTTTGCCAATTGCAGCAGGCTTACTGATACGAATTTTTGGCCATTTATCTTGCCACGCACTGAGTATAGTCATGTTATTTCTTCTTTTTTTTATCCAATAGGCCAAACACAATAATGGCTGACACCACTATTCCCGAGGTAATAATATCTTGCTGATCTGCACCCAATAAATAAGCCATACCACTGCCAATCCCCATACCGACACCCGTAAACGCCAGACTACGCATCAAGCGACAAAAAGCACAGTTATTAGGGTCATAAGCACGCATAATTATTTCACCTTATTCTCGATTAAATCTATCATTAGCTCAACACTGGCAGCAGAATCATTAAGCGCAGCAATATAGTGATATTGCTCACCACCTGCCTCCATAAAAATAGCTTTATTGGCCATATTAATTTCTTCTAAAGTCTCAAGGCAATCAATAGTAAAGCCTGGACAAATAATATCAACATTCTTAATACCTTCTGTCGGTAATGCCATTAAGGTCTCTATGCAATAAGGCTGTAGCCATTTGGCCTTACCAAAACGCGACTGAAATACTACCCGCCATTTATCAGCAGGTAATTTAAGTTGCTGGGCAATCAGCTCAGCTGTTTTTAGACATTGATAATAATACGGATCACCTTTCTTAGTTAAGACATCAGGCAATCCATGAAATGACATCAACAGCAACTCAGCTTGCCCCTGCTCTGCCCATGCTTGCTTAATGGATTCAGCTAACGCACCAATATATAAAGGGTGCTGATGATAATCACTAATAAAGTGCAACTCAGGAACATAACGCCATTGCAGTAACTCATTAGCAACTGCATCAAATACGCTAGCTGTCGTCGTAGAAGAGTACTGCGGGTATAACGGTAAAATAGTTATTTGCTCATATTGAGCTTTTTGTAACTTATGTAACTGCTTTGCTAGTGACGGCGAACTATAACTCATCGCCATTTGCACCGACACCTGTGCATCTTGTGCATAATGCGCGGCCACTTTATTAGTCAAATCCTGAGTTAAATAAGTGAGTGGCGAACCACGTTCTGTCCATACTTTCGCATAGGCTTGCTTTGATTTTCGCGGCCGAAAAGGCAGCACGAGAAAATTCAAAATAATCCACCATAGCGAGCGCGGCAAATTGACTACCCGTGGATCTTGCAAAAATTTTCGCAAAAATCGCCTTACCGAACGTGTTGTTAATTTCTCAGGTGAACCCAGATTAACAATTAAAACTACCCTGTTTTTTTGTGCCACAACACCAGCCTTACGAAGAGCGGTTAATTAAGCTCAAAAATTCAGAGCGGGTACTCATATCTTCACGAAAAATCCCCGTCATCACAGAAGTCGTCATCACTGAATTTTGTTTCTCTACACCACGCATCATCATACACATATGTTTTGCTTCAATCACCACTGCAACCCCTTTAGCACCGATAGCTTCATCAACTGCATCCGCAATTTGTTTGGTCAACCTCTCTTGAATTTGCAGGCGCCTTGCATACATATCGACAATACGAGCCAGTTTTGACAAACCTAATACATGCCCGTCTGGCAAATACGCAATATGACACTTGCCCACAAATGGCAATAAATGATGCTCACATAAAGAATACAGCTCGATATCTTTGACGATCACCATATCTTCAGTATCAGCTTCAAAAATAGCACCATTCAAAACTTCTTCTAAATTTTTTTCATAGCCATTATTTAAAAATTTAAATGCCTTAGCAGCTCTTTTAGGCGTATCAACTAAGCCCTCACGAGTTACATCTTCACCAATTGCTTCAATAATTTTGCTGAAATACTCTTCCATCATTCATCTCTAAAATAAAATAGGCGTTAAGTATACATCATACTTGCACTAATTCTAATGCTTGCAAAACAACATTCTCATCTGCACCTGCTTTCGGCGCATAAATACTTAAATGCCGGCGCCAAGCTCTTGCACCTGCAACACCATGAAATAAACCTAAAATATGCCGCGTAATGCTGTGCAGACGCTCACCGGCAGCCAATTGCTCTTGAATATAGGGTATTAAAACCTGCACTACTTCCTGCCGAGTCTTTATACCTGACTCACCTTGATAAAAAACACCATCCACTGCTGTCAATAAATAAGGGTTATGATAAGCTTCGCGACCTATCATGACTCCATCTACACTAGGTATTAATGCCTCAGCTTGTTCAATAGTTGTAACACCGCCATTAATAATAATTTCCAACTCTGCAAACTCTTGCTTGATCTGTTGTACGACATCATAACGTAACGGCGGCACTTCTCTATTTTGTTTCGGTGACAAGCCAGATAGCCAAGCTTTACGCGCATGAAGAACAAATGTCTCACAACCAGCACCAGCAACCGTTGCTATAAATGTCACTAACTCTTGATAAGAATCTTTATCATCAATACCTATGCGCGATTTTACAGTAATAGGAATTTGCACAGCTTCCTGCATAGCTGCCACACACTCGGCAACCAGCTCAGGTTCTGCCATTAAACAGGCACCAAAGCGACCATTTTGCACTCGATCACTTGGGCAGCCAATGTTCAAATTAACCTCATCATAGCCATAATCTTCGGCAATCTTGCTACATAGAGCTAAATCTTGAATCGAACTACCTCCGAGCTGTAATGCGACAGGATGTTCTTGCTGATTAAAACCTAAGTGTCGTTCTTTATCACCATGTATTATTGCACCAGTAGTAACCATTTCAGTATATAAAATGGCATGCTGTGTTAATAAACGATGAAAAAACCGACAATGTTTGGTAGTCCAATCGAGCATAGGAGCTATACACACTGCCCTATCTAACTTTCGTGCACTTTTTAATGGGTCAACTGATGTCATTCTTATTTACGTATAGTTATGTGTAATAAAAAAATAAAATACAAGTAAATGATTGGGGTAGAAAAAACTTTTTCACTAACTATCTTTATTAGATTATTATTTATCATAGATAAGGTATTAAAAACCTATGAAAAACTGCAACTCAAGGAACACAATATGCGAATCATAACGCTCTTAATGACTACATTAGCCATATCACCAGCACATGCAAAAATCTTCAAATGCGAAATCGATGGCAAAACCAGCTTTCAACAAACGCCATGCCAAGCACAAGCAAATAGTAGTGAGTTTCTCCTAAAAAAGGATATAAGCATAGATCGTCAACAACAGGCCATGCGAAAACTTAATGATGACTTGAGCGAAATTGCCAATAAAAAGAAACTAGCCAAGGAAATAGCTGACAAAGAGCGCGCCATTAGAGCAAATGAAAATAATGCTCGGGCAACCTACCAAAATGCGCAAGCAAATAAAGAACAAGCCATTCAAGCAGCAAAACAAACCAAAGCCTTAAGGGAACGCAATAGCCTATTACTTAATCCATATCCATATAGGGCACATAAGCCGTTAGAGAAACTCAGTAATTCGCTCAATGTCAAAAAATAACATTATTTCTTTAAAATAGCTGCTAATGGACTTAACCCAATGACCGCGCGGAATAAAATAGCATTATTAGCGACCAGTCCATAACAATTGTAATCAACAATTTGTTCATCTTCAGGTAGCCCCAGACTGCTTTCAGGTATCACTTTTTGCAACAAAATATGCAGCGCAGCATTACTATGCATCCGGTGCAATACTGATTTATCCAAGCTAATCTTATGTGAAGTATAAACCATTGGGTTTTGTTCAAAATCATGTTTATCCAATACCGCTTTTTCTAATAAAGCAGCAGAGATTAAACTACAGGGAAATACCTCTGGAAAGTATATGGTATTACTCAACTCATCAAAATAGTCATTTTGATTGGCTAAAGAGCCACATAAAAAATTTTTCGCATTACTAATATTTAGAAACTTACGTTTCATAAAAAAATCAGGAAATTCCTCTAAAAATTGTCGATCAGGATAGCCCGCTAGGTCGCCTAACTGACTAAAATCACAATCTGCTAGAAACAGCGGTGTTTGTGATTCTTTTTTATAGCCCATCAAAGCCAGTTTAGAATTGCTTTTTACACAAATACGGTGACTTAATATTGGCTCAGGTATTGTTTTAAATTGTGTTTTTTTAATATCAATTTCAATTTCCTGCTCAGGCCTGATTGCATTCGCAAAAGTAAATTGGTAATTGCTAAAGTTCAACTGGTATTGCTCAATCAGAAATTCATCATCAGTTGCTTTACGGTGTTGCCTCACTGAATGCTCAATAAATGACTCCACCTGAAACCCTAAGGCAATAGGCCCTTTAAACGGATTATCTTTAATACGTTGCCACTTGGTTGCATCATGAAATAAATTATAATCATCAGTCGCATTACGTACTACATCAATATGTAGTTGCTGAAAGTGTAACGGAGCATCAAGCTTAACCATAAAAAACCATCCAATTATTAGTATTGAAAAAATGCAGTAAAATTTAACCTTTCTAAATATCGACTACTTTATTCATATCAAAGCCTGTCACTTCTTTACGGCCTACATAACCACGCGTATTAGATAAAATACGCGCGCCTGCCAAACGATAATCACCAATACTATGAGTATGTCCATGAAACCAAACTGCAATTTCATGCTCATGAAACAATTCTTTTAAATCATTACAATAAGCCAGTTTTTTAATTCTATTAGGTGAGTCATACCAACTCCAGTGCGTAGGCGCATGATGTGTTACCACCACGGTTTTACCTGTAAAGGGTTTGGCTAATTCTGTTTCTAACCAAGCTTTTGACTTTTTATGTAACGCGGTAAACTGCTCTGGATTATACTTACCTTCACCAAATGTTATTTTTCTAAAGTCATTTAAACTATGCGCTAAAGCATCGGCAACCTTTGATCCATCAATAAATAAATCTGCCCACAAAGAGCAGCCAATAAAACGCACATTATTGAAGACAAAGACCTCATTTTCTAAAAAATGGATATTGGTATTAGCAGATTTTTTTTGTAATGCATTCAGTGTTGCATGATAAGAATTTGAATAAAATTCATGGTTGCCTGCTATATAGATAATTGGCTTATCTAATGCCTGTAGCCACTGCAAACCCTGATCATAAATACCAATGTCTCCTGCAGCAATAATAATGTCAGCATCCGTATCAGGAAGTTCTGCTGGACCAAATTCTAGATGTATATCTGAGAAATAATTTATTCTCATAAGCTAATGCACCCTACTGCAATCTATTTTTTTGATGGTGGTTCATATATACTTTAGTGTAATTGTAATTCAAGTAAAAGACCATAAACTATGTCAATTAGCCCTAGAAAAAATACTCATCAAGTTCTTGTTGGAAAGGTAAAAGTCGGTGGCAGCGCTCCTATCGTAGTGCAATCTATGACAAATACTGATACTGCAAATATCGCAGCTACCGTTAAGCAAGTTATGGAACTTGCTAATGCAGGATCTGAACTAGTTAGAATTACAGTCAATAATGAAGCTGCAGCTGAGGCAGTACCGGAAATTCGCAGACAATTGGATGCTAATGGCTTTTCTGTCCCACTCGTTGGTGACTTTCATTTTAATGGCCACAAATTATTAGATAAATATCCTGAATGTGCTCAAGCGTTAGGAAAATTTAGAATTAATCCAGGCAATGTCGGCAAGGGTGCCAAGAAAGACATTCAATTTCAACAAATGATTGAATGTGCGGTCAAATATGACAAGCCAGTGCGTATTGGTGTTAACGGTGGTAGCTTAGACCAATCTGTACTCACACGTTTACTTGATGAAAATAGAGAGAAAGCCGAACCTGAAGAGCTAGCAGCTGTGACCCGTGAAGCCATTATTGTCTCAGCGTTAGAAAGTGCAGCGGCAGCCGAATCTTATGGTTTATCTAAAAATAAAATTATCCTCTCTTGTAAAATCAGTAATGTACAAGAATTAATCAGTATCTACCAAGAGCTCTCTAATCGTTGTGAATATGCCCTGCACCTAGGACTTACTGAAGCAGGTATTGGCTCTAAAGGTATTGTTGCCTCTTCTGCTGCGCTTTCGGTATTAATGCAACAAGGTATAGGTGATACTATTCGTATATCATTAACACCCGAACCTGGTGCTGCGCGTACCAATGAAGTCATTGTTGGCCAAGAAATACTACAAACCATGGGCTTTCGTGCATTTACCCCAATGGTCATTGCTTGCCCTGGCTGTGGACGGACTACCAGTGATTACTTCCAAAAATTGGCTATGGATATTCAAAGCTACCTACGTGAACAAATGCCTGTCTGGCGTGATCAGTACAAAGGGGTTGAAGAAATGGAAGTTGCTGTAATGGGTTGTGTCGTAAATGGTCCCGGCGAAAGTAAAAATGCAAATATTGGCATCAGCTTGCCAGGTACTGGCGAAACGCCCGTGGCCCCCGTCTATGAAGATGGTGAAAAAACGGTTACCCTAAAAGGTGATCATATTGCAGAAGAATTCCAAACAATTGTTGAGAATTATATCCAACGCACTTATAGTGCTTAGTTCCTGCAAAATTAATTAGTTTCATTTAAACGATTAGCCTATTAAGCTAGTCAATTTACTTAATCATCGATATAGAACGGTTTTAAGCTAATGAGTATGTCTGAAAAATCTGTAAGTTCCTCTCTACAACACGTAGAAATCCAACTCGCCGATAAAAATCCTGCATTATTGCAGGCTTTTAGGCTTTACCACGAACTGGATCAAGTTGCCTATGACTTAGGGCTTATTGATATGGATGACTCATTAGCCAATAAAACCTCTTGGTCTCCTGTTATTACGTTGATAGGTGACCCATCATCAGGTAGGGATACCTTTGTTAATCAATATTTAGATAGCTCTACCCAAGATGAACACAGCCTGAATGCTCAATTTACAGTTCTGGTACACCGAGAAGGTGAAGCTTCCATGTCATTGCCTGGTACGGCTATTGATGGCGACCCTCGCTTCCCTTTCTTTCATATCAGTGAGCGTCTTGAACAATTTGAAAAGGGTGAAAGCCGTAATATTAATAGCTATTTAGATCTCAAGACTAATAATAGTCATAAGTTAAAAGATAAAACCATTATTTTAGCCCCCGGCTTTGCACCGAGTGCTAAACCTGAAGGTGTACAACTACTACGCGACCATGCGACCTCCCTCTCAGACTTGGTTTTTGTTTTTTTCGATGCAGACCAACCTAACTTGGAAAGCCTGCGCTCAGGATTAACACACTTTTTAAAAAAAACTACCCAAAGCCACAACCCTGGTAAGTTCATCTATATCATCAACCAAAAAGCAGGCAGTACCACCCCGATCAATCTCGCTGAATGGAAAGAACAACTGAACCTGCTTGGCTTACAGTCCGGACAATTTTTTGTGCTAAAACAAGATGTTGAATCCGAAGGCCATAAAGCAATAGAACACAAACTGGCCAATATAGATATTGAAAGTGCTTACCGCATCCTACATACTCTAGAGCAACATATTGATGAATTTGACACCGTCGTTATTCATGAAGTAAAAAAAGCGATTAATCTATGGAAAGACAGAAGTCACTTCACCTTAACCATAGTACTCAGTGCGGTTGCCTTAACATTGGTTGCTGGCGAAATTCAAATGGGACTGGTTGCTTTTTTACTGGATCCGTTTATTGCCTCGATCTTTTTCTTTTTATTGGTCGTGCTGATGCTACCGCTACATATTTATAGTAGCAAAGTACATGCTAAATTTATTGCTAAAAAATTAGCTGAACGGCAAATTGAATTAGGGTTAATGGAGAACCTAGCAACTTTATTTAATAAGGGCATGACCTTATGGCGCATAGTGATGCCAATTAGACAGCCCATAGGCTGGACTAAAGACGTACAAGAAACCTTGGCAATGATTAAAACACGCGCCAAAGGTTTGGTGCAATCGCTCAATAATGGCTTTGATACTAGCTTAAGTAGTCAATCTGATAAAAAAGATACGTTTTTAAATCTGTAAAAAACTAATTCGAGCCATATTAATGGCAGGTTGGGTTAGCTTATCAAGCATAGCGCTAATAATGTAACCCAACAACGCTGAGCCAGCCCACAGCATTGCTTGCCACAAATAAATACTTAATTTTTAAGCAGCATTCCTGAAGTTTTCACTCAGGGGTGCATACTTAAAAAAATGCCTGTTAGCAATACTCACACTCCCTATCAGATTTTCTAATATTTCTTCACGACCAAGCTAATGCCGCTTAAAAAGCACTCGCCAACAAAAGGTTTTACCTTACTCGAATTATTAGTCGTTTTGGTGCTTATTAGCATTCTATTCTCATTTGCGACATTAAGCTTGAATACACGCCCTAGTCCAGCAAAACACGCCGCTTATCAAATACAACAATTACTCAATTTAGCACAAGAAGATTCCATTTTGCGAGGTCAAATTATGGGTTGGACTCTAACGACAACGCAACAATACTTTTCACGCTATCAAAACCAACAGTGGCAGACGCTAGAAAAGGATCAACTCTTAAACTCACATCCATTAGACCCTATACTCAATTATCAGTTACAAATTGATAATTTAAACATCATTGCTACAAAAAATAGTTTACCGCAAATTATTTTTTTACCTGATGGTAGCATCAGTCATTTTGAACTCATTGTCCAAGCAGCCAATAGTGATATAGCTTATAAAATATACACGCAACAGAATACAATAAAACTTACCCCTGTAAAGCAATGAAGATAGAGTTTCAGCATGTATTGTCAATCTAAAGGCTTTACCTTAATTGAAGTGATGGTCGCTCTTGCGGTGATCGCCATCGGTTTATTAGCCGTGCTCAATACCGCTAATCAACAAGTTAAAAGTGCTTCAATAACCCAAAACAAAATGGCAGCTTATTGGCTAATGAAAAATAAAATAGCTGAAATTCGCTTAACAGACAGTTGGCCAGCCATTAAACACCACAAAGGCATACAAACGAGTTTGCAACAGACATGGTATTGGCAAACACAAACATCAGCGACCGATAATCCCGAGATACGCAAAGTCACTATTAGCATTGCTGCGCAAAAAACAGCGAATGATATCATTCTGGAACAAACTATTTATCTGAGTAAGCCCGAGTGAAATACAAAGGCTTTACTTTAATTGAACTATTGATTGCCATCAGCATCTTAGCTATCTTACTTAGCTTAGCTTACAGTGGTTTGAATTCAGTATTACTCACGCATCAGCGCATTACTGAGCAACAACAACGCTTGCAACAATTTAATTATACGTTCACGCAACTACATAGCGAAATACAGCATATCGTGCCACGCACGGTGACCGACAGTTATCGTACCCCATTAGCAGCTTTATTATTAACTGAAAGTAACGACTTGCAATTTAGCTTTACCCGCGCTGGCCATCCTAACCCATCAGGCATAGCTCGAAGCTCCTTGCAACGTATCGATTACTATTTGCAAGATAAAACGCTGTATAAACGTATCTGGTTTGCACCCGACAATACCGAGACTGACAATTACCGTGAGCAGCAACTCTTAGCAAACGTTACTCAAGTCACTATCCAAGTTTTAGCGTACGATAAGCGATGGTATAGTAATTGGCCGCCACAGAATGCACCGTTAAATATCCTCCCTCTGGCATTAAAAATATCAATGAGCACACCGCTTTATGGTGACTTTGAACAAATTATCGAGTTACCACAATGAAACACCATCAACAAGGACTTGCATTAGTAACTGCATTATTAGTCATTGCCATTGCCACTGTGGTGGCTACCCGTATTTTTTATCAACAACAAATTAATCTGCGCCGCACTTATAATCAACTGCAAGCTGAACAAATATGGCAATTATTTCGCAGTGCTGAACAATGGGGCAAAGTCATTTTGCGTGAAGATTTAATAGCAAACAACTATGACTCTTTCAACGATACTTGGGCGCAAGCACTGCCGCCCATTGCAGCAGAAGGTGGCTTATTTCAAGCAGCAATGACTGACTACCAAGGCTGCTTTAATATCAACAACTTGGTTATTGCAGGTCAAATACAACAGCAACAAGTGACCATTTTCAAAAACCTTCTCAGCCAAAAAGAGCTTAATGAAAATCTTGTATGGAGCTTAATTGACTGGCTTGATGCTGATGATGAGCCAAATCCGCAAGGTGCTGAATGGGAAACTTATAGTCTCCGACAACCACCTTACCGAGCTGCAAACCAGGCATTAACGGATATTCAAGAATTGTATGCTGTTGCACATTGGGGGCACGAGCAAATTACAGCATTAGCAGCAGATATTTGCGCCCTCCCCACTGCTCCAGCTTATACTGAACTAGGTCGCTATTTTCCCGCACAAACAGAAGCAAGCCCATTAAATATTAATACTATCAGTTTATTACTCTTAAAATCTTTATCAGTAGAAATGAGTGCTGCCAAATTAGATAACGTTATTAAGGCACAGCAACAACAAGGATTTAAGTCAGTCGCCGAGTTCTTTGCTAAACTAGACCAAGAAAATCCACAACAACCCAAGTTAAGCAGTACTTTAAATAGGCAACTACTCAGTGTCAGTAGTTTTTATTTTATGTTGCATTACACTGGTTGGATTGGTAATTTAGAACAGCAATACCAAAGCCTGCTATATCGCAATAACAAACAAATCAATACCCTGTACCGCACGCGTTTTTATTAAACTTTATGGATGCATTATTTTTTATTGAGCTGCCAAAATATGGCTCTATCAACACTACCAGCAAGCTTAATTGGTACCAGCAAGATCAACAAGAAGTGACAACTGGTTGCAACGAGCTCAACACGTTAATAGAGCATATTGGCCATTGTCATTGCATTGCCGTGCTATCAGGAAACAATGTCTATCAAACCCAATCTACATTAGCAATCAGAAACCGCAAGCTATTGGCACAAGCGTTACAGTATGACCTAGAAGAACAGCTTGCTGAGGATGTCGAAAATCTACATATTGCTTGGCAAAAAAACGCCGAAAATAGCTTAGATATTGCCGTCATCAATAAAACCCTATTACAAGATTACTTGGATGTTTTCGCAGAAGCCAATATTCCTGTGACAAAACTGATTACCGACACCCAACTCCAGGCAAATTGCCCACAAGAATTTTTATTAATCCATGAGGCAGATTACACACTCTTAAAAACTCGCCAACACTGTATTGCCATAGAAAGCTGGAATCTTCCCGTCCTCATAGAATCCTTAGTCGATACATTACCCACATCCATACCTGTTTATAGTAATAGCATCTTAACAATAGCAAACTGCCCTATTCAGCTAAAGCAGCAAGTATTGTCCGAGCCTGTTTTTAATTATCTATGCCAACAGTATAGCCATGCACCTACCTTAAATTTATTACAAGGTGAATTCCAAAGAAACCCTCCGCAAGTATGGCGTTTTATGCAATGGTTAGGGGCTGGCGTACTAGTACTGCTACTCGCGCTAACCATTCAGCAATTTTATCAGCGGCAGCAATTACAAAACCAAGAGCTGCAGCTAGAACATGCTATTACTGATATGTATAAAACCAGTTTTCCTGAAGCACGTCGCATTATTGACCCCGTCGCCCAAATGCGTACTGGCCTAAGAACAGCACAAGCGCAACAAAATGATAGCTCAGGCTTGCTCTCTCTATTAGCCGCATTTGCACGTTCTCAAGCAAATAAAATTGAAATCAATAGTCTGCAATACCAACAAAATCAGCTATCTATTGACTTGAGTACAGATTCACTCGCTCAGCTGGAAGCACTTACCAATGCACTCACGCAGCAAGGTCTAACAGCAGAAATATCTGCAGCCAATAAAGTAAACAACCGCGTACAAGCTCAGCTAATACTGACGGGGACTTCCTTATGAAAGCTTGGTTCTTACAAAAAACAATGGCTGAACAACATATCCTTTTAAGCTTCTGCTGGGTGATATTATTAATTTTATTGTATGCTTTTTTATATTTACCGATTAACCGTAGCAATAGCCAATTACAAACACGGATAGATAGCTACCAGACTGATTTAGGCAATATGCAAGCAATGGCAAACCAGCTAAAACTGTTATCAGGCTCAAACAAGAGGACTGTGTCGACAGCTTTTAATAAAAGCAGAGTCATGACTTTAATTGAACAAAGTGCCAAGCAACAGCAATTGAAAATAGTACAAATTAGACCCCTAAATAATAATCATTTAGTAGTACTACTCGATAATACGCTATTTAACGACAGCTTACGCTGGCTAAATAGCTTACAAAAAAACTACCCTGTTACAGTAGAAAAATTTAGTGCTACCAACAATCAAGGTAGTACTAATATGCAGATTACCCTCAGCTATTGAATATCACTCACCCAAAATCTAATCAATACTGGCTAATGCGTTACTATATTTTATTAAGTATATTCAGCTTTTTACTCGCCTTAGCTGTGCTGACACCAACACGTATAATCACTCAGCAACTACTCCCCAATTTGCGCATAGCTGACTGGCAATTGCATGATTTACAAGGTAATATCTGGCAAGGGCAGTTACAAGCGAGTAACTCTCAAGATCTTAATATAAAAAGCTCTTGGGAACTGCACCCTACTAATCTATTTAATGATGCTGCTGTAATACAAATTCATGCAGAAAGTGAGCACTCTAAATTATATGTGCACTCTAAATTTAACGGTCTGCAAGCAGCTTTTAAGCTATATGGAAGCATAGATAGTCATGAACTTAGCGCTAAACTCGAACAGATACAACCATTCAGTATGACTGGCGCAGTTACTGTTCAACAACTATTGATAACAGATACGCCACCATACTATATTTCAACAGGCATACTGCACTGGGCAGGAGGTAAAGTATCGAACCAACAGGAAAGTAGTAGCTTACCCGCACTAGATATTAACTTAATGAAGCAGAATAATACCTTACATATCAAACTGAGCGAGCAAAATACTAAGTTCGAGCTGATCAATATTCAGGCAAAAAGCAATAAACAGGCTGACATTCAAATCACGCAGCGTTTATTAAACCTAACAGAGCAAGCAACATTATCTGAAAATGAACAAGATATTGTCGTGCGATTTACCGAAAACCTTATGTTCTAATACTTATGGCACAACTTCTTCAATATAAAAAAACGTTGCATACTGTTGCCACTCTATTAACGATTGGCAGCATGTTTTTTGCAGCAAAATGGACATGGAAAATACTAGAGCCTGCTCCTATCGCACCAAAAGTAACAGCCCAAAATCAATCAGCACCTAAAGCTGATATTAATAATGACTTACATGACATACTCAGTGCTAACCTTTTTAAACAACAAGTCAATAATCAGAATACCCTTGAGCAACAAGCCAATATTCCCAAAACACGCCAACAACTTTTTCTGCATGGCATTATTAGCTCATCCAAGCCCGAAAACTCAATTGCACTGATTGCGAGTAAAGCCAATAAAGCAGCATTAGCTTATCGCCAAGGTGATCAACTCCCTAATAGAGGTGGACTACTACACCTAATCCTTAATGATTACGTACAAATTAAGCATAATGGTCGTTTAGAGAAATTATTACTCATAAAAGCCAAGCACAGCAAACCTTTAAATAGGCAAGCAGTGCGACACCAACAAACAACCAGACCTAACAACCTAGAAGAGTTCAAAGTACAATATCAAAACAACAGCAAGCAAGTACTTACCCAATTCGGCCTGAAAAAAACTGCAAAAGGTATCGTGTTAAGCACTCAAAAAGGCCGCTTACCTTCAGGTTTATTAGCCAATGATATCGTTACCAGCATCAATGGAAATTCCATTAATACCTTAGAAAATAATCCACAAATGCTCGATGAACTATTAGCAGGTGAAGCGATAGAAATAGGCTTAGAAAGAAATAATAGAACGATTCGTTTTAGGGTTCCACAGCGTCTATTTAGAAAGTGGCAAGCATTTCGTTGATTATAATAAATACAAAGCCCTTTGCAACTTTCTTTTGATATGCACAGATTTACTTGCCCACTACACTCCTGTATTTAAAAACAATGAATAACACCCAAGCAAATCACTACGATGTACTCGTCATAGGCGGCGGCCCTGCTGGTACAACTATTGCCAGCCTATTGGCGGAAAAAGGTCATAAGGTATGCCTATTAGAAAAAGCACAGCACCCGCGCTTTCATATCGGTGAGTCTTTATTACCAATGAACTTGCCGATTTTAGAAAAACTCGGTGTGCTTGAGCAGGTCGATGCTATTGGTATTAAAAAATACGCTGCTGAATTTAACTCTGAAGAGACCTTACTAGCACAAGATACTTTCTATTTTGCAAAAGCAACCAAAAATAGCCCGCCTTTTGCTTATGAAGTCAGGCGCTCCGAGTTTGATGAAATTTTATTTAGAAATTGTCAACGAAAAGGTGTCACTGCACTTGAAGGTATGAATGTTGTTCACGTTCAACTACAAGATGCACTAAAAACAGTTCAGGCACAGGATGAACAAGGTAAGCAACATGAATTTAGTTCTCGCTACCTAGTTGATGCATCAGGGCGTGATACCGTGCTTGCGCAACAACTTAATAGTAAACAAAAGAACTCAAAACATAAAATGGCCGCTATTTTTGGTCACTTTAATCATGTTGGGCGTAGAACAGGTAAAGATGCGGGCAATATTAGTATTTATTGGTTTCAACATGGTTGGATATGGCTCATCCCGTTAAAGGATGGCATCACCAGTATTGGTTGTGTTTGTTGGCCTGACTATTTAAAAACCCGCGCTACCGATTTAAATACTTTTCTACAGCAAACTTTAGAGCTGGTGCCGACAATCAGTACACGTATGCAACATGCGCAACTAGAAGGTGCAGCACAAGCTACTGGAAATTATTCTTATCAATCCAGCCTAATGTCAGGTGATGGTTTTTTATTGATTGGTGATGCTTATGCGTTTGTTGATCCTGTTTTTTCTAGCGGTGTTTATCTTGCCATGCAAAGTGCGACAAGAGGTGCAGAGTTAGTTGACCAATTACTGGCAAGTCCCCCTAACAGTCAATTGCTCATTAGCCAGTTTGAAAATTCGGTGGCCGCAGAAATCAAAGCTTTTTGCTGGTTTATTTATCGCTTTAATAGCCCCGCTTTACATAAACTATTAATGTCTTCTGATGAAGCTGCACAACACCCTGTTAAACAAAAACTTAAATCAGCGGTTATTTCAGTGCTAGCAGGCGATGCCTATAATAACCCTCAGATTCGCTGGCCCTTACTCGCTTTTAAGTTGCTTTATCTAGTCAATAAAATAGCTGAATTTAAAAAGAACTACCTATTTAATCGCTTTAGAAAGCAGCAAAATAAAGCATAGGCTTAGCCCTTAGCGCAACAAATCAAAAACCCAGCCTAAATTATCTGCATTATTCTCTGGAATTAAAGGCACATGCTCCTTTAATTCTGGCTGTACACTACCAGCATGCCTGACAATCTCACCTGCTAGTTCTTTAATAAAATCAACATTTTTAGTGAGCTGTTGCTGCACCTCTGAGCCACTTTGCTCTTTAAGCAAATCTTTATTTAATTGCTGCAGAAACGCAATATTACTGTAATTAATATAGATATCACTCATTGCATCACTGGATGAATCAACTTCAGCCCAGTAGCGAAACAGTCCTTGCATCTGTCGATTAATTTGATAAATTTGCTGCAAAGCCATTCCTGAAGTTTGCATAAATTCCAAATCACAAAACTTATCTCTAAAATATAATAAAGCGGCACCACTCCAATACAGTGTGTAATCCCAAATTATTTTTATGCTCATTACCTTGGCATTCCCCATGATAGGGTACTGGTCTTCATAAACAGGGCTAAATGCCAAAAATAGTGTCCGGAACAGTTTTTCATACTGTGTCGTTCTGGCAGCAATATCAGCCCCTGCTTGCTGCTTAATAATTAAATCACTAATAAAACCATTATTTAGCGCGATAAAATCACTACCTGGCGAATAAAATGGATCCAGAAAAACACCAGCATCCCCTGTGATAGCCCAGCCATCAGCCGAATACATTTTCTTGCAATTATGCGAATAATGCTTCAGGGTCAGAAAATCCTGCAATTGCTCTTGATGCTGCTCAATAATCTGCGCGCACTGCGGTTCGTATTTTTTTAACCACGTTAGCGCACGTGCAAAGGTATTAATTTCTGCATAAGGGTGAATGTTGGCATCAGCAACAATACCGATACTTGTTGAGCCTGAAGCAAGAGGTATCAACCAAACCCAATAGCCCTTACCCATTAAATGATTGGTACTAAGTCTTCTTGGCACGGTCGCTCGTGTTTGCCACTCAGGATCATCATGCCAATCATCAATATCAATATTATGATCAATGCGAAACCAAGAGGCGTTTACATCATGATACGCAGGTCTTGCCAACTTTAATTTGCGTTTCAAGACACCCATGCGCCCTGTTGCATCAACGAGCCAACTCGTCTGCACGACGTGTTCCTGCTCATTTAATAGCAGGGTAATCTGGTGGTCATTTTTACCTAATGCAATCTCTTTAATTTTACAGTTATCTTGAAAATCAATGCCTAAACTTAGGCAATATTCTGCCAATGCATTTTCAAAACGGCCACGATCAATTTGATAGCTTTTAGCCATCGGGTACTCATACGACCCCAATTCAATACGTTTGCCAATCTCTGAATTATCCCCTTGAGTGTAGAAAAAACGTAGTCCAAATTTGGGTAATTCATTGTCCAGTTGTTGCTGTAGACCTAAGATATTTTCAAAATAATGACTGGCTATTTCTACTGAGGACTCCCCTACTTTATATGCCGCTTCTGGAGCAGGATGTGGTGCTTTTTCCGCAACAAGAATGCGTAAGCTGCTAGTTTTAAGTTTCAGCTGTATTGCAAGAGACAAGCCTGCCAGACCGCCGCCCATAATAAGAACATCATACGTTGAGTGCATTAAAAATTTTCCAGTATTATGAAATCAATTAAAATTTGAAAATAGTTCTGTTACGTAACACCAAGTTTATCCCATAACTCACTTTGTTGATTCAAACCTAAAACTTTCTGGGCAACTTGTACACCTGAATAGGTCACGCCATACACGCCTCCGCCTGGTGTAGTCCAATGCCCAACAAAGAAAAGTCCATCAATCGGCGCTTTATTCCCCGCTCGATTTGCACCTGCCTGCTGTGGAGTAACATCCCAACCATACGCCGCGCCCTTATGGTTCAAAGTATAACGCTGCATCGTTGCAGGTGACCCCGCATCGACAAATAATAAATGTGTGTTTAGGCCAGGAAGTTTTTTATCTGCAAAATTAAGCATTTGCTGCGTAAAATCAGCTTTTGCAGCTTTCCAGTCTTCATGTTGATCAAAATTTGCCAATGTTGTCAGCACCACCAAATGCTCGCCTTTAGGTGCTAAACTATCATCCACCAAAGTAGGTATGGTAATACTCAACCAAGACAACTCTCCGCTTAGCGATTTATTATAATTTAACTCATGGTTCACCTCATCATAATAAAAAGCCTCATGATGCGCTCCTAACTCAACTACATTCAAATCAGTCGCAATATAAACTACAAAAATAGACATAGAAGCTTGCATACGCTGTAGTCTACTTAAGTAACGTTTTGGAAAGTATTGTTCACCAATTAAAGTACTGATGGTATGACGCATATCTGCATTAGAAATCACGCTCTTGGCAGCAATAAACTCTCCTGATGCGAGCTCCACTCCTTGCACTTGATTATCAGTAACACGAATATTAGTGACGGCAGATTTAAAACGTACCTCCCCTCCCGCATCTTGTATCCCTTGCACTAAAGCATCAGCAAGCCTTTGAAAGCCCCCCTTGCAATAATAAGCACCTTCAACTAAATAACCAATCAACATACTGGCCCAATAAACAAAGGACACTTTTTCTGGTGGCAAACCCAAGTACGGCCAGTTTGCCGCAAAAATGCTCTGCAATTGCGGATCTTGGATAAAATCACCCCACACGTCAGCTAAGGTACTATTTCTATATTGAAACAATATTGCCAGTTCAGACTGAATAACAGATAAATCATTGGTAGCCATGCAGTCTTCAGCTTTGGCAACTTGTTCTGCTAACTGCAAACAAAGTGCCAATAAATCATGCAACCCTTGTTGTTGGTGCGGAAAAATCTCAGCGAGTTGCTTCACAAATGCATCAATAGACAAAGGCAAAGCAACCGATAGCTCAGGCAGGGAAACAAAGGAAAACGGGTTAACTTCAATAAATTCTAACTGTTCATAAACGTTGACTGCTTGCAGGGTCTTGCGGATAAGCTGACCACCTTGATAGCCTTGCATTCCGCAACCGCTAGTGAGGTGTACACCTGAGTCAAACGTATATTTTTTACGCTTAAAACCATGCGCATAACCACCAGCGCGATCATGCTGCTCTAACACTAAAACTTGTCGCCCTGCTTTTGCCAATAAAGCCGCAGCAGAAAGGCCACCTATGCCACTTCCAATGACAATAACATCCATTTGCTATATACCTACAATTATTTACGCAGCACAGAGTAAAACTAATTAAGAACTATAGCTTAGTTATTTTAAAACTTCCCATAGACCAACCAAGATCGTAACCTTTTCCTTTACCTGTTAGAGTCACGGCACGTGCTCCTCTTGGCACCCAGCGACCTTCAATTGATTTCCCAAACCCGGCATGGCCTCCTAACGCAAAAGCACCGCCATAAATATCATCTAGCTTTTCAATGCCATGCAGCTTACCCTTACCTTCAATAATTTCAGAAGCACCAAAAGTGAAGCCACCGCCAGTCAAACTTAAATTTACCTTGGCACTTTTACCACTAGGGCAACTCACAACCCCCGTTCCCTTATAACTTTTATAAAAAGCAGACCAGCCTTTCATATTGTATTCCATAGTACAATTTTCCGCTTGTGCGTTAAAAGATATCAAGAAAATTGAACTAACTGCCAAACCTAAAAAATTTTGTTTCATATTTATATTCTCAGAGCCTATTTTTAAAGACTATTAATTGTATGGAAAATTACCAGCATGAATAGCTATAACTGGCATGCTAGGTTATTATCACATAAATCAATACCTTCGCCAAAATTCAAAATGCATTAAACTGAATTTCGCAGCTACTGTATCAAAAGTGCTAATACAAAATAGAAACTTAATAAGTTTACAAAAATTACTATTTTGTAAAAGCACCTGAATACTTATAAAAATAGCCAATAAACAGCAATTTCCTACTATAATTAGCAAACCAGAAACCAATTCAAACAACTATGACCAACAAAAATACAGTAAAAGTGCTTTTCGTTTGCATGGGCAATATATGCCGCTCCCCAAGTGCAGAGGGAGTTTTTAACAAATTAATCAGTGATGAAAACGTGGCCGATAAATTCTTGGTTGAGTCAGCAGGAACACATGCTTATCATATCAGTGAAGCCCCCGATTTACGTGCGCAAAGTGCAGCACAAAGCCGCGATGTTGATTTAAGCACCATTCGTGCTCGTAAAGTGATTATGGGAGATTTTGAAGATTTTGATTACTTGCTGGCAATGGACTCCGATAACCTTGCAGTGATGATGAAGTCCTGTCCTGAAGAGCTACAACATAAAGTTAAATTATTTTTAGATTATGCACCACATTTGAAAACTAATGAAGTGCCTGACCCTTATTATGGGGGTGCTTATGGTTTTGAACGGGTATTAGATCTAGTCGAAGAAGCTTCAATTGGCTTTCTTAAAGAATTACAATCAACAGGAGAAATATAATGCAAAAATTTTTACAAATACTATTATTAACGGGATTATTTTTTACGGCCTTTGGCGCACAGGCTCAAACGGATCAACGGGTTAGTCATGTTGTAGTGGTCTGGTTAAAAGAACCAGGTAATGTACAAATGCGGGAAAAATTTATTGAGGCAAGTCGTGCACTGGAAACGGTTCCTGGGGTTATTTCTCGTCACGTGAGTGCTGTTATTCCTAGTGAACGTCCTAAAGTTGATGATACTTTTGATGTTGCGGTCACGGTCACTTTTAAAAATGTAGCAGCATTGAAAAAGTATATGAAAAGCCATAAACATAAAAACATGCTGAAAGATAAACTAAAACCTTTAGTGAATAGAGTGGTTGTTTATAACTTTGGTAATCAGTAGAGACTCGCTATGGCCATTATATCTAATACGATAAATTACCTTGATGGTGATACGCTGCTAGAAGCTTTTTTTGCTTATGATGATAATTTTGAAGGTAGAAGACCTGCAGTTTTAATCAGTCATGCTTGGGTAGGGCGCGATGAATTTGCAGATAATAAAGCCCGTGAGCTTGCTGAATTAGGTTATGTTGCGTTTGCATTAGATATGTATGGTCAAGGTGTATTGGGCACTAGCACCGCAGAAAATGCGGCATTGATGCAACCGTTCATTGATGACCGTCAGCTTTTACAACAGCGTATTAATGCTGCTTTATATGCCGTAAAGCTATTGCCTTGGGTTGATGATAGCAAAGTTGCTGCTATTGGTTTTTGTTTTGGTGGCTTATGCGTATTAGATCTTGCTCGAATGGGCGCTGATATAAAAGGCGTAGTGAGTTTTCATGGTTTGCTGATTCCACCGCCTCAAACTACAACCACAGCCATTCATGCAAAAGTACTTGCCTTGCATGGTCATGATGACCCGATGGCAACACATGCACAAGTGGATGCTTTTACGAAAGAAATGACTCGCTTAGAAGTAGATTGGCAGCTACATAGTTATGGCAATACCGTACATGCATTTACTAATCCGGAAGCAAATGATCCAGAGTTTGGTACGGTTTATAATGAAGTGGTAAGTCAACGAGCTTGGCAAAGCATGCAAAATTTTCTAATCGAAATTTTTGCGTAATAGCATTGTTACCCACGCCAATAACCTGCATAGGGTGTCAGCATCACAAATTTTGGCTACCAACTTAACACGGGACATAATAGTAATGTAGGTGCAGATTTATCTGCACTATGCGGCTATACTGCGTGTCCCGTATTAAACCTGTAGCCCTAATTTTCTCTTTAAATGACATCCTTGCAAATAATCAACACGACCTACATTATTAAGCCTTGCTCGTTATTTTCCTGCACACATAACTCTGCTTGTTGTGCAATTTCCAGCTCTTCGTTAGTCGCAATAACCAATATTTTAACAGCTAAATCTGCCTGATTAATTTCAGTTAACTGGCCTTGGGCTTGGGCATTTTTTTGTTGATCAAGCGCAACCCCTAAAACACCAAGTTCTGCACAACAAGAGGCACGTAACCAAGCATCGTGCTCCCCTATCCCACCCGTAAAAACTAGCGCATCAACTCGGCCAAGTACAGCAAAATAAGCACCAATATATTTCTTGATACGATAACTGTACATAGCCAAAGCTAGTTGTGCAGCTTCATCACCTGCCTCAGCCATTGCATGCACAGCACGCATATCATTAACTCCACACACACCTTTTAAGCCACTTTGTTTATTTAATGCATTTTCAATCGCTGCGTTACTCAGCCCCAGCCGATTCAGATAAAACACAATGGCAGGATCTAAATCACCACTACGCGTGCCCATCATAACGCCTTCTAAAGGTGTCATTCCCATAGTGGTATCCACACTTTCTCCAGCTGCAATAGCTGTCATACTGGCACCATTACCTAAATGCAAGGTAATCATATTTAATTTAGCTAATGGCTTTCCAATATGCTGGGCAGCTTGTTTAGCTACATAAAAATGTGAAGTGCCATGAAAACCATAACGCCGGACACCTTTATCGATATACCACTCTTGTGGTACTGCATATTGATAGGCATAAGCCGGCATACTTTGGTGAAAAGCAGTATCGAACACCGCAACTTGCGGTACGCCCTGTGCATAAGCCATCGCCGCTTCTATCCCGGTAATATTGGCGGGATTATGCAAAGGTGCTAAAGGGACCATTTGCTTGATCGCCGCTAATACGGCAGCACTAATCAAGGTAGGCTGACAAAACTGCTCGCCACCATACACGACCCGATGACCAATACAAAACAAATCAGCAATATTTGCAATCAACGCCAAATCGGATAACACTTGAAATATGGCTGCTAACCCTTGCTGATGATCCACAATCGGCACACTTATTTGCTGCTCTTGCTGTTGCTTATTTAGTTCATAATGATAGCTATGCTTACTTTGCTGCTCGGCAATACTTTCTATTACACCAATTATCAATGCTTTATGCGCCTGCATATCAAACAAAGCATATTTAATGGAGGAGCTACCAGAATTAAGTACCAGAATCTTCATATTAAAGTATTAATCAACATACTCAACCCAATCACAACGCTCTTTAATAATCGCTGCGGTATTCTGTGTGCCGATTCCTTCCGCGATTAGAGCAACAACCCGGTCATCACTATCATAGCCGGTATGCGCTGTTAGTGGATTAGCAAATTTCCCCATGCCAAACATATCAATAACATGGGCAACGTTAATATTAATATTAGTAATCTCTGCACATAATCTGGAATCTAAGTGATGCCGAGCAAATTCTTGTGGAATCGCATAACTCAATAAATCATTTGGGTCACTGAAGGCAATAATAGAAGTACTGGCAACTAACCTATCTGCATATTTTTTCCCGCCCGGAATACAATAATCATCCTGCTGATCAATAATTTCAGGTGGCTGTTGCCCCATTTCTAATAACGGCAATTGGTTGGACATTAAATAGAAAGGAATACGCTTCTGTTGAAAGGTATCAACAAAACTTGCTTCTATTTCTGAATGATTGCCATCAGTTGCTTTTCCAACTCGCTGGGCAATACTTTGCATACCATCCATGACAATACGACTACCCAAGCTATGCGATATAATCGCATATTCATCACTCGGCAAACGCGTAATCACCTCTTTGTCAAACACACATTGTTCATTAGTATGATCAGGCAAGGCATCCCAGCCTTTACCAGCCATCCAGCAAAAACCTGACCGGAATGAAGCCAATATTTCTTCGCGAGCGTCACCTAAATAAATCATTGGATCGGGGCTAGTATCATTAGAAAATACCTTTAACATCTGATTAACCTCTGCCCGCCGAAACGAATAAGCCCCAGAAGTATCATATTTAAGCCTCTCTTTTTCAGGGTCAGTAATAGCAGACCACGTTAACTCATAAAACAAAATTTCTCTGGTTTCATCGGCACTCAATAAACGCCTAACTCTCAATACCCCAAGATCTTGTTCTGGAAAATCCGGGTGCGTCAACATGATTTCTTTATAGCGGCCACTTAGTTTAGTTAACTCTAATTCAGCCGCTAACTTCTCTTGGAATTGAGAGCTGTACCCTGGCACATGCGAGCCGACCCCATGTACCATTAACACTTTTACAGTATGCTGTGATTGCTCGAAGCTTGCTTCCATGCCTCCGAATTGCTTACCAAATATTTTACATTCGCGTAAATCTTCTGACTCTTGCTTCTCCAAAAAGGCCGTTGCAATCCCTTCACCAAAGCTTGCACAACCTGACAGCATCAGACTGCCAACCAATAAACCTATTTTTTTCATGTTATAACGTCCTTAATGTTGATGTCGCTGCGCATGCGCAGGGAGTTTATTAAATACCGGGTGCTTGGGCATACCATATTGCTCTGGATAAAACACGCCACCTAAATAAAGACCGCAAGGAGATGCTGTCACTCCAGCTAATTGCCGATCCTTTAATTCCAAAAGTTGTTCGGTCCATATTATTTCTTGTTCACCACAGCCAATCGCCATTAGCACCCCGGCAATATTACGCACCATATGATGTAAAAATGCATTGGCAGAAATATCCATAATTACTTGTTCGCCTTGGCGGTATACTTCCACAAAATGCATCCGCCGATGAGGGCTTTTGGACTGACAGCGATGGGCTCTAAAAGAAGAAAAGTCATGTTCACCCACTAAAGACTGTGCGGCCAAGTGCATACGTTCCGCATCCAACGGCGGGTGAAACCAAGTCACTCGCCCATGCTGCAGGGCTGAATTGACGGGACGATTAAGAATAATATAGCGATAAAAACGCGCAATGGCACTATAGCGCGCATGAAAATCAGCAATTGCCAGCTTTACCCAAATCACGCGTACATCACTGGGTAAATTAGCATTCGTGCCCATTAACCAGGCTTTTTCATCACGTAGCGCATCCGATTCAAAATGTACCACTTGTTCCAAAGCATGCACACCCGTATCGGTTCTACCAGTACATTGCACTGTCACAGGGTGATTAGCAACAACTGATAAGGCTTTTTGCAACTCATCCTGCACCGTTCTGCCGCTAACCTGCCACTGCCAGCCAAAAAAAGCGCTACCATCGTATTCGATCCCTAAAACCATGCGTGTCACAATAAAGTCCTCTATACGCTATTTTTTGACTGCAGGCGGCAGTGTTGGTAAGTTTTTATGCTCAACCAATACATGTACAAAGTGATTTGCCTCGGCAATAGATTTTTCCATCGCTTGAATCAATTGGCTAATATCTAAGGAAATCTCAGAAAATTCGTGCTGTAATGCTGCAATCGCATTGGCATTTAAATTATGCTTTAAAAACAACACCTGATCACGAAAAGCACCCAAGACTGGTTGAATTTTCTGTTCTGCTTTTAGCATGGCTTTTAATAAGCGATTATAATGCTGCTTAGATAATTTCAATTGCTGTCGGCTTTGCGCTCGCAATGAACGATTGGAATATTCCTTTAATTCCGCTTCCCACTCAGAAAATAAAGCATCACTCACTTCTTCAATTGCTTGAATTCTATCTGCCACTATTTGGGCGCGCGCATCACAAAAATCAAACTGCTGCTTAAGTAACTTATACTTATCTTCCAAGCTGCCTGTTTCAAACTGCACGACCGCCTTAAAGCGCTCCAAAGCATCTAAAAATTGTACTTTTGTTTCTTGCAGGCTATCACTTGCCTCTTCTACGCGTTGCACCACTAAATCACGCTTGTACTGGCCCATAGACTCTTTGGTGCGGTAATAAGCATGTTGAAACCGATGTGCAATAAACTTGGAAAGCAAGTTAACAGATCTGGCCGTTAAGCCTCGTATTGATAATAAAGAATGTGATTGACTATATTTTGACATATTAAATTACACAGGCCATTTAGGTTAAACAAGCCGCGAATATGGCTAACTGCTGACGCTCAAGACAGCGTATTGCTAAATCTTGCCCCTGTACAAACTGTGCAAACGCTTTATCTATAACCCCTAGTGCCACTAATTGCTCTACAGACTGATCTACTGAAATCTCTACAGATTTAACCAATACTAATTGGGCCGCCGCTAACTGCACCGCCAACCAAGCCGCCAAACTATCAGATGTCACATCCCAACTTGCCGGCACATCATCAGCATCTAATTCCTCTGCCAACGGAGACCAGAGTACTACCTGTTGTTGGGCTAATGCAGGTGCAATAGCTGTAACACGATCAATAATCACTAAGTTAGAACATAAGCCTTGTAATAATAATGCCATTTGCTGCATGGCAAGCAAGGCCATGTAATGTGCTTTTTGATCATTATAATGCCACTGCTTTTGCATTAAGCGCACTTGATCGGCAAACACACCTCCACCAGGTACGATCACCAATTTACCTTTGCCCTGTTCACTTGCCAAACTCAACCACTGCCTTAGGTACGAGGGTTCAGCACTCGATAATAAACTACCGCCTAGTTTTAGCACAATCATGTAGCTTGCAAATTCGCCAATAAACGTAACATGGCAGCCGCCTTATCAAAACATTCTTGATATTCTTCCGCACAGACTGAATCATTCACAATGCCGCCTCCCGCCCAAAAGCGGATACTCTGCTCAGAGTGCACTAAAGTACGAATGGCAATATTACTATCCATATTGCCATCAAAACCGATATAAGCAATGGCTCCACAATAAACACCCCGCCGATTAGGCTCCAACTCTTCAATAATTTCCATAGCACGAATTTTAGGCGCGCCAGTAATCGACCCGCCAGGAAAACAACTACGTAATAAATCTAAAGCATGACAATCATCAGCCAATTTCCCAACGACCGTGCTAACTAAGTGATGCACGGTTGCATAGCTTTCTATAGCAAATAATTTAGGTACTTTTACCGAGCTAGGAATACAATTTTTGCTAATATCATTACGCAACAAATCCACAATCATGACATTTTCAGCGCGATCTTTATGACTACTTTGCAAAGCAGCAATCTGTTGCTGATTTTCATCTTGGCAAGCTTTACGTGGGCGCGTACCTTTAATAGGTTTAGTCTCAACCACACCGTCTACAACTTGCAAAAAGCGCTCAGGTGAAGAGCTTAAAACTTGTACGCCAGGCACATTTAAATAGGCACTAAAAGGCGCTGAATTCAGGACACGTAATTGCGAATAAGCTACCCACGGATCCCCTTGACAATCAGCAACAAAGCGTTGCGCCAAGTTGACTTGATAACAATCACCTTCTTTTAAATAATGCTTAATTTTTGTAAACGCTTCAGCATACTCCGCCTCAGTCATATTCGCTGTGACTTTGCTGGTCACCTGAAAAGTCTGCGCATCTGCCTCTATCACCGGATACTGACTAAATTGTGCAATCAAAGCTTGCCAATGCTGTTCATTGTCGGCATTACCAACCAAATAGCTTTGCTCGGTAGAATGATCAACCACGACAGCCCATTGATAAATGCCCACCGCCATATCAGGAATATGCTCGGCATCTGCAGCCAAATTAGGAATTTTCTCTAATTGTCGCGCCAAATCATAGCCAAAATAACCAATCGCCCCGCCATTAAAAGGCAGGTCAGATAAAGTAGGATGCTCCGGCAGTTGTTGTTTAATTAATGCAAACGGGTCATCAGTAGAAGTGAAATCAATCGTCGCACTAATAACGCGAGTCTGTGTCCCTTGAGTAAGCAAAGTACACACGGGAGCTACTGCCAAGATATCGTACCTACCTTGGCGACTATCATGTAGGCCGCTATCTAAAAACACAGACCAAGGCTGTCCTGCAATGCCCGCAAAAAGCCGAGCACTATTTGATAAGTAAGGAAGTAAATGTTGCTGTTGAGGCATGTAAGCTAATTGATAAGGGCGAAGGCATTAATATAACGCTAATAATAAGGTTTAGGAGCGAAGATAAAGTAGATGACCTCCCTCTACACCTTAATAAATAGCAGTAATTTTAACAAACATTGCCGTTACAAGCACTAATACTTGAAAACTTAATAAGTTATATGCTTAAAGTCGCTTATCCGATTGGGGTGACACAACACAGATATGCGAATAGTCTATATGTATTAGTTTGGATGAATTAGGTCATTTGTTAGCAACTTAAAGGTAATACTGAATTGTATGTCAAACAATTACCTGCTTGTCGATTGGCTTTGAATGATATTGAAGATCCTGAGATTAAAGCCTTGTGGGATGTATTGCGAGATAAGCAAAAGTTTGGGTGCAGGTGCATGATTTATATGGTGTGTAGTGATTTAATGTTATCTAAGCCTAGTACCGTACCCCTTAAATAATTAATAATATATCTATGCGGTCAACGCCTTCCCTTTGTATGTCCATTTGAATGGTTTGGCCATCGTTTCATTAAAGTAATCCATGAAATTTTGAATTTTGTCTTTCAAGTCCTGCTGTGAAACAAAATTGCCTCGCCTGATGACTTTTTTCATTAATATTCCAAACCAGATTTCAATCTGGTTCATCCATGAAGCATGCTTAGGTGTATAGTGAAATACAATGCGCCTATTGCCTATCATCAGGTACTCCTCCCGTGTTTTCATGGATTGTAATATGCCACTTTTACCTTTCACTCCAAGCTCTTGAGTGTCATTACAAAAGTCTGCAACAAAGCGCACAAGAGTTTCCGATTTATGGGTATTTAATTGGTCAGCGATAAAATGATAAACTTTCTTTTCTGGGTTTTTCTCAATCAGATATTTGATCGACTCAACAAAATCGATCTCAGTTCGTGTCTCTTGAATCAAACCATCTATAACTCCTGTTGCCACATTAAACCCTCCTAAAAGTGTTTGCGTGCCATGACGCTCATATTCAAATTCGATAGATTGAACTTGACCCGCTCTCATTGGCAAATCGGGGGAAATTCGTTCCAATGCCTGAATACCTGTCATTTCATCAACACTGATAAAAAGTTCTTCTGGCGTTTTCAGAGAATTTGCATAAAGGTTACAAATATCTGTGATTCTTTCTTCTTTTCGCTCATCCGCTTTTGCATTGAGCCAGTATTGGCTAAGATGAGGTTTTAAGTCGTTTTTTTTAAAAGACGGCCTAAATGATTTGCTGAAATAGTCTCGACAATACCTTGTTTGATCGCTTCTTCCGCCAATTCTCTATGTGTCCAATGAGTGATGGGACGATCATAGTCTTCAGGCTTTTCACAGGAAAGTGCAATTATTCGACACAGTTGTTCGGGGGTAAATGTATCTGGAGTGCCTGGGCGCGGAAGATCCTGAAGCCTCTTATCATACGTAGAATAGTGCTAACTGGTTTAGCTCTTTAAGCTTGTGGCTAACATTTTGACAGAGGGAGGGTACTGGAGTATAAGATATAACATGGAAAAACAGGATGCCATTTTCTCAACGTTCGTAGAAGAAGTAGAAAAAATCGAAAGAGCAGAAAGATCCAGGGCTGAGTTTTAGTGTTTGCAGAGTTGAGTATAAAAAATGGAAATAAGGGCAGCTTCCACGGAATTTAATGTAAGATGTCGCTTTTTCAAAGTACAGCATGGAAATCAGGATTAAATATCTATCCTACAATTAATTTGAAAAACAAGGAAGATAATGGCTAAAAAAACTGCAAAACAAAAACAAACTAATCGAAATAAACAACAGCAGAAGAGAATAATTAAAACTTTGGCTAGAGCAAAACAAAAATCTAAAGCAAAGCCTAAGCATTCTAAAACGTCAGGTGAATTCAAGTTTGCTGATATATTTATGCAAGAAAACTTGAGTAGAAATAATAACGAACACCAACAATCCATCAAAACCACTTTTAGCGAAATTCTTAAAAAATATTCAAAAATAGATACGACCTCTATTTTTTCCTCTCTTTTGTTAAATCCAAATTATCAGTCGAGTCAATATAGACTGGAAAAGGCAATTTCTATATGCCTTTCTTTTTGTGATGGAAATGAAAAACCTGACTTAAACCTAATTAAATTTATATTTGAAAAGATAAATGAATTTGGTTTCGAGCATATGGAAGACCCAGCTGAAGACGTATTTATTTCAACAATCTGGTTTGAAGGTAAGCAATATAAATTAAGTACAGGTCTTTGGGAAGGAGGTATTTATCAAGCTCAGATATTTTTGGATTTTATAGAAGAAGCACCAGACAATGATAGAAATATTTTTTTAAAAAATAGATTACAAGCAATACTCAAAGCGTCAGATTTAATCATAACAAAAGCAGGGCTTAGTGTTAATGAAGTTGGTGCTAAATATCCTATTGAAGATATAAATTATGAGGAGCTATCTAACTTAGATGAGCTAACTGATAAAGTGAAAATACAAACTTTCAATGACTCTACATTATTACCATGTATCAATGCTAATAATACGTCAAAGCTTTATAAACAAGAGTTTGGAGCATCAGATTTAGAAGAAAACCCATTTTTTATCAGCGGTGACAAATATTCATTAATCTTACCGTCTTCAATTTTAGTTTGTATAAAAAGGCAGGTTGTAAATTTTATTAGGGATAATTATTCCGATGAGCTGTTGAATGCTCTTTTTTTCGATTATCAGGCAAAAAGAATACATAATACAAATCTCTTTAAAAAATTTAAACATATACCTATTGAATTTTTCAAAATAAAAGGGATTGATAATTGGGGTTATTTTGAATCAGTCATTGAGTTTGATAAAGGCTATTTCTTTCATTTTGTTTTTTTAGCAGAAAGTCTAAATTTGTTAGATAGTGCCTGGTTTAATGGGTTTTCAAAACCGAGTGATAACTTATCAACACACATTGAAAAAGCCATTTCTAAGGCAAAAACATTTGTCATAGAAAAACAAGGTGGGCGTAAAGGCTGTACGATTATTGTACCTTGTGGTTATGGTAAAGGATTAGCTTTAGGCCTGAATGTCAAAAGCGATAATAAATGGATGTTGGAAATCATTAATTCCCATGATTTAGAAACAATAAGCAATGACACTGACTGTAGTCCTCATAAAATATGGAGAATTATTGAGTCATTAGAGCAACTAATTAGTATGGATGTTAGGTTATTAAACCCTAATGGTTTTTTAAATTTATATGCTTATGCTAAAGAAAATAATTATTGTTTGATTCCGCATAGTTCATTTCAAGAACCTAATGGAAACCCTTCTAATATTATATTTTCTATCCCTTCTAATTGCCAAGCCGATCTAAGACAAAAAATACTTAAAAACACTGAAACGCTAATGGTTCATCACCATAAACTGGGTGCGGTTAAAGTTATAAGGGGCTTTACAGGTTCTTTATTTTCAAATAATGAAAGATATGATATTTATTGTCCAGAAAGCGTTGACCTACCAGTTCTTCAAGTTGTATATACCCATTCTAATTGTGAAATATGGATAGAGCAAAAAATCAGTCAGGATTATGATTTTTCACTACAATTTCAGTGTTTTGATGCGGCTACTTCATGGATACATAAAATAATTTCAGTTATTACTAGTGATGGTCTATTGATTCCAGAAAGTTTAAGTGTATGGAATCTGTCGTTTAATTTCCCAGAAGATAAAAACAAAATGAGAGATTGCCCAAAATCTGAGGAGATTTTGTCATGTTTTTCAAATGAATTTATAAACCCAATATTGCATTCAAAGTTTGGGACAGAATTTATTGATGGATTGCGACAGGAAGATAATTTTTCAGAGCAAGCCCTAATTCTTTCTCTTATAAGCTATATATGTGATTTCAATAAAATTAAAGATTATAGTGTAATTCTAAATAAGGTAATCGAAAGTATAGATGCAAGACATATGCATTTGTTTGTGGCAAACATATATAGAGAACATTTTATCTCAGATAAGCAAGAACCCATCTATATTGAGCAAACAGATGAGAATAATATTAAATTAAATTTAGGCTGGAGTTGTTGGGATAGAAACCGAGGTAATTTAATTGAAGGAAAACTTGAATGTAAGAAATATCTTAAAGATTTAGTGAGCTATGTATCTAAAATTATCACAACAAAACTCAGGAATTTTGATAGGGAGTTATTAATTTACAAGCTTCTTATTAATACGGAGCATTCTGACCACCAAAAAATGAGGTGGCAAAGGACTTTTAAAGCAAATTTGGCTTTACAGAAGGATAAAGAAAACCTTTATTCTGTCGTTAATAATCAAATAGGAATGTTGAATGCAGCCTCTTTATCATCAAGGCTTGTCATTGAAATGGCTATTTGTGTGTGCCCATTAAATAGTGGAAAAGAAGCGGGTACATTGGATATTCAAGAACTGATTTGTTTAGCTTCATTAATGCATCACATGGGCGGTTTATCAGAAACGATTAACTATGATGCAATTGAACCGAAATTAGTCATATCTACTTTTGGTGATGTTATGTATAACCACGATTTCGATGATAATACGCTTCGTTCTTATGCCCTCAAACTCAACAGGTCTACTTTATCAACAAGTATTAAAGAATATGGAATACATTTATCAGAATCAAAACCAGTAGAAGCCGTTAACAATCTTTTTGAAAATGCTTTTAATAAAGCATTTGTTGATGAATTTGGGTTTACAATTGACAATATTAGATTGTTTATTGATACATTGGAAGATTATGGTTTAAAGCAAGATGAACTTGTTTATAAAATATCACATGAAAATCTTGTCGATATGTTTGATGAAGTTAGGTTTGATATTACTGAAACAATTATTCAAGAGTTAGTTCTTTATCCAAGAGAGGGTTGGACTATTATACCGCCTCCATTTAAACCTACAGACTGGCAACCTTGGCGATTTAGAAGAAGATTTTCATTAATTATGCGACCTATTGTTCGACTTGATGAATCTAATTATTTGATTTCTCCTCAGCATATCCGTAATGCCTTTATTTATTTACTCAAAAGCTGCCATAGTGCTACGTTGGACGAAAACCATTTTTCTAGCAAACTAATGAGAAAATGGATTGGTAATACTCGAAAAACTAATGGGTTAACTTTTAATACTACAGTTGCAAACAGACTCCAAGAATTAGGATGGTCTGTCAGAGAAGAAATCAAGCTTACTGAAATTTTAAATCAAAAGCTTTCTGATTATGGTGATGTTGATGTTCTAGCCTGGAATAATAAGTTAAAAATTGTTGCTGTTATTGAATGTAAGGATTTACAGTTTGCCAAGACTCAAGGGGAGATTGCAAGGCAAACACATGACTTTAAAGGGCAGAAAAATGAAAAAAAGAAAAAAGATCGATTACTTAAACATGTTTTTAGATTAAATATCTTGAATGAAAATATAACGCAATTATCTAAATTTACAAAAATGAATTCTGAATTTACTGTTAAAGGATATGTTGTGTTTTCGAATACAGTTCCAATGATATTTAATGATAGCCGTTTATTCCAAGAAGAAATAAAGTTTTTAACATTTGACCAACTTGAACAATTATAAAATAAATTTAGCCCAGAATGCATCAAGAGACAGCTAACAGATTGATTTTTAAGTCACAACCTTTTCAAAACTGTAAATCGGAATTAAACCTAAATATTAATAAAAACGATGGTACTATGATTCTCAACATATATCGGCAAAGTAGCAGTCCCTCATCATGAAAATATATTTAGATAATTGCTGTTTTAATCGGCCATTTGATGATCAATTACAACTTAGAATATTATTAGAATCTGAAGCTAAGCTAAGAATACAAGAAAATATTCGTTCTGGTACCTTTGAGCTAGTTTGGTCATATATACTGGATTATGAAAATAGCCAAAACCCGTTTCTAGAGAGGCGAGAACAAATTATAAAATGGCGGAGATATTCTGATAAAGATATTGAAGAGAATGAAGAAGTTCTAAATATTGCATCCATGATTATGAAGCATGGAATTAAAAAACTAGATTCTTTGCATTTAGCTTGTGCTATTGAAGCAAACACAGATTACTTTTTAACAACGGATGATGGAGTAATCAAAAAAGCAAAATATATTAAAAATATCCAAATCGTAGACCCGATTGCTTTCATTAAAGAGGTGAACATATGATTACTGATACAGAAATCAAGTCCAAAGGGGTTCAAATCCTTGCAACACACCTAGGTGATGTTGAAATGGAGCGTTTTATTGCTCTCATACAAAGAGAGCCATTTGACTACACAAAATGGCATCAAAATTTGGAGGATGATATAAGCCTTGAAGAATTAAGCAGAAAGGCAATGTCTTTACGACATAAAACACGTTCCTCGACGCTGTAAAGGTTGAGTCACAATATAGAAATTAACTTCTCTTTTTATAGGGATACACTGTAGATACATCTCTTTAATTTTTATAGGATTTTGAAATTGCAAGAAATCACTTATGAATGGGATGACGATAAAAATAACCTTTTAAAAAGTAGTGATAGAAAAATCTCCTTTGAAGAAGTTGTTTTTGCATTAAAAAATGAGCGATTATTAGATATAATTTCTAGTCCAACACATAGAAATCAAGAGTGTTTGGTTTTAAATATAAATAGCTATGTCTATATAGTGCCTTTTGTACAAGAAGGTAATCGTGTATTTTTGAAAACAATTTATCCCAGTAGAAAACATACAAAACATTATTTAATAAGGCACATATTATGAATAATAAAAAACTTTATTCTGATGAAGAAATTGAACTATTTCAGGCATTAGAAGATGATATTGAAAAAGGAAGCCATCAACCTTTGTCGGCACAAGAATTAGCTGAAAAAAAAGTATTTTTTAAAGCAGTTGCTATTTCTACTATTGAGAAAAAAACCAAAAAGAAGTCGTTAAATATTAGACTCTTTGAAGATGACATAGAAAAAATAAAAGTGATTGCTTTAGAACAAGGGTTACCTTACCAAACGCTTATTTCATCTGTTATACATAAATTAGCGATTAAACAAATTCAAGGCTAACAACAGATTACAAGAAAATGGCAGCTAACGTAACTCAGAATTTACACAATTACTTGGCTTTGCTGGGTTACATTTTTATTGCTTCGCAAAAAAACCAACCCAGCCTACGACATAAGCCATTGTTTATAATAATTTTTTACTCTTAAATAAAGGACAGTAAAGCATAACTGAAAACCATATAACCCAAATATCCTTTAATGCAGTACCTTACCACAACCTTTAAAAGTATTGCCGTCTAATATGACGGTAACAGTCGATGCAAAACTTTCACCACTCATCGTATCACTGCAAGATTTACCATTAATGACTAACGATAATGTATGCTCATTGTCTTTTGTATCATATTGCGTAGTACGGGCGGACTGATTTACCTTGGGTTCAGGCAGGGTAAATTCGAATCTTTTAGCAACTAAAGGCTGGCTAAAGGTTATTTTTTCACCTGCAATAATTTCTAGCACCCAACTTGGTTCATTACCTAATGCACGAAAATCGACACCGTTTAATTTAGCATGCTCCCAGATAGCTTTAGAATGATTGTTTTTGCAGCCTTTATAAATAGTATTATCTATTTCCAGAAGAGCCTCCTTGCCTTTACTCCAAAACATAACTCGTTCACCACTATATTTCATGCCGGAAGCAGCCGAAATATGCATTAAAGTAACAGTACGCTCAGGTAAAAATAGCCAAGCTTGTTGATTATCGATACTGGCTGTAAAACTGTAGCCCCCCTGACATTCATAAGCAAACGTTTTAGCTTGATTACTAAACTCATTTACCTGAGGTGCAGACCCAAGCTGAAATAGACCTTGGCTACAAGCAGTCAATAAGGTATACGCGGATAAACATGCAACACCAAAAATAGTTTTTAATTTAATCTGCTTCATAGCTTACTCTTGAAATTTAAATTGTTAATTTTTTCATGCACTGATAACTTAAATTCTGGTGCACTCATAAGTATCCAAGTAAAATTATTTTTATTCACTTGCTGTACAGCTAACTTTTTGATCAATAAACACTGAAAATTTACTTTCAAAATCAGTCATAAATTGATTTTCGCTAGTAACCGATACCAAGGTAATTTTTTTCTTACGCACACTGGGTGCAATATTAAGCACTTGTGTTATTTGTCGAGCATAGTTGTTTCTTGCTTTAATTGCTTTCACTTTAGTACTAAATAAACCCAGTGAAATTCGCCATTTAAATTCTCCCTGCCTAAATAGCCATAACTCCTTAATGCCTTGATCTTTAATTAACGCTACCCGCTCCTTGGCTACCGATAATGAACCTGCTGCTTTGGTAAGCACCAAATAACTACTAATATATTCCTGCTCCTGATCAAGAAATTTTAGTTGATAACGACTATCACTGCTAGCGAGTACTAACATTTCCTTTTTATATCGACTCTTTTTCAACAAATAACAGGCTGTGTTTTGTTCTTTGCTCGTATTAGGCTGGATAGGGCTAACTGTAAGTTCCACATTAATAGCTTGTTGCTGCTGATGAGCACTTGCCTCTGCAACAATTGGTAAATCTTCAGGTAATGGCGGCCCAATAAAATCAGCTTGCGACTCACTTGCAGGGAGCTTTTCTGCCACTGCCACTCCAACATCAACTATCTTTAATGGCTGGAGATCAGCACTCTGTTGATAAAAGCTATCGATACTGCTATTTATAGCTAGCAAAATAGACTTGCTAGATTGCCATGTCAAAGCAGGATCACTCTGCCCTACAGGTGTATCCGTTAACAAGGTTGGTAAACCATGCTGATCATCCAGTGGCGGAATAAACTCCGTTGCCAAATAAATACTTAAAGCAGTATCACTCTTCAATTCAGGTAAATTCGTCTCAGATAATAGAGCTTCACTCCCTGTTATTGTTTGCTCAGTTATATCTAATTCTAAATCTGGCGATACGCCATCCACATTAGCAACAACTGCTGTCACAATATCAGCCACCTGTTCTGTATTATTTTCTACAGGCGGCAGCTCACTTAACAAGAAAATTTGCTGCTTATTTAAATCACCGTTTGTACGAGCTGCAATTGGCTGTGGCTGATAAATATCAGGCGCACCTTTTCTATATTCCCAAAGAAAAAAACTAATATTAATCAGTAAAATAAATAAACAAAACAGTTTCACTAGTCGATAACCACGAGTCCATGCATCACCACATCTAAATCAATAATGGCATCTAGCTGCAAACTTTCTTGTAGTAACACGGCATCTCCCCCTGCTAAAATTAATTGTGCAGCACTATCATATTGAGCTAACCCCATCTCGATAAAGCCTTTTACTGCCGCAAAACAACCGTTATAAATCCCTGCCTCGGTATAGCTAGCCAAGCCTAAAGGGTGCGCTTCGTTATTTATATTTAACGCCGAAGTCCCTTGTTGCAACGCCTGCTGCATCAATCTCAAACCTGGCATAATCATGCCCCCTAAATGCATGCCCTGCTCATTAACAATATCTAAAGTAATCGCAGTACCACAGCTAACAATACAAAAAGGAGCCTTATAGTGCTGAAAAGCTCCGATCATTGCTAACCAGCGGTCCACTCCAAGCTTATGTGGCACTGGATAAGCATTAGTAATGCCTTGTGCATTTGTTACAGAGTGCGCTTCTATTATTGGTAAGTTTGGCCATAAGCTATTGACCACCTCAATCAGCTGTTGCTTGACAAGAGGTGAGCCAACGCAAGCTAAACGCAAACCTTCCGGTTTATCCAGTACTTGCCAAGCTTTTATTAATGTAGCTTGAATACTACCATGCACATGTAAAATGGCATGAGTTTGTGCCATTTTTTCTGCTTGAATTGTATTCCATTTTAATCTGCTATTGCCAATATCAACTAATAAAATCATGCGCGTCGAAAGCTTACTTCACCTGAGGCAAAGCTTTGCACTTTACCTGCTTCAGTTCGCAACAGGAGCAACCCCGCATCATTGATACCCAGCACAGTGCCATCTATTTTATTGTCTCCCATAAACAAACTCACTTGCTGTCCTTGCATGCAATCATATTGTCGCCATGCGTGACAGTATTGTGCAAAAGATTGTTGAGTATAATTATTGGTTATTGCCAGTAATTGCTCTAACAGAGTAACCACTAACTGTTGCCGCGAAACGACAGGCTCAGAACTACCCGTTTGTTGCTGGTAATACTTTTGAATTTGCTGTATATCAACCCATTCTTGTTCTATGCCAGCTGCGTCTGCACTACCCACAAATAAATTAAGTCCTAAACCAATTACCGCGCTACAGGGGCCATCAGTTTCTCCTGAAACTTCAACCAAGATCCCACCTAATTTTCTTTGTTGCCAATATATATCATTAGGCCACTTTAAGCCGACATCTTGAATGCCATGTATATTCAGTGCCTCTACCACCGCAACCCCAACAGCCAAACTGAGTCCTGACAAACTAGCTGGACCTGCAGTAAACCGCCATAAAATTGAGCAGTAAATATTACTGCCAAACGGGGATACCCATTGCCGCCCACGCCGACCTCGCCCGGCTGTTTGCTGTTCAGCCAAGCAAACCACTCCGGTTTTCTCAGGATTAGCATAGGTTAATGCTGACAAATGACTATTAGTAGAATCAATCTGGTCATGTAATTGCAGGTCAGTAATTAAATTCTGGCTCTCAGCATTAAGTGATTTTAACAATAGCGGCTTATCTAGCAATTCAATAGGCCTAGCTAGACGATAGCCTTTACCGCTCACTGCAATAACATTAATTCCTAAATCTTCTAAAGTATTTATTTGCTTCCAAATAGCAGTTCTACCAACCTCTAGTTGCTCTGCCAGGTCAGGTCCGGAATGAAACAAGCCATCAGCTAAAATTTGAAGAAGTTTTTTTTGTTTTTCTGAAAATTGCATGAATATATTTAGAAAGATGTGTAGGACAAGGATTTAATAAGACCTAAAAATATGACGCAAGATTTTGGCTTTATAGTCATATTAGACAATAGATCACTGCTTCTTAACCCCCAGATAAACCAAGTACATTAGCCTCGTAAATCACCAACGCTACTTTTAGTAGGCATTTGAGAAATTTGTCATGTTAAATTACACCTCCCAGTATTCACTTAATGCTCTCCTTATCGTCGGATGCTCAAAAGCTAATTCTTCTTGCTCAAGGCACCAATTTAAGTACATCATTATCGCTTGCCGTTGTGCATGATTTAATGCTGTCAACCTCGATGTTGCATAATCATCAAGCTGGGTTAAATGAAAGATTGGATCATCTACTTTGTTGCCAAGGCTTGCTTGCACATATGCAGGTAAATGAAACCTCATACCATCCGCATCAAAAAAAGAAAGACTGCTGTGACATTGCTGCAACTCATCGTAACTAAGCCGGTTCCAATCTTCTTTCTCGTCTCTACTTCGGTTCCTTCTCTGCACTTCGGTAGACTCATAGTCGTCAATCGCTTGAGCTTCCCATAAGCCAATACCATTATCAAGAGTGACCTTAGAAAATGCAGTCTTTATGGCATTAGAAACATTTTCTTTGTCCATAGAAATCTAACAACACATTAACTACCCTTTTGCTCACGCACCTGCTGCATTTGGCGTTTCACTACATGCTTGATTAATAACTCCCTGTCTTGCTCTTTTATTTGCGTATATTCTATACCAACGACATAAGGAAACTCATCGTTTTCCAGTTCATTTTTACGGCAATAAATAATCTTCCCGTAACTGACAATAACAGCCATGCATGATGTCAATAATATCCTGACTTCCAAATAATCCCCCTCAGCAAACTGCTGAGCGCAATCAAAAGCAACTCCGGAAGCACTTAAACTGACATTGTGCGGCCGCTGCTCCACTAGATCATTACCATCCATTAAAATGGTCCGTGCTAATAGATTGATTTTGCTATCCATGATTTTCAGATATTCAGCAATATCAGGATCACTACGCTCGATTCTATTAAAGATTATTTGCGATTCTTGGCTTAAGATATCCAAAGCGGCAGCTAAGGAACAATTATTTAATAGTTCACCTGCCATCTCTGAACCAACTTGAATAGAATCAGGATCAACTTGCTTATAAAATAAGTTAATTTCATCATCAATCCTAAAGAAACGTCTACGCTCGTCTACTTGCGAAACATCATGACTCATTTTCATTATCCTTAAATTAGCTGCTTATTCTTGTAATGCTTCCAACCGTTGCTCAAAATTTAGCGTTGGATCATCTTGCACCAATACAACTTCAACACGTCTATTTTTTGCTCTGTTAGCTCTGGAATTGTTCGGTACTAAAGGTTCAGTATCTGCATGCCCTTCTACAACAACACGCTTGGGATCCAGCTTTTTATTTTTAAACATAAATTCTGCAACGGTTACTGATCGCCCCGAAGATAACTCCCAATTTGAACGATACCAATCTGTCGAGATAGGAATATCATCTGTATGTCCTGCCACCAAAATTTTTCCTTTAGCATCCACGACTGATTGTACTATTCTCTGCATAACGGGTTCAAAACCTGTTTTTAAAATGGAAGTCCCCGATGCAAAAGAGCCTTTTTCATTAATACGAATAATAATTTTTAAGTTTTGCGTTTCAACTGTAACTAAACCTTTAGCAATATCATCTTTTAAGGTTTCAATAATTTTTTTAGCTTCGTTTTTTACATTTTCCAGAGCTTCTTCCATAAGCTCTTTTTTCATTTCTTCTTTTTGTTCTGCAGTGACCTTCAAGGTGTCGGTCATTTGAGTAGTTGATTGTTTAACTTCTTCAATCGCAGTTGCCTCAGTAGAAGCTGGTGAAAAATGTTGCGCAATAATGCTGGTCCCCATTGGCGTATCATAAGCTGCTATATCACGCTGTACCCCAAAAGCATTTTCCATAGATTCTGACATTTTCTTAAATTTCTTTGCATCCATAGTGGCAAAAGAAAGCAATAATACAAAGAAACACATTAACAACGACATTAAATCAGCAAAGGTTGCTAACCATAACGGCGCCCCTGCTGGGGGGCATTTGGGACAATCATCTGCCATGGCTACTCTCCACCATCAGTTTTACGTTTTTTCTCGGAAATATAGGAGTTAAGTAAAGTTTCTAATACTTTCGGATTCATACCTTCTTGAATCCCAGAAATAGTTTCTAAAATAAGCTCTTTATTAGTGCGCTCATACAATAAAACATAAGCTAATTTATCCACCATGGGCAAAGCAAAGCAGTTAGCCACCATGGCACCATATAAAGTGGTTAACAATGCTACCGCCATTGCTGGGCCAATACTGGCTGGATCCGACATATTCGCCAACATTTGCACCAAGCCCACCAGCGTACCAATCATGCCCATTGCTGGTGCCAAATCACCAACGCCTTTCCACATATCTTGACCCGTTTCATTACGGCTCACCATCTGGTCAATTTCTTGTTGCAACATCTTTCTAACAAAAGCAGGCTCATGACCATCAACACATAAACCGATGCCTTTTTTCATAAAATCATTAGAAATTTCTTCGCCTTCCAAAGCAAGCAAGCCATTTTTTCTAGCAACATCCGCTAAACGCACAGCATCTTCAATCAACGCGACTGGGTCTTCTTTTTTATTTAAAAAAGTCTTCCCTAAGATACCAAATGAACGTAGAAAATCAGCTAAGGGGATACGCATCAAACTCACCCCAAATGTACCACCAATTACAATCAACAGTGAAGGCACATTCACAAACAGCATGACATCACCACCTGTAGCAATGGCGGCAACAATAATCCCAATACCTAGTAAAAAACCGACTAAGGAAGCAATATCCACAAATAACCCTCGTTAAAAGTTTTTTTATAAAAATGAAGTACGCACAAAAACAACTACTTTTTGGTAATTTAAACCTATAACCTACTGTAGCATTAGCTGTTGACCAATGCTACGTAATGAATGTGCAAAAGTCGCCCCCATTTTTCCTGCCAAGCGATCCAACAAGCGTTCCTGCACGGTAAAATTAACACGCTTTTTAGCACCGATAATATCAGTCGCAACACTATCGTCATTACCATAATCATCTGCCAAACCAATTTTCACACCTTGCTCTCCCGTCCACACCAAACCAGAAAAGATTTCCTCATTGTCATCCAAGCGCTCACCACGCCCTTCTTTTACTGCACTAATAAATTGCTGATGAACTTGTGCCAAGACTTGTTCCATATACTTTTTCTCATCCGCATTAGCGGGTGAAAAAGGATCCATTAATGCCTTATGTGCTCCTGCTGTAACCAAACGACGCTCTACGCCCAGCATCTTCATGGTATTCACAAAACCAAAGCCATCCATAATCACACCAATCGAACCAATTAGAGTGGAAGGGTTAACAAAGATTTTATCGGCAGCTGCTGCAATAAAATAACAACCGGACGCACAAATATCCGAGGCCACTGCATAAATTGGCATTTCGGGATTTTCTGCTTTTATTTTACGAATTTCGTTAAAAACATATGATGACTGCACAGGGCTTCCCCCTGGGCTATTGACATGTAAAATGATGCCTTTGGTGCCGTCATCTTTTACTGCTGCTCTCAGTGCGCTAATAATAGAGTTAGCATTTGCTTCTTTACCCTCAGCAATCACCCCTGAAATATTAATAATGGCAGTATGCCCTGCTTCACTATCACTACCTATGCTACTTTTTAATGATGGGTACATGCCTATGCCCAACACTACCGCAAGATAAATAAACATCAGGCTTTTAAAAAAAATACTCCAACGGCGGGTTTTTCTCTGCTCATCAATAGCAGCAAATGCAAGTTTCTCTATTGCTGCTCGCTCCCAACCATCCTTTGTATTTTTTTCTTGAGTACCAGGCTCATCCCACTGATTTTCACTCACTGTTGCAATCTCCTATAGTAAGTCTGTATAAATTTTGAGTACATAAAATGGCCCCCTAATGCATGATTACCTGAATTTACCAGAAACAACAATTAGGAACCACACGAAATATAGACTGGCTATTCTAGCCCACTCTTATATAAGAAAGTATGGGCTAACTAGCCATAATTCAAATTTACTTTTCATTATCCAACAAAGTTTGTAAATCAACTGGCAAAGGCGCAACTAATTTCAAAATCTCACCACTGACAGGGTGAGCAAACTGTAATTTTTCTGCATGCAAAAACAAACGCTTATATCCTCTTTGCCTAAAGTCTTTATTCACTGCATTTTCAGTGTAACGCTCATCGCCTACAATCGAGTGCCCCAGCCAAGCAGCATGCACTCTGATTTGATGGGTGCGCCCTGTTAACGGGGCTGCAGTCACTAGGGTTGCATTTGCAAACATTGTGACCCGTTTAAATATAGTTTGTGATGGTTTACCTGCTGCACTAATCTTAACCATACGCTCACCACCTTGACTGACATTTTTTAATAAAGGCTGATCGACCAACAGTTTCTTCTGCTCCCACTGCCCTACCAGCAATGCCAAATAACTTTTTTTAACTCCATCACCACGAAAATATTCATGTAAAGTGCGTAGAGCACTACGTTTTTTGGCAATAATTAAACACCCGGAAGTATCTCGATCAATACGGTGCACCAATTCCAAAAAACGACTTTCAGGACGTAATTCACGCAAGGCTTCAATCACTCCCGTATTAATGCCAGAGCCGCCATGCACGGCAAACCCTGCAGGTTTATTGATGACTAAAATAACATCATCTTCAAATAAGATATCATTTTGTAAACTTGCTTTCAGGTAGGCAGGCGCAGATACTAATTCTTGTTTTTCCGCAACACGCACAGGCGGCACTCGCACAATATCACCTAGAATCAATTTACGCTTGGCAGCACAACGCCCTTTATTTATGCGCACTTCACCCTTACGAATAATGCGATAAATACGACTTTTGGGCACGCCTTTTAATATTTTTAGTAAAAAATTATCGATTCGCTGCCCTTCTTCAGCATCGGTAATTTCAATAAAACGAACTTGAGGTACTGCTTGGTTATTATCTGATTTCATCCTTACATAATAGTAGAATTCATAAGCACATTCTATAAGTTAATTTCTTTAATCTACGTTACAGGTTATAATTCCTTAGTTATAGAAGTAAATTTACTTTACTGCTATGCCGTGACGTTATTTACATCGCCATTGATTACTGTACCAACAAACCCAGTTTTACTTTTGTTGCAGTCAATAGGGGTAGTCACACTACTTTTAATAACGTAAACGTATTTTATAGTACGTTATTAACAACAAATTTTAGGGTTTTTTTGCTCAACCCATGATGAGCGATATTCGACCTAGTAATAAAGGCCGAACGATACGATAAGGCTGGCTATATGTGCCTTTCAAACCAAACTGTATAAAATGTTGAAAAAATCGCACCAGTTGAGCATTTAGCTCCTGAACATGTGCTTTCAACCATACAGTACTGAATGATTTGCTTGTCTATTACGAGCTTCCGTTAACCAAACGGCACCTAAAATATGACAACTAAGCCTGACCCTTACGTATCTTCAGCACGGATCTAACTAGGTCAAACAAGGAATTAATTTAATGAAAAGAATGCTGATCAACGCGACGCAGCCCGAAGAACTGCGTGTTGCATTGGTAGACGGTCAAAAGCTTTATGATTTTGACATTGAACACCCTTCACAAGAACAAAAAAAATCTAATATATATAAAGGTATTATCACCCGTATAGAGCCAAGCCTAGAGGCTGCCTTTGTTAATTATGGTGTTGATAAACATGGGTTTTTACCTCTAAAAGAGGTTTCACCTACTGCGGTAAACTCTGATGACCCCAACCTTAGTCGCGCTAAAATCAAAGAGCTACTAAAAGAAGGCCAAGAAGTCATCGTCCAAATTGAAAAAGAGGAACGCGGTAATAAAGGCGCAGCTCTAACCACATATATCAGTCTGGCAGGAACTTACCTAGTCTTAATGCCAAACAACCCTAAAGCAGGTGGCATTTCACGACGCATTGAAGGTGAAACTCGTAATGAATTGCGTGATGCGATGGCAGGCCTTGAAGTTCCTGAAGATATGGGGCTTATTGTACGCACAGCTGGTTGCGGCAAAAGCACAGAGGAACTGCAATGGGATTTAAACTACTTGCTCCAACTTTGGGAAGCGATTGATCGCTCTTCTAAGGAACAAAATAACCCCTTTCTTATTTTTCAAGAAAGCAACGTTATTATTCGTGCTTTGCGTGATCATTTACGTGCCGACATTGATGAGATTCTTATCGATAAAGAATCATCATTTAAACTAGTACATACTTTCTTAAAGCAAGTAATGCCGCATTACCTGAATAAAGCCAAGCTTTACAGTGATGATGTACCACTCTTTAATCGCTATCAAATTGAATCACAAATTGAAACGGCCTATAGCCGCGAAGTAGCACTACCATCTGGCGGTGAACTGGTTATAGATCACACTGAAGCACTCACTTCAATTGACATTAACTCCGCACGTGCCACTAAAGGGAGTGACATTGAAGAAACCGCTCTCAACACCAATCTTGAGGCTGCCGATGAAGTTGCACGCCAATTAAGATTACGTGATCTTGGAGGTTTGTTTGTTATCGATTTCATTGATATGCTGGCCAATAAAAACCAACGTGCAGTGGAAAACAGATTACGTGACGCTTTAAAAATAGACCGTGCTCGTGTACAAACCAGCCGTATTTCGCGTTTTGGTTTATTAGAAATGTCACGCCAACGTTTACGCCCTTCACTAGGCGATACCACACAATTAACTTGCCCACGTTGTAATGGTCAAGGTGAAATTCGTAATGTGGAATCAGTCGCATTATCAGTACTACGTATCCTTGAAGAAGAGGCTATGAAAAGTGGCACTGAAAAAGTTATCGCACATTTACCCATTGAGTGCGCCACCTTTTTACTCAATGAAAAGCGCCCTTCTATTGATCAAATTGAATCTCGCTTAAAAGTTCGTATCATTGTTTTACCAAGCAAACATTTAGAAACACCTGCTTATGATATTGAGCGCATCAAGTCTAAAGATGATGATGGCAGTGCTGAAATAGCGAGTTACACGCAAATAAAGGCAGAAGAAACTAATGCTCCGGATTTCGCCAAGAAAACCGCGCCCAAATCTGAGCAGGCTGCTATCAAAGAATTTCTACCTGATGCGCCCGCCCCAGTACAAAACAAAAAGAACTCTGCTAGTTTAATTAGTCGCTTCTGGGATAAACTTGTGGGCAGCAGCTCTGCAGAGTCTGAAACAACAGCATCAGAGTCACCATCTCAAAAAAATCTAAGCGAACCAACTGAAAAAGCAAATACTGAGAAAAACAACAGTAACAATAATAACCGCAGAAATTCCAATAACCGCAGAAATCGTAACAGAAACACTAATCGCGATCGTCCGAATACGCAAAACAACAAGCAAAACAACAAACCCCAAGGAAATAAAAAAACTCCGAATACTGAATCCTCACCTGCACAACAGGAACCAACGACAAAGCCAGTTGAAAAAAATGCAACTGAAACTGATTCTAAGGCAAAAAGTCAACCAAAAAAACAAAACCGCAGAGGCTATAATCGCAACTCTAGAACTATCAATGGTAGCGTACAAGCAAAGAAAAATAACGAAAATACTCAGCAAAATACTGCCAATCCAAATACAGCCAACAAAACAGTTGAATTAACAAATCAGCCTGAACCACAGTCTTATGCTGCAAACTACCAAAAAAACTTTTCTTCAATAAAAGCGAGTGAATCACCCGCACCTGAACCTGAAGCAACTACAACTAAAAAAGCAGTTGTTACCGATAAATCAGAAGATTAACTAAAGCATTTACTGATCCCACACAAAAAAGGGTAAGGTATTAAAATACCTTACCCTTTTTTTATATTCCACATATCTCTACGTAAGCACAATTAACAATCACATAAATATCCAAAAATACTAAACCATATCAATAGGTTAAATAAAACAACACCAAATAATTTATAACAAAAACTCACTAGCTATATTTAGCTTAATATTCATGCTATTATAATGAGATTTTTCAGATTATTTAAACGAGACACATGGCAAAAGAAGACCAAATTGAAATGGATGGCACCATTACCGAAACCCTCCCTAACACAATGTTTAGAGTTGAACTAGAGAATGGGCACGTCATTACTGCGCATATTTCCGGAAAAATGCGCAAACATTACATCCGTATTTTAACTGGGGATAAAGTTAAAGTTGAAATGACACCCTATGACTTAACTAAAGGCCGCATTACATTCCGTATGCGCTAAACACCTGCTTAGCGCATAATTAGGCTGATTAGTTTTTTTCAGGAACACTCAACTGCTTACTTGTTATTGTAAATTCCAAGTTATCATCCTGAACAATCACATGCACATGCCCACCTTGATCCAGTTTACCAAACAATAAATCATTTGCCAGTGGCTTTTTGATTTTTTCCTGAATCAAGCGTGCCATTGGCCTTGCTCCCATTTTAGGATCGCAGCCATGCTCTGCTAACCAGAGCCTGGCTTCTGCATCCAAACTAAAGGTTACATTTTTCTCTAGCAACATAGTTTCTAGTTCAAAAATAAACTTATCCACCACAAAGCCAACCACTGAAATATCTAATGGGCTAAATTGAATAATGGCATCCAGGCGATTTCTAAATTCAGGCGAAAATGACTTTTCCACAACACGCAGACTATCACTAGAGTGCTCTTGCTGGGTAAATCCTATCGAAGCACGACTACCCTCCTCAGCCCCTGCATTAGTCGTCATCACCAGAATAATATTTCTAAAATCAGCTTTACGACCATTATTATCCGTTAAGGTTCCATGGTCCATTACTTGCAGCAAAAGATTAAAAACATCAGGATGTGCTTTTTCCACCTCATCCAATAATAAAACCGCATGTGGGTGCTTACTAACCTGCTCAGTTAACAAACCACCCTGATCATAACCCACATACCCTGGGGGAGCTCCTATCAAGCGTGATACTGTATGTCTTTCCATATATTCCGACATATCAAAACGAATTAACTCAACTCCCATCAGCTTAGCCAATTGCTTGGTAACTTCGGTCTTACCCACCCCTGTCGGACCAGCAAACAAAAATGAACCAATGGTTTTCGAAACATCCCGCAAACCAGCTCTTGATAAGGTAATTGCAGAAGACAAAGCCGCAATAGCTTCATCTTGGCCAAACACCAACATCTTCAAATTTTTCTCAAGATTCTTTAACTTATCTTGATCATTTGTTGAAACTGATTTTGCAGGAATACGAGCAATTTTTGCCACAATTTCCTCAATTTCATGCGCATCAATCAAAGTATTGCGCTCACCCTCTGGCAATAAACGTTGCCGAGCACCCGCCTCATCAATTACATCTATAGCCTTATCAGGCAAAAATCGATCAGTAATATGTCGCGCAGATAACTCCGCCGCTACCCGCAAACTCTCTACGCTATACTTCAACTCATGATGCTCTTCAAAACGACTTTTCAAGCCCTTTAAAATTTGAAAAGTCTCATCAATAGTAGGCTCAATCACATCTATTTTCTGAAAACGCCTCGCTAAAGCATGATCTTTTTCAAAAATACCACGGTATTCTTGGTAAGTCGTAGAACCAATACAGCGTAACTCGCCAGAAGCTAATGCCGGCTTAAGTAAATTAGACGCATCCATCACGCCACCTGATGCAGAGCCTGCACCAATAATAGTATGAATCTCATCAATAAATAAAATTGCATTTTCTTCTTTTTGCAATTGTCCCATCAATGCTTTCAAACGCTTTTCAAAGTCACCACGATACTTGGTACCCGCAACCAAAGAACCCAAATCTAAAGAATATACCACGCAACCGTGTAAAATCTCTGGAATATCTTCTTCCACGATCTTCTTAGCCAAACCTTCAGCAATTGCCGTCTTACCGACCCCCGCCTCACCCACTAATAACGGATTATTTTTACGCCGCCTACACAACACCTGTACAGTACGTTCAACCTCATGAGTACGCCCAATTAAAGGATCAATTTTGCCAGCCAATGCTGCCTTATTCAAATTAACCGTATATTTATCCAACGGACTTTCTACCGCCTCTGGTTCCGCTGTACCTACACTTTCTTTATGCTCGGCAGCACCCTCTTCAGAGCGCGACATGCCATGCGATAAATAATTAACCACATCAAAGCGCTGAATATCTTGTTTATTTAATAGATAAACGGCATGCGAATCTTGCTCGCTAAATAATGCCACCAATAAATTAGCACCATCTACTTCTTTTTTATCAGATGCCTGCACATGAAATACCGCCCTTTGTAGCACACGCTGAAAACCTAAGGTAGGCTGAGTTTCTCTCCTAGCTGTATCAGATAATAAACTGATGGTCTCATCAATATATTGAGTTATTTCACCACGCAAAGTACCAATATCACAATCACATATTGTTAACACTTGCACCGCAGTCGCATTATCCAATAAAGCTAATAATAGGTGCTCTACGGTAATAAATTCATGACGCTTTTCATGCGCAGAAACAAATGCCAAATTTAATGTTACTTCCAAATCTTTACTCAACATATCAAAGCTCCTTATGCTTCTTCCATCGCACACATCAAAGGATGTTGGTGCTCACGCGAATAATTATTGACTATCTCAACCTTGGTTTCCGCCACATCTTTAGAAAACAATCCACAAATACCCTTACCCTGCGTATGCACTCGCAACATAACTTGAGTCGCTTCTTCTTCAGACATGGCAAAAAAATCGACTAAAATCTCAATGACAAAATCCATAGGGGTAAAGTCATCATTCAGTAACAATACTTTAAATAAGGGTGGCTTTTTTAATTTAGGCCTAGCCTCTTGTACCGCCAAACCATCATCTTGATCTCTGGAGGGATTAAAATCACTCATCTTTCTCTACACTTTTAAAAGAATTAATTAAATATACTGTCATTAAATATTGAGGTGAAATCCTCAATTTCAATTGTTATTAAAGTATAATAGCCTTAAATTGATTGTACAACAGCCCTTTTTTAACAAAATGGATAAATTATGGTTTGGAAGCCGCATGTAACGGTTGCAGCTATTATTGAGCACGAACAGCGCTACCTTTTCGTGGAAGAAGAAACCGAACAAGGGTTCGCTTTTAATCAACCTGCAGGGCACTTAGAACCAGGTGAAAGCTTGATTGACGCGGTAAAGCGCGAAGTCAATGAAGAAACCGCCTGGCAATTTACCCCTGAGTCAGTTCTCAGCATCCAACTCTGGCGCAAACAGGTAGACTCGTCGAGTTTTTTAAGGGTTTGCTTTATTGGCCAATGCCATGATCATCAAGCCGAACAAGCACTTGATACTGGTATAATTGCCACCCACTGGTTAACACATGCCGAAATCATTGCCCACAAAGCTCGACTTCGCAGTCCTTTAGTTTTAACCACCATAGACCAATATTTAAGCGGCGAACGTTACCCACTTAGCCTATTAAAAACCTTTATAGATTTAGAATAATGAGTAAAAATATTATCGTCGGCATGTCAGGCGGCGTAGATTCCTCTGTGACAGCCGCCTTACTACTAGAGCAAGGCCATCAAGTCACTGGCGTATTTATGAAAAACTGGGATGAGGATGACGGCACTGATGAATGTACTGCACTCACAGACCTCGCAGATGCCCAACAAGTTGCCGACACCTTAAGCATAGAATTAAAAACGGTTAATTTTGCCAGTGAATACTGGGATGAAGTATTTGAAGTATTTCTTGCTGAATTTGCAGCGGGGCGTACCCCAAACCCTGACATCCTATGCAACAAACATGTCAAATTTAAAGCTTTTTTAAATTATGCCGTAGAAGATTTAGGTGCTGAATATATTGCCACAGGTCACTATGCGCGTGTTGGCAATCAAAATGGGGAGTACCAATTATTAAAGGGCTTAGACCCCAGCAAAGAGCAAAGCTATTTCCTCTATACCTTAGGGCAAGATGCCTTATCTAAAACACTATTCCCCATCGGACATTTACATAAAACTGAAATTCGTAAACTTGCAGAAAAATATGGCTTTGCCAACCATCTTAAAAAAGACAGCACTGGCATTTGCTTTATCGGCGAACGTAAGTTCAAAGAATTCCTCCAACGTTACTTACCCACCCAACCTGGTGAGATGCGCACACCTGAAGGCCAATATATTGGCCAGCATTCAGGCCTAATGTACTACACTTTTGGTCAGCGCCAAGGGCTTGGCATTGGCGGCGTAAAAAATGCCCCCGATGAACCGTGGTACGTTCTCGACAAAGACTTAGATAACAATACTCTTATTGTTGGTCAAGGGCATGACCACCCCTTAATGCTACATAATGTTTTAGAGGCCAGTCAGCTTGACTGGTGTAGCAACAAACCGTTCAGGGAAACCATTCAATGCACCGCTAAAACACGTTATCGCCAAGCCGACCAAGCTTGTCAGGTTATCCCTTTATCAGCAGATAAAGTAAAAGTTATATTTACTGAGCAACAACGCGCTATTACCCCCGGTCAATCCGTGGTGTTTTATGATGCCGACACCTGCTTAGGCGGTGGCATTATCGAAACCAAATACAATATTGCCACAGCTGCTAAATAATTTTGTAAGGTTTAATACTGCACATCGACCTATGTGCAAGTTTTACAATATCATTGCTTCATTTTAAATATCAAACAACAAGGAAAACATTATGAAAATAGCTAATAAAACTAAATTTGCCATCGGAACCTCTTTAATTGCAGGACTTACTGCTGGTTGCGCGGGCAACAACCCATTTGCCCAAGACGATTTAGCTTCAGGCTATAAAAATGAAGCCAAAGCAACTGCAGAACACGGTGCAGATAAAATGAAAAGTGGTACTTGTGGTGAAGGTAAATGCGGTGGCCAAATGACAGAAAAAGCTAAAGCTGCTGAAAAAGATGCCAAAAAAGCAATGGAAGGTAAATGCGGTGAAGGCAAGTGCGGCGGTAGTAAATAAGCCTTACTTACTGAGACTTTTCACTGCGACTAACTCGTGCGAGTGGAGCAGCTAGCGACCCTGTCAGAAAACGTTATCTGCGCTACGCTTGATAAGTACCTAAGTACAATCACTTTAACATTTTACTTGTCTTTTTCCCATCTTCCGCGCTGCATAAAGAATTACGTAGCCAGCTATGCACCTATTTATACACCTTGAAGATGAAAAAAACCTGCGGATTGTAGTTAAATTAATTATGCTTAGGTACTTAAGCTGTTCCGACCTATACTATTTTTAGTATGCATTTCTTTTCAAATATAACGCCTAATTAACAGGCAAAAAATAGCGACGATAGAAAATGTCAGGTTCAATGGTTGGTTATAGCTTTACGCTAACAACTTAACCCCCAGCTCTTCCAAATAACCATTATGCTCATCTTTAAACTTTTTAATCTCTTTTTCTAAATCTGCCAGCTCACCATGCACTTCATCCAAATCAACAATAGCCTCAGGTTTAGCGGTACTGACATACCTAGAAATATTTAAGTTAAAATCATTTTTCTCTATCTCTTCAAATGATACGGCACGAGCATATCGCTCCTCTTCTTTTCTATACTGATAGGTATCAACTATCTTATCTATATCTTCATCTCTTAAATGATTTTGTCTTTTGCCCTTTTCAAAATACTCGCTGGCATTAATAAAAAGCACATCATCACTCTTTTTGCACTTTTTAAGGTAAGCGCTCAATTCTCAGCGTAATTCCCAGCTGCTCACATTAATGCAACACTATTCCCATCATTAAATACCACGGGGATTTTAAATGGCGGCATTAGAAAAAGTACGGGCTGAAACGTTCTGGTCTACTCACATAGAGCACTGGCAAGCATCAGGGCAATCCCAGGCGGCTTATTGTCGGCAACACGATTTATGCCCGCAAAAGTTCAGCTATCGGAAATGCAAATCAACAGTAAAATCCACTGACCACTCCGGATTTGCACGCATTCAGGTTGATGAGGAACCCTCAGCCGAGCCTGTCACCGGATTGTCGTTACAATTTAATGACGGTACACGATTGGAAGGCATTACGCAGGATAATATGCACTTCATCCGGCCCATGCTAGAGCTATTGCGATGACGGCTGTTGTCATGCGTCCCTCTCTGTCTTTAACGGAGGTGTACCTGTATCGGCAACCCGTTGATTTTCGCAAGTCGCATCGAGGGCTATCGGCTATTGTTGAGTGCGAGTTAGGGCATAATCCTTTTGAAGGGCATTTGTATGCCTTTACCAATAAACGGCGGAACAAGATCAAATGTTTGTTCTGGGAAGATAATGGTTTTGTACTGTATTACAAGTCATTGGCAGAAGAAAAATTCAAGTGGCCCAAAGGTGATGAGGAGACGCTCACTTTAACGGGACAACAGTTGAATTGGTTACTTGACGGCTTTGATATCAGCGCAATGCAAGGCCATAAAAAACTCCAATATGAGTCTGTTTTTTAAGTGTTTTTACGTTCATTATTGCCTCTGAAAATGCTATAATATCAGCATGACTTCAGCCGATATTTCAAATAAAAAACAACAAGATAAAGCCTGTTCTTTGCTGCCGGAAGGCATTGTAATGGTCAACAAAAACCGGACACTTTTTTAAGACGCTTCCCTATAAAATTCTCGCTCAAATTGTAATGGTGATTGATAACCAAGTTTTGAGTGAGTACGTTTGCCGTTATAAAAAGCTAAATAATCAATAATACTTAGCTTTGCTGCTTCTTTGGTTCTAAAGTTGTTGTAATTTAACTCCTCATGCTTAAGACTGCGGAAAAAGCGTTCTGTTGGTGCATTGTCCCAACAGTTCCCTTTACGACTCATACTCTGCTGCATTTGCATGATATCTAGGTGTTGACGATACTCGTAGCTAGCATATTGACTCCCTCTATCCGAGTGATGCAGTACACCTGGTGCTGGTTTTTTTCTCCAAAAAGCCATTTGTAGTGCTCTGACGCATAATGATGTTCGCATATGATCATCAACCGCCCAGCCCACAGCCTGCCGAGAAAATAAATCAATGACAACAGCAACATAGAGCCAGCCTTCAAGTGTCCACACATACGTTATATCCGTTGTCCAGACCTTATTAGGCTCTGTTACCTCAAATTCACGATTCAGCGTATTCGGTGAAATTGAATGATTATGATCACTGTCAGTTGTCACTTTAAATTTCTTAGGGTAGCGCACCTCAAGACCTAATCGTGCCATTGCCTGCCTGACTTTATAGCGTCCCGCATTTATACCTTGTTCTTTCAGTGCCTTAGATATGCGGCGTGACCCATAAATTCTTCTGTTCTCCTCAAAAATATTGTGCACTTTGATATCAAACGCCTCTCTTTCTCTGTTTTTTTCTGTCATTTCAGGCTGCTGATTCCATGCATAAAAAGCACTGGTACTGACTCTCATAACCCGACATAATACTTTAACGGGGTAGGTCTTCTGTTGCTCTCGAATAAATACATATTTTACTCGACTTCTTTCGCAAAGAAGACCGCTGCCTTTTTTAATATTTCGCGCTCCATACGCAACTGTTCGACTTCCTTGCGTAACTTGATTAACTCAGCTTGACCGGACAACGTAGGCGTTGACTTTGTTTCGACTGTCGGTCCTCGTTCTGCTCTAACCCAGCGTCCAATCGCACTTAAGGACACGCCCAAGCTGTCTGCGGCTTGTTGGTGGGTATATCCTTTCTCAATGACTAATTTGGCTGCATCTTGTTTGAATTCAAGATTATATACAGGTCTTTTTGGTTTAGTTTGCTTACTCATATTCACCTCTAATGGACATTATAAATCTGTCTTTAGAAGTGTCCTGTTTTATTAAACCATTTCAATCCTCGGCACTTACTTCTGGGTAATCACTGCCTAGCTCTTTTTTAACAGACTCGACATAATTATCCGATAGGTAGCGTAAAAACAAAAATGACAGCATATAATCCCTAAAATCATCTGCATTCATTGCGCCCCTGAGGTCATCGGCGATTGCCCAAAGGGTTTTCCCTAGTTCTTTTTGCTCATCATCACTCATGCTTTAAGCCACTTGTTTTTATAAAATTCATCTATCTTGTCAAAAATAGTCAATAACTCTTCTTTATAAGCAAAAATATTATTTAAGGCTTCTGCCATTTCTTGCGGGTCATCATCATATTGATGTGCGATATTATTTCTAATGTCTCTTAACGTTTTCCAGATAAGCGCATTCTCTAATAGCCCTATTTTTTCCAATTGATTTAAAATATCTACAAAAGTTAATTGTTCAATATTATCTACATAATCAGAAACAATCATTTTAAAGAGTCTTTGCCCTATGGTATCTTGTAGTTTAGTAAACCTAAATAGATACTGGTCAATTGCCGCCACCTCTTCATCACTTAACAGTTTATACCGTGGTGCAGACAAAGGAAATATCTCGTTCACGTTTGCGTAAGATTGCTCTATTCTTAGTTTATGCTTTTGGCATTCATTGATATATTTTTGAATTTTTAGCGTTTTATCGTTCAAAATAATCCCCTTTTGTAAGGCTTGCTTTTCTATGGCTCGATTTTTATCTCTTGAGATAACGACATCAATCTTTTGCTCGCCTATTTTTCGCTTTAGTGAGACTAAAAAATCTATCTTTTTCTCTACTAGATTCTCTTGAGCCTCGCACTTTATATATAAATCTATATCGCCCCCTTTTAGAGTGTCATCAACACGAGAGCCAAATAGAGAGATTTTTCCCCGTTTAAAAACCTGTTTAAAACTGGTAATAATCGCATCTACCTCTTTAGAGGTTAATCGCATTACGCCTCTCCACTGACAAACATCTGCTGCATTAAGCCTTTCTTGTGTTTTTTAAGGGCTTCGACTTTTTTGCTTGTAGCTTCTATGAGAGTGTCAAGAGAGGAGAGGCAAGCGGCTATTTTTTGTTGTTCATTTGGGTCTTTTGGAAAAAATATTGGTAAAGATTTAATAATATCAGCATTTAAATTCTTTATGCCTCCACCTGCTGCATTATCAATAAAAAATTTCTGACTATTAGGTGATAGAATTAAATAATATAGGTAATCACTGTGTATATTTTCTTTGATATTTGTTACTGCAATCCAACCATCATGTATACATGATTTTATTTTCATAATATATGGTCGTCCAAAACTCATTGAGTTTGATAAAATCAAATCCCCAAATTTAACTTCTCTAGTTTTACTTAAAGCAGATGTTTTAACTCTTTCTTTTGTATATGTAACATATTTTGAATTTTTATCAACATCTCCAATTTTTAGCCAATTAAGTCCACCTAATTCAGTTGTCATATAATTATCAATAGGTCTTGGTGAGCCTCCTCTTACAATATCTGATATATCATTCAAAATATTCTCCTCCCACTCCCCACTAAAGCCATCAAATCTAAGCTTAGGCACTTTTTCGCCCTCGCTGGGAAAGAGTTGTTGCATCAAGCCTTTTTTATGTTTTTTCAGGGCATCACTTTTTTTGCTTGTGGCTTCTATAAGCGCATCAAGAGAGGAGAGGCAAGAGGCTATTTTTTGTTGTTCTTTTTCGGATTTTGGAAAATAGGTAGGTAAAGATTTGATAATATCAGCATTTAAATTTCGTATACCACCACCTGCGGCATTATCAATAAAAAAACTCTGGCTATTAGGTGATAAAATTAAATAATATAAGTAATCACTCTGTATATTTTCTTTGATATTCGTTACTGCAATCCAACCATCATGTATACATGATTTTATTTTCATAATATATGGTCGTCCAAAACTCATTGAGTTTGATAAAATCAAATCTCCAAAGTTAACCTCTCTAGTTTTACTTAAAGCAGATGTTTTAACTCTTTCTTTTGTGTATTTAACATATTTTGAATTTTTATCAACATCTCCAATTTTTAGCCAATTAAGTCCATCTAAGTCAGTTGTCATATAATTATCAATAGGTCTTGGAGAACCTCCTCTTACAATATCTGATATATCATTCAGATGTTTCTCCTCCCACTCCCCACTAAACTCTTTAAACCGTAACTCAGGCACTAACTTACTCATCATAAGCCTCCAAACCCGATAGCTCTCTACCTTTTGCCATCTTTCTAAGCAGTGGACTCAGCTCTTCCATCAAGGCTAACTCTTTAAGCCGTCTTTCTTTCCACCCAAGTTCTAAAGGCGCTAACAAATCCGTCAGTTGCTCACCATCAAAGATTGATCTATCTAAAATAATATCGACAAAACTTTGCAGCCTTGTTGTTTCAAGCTTGTTTTTTTGAGCTAAGGCGTTAAGTTCCGTTGTATTTTTAGCACTTCTAAAATCTGCATAGCCTTTTTTTATACTTTCTTCATCCAGTGCTTTACCTACTTCAAGGCTATTAATATAGGCGATCAACTCCGCTTGCTCATCCAGTAAATTGGCGTTTGATTTGAGCAGGTTTATCAGTTGGGCTTTACTCATGCTTTGCTTTTTAGGCTCGTTTGAAGCGTATTGACTGACAAGGCTCATAATATAGTCATAATCTATCAGTGCTGAGGCAAACAGCACAAACTCAAAATCAAGCTGTTCTACTTCATCGGGTACTTGTTCACCTTTATCTCGCTTGTGTTGCAATCTTTTAGCGGTTTCAAGATACATAGATTTAAAGGCTCGCAGATCATCGTTAGGGATTGCCGCTTCTATCGCTTCGACTTGCTCAGGTTTTAAATCGGTGTGTTGGTCAAGTTGCGTTTTTAGGCGTTGTATCTCTTTAAAGGTATTGATAAATTCGGCTCTTGCCTCATCGCCTTTCAAGTTGGCTATTTCGTGGGGTTTGTTCTCTAGGTCGTGCGCTTGCATAAATTGCGCTAGTTTTTCAGTGGCCTCTTTAAATTTTTCTATAGTTTTAGGAGCCGTCTCAACCAGCCATATTTCTTTGGGTGTGTTGGTGTCTTCACCGCTAAACAGGGCGATGGCTTCATCAACTTCATTTTGCAGAGCGCGAAAATCCAAGATATTGCCATAAGGCTTAGTGTCGTTTAATACGCGATTGGTGCGTGAAAAGGCTTGAATCAGTCCGTGGTATTTTAAGTTTTTATCCACATAAAGCGTATTTAAAAATTGACTATCAAACCCTGTTAATAGCATATCGACAACGATGGTAATGTCTATTTTTTCTTTATGGGCTAAATCCGCATTGGGGTATTTTTGGTTTTTGATGCGAGTTTGTACATCTTGGTAATAGACATCAAAGTTATTGAGGCTGTGATTGGTGCTAAAGTGTTGATTGTAATCGTCGATAATCTCTTTTAGTGCCTCTTTTTTAAGGTTCGGTTCTATTTTATTGTCTTCTCGCTCTGTTGGCAGGTCTTCTTGCAGTTGTGCAACGTCTTTGTTGCCCTCAGCGGGTGGCGAGAAGACACAGGCGATATTTAGTACATGATCCTGTTCTTTAAAAAGTCTAAAATAGTCTATCGCATCGTTGATACTGGCAGTGGCAAACACGGCATTAAACTTTTTATCGGCAGTTGTTTGGTCATGTTTGGCAAGTATGGCTTCTACAACGGCTTTTTTTGAGGTATTCGCCTTTTGTGCCTCTTCACCCTCAGGTTTAAAATAATCTATATGAAAACGTAATACATTGCCATCCTCTATCGCATGGGTGATGGTGTAGTTATGCAGCTCTTTTTCAAAAATATCTTGGGTGGTTTTAAGACTGGCTATATCATCTTCTATCATTAAACTTTGGGCATTTTGTTCAAAAATAGGTGTGCCTGTAAAACCAAATAATTGCGAGTTGGGGAAAAACGCTTTTATGGCATTGTGATTTTTACCAAATTGCGAACGGTGGCATTCATCAAAAATAAAAACAACGCGCTCATTGGCAAGTGGGGCTAGTTTCTCTTTGTAATTGTTTTTATTCGTGCCATCTAAGGCAAGCCCTAATTTTTGAATCGTGGTCACAATCACTTTATCAGCATAGTCTGTTGAGAGTAATCGCTCGACTAGCGTATAGGTGTTGGTGTTTTCTTCCACACAGTTTTCTTGAAACTTATTAAATTCTTCGCGTGTTTGACGGTCTAGGTCTTTTCTATCTACCACAAAAAGCACTTTTTTGATGGTGTCATTGCTTTTAAGTAGCGTTGAGGCTTTAAAAGAGGTCAGTGTTTTTCCACTGCCCGTAGTGTGCCAGATGTAACCATTGCCTCGATTATCGTCTATGCACTCTACAATGGCTTCAACCGCATAAATTTGATACGGCCGCATCATCATCAGCTTGGCTTCACTCTGCACCAGTACCATATAACGGTTTATCATCTCTGCCAATTTACATTTAGATAAAAAGGCATCGCTAAATTCATCTAAGTGGGTTATTTTTTTGTTCTTTTTATCCGCATATTGATAGATAGGTAAAAAACGCTCATCAGCATCAAAACTAAAGTGTTTATTGTCATTGTTGGCAAAGTAGTAGGTATTGCTGAGGTTAGAGACAATGAACAGTTGCATAAAACAAAGCAGTTTATTGGTGTAACCATTACCCGCATCCTTTTTATAGTCGATGATTTGTTGCATCGCTCGCCGTGGGCTTATCTGCAATGTTTTAAGCTCAATTTGCACCAAAGGAAGGCCATTTAACAGCAATATCACATCATAACGGTGAGAACTGTCTCTTGTGTTTATTTTGAGTTGGTTGATGACTTCAAACGTGTTTTTGCACCAATCTTTGATGTTAACCAGCGTATAGTGTAGTGGCGTACCATCTTCTCGCTCAAAGCTATTGGTTTCTCGTAAGCGTTTTGAGGTTTTAAAAACATGGGGGCTGATGATTTGCTCTAGTAATCGAGTAAATTCATTATCTGTTAGATTTACTTGGTTGAGCGCTTGAAATTTCTGGCGAAAGTTTTGCTCTAACGCTTCGTTATCACGAATATCTGGGCGATAAGTATATTTTAATGCTTGGAGCTTACCGATAAAATCCTTTTCTATTTTGTTCTCTTTTGCAGACATTATTTATCCATCATATGATTGTTTAGTCGTATTTTATCCTTTGGTGGCTATAACCATAAAATAACTTACTGTGTTCAGGGCAAGGTAAACTTTGCATTAGAAGAATTGAGGTCATAGCTAAAAAACCCACCCTATCTATTTTAAAGGTATCTACCAAAACTTTCCCAGCCTATAAAGTTGTGCTAAATTATCGGGCGATTCACCTAAAAAGTAGCGTAAGCGTATACTCCACATTAACGCAATAGTGCGCCAGACTCCAAAACTTTCCCAACGCCTTGCGGAACTTTTAACTTTGGCCGCAATACAATAAGGGCGTGCTAATTTTTTCAATTGCTTACTCATGGCAATATCTTCCATTAAAGCAATTTCAGGGAAGCCCCCCAGTTGCTGAAAGATGGAGCGCTTAACAAATATTACCTGATCCCCCGTTGCAACCCCAGTCAGACGTGAACGCCAGTTCATCATCAATGCAATAATATTTAGCATGGAATGCTGGCCCAGCAACTGCATATCAAATCGACCCCACAATGCCCCAGCCACAATGCCTTGTTGTATCAAAGTTAATGCTTGCTCAGGTAAATAAGTATCCGCATGCAGAAAAACCAAAATATCTCCTGTAGCATGCCTTGCACCTGCATTCATTTGCACCGCACGCCCTTTATTGGAACAAACAAACTGATCCACTAGTGCGACGGAATTACTTTGGATATTATCAGAACTACCACCATCAGCAATGATGATTTCACATTGTGAACGCAAAATTTGTAACGTTGCTAATAAATCTGCTATCCCCTCTGCTTCATTTAAAGTAGGAATAATAATGCTAATAGACATAGACTCAATAACACCCTGCGTCATACTTTGGTCTCTTGTGGCAGATTTATCTCTAAACTGCAACACGTTACTGTCTAGAGTAAAACCTAAGCTGCTTACGAAACCACACAGCAATCCAATAATCTAGGCTTACAAAACGCCCTGCCCCCGAAAACAAAAGTGCTAACAACATAATGGCATACGTCACAGCAAATTCAACACCATTGTTTAAAATCACAAAGCTACCTTGATCAGTTAACCAGGCATAATCACCATGCTGCTGCAAAATTTCTTTAGCACGCGTTAAGCGTTCAGCAGCAGCAATAGTGCGATCCGTGGCAAACAAACCCGTACCATCTGCTATAGCCAACCAACCATTCCGTAGATGCACAGAACCTGCAGCAACCATCATGGTGATAAATAACGGTATAGAAACCCAACGGACAGCCAAGCCCAACAATAAACATACTGCGCCAATAAGTTCTGCACCTGTGGCCAAACCTGCCATTACCGTTGGTATAGGCATTCCCAACCCCCACTCAGAATTACCAAACCAAGCAACCGTATCATCAAAGTTGTTAAATTTTTGTATACCGGCCATCCACATGATCGGTGCCAAATAAAGCCTTATAAACAAAGGAGCCAAAAAATTTACTTGACGTGTAAAATCCAAATAGTCCTGTAGTTTATTAAAAAATTTAATCATCAATCTACTTCATCCTTTTTCTGGGTCAAATAATAGCTCAGGCCTACCCAATAAATACCCCGACCAAAGTCCACATCTATCCCACGTAATATTGCTTGCCGTAACCGTTTCCGCATACTCTGCAACCATTTTTCTTACCCGCCTATTTTGCGACAGCAATAGTAGGTACATAGTTAGATTACCAAAATTAATCAGCACCATTTTGAATGCATAAAAGCGTATATCGTGACACAGTGCTAATGACAGCCATCGTTTCATTGCTCTAATTCAACTTTCGCTTGTTGTAATTTTTTAGTAATTTTCTGTTTGGCGGACTCTGATAATTGCTGTGACAAAACTCGCCGTTCCATTACTGCCAAAGCTTTATCCATAAAAGATAATTGCTGCTTATAACGTTGGCAAGTTTTACACATCAACAAATGCATCTGTACTTCTAAGCGTGTTAACCATGGCAACGGCTCTTGCATTTGCTGCGAAGTTAATTCAATAATTTGTTTACATTTACGCATCATATTACTCTTTATTAAACCAATATGTATCCAAGCACTGGCGTAGCTTTACGCGCGTGCGTGATAAAGTAACCCACAGTTGATTATCCGAATCAAAACCTAATAAGGCACAACACTCTTCAGTCGCCACACCATCCACGGTGCGCAAAAATAATAAATCCGCCATTCTTTTGGGTAATCGAGAGATACAGCTATTAAAGACTTCCCAAAATTGTGCATCATCAATACTTTTATCAGGAGTAGCCCACTCCACCAGATTAATATGCCAATGTCCCTGATTATCAAATTGATAAGCTAAAATATCAGCAGCACCTTCTTCATCATTTAATGCGGTCATTTCATACCTATTTTTCCTAAAATGATCAATGATCTTATGTTTTAAAATACCAATTAACCATGTCCGCACTGTAGATTTTCCTGAAAATTTAGCAAATGCTTGTAAGCCTGATAAGAGCGTTTCCTGCACCAAATCTTCTGCGGTTGCTTCTGAACGCACTCGCACCAAAGCATAACGATACAAAATATCGCCATATTCACTTAACCAATCTTCTGGGGCAGTGTTAATTTGTTGAGTCATAAATATCCCAATGCAATTTATCCGTATTGCAAAGCATTATAAATGGCTATCGACTCAAACGGCAGATTTAATATTTTGCTAACATATTCAACCCGAAGTAATTTAATAAAACTCAAAATGTAAAACCTTTAAGAAACGGGCATTATGAACTCTTACTAGCGCATGCTCTCATAATCTTGTTTATCAATAAGTCGTCTATTTTTAGACTCCCTTACATCACCCTAAAATAAAGTTTATTTTTAATTTAGAATTCAAAACCTTTAGGGGCGAGGATTTAAGAATTACTCATCAATAACAATTACTTTTAAAATCTCAAAGCACATAAAAATTAACACCATTATCGCATCAATATGGGCAAAAATATCTGCCCAAAATATTTTGTAAATTGTTATCATAAGCCGCTTAACTTTTTACACCGTAATGCCATTCTCGCATTACAAATCCTTTTAAATTTAACAAGGTAAACATGCTCTTACTTTCAAAAAAACAAGACTGGTTTGGCAACATCAAAGGTGATGTTCTCGCTGGAACAGTCGTTGCTCTCGCTCTAATACCTGAAGCCATTGCTTTTTCAATTATTGCAGGCGTAGATCCTAAAATTGGATTATATGCCTCTTTCTGTATAGCCGTTATTACCGCATTCATAGGCGGCCGCCCAGGTATGATTAGTGCTGCAACGGGAGCTATGGCACTATTAATGGTGACCTTAGTAAAAGATCATGGTCTACAGTACTTACTAGCAGCAACCCTATTAACAGGGGTTCTACAAATTATTTCTGGCTATATAAAGCTAGGCAGCTTAATGAGTTTTGTTTCACGATCGGTGGTCACAGGCTTTGTTAATGCACTGGGTATCCTTATTTTCATGGCACAACTGCCTGAATTAACCAATGTAACTTGGCATGTTTATGCCATGACCGCAGGTGGTCTTGGAATTATTTATCTATTTCCATATATACCTGTTATTGGCAAAACCATCCCCTCACCTTTAGTATGTATTGTTGGGCTCACCGGACTTGCTGTTTATCTCGGTCTAGATATCCGTACAGTAGGTGATATGGGCGAACTACCTGATACACTACCTATTTTTTTATGGCCTGAAGTGCCATTAAACCTTGAAACCTTGCAAATCATTTTCCCTTATGCGGCTGCTTTAGCTGTTGTGGGCATGCTAGAATCATTAATGACTGCAACCATTGTTGACGATTTAACGGATACGCCTAGTGATAAAAACCGTGAATGTAAAGGCCAAGGCTGGGCTAATATCGGTGCTGGCTTATTAGGTGGTATGGCGGGGTGTGCAATGATTGGGCAATCAATTATTAATATCAAATCAGGTGGTCGTGGCCGTTTATCAACCTTAGTTGCAGGGGTGTTTTTATTAATCATGGTGGTATTTCTTAGTGAATGGTTATCCTACATTCCTATGGCAGCATTAGTTGCTGTGATGATTATGGTGTCTATTGGTACATTTAACTGGGACTCTGTTATCAACATGAGATCCTACCCGCTTTCTGCTAATATCGTTATGCTGGCGACCGTTACAGTAGTGGTTTGGACGCATAACTTAGCATATGGTGTTTTTGTTGGTGTTTTACTAGCATCACTATTTTTTGCCAATAAAATTGCCCACTTTATGTATGTGGAATCCAGCTTTAACGCTGATAATGAAACCCGCACATATGACGTACACGGCCAAGTGTTTTTTAATTCCGCAGATAAATTCACCAGCCATTTTGACTTCAAAGAAGTTGTCGACAAAATCATTATCGACTTAACACACGCTCATTTTTGGGACTTATCTGCAGTAGATGCTCTAGATAAAGTCGTTATCAAATTCCGCCGTGAAGGTGCCGATGTTGAACTCATTGGCTTAAATGAAGCCAGCGCCACCATTGTTGATCGGTTTGGCGTGCACGATAAACCTGAAGAAATTGAAAAAGTTATGGGAGGCCACTAATGGCACACGCTCAACAACTTGTCCTCGCTTGCATTGATGGTTCTGCCATTAGTGCAGCAGTTTGTGATTATGCCGCTTGGATAGCACAACGCGTCGACGTACCACTTAAGCTATTACATAATATTGAACACCAAGAATCTGCTGTTACTGCCGATTTATCGGGTAATATTGGCTTAGGTAGCCAAGAACATTTACTGGATGAATTAACGACTTTAGAACAGCAACGCAGTAAACTTTTGGTACAGCAAGGTAAATCTATCTTAGAAGCAGCCAAGCAACGCGTGCAACAAGCAGGCATTGCAGAACCTATTACCGCACAACGACATGGCAGTGTAGCTGAAACCTTAATAGAATTGGAAGACTGTATTCGTGTTCTGGTGCTTGGTGTGCGCGGTGAAAAACACGAAAAACAGCAAGAAAAGATTGGTGCGCAATTGGAACTGATGATTCGCTCTTTACACCGCCCGATTTTAGTCGTTAATGATGAATTTAAAACACCAAAAACGATTATGCTTGCTTATGATGGTAGTGAGGCAGCAGATAAAGCAGTGGCAATGGTCGCAAGCAGTCCGTTATACAAAGGCTTAAGCTGCCATTTGGTCTGTGTTAATAATAATGCAGAAACATTATTACAACAAGCAAGCCAAAAATTAAAGGGTACCACTGACCTGAACATAGTAACCGCTGCACTAACAGGTAAAGCTGAGCTAGAGCTATGCGCTTACCAAGAAAAAAATAATATAGACCTAACGATAATGGGTGCTTTTAGCCATACTCGTTTGCGTGAAATGCTATTGGGTAGCTTTACTGTAAAAATGCTGGTCAATGCAAAAAAACCAGTACTGCTATTAAGGTAATGACAACAAGGGGAGGCTTTTAATGACGGTCACGTTATGCAAATCGCGGCTAAAAGTCCTCCTACCTATACATATTATTGGAAATGAACCTAGCATTAAAAGGTTATTCAAATTAAAATAGTAACAATAACTTTTGAGCTAAGCTATTTTCTAAACTACACTCATACTAATCTTAACTTCTTTGACCTTAGTAACTACTAATGACTAATCATAAACTAACCCACTTGAAAGAACTGGAAGCGGAAAGCATCCATATTATTCGTGAAGTTGCTGCCGAATTTGATCGCCCTGTGATGCTTTATTCAGTGGGCAAAGATTCTGCGGTCATGCTGCACTTAACACGCAAAGCTTTCTATCCGGGCAAGCCACCATTTCCACTCATGCATGTTGATACCACATGGAAATTTAAGGAAATGATTGCGTTTCGTGATAAATATATTAAGGAATTAGGCTGGGACTTAATCGTACACTCCAATCAAGAAGGTATTGACCAAGGTGTGGGACCTTTTACACATGGCAGTAAGAAACACACTGACATCATGAAGACCCAAGGTTTAAAACAAGCACTGAATAAACACAAATTTGATGCTGCTTTTGGTGGTGCAAGACGTGATGAAGAGAAGTCACGGGCAAAAGAACGCGTCTACTCTTTCCGTGACAAAAATCATGGCTGGGACCCAAAAAATCAACGCCCTGAACTATGGAATACCTATAACGGTAGAATTGACCAAGGTGAAAGCATTCGTGTTTTTCCAATTTCCAACTGGACTGAGTTAGATGTTTGGCAATATATTCATTTAGAAAACATTCCCATCGTACCGTTGTATTTTGCAAAAAAACGTCCTGTCGTTAATAAAGACGGTATGTTAATTATGGTGGATGATGATCGTATGCCAATTGGTCCTGAGGACAAAGTTGAGATGAAAATGGTACGTTTCCGTACTTTAGGCTGTTATCCACTAACGGGTGCTGTTGAATCAACGGCAACAACATTACCTGAAATTATTCAAGAAATGTTATTAACCACAACCTCTGAGCGTCAAGGTCGTTTAATTGACCATGACCAATCGGGTTCAATGGAACAGAAAAAGCGTGAAGGCTACTTTTAAGAGACTTTTCTCCCTATAAAAAACTTTCGCTTAACCCACTCAGGAACAAATATATGTCACACCAATCTGATCTTATTAGCACCGATATTGATGCTTATTTAGCCCAACATGAACGTAAGGAATTATTACGTTTTTTAACCTGCGGTAATGTTGATGACGGTAAAAGTACCCTTATCGGCCGCTTGTTATATGATTCAAAAATGATCTACGAAGACCAATTAGCTGCTGTGCAAGCTGACAGTGTTAAATCAGGCACGACAGGTGCTGGTAAAATGGATTTAGCTTTATTAGTTGATGGCCTACAAGCAGAGCGCGAACAAGGTATCACCATCGATGTTGCTTATCGTTACTTTTCTACGTCATCACGTAAATTTATTATTGCTGATACTCCAGGACATGAACAGTACACACGTAATATGGCAACAGGTGCTTCCACTTGTGATTTAGCCGTTATCTTGATTGATGCCCGTTATGGCGTACAAACGCAAACTAAACGTCATAGCTTTATTGCGTCTCTGCTAGGTATTAAACATATTATCGTTGCCATTAATAAAATGGACTTGGCTGATTATAGCGAAAATACCTACGAAAAAATCAAAACCGATTATCTAGAATTTATTAGCCATTTAGATGGTTTGGATGATATTCATTTTATTCCAATGTCAGCGCTAGATGGCGATAATGTCGTGAACCAAAGCAGCAATATGCCTTGGTATACTGGCAAAACCATGATGGAAACACTGGAAACAGTAGAAATCGCGGGTGATGATAACTTTGAAGATGCCCGCTTTCCAGTGCAATATGTTAATCGCCCCAACCTAGATTTTCGTGGTTTTTGTGGCACAATTGCTTCGGGTGTTTTCCATAAAGGGGATACGATTACCGCACTCCCTTCAGGCAAAACGAGTACAATTAAATCGATAGTGACTTATGATGGCGATTTGGAGGAGGCATTCCCACCAATGGCTATCACACTAACGCTTGAGGATGAAATTGACATCAGTCGTGGCGATATTATTGTTGGTAGTGATAACTTGCCTAGCGTTGCCGATAAATTCGATGCCAATATCGTTTGGATGACGGAAAACTCTTTAGTACCTGGCAAACAATATATTATCAAACTGGCCACGCGCAGTGTCTCAGGTTCTGTTGCCAATATCCAACATCGTATTGATGTAAACACTTTAGAACACCATGACGCCAAAGAACTGCAATTAAATGAAATTGGCGTATGCACTATCTCTGTTAATACGCCTGTGGTATTTGATGCTTATACTCGCAGCAAAGGCACAGGTTCATTTATTATTATCGATCGACTCACTAATGTAACTGTTGGTGCCGGCATGATTGTCGGTAATAGTGTCGAGCTTGATTTAAGCCATGTTTCTGCAGAAGAACGCGCTGCTAGATTCTCGCAAAAAGCAGTTGCTATTGCTTTAACAGGCTCTAATAGCGAACAAGTGGCTTACCATTTGGAAAGAAAACTATTTGATAATGGTCATGCTGCAACGGTCTTAACTGCATCACTCAATGATATTGATACCGCTATTGCTATCGTTAAACATGCTGGCTTAATTTGTTTTTGTACTGCTGATGCTGCTTGTGATTTAAACTTTGATACTGACAAGCTATCACCTGATGAGATTCATTTGGCATTAAAAGAGCAAGATATAATTGGATAATATCTAACATTATAAGGTGAGTGTTTGCTGAACTGCACTCACCCTTATAACTCCATGTTGATACCTTTAATTCAAGCCACAACATCTTCCTGTATTGCTCATTGTCTTAAATAAGATGCCCTCTTTACAATTCCCTTCTGCACACACAAGGAATGTAACCAAATGACACAAAAAATTACCAAAGCAGTCTTTCCTGTTGCAGGTTTAGGAACACGCTTCCTGCCAGCCACTAAAGCCAGCCCCAAGGAAATGCTGCCCATTGTCGACAAACCGCTGATTCAATACGCCGTTGAAGAAGCTGTCGCCGCAGGTATAGATACCATGATTTTTATCACTGGCCGAAATAAATGGGCGATAACCGACCACTTTGATAAAGCCTATGAATTAGAAACCGAATTAATTGCCAAAAAGAAATTCAGAGTCCTAGAAGCTATCCAAGGTATTGTTCCCCCGCATGTCAACTGCATTTTTATCAGACAAGCCGAAGCTTTAGGCCTTGGGCATGCAGTACTTTGTGCCAAACCCATTGTTGGTAACGAGCCTTTTGCCGTTATTTTAGCTGATGATCTAGTAGAAGATTCTGCACGTGGCTGCATGAAACAAATGACTGACCTATTTGCACAAGAGTCTTGTTCTATATTAGGTGTCGAACGCATAGACCCTACTGAAACAGAAAAATATGGTATTGTACAAACCGTTGCAACTGACACCAGCTTTAGTGCAGTAGAATCCATAATAGAAAAGCCACAGCCGGAAGTTGCACCCAGCAATTTGGCCGTTATTGGTCGCTATATTTTAACGCCAGCTATTTTTGCCAAACTGGAAAAAACAGGCAAAGGTACTGGTGGTGAAATTCAACTCACCGATGCCATTGCCGATCTGCTACGTGACGAACGCGTCTTAGCTTATGAATTTGAAGGCACCCGTTACGATTGCGGCTCAAAATTAGGCTTTTTAATCGCGACAGTTGAACACGGGTTGCTACATAAAGAGTTAAAGGATGACTTTTTAGCTTATCTTAAGGAACTCGCTAAAACGCATAATTAAGACCCTACTTCATGATAGATACCATCAGTCTGCGCGGTGCCAGAACCCATAACCTAAAAAATATTGATCTTGATTTACCCAGAGATGCTCTCATTGTCATCACTGGCTTATCAGGCTCGGGTAAATCATCACTCGCATTTGATACTATTTATGCTGAAGGCCAACGGCGTTATGTAGAATCCTTATCAGCCTATGCGCGCCAATTTCTATCTATGATGGAAAAGCCCGATATAGATCATATTGAGGGCTTATCCCCTGCTATTTCCATCGAACAAAAATCGACATCACATAACCCGCGTTCAACCGTCGGTACTATCACCGAAATCTATGACTACCTAAGGCTTTTATATGCACGAGCAGGTACTCCTTGTTGCCCTGAGCATGGACTTTCATTAGCCGCACAAACCATTAGCCAAATGGTTGACCATTTATTAGAGCAAACTTCGGGTGAGCGTTGGATGTTATTAGCTCCCGTTGTCAATCAACGTAAAGGCGAACATATTCAACTACTGGAGGACTTGCAAGCGCAAGGTTTTATTCGTGCACGCATTGATGGTCACGTGTGTGAACTGGACGAAGCCCCCGAACTGGATGGTAAGAAAAAACACACTATTGAAGTCATTATTGACCGCTTTAAAATTCGTGATGATATTAGTTTACGTTTGGCAGAATCCTTTGAGACAGCATTACGTATTGCAGGTGGTGTTGCCACTGCCATGTGCATGGATGATGACAATAAAAAACTGGTATTCTCCGAAAAATACGCCTGCTCAGAATGTGGCTATAGCATCACCGAACTAGAGCCGCGCATTTTTTCATTCAACAACCCCAAAGGGGCTTGTAGTGGCTGTGATGGTTTGGGCATTAAACAACACTTTGACCCTGAATTGGTGGTACATAACACCGAGCTTAGTTTAGCAGCTGGCGCAGTACGTGGTTGGGATCGACGTAATGCCTATTATTATCAAATTATTTGTTCTCTAGCCCAGCATTATCAATTTGATCCAGAAACGCCTTTTCAAGATCTCAGTACAGAAATTCAAAATATTGTATTGTATGGAAGTGGCCGTAAAGCAATCGACTTTACCTTTGTTACCGGAACAGGCAAAAAGCGTAAAAAAAGGCACAGCTTCGAAGGTATCATCGCCAATATGGAGCGCCGCTATCATGAAACTGACTCACAAGTTGTACGTGATGAATTAGCAAAGTATCTCTCCAATAAAGTCTGCTCTAGCTGCAACGGTTCCCGTTTAAATACTGCTGCCCGCAATGTGTTTATTGACAGCAAACCCGTATACCAAATTACCGGTTTACCGATTAGAAAAGCACTACACTTTTTTCAAATACTAGATTTACCAGGGCAGCGTGGCCAAATTGCCGATAAAATTATTATTGAAATAAAGCAACGTCTTGAATTTTTAGTTAATGTTGGCTTAGACTATCTTACTTTAGACCGAAGTGCGGATACCTTATCAGGCGGTGAAGCACAACGTATTCGTCTCGCCAGTCAAATTGGTGCTGGTTTAGTCGGAGTGATGTATGTTCTAGACGAACCTTCAATTGGCCTGCACCAACGTGATAACTCCCGGCTGCTTAATACTCTATTTCATTTGCGCGATTTAGGTAATACCGTCATTGTTGTCGAACATGATGAAGATGCCATTATGGCAGCGCAATATGTGGTTGATATTGGCCCTGGTGCGGGTGTGCATGGTGGCCAAATTATCGCCCAAGGCACACCTGAAGATATTATTAATCATTCCGAGTCACTGACAGGCCAATACCTTGCTGGCAAACTTGCCATTGAAATACCCACCAGCCTCACTCCCCGTGATAAGCAACAACAGCTTTGTGTACGCAATGCCCACGGTAATAATTTAAAAAATATAGATGTTAATTTCCCACTAGGTTTGCTTACCTGCGTGACGGGAGTTTCCGGTTCAGGTAAATCTACTTTAGTAAACGACACCTTATACCGTTTTGCAGCACGTGCCATTAACCGTGCCACTACTCTGCCTGCTCCTTGCGATACCATTGAAGGGCTGAATGCCTGTGACAAGGTAGTTGATATAGACCAAAGCCCGATTGGACGTACCCCACGCTCTAACCCTGCCACCTACACCGGCTTGTTTACCCCTATTCGAGAACTGTTTGCCGCGACTCCTGAATCACGTTCTCGCGGTTATACTCCAGGGCGATTCAGCTTTAATGTTAAAGGTGGGCGTTGTGAAGCTTGCAAAGGTGATGGTGTTGTTAAAGTAGAAATGCACTTTTTACCTGATGTATTCGTCCACTGTGATGCGTGTGCAGGCAAACGCTATAACCGAGAAACCTTGGAAATTCGCTACAAAGGCAAAACAGTTAACGAAATTTTAGAGATGACGGTTGAGGAAGCCTTCCTATTTTTTAAACCTGTTCCCGTACTTGCCCGAAAACTACAAACCTTACTGGATGTTGGTTTAAGTTATATCACCCTCGGTCAAAATGCGACTACCTTATCAGGTGGTGAAGCACAACGTATTAAACTAGCAAAAGAACTATCTAAGCGCGATACTGGCAAAACTTTATATATTCTGGATGAGCCTACTACAGGTCTGCATTTCCATGATATAAAACAATTACTAACAGTATTACACCGCTTGCGTGATCATGGTAATACCATTATTATCATCGAACACAACCTAGATGTTATCAAAACCGCTGACTGGCTTATTGATATAGGCCCTGAAGGTGGGGATGGTGGCGGGATGGTGGTTGCAGAAGGCACTCCGAAACAAGTTAGCCAAATAGAAAAATCACATACAGGCTTTTATCTTAAAAGATTTTTTGAGAAAGGCATTTAAAGTGTGCTATGGATTTAACGCCAAAATAAATCGATAACGACAGCAACATAAAGCCAGCCTTCAAGTGTCCAAACGTAGGTAATATCGGTAGTCCATACCTTATTGGGCGCTTTGGTAGCAAACTGCCGGTCAAGCTTGTTGGGGGAGATCGCATCATTGTGATCGCTGTCAGTCGTCACTTTAAATTTCTTTGGGTAACGCACTTTTAACCCAAGCTCTGCCATCAAGCGCACTACTTTATATCGACCTGCCTTAATGCCTATTTTTTTAAGTGCATCTGACATGCGACGACTTCCATACACTTGTTTATTGTCATAAAAAATTTGCTTAATTTTTTCTTTGAGCTCAGCTTCTTCTTTTGTTTTATTCTGCCTGTCAGGATTGTTGGCCCAAGCATAATAAGCACTGGTACTGACCTTCATAACACGGCATAAAGTGGTCACAGGGTATGTCTTCTGTTGCTCACGAATAAAGGCATATCTTATTCGGCTTCTTTCGCAAAGAAGACTGCGGCCTTTTTTAATATCTCACGCTCCATACGCAATTGTTCGTTTTCCTTGCGTAAGTGTATTAAGTCATCATGTGCACTTAGATTTAATACGGAATGATTTTTAATCACTTTCTCTTCGGAGCCTTTCTCAGCCTTAACCCAGCGACTAATGGCGCTTAATGAAACCCCTAAATGATCTGCGGCTCGTTGTCGTGTATAGCCATTTTTAAGTACTAATTTTGCCGCATCCTGTTTAAACTCTAGTGTGTATTTAGGTTTTGGCTGTTTGTTTTCGTTACTCATATTCACCTCTAATGACATTATAAAATCAGCCTCTAGATGTGTCCTGCTTTATTAAACCATTACACCAAACGCCCATCGTAATGGTGGGACAGGGTGAAGGCCTGAACCTTTGTCAAAGAGGAGCCGAGCTTGCCTTTCTTATGCTAGACATAAGGGGCGGCAAGATGTCGTAGCCAGCTTTGGGATTAATTGCGATGGCGCAATTGGTTTTATTATGCGAAGGAAGCGCCCCGTGCGGATCCGCATGCGGGGTGCTGTGGGGAGAGCTGGAGAGAAACCAGCTCTTACCCGATTTAGCTGATTTTATTAATGTGTACCAACCAAGAGACCGTTAATACTCAAGTCTTCGTCAACGTCTGGCCAATGAATGCCCTCACCATCTCCAAGAAATTCCCAGTTGTCAAGTTCTTTTTTACTGTAAGCGCTCAATTCTCAGCGTAATTCCCAGCTGCTCACATTAATGCAACACTATTCCCATCATTAAATACCACGGGGATTTTAAATGGCGGCATTAGAAAAAGTACGGGCTGAAACGTTCTGGTCTACTCACATAGAGCACTGGCAAGCATCAGGGCAATCCCAGGCGGCTTATTGTCGGCAACACGATTTATGCCCGCAAAAGTTCAGCTATCGGAAATGCAAATCAACAGTAAAATCCACTGACCACTCCGGATTTGCACGCATTCAGGTTGATGAGGAACCCTCAGCCGAGCCTGTCACCGGATTGTCGTTACAATTTAATGACGGTACACGATTGGAAGGCATTACGCAGGATAATATGCACTTCATCCGGCCCATGCTAGAGCTATTGCGATGACGGCTGTTGTCATGCGTCCCTCTCTGTCTTTAACGGAGGTGTACCTGTATCGGCAACCCGTTGATTTTCGCAAGTCGCATCGAGGGCTATCGGCTATTGTTGAGTGCGAGTTAGGGCATAATCCTTTTGAAGGGCATTTGTATGCCTTTACCAATAAACGGCGGAACAAGATCAAATGTTTGTTCTGGGAAGATAATGGTTTTGTACTGTATTACAAGTCATTGGCAGAAGAAAAATTCAAGTGGCCCAAAGGTGATGAGGAGACGCTCACTTTAACGGGACAACAGTTGAATTGGTTACTTGACGGCTTTGATATCAGCGCAATGCAAGGCCATAAAAAACTCCAATATGAGTCTGTTTTTTAAGTGTTTTTACGTTCATTATTGCCTCTGAAAATGCTATAATATCAGCATGACTTCAGCCGATATTTCAAATAAAAAACAACAAGATAAAGCCTGTTCTTTGCTGCCGGAAGGCATTGCTTTGTTGTTTGAAAAAGATCAGACCATTGATGAATTGACGCGTGTTGTCGAGATCAAATCCGGTGTCATTTCCGAACAGCAAAAGCGCATACGCATTCTGGAAGAAGCACTTCGCTTATCCAAAATAAAACGTTTTGCCCCCTCTAGTGAACAATCTCACCAAACTTCTTTATTTGATGAGGCAGAGAATGAAGTGGATGGTAATGAGGAATCAGAGGGAGCGGATGAAGCTCTTGCCGATGAGAATCAGGCAAGTTCGACGGATACCAAGAAAAAGCCGGGGCGCAAACCCTTTTCAGATAAATTGCCGCGCGAGCAAGTTTTCATTCGTTTGACGGAGGCAGAAAAAGAAGGTGCCATTGATACTTTCTTCACCAAGGTGAAAGAAGAGCTGGATATTATTCCTGCCAAAGTACGGGTGCTTGAATACATGCAGGAAAAAGCTGTTTTTGTCGACCGGATTGACGGTGAAAAACAGCGTCGGCTTACAGCAGCGAAAATGCCGGGGCATCCTATTGTCGGAGCAATGGGAAGTATCAGCTTGATGTGCTTCATCATTATTGCCAAATATGCAGATGGCTTGCCCTTGTATCGTCAGGAAGGGATTTTATCGCGTTATGGCGGTGAACTTTCCAGAGCAACATTGGCCAACTGGGTCATTGCTCTCGCCAAACAGCTTCAGCCTCTGATCAACCTGATGCGAGAGCATCAACAGCTGGGAACCGTCATACAGGCCGATGAAACGCGGGTTCAGGTCTTAAAGGAACCGGGGCGATCGGCAAGCTCGGATAAATATATGTGGGTCACGCTGGGCGGGCCGCCGGGTGAAAAAAGCATCCTGTTTGAATACGATCCATCTCGGAGTGGTGAGGTGCCTCTGCGCCTGCTGGATGGCTATGGCGGCTACCTGCAAACCGACGGCTATGCAGGATACAATGCCGCATGCCTAAAAAATGGCATGACTCAATTGGGATGCTGGGATCATGCGCGTCGTTATTTTAAAGAAGCGCATAATGCACAACCCAAAGCCAAGAAGGGCAAAAACAACAAGCCCTCAAAAGCAGGCAAAGTACTGAGCCTGATTAATAAACTGTACGTGATTGAACGAGGAATCAAAACACTTTCGGTGAATGAAAAGTATCTGCAGCGTCAACAGAAAAGCATCCCGGTACTAAATCAGCTTAAAGCCTATCTGGAAGATAACCGGCATAAAGTGCCTAAAGACAGCCTGACAGGCAAGGCAATGACTTATCTTAGCAACCAGTGGGATAAGCTTAATGTGTATTGCAGCAATGGGGAGCTCAACATAAGCAATATTCTGGCGGAAAATGCGATTCGACCCTTTGTAATAGGGCGCAAAGCCTGGTTATTTTCTGATACACCTGCGGGGGCTCATGCCAGTGCCGTACATTACAGCCTGATAGAAACGGCCAAAGCAAACGGATTGGAGCCTTATGAATATCTTAAGCAGGTACTCACCGCTTTACCCCATGCTGATACGGTTGATAAAGTGGAGGCCTTGCTGCCTTGGAACATTAAAAAACCTGGCATTTCTGAATAGGGCAAGTACGTGCTCTATTGAGCGCTTACTTTTTACTTGCTTGCACCAACCTAGGGAACCAAACTGGTAGTGGGTCGAATCTGTTGTTAAGAATGAATGTCCAGCCCAAACTCAACCTTATTAATCAGTAAACCGATAACAATATCATGCATTTTTTCAGATTTTGAAAAGCAAATTGTTTTTCGCGTCAGCCGTTTAATCCACGTTCTTAGATTTAAATTTTTACGCTCGATTTTTTGTGTATTACGCTTCCCAACTTCGTGTTTATTAGAGTCAATATGACGATCATAAGCTCCCCAGTCATCAGTGTAATAACGCTTGATATTTAATGGTTCAAGCAATGCTTTTAATTCCTTAAATACAATATCCTTACGCTTGCCAAAAACATAAGCAAGAATAGTATTCGTTGAATGCTCAACGGCGTACCAAATCCAGCGTTGATTCGACTTTTTCTCTACGAATGACCATTGCTCGTCTAGTTCAGCCTCTTCACAAATAAGCGTTACTTCTGCATCTGCTGTTGGTATTTGAAAGTTAGGGTTTACTTGAACAAGCCTGTTTTCTTTTTTTTTAGCGTATTGATGACTGTGTTTTTATTGATTTTAAGTACACGGGCAGTGTCTCGAATACCACTTGAATTGATAGCCATTTCTACTATTTTTTCTGTGATTCCTGGCTCACAAGCTTTATAACGATAGGTAAGCATAAATGTTTGCGTATTGCAGTCTGGATTTTGGCATAAATAGCGCTGTGCTCCTGTTGCATTTTTTCCTAATTTGGTTATTTTAGAACTATCGCAATAGGGGCAGTGAATTTCTTGGTAACATGTCATAAATTGCCATTATACAGAAAACTACAGCTTCGACCCACTACCCCATTCTTTTGTACTTTCCTGTCAACTCAAAAAATTTACGCACAAAAAAGAGGAGTACTTGCTGTGCAAGTACTCCTCTCTTAGGTTCAGTCAATTATCTCAAGTAGACTCCTAAAAAGCACACCCTGACTTAACACCCAGCTTTTTCAAAATAATTGCCATAGGACAAAACCCTGAAAAAGCAGACTGCAGTAAATTAGCACCGACAAAAGCAGTAAACCATAACCAGTTAACTGAGTGATACTGAGATAAGACAACACTCATTAAAATAAAGCTGCCTGCGACTGCAAATACAATACGATCTATCGTCATTTTTATACCTATTTTAGACGTACTACGCCCATAAATTTAAGAATCATTTTTTCATAATACGGCTCGCTGATACCTTTACGAATTTTACGCATAAAGTATTTTTCAAAACCGATTTTTGCTAAATGTACCCATTTACCTTGTTGTGACCAAGTTGTATTACGTGGTGGGATTTGTGGCACGGCCAAGAATGCAATACCGGTATCCCCCATATCAGCAAGACACAGTGCATTTAAACTTGGTTTATCAGATGGCTCTTTACCTGCCAGTTCATCACGGATATTATGAGCGGTTGCAGTCACCATTGATTCGATCATATAACCTGTTTTAGGTGTGCCGACAGGTAGTGGCGTTTTACCTACTGGTGCTAATGCCACACACACACCAACAGAGTAGATATTTTTAAAGGTTGGGTTACGCTGAAACTCATCAGTGAGTACAAAGCCACGTGGGTTTGTTAGTCCTTCAGCACCACTATGGCGAACCGCATCAATACCTGTAAAGGCTGGTAGCATCATGGAGTGTTTGAATGGTAATTCATGCTTTTCTTTATCAGCACCCTTTTCATCTACTTCAGTAACAAACATCATGCCTGCTTCGATTTTATCGACTTTAGCGTTTGTTATCCAGTTTATGGTTTTATCACGCAATGCACTTTCTAACATGCCTTTGGTGTCACCTACGCCGCCTAACCCTAAATGACCGACATATGGCTCTGAAGTGACTAAAGTCATAGGCACTTGATCACGAATTTTACGCTTACGTAATTCTGCTTCCAGAATCATTAGATATTCATAAGCAGGGCCAAAACAAGAAGCACCCTGCACTGCTCCGACCACAATTGGGCCAGGATTTTCCATGAATTTATCCCAGTCTTGCGCAGCGACTGCGGCATGGTCTACATGACAAACTGAGGATGTATGCCCTTCTGGGCCTAGACCTTCGACTTCATCAAATGCTAATCTTGGGCCTGTTGCTATAATTAAATAGTCGTAATCAACTGCAGAACCATCATCTAGGTGAACTTGGTTATTTTCAGGATCAACTTTGGTCGCTGCCTTTTGAATAAACTCAATCCCTTTTTTCTTAAAAATAGGTGCTAGTTCAATTTTTAGCTCTTCAGGGGTGCGCCATTTGGGTGGCACCCAAGGGTTTGATGGGACAAAATGAAAAGTAGGTGAATCAGAAATAACAACTACTTCATGATCATTATTGACCATTTCTTTCATTTCGTAAGCCATTGGCACACCGCCAATTCCTGCACCTAAGACGACTATTTTAGCCATGATATTCTCCGTTGTATCAATTAAAAAAACCATATCAAAATTATTTATATTTATTTTTTCTTTGATATAGCCCTGTGTTTTATAGGGTTTAACAATCAGTGACATATTCACTACATAATTGCAATGATAAATATCACTTGCTTTATATATTAGCATTCTCTAAAATAATAGACAACTAATTTACCAAACATTTATTGTTTACCTCTTCTACTTTTGTAGTCGGTTTTCTGGAACCCTTATGACTCAACAAAATCACGATGACGAAGCAGTCAACCCTATTGTCCTGTTTTCCATCAATCATCCTAAGTTCATCACTTGGTTAATGACCTTGTTTACTGTCATTATTGTTATGGCAGCAGCATTACCAAACTTTTATCCAAAAGAACTTTCTTTCTTACATACTATAAAAGTAGATACCGATCCTGAAAACATGCTCTCTGATGATGAGCCTGCACGGGTCTATAACCACCAAATGAAAACTGAGTTTTCTTTGAGTGATATTGTGGTCGTCGGGGTGACAAATGAGCATAATGCACAGGGAGTTTTCAATAGCAAAACTCTGGCTAATGTGCATAAGCTAACTCAATTTGCCCTGGGTTTAAGCTGGCCGGATAAAGAAGACCCTGATAAAACAGCGGGGGTTATCGGCATCGATCTATTATCACCCTCTACTGTTGATAATATCGAACAAGGCGGCCTAGGTTCCGTTAATTTTAGCTGGCTAATGCCTGAACCGCCTAAGTCAGAGGCTGAAGCTCTATTGATTCGGGATCGTGCTAAAAAGATTCCTTTTCTGGATGGCACCCTCATCAGCGATGATGGTCAAGCACTTGCTTTATATATTCCGTTAACGGATAAACATTTAAGCTATCAAGTACGTGAAGAATTATTGGCTAAAATTGCTGAATTTGGTGATATTGAAGAAAGCTATTATATAACGGGCTTACCTGTTGCCGAAGATACCTTTGGTGTGGAAATGTTTAAGCAAATGGCGATTTCTGCGCCGTTGGCCATGTTGGTTATCTTTCTATTATTATGGTGGTTTTTTAAACGCTTAATTTTCGTAACCTCTCCGATGATAGTCGCTATGGTTTGTGCCATGTCGACGATGGGTATCCTGATTATTGCAGGTGAAACCATTCATATTATGAGTTCGATGATTCCTATTTTTATTATGCCAATCGCCATCTTGGATGCGGTACATATTTTATCGGATTTTTTCGACCGCTATGACACCATTCGAGATAAACGTAAAACGATCATTCATGTCATGAGTGAGCTGTTTACACCAATGTTAATTACGACTTTAACAACGATTGCTGGTTTTGCTTCATTAGCGTTAACACCGATCCCACCTGTACAAGTGTTTGGTATTTTCATTGCTATTGGGGTTTTTCTTGCTTGGGTTTGGTCTGTTACCTTTATTCCCGCCTTTATTGTGTCAATTTCTGATGAGAAATTAGAAAGCTTTATTCGGACAGCAGAGGCAAAAAAGACAGATAATAAAACATTTATGGCGCGCCTTTTAATTAAAGTGGGACGCTTTACCTATAACCATGCATTATTTATTTTATTATTCACACTTACCTCTGTCGGTGTTGCCGCTTATGGTATTAGTAAGATTAATGTGAATGACAATCCGATTAAATGGTTTGCTGAATCACACCCTATTCGCGTGGCTGACCGAGTATTGAATGAGCATTTTGGTGGTACTTATATGGCTTATTTAGCTTTAGAAGTAGACAAAAATGCAGTCATGAGTACCGACTTTAAACCTGCATTATTGGAGCGATTAACGCAAGCAACTGCAGATGCTAAATTTGATGAATATGCGAATAGTGAGCAAATATTTGCTATCGTAGGGACGGCTATCCAACAGCACATGGGGGATAAAGCTAGCCTAAATACTGCACTGAATAGCGTGATTGACAAAGGCTTTGCAACAGCAACTGATGATGAGTTTGATACTTGGGATCAAGTACAGCTGTTTATAGATAGTGAGCGTCAACGTAGCGAAGTTTTTAAACAGCCTGATGCCTTAATTTATTTGGCTGATTTACAGACCTTTATTAATAATATCGATATTGTCGGTAAGTCAAATAGTCTATCTGATGTTGTTAAAACAGTGCACCGTGAACTATTATTAGGTAAAGCAGAAGAATTTAGAATTCCTGATTCCTCTAATGCGGTAGCGCAAACGTTAATTACCTACCAAAATAGTCATAGACCACATGATTTGTGGCATTTTGTAACCCCGGATTACCGTAAAACCAGTCTTTGGATCCAACTTAAAAGTGGTGACAATCAAGATATGGAGCATGTGGAAAAAGAAGTCGCCATATATCTTGCCAGTCACCCAATGCCACATAATTTACAGGCTAACTGGTTTGGCTTGACTCATATTAATGTAGTTTGGCAAGAAAAAATGGTTTCAGGTATGTTTGAATCTTTCACAGGAAGCTTTATTGTGGTCTTTATTATGATGGTGCTAATGTTTAGATCAGTCTTCTGGGGGTTATTGTCCATGATCCCGTTAACCGTCACCGTTGGGCTTATTTATGGTGTCATCGGTTTCATAGGTAAAGATTATGATATGCCAGTTGCGGTTCTCAGTTCACTCAGTATCGGTTTAGCGGTAGACTATGCCATTCACTTCTTAAGTCGAGCGCGTGAATACACAGAACGTTATGGATCTTGGGAAGCAGCAATCGAGCCATTATTTAGTGAGCCAGCCATGGCGATTGCACGTAATGCAATTGTGGTCGGAATGGGGTTTTTACCTTTATTAGCCGCACCACTAGTTCCCTACCAAACAGTCGGTGTCTTTATTGCCGCCATTCTTTTCTTGGCGGGTGTGAGTTCAATATTGATCTTACCTGCTTTAATAACGTTAATGCCTGGGCTTTTCTTTAGAAACCTGAATAAGTCAGCATAAAATAGAATACAAGATACATCATGGACAAAGCCACACCACTCTCTAAATTGGGTAGCTTTGTCCATCTTACTTTTATTAGGAGATTTAAATGACCATCAAACAACTTATCTTAGGATTAAGCTTGTCATTAGCTGGAAGTGTCGCGCTTGCTGCAACACCTAGTGTTGATGATATTATTCATCACACTAACTATACTTCTTATTACCAAGGCCAAGATGGTACAGCCAAGGTCAAAATGACCATTACAGACGCACAAAATCGTACCCGTAGCCGCGAATTTGTGATCTTACGTCGTGATGTGCCAACGTCAGATAATGTTGCCGATCGTAGCTATGAAGGCAACCAAAAAATGTATGTTTACTTTAAACGTCCCGCTGATGTTAACAAAATGGTGTTTATGGTACTAAAAAATACCACAGGTGATGATAACCGTTGGTTGTATTTACCTGCATTGGACTTGGTTAAGCGGATTGCTGCTTCTGATAAACGTACTAGCTTTGTTGGCTCTGACTTTCTATATGAAGATGTTTCAGGGCGTAGCCTTGCGGCAGATAAGCACACTTTAATTGGTACTGATGCCAACTATTATATAGTTGAAAATACTCCCGTTGCGCCTGATGAAGTTGAATTTTCAAAGTATGTCATGTACATTCACAAAACAACTTTTTTGCCAATCTCTACCGAGTATTACGACAAACAAGGTGAAAAATATAAAACTTATACTGCTTTAGCAGTTGATACCGTACAAGGCCGCCCTACTATCACGAAATCTGAAGCTAAAAACCTTAAAACAGGTGGTAGCACCTTGATGGAATATAGCTCAGTTAAGTATGATGTTGGGATTCCTGATGATATTTTTAGTGAGCGTTATTTAAGAAAACCACCTAGAAAATTATTACGTTAGGATTGATTTTTATAAAACCCGAAACTTTGTGTTTATCGTTCCCACGCTCTGCATCACTGCCATTAAGTTAAGGAAAATTTGTTAAAAAACAAGGATAATATAGGCATTTTATGATAATAATGGTTAAAAAAGTCAAGCAATAAATAAAAGTCGAGCTCAACTTAAAAATGAAGCATTTACAAAAAGTCACCGAGTTTCGGAAAAGGATTTTACTCGAAATCGTAGTTTGCCGTTTGCATTATTAATGGTCTTAATGATGAGAAAAAGTGTTAAATCAGTGCAAAATGTAGTGAATGAAGCGATGAGCTGGCTAGATTTACCACCTGTAACGGCCAGTGCTTATTCGCAAGCACGTTATAAGCTTAAGCACACTGCATTTATAGAACTCAACCAAACCGCTATAGTTGAAACGGTGTATGGTGGTGATGGCGACTATCATAAATTCTGGGGTTTTCGGGTCTTGGCAATTGATGGTTCAAAAGTTGTTTTGCCGAATACAGAAGATGTCCGAGAAGAATTTGGCACGATTTCTTATTCAAATGGCAAGGATAGTGAAATAATAGGGCAGCATCCCTATGCACTCGCCTCGGTGCTCTATGATGTATTGAATCGAGTGGCAATTGATGCACGTTTGGGCAGAGCGAGAGCTTATGAAATTGATTTGGCGGTTGAGCATTTAGCTCATACACAAGCAAAAGATTTGTTGACGATGGACAGGAACTACCCATCTTATCGAATGCTGGCTGAATTGACTCAATCTCGGAGAGATTATGTTATTCGTTGTTCGGCGGCCTCGTTTGCAGTAGCAAGAAAAATGCTAAAAGGTGAAGGAAAAGAAAGCCAAACGGCAACACTTAAGCCTTGTGCTGAGCAAATGTCCATTATTCGTAAATTAGGCCTACCTGTTTCACTTAAGGTACGCTTTGTACGGGTTAAGTTGAGTACTGGTGAAAATGAAGTTTTAGTGACTTCCTTACATAATGAAAAGTACTATCCGAGTGCTGATTTTGCTGAGCTATATTATTTGCGCTGGGGAATTGAAACCTTTTATGGGTTGTTAAAAACTCGGTTAGGGCTGGAAAATTTTACGGGAACTCAGGCAGAGGCAGTGAAGCAGGATTTTCATTCAAGTGTATATTTAACGGGGCTTGAGTCAATATTAACGGATGCTGCACAGAAACAACTAGATGCCAAAGAAACAAAATACCCACAGATCGTTAACCGCTCGGTATCGTTTAATGCCATCAAAAATCATGCGTTCGATTTATTGCTTGGAGACACTGAGACCAACTTCATAGAGGAAAAGCTGACGGCACTATTTTTAACTAATCCCACCATTGAACGAAAGCACCGCAACCCGCCTCGTAAAAAATCATCTGCGAGGCGCTTGCTGAATTTTCATAAGCGGCAGAAAAAGCATTGTTTTTAAAAGAAATATCTCTTAACTTAATGGCAGTGACGCTCTGCATGGGAATGCATGTTTGAATACTCCAACGTTCCTATACATGACGCTGGAGCGTCGTAAGCTGAATTCCCACGCTGGAGCATGGGAACTATTATAAAAAAATGAGAACCTCCTTTGCTACATAAAACATAACATCATGAGATTATCTTCCATCCCCCTTGCCATAGCCATGATTGCACTCCATAGCACTAGCCATGCTGCCCCCCCCTTACCCGCAGGACTTGAGCCACAACCCAGCACACCTGCCCTACCTCCAGGCCTAGGTTCCAGTAATTCACCAAACTTGCCAACTGGATTAACTCCGCCACCAAGTGCTCCTGCACTTCCTTCGGGCTTAAATACCCCCCCCTTGCCAGGTGGCTTAGCACCCAGTACTTCTCCTGGCTTACCAACAGGTTTAAATACTAGTCCTGCTTTACCCTCTAGCTTAAATCAAGCAGGCAATATTGCAGAGGAAGAAGAATCAGAATACTTTGGCCTGTTTGATAAAGATGAGCCCTTTATTAATATTAGTGGTTTTTGGGATATACGTGGTGGGGTACGTACCCAAGATGATCCCTACTCAGATCAGCTCTCTTTAGGCGAAACTCGTTTACAACTTGCCTTGCAAAAAGATGTCGGCCCCTTCTCGATGAATTTGGTCACTGATTTTCTTTATGATGCGCAAGTAGATGCTCACCATATCAACCTTAACACAGGTAAAGGTTTTATTGATTTAAGAGAAGCCAATATTGCGTTTAGCCCAATATCCTTTCTAGATGTAAAAGTTGGTCGACAAATTCTGACTTGGGGTACAGGCGATTTAATCTTTATTAACGACCTATTTCCTAAAGACTGGCAGGCGTTTTTTATCGGCCGTGATCTGGAATATTTAAAAGCACCTTCTGACTCCTTAAAAACATCATTTTTTACCGATTATGCTAACTTGGATTTTGTCTATACGCCTTGGTTTGATGCTGACCGTGGTATAACTGGCGAAAAACTATCTTACTACAACCCAATGCTAGGTTCTTTGGCAGGTCAAAATGCAGTCATAGAGCCTGAAACACCATCAGGTGGCGAATTTGCACTACGCTTATACAAAAATGTTGGCGTTAATGAGTTAGCTTTATATGGCTATCATGGCTTTTGGAAAAGTCCACAAGGGTTTAATCCGGCAACGGGCAAAGCCCGTTATCCAAAAATGCGTTCTTTAGGTGCTAGTATTCGTAGACCTATCTGGAAAGGGATAGCCAATATTGAAGTCGGTTATTATGATTCCTATGAGAAAAGCAGTAGCAGCGATCCCTTTACCCCGAATAGTGAAGCGCGTTTTTTAATTGGCTACGAACAAGAAATCGTACAAAACTTTTCTATCGGGGTGCAATATTATGTCGAATGGATGCAGGATTATAAGCATTATGTCACAGGGCAGCAACAAATTGGTGCCGAACCATTACGTGATGAAGTCAGGCACTTATTAACGAATCGCTTAACCTTAATGACGCATCAACAAAATGTGACTTGGTCACTATTTACTTTCTTCTCACCTTCAGATATGGATGCTTATTTTAGGCCGAATATCGCCTATAAAGTGACTGATGCCTGGATGGTTGAAGCTGGCGGCAACTTTTTTGTGGGTCATAAAGAAAGTTCATTCTTTGGTCAGTTCGAGAAAAATAACAATGTTTATGGCTCGGTGCGTTATAGCTTTTAATGATATAGCAACCATTAACTAGCTGCTTTATTGTGATCAACAATAGTTCACTATAGAATGGTTTGTTCACCCTAATTAAAATTTAAGGAATACAGAAGAAATGAATAAACTAAAACCGTTGGTCGCTTTATTTGCCATGTTATCGGCTTTATTAATTTTAAATGGTTGTGCTGGTGCAAAAGGCGATAGCAAGTCTGATAAGATTAGCAATATCAATAAAATGCGTAGCGAGGACTTAGCTGAGTTATATAAAATGGCACCGAATGCGAAGCAACAAATTGCTAAAGCATATGGGTATGCGGTTTTTGATAACAAAGGTATCTATATTCTTGCTTTATCTTCCGGACAAGGCTATGGAGTAGCTCGTAATAATAGAACCGGCAAAGATACTTATATGAAAATGTTTTCTGCTGGTGCGGGCGTAGGCATGGGCATTAGAAAGTTTTCTGCTGTTTTCGTCTTTAAAACTAAAACGAGTTACGACTATTTCTTAGAACATGGTTTTACAGGCCATGGTTCGGCTGATATTGCAGCTGAATACAAAGATATGGGTGATTCAGCTAGCTTGGCACTTGATATTGCACCAGATGTTAAATTATACCAAATCACTGAAGCAGGTATCGCAGTGCAAGCAACTCTTCAGGGTAGCAAATTTTGGAAAGATGACGAATTAAACTAGTACTATTGGAGTGGCTTTTAGTTTAACTCATCGTGATTAAAAGCTCCTTTTACAAATTAATATACTTCTCGTCCCTAAAACAGTCTTTTTCTAAGGCTTATTAATAAGCTATAGTCATACCTTTCTGCATACAGCATCAGCAATGCAGAAAAGAAGCAATAATTTAAGATAAGCATTAAAGTAATTCCAATAAAATTAATACTTCTATAAAGCGTAAATTTTATTATAATTTGATGTAAACACTCAGTATGTTTATATAGTGATATGCTGGATTAAGCCTACTCCCCAAGTAATTAACAAATCAATTACTTGTTTTTCCATATTTACTCGCCCTTCACTTTAAACCATAGACCATCATGTTTAGCCAAATTATCCAACAATCTATTTTCATGCTTTTGTTTATTACCTTAACTGCTTGCCAAGAAGAAGTTAAGGTTATTGAGCAAGTAAGAGCATTAAAAACCCTGACTATCGCAGCAAAAGCGGATGGTCATCAACGACAGTTTTCCGGGATTGTCAAAGCAACTAATTCTTCAGCATTAAGTTTTGAAGTTGGGGGTAAAGTTCAAGAGGTAAAAGTTGATATTGGTGACTTGGTCAAAAAGGGGCAAGTATTAGCCACCTTAGATAAAGAACCGTATAGGTTAGATGTGCAAGCCGCAGAAGCTGATTTAGCGACAGCACATTCTGATTATAAAAATAAAGCTCAGCAATTCACCCGAGTTGATGAGCTGGAGAAAAAAGGTTGGGCCAGTAAGTCTGAATGGGATCGAGCATTAGCAGTGCGTGATACCGCTAAAAATCAGATTAGCTTCACTAATTCAAAGCTTAAATTAGCTAAACGCGACCTACGTTTAACCGTGTTAGTAGCTCCTTTTGATGGCAGTATTGCCGCACGTACAATTGATGCTTTTGTTAAAGTGCTTCCTGGCCAAAAATTATTTGAAATTAATGCTAAAGGCTCTATGGATGTTGAATTTGATATTCCTGAAACCATTATTGGCAAAGTGCAATTAGGTATGCCTATTAGCATTAAGCTACCTACCTTAAAAGGCGAAGTAACCAGTACAGGCGAAATTACTTTTATTGGTGCTGAAGCAGGTATTGCAAACGCTTTCCCTGCTAAAGCAATCATGATTAACCCACCTGAGTTTATTAAACCCGGGATGACCGCTGATATAGATTTGAAACTAAGTAATGAAAACGCTAAATCAGGATATTTAATTCCATTGTCTGCCATTTTAGCTGGAGATGATGTTAGTTTGGGCTATGTCTTTATCTACCAGCCTGCGACTTCAACAGTGATAAAAACAGCGATTGAAGCATCCAGGGAGATGTCGACCTCCAATATGATAGAGGTTATCAAAGGCATTTCAGCAGGCGACATCATTGCTGTTGCTGGGGTTAGTTACCTTTATGATGGTCAGCAAGTCAAGCTGATGACACCTTAAGTCTATTAAAGGGAATTATTAATGAATATTGCCCAGTTTGCACTGAACAACTCTAGGTTAACCATACTGTCGCTGATCTTTACGGTCTTGGCAGGTATCTTTATTTATCTGGATTACCCAAAACAGGAAGACCCTTCTATTGTCATTCGAGAAGCAGTGGTGACTGCTTATTACCCTGGAATGTCCACAGCACGGGTCGAAGATTTAATCACTCGAAAACTCGAAGAAAAAATTCGCGAAATTGGTGAAGTAAAAGAAATTACCTCCGATTCAAAAACAGGCACTTCGATAGTGCATGTTATTTTAAAAGATGAATATTCCGAGCTGCAGCCCATTTGGCAAGATTTACGTAATAAAATGGGCGATGTTGCCCCTGAGTTACCAGCAGGTACTTTAGGGCCTTTTGTTGAAGATGAGTTTGGTTTGGTCTCTATTGCCACCATTGCGTTAAAAAGTGATGGTTTTTCGATGGCGGAAATGCGGCAAGTGGCTCGTGATCTGCGTGACCGCTTATATGTACTTAAAGGCACCCAAAAAGTTGAGCTGTATGGCATTCAAGAAGAGCGTATTTATTTAGAATTTTCTAACACCAAATTAGCCAAGCTTGGTTTAACACCAAATATTATTCGTGACACCTTAATTGCACAAAATATCTTGCTACCTGGCGGTAAAATTGATGCCAATGGCCAAGAAGTCAACGTTGAACCTTCGGGAAATTTTAACGATGTTTCTGCCATTGAGTCAGTAATGCTGCCAATACCAGGTACTGATAAAGTGACACCATTGCGCGATGTGGTCACCATTATTCGTGATTATGTAGATCCACCGCAAAAGCCAGTTTATTACAATGGTAAGCCCAGCATCATTATTAGTGTCTCCATTATGGAGGGTGTGGGCGTTAATAGTGTTGAGTATGGTGAGCGTTTAACGCAAAAAGTTCAAGAACTAGAGCAAGACCTCCCTATTGGTTATGAACTTGAGTTTGCTACCTATCAACCTGATTTGGTTGAAATTGCAGTATCGGGAGCGGTCACTAACCTTATTCAGACTTTAATCATTGTCTTAACGGTTGTGATTGTCTTTTTAGGCCTACGCACCGGGCTTATTGTTGGTTCTTTTGTACCCATGGCCATGTTATTAGGCTTGATTATCATGTCATTCATGGATATTGAATTGCAACGCATGTCGATTGCTTCGATGATTATCGCGTTAGGCATGTTGGTTGATAATGGCATCGTGGTGGCAGAAGATATTCGTAGCCGCATGGAGGCAGGGCAAGAACGTTTAGAAGCAGTACTGGAATCTGGTAACTCTCTTGCAGTTCCGTTATTAACCTCCTCACTCACCACTATATTGGCTTTTGCCCCTATGCTATTTGCTAACGGTGGCACGGGCGAATACACCTTATCACTGGCGCAAGTTGTCACCATCGTTTTATTAGCCTCGTGGTTTCTGGCCATGTATATGACACCTGCGATGTGTTTCTGGTTCATGCAGGTTAAACCCATTGCAGAAGGTGCTACACCGCCAGACCCGTATCAAGGCAAGTTTTATCAATATTATCAAAACTTCCTCAAAACAGTCTTAAATAACCGTTTTGTGATTATTATTGCTTTAGTTTTGGCCATGCTAGGAGCAGGCTTCCTATTTCGTTTTGTACCCGTTGAGTTTTTCCCTGCTGGTGACCGTAACCAATTCTTGGTTTATGTCGATAACCCTGCCGGAACACGTTCTAATAAAACCGCTGAGGGCATCGAGCAATTAACAGCTTGGATGAATGATAAAGCGATTAACCCTGAGATCAGCAGTACCATTGCTTATGTTGGTGCAGGTGGCCCGCGATTTTTCCTTTCTTTATCACCTATGGATCCAGATCCGCATTTAGCCTTTGTGGTAGTGAATACAGAAACCAACCAACAAGTCGACGTAATGGTGCAACGAGTGCGTAGCTATATGCTAGAGCATATGCCAGAAGCGCGTGGGCGTGTTAAAGCGATGTGGCTAGGTGCAACAGAAACTGGTTTGATAGAAATTCGTATCAAAGGCCCTGATGATAAAATTTTGCAAGCAAAAGCCCAGAAATTATTGGACAAGCTATATTCTATTCCAGGTACTTTAGATATCGAGCAAGACTGGGAAAATAAACTCTGGAAAATAGAGGTGCAAATTCACCAAGATAGAGCACGACGCGCGGGCATTACCTCACAAGAAATTGCTGATTCGCTGAGTGTTTATCTCGATGGTAAAACCATTAGTGATTACCGCGAAGGTGATACGATTATTCCTATAATAGGACGTGGTCTCGCCTCAGAGCGTAGACAAATTTATAATGTGCGCTCTATTAATGTGTATTCCAATGCCCGAAAAACCAATGTGCCGCTGTCACAAATTGCCGACATTATTCCTGTTACCGAGCCGAGTCGTATTAAGCGTTTTGATCAAGAGCGCACCATCACGGTAAGTGCCAAGCATCAAGTTCTGAAGGCAGCACAAATAATCAGTGAACTGCAACCTACACTAGATAACTTAGATTTACCCAGAGGCTATCATTGGGAAATGGGCGGTGAAATAGAAAATGCTGTAGAAGCACAGGGATATTTATTTGAATATATGCCGATTTGCTTCTTATTAATTGCTGTTTTATTAGTTTGGCAATTTAACTCCTTTCGCCGAGCCAGCATTATTTTGATTACCATTCCACTCACTTTTATTGGTGCCGTTCTTGGGCTATTGATCATGAATGCCCCATTTGGTTTTATGGTAATTTTAGGCTTACTGAGTCTGGCTGGGATTATTATTAATAACGGTATTGTGCTACTGGATCGTATTGAAATTGAAGCTAATTCAGGTAAAAACCTGTACCAAGCTATCTTAGGAGCCGCTATTGCACGTTTTCGACCTATTTTAATGACGACCTTAACCACCATTTTAGGTTTATTACCGCTCATTCTTTCTAAAGATCCATTATTTTATGGCATGGCTTGTGTGATCGCTTTTGGTTTATTAGTCGGTACGATACTGACTTTAGTGGTTGTGCCTGTGCTATATTCATTATTTATGCGTGTGGAAATACCTAAACAGGCTTAACCCTAAGTTAATGTAGGGGTCAGAGATACTCTTCGTTGCTCTGACTTCTACTCAACTACACGTATCAAAGAGAACTACACTATTTATGAAAATTATTATCATTACTGTAGCAAGCATGTTATTGACAGCTTGTACCTATTACCAACCAGTCCCAGCACCTGCCGTTTATACAACTGTTAACAAGACCAGTAAATTTGATCAGTCGTGGTCAGCTGCCGTAGGCGCTCTTGCAGATCAAGGGGTGCGTATTAATGTTCAGGATCGTGGTGCAGGTGTTATACAGGGCACGCGGGAAGGTATAGAAGTTACTGGAAATATCCGTACGCAGGCTGATGGTAGAGTACGCGTTGAGTTTAATACCTCAGGTGCGACTAAGAGCGACCCAACGCTTATTGAGCGTATTACCAGATCATACAGTGGCCGTATGGGGCGTTAGCCTTCTGCATTTATATTACGCTCCAAAAATAAAGCATAAGGTTCTAAAATACATTTTGACTTTTTAGATAAAAAATTATGGTCGCGTAGGTTGCGGGTGAGGCACGCCCCCCAACATTAATGTAACATTCGTTGGGGTTCGTGCCTCACCTGCAACCTACTATAAAAGTGGAACAATTAAGATTATGCTGCCTCAAGTTGAAATAATTCCCAACCAACCTCAATACAACCGAGCCAGTTCAGGTTTACCTCCTAAACGCAATTCACGCCGGTTAATTGTTTTTATTATAACCCTGCTACTCAGTAGCGCACTGAGTCTTGGCTATGTTTATAGCCACCCTGCCCTTTATCGCAGCTTCGCAAACCTATTAACTGTTGCCCCGACCGCGATAGACAAACAAAGTAGCGAAGCGGATATCCAACACGTTGCTATTCAAAGACAGATACTGACTGGACAAGAACTGCTGACCGAAACGCTAGCGCGGTTAAAAAATGCACTAGGTGAGCACTACATGACTGATAGCCATGCATTGGCAACAGAGCTCAGCATTACCGAATTACGCAATATGCTCACTGTGCAGGCAACCCCTGAAACTAACTTGGTGGAACTGGCAGCCATAAGTTACCAAGCAGACATATTAGCACCTCTGATTAATAGCTGGACTGATGTCTATTTAGAGCGGCGTGCTGAGGAAATCAGATTAACAACAGGTGTCACGATAGATGCTTTATATCAGGAACTATCTGGACTACAAGCCAAAATTATTATTAAAAGAGATGAGCTAGAGCATTTTAGAGAAGTGAATAATATCACCTCTTTAGGGCGTGAAAATATTTTTGAAAATCAATCTTTGGCACGCTTTAAAGGCTTAACCAAGTCTCTTAATGATGCCAGTGAAAAGTCTGTACAAGCTAAAGCACGCTTGAGTGCAGTCAAAAGCTCCATTGCTGCAGGTAAAATTGTAGTGCCCAAAGAAGACCAACGCCAAATGCAAACACAGGGTAAACGCTTACAAGAATTACGTGAACAATTAGCGGAAGTCGAAAAACGCTATACGCCTAATTATTTAGCACTTAACCCTACACTGACGGTACTGCCACAACAAATTAAAGAACTGGAACAACAAATCCGCCAAAAACGTAATTATGGTAAAAGTATCGTTTTAGCGCAAGCAGAACAAGATTACGCAGCAGCAAAACAGTCATTACGCACAATAAAACAACAACTAGCCACTCATAAACACACCGCTAGAGAGTTCAGTACTAAATTTTCAGAGCATGAAGCTTTGCTCAGTGATATGGAAGGCTTAGAGTTATTGCAGCGCACTACCCAAGAACGGCTAGCCCAAATTGAAGCTAAACAAGCAGAAAAATTTCCACAAGTAAAAATTATTGAACGTGCATTCTTGCCACATGAACCTTTCAGTCCTGATTATCAAAGAGACAGCATCATTGCAATGGTTGGCTCTATTTTCTTAAGCCTTTTTTGTGTATGGCTGGTTGATTTCTTAACTCGTCAAGAACAACATAAACCTGAAATTTCAATTTCAGGCGTTAATATGTATGCAACACCCGCACCCGACTTAATTAACAACCAGCAAAAAATAGCTGAGCAGTTACCACAAAATCAAACACAATCCATACCTCAGGCACAAACTAAAATGCTGGAGTACCCAATCCCCAAAGAACTGACTGCCAATGACCTTAATAACTTGCTAGATGTTGCTGATAATAAAGCCAAACAGCTAATAGCCTTACTACTAAGCGGTATGTCATTAGCTGAAAGTTGTACTCTAAACAAGGAACATATTGATTTTAATGCAGGCACTCTTGCTGTTATCGGAGAAAGTACACGCACTTTGTCATTAAACCCTGCTTTAATCGCCTTATTCAAAAATAGTGAGCCTTGCCCTGCTTGGCTAAAAAGCCAAGAAATATCAGTAGCCACTTTAGAAGCTATTCTACTTTGTACTGCAGTTGATGCAGGTCTACCCGATCCGCAAAGTATTACTGCGGCTTCTTTAACACAGACATATGCCATATATCTGGTAAAACAAGGTATGCGCTTAGCAGAACTTGAAAAAATTATCGGCTATACAGAGCCACAAGCACTCTTACAATATGGTCATTATTCACCAGAAAGAAGAGGCTTACCTATTGCGGATGTTAATTTATTGCACCCAATATTAGCCAGGCTCTCTGCATAAAAAGTAATTAAGAAACGAAAATTCAATAATACCCACCTATTACAAACAGGATGGCAAGTTCCTAAATGACTTAGATACGGTATAATTACCTGCAATCAAGTACCTTTATTAAACCAAACCCAGTCAGCATTTTATTTTTGGAGAATTCATTTTATGCGCTTTTTAATTTCTTATCCTCAGACTAACTGGGATTATGCTAAGTTTCGCTTAAACCGCATTATAAAAGGTAAAGATAAATCAAATGATGTATTTACGGGTTCTCCAGGTGGCAAAATTCAATTACTAGAACAACTGGAGCCACTAGGTAAATTTAAGCTGTTAGATGAAATTTATCCAACCAAGCCATTTGGTATGGAGTATGTTGCTGGTGAGGGTCTCTATTTTCTCACTGGACTACCTTGTTGTGTTGATGGCACACCAGGTGATGAGCATATCGTGCGTTTAAATGATCAAGGCGAGATTGATTTAGTCATCAAACATCCATTATTTTCACAATTACGTTCTTTACGTCGTACTAAAGACGGCTTAATGGTAACTTCTAGTGGTATTGATGCTATTCTTGAAGTGAATCTGCAAGGCGAGCTAATCTGGGATTGGTTTGGCACCGAGCAAGGTTATTCAACACGCTATGGTGGTGGTGAGCGCACTATTGACCGCAGCATCGACCATCGTAATCTGTGTTACTCAGGTCGCTTGCAAACTACGCATTTAAATTCAGCAATCATTGACCCTTATGATGATACTAAAGTACTCACTATTCTTTTTTATCAAGGCGTGGTCGCACGCATTGATCGAAAAACATTGGCTTTAGAAAAAGTTATTACCGACTTAAATGGTGCACATCATATTCGTCCTCACTCCAAAGGCTATATGCTTTCAAACTCACGCAAAGGGGAAACACGCATTTTTGATCGTGATTTTCAATTACTCGACACCATTGCGGGAACCAATTCCTTATTCCCAGTTAAATGGGTACAAGATACCATAGAATTACCTTCAGGTTCACACCTGATTGCTGACTGTAATACCTTTAACCTACGTGAACGTACAGCGAATGGCCAAGAAAGAAAATATAATACCAAAATGCCAAATCGTATTTTCCAAATTGAACCAGTTGCCGATGACTATACTTTTAATGAGTTAGCACATACACATTTTAAGTAAGGGACAAGGCTTTAATAATACCCGAAAGTATGACGCAGGACTTTGGCTGCACAGTCGTGTTAGAAACACAGGCACATAGCAGGCTACGCAGCTGTTTTTCTAGTGCGACGGCACAGCCAAAAGGCCTATCAGGCGAGGGTATTATTAAATTTTCGTTCCTTAACAATACCTAGAAGCATAAATCCCGACAACTATAACTAGATAAGCCATCGATTTTTGGAGTTCGCCAGCTCACTCCCTAAATTACATCTAAATTGCTCCGTGTTAAGTTGGTAGCCGCAAAATAAAAGCTGGCTCCTTCCATAAATAGTATAATCTTGACTTAATTTTACGCGCTACGGAGACACTTAGAATGGCTTTGACAGAACAACAAAAACAAAAGAAAGCAAAACAAAAAAAAGTAAAGCAAAAAACTCGGACCAAAGTTGATCAGTCACAGCAGTTGCAAGATAAAATAGCCGCTTATCTTGAATTTCCTCTATACGAGTGCTTGATTCCAAATAACTTATTTGAAGCAGGTATTGGAAACATTCTAATTTCCAGAGTTTCACCTCAAGGTGAAGTGGCCGTGTGCTCCTTTATTGTAGATGTATATTGCTTAGGCATTAAGAACGTATTGTTTAAAACCATGCCAATTCCTGAATACGAAAATGTATTTAAACCAGGCATCGTCAAATCACATGGTGATTATGCATTCTCCAAAATAAAGCCAGCCTGCGCCAAGAAACTGATTGAAAGTGCTGCAGAATATGCCAAAGATTTAGGCTTCAGTACACACGAAAATTACCAAAGCGTTAAAACGATTTTTGGGGAAGAAAAGTTTGGTCGCTGCTGGACTCGGTATCGATTTGGCAAAGATAAAATGCCACATTACATTAAGGGACCAAATGAATCCACAGCGGATGCCAATAGAATAGTGGCAACCTTAAACAAATCCTGTGGTGCTGGAAATTTTCATTTTATGTTATAGAGCTAGGTCACATTATTTTATTCCGTTTGATTCCTGATAAAGATCCATTGTTTAGCCGTAGATAAACTTTCCTCAAAATGGTAATCATCACTCGCAAAATTTTTCAAGTCTTCAGCCTGAGTGATTTTATTCTGTACTGCATACCTAACCATCATGCCACGTGCTTTTTTGGCATAAAAACTAATAATCTTATATTTCCCGTTTTTATAATCTTTAAACACAGGCGTAATCACTTCATGGCCAATTAATTGTGGCTTAACCGATTTAAAATACTCGTTTGATGCTAAATTAACCAACTCAACAGCTTGGGTTGCTGCCATATCTTGTTTAATCAGTTCGGAAATTTTATCTCCCCAAAAAGCATACAAATTTGCACCTCGTACATTTTCCAGCTTAGTACCCATTTCTAAACGATAAGCTTGCATTTGATCCAGAGGCTGTAATAAGCCATACAGCCCAGATAAAATTCGTAAATGCTGTTGCGCAAATTCAACTTCATCAACAGTTAAAGAACCAGCTCCTAGCCCTTGATACACGTCACCCTGAAAAGCATATAATGCAGGACATTGAATAGCTGAATCCAGTTGCGACCACTCTTGAAAACGCTGATAATTCAAATTGGCTAATTTTGCACTGATCCCCATTAATTCTTGAATATCACCTGGAGTCAATTCTTGCAATTGGTCAATCAACTGCTGACTATCACCTAGCAATCTTGCTTGCGTGATATTAACTGGCGGATAAGTTGCTTGCATATCTAGTGATTTAGCAGGCGAAATAAGCATTAACATTGAGGAGCCTTTATATTTAAATTGGCATGCTAAGGAACTAATTCAGCAGCATAATAATGAACGAGGGTATTTATTAATACCTAAAAAAATAAAGTTAAATTTTTTCAGGTATTAAGATTATGCCAGAAAATAGCAAAGGTTAATCAAGTCCTTTAACGTGGCTTAAATCCAAAGGGTCACGAATGGGTTTACTAATATAATACCCTTGTGCATAGTCAACACCTTGCTGCTCTAATAAACTTAAAATCTGTTTATTTTCTACAAATTCTGCAATAATTTTTTTACCAAAAGCTTGTGATACTTCAGTTAATACTTTAACAAAAATTCTGTCTTCTTCACTGACATCCATTTGCTTAACAAAAGAACCATCAATTTTTACATAATCTACTGGCAAAGATTTCAAATAATAGAATGAAGAAAAACCGACACCAAAATCATCTAAAGCAAAATGGCACCCTAACGCTTTAATTTGAGTAATAAGTGTTTCAGCAGATAAAAAATTAGATACGGCTGAGGTTTCAGTAATTTCAAAAATAATAAGTTCCGGTTTAACCCCTGGCTGACTTAATACCTTCTCAATATGCGGCAGAATTTCCATATCATTCATAGATCGCCCTGATAAATTTACTGCCAAACGCGCATTATTACCTATTTTTTGAAATGCTAAATGCTGTTCTACCGCCTTTTTTAATACCAACTGATCAATTTGATTAATAATACCAAGTTGCTCAGCATGCTCAATAAAATCACCTGGCATCAAAATGCTGCCATCTTCTTTTTCAATTCTTAATAAGCATTCATAATGACTAATCTGCTTCTGCTTAATATCCAGAATCGGTTGATAAAATAAGATAAATTCATCTTGCTCAATAGCTTGTTCAATAATATGTTTCCAGCGTAACTGTTCAGTGAGTAGAGCTTGGTATTCAAATTCAGGGGAATAAATATGATAACGTGCACGCCCAGTTTTCTTCGCTTGGTACATAGCCAAATCAGCATTTGCCAACAGCTCTTGCTGAGTTGCTCCATGTTGTGGATAGATCGCAACGCCAATACTAAAACTAATAGGATGTGGCTGGTCATTAATACTGTAATCAATATTTTTTAGAGCCTGCAATAATTTGTTAGTCAACGAAATAACACCATCTTCTGTAGCAGAAGGCACCACCAAGGTAAATTCATCTCCTCCGATACGGCTAAACAAATCAGTTTCACGCACTTCTTTGCTTAACACTCGGGTAATGAGTTGCAACAACCTATCACCCGCTTGATGCCCATGAGTATCGTTAATAACCTTAAACTGATCTAAGTCCAAATAAAATAAGGCTATTTGTTCACGATAACGCTCCGCAACTGCCAGCATGCTTTCTAGCTCATTTTGAAAATGACGTCGATTGCTTAAGCCTGTCAACTGGTCATGCGTGGCCATCCAAACTAATTGTTGATCCGCTTGATGCCTTTCAGTGACATCCACACCTAAACTTAAAATAATGGGGTCTTGATCTGAATTTTTTGCACGTAATACTGTGTGAATCCAATCTATATAGATGATGTCCTCACTGTCTACCGACAGTCGCCCACTAAAACTAAATTCTTGGTGCTTTTTTTGCAACCTAAGTTGCATAAGTTTATGTAAGTGTTCAATTTCAACATCAGGAATAAAGTCAGCAAAATTTTTACCAACCAACTCCCCTAAGGAAACATTAAGATCATTTTGCCCTTCTTGGTTAATTGATAATATATTGCCTTGAATATCTTGGGTAATAATGATGATAGGAGCTACATCAATTAATTGACTAATAAAATCTCGTTCTTCTTCTAATTCAGAAGATTTTGTTAGTAGCAAACTGTTATTGCGTTTTATATCGTTTTCTAAAACTTCTAGTTCATGGACAACATCAGTTGCTGTCTGGGTTAACTGTGCCAGTTCATCAGCAAAGAAAAACCTTTGTCGCGTCGTTATATTTTCCCGAAACTCTTGGTATTTATGCTCTACCAAAAATGGTAATGCTTTAGATAGCTGTACTACTCTTGATAAAGCAAAGTGAATATTGATAAATAATATAAAAATAACCCCTAAAAGCCCTGATAACCCTGTAATGGCTAATGTAGAAAATTTCTTTTGTAAGTTATTATAATCATTGGTGATATCGTTAAGAATAACATAGTAAGGAGCCTGCTGATGTTGAGCACTAATAGCAAAGGCGCGTAACTCATAGTATTTATTATCACGTAGATACCCTAAGGCCTTACTAGTAAAAGCTTGCAAGGGATATATTGAACGTACTTGATACCATAATTGGTTATTTTTCTCTGCATGAGTCACCGCTGAAAATCCCATCTTATGCTCATCAACAATAACACCTATATCACTGTGTATCGCATTTTGATAATTCAATAAGGTATCCGATAAAGACAGGGAAATACTGAGCACACCAATGACTTCAGAATTAAACAGAATCGGGGTTAACACTTGCTGAAAACAACCTTGCTCACAAATAATCTGATGCACAGGTAGCTCTTGTAAAAGAACTGATTGTACAACATCATCTTGGATAGCAATATCATTGCCCCATTGCTTAACATTTACACCTTGTTGATTATAAAAAACAGCATTTTCCAAGCCCCATATAACCTGCCAGTGCTGCCAATATTTGTCAAATAATGGTATCAATGCTTGCTCTTGTGACGTAGAAATATTGTTGACCAGTAAAATTGACTCTACAAAACGCTCTAGATCCAAAAAAGAATCTTCTGTTAAAGCACGGGCAATATTAATCTGATTTTCTTGAGCCACCGTGCGACTTCTGGCAAAGTTATCAGCTGCTTCACGATAAGCAAAATAAAAATAGCCAGTATATAGCGTTATTAATATAAGCCCGAAACCAAAAGCAAACTTCCACTTTAAGCTAACAAATTTTTTGGATTTAGGCATAATTAAAATCTAAAAGCCAGTTGTAAAGAATAGATGTTCCAATCAAGTGCCAAGCCCATAAGGTCAGGGTTATCTAATAAACTCACTGTTGAAGCACCATGAACCCGCTGATACTCAGCTCTAAGCATCCAGGCTGGCGTTATATCCCAACGTAAACCGACAGCAATATCTTGAGTAAACATCAAATGCGCAGGCAAGCCAGTATTAGCATGAAATGTACCTCCTTTTTTATCATTAGTATCCTGTACGATTGAATCGTAGCGTAAAGTGACTTGCAAGTTATCTAATATACGATAACCAGCCTGCACATACCACATTTCACTGACCGGGGAGTCATCAGGCATGATATGCGCTATACCTGATGTATTATTCCAGTGTAAACTATATTCACTGGCGAAGCTGAACTTTTCGCCATTGTATTGCGCAGAAAAGATAAATGCATCTATATTAACTTCTAAGCCGGTGTATGGATCAAAGCTACCTTGTTCAACATATTCCAGATTAACATCAGCATAGCTAAGCGCAAACACAAATGCTCCCCCCATTATTTCGTAATTTAATTGGGTAATAAAGCTGGGTTTTGACTTTAAATGACCAGGAACATTTGGATTCAATACAATTGCCTGCAATAATTCTGGGTCATCTGCTTGCATCAAGCCATAATTAAATTTAAAAGAGAAGTCACCAATAGCAGAATTATAATCAGCATAAAACTGCCCACCATCCATAGAAACGAATAATGTTCTGGAGCGATCGAAATAGGTTAACGGTAAGAAAATTGTGGGGTGAGTAAAAGCGACATCGCGAGTTTCATTATATAAGCCCCATGGATTTTTAACACGCCCTCCACGAATACCTAATCTGCCCTCTTGAAAATTTAAAAAAGTTAAATCCATAAAGGCGAAATCTAACGAGACATCGCCCCAGTCTCCTGTGCTCTCCCCTGCCCGCCGATATAAACCTTGTACGGCAAAACTTAAATTATTTAATGCTTGATAGGAAACATTAAGTCCTACTTCAGTTAAGCCGGCAGAAACCGAATCTTTACTGTGACCATAAACATTATTGCCGGATGTAGAAAATAAACCTTGACTTAAAAAGCCATGAAATTGTATATCATCACGCCAAATTTTCTGTAAACCTTGTTGCCATGATGTCTCTTGCAAGTTCAAGTCAGAACTTACATCTTGAGCACAGATAGCAAAAGAATAGACTAATAAGAAATAAAAGGATTTACTGAGCATCAAAGAAGTGAATAGCTTCATCTTCAACCCTCCTATCAATATAACCAATAGAGTTTTTAGTGGTTTTTATTTTTTCTAGCATTTCAGCAGTTGAATGCACTGTTATGGGAGGTTGACCTGTTCCTGTATAAGTCATTCTGTCCCATGTTCTGCGCAACTGGTGCGGAAACATTTGTAGCTTTTGTTTAACAAATTTTTTGTGCACTTCACTGTCATCTGCCAATACAAACACACGAATTTTTTCACCATTAGGCCAATAGCGAGTGCGCATACTAAATATTGAACGCAAATTGTTACTTCCTTGCATCTGCGCAACATTATCAGAGTTGGTAATGACTTCAACCGCAAATAATGATTGCATAGGTAGCAGTACAATAATACAGAGCAGAAAACGTTTTAAATATCGCTTCCTCATCTGCAAAATCACATTGAAATAATCACTCATCATTATGCTTCGCTACTCACCTAGACTCTTATTTAACATTATTTATAGGTATTTTTCTAAGGGTTTATAGACGTATACTTAATTAAACTAAGTGTAGTTACAATTTTAAATTTAATCAGGCTAAATTCGATTTATTTTGCGAGTAAGCAATTTGATAGTTTGTCTATAAAATTAATTATAACGCAATAGCCGCGATAGTGGCGTGAGACAACTCACAGTACCAATAGATTGCTACTTTAGAGCGCAAGGTAAGTTGCAAATATATATTGTATATATATTTTAATAATCAAAGTACTACAATAAAAATATAATACAACGCCAATAAAGCATACTGAACAACCTCAACTCAAGCCACTCAATTAATAATCTAAAAAAGGAAAATTTAATGATCCGCTATTAAAATCTAAATGAAACTTGTAAGGCATAAATATTCCAGTCCTTTGCTATGTTCATAATATCCGGGTTATCCAAAGCACTCACCATTGAAGCACCATGAACTCGATGATATTCAGTGCGCACCATCCATGCAGGCGTTATATCCCAACGTAAGCCCACAACCCAATCTTGAGTGTAAGCCAGATGAGCCGGCAAGCCCGTATTTAGATGAAAGGCCTCCCCTTTTCTGTCATTAATATCCTGTACTGACGAATCATAACGTACTGTCAATTCTAAATTATCTAAAATACGATAGCCGCCTTGTATGTACCAATGCTCACTAACAGGGAGAGCGTCAGGGCGGTTAGGAAAACCAGTAAATTCATTCCATTGATAGCTATACTCACCCGTTAAACTAAAATACTCTCCGTTGAACTGAGCTGAAATGAAAATAGGATAAATATGTGACAGTAAATTAGCATAAGGATCAAACTCTTCTTGCCCAACATAGCTCATATTAATATCAGCATAACTCAGCGCAAAAATATATTTTCCACCTTGTATCTCATACCTTAATTGCGTCATAAAGCTTTGTTCTGGCTTCAGGTGTCCAGATACACTTGGATCAGATGTTATTGCCAATAAAAGTTCCTTATTATTATCAACCATATGGCCATAATTAAATTTAAACGAAAAGTCTCCTATAGGACTATTATAATCTGCGTACGCTTGTCCACCATCCATCGCCAACATCATTGACCGTGAACGTTCAAAGTATATCAAGGGTAAAAAGATAGTTGGATGTGTAAAAGAAACATCACGGGTTTCATTATAAAGCCCCCAAGCATTTTTGATACGCCCACCACGAACGCCAATTCTCACATCTTGTAAGTTAATAAGCGTTAAGTCGACAAAACCATAATCTAAGCTTACTTCACCTTCGCTACCTGTACTTTCGCCAGCTCGCCGATACAAGCCTTGCAACGCAAAACTTAAGTTATGTAAAGCCTGATAAGATACATTAAGCCCAATTTCTGTCAATCCAGCAGAAACGCTATCCTTGCTTTTTCCAAAAACATTATTCCCTGAACTATGGAACAGCCCTTGACTTAAAAAACCGTGAAACTGAACATCATCTTGCCAAACTTTCTGATAAGGCTCCCAATCAAAGCCTTCTTGAGTGTTTGCTAAATCGTCAGAATCAAGCATTACGGATTTAGAAGTAAGCTCTTCAGCACCAGCAGAATAAGAAAAAACATATAAGCAATACAATATACTTTTTAATATCAAATATCTGCATACCTTCATCTGCTTGCCTCATCTATATAACCAATTGCATTTTGGGTATTTTTGACTTTTTCTAACATTTCGGCAACTGAATGAACAGTGATGGGTGGTTGACCTGTCCCTGTATAAGTCATACGATCCCAAGTTCTGCGTAATTGATGTGGAAACATTTGTAATTTTTCTTTAACAAATGCTTTATGTAGTTCATTGTCATCGGGCAGTACAAACACTCGAATTTTGCTACCATCAGGCCAATTGCGCAAACGCATACTAAAAATAGCTCGCAAATCGTTAACCTGCACTCGCTGCATATCAGCATGCGTTATCACTTCAATCGCTGGTAAGCTTTGCATATGAACCAATAAGGCAATCAGAAGCAATGGTTGACGTAACATACATAACTTTGAAAGTTTCTCTTGTGTTAATGAAACATGCTTATTCATTAAAGAGGTGCGAAAAAAAAACAAAGTTATAGACTGTGTGCAACTGCATTCCCATAACCGCACAAAACATGCTCCCTCTTTTGTACAATATATTTATAAGCAAGCACTCCCTATACCCCACTAATAAATGGCCATTTCAGGATCACATGCACGGGCCCAAGCATTAACCCCTCCCGTCAAATTATAAATATTAGTAAACCCTTGCTGACCAAGAAAGTAAGCAACTTGCTGACTACGCATACCATGATGGCAAATAACAACGATAGCTCGATTTTTATCCAATTCAGTCATACGCTCAGGGATTGTCTGCATAGGAATTAAAACACTATTCGCTAATGCAGCTATTGCATGTTCAAAGGGTTCACGTACATCTAACAAGTAAAAAGCATCCGAACTTTCTAGTAATCGGTGTTGTAAATAAATAGGAGAAATTTCTTGTACTGCCATTTTGTCTACTCAATCATTGATAGGTTTTAAGGTATCGCTCTAATCTTTGCATTGCCTCAGCAATATCCTGCAGGCTACTAGTATAGGCAAAACGCAGATAATGGTTACTATTGTTGTGTCCAAAATCTTTACCTGGCGTGACGGCTATACCTTCCACCTCTAATAATTGCTCAGCAAACTGCTGACTATCATTGCTAAATGGACTGCAGTCAGCATAGATATAAAAGGCACCCGCTGGCTTGACAGGTATTTTAAACCCTAAACGCAATAAGTTACTGTGCAAAAAATCACGTTTTTTCTCAAAATCAAGCCGTCTGCGTTCTAATTCCAACAAAGTATCTTCCTCAAAAGCTGCTAATGCAGCATGTTGAGAGTGGCTTGAAGTAGAAATGAAAATATTTTGCGCCAGTTTTTCGGTGACTGCTACAAACTGTTCTGGCACGACTAGCCAACCAATTCGCCAGCCCGTCATACCAAAGTATTTGGAAAAGCTATTAATGACAAAAGCTTGATCGCTATATTGCAAGACACTTGCTATGCCAGGTTCATAGACTAAACCATGATAAATTTCATCCGATAACAGTATCCCCTGTTGCGCATCAGTAAATTTAACAATTTTTTCTAATTCGGACTGACTAATAATGGTGCCTGTTGGGTTAGAGGGTGAGGCAATCAATACGCCTCTAGTCTCGGCATGCCAATGTTGCTGCACTAAATCAGCCGACAATTGATAAGCGGTATCAGCATAAACAGGCACGTATTTCGCCACACCCGCAAATAATTGAATAAAATTTTGGTTACAAGGATAACTAGGATCAGCCAATAAAATTTCAGCGTCAGGGTCTAAACTTACGCCTAATGCAAGTAAAAAAGCACCCGATGCACCTGGCGTGATAAAAATTCGCTCTGTAGACACATTGACTTGATATTGATCCCAATAAAATTGCGCAATCTTCTGCCTTAGTGCAGGTAAACCAGCCGCTGGTGTATATTTAACTTGGCCTTTTTTTATATAGGCCAAACCTGCATTAATAATTGGCTCAGGAGTACCATAATCCGGCTCACCAATTTCCATATGAATGATATCTCTACCTTCGGCTTCTAATTGCTTGGCACGACGCAATAACTCCATGACATAAAAAGGAGTTATTGCCTCCATACGCTTTGCTACTTGCATAATTATCTCGTTGAACCTTAATAAATTTAGTTAATTTTGATTATTTTTCTTGCTTAATTCTCATTATCCTGATAAAAATGCGCAGTTTTTTAAATAATCAGGAGTTAATGGATGACCAACAGCACATCAGCTGATAGCACACCTTTTAATTTTACGCCTTATCCAGAAAAGGAAGGCGAAGAATTTATGAATGATGCTCAAAAAGAGCATTTTAGGGGCATTTTAACGAATTGGAAAAGTGAGTTAATGCATGAAGTAGATCGTACTGTAGACCATATGCGTGACGATGCTGCCAATTACCCGGATCCAAACGACCGCGCCTCACAAGAATCTGAATTCAGCTTAGAACTAAGAACTCGTGATAGAGAAAGAAAACTATTGAAAAAAATAAATGAATCCCTTTCACTACTTGATGCAGATGACTACGGTTATTGTGAAGCTTGTGGCATTGAAATTGGTGTACGTCGTCTAGAAGCACGTCCAACTGCAGATTTATGCATCGATTGTAAAACGACAGAAGAAATTCGTGAAAAACAAATGAGCTAATTGGATCATTACCAAGACAAGCTCGTAAGTTGCCATAAGATGGGTTAAATCGTAATGACTCTAAGAGTCATACTCTAATCCATCAAATGGCGATACTATTCTCTGGTTAATCCATCTAGCTTATATAAATATCCGTGCAAGCAATACAGTCTCTACTAGAACAAGACCACCAGCACGTATGGCACCCATATAGTGCAATACAAGCCGATACTCCCATTTATCCAGTCAAATCGGCCCAGGGTGCAAAAATAACCCTGATGGATGGCACAGTCCTTATTGATGGGATGTCATCTTGGTGGAGTGCCATACATGGCTATAATCACCCGGTCTTAAATCAAGCGATAACGCAGCAACTACAGGATATGGCACACATCATGTTTGGTGGCTTAACTCACCAACCCGCCATAGACTTAGCAACGCAATTAATCGAGATCACGCCCGAGCCATTACAAACTGTTTTCTTTTCTGATTCAGGCTCTGTTGCTGTGGAAGTCGCCATGAAAATGGCAATCCAATACTGGCATGCAAAACAGCAACCACAAAAACAAAAAATGCTGAGCATTCGTCACGGTTATCATGGTGACACGTTTGGTGCCATGTCTGTCAGTGATCCGGAAAATGGCATGCACAGCTTATTTAGTGCAATATTAGCACAGCAGCTATTTGCTGATTCTCCAAACTGCGGCTTTCAACAACCTTGCACAGAAGCCGATATTGCCTCGCTTAAGCAACAGTTACAAGCAAACTATCAAGATATTGCTGCCATCATTTTAGAGCCTATTGTACAAGGTGCGGGAGGCATGCGTTTTTATGCAGCTGACTACCTAAAACAAGTGCGCGAACTATGTACTCAATTTGATGTACTCTTAATTTTAGATGAGATTGCAACCGGATTTGGCCGCACAGGCACATTATTCGCCTGTGAGCACGCAAAAATAGCTCCAGACATACTTTGCCTAGGCAAAGCCTTAACGGGCGGCTATATGACCTTAGCAGCCACTTTAGCAACAACTGATCTCGCGCAAGTTATTAAACAAGGTGATCCTGGTTTATTTATGCACGGCCCCACTTTTATGGCCAACCCGCTGGCCTGTGCTACTGCGCTAGCGAGTTTAAAGCTATTACTGGAGTCACCTTGGCAAACAAGGGTAAAAAACATAGAGCAAACTTTATTAGCCGGATTAAGTCCTTGCCAACAATACACCCATGTTAAAGAAGTGCGCGTACTAGGTGCAATTGGCGTTATTGAATTACACCAAGATTTTGATTTGAAAACTCTGCAACCTCAATTTGTGGCCGCAGGTGTTTGGGTGCGTCCCTTTAATAAACTGATCTACCTTATGCCCCCTTTTATTATCTCCACTAGCGAGCTGGATCAACTCATTAGTGCAGTTGTTAATGTTGTTGCTGATATGGAATAAAAGGCCAAAGCAAAGTATTATTTGATTTCACTCCTGATACTGGCACACAGCATAACTCCTTGAGCATACCAATCTCCCCATGCCTAAAATACTTAAAACTTGTCCCTATTTCATTATCCTACTGAGCTGCCTTACAACAAGCGTCATTGCAAAGCCTGCTCAAAAAAGCCGTGCCATTGCCAATGCTTGGGAATTACCGTCCTTAATTCTCAATGACCTTACCGGTCAACAGTATAATTTATATGAATGGCATGGCAAAATCATTATGCTTAACTTTTGGGCAACGTGGTGCGGTCCCTGCCAAACCGAGATCCCCGATTTTATTAACTTTCAAAGACAATATGCTGATCAAGGTTTGCAAGTGATAGGTATCGGCTTAGATGAAACACGTAAACTACGCAATTTTGTGCGCACTACAGGTATTAATTACCCTATACTGCAAGCCAATCCAGAATTGCAATATACCCTACTAAAACAATGGGGTAATCCATACGGAATATTACCTTTCACGGTAATAATTGGTCGAGATGGTCATTTTATTTTTATGCAGCAAGGAATTTTTAACAAACGAGCATTTGATAATATTGTAAAGCCGCTATTAGATAAGTAATTTAAATATTTACTGATAGACTTCCAGTTATAGCCAATAAAAAGGCTAGCAATTTCCTTAGTATTAAGGCATGATTTATTCGTTTTTTAAACTATACTTCGTGCGGAGTATAAATTGGATTTTTATTACACTTGGAGAAAGTTATCATGAAAAAAATAGTTTATTCTGTTGCTGTTGCGACATTGCTATCAGGCTGTTTTGGTGGATCTACAGCAGTACAAGAGCCTGCTACCAATGCAGTGGCTAGCACAAGCGATGCAGTTTCAAGCGCATTAAGTGATCGTTTAGTGCAAGAATTAGGTGTTACTCCAGCACAAGCTTCAGGTGGTGCTGGCTCTTTATTTCAAGTGGCTCAAGCAGGCATGCAAGCAGATGACTTCAGTAGTTTGACATCAGCAGTCCCTGAGGTAAATAACTTGATGGGTGCAGCACCAAAGAAAAGCGGCTGGTCACAAGTGGCTTCAGGTACTTCATCTATCATCGGTGATGAAAGTGATACGCTAGGTCAAGCAGCTTCCTTAGCAGAAAGCTTCCAAAGCCTAGGTTTATCGTCAGACATGATAGGACAATTTACACCTATCATTACTGATTACGTGAAAAAAGAAGCAGGCGGCCAAATATCTAAAGCATTACTGGGTTCTTTAGCTGGCTTATAATTTAGCTCTATAAGTAGGCGTTATTAGTCTCTACTAATAACGCCTAGCCCAGTAATTGAATAAATTACATTACTTTGTTGATCGCTTCATGATCACCAATTTTCCAGTGCAACGGGTGCTTAGCAATCACCTCCTGTAAATAAGCCGTCATTTTTTCAGCTAAAAATTTTTGCCTGACACGGTCTTTAATCGCTGCATAATCTTTACGCTCGGCAGGCTTACGGTTAACAATCACAACTATATGCCAGCCTTTATCGGTTTGAATCACTACACTTGGTTCATTATCTTGCAAATCTTTAAGCGCAGTCTCAATCTCTTGACTAGCACTACCCTCTTTTAACCAGCCCATATCACCAGAACGCTGTTTACCATAAGCATCAATACTGTGCTGCCCTGCCAAGGTAAATAAACTTTCACCGGCCAAAATGCGTGTACGCATTTGCTCAGCTTCTTGTTTACTTGCCAACACAATTTGTCCTATTTGGCGACGCTCAGGAATATAAGCAATTTTGGGATGTTTTTGGAAATAATCACGCAGCACGCTTTCATCACTGATCCATTGCTGTTCTTTCTCAGACAATAATAAGCGTGTCGCTAAATGATGGGCATAATCTTGTAGTTGCGCATCTATATTTTCACCTTGTGTCACAGCTGCCTGCGCCATTAAGGTTAGCTCCACCCATTCATTTACTTGTTCAATAATAAGCAACTGATCAAGCTCAGCCTGACTATTGTTAGGCACTAAATGACCGTATTGAATATTGATACCAATACCTGTTGCCAAAATCGTAGCAGTCGTCGGTTTGTTATCCAAACGTTCAAAGTAGGTTTTTACATTAGCTTGCTGTTTTAATTGCTGAATATGCCCTAGCTTTAAATCATTGTAATGCTGCGCAACATAAGCAGAACGAGCTGCTATCAATGCATCACTATTTGTTGAAAATCGGGTACTGAGTTGCTGCTCCACATCTGCCGGAATCTGCATTTGTGCACGCAATGTCACCAAGTAGCGTTGTGCTAACAAAGCTGTTTTAAAATTACTCATTTCCTGTTGAAAAATGAGCTCTCGACTTTTACCTGTGCTTATCGCTTCTTGATATAGCGCTTCAGAACGTGCTATACGTAACAACATATCACCACGCAAATACGCCTGATCTTGTTCATCCATTGCAGGGAACTGAGTAGCAAAAGGCGCTGCTTGCATGGCGGCTTCGAGTTGTTGTTCGGTTACTTGCCCTGATTTACCGATGGTTACCAACACTTTATTTGCGAAAGAGCTACTTGCAAATAAGCTAGAAAATAAAACAAAAAAGAGTATTTTTTTCATGAATTTAGTCTTTGAAGTTGATCGTTCTCATACCCTGTATCACTGCATTAAATTAGCAGTATATTAATAATTAGTTAGTGATACTGTAGGCTGGGTTAGCTTATCTAGCGTAGCGCAGATAACGTAACCCAGCATTTCAGAAACGCCCTAAGATGCTGGGTTACGTTTTTATTGCTACGCAAGAAAAAGCTAACCCAGCCTACAGAGTATGGAAACGATTAGAACAATAGGCACTTACTTTTTATTCCTGCCCCCTAAATCAGGCGCATTGGAATGTATCCAACTAATCGCCGCATCCAGATTATCCTTAATTTTCTCACCTTCCCACGTTAAGGCTTCGGCAAGAACTGGTACACCAGACTTATTAACCTCATGACATGAAGCACACAATAATGGCCCATGACTACCGTCAGGGTTATATTGCGCAGCTTGCTTATAAGTCGTAGGATCAACCGTTGGTGTCACAGGGTATAACCCATGAATTGACTCATGACAGGCCTGACAAGTTAAACCAGCATGACCTTTCGAGTAACGCATGACACTGTATTTACCAGGTTGGTTAATAGGAAATGCAGCACCACCTTGGCCTTCAACAAATGGCGGTGCATGACAATCTGCACAATGCGGTACGCCAGGTGATAACCAATAATCACGGCCATGACTTGCAGCATCATAAGGTACGGCAGCGATACCCGTCGCTTCTTTGGGTAATTGTAAAGATGCTAAAGTAGCTGATGGATTCGCTGATAATAATGCAACATTAATATCACCATCTTCATCCTTAGTCACTAAAGGCGCACCATCTTTCATGGCAATAACACCAATATCCGGCACCATTCTGTCTTTAGCCCAAGTCAGTAAAATACCTGATTTTCCAGGGGTATCATGACCATTTTTATCTAAGACAACTTTTGGATCTAGGTATTTTTCTTCCAGTGTTTTACGACTGACACCAATTTCTTTTGCTATTTGGTTTAATGATTGATTACGAATGGTTTTACCAGTCTGTTTAAAAGCATTGTCCAAATCATCGCGTTGATAAAGCTCGCGTGATAATTGGTTATGACAGTTGGTACACCACATACCTTTACCGCCTTGACCATTACCAATTTTAGAAACATTTGTTTGCATCCAAGTACCAATTGCATTCAAATGCTCTGGCGTACCCACGCCGTCTTTATCTTTGTTCGGATTGGAATGTACATCACGTCCAGCAAAACAGCCACCTTTGGTATCACGATTATCTGACTTAGCATAAAAGTTTTTGCCATTAGGTGTGATGGGGTAACCTTCCATACCACCGTCTTGTCTGTGTGCTGGGTGACAACCTGCACAGGTACCAGTACGACCATCTGCATCAGGCATTGGACGAATAGTTTGGTGCACCCGATGCAAGGCTTCTGATAATGCCATAATCGGCGTATCCCAAGATTCACGTTTTTTACCATCAGATAATACTTGTGCAATCCCTTTTGATTCAAGAACACCAATCACATTATCCGCATGACATTGCTGACATAAAACTGGATCACTACCTAGACGGTTTTGGGTAGAGCGACTGCTTGGATCATATTTAGCAAGAAACTGGGTACCATGCCGGGCATCATGAATCTGTAGAATAGAAATCGAAGTTGCTTTCAAATCCGCCATATATTTGGTTGCTCCTAAACCTAGCCAAAACGATTTTTCCTGTTTATATAAAGAAAAAGTTCTGCCATTGGCATTATCATTGGCATGACAATTAGAACAGTTTGGTACATCAATCGGATTAGTCCCGATAAATTTAACTGGCTTACCCGTATGACTATCAATAATAGGTTTGCCACTTTTAGCATCAACCAAACCGACCCATGCTTCTTGATACGGACGAATATCACTTTCCACAATCTCTAATGGGCTTTTCTTCATTAGCTCATCATAAAATGGAGTTAATGGTAAGCCTAATGCATCCCAGATACCTGGGTTAGTTAACACAATCGGCACATTATCTAACACAGGTGATTTAGTATAAACCACCGTGCCAGTATCGCCCGTGTAATGCAAATGCCCATTTTTTAATGGCATACCCGAAGGCCCTGCATCACGCGGAATCGGCAACTCTAAACCAATACGCAGTTTTTCACTGTCTTTACTGGTTTTTTTCGGATTACTGCCTTTTAAGTCTTTATAAATATATAAATGGGTAAAATACGCATTACCAACATTTTCATTTTTACTGTACTTACCATCCTTATTGACATCATAAGGAATATTCCAGTAAGCCAGCTTAGTGCCTTCCGAAAAGGTATTATCCACATGCCCGTATTCCAGTTTCATGCGTTTCTTACCGTCTAACAACACGGTAGGATCTTTCGGGTCAGCTTTTAGCAATTGCGGAAAAGAATACGGCCCAGTTGCCGTTTTAACCACCTGACTCTGAATGGAGTTATACGGTGGCAAAATACAACAATAGGAAAAATCAAAGCCCGTACAATGCATCCCTAATTCATAATTAATGGTGATGTTGTAATCATTTTTTGGCTTTTGCTTATCATTGCTCACATCATTATTGGCAATGGGGCTATTGCGCGTCAAAGTGGCTGCTTTAGTATCAGCATACGGCACATACTTAGCAAACACTGGCGTTATCAATAAGCTACTCAGTAATACAGGTGTTATTATTTTTTTCATATTGCTACCTTTTTAATTGATAATAATACTGCGCCAATTGCTCAATTTCTTCATCACTTAGTTGTTCAGAAATCAAACGCATACGACTGTAAACATCATTATGACGCACGCCAGACTTATACTCTTTAAAGGTATTGGCAAAATATTCAGGCTGTTGCCCTGCTAAAGCAGGTATATCTTGTCTCTCCCCCATACCGTCACTACCATGACAGGTAAAGCAAGGTGGAATGATTTTTTTACCATTACCTTTTTCAACCAAAACTTCAGCTTTATCCAAGTTCTGCTTTTTACCTTTATATTCAGGTGCTGTCAGCGAAGCAAACCAGACCGCTAAATCAGCAGAATCTTGCTCACTTAAACCAGCAGCAACTGAATTCATTAGAGCATTAGAACGCTTATCATCCGCATAATCACGTAACTGTTTATAAGTATAAGTTGCCAATTGTCCTGCAAGTGATGGAAAGTTAGCTATTTGACTAACCCCTTGTTCACCATGACAACCAGCACAAGAGCCAGCGAGCTCTTTACCTTTATCTAAATCAGCATTTTTAACAAACCGTAATTTTTCAGGTGTCCAAGCGATATTTGAGGCGGGCTCTGCAGCGGCGGTAATCGGCAGCAGTAATACCCATAAAGCGAGTAATTGTTTCATATTTAAAATCCCCATGCGCTTGAGTCGTAAGTGTCTAAAAAGAAGAATTGTAATATTGGAATACCAAAACTAATCAGCATCAATACCCCGATGACTTTATTCCAAATTTTTATATCATTCAGGTATTCAGGCAATGTGCCCACAGCGTGTAGCGGCTCCGCATATTCAACTTCACCTGTAAAGACTTCAGTCGTGCTAGAAAATTGTGTTTTGAATAATAGATAAACAAAAAGACAGGCCGAACCCAACAATACCAAGCCACCAAAAATCATTAGTAATTCATACGGCTCCCAAGAAAGCGTTAGCAAATTATTATAAACAACACTAGAAATACGACGTGGTTGACCCAGCAACCCCAAGACATGCCAAGGCGTGGTCATAATACTCATACCGATAAACCAAGTCCAAAGCTGTACTAATGCCAAGTTATTTGAATACAAAGGCTTTTTAGTTAAAATTGGCCATAGGTAATAAGCAATAGAAAAATACATGATCACGGTAGTACCCGCAAAGATCAAATGAAAATGTCCCGGCACCCATGCAGTATTATGGATCATGGCATTCATTGCGTAACTAGCATTGACTAGGCCACCAAAACCACCAAAAATTAGCATTAACAACGACAAAATGACGGAGAGCACCATGGTATTGGTCCATGGTAAACTGCCAATCCAGCCAAATAAACCTTTACCACCACGCAAACGCCCCGCTATTTCCAGCGATGCAATCACGGTAAAACCCGTTAAGAAAGTCGGTAAAGCAACTACAAAGGTACCGATACCATGTAGCATTTTCCAACCTGCTGCTTGTTGCGGATCCATATATAAATGGTGAAAACCAATGGGCAAACTAAAGACCACTAAAACAATAAAAGCCGCCCTAGCCGCTTCATCACTAAACAAAAAAGCACCTGCTTGTTTAGGCACAAAAACATAAAATGCGATATAAGCAGGAATCAACCAGAAATAGACGATCGGATGTAAAGTCCATGCAAATAAGGTACGTGCTAGTCCAGGGTCAATAGTATCTGTCCAACCTAAAGACCACGGTACGATCAGAAACAAGGATTCTAAAGCAACCCCAGCACTAGTCCACAACCATAATAAAGCATTCATAGTAGTTGCAAACATAGCTAAGGGCACTGCTTCACCCGGATTGGCTTTTTTCCATTGCAGAAACATCACGATCATGATGCCGCACCAAACCCAAGAACCGACAATCAGTAAGGTAGCCCCTAAATAAAATAAATAATGCGCCTGTGCTGGTGGATAAAAAGTGTACATCACTGAGGCCAGTCCCAATAATAATGGAATAGCCGCCAATATCGTACCGAATAGAGCAAGACAAAACCCGCTCCAAGCTAAAGGTCTATTCCACACAGGCACCTTTAATGAAGTGCTAGCTGTATAGTAACCAAAACCCATAATAAAAAAGGTCGTTAATACATAAGCCATTAGCACCCCGTGGGTACTGACAGAAGCAAAATAAACAGTCGGTGAATCTAGTGCTGAGATCAAACCGCTACGTTCGAGAACTTGATACTCACCCATAAAGCAAGCCAGTATAAAAGCAATAAACGCCACATACATATGGCTCAATGCCAATCTTCTTTCTACTATATCATTCATTATTCTGCTGCTCCTGTAGAAGATGTTTGCGGTGCAAGCCATTGGTCTTTTTCAACCACGTCTATTTTGCTCCACATATGATCATGCCCTAGCCCACAATACTCATTACACAAAACTGGGTAATCTCCTGGCTTAGGAAAAGAGGATTCCACTTCTGCAACAAAGCCTGGCACAATCATAGTACTCATATTGGTCATAGGGATATGTACCCCGTGCAATACATCAATACTTACCCAACGAAAAGTAATTTTGGTATCAGCGGGAACAGTGACTTTTTTAGGGAAGAATGAATAACGCCCTGCAACCATGCGTACAAAAATATTGCCGTCGGCATCAACTTGTACGCCTAGGTTATCTTCAGCAAACTCTTCACTTAAATGCAAAGTTGCTGAATTAATGGTCTCGACATTACTCGGTGCATTCACACTGTGAAAGAGTGCATCAATCATGATGATGCCAACAAAAAGGGCACAAATACCTAAAGATATTTGCGCCCATTTTTTTTCTAATGGATCAATATGCATTGTTCACCTCTAATTGAGCATGCCACGAGGTAGAAATACCCCATAATAAAGAAATAACCAGCCCACTACCATACTGGCACCAACCATAAGCATCAAAGCCCAAGTACCAACTGGAGCTCCTTCTAATATTTTTTTTCGTTCTTCTTCACTGAGTTCACTCATCATTCCTCCCACAGGAAATTGTTATTATTGTGCAAGCAAAACAATCTTTTTTAGATAATTAAGAAATGCTAATATAGCAACCTTATATAAAGTATGTCAATGACTAAACAGGAAATAATTGCTAGCACTTTATAGAAATAAAGCAGGTAATAAGGTAGCCGTAGCGTGTAATAACCTCAGAAATTGTATTAGTTTGCATTCTATGTGGCATAGAATAGTGACTACCACCCAGTTACCTAATAAAAATAGTCAAGTAAGATTTAACTCATAAATCCTATTAACTGATACCACAATTTCATCAAGAGATTGGATCGCTTTAGCACTATCCTCTACTGTTAATGACGCGCCTGCCTCACCACCCTGCATAATAACAACGGTATTTTTAACATTAGTTTGCAGGTTTTCAATTAAGGACTGGATTTGCTTGGTCGATTCTTGCGTACGCTTTGCAAGTGAAGTAGTTTAAACAATATGCAACGTAAGTCTAAAGGTCATCATTATTTACTCAACCTACAAATCTTCTCACTATAAACTCCACAACTATTTACTCTAGCAGTATAATACGGCCTGTTACCATACTTTAAGAAGTGAGGATTTCAATTCTTGTACCTAAATTAAAATTTTGAAATTTATAGGCTCTTCCCCATGAAACAACAAAAAAAATTACTACTTAGCATCAGCCTGTGTATAGTTAATACACTATCTATTAACATCGTATTTGCTGCTGATTTAACACGCACCCAAGTACAAAAACTATTGCAACAAGCAACTGCCAGCAAACCCGCTAACTTAAGACGTAAAAACTTAACAGGGGTCGATTTATCAAATATGGACTTCCGAAAAGCTGATTTATGGGGTGCTGATTTGCGCGGTGCTAATTTAAGCAAAAGTAATTTATCAGGCTTAGTATTGGATTTAACAGTGATGACAGGTATTAATTTGGCGGGAGCCAACCTCTCTAAGGTTAGTATTTTTGGTGTTAGTATGATGCGCTCTAATCTCAGTAATGTAGATTTTAGTGGTAGTCGTGTTATCGCTAATTTGGATGGCTCGGATATGACTAATACCAATCTATCCAATGTCAGGTGGGGAGCTGATATGAAGAACCAGCCAATGGGCTTGATGCGTGTCAGTCTCAATAAAGTAAATTTGAGCAATGCTAATATGAAAAATGCAGATTTAGGTCGCGCTACTATGCGTTTTGCTAACTTAACCAATGCCAACCTAGCAAATAGCATATTACTATCCGCTGAATTGGCAGCTGCTAATTTCACTAATGCAAATGTAACAAATGTTGATTTTACTGCCGCTAAATTAGGTGAATCTAATTTCACTGGTGCTACCATTACAGGTGCTAATTTCACTAAAATCCAGGGTCTAGATAGCGCTCGTGGTTTAGCAAATAACAAAACGCAAACACCTGGAATGTTTGATAAATAATGACACTAGGCTGTCGAAATATACCTATTTTCTGAATTTTCGGATCCCACTTTAAGGATTTATTAATGTTTTTCGTTGTGGATGAGGCATGATATTTCGACGGCCTAAGGCAGTCCCCGCTTAACATTTTTAATGTATTTATTTAATTTTCTTGCCTAGCTTGCACAATATCCCAAAGCACAGGTACGATAAATAAAGTTAATAATGTGGCCGTTACAAGCCCAGTAACAAAAGTTGATGCCATCGACCCCCACACCATTGAATAGTCAGGGATCCCTATTGCCATAGGTAGTAAACCTAATGTTGTTGTTAAAGTAGTAATCATTATGGGTCTGAGTCTAACACGAATACCTTCCTTAATTGCATCATGTCGACTTAAGCCTGCACGATAGCTTTTGTTCATAAAATCTACCAGCATTAAAGAATCATTTACTACCACTCCTGCAACACCAATAATAGCCATAAAGCTATTGACTGTGAAAATTGATTGGGTAAAAAATTTACCTAAAATAACGCCTGTTAAAGCAAAAATAATAGCTGATAAAATAATAATCGGCTGTTGATAGGATTGAAATTGTGCTGCTAATATTAGGTAGATAATTAAGATAGAAAGTACAAATGCAAATGCCAGCGAACGGTATGAGCGCGATGTCGACTCATTATCACCAGCAAATATTAAGCTAGCACCTGGGTAGTTAATTCGGATACCTTCATAAAAAGTTTGAATTTGACTCTGAATTGTCGCTACTGAAGTCGGCGCATCTACTTTTAAATTGGCAGTAAAATTAACAGACCTTTGTGTTCCATAACGATTTAGTTCACCAGGCTCACTATAAGTTTGCAACTTCACTAAGTCCCCAAGGCGTATTGGCCCCGTAGAGTGTTCAATAAACGGGATGGCGAGCGCACTATGCATGGTACCAATAAATTTTGGATCAATAGCCAATTTTAAATCAATTTCCTCGTCATTTAAACGATATTTACCAATATATTGACCATCCAAGACACTGCTAGCTAAACGCGTCACTAAGCTGCTATTAAGCTCATATTCGCTAGCACGTTCATGCTGAATAGCCAATCGAATAATACGCTTTAGTTGTCCTTGATCAGAGTCAAAGTTAACTAGGTAGGGCGTAATATCAGAGGTATTACTTAAAAAAGTACGTAACTCTTCTGCCAAATCATTGATAGACTGCTCATTACTACCTATAATCCGCACACTTAAATCTTTACCTGTTACCGGCCCTTCCTTTTGGGCTTGTACATCTATATCAAAACCCTGACCTGCATAAGTTTGTTTAAGTTTATCACGCATTTTATCAAGATGAACCAAAGGGTCAGAGAAATCGCGTTGTTCTTTTGGAGGCAGTGTGACAGTGACATTACCATAATTGTTGCTAAACACCGGAAGGTAATTATCTCCCATATACAGCCCTGCCGAACTAGCTGCAGATTGGACGTAACCAGCACCATCTTTAAGGATAAACCGTGAAATTTCCCTTACCTTTTTATTGAGTTCTTCAATAGGCATTTCTGAAGGGCCTTTAATATTGACATGATAAACTGAGTAATCATTAGGAAAAAACTGAATTTTTACCAAAGGAGCCTTTCCAGAGATAGAAATACCTAAAATGGCAATAGAGCTAAGGAATAATAAAAAAACTAAGCCTAGGCTAATTTTGCGATATTTTAGAGTGAATGCTAGTACGTTAGCTGTCAGTGTGCGAATAAATGCTAATAAAAAATCATCTTCTTCAAGTTGAGTTGATAAAGCTTGGTTATTACGTGGACCAAAGTCATAAAAATGAATCGGCAAAATGATTAAACATTCTATCAGTGATGCAGCGAGCGCAAAAGAAACAGCCACTGGGATTTGTGCAAAAAACTCCCCCGTTGGACCACTCATTAATAACATGGGTAAAAAAGCAGCAATAGTGGTAAGTGTTGATGAAATAACGGGTAAGGCAACTTCTGAAGTTCCTACGACAACAGCCTGCTCAATATTTCGACCTTCTTGAATGTGCCGATAAATATTTTCCGTCACCACAATGGCATCATCAACAATAATGCCTGTTACCAATACAAATGAAAACAGGGTCATTTCATTAAGACTACTCCCTGTTATATACATAAATAACATGGTAATAATGAAGGAAAAAGGAATACCAATAGTAATAATCCCAGCATTCCTAAACCCCATAAAATACCATATGATAATAGAGACTAGTATCATACCTACCAGCATATTTAACCCTAAGGTGCTGATACCATCCTGAATCTTAACAGTAGAATCTTGAGTGAATGCTACTTTAAGGTTTTCTTGCTCTAATAAAGGTTTTAACTTTTCTAGGTTGCTCAGTACGCTTGCTTTAATATCAAGCGCTTTACCAGAATCAGTTTTGATGACCTTTATAGCAATAGCATTCTCTCCATTCACTGAAGAGATCACAATTGGATCACGGTAATCCAAATGCGCTGATGAAATTAAATTTTCTAACCGAATTAACCCCAAGTCACCACTTTTACGAATGATTGTTTTAATAACTTGTGTGCGGTTATTAAATTTTTCATCCACTTTTATTAAATAATTTCCCGTAGGGGTGTTAATACTACCCGCTGGAATTGATAAATTAGACTCTTGTAATGCTTGAACAACCTCATTATAGCTGACACCATTTTTACGTAATTTTTCAGGATCCAAATTGATATGGAACTCCCTAATAAATTCACCAGCAATTTGTACCTCTTTGACTCCTGCAATTTTTTGTAATTTACTTTTGACTTCCTGAGCCATTAAAGCAAGGGTACGATTACTATGGTCACCTATTAGATTAACAGTAACCACAGGATAAAAGTCATTAACAGTAAAATTATTGATAACGGGAGGGTCAGTTTCAATAGGCAGTTCATTTACCATATTGATTGTTTTTAAACGAACTTCATTGTAGAGAAACTCATAGTCACTATCATCTATAAATTTTAATGATATATGTGCACGCTCGGGAAAACTAGTCGCTTTTATCCATTCAATATTCTCAATAGTATCCAGTGTTTTCTCTAGTTTTCGCGTGACTAGTGTCTCAACATCTACAGGTGATGCCCCTGGATAGGCAATATCAATAACGACTTCTCCAAAATTAACATTAGGATAGCGTTCAGTAGGTAGTTCTGATATTGAATAGAAACCAGCAACAAATAATAAAACAAAGACTAGATTAAAAAATATTTTTTGTTTTAATGAAAAACGTACTATTGAATCCATAATTTAGCGCTGTTGTAATTGAAATTGATCGCCTATTTGTATATTAGAGGCAGAAATTTTAGCAATATCATCATTTAAATAGCCTTGCAGCATTACCCGTATTTTTTTACCATTTTTTCGCGTTAACCATACTTCTTCAAAACGTTCATCTAGTGCTTTTTTAGGGATGAGAAAGGTATTCATTTGGTCAAGAATATCTAAATTTAACTCTGCTCTTATACCGCTACGCTGTTGAATAGAAGTATCTTGCACAAGAATATCAACTCGAATTTTGTGTGAATGCTCATCAAATGCAGGTGAAATACGCTCAATAGTTGCAGAAACTTCCTGCTTATATTCAGGCAAATAAAGTGTAAACGGTTTTGACTTTTGTTGTAATGCATCCAATTCTTCAGCGGTTAATGTAAGCGGTATGAGCAATTGTTTATAATTATTAGCCTGTGCAATAGGTGCTCCAATATCAATCCACTGCCCTTGCTCAATACTACGTTCAGTAACTACCCACCCTTTAGGTGCTTTAATACAATGACGTCTCTTAGTTTCTTCTAATTTTTGTTTTTCAATTTTTGCACTTTGAATAGCGCGATAGGAAATTTCTTTTTGCCGTATAAGGTCATCCAGTAAGCTAATGGCTGCACTACGGCTTTTAACTAATTTTTTATGACGTTGAACTTGTTTGGTTAAGTATCTTAAATCTACTCCATGTTGAGCTATACTGTTTTCAGTAGCCGCTATATCAAGTTTGATAAAGGTACTATCTAAACAAGCAAAGATACCATTTTTAGGAATTTCTTCACCAATGTCTGCATAAATATGGGTGATTTTTCCTGAAATTTCACTAGCAATCGGCATACTGCGCCGTGCTCTGGTAAACCCTGATAATGTAATCGTTTGAAATGCAGGCTGCACACTCACAAATGAGCCATTATCTGCTTGGCAAATAGGGGAAAATAGCCATAAAACGAGGACAAATAGCGTGGGCATAGTAAATTTCTTAATATTCATAGTTGTCCAGTTTAGGCGAATAATGGGATTAACAGAAAACTTAAATGTATTATGGTAGAACAGTATTGATAGTCAACCTAAATTCTTTAATATATCCTATATCAGCATTACTCGGCCACGACTGTCGTATGTCTGGTAGCAACTATGTTACTGAGTAGTTATTTTTTATTGGAGAAAATAGGTACAACTTGAATGTCAATAACACCTTCAGAAACACTATTTTAGAATGGAGTGAAATAAATTAATGGCTTATTTTGCATTTTATAGTTACCTAATAGGGTTAATTACTTTTGTTTTAGTACTACTTCTAGCCTTTTCAAGGCTCAACAAAAATTCTTTAGTCCCTCAATTTGCTTTAGCTGTCGGTACTTCTGTAGCATGGATGGCTTCAGTTGTTTTTGCATTTAAAAGCGATGCTTTATACCTAAGCGATACTTTTGCATTAGAAACACTGCGTAATGGCACATGGTTTTATTTTTTAACTGTATTAATATCACAGCAAGTTTTTTTCAAAAAATATGCACTATTAAAACAATCTAAGGTCGCTATTTTACTGTTTGCCTGGGTTGCTATTGTACTAATAGCTGAATTATCACCAACAGTTTTAGATTTTATTAGTGATTTTTTAGGGCAGGATCTACGTCTGCTAGCCCATGTCAGTTTTGCCATTATTGGCTTGATGTTAGTGGAGCAACTATATCGTAGTGTTGATAAAGGACAGCGCTGGGCTATTAAATATTTATGCCTAAGCTTGGCGGCTATCTTCGCTTTTGATTTTATTATCTATAGTAAGTCATTATTATTTGGTCAAATTGACTTTATGTTATGGAATTCACGAGGCCTAATTTCAGCTTTATGTGCTCCACTACTCGCCATCTCTTTTAGTAGGTTGCAGGATAATCAGGAACAGGTAACGGTATCTAGAACCATCGTAGTACACACAACAGTCCTGTTTGGTGCTGGCTTGTATATGATTTTAATGTCACTGGCTGGGTATTATATTAAGAATTTTGGCGGTAGTTGGGGAGCAATTGTCCAAACTTTTTTTATTTTCCTAGCAGTGATATTACTATTGATATTATTTGCCTCTGGCACTATCCGCGCCTATATCAAAGTTTATTTTAATAAGCACTTTTTTCAACACCAATACGATTATAGAGAAGAGTGGATTAAATTAAGTCGTGAAATTGCCACATTACATTCACTAGAAGGCTTATCGCAGTTTATTATTAAAACACTTGCCGACTTTGTTGGCAGCTCAGGCGGAGGCTTATGGTCTACAAATGATCAAGGTGTCTTTTATTTAGCAGAAAATCGTTCATTAGGCTTTGATTCAGATGTCGTTTTTAATGCAGATGACGAATTTATTAACTTCTTAAATGAAACACAATGGGTCATTGATTTCTGTGAGTTTAAAAATAATCCTGAGATGTATGATAAGGTAGATTTATCACCATGGCTGACATATAAAAACGTTTGGTTAATCGTCCCCTTATTGCAACAAAATAAAATTGTTGCTTTTGTGGTATTAACTCAGCCATTAGTCATGCGACAATTAAATTATGAAGACCATGATCTGCTAAGAACCGTTGGCATGCAATTATCGAATGCCTTAGCATTAAGCAAGGTTACCGATGATTTATCGCGTGCACGGCAATTTGAAGCCTATAGCCGCTTTTCGGCTTTTCTAGTGCATGATATAAAAAACTTGGTTGCACAAGTCTCTATGATTGTTAAAAATGCAGAAACACACAAGCATAATCCTGAGTTTATTGATGATGCTATTGACACCTTAGAAAATGTAGTCAACAAGATGGAGCGTTTATTAGCGCAACTAAAAAAAGGTGAAGTAAAAACAATCACCATATCTGCCGTCAATTTGGTGAGTATCATTTCAGATGTAGTACTACAACAAGCGGGACAACTGCCTAAAGTAACCATTAATTGTGTTTTAAATGAATGTTTAGTTTATGCTGATAAGGAACGTTTAATCGCAATACTCGGGCATCTGGTGCAAAATGCCCAAGATGCTACCCAAGATAACGGCAATATTACAATATCATTAATTTGTTTAGCTGAATTTGCATTGATTGAAATTTCTGATACTGGCTGTGGTATGGAACATACATTTATCTCGGAACGTTTATTTAAACCTTTTGATACAACCAAAGGCAATGCAGGAATGGGAATTGGAGTTTATGAAGCACGTGAATATATTGTTAGTCAAGGTGGGAAAATTTCGGTGACAAGTAAACTAAATGAGGGAACTATATTTAGTATTAGGTATCCTTTAGTGAAAGGCTTGAGCAGGTAAAAATATGGATAATAAACAAGTTTTACTCATTATAGAAGATGATATAGGCTTACAGAAACAGTTCAAATGGAGTTTTGCTGATTATCAAGTGATTATTGCTGGAGATAGAACAGCAGCAATAGAAGCAATTCGCCGATATATGCCTAGTGTTGTCACTCTGGATTTAGGGTTACCCCCTGACCCTGCTAATGCCAGTGAAGGCCTAGCTACGTTAAAAGAGATACTGCAACTAGCACCTCATACCAAAGTGATAGTAGTAACGGGTAATGACGATCGTGAAAATGCGATTAAAGTGATCGCAATGGGAGCATATGATTTTTATCAAAAACCAGTTGATATTGATATATTAAGCTTAATTGTTAAACGAGCATTTCAATTAAATGATTTAGAACAAGCAAATAACAAATTACAGCGACAGTCTTTCGAGCCTTTATCGGGAGTTATTGCTATCAGTGAAGCAATGCAAAAACTATCCAGAACGATTGAAAAAATTGCACCCAGTAATATTACTGTTTTATTATTAGGTGAAAGTGGTACTGGTAAAGAAGTTTTGGCGCGAGCGACTCACGAATTAAGTGAGCGTGCCGAGATGCCATTTGTAGCCGTTAACTGTGCAGCAATTCCAGAAAATTTACTGGAAAGTGAGTTGTTTGGCTATGAAAAAGGAGCCTTTACTGGTGCAGTCAAACAAACGGTAGGTAAAATTGAATATGCTAATGGTGGAACCTTTTTCCTAGATGAAATCGGCGATTTACCTTTTGGCTTACAGGCTAAATTACTACGTTTTATTCAAGAACGCGTGATAGAACGTATCGGAGGGCGTGGAGAAATCCCGATTGATGTACGTATTATTTGCGCTACCCATAAACAATTACGCTCGTTGATAGATGAGGGAAGCTTTAGAGAAGACTTATATTATCGCTTAAGTGAAATGACCGTTGATATTCCACCATTAAGAGCACGTGAGGGTGATGCGATTGTGATTGCAAAAGTGTTACTTGATCGCTATGTGGAACGCGAGAGGAAGGCGATCAAAGGATTTACCACCGAGGCAAAAAGGGCAATAGAAGCTTATGAATGGCCTGGAAATATTCGACAATTAGAAAATAAAATCAAACGTGCTGTCGTCATGACCGATAACGTTTATATTGATCTAGATGATCTGTCCATGCAGCCCCTTGAGGATCAAGAGGAATCTATTCCGCTAAATTTAAAACAAGTGCGTGAACAAGCTGAAACGATTGCTATTAAACGCGCTTTAGCCTATTCAGACTACAACATATCCAATACTGCAAAATTATTAGGCGTTACCAGACCAACACTCTATACACTATTTAACAAATACGGAATTGAAATGCATGGCAGCTAATGTAATTATTGACTCTTTATAAGGAACGAGGACTTACAAATGAGAATTCAATAATACCCGCCTTTACTACGTGAAGCATTGCTACATATTAAACTTTTTTAATTTCTCTACCAACGTGGTACGCCGCATATTTAAACGCTTGGCAGCATGTGCCACAACGCCATTGCAATCATTTAAAGCCTGCTGAATTAAACTTATTTCAACTTCATTAAGGTACTCTTTTAAATCCATACCTTCTGCAGGCAACTGAGCTCTAAACACTGTTTGTACAACCTCTTGTTCAATTTTATCTTCAATTTCCTGAGCTAATTCCAGAAAATTTTCAGATGCTTCTTCAACAACAATTTGCTCTGACACACTAAATTGACGAAATTTTACAGGTAAATCAGCGACATCGACTGTACCATTTGGTTGCATAATGGTTAAACGCTCAACTAAATTAGCTAACTCCCGCACATTGCCTGGCCATGCATATTGCATAAGTACATTAACTGCATTGGGTGTTAAGGTAACCGAGTCACGCTTGGCACTGACCAAACGTGCCAGCAAATCATTAATTAATAAAGGAATATCCTCGATACGCTCTCTTAAAGCTGGTATTTCTATAGGAAAAACATTTAAGCGATAAAATAAATCTTCTCGAAATAGATTTTCCTCAATGGCCTGCTCTATATTACGATGCGTCGCTGAAATAACTCTGACATTGCAATGAATCGTTTTATTACTACCTACTCGTTCAAAACTACGCTCCTGTAAAACCCTTAATAATTTAACCTGCATCGGCATCGGCATATCCCCTATTTCATCAAGAAACAAAGTCCCCTCTTCTGCCATTTCAAAACGTCCTTGACGTGTCGCTAGTGCTCCGGTAAAAGCTCCCTTCTCATGACCAAATAATTCACTTTCTAATAACTCGGCAGGAATTGCACCACAATTTACGGGTACGAAAGGCTTATTTTTACGCTCAGAAGCAGAATGTAAAGCTCTAGCAACCACCTCTTTACCTGTCCCTGACTCACCTAAGATAAGAACGGTTGCATCCGAATTAGCAACCTGCTCAATCAACAATCGAACTTGTTTAATTGCTTGGCTTTTCCCAGCCAAGCCTTTATTACTAATATTAGCAGCAGAGGCTTGCTGCTGATTTAACGTAGGTAAAGACTGCAAAAAGTCCATTAACACCGAGTAAGTCACCGGCCATTCCTGAACTGCCTTTACAATAGTTTGTACTGCTGAAGGAACTTGCAACCTAGTTCCCTTATCAATCAATAAAATAACAGGAATTGTCGCTACTTGCTGTAAGACCTGTTTTATAACACTTACCTGCCGCTCAGTCCCTAAACCAACAAATACCGCAACCACACCCTCTAATTGAGAAAGGCCAGATGACAGTTCCTCTACATCAAATAGTTTAATTTGATACTCAAGGAATTGAATAACAGCTGAGAATTGTTGCCGTCTACTCTGGTTATCATCAATTAAAATAATACGTGCGCCAGCCATACTAAAAATACCTTTTTATAGTTAAAGTAATTTGCCACTATAATTTTGCCAAAACAATATAAAAAATCAAAGTATTCATTGCAGAAGCATCTTTTATAAGCAAGTTAAGCACTCTTTATAATATATGTCAAAAAATTGTCGTTATATCATACCCTTCCAATAATTAGTTAATGTGAATTAGCTAACATTTATAAAACAATAGTCCTATTTGTATAGACGAAACTTGACAATTATTGTACATCGTAGAAACTATAGCTAACTCAACTTATTTTTGTGTCTATTTTGAACGATATTCCTATCAGTGTGCTCTTTAGCATACTCGCCCTATTACTCTGTTTATCTGCTTTTTTTTCAGGCTCCGAAACTGCACTGATGACGTTAAATCGTTACCGCCTGCAACACCTTGTCAAGCAAGGGCATAAAAGTGCCAAAAAAGCGCAAAGGTTACTCAAACGTCCAGATCGGTTACTAGGTCTAATATTACTAGGTAATAACTTTGTCAATATTTTGGCATCCTCCTTAGCTACCATTATTGGAATGCGCTTAATGGGTGATGAAGGTATCGCTGTTGCAGCAGGAGCATTAACACTTGTAGTGCTTATCTTTTCCGAAGTAGCACCAAAAACACTGGCAGCCCTTAGACCTGAAATAATGGCATTTCCTGCTGCTTGGGTCTACAGCCCTCTATTAAAATTATTTTACCCCATTGTTTGGTTTGTTAACCTCATTGCCAATGGTCTATTACGAATTTTTGGCGTGAAGGCATCGGAAAATAAAGCTCCAACACTAAACAAAGATGAGCTTAAAAGTATCGTAGCCGAAACAGACTCGCTCATGCCTGAAAAATATAAAAATATTTTATTGGGTATTATTGACCTAGAAACGGCAACTGTTGAAGATATTATGACCCCCAGAAATGAGATTGCGGGTATTAATATTGAAGACTCCATCGAAGAAATAGTGCAGCAACTAAAGAAAAGTAAATATACTCGCCTTCCAGTCTACAAACAAAGTATAGATCGCGTTATTGGTTTCTTACATTTAAGAACAGTACTTATACAAATTTTTGATAATGAAAACTTTTGCAAACAGGATATTACCAATAACCTGATTCCACCTTTTTTTATTCCTGAAACTACCCCGCTTCATAAACAAATTCAAGACTTTAAATTTGAACATATCCGCATCGGCCTAATTGTTGATGAGTATGGCGATGTGCAAGGTTTAGTCAGTATGGATGATTTACTACAAGGCATTGTGGGTGAAATTATGGTTGAAGAAGCCGATGTCAAAAAGCATGAAGATGGTAGTTATCTAGTTGATGGCAGCGTCACTGTCAGAGAGCTTAATCGCATTACTCATTGGAACTTACCAACTGAAGGACCAAAAACCATAAATGGTCTCATTATTGACTTTCTTGAAAATATCCCGCAAACAGGGACTAGCCTTATGTTGCATGGCCATCAACTCGAAGTACTCAACCGCAATAAGCATGCAGTTACCATGGTTAAAATTATGCCATTAAAATGATCTATTTAGTTTTTTAGCAACACATCAAAAATACGGCTATACTATAGTGATATTCGTAAAATATATCCCCCAAATAGAATGGCAAAATTTACCGTTTTCTTTAAAGATAAGCCCATACATTCCGCAATATTTGAATCAGGTGTAGTGCATATTGGGCGAGATGAAACTAATGATGTAGCTGTTGACAGTTTAGCCATTGCACCCGCTCATGCTGCTGTTATCATCCGAGATACTAATAGTATTATTAAACAACTAAATACTGAATTCCCATTAATTATTAATGGTGAACAGCTTAAAGAGTGTGCCCTAAAAAATGGCGATTCAATTACTATTGGCAAGCACCGAATTGTTTATAGTAGTACTGAGACAATTGTAGAACCACCTACTCCTATTTTTCAACAAGACTCAGATAAGGAAGTCTTTAATGAAAATTTATTAGAAAATACTAATAATGTTCTTGAAGCTAATCTACAAGTTATTGGTGGTAAACATATAGGGCGCTTAATCCCCCTGAAAAAAAACATGACTCGTTTAGGGCGTAATGGAACAGGCATAATTATCATAACCCGTAGAAAAGAAGGTTTTTATGTTTCTACTTTAGAGCCAGATGATAGTATAAAGATCAACGACAGTCCCTTAGGCAGCCAAACTATTTTACTTAAAGACAACGATGTCATTCTTATCGACAGTTTACCTATGCAATTCTTTCTAGAGTAGAAAACTTATGAGCCCAGAAAACGATCAACGTAAATTTCATCGCATTTTTTACAACTCAGAAGCCAAACTCACTTATAAAGATGAGCAATGGACTTGTGAATTGCTAGACATTTCACTACATGGTTGTCTGCTTCGCTTTCAAAGCCCATGGCAACAAAAAAATATCGAAGCATTGTATACTCTAAAGCTACAACTTTCTGAAACCACAATCATTATAATGAACCTATCCGTTAGTCATGTAATAGGTAATGAGGCAGGCTTTAAGTGCGAACATATTGACTTAGATAGTATTTCAACATTACGTAGAATGGTAGAACTTAATTTGGGTGATAGCGCCTTACTAGAGCGAGACCTGATTGCTCTTTGCCAATAATTGTCAGTCAGTATTTTTTAAATACAAAATAGATGATACTAGTCCAGTAATTTACTACAACAGTTCCAACTCGTTATAACGCCCAAAACTGTCAGCATATAAAACTGGCAGTTACCTACAGGCCAAGGCTTCTCCTGCTCCTTAACTACTAATATTTATGGCAAAAAAAAATACTGCCTTTGTCTGCACCGAGTGCGGTTCTGATTCTACGCGTTGGGCTGGTCAATGCAGTGCCTGCAAAGCTTGGAATACCATTAAAGAAGTAAACTTAGGTAAAACGCCAGCCAACACTCAACACTTTGGTTACAGCGGTACTAAAAGTACCATTCAATTATTATCCGAAGTCAGCATAGAACAAACCGAGCGTTTATCGACAGGTATTACAGAATTCGATCGTGTACTAGGTGGCGGCATTGTCGGAGGCAGCGTAGTCTTGATTGGTGGCACGCCTGGCGCAGGTAAAAGTACTTTATTATTGCAAGTCATTGCCAATATTGCCAAGCAAGACATCAATGTACTTTATGTATCTGGCGAAGAATCTTTGCAGCAAATTGCTGAGCGCGCAATCCGGCTAAAATTACCGCTAGATAAAATCAAAATGTTAACGGAAACATCGGTACAAAGTATTTGTGAAATACTAGATGAAATCAAACCCAACATTTTAGTCATTGATTCTATTCAAGTCATGCACTCGCAAACATCAGAATCAACCCCAGGATCTGTTTCGCAAGTTAAAGAATCTGCTAGCTATTTAACCCAATACGCCAAAAAAAATAATGTTGCCGTTTTTATGGTCGGGCATGTCACTAAAGATCAATCTTTAGCGGGACCTATGACTTTAAGTCATATTGTAGACACCCAACTTATTTTGGCATCTACTGATGATGCCCGATTCAGAGTACTCAGAGCAGATAAAAACCGCTTTGGCAGCGTAGGTGAATTAGGCTTTTTTGCCATGGATAGCACTGGATTAAAAGAAGTTAAAAATCCCTCTGCAATGTTTCTTAATCGTACCGAAAAACCCTCTTCGGGTAGTGTAGTAACTGTTTTATGGGAAGGCACTCGCCCCTTATTGGTAGAAATACAAGCACTGGTCACCGAGTGTCAATATGGCAATCCGCGCCGCCTTGCTGTTGGGTTTGACCAAAATAGATTAGCCATGTTGCTGGCAATTTTAACGCGTCATGGTGGCATTTTTACTGCCAGTGACGAAATTTATGCCAATGTTGTTGGCGGTATAAAAGTCACTGAAACCAGTTCCGACCTAGCCATTTTGATTAGCATTGTTTCCAGCTTAAAAGATGTGATAGTCCCGCATGATTGTTTTTTCTTCGGCGAACTCGGATTAAATGGCGAAATTAGACCTGTTGCTAATGGCTATGCTCGCCTTAATGATGCTGCTAAACACGGTTTTAAGCGAGCCATTATTCCTAAAACTAATGCCCCAAAAAAAACAATGCAAGGCTTGCAAGTCTATCCAGTTAGTAGCTTAACTGAGGCACTTGCAGCACTTGAGGAAATACGCTAAAAACATAATACTTAGTGACTCTTAGCGGTTATAATAACTGTTTTAAAATATAATAATAAGCATGCGATTGCATACGACCATAGGTTAAACAATGCTAGAAATAGAATACTCATTCCGTGAAAGCGATTTAATTCATTACAATGAATTACAAATCGACACATCTGCAGATTTGCAAAAGAAATTAAAAAGAAACCGACTTTTCTTTCCTGGTACCTTAGCTATTTTTGGTCTATTTCTTTGGTCATACTATAGTGATTATCGTACTGCTCTCTATATCGTCACCATTTCTATTTGCTGGGCCATTGTTATCCCGCATATCATTATTTTAAGTTTTCGCAAAGGTGTCTTAAATAGCTACACCCAAAAAGAGAAGGAAGCCATGTTTGGTCAATACAGATTACGTATTGACCCAAAAGCATTAGCAGAAAAATCACCTAGTGGTAAAAATAAAATGCCATGGAAAACTATTTTACGCATTGAACATATTCGTGATTACATTCATATCATTTTAGATAGTGGTGCTGCACTTGTTATCCCTCTAGAAACGGTCACTGATGGTGATATCCAAGAATTTTCCCGCCAAGTTAAGAAAATGATTGATTTATATGGTTAAATTCAGCACTACTTAATTCCTGACGAGTGCCACAACATAGCCCAACATAGGTTACAACCTTGTTGGGCTATGCTTTTTTAATGCTCCATAAAAACAAGTAAGCATTTTGTCCTAGTTAAAACATATTAATTTTTTCTAACTTCTTATAAAACACCCTCGCGTTTTTGAATATACCGCCTGCAAGCATCTACGCAATCAGGTTTGCTGACAAAAGGGCCACTGATCATTTCAATTGTAAAAAACCACCATCCCTGTTCATTAATAAAATAACGATCCTGAGGCTTAAACACCGGATTGTGTTGCTTTTTCTTTACCATACTCTTCAATATGCTGAATTTTAAAAATATCGCCTTACGCCGTGGCACTCGCGTTTTATTTGCCAATAGCTCCTTTACCTTACATAAAGGTCAAAAAGCAGGCATAACGGGTGCAAATGGTGTCGGTAAATCAAGTTTCTTTGCATTATTACTGGACGACTTGCACCCTGATGAAGGTGATTTTAGCATGCCACCCAATTTAGCGGTTGCCCATGTTGCACAAGAAACACATGCAACCAATCAAGCCGCTATTGAATATATTATTGATGGCGACCAAGAGTTAAGGCAAATACAACAAGCCATTATTAAGGCCGAACAAGCTGGTGATGGCATCAAGCAAGCTGAACTGTTTACCAAAATGGAAAATATTGATGGCTATACCGCCAGCTCCAGGGCATCGCGGTTAATGAATGGCCTTGGCTTTCAAGCAAGCCAAGAGCAGCTAAGTGTCAATTCATTTTCGGGTGGTTGGCGCATGCGCCTGAACCTTGCTCAAGCCTTGATGTGCCGTTCCGATGTACTATTACTGGATGAGCCAACTAACCATTTAGATTTGGATGCCGTTATCTGGCTACAAGATTGGTTATGCAAATACCCTGGAACCTTATTACTGATTTCCCATGACCGAGAATTTCTCGACACCATCACTGATCATATCGTACATATAGAAAATCAAGTGGCAGTAATATATACGGGTAACTACTCAGCCTTTGAAAAAATGCGCGCGGAAAAGCTCGCACAACAACAAACTTCTTATGAAAAACAACAACGTGAAATAACCCATATCCAAAGCTATATTAGCCGTTTTCGTGCACAAGCAACCAAAGCTAAGCAAGCACAAAGTCGCATTAAATCCTTGGAGCGCATGGAGTTAATTGCACAAGCGCATGTGGATTCACCGTTTCATTTCAGCTTTAACAAACCTGAAAAACTACCTAACCCAATGCTTAAGTTGGAACAAGTCAGCATAGGCTATGCCGACAAAAACATTTTGGATAATGTCAGTATTTCAGTCTCTCCAGGCGACCGCATTGGCTTGCTTGGCCCTAATGGTGCAGGTAAATCTACGTTAATCAAAGTACTCGCTAACGAACTAAAAGTACAGGCAGGTGAAACCCAATTTGCTGATACCTTAAAATTAGGCTATTTTGCACAACACCAACTGGAACAACTGCATTTAGACGAAAGTCCTTTATGGCATATTCAAAAAATTGACCCAAAAATAACCGAAAAAGAAATTAGAAATTTTCTAGGTGGCTTTAACTTTCAAGGTGACAAAATTTTCGAACCGATTGCTCCCTTTTCTGGTGGAGAAAAAGCCCGCTTGGTACTGGCTTTGATTGTCTACCAACAACCCAATCTATTATTATTAGATGAGCCTACTAATCACTTAGATTTAGAAATGCGGCATGCACTCAGTATGGCTTTGCAAGACTACCAAGGTGCGATCATTATCATTTCCCATGATCGACATATGCTACGCTCCGTGACCGACCAGCTATTTCTAGTGGCTAATAATAATGTTACCCCTTTTGATGGTGATTTGGATGACTATCGTCTTTGGCTGAATGAACAAAAACAACTGAGTGCTACTAACGCTAACAGTACGACTGATGCACCTAGCATTAATAAAAAAGAACAGCGTAAACTTGAAGCTGAACGGCGCAAACAATTGAAGCCTTTATATGACGCGCTCAAAAAAGCAGATAAAAAAATGGAGAGATATCACACGCAACAAAAACAACTGGAAGAACAATTAGCAGATAGCACCATTTATGACGTAACTAATAAAGATCGGTTAAAACAAATTTTACAAGAAAAAATACAGGTTGATAAAACCTTAGAATCTACCGAGATAGAATGGATGGATATTAGCGAACAGCTGGAAGCTGCGGAAAGTCAGGCATAAAAACGAAGTATATTGCCAAAACAAATAATATAACTTAAGAACAACACCTACACAGAAGAACCTACAATAATGTATACATACTTAAGCTTATTATTCAATATTTGCCTCTTTAAAAGTACCCCACAAGACATCCCCTATTCACGCTTTATTCTACGCTTATCAGTCGCGTCTTATGCCTTAGTCAGTTACTTGTTAATACAGCTATCTGTTAACGACTTACAGGCATTATTACAAGTGGGGGTGGAAATCGTTTTAATCCTGATTTTTACTTACCTCATACTGACCATTAGCAATAATCGTGGCCGTTATACGCAAACTGCCAGTGCCCTATTGGGAACAGATACGCTTATTAGTGCATTAGCTTTGCCTGTCATAGGCACACTTAGTATCGACAACAATAACCTGTTGGCCATTCTAACTATGCTGGCTCTTATGGTATGGCACTGGTTGGTCACAGCACATATCATTCGGCACGCTTTAAGTCAGTCATTTTTATTTGCTACCGGTATTGCTTTTTTATATATCTTTAGCTCTTATCAGATAATGGGCGTATTATTTCCACATATAGGCACACCAAATTAAGGGAATACCATGCAAAATTATCAACATATATTATTGGCGGCTGATTTTTCCGATCATGGCAAATATGTCGCCCAAAAAGCGCTAGAAATGGCTAAGCAGAACCAAGCCAAGTTAAGTATCATTCATATCGTCGATAATCTCCCCATTACTGATGCAACTTATGGCCCCGTGATACCTTTTGATGTCGATCTAGATACCGAGCTTATGAATGCAGCACAGAAACGTCTAGCCGAACTAGGCAAACAACTACAAATTCCAGCAGAAGCTCAGTTTATAGAAATGGGCAATGCCAAACTGGAGATTGTTGCCGTTGCCGAGGAGCAAAATATTGACCTGATTGTAGTCGGTTCTCATGGCCGTCATGGACTGGCGTTACTACTTGGCTCCACGGCTAATGGCGTACTTCACCACGCTAAATGTGATGTATTAGCGGTACGTTTAAAAGATAATTAAATTATGCAACATCTTATTTTAGGCGGTGCACGCTCAGGTAAAAGTCGCTATGCTGAACAATGTGCAACCGCTACAGGCAAAGCCGTTATCTACATTGCGACAGGAACCGCAGGAGATCAGGAAATGCAAGAACGCATTGCCATGCATCAACAGAGCCGCCCCAGTTATTGGCAAACTATCGAAGAGCCTATTTTATTGGCAGATACTCTGCAGCAATATGCAGACAGCCAGTATTGCTTAATAGTCGATTGTTTAACCTTATGGCTCAGTAATATACTGTTTGACGCTCAAGGTGCTTATCAAGAAGATATTTTCAGTCAACAAAAGCATGCTCTATTAGAGCTAGTACCTAATATTGGTACCAATATTATCTTTGTCAGTAATGAAGTAGGCTCTGGCATTATTCCCATGAACAGCATGAGTCGTCGCTTTGTTGATGAAGCAGGTCGCTTGCACCAACAACTTGCACAACTATGCACTCAAGTCACTTTAGTCACGGCAGGCATTCCGCAAACACTTAAACACTAAATATCATGGACTGGTTAGCACACTCAATCCCCTCCCCCGATCAACGTTACTTATTAGCTGCGGTCAGTCGTCAACAACAGCTGACTAAGCCGGCCGGTTCTTTAGGTGAACTTGAACAACTTGCGATACGGCTAGCGTCTTTACAGTGTACTGGCCAACCCAGTGTAGATAATATCTGGATTAGTATTTTTGCAGGTGATCATGGTATTGCTGCTGAAGGCGTTTCTGCTTTTCCACAAGCGGTCACTGCCGAAATGGTCAAAAACTTCGCCCAAGGCGGAGCAGCCATTAATGTGCTAGCCAAGCAACATCATGCTAATTTAGAAATTATTGATGTTGGCGTGGCAGCAAACTTAGATGGCCTTAATATTGTGCATAACAAAGTAGCCAAAGGCACTGCTAATTTTTTGCAACAAGCAGCCATGACCGCAGAGCAACTACAAGCAGCATTAAATGCTGGCAAAGTCGCCGTAGAGAGAGCCTTACAACAAAACAGCCAATTGTTTATTGCGGGTGAAATGGGTATTGCCAATACCAGTAGTGCCACCGCAATTGCTTGTAGCCTCCTTAATTTAGAGGCACAACAATTGACGGGTGCAGGCACAGGGCTTGCTGCTGCAGAGATTCACCATAAAGCATACATTATCCAACAAGCACTGAGCTTGCACGCAGACATTAGCCCGCTACCGCTCATAATATTACAATATTTTGGGGGCTTTGAAATTGCGGCCTTAACCGGAGCCTATATGGCCGCTGCACAGCAGCAATTACCTATTTTAGTAGATGGTTTTATTTGTAGTGTTGCTACGTTAATCGCCACTCGGCTCAATCCGGATATAAGCCCGTGGCTAATTTATGCGCACCGCTCCGCAGAGCAAGGTCATCAACTCATCTTAGATGCCTTAGCAGCTAAACCTTTATTAAGTTTAAATATGCGCTTAGGAGAAGCCAGTGGTGCTGCACTTGCCATTCCTTTATTGCGTTCAGCGTGTGCTCTGCATACACAAATGGCAACCTTTGCCCAAGCGCAAGTCTCCCAACACTAACCTCACATCATGATAAGCAATTCCAAGAAACTGACTTGGGTATTTTTATGCAGTCTTAGCATATTACTGAATGGCTGCGCATCAATGCGTCAACGCGAGCAATTAGAAGCATTCAACAAGCTGTATGCCCCTGGGCAATATCAACAAGCCGCCGAATCACAAGTGGCTTTAAAAAGTAGTGCCAAAGCAGACCCCGCAGATTTACTCACTTCATTACAAGCGGGCACCGCCTTTCGCTATGCACAGCAACTCGCACAAAGTAATGAGCAATTTGATCAAGCAGAAGCTATTCTTAAATATCATAACCAGCAAATGCTATTGGGTAAAACAGCCAGTTCTGTTGGCTCAATATTAGTCAATGATGCCGTTTTGGATTATAGCGGTACGGCTTATGATGGCATCATGATTAACACCTATAAAGCACTCAATTTCTGGCAACAAGGTGATCAACAAAATGCACGAGTTGAATTTAACCGCGCTCTAGATCGACAGCGCCGTGCCAAAGAATACTTTGCCCAAGAAATAGCAAAAAATAGGCAAGCAGTCGCCAAAAAACAAGCGCAAGATGGAGTCAATTATCAAAAAAATTTAGACAACCCGCAAATTGACCGTATTATCCAAAAATCCTATTCCAATCTAGATAACTTTGCTGCCTATCCTGATTTTATCAACCCCTTCACAACCTATCTGGCGGGTTTATTTTTCCTGCATGATGGTAGTTATAATAAAGCAGCAGATTTGCTAAAAGAAGCTTATGGCATGATGCCGAAACAAGCTGTCATCAAAGATGATTTTATTCATGCACAAAAACTAGCCACTGGTGCGCATATAACACGCAAACATACTTGGGTTATCTTTGAAAATGGCATGGGGCCCATGAAGCAAGAATTTCGGGTTGATTTACCCATTTTTATATTTACACGCAATCTCAGCTATACAGGCATCGCCCTACCTAAGCTAACTATGCAGGCACTCGCTTACCCGCATGTCAATGTTATGCTTAGCCCTGACAAGGTATATCAAACCAAAACGTTCGCCAGCATGGATAGGGTTATTCAAACCGAGTTTAAAAAACAATATCCTTGGATCGTTAGTCGCGCATTACTCTCCGCTATAGTAAAAACCACCGCTCAGTATTATGCGCAACAAGGATTAGGCACATGGGGTGGGATTGCTGCCGGGTTAATGCAGCTGGCAACCACTGCCGCAGATTTACGCATTTGGAGTGCCTTGCCCAAAGAATTCCAAATTGCCAAAGTGACGACCCCAAAAGATGGCAAGCTTAAAATTGAGACACCGAATCAGCAAAGTATAGTGCTAGAACTAGACCCGCAAAAAAATCATTTACTCTATCTCAAAATACCTATGGCCAATGCGCCTATTGCGTATGATCTACTAACCCTGTAATTTATACGTCATCTATAGAATTCATTTATTATTATCACAACTAAAAGGAGTTATTTATGCAATTTTACAAATTTCCAAGCCTGTTGGCATTACTAGCGCTACTAAGTGCCTGTGCCACTAGCCCAACCAATCCTAAAGAAATAGCCGCAGCACAGAATGAACGTGTACAAGTCTTAACAGGTTTTTGGGGAACAAATGCACGTATTACCGACATTAGTAACAGCATCAATAGTAGTAATTTGCTGCTTGTGCAAATCACAGGTGTGAATGATAGCTCGGATTATTTACAAATGGAATACCGCGCTGAATGGTTAGATAAAAATAACCTACTTATTCCTAGCAAAATGACACACTGGATTCAATTTCCAGCCTATGAAGAAACCGAATTTCGACTCAGAATTGTTGCTCCAAAACCTGAAGCAACTGATTATAAAATTTTAATCCGTGAGGTACAGGACTAATGCCATTTTTTAACTATCAGAAAATACTCATTCCTTGCATTATTATTGGGCTAACTGCCTGTACGCCCACGGAAAATATCGATATTAATAACGACTCTGGTGGTGCGGTGATGGGCTTGGATTACCGTGACTTTCATAAAGCCTCTAGTGAAGCGGTAGCCTCTATGTTAAGTTCTGGGGCTGTCGACAAAGCTGATGGTAGCCGCTATGTATTGGCGATCTCCAGAATAACCAATGACACCATGCAGCGTATCGATACTGATCAATTGGTCAAAAAAATTCGTATTGATTTACTCAATAGCGGCAAAGTAGTTGTTACCACTGCAATAGCTGCGGATGGTGCCGAAGACCACATGTCGATGCAAGCTCGGCAACTACGCCATTCCGATGAATTTAAACAAAGTACTGTTGCCGCTAAAGGCCAAATGATTGCACCCGAACTCAGTTTGTCGGGCAAAATCTTGCAGCGTAATATTAAAATCAGTAGTCGCAAACAACAGGCTGAATACTATTTCCAATTAAGCTTAACTGACATCAATACTGGTTTAGCTATTTGGGAAGGTGAAACGGTTATTGGTAAACGCGGTAGTAATGATGCAGTGTCTTGGTAGCTGGCAAGAACCATAGAAAAAACCATTGGTTATGTTATTCATTTCACTAAATAACATAACCCAGCCGCTGTTTATTAAGCAGCAACTAGTACCGTACCCCTTAAATAATTAATAATATATCTATGCGGTCAACGCCTTCCCTTTGTATGTCCATTTGAATGGTTTGGCCATCGTTTCATTAAAGTAATCCATGAAATTTTGAATTTTGTCTTTCAAGTCCTGCTGTGAAACAAAATTGCCTCGCCTGATGACTTTTTTCATTAATATTCCAAACCAGATTTCAATCTGGTTCATCCATGAAGCATGCTTAGGTGTATAGTGAAATACAATGCGCCTATTGCCTATCATCAGGTACTCCTCCCGTGTTTTCATGGATTGTAATATGCCACTTTTACCTTTCACTCCAAGCTCTTGAGTGTCATTACAAAAGTCTGCAACAAAGCGCACAAGAGTTTCCGATTTATGGGTATTTAATTGGTCAGCGATAAAATGATAAACTTTCTTTTCTGGGTTTTTCTCAATCAGATATTTGATCGACTCAACAAAATCGATCTCAGTTCGTGTCTCTTGAATCAAACCATCTATAACTCCTGTTGCCACATTAAACCCTCCTAAAAGTGTTTGCGTGCCATGACGCTCATATTCAAATTCGATAGATTGAACTTGACCCGCTCTCATTGGCAAATCGGGGGAAATTCGTTCCAATGCCTGAATACCTGTCATTTCATCAACACTGATAAAAAGTTCTTCTGGCGTTTTCAGAGAATTTGCATAAAGGTTACAAATATCTGTGATTCTTTCTTCTTTTCGCTCATCCGCTTTTGCATTGAGCCAGTATTGGCTAAGATGAGGTTTTAAGTCGTTTTTTTTAAAAGACGGCCTAAATGATTTGCTGAAATAGTCTCGACAATACCTTGTTTGATCGCTTCTTCCGCCAATTCTCTATGTGTCCAATGAGTGATGGGACGATCATAGTCTTCAGGCTTTTCACAGGAAAGTGCAATTATTCGACACAGTTGTTCGGGGGTAAATGTATCTGGAGTGCCTGGGCGCGGAAGATCCTGAAGCCTCTCCCGGACTGGCTTGTTTGCTAGTTCGTGCCAACGTGCAGTCCAGTTCGTAATTATATTATTCTGTACATCAAGTTTTTGCGCAATATTCTGATATTTCATGCCTGAGTTTGCTAATAAGATAATCTTGGCTCGTAATACCATGCTCGATTTTGCTGTCTGTTGGCGAGTTATTTTTTCGAGCTCTTCGCGTTCATCATCTTTTAATGTAACTGGAAATTTGGGGGTTCTCATGGCTTCCTGTCGGTGGATTCGATACGGAATAATATAGACTATGTTAAGGTTACCAGAATAGAAGCTGGACTGATAATTTATTTATTAATTATTTAGAGGGCGAGGTACTAGTAAAGGAAGGCTGACTATGTCTATAAACAATACATTTTCTATACAACAACCTAATAACTTAAAACGCTACGCTTGTCGCTTTATTAGTTGTATAGGCTTATATAGCCTGCTATTTTTTTCTCACTCGCTGCAAGCCCACCCAAATGAATGTGCAAATATCTCAGCTCCAGCTATATTTTTATCCGAATCAGAACTTGTCTGCTTACAAAAAATAAAAGTTGTTAATGGGGCTGATATACAATTTTATAAAGTTGCTCTGCAATGGCTTGGAGCTGCAGCACCCACAAAATTCTCCATAATAAGTGTAGAGCCTGATAGTGCTGATGCTGATAGTCACCACTCTTTTTCAGTAACAACTGGCATTCTATCTCTGTCAACTATTGATATTCCCACTACCTATGGCACTGAGCGTTATGCTGCTAATTTTGTTTTTAAACAGGAAAATGGCATAAACTTATTCGAGCTATCGACAGCTAATGTATACGATAATCCTAACTATATTCCCAAGGAAACCTGGAAGCCTTTTGGCATGCTCTCTGCTGATGAGCGACGTGCTGTCGACTTATTAGGTCAATCACTACCTTATGCCCAACTGGCTGATGCCATATATGATTTTAGTAATAACACTATCGGTGCTTGGCAACTCATTCAGCAAGAAAGTAAAGACTCCGGCATGCAAGCTGGCCTTTTTAACAATAACGAAACGGGAGAGCTAGTGCTCGCCTTTCGCGGCACCGAATCTTGTGAATTTCCCTGTTCATTTGCAGAAACTAAAGAGTCGGTACTAGATTTAGCAGCCGATGCCCTTTTGTCTTTTGGAGAAAGTGGTCCGCAATTTCGCCATGCTTTCAATTTTGCTCAGCAAGTGCTAGATAATTACCCTGAATACAAGATTACTGTCACAGGACATTCATTAGGAGGTGGTTTGGCACAAGCAGTTGGCGCTGTTTTTCAGCTAAAAACCTTTGCCTTTAACTCTGCTCCTGTACCTGCTGATTTCTTTGTAGAACACCCAACGAGCTTAACGGCAGATGAGCTCAATAATATCATTCATGTAATCAGTGATATTCGTGACCCTGTTTCGCACGCAGATGACTCAGGCCAGACTTATCTGAATGCCAATCATGCTGCACCTCTCATTCACTTTGATTTCGATGCTAAAGAAGTACAGCCTGAAACAGTCAATCGACTAGCAGACCTATACGCCCTCAGATTTAAAAAACATGGTATGACAGAGTTATTTGATAATGCGTCAGCGTTGATAATGCTTTATCAACAAGGCTGGTAGTATCAGCTTGTCGGAAAACGTTATCTGCGCTGCGCTTGATAAGCTATTCCGACCTACACCAGCCTTTCAAGGTAATCAATAATAAATTGGATATTACGCTGCCCCTTATACTCATTAATATCTAATTTATACGCAATTTTGACTTGGCGAATTCCCAACCAATATTCAGGGCGTTCTACAAAAAAAGCAATGGCATCAATCAACTGCTCACCGACCGCCTGCCGTAATACTAATTTAAGATGTTGCTCGCCCACTATACGTGATTGCACTACTTCAAAAACACCATGAAATAAAGGCTCTGGAAATTCTTGCCCCCATGGCCCCGCACTTTGCAATAACTCACAAAAACCGATAGTCATCTCAGCAGCACTTAACTCACCATCGGAATAAACTTTTTGGGCTAAATCCACATCAACCAAACGCCGCTCTACTGCCTTATCAAACGCCAACATAAAAACAGGGTAGTCATGCAATTGAATACTCAGCCCTGCCGCCATGGCATGTCCACCAAATTTTTGTAATACCTTCGGATGTGCTACCGCAATATCACTGAGCACATCGCGAATATGCACACCTGGAATGGAACGCGCAGAACCTTTGATTTCACCATTATCTGCATTGGCAAAGGCAATCACTGGCCGGTTTAGTCTATCTTTAATACGTGAAGCCAAAATACCAATGACACCTTGATGCCAGTCTTCATTGTAAATACAAACACCTGCCGTTAAATGTTGCTCATCTAAGGCTTTCATTTCCTTTAACAGCACCATTGCTTCCTGCTTCATTTGGCCTTCAACTTCACGGCGGTCACTGTTGAGTTCGTCCATTTGCATTGCCAATTGCTTTGCATACTGCCTCTCATCAGCCAATAAGCATTGAATGCCAATACTCATATCATCCATGCGTCCTGCTGCATTCAAGCGTGGGCCAATGGCAAAGCCTAAATCAGAAGAGGCCAAACTATGCAAACTACGTCCAGAAACTTCCACCAACGCTTTAATGCCCGCATGCACCTTATCGGAACGCATGCGCAATAAACCCTGATGCACTAAAATACGATTTACTTGATCTAAAGCCACCACATCAGCAACTGTGCCTAAGGCCACAAAATCCAATAACTGTGCCAGATTGGGTTCGGCAATATTACGCGTTATAAACCAACCCTGCTCACGCATACGACTGCGCATGGCCATGAGTATATAAAACATTACCCCAACACCTGCAAGCGCACGGCTGGGGAATTCATCATCGGGCAAGTTAGGATTGACTATGGCATCGGCATCAGGCAATTGATCACCTGGTAAATGGTGGTCAGTCACCAAAACCTGCATACCCGCCTGCTTGGCAGCCGTAACCCCAGCCAAACTGGAAATACCATTGTCCACCGTGACCAATACATCAGCCTGTTTCTCAATCACTAACTCCACAATCTCAGGAGTCAGCCCGTAACCATACTCAAAGCGATTAGGCACAATAAAATCAACATTTCCTGCACCTAATAAATGCAAGCCGAGCATCGCTACCGTACAGCTAGTAGCACCATCTGCATCAAAATCAGCGACAATCACAATTTTCTTTTGCTGTTCAATAGCCGTAATCAAATAAATAACCATTGCCTCCATACCCGTTAACAACCAGGGTGAAGGCAACTGTGCCAAACCACGTTGTAAATCAGCATCAGATTTAATGCCACGCGCCAAATAAATACGCTTCAAAATCGTGTTTGTTTCTGAAACACCTGCATCTCGACCTAATAGAGGTCGTGCAACAATTTTTTTTGTGATACCGTGATAGTGCATATTATATTTTTCTAATCGCTTTACTTTCTAATAAACTTGCTATGGGTTGTGGCTTGCCAAGGTGGTATCCTTGTGCATAGTCAATACCAATTTCTCGTAATTTATCTAAAATTTGTTCATTTTCAACAAATTCAGCAATGGTCTCCAGCCCCATAACATGCCCAATTTGATTAATTGATTTTACCATTTCAAAATCAATCGGGTCATCCAACATATCTTTAACAAACATACCATCAATCTTTAAGAGGTCAACTTGCAAATTCTTTAAATATGCAAAAGATGACAAACCACTACCAAAATCATCCAAGGCAAAGCGACAACCTAACTCGGATAGAGTTTGCATAAATACCGTCGCATCATGCAAATTAGCAATAGCGGCTGTTTCCGTTATTTCAAACTTGATCTTTTCCGCAGGCACATCACCATCAACCAGCTGTTGCACAATATAAGCAAGCATTGCCTCATCACCTAAAGATGCCCCTGATAAATTAATCGCAATTGCATTGATATTCTGTAAATTATCCGCATGCAAAGCTAACCATTGTAAAGTATGGCTCACAACCCACCGATCAATACGAACGATTGAGTTATAACGCTCTGCTGCAGGCAAAAAAGCACCTGGCGGTGCCACAGTACCATCACGCATTTGCATACGCAATAAAACCTCATAACTTAAACTTAGGCTCGGATTTGCAATCGGTACAATCGGCTGCACATATAACAAAAATCGCCCTTCATCCAAGGCATCATTAATTTCAATATTCCATTTTACCTCACCTTTACGTTGTTTCAGGCGCTCACTATCTTCAATATGTATTTCAATACGATTACGCCCAGCATCTTTGGCAGCATAACAAGCGCTATCTACTTGACTCAGGACTTCTTGGCTATCTTTAGTATGCTTATCAATCACGGCCAAGCCAATACTAACTCCAAGTGCAAAGGTATTATCTTGATAATGAAAGCGAAAATCTTCAAGTGCATGGATAACATGTTCCGCAGCGGCATAAGCTTTATCGGTATTACAGTGCTCCATCAAAATAGCAAACTCATCCCCTCCTAAACGTGCCAAGGTATCACGTACACGTATATTTTTTTGCATGACACTGGCTACTTGCCGCAATAATTCATCACCCGCCACATGCCCACAAGTGTCATTAACAACCTTAAATTGATCCAAATCAAGAAAACATAAGGCATGATTCGAGTTTTCTTGCTTTGCCGAGTTAATAACACGCGCTAATCGCTGTTCAAATTCACGCCTATTGATTAAGCCTGTCAATGAATCGTGACTCACTTGAAAGGAGGTTTCTGCTTGCAGGCGTTTAGCTTCGGTAATATCCTCTTGGGTAGCCACAAAATGGGTCACTTTGCCTGCATCATCAAACATCGGGCAAATATGTTCACGCGCCCAGTATAACTCGCCATTTTTTTTCACATTTTGCAATTCACCTTGCCACTCATTTCCTGCTAATAAAGTACACCATAATTCTTCATAAACACTTGCTGGGGTATTACCTGAACTGATGACACTAGGCCACTTTCCTTCTATTTCTGTTTGCTGATAGCCTGACATTTCAATAAATTTAGGATTAACATACTCAATAATTCCCTCTTGATCTGTTATAACTACCGCATTAGGGCTATGAGCGACGGCTAAAGAAAGTTTTTTAAGTTGTATCTGCGATGCTTTGAGGTCAGTAATATCTTGAGCAATACCTTCCACGCCAATACAGGCTCCCTCCATATCTTTAGTCATACGTTCGGTAATTCTGAGAGTATGCACCTTGCCTTGTTTATCAAAAACTTCCAGCTCATAAGGTGGCACTGTTTCGCCACTAAGTGTTCTTAGGGTATAAGTATCTACTAAACGATTTAATTCTGTATCTGGCATAAAGTTTGAATAGTGCTGCAACCACTCATCAGAACCATACCCTAATATAGTTTCAACTGATGGACTAATATAGGTAAACACCCCGTTAATATCATGTGCAAAGATTAAATAATCGTGTTGTACGCCTTCAACCAAATGACGATATTTATGTTCACTCACTAGCAATAATTGTGATTTATCGTGAATTTCTTTGGTTTTATCCTGCACCTCTTGTCTAACGAGTTGTTCGCGCCCCGTCAAGGCGAGCAAAAATACACCCACCATACTAAGTACTAATAGCGCACCTGCTATTAACCAATAAAACATCCATGAGCTGTATTGCTCAACAAATATTGATGTGGGACGATAACTAAACTGCCACTGCTGATCACCTACGTATATTGTTTTCTGAACCACTAAAGCTTGTTGACTAAGCCATTGTTTTCGCTTGTCATAAGTAGACGTAAACAAAACATTAGGTGAAGTAGGAGATGTTATATCCTTGATTTCTAAATATAACCATTGTTGCTTAAAGGTAGTGAGTAACTGGCCAAATAAGTTTTGATAATCATACATATGTGCTGCCACTCCGACGACCACATCATTCGTTGACCTTGCAGGCAGTAATGCAGCAAACCGTTTGCTGATCCCTGGCTTTATCTCTTGCATAATCGGAGGCATCAGTACTGCCACTTGAGAGTTCAACAGTTTCTTACATAATTTACTACGTTCAGGTGTATAGCACATATTAAAATTGAGCATATTTTTTCTCCCTTTTAAGGAGGCAGAATACTCTTGCGGAACCTGTGCATATTTAACAACAAAATAGTAACCTCGCTGCTTAGCACGTATTACATTTATTCTATCTTGACCTAATTCGACAATATTTCCATATTGCTGTTCATAAACTAGTCGCTGGGCATCTGGTACAAATTCCATCCAAGCAACAGCATAAATATCATCTTGATAATGAGAAAATTCAGCAACATAACGATCAAACTCTAGCTGACTAACCTGTTGACTATCTTTAAAATAAACCGCCATAGATTTAAGTAAGGTTTCATGAACCTCTAACTCATGCTTAATCAAGGTATGAATAAGTTCTACATGGGTCACAAAACGTTGCTTTTTTTGTTGACCCTCAATATCACGAGCAAAATGCAATACAACAATCAGACATAGAAATAACGCCATCATAGGTAAGACAACAACTTGCTTACGTCTAACCCAAACGCTCCTTGGTCTTGCAAATAAAATCAGCATAATAGGGGTAAATACCACCACACCTAATGCCCCACCAACCCACCAAGTTATAAAAAAGTCCAGCCATGACTCAGAATTTAATACGCCTATTGATAGTTCAAGAGCGACTGTTAACAAAGCAGTCGTTAACGTAGTTAAAATCCCCGCTATGCCAAAAAACTTGATAATATCGCGATCAGTAATGAGTGCTGTTGGCCAAAGCTTAAAATAAACCAACAGACACTTACCGTGCCAAGAATGAAATACCGCTTGTATGCCGATAATGCTACAAAGAGAAATTGCAGTTATATCTTGTAAGCCAACCAAACCGACAGCAACAAGAAAGTCGCCAAAGAAAACAGCAGGTAATAAGCGATAACCCCATATTAATATTGCCCCTAAAGCAATACCAGAGGGTGCCCATATTGGCGTTGCACCACTAGGGGGTAAAGATAAAGTGAGTGTTAATTGAGCTGCAAAATAATAAACTATTGTTAGCAATAGATTAGCAAATATTACACCTTTTGCAGTTTTCAATTAGAGTCCTCGCAATAACAGACTAGCCATAGAAATTTTATTCTTAAATACATATCACAGAAAGTATAGCAGTGCTTAATGCAAATGCTCTAGTTTCTATACTATTTCCCAAATTGACACGTAAATTTCTTGGCAGCAGCCTAGCTAGGAAGTATTTTAATATTAAGAATGCACTGTTAGCAGAAACAGTGCGATTGCTACAAGTTAACCATGAAGTGCGCACAAAATAACCCACGCAACTGGCTAGTCTTGCTGGTCAGTTGCGAAGTTTATTACAGCCTTAGTACTAACGATTAAAACGATTCTCAATAATACTATCCACCACACTAGGGTCAGCTAAAGTTGAAGTATCACCCAAACTATCAATCTCGTTAGCTGCTATTTTTCGTAGAATTCTACGCATAATCTTACCTGAACGCGTTTTAGGCAAATTAGGTGCCCATTGAATAATGTCGGGGGTAGCAATGGGACCAATGTCGGTACGGACTAATTTAACTAATTCTTTTTTTAATTCATCCGTACCTTCAATACCCACATGCAAGGTGACATAAGCATAAATCCCTTGCCCTTTAATATCATGCGGATAGCCCACTACCGCTGATTCGGCTACTAGCTTATGCTCATCTAAAGCACTTTCAACTTCAGCAGTCCCCATCCTGTGCCCCGAGACATTGATCACATCATCAACCCGTCCGGTAATCCAGTAATATCCATTAGCATCACAACGTGCCCCATCACCAGTAAAATAATAGCCTGGATAGTTTTTAAAATAAGTATCAATAAAACGCTGATGATCACCATAAATGCTGCGTGCTTGCCCTGGCCATGGACGTTCTAAAGCCAATACGCCTTCAGATCCATCAACGATCACTTGACCTTCATTATTTAAAATCACTGGCTTGACCCCAAAAAACGGCCGTGTTGCTGAACTGGGTACTAACTCCGTTGCGCCTGGTAGTGGTGTAATTAAAATACCCCCGGTTTCTGTTTGCCACCACGTATCAACAATCGGACAGTTTTCCTTGCCTACCAGCTCATAATACCACTCCCACGCTTCCGGATTGATTGGTTCACCTACCGAACCTAAAATACGCAAACTACTACGGTCGGTATTTTGTAAAAAATCATCCCCTAAAGCCATTAAAGCTCGTAATGCCGTAGGGGCAGTATAAAAAATATTCACTTGATGCTTATCCACCACTTGCCAGAAACGACTCGCATCGGGATAGGTCGGTACGCCTTCAAATAATAAGGTAGTCGCGCCATTACATAAAGGGCCATAAATCATATAAGTATGCCCAGTAATCCAGCCTATATCAGCAGTACACCAATAAACTTCCCCGTCTTGATAATCGAAGATATATTTATGAGTGATCGCGGCATAAAGTAAATAGCCCCCCGTGGTATGCAACAACCCCTTGGGCTTGCCTGTCGATCCGGAAGTATACAAAATAAATAATGGGTCTTCTGCATCCATCCATTCCGGTTCACATTCACTAGAGGCTTCTGCCATTGCTTGATGATACCAAACATCACAAGCAGCATTCCAAGCAACGGTATTACCAGTATTTTGGATAACAACTACTTTTTGTATGCTGGGGCATCCTGCGACAGCTTTATCTACAGTGGCTTTAATAGGAATCAGTTTACCGCCACGATAACCTTCATCAGCACAAACCACCACTTTACAGTCAGAATCATTAATACGATCTTTTAACGCTTCAGCAGAAAAACCACCGAATACTATTGAATGTACAGCACCAATACGTGTGCATGCCAATATTACCGCAGCCGCTTCAATAATCATCGGTAGATAAATACAGACACGGTCGCCTTTTTGTACCCCTTGGGCTTTTAAAACATTGGCAAATTGACAGACTTGCTGATGCAATTCCTTGTAAGTCATTTTCTTGTCTTGGCTTGGGTCATCACCTTCCCAAAGCAAGGCAACTTGATCACCCCGAGTTGCCAAGTGCCGATCTAGGCAGTTAACACTGACATTTAACTTGCCACCTGCAAACCAACTAATCTCGCCTTTAGGATAATCATATTCCATGACCTTGTCCCAAGGCTGTTGCCAATCTAAAAAATTGCTTGCTTGCTCTGCCCAAAAGGTTTCAGGGTCAGCTATAGATTGTTCATATAACGCTAAATATTGCTCATTATTAATATGTGCTTGCTTGGCAATATCAGCTTTTACGGGGTAGGTTTGGTGTTCGTAGGTGTGATGTGCGGTCATAAGTAGGGTGATAAGTACGTTACTGGTTTAAAGTATCTTTTTAGAGCCATCAATGTAAGTACCCAAGCACAATCACTTTAACATTTTACTTGTCTTTTTTTCCATCTTCCACGTTGCATAAATAGTTACGTAGCCAGCTATGCGCCTATTTATGCGCCTTGAAGATGAAAAAAAATCCTGCGTAAAATTTAGTTAAATTAATTATGCTTGGGTACTTAGACGACCAATCTATTGCAGAGCATTATGTAGCATAAGATGAATGCTCACGATCATATGATTATAAACAACTCTGCACAAAGAAAAAAGGCGGCTTGAAAAGCCGCCTTAATTTAATTAGGTTTTTAGAAAAAACCTAATGGGTTAATATCATAACTGACCAACATATTCTTGGTTTGCTGATAATGATCTAACATCATTTTGTGAGTCTCACGGCCAACACCTGATTTTTTATAGCCTCCAAAAGCAGCATGTGCAGGATATTGGTGATAACAATTGACCCATACTCTACCCGCTTGAATACCGCGCCCCATGCGATATGCTTGATTAGTATCACGCGTCCACACACCAGACCCTAAGCCAAATTCGGTATCATTAGCAATTTCCAAAGCTTCTGCTTCATCTTTAAAAGTAGTTACCGAAACAAAAGGACCAAAAATTTCTTCTTGAAAGATACGCATTTTATTGTCACCCTTCATAATGGTGGGTTGAATATAATAACCTGCTCCAAACTCACCTTCCAAGGTTTCCACCTCACCACCAATCAATACTTCTGCACCTTCTGCTTTACCAATATCAACATATTCCATGATTTTATCGAATTGCTGTTTAGATGCTTGCGCGCCTACCATAGTTTCCATATCTAACGGATTGCCACGCTTAATTTGACTGACGCGAGCAACGACTTTCTCCATAAATGCTTCATAAATAGATTCTTGTACTAATAACCTTGAAGGGCAAGTACAGACTTCGCCTTGATTAAAAAAGGCAAGCACCGCACCTTCAACACATTTACTGATAAATTCATCTTCTTGATCCATCACATTGGCAAAGAAAATATTCGGAGACTTGCCTCCTAACTCAACAGTGGAAGGAATAATATTGTCAGCCGCATATTTCATAATCTGTGAACCAACAGGGGTCGAACCTGTAAAGGCTATTTTGGCAATACGGGTACTGGTCGCCAAAGCTTGCCCAGCTTCTCTACCAAAGCCATTGACAATATTAAGTACACCAACAGGTAATAAATCCCCAATGACTTCCATCAATACCAAAATTGAAACCGGTGTTTGTTCTGCTGGCTTCAAGACGATGCAATTACCTGCTGCCAAAGCTGGCGCTATTTTCCAACAAGCCATTAATAAAGGAAAATTCCATGGAATAATTTGCCCGACCACCCCTAATGGCTCATGAAAATGATACGCCACGGTATTCTCATCTATTTCGCCAAGTGAACCTTCTTGGGCACGAATACAGCCTGCAAAATAACGAAAATGATCTGCCGCCAAAGGCACATCAGCCGCCAAAGTTTCCCGTACAGCTTTACCATTATCCCAAGTTTCCGCTACTGCTAATTTTTCCAGATTAGCCTCAATACGATCAGCAATTTTCAATAAAATATTTGATCTTGCAGTCACCGAGGTTTTTCCCCAAGTATCTTTTGCTTTATGGGCAGCATCTAGTGCCAACTCAATATCATCTGCCGTGGAACGTGGAATCTCACAAAATGCTTTACCATTAACAGGGCTTAAATTCTCAAAATATTGCCCCTTTACAGGCGCAATCCAGTCCCCGCCGATAAAATTGGCATAACGAGCTTTAAAATCGACTTTACTATCAGTTTGGTTCGGTGCTGCATAAATCATTTTCATTTCTCCACTAGAATGACTGTTCAAAAATAGAGCAAAAAAAACCCTATTAAAATAGTACTTCATTAAAACTGCAAGGGACTTCGCTCGAACTACTCAACTCACAACTAAAGATTCCTTCCCGTATCATTTCGACAACATAGATAAAGTCACTTCATTAATTCCTTCTAGGACAGTCCTATCCGAGCACACTTTACCCATCACTAACAAGCCTTGCATGCTACAAGTTAAAAAACTGGCAAGCTTATTTAACTCAAGATCAGTGTTTAATTCACCATTTGCAAGTGCTCTCTGCAAAGCTTTATAAAAACCTTGCTCTAATGAGTTCAATAAAAGTAGTACTTGCTGCCTCGTTTCTGCATCTCTTAAGCCACGTTCTATCGCGGAATTAGTGACCAAACAACTGCGTAAAGGCCCAGCCGTTAATAAATGTTCAACTAATTGTGCAAAGAACAATTCAATGGATGCAATCGCAGAAGGTTTGCTGTCCAAAATATCCAGAAATTGCTTGACCACAACCTGCCCATAACGAGTCAGTGCTCGTAAAAATAGCTGCTGTTTACTACCAAAAGTAGCATACAAACTACCACGTTGAATTCCCATGGTATCGACAAGGTCTTGCATGGAAGCCGCTTCATAGCCTTTTTCCCAAAATACAGCAACAGCTTTATCTAACACTTCTTCTTCATTAAATGCTTTAGATCTAGCCATAAGTTATCTGGTATATTTAAAGAATGGTAGTGAATCGAATAATCATATCAAGTTATGAGCCTTGGTGACGTTATTATTTTTATGCACCACAACTTTAAAATCAAAGTCCACTCCCTGTTGTAGATATGCATCTTCAACCCACTCCCATATGCATTCATCATAATGCATTATAGAATGATTAGTCAAAAATTTTTGTTCGCCTCACGCCCCCTAAGTCTGCCACTATCTAAGCTTCAACAATTACCTGAACCGAAATTGATCAAATAAAACTTTAATGATTTACTTGAGGAAGACCAAAACAATAATACACAAACCCAATCATGGTTTGTTTAGTCTTAGTAGCTGTTAACAGTTTGTTTTCATTAAATTGATGCTGAATAAATACCAAATTCCCGCCCATTGCAAACGCTTTATTTTTCATTTGATTAGCTGCACCTTCATGAATTTTAGCGTCGGTCATAAAGTCACCAGAAACCATTCCACCATCTGATGCAGAAGTCTGGCCGATAAACTGACAAGTATCTGCACTGGGTCGTTGATAAATTAACTGCACTATTTCTGCCCCCTTTTCCAAGGAGATTGCACAAGCCGTTATTGTCATCACAACACTATAAAAAATGGGTTTAATGTTCATGGTTAATGCTCTTGTTGAAGAAACTGCAAAATAATATGCGTTAATGCTGTTGCTTGTGCTGTTTTAAAAATATGCTGTGCATGTGCCGAACCCGTTATTAACTGCAACGTCTTAGGCTGCGGTGCTTTGCCAAAAGCGCTTTGTAATGCCAGCACTAAATATTCATCTTTACTGGCAATAAATAATAACTCGCCTTGCAGCTTCTCAGGCTGATAAATGCTTGCCGGAGATAGCAAAATTAATTGATCTATACTGTTTTTCTCTGCCTTAACACTCGCTTTTGCTGCCGCTGCCCCGCCCATACTCGCACCTAAGACCGTTATTTTATCAACATTAGAATCCGCTTTTAAATACCTGACTGCTGCTAAAATATCTTCATATAAAGCCCGTGCTTTACTTCCTTGAGTTGACTTGCCATACCCTCTAAAGTCTATTGCCAATACTGTATAATTTTCTGCTAATAAGCTCTCTGCAAACTTGCCCCAACTTTCTTTATTAAAAATGGCTCCATGTGCCAACAAGACTGCATGTGATCCACGCTGTTGCAATTCTGCATAAATCTGAGCATTATCAGCCGTTTTAAAATGAACCTCTTTAGCAAATAAGGTGGCGTTAGAAAAAACTACCCATAATAAAAAAAATAAACGTATCATCATATAACCTTAGTAAATGTTAGAAAAATACTTTAAGGGTCGAGAGTTTAATAGTACCCGAAAGTATGGTGTAGAGTATTATTGAATTCGCTCCTTATCTCTCTATAATATATAGCATGCTCAACACATTCAAAATGACAAAATAAATATGCAAAATTATAATGTTTTAGAAATTGAAGCTATCCCACAGGTGGCAATGGCTGCTATGAACGATGTGCATCGCGAAGAACTCCTCATCGTTAATCAAATCAGTGTAGCGATCGCTGCCAATGATACAGATAAAATCTCGCAATTATGCCAAGAGTGGTTAGCCCATACCGAAGCGCATTTTGCAAAAGAAAATGCCATGATGGAAAAATACAATTTCCCAGCTTACCATTGTCATCACGGGGAACATGTTGAAGCATTAGACGGGTTAACTACCATTATCAAGGCTTGGCAAGAAAATAATGACCTGCAAGCTTTATCATCTTATGTTCGAGACAGCTGGCCCGCCTGGTATGTCGACCATATCTCTACCATGGATACCATTACTTCCGCCTTTATCAAACAATATGTAGATAATGAGTAAATTTACAATTGCAACGCTAGCACTTATTTGATTTAACTTGCTATACTTAGAACCAAGAATTTAATTCCAAAACCGTTGCTGCTCTTCGTATTCTATTGATAAGCTATTAACCATGACCACCCCAAGTATTAAAAAACGCAAGCAAAGCACTATAGTCCTAGTTGATAAAAAAAAGCCACAATTTTTTAAGTTTGATAGCGCAGTTATTTTCGATGAAAAACCAGTCAATAAAGCACTAGCAGTCGAGTTGCTAATCGAGAATAACAACGCTGTTATTAGTGCTGAAACTAGCCTTTTATATGCCAAACAAATACGTATCGTTTGCGCCAAAACAACACCTTTAAAAAAAGGTGCTAAACTCAAACTTAACTTAAGTAGTTTATACCAAGAATCCCCGGAACATTACTTGCTTAATATCCCTTGCATACTGAGTGTCGTTGAAAATTACCAGCATGTTAACCATGCTGTGCTTAGCTTTACCGATGCCATTGATTGCCAATTTAATGAGTGGTATCAAGACTGGCTTACTCAATTTCAAGAGGTGCATAAAAGTGATGAAATTGATGAGCATTCATTTCAGTTTATCTATCAATACTATAAGCGCCTTTATGCCGCTCACTTACCCTACCCGGTATTACTAAGTGATAAGCAACAAGTCCGACATGCGTTTATTTCTAAACCCTGTAGTAGCAACATTACTTTTATAAATGAAGGTGGTGTCAATATTCAGGTACCACTGAACATATTTCAAGCTCATATTAAACATCAAAATAATGAAACACGAATTCCTGTTTATGTTTGGTATGAAGATGAGCAGGTTTTTCATTTTTCCAACCAAGACTATCCTAAAGTCTCCTCTAAACACATTGTTAGTTGGCTGAGAACTAAAAAACATTGGCGTGTTTTACTGGTGCGCAATCGTCATATTTTTCCTATTGATAAATTGCAATGTAATGAAATCAAACAATATGTTACGACTGAAGCTGTCACTGATAATGAAGAATTTAGACAGTCTTTTACTGAATTAGATACTAGTACACATATTTTAGATATCTCATGCTTGTTTGCAAATATTCAATTACCCATGCAAACAGAACCTTTCAGTACTACTAAACAAACAGCTACAGAACTTGCTGTCAATTATCAAATCTTATCGTTCCAAGTTAAACGTACTGAACATCGGTATGAGCACCAAGCGGGCATAATTTTAACGACTAAAGTACAAGAAAAACAAACTAGCATAAAGGCTGAAATAGTTAATATTTCTTTTTTAGGTCTAGGTGTCAGTATCCCTTTAGCTGATTACCTTTTGAAAGAAAGTGATTCCATTATGGTGGAATTTGCCGAATGGAATTCTGGTTTACCCAGTAGTTTTTTTAAAAAACCAGAACTGTTAGAAACAATTGAATATACCATTATTTCTATCTATAAAACCCAAGAAAATATTGTGCTTGGCCTTAAGCGTATCAAGCGAGATACCGACCCTAAACTTAATAGCTTTATTCGTAATAAACTGGCTGAAATAAAGCAATCAAAACCTGGCACCATTCATAATGATTTTGACCTGTATCAATCACTGTTTTCCAGTCTTTGGGTTAATAATAATATTGCTGGACTGGCCTTTTTCTTAGGTCGCGATGGCAATGGAATTCGTATTATTCAAGCAATTGCTAGTACCCAAGAAAACTCAAAAATACGCAGTGCTCACCAAAATACTCAAGACTGGACATTTTTACAACAAATAGCCCTGCCTCTGGATATAGCTATTAACAAATTGAATCCCGAAAAAAACAACGCCAATCATTCACTCAATATTGGTATCTATTGCTATTTTGATAATAGCAGTACTAGCCCCAAATGGATCACCAAAACTGATTTGGATTTTAAATCTGTCGAACAAAAATCAAGCTTTATTAGTACAGCCATACAACACCAGAAACACTTTTTTTACCATTGCTCTCTGATCGCCATCACCTCAGGGAAAGATGATATTTTAAAAGGTGAATCCAGTTCATTTGTTAGCTTGGCCGCCCACCGCTTAAAAGAAATTCATGATATTTGTCGTGCTTTGATTGCAATTGGTGAACTAAATGATGTCACTCGCTTAATCGAGTTTATGCACAAAGGGTAAACAAGAATTCAACTAAGCATATAATTATCACAAGTCCTGTGCTGATATTCAAAGTTTAAACTATTAATTACTGCTAAAATTATAACACCCAAGTTAATAAGCATTTATTATGACCGACAACGCCACTCATGTATTAGCCATCAATGCAGCAGCTAACGCAATCCTGAGGCATAAGGTCGATAGCCTACAAGTTATCCCGGCAGTTGCATTAAAACTGCTCCGGCTTACAAATGATGAAAAAGCCAGTGTTAATGATTTATCATTGCTAATTGAAACTGAACCTACATTAGCTGCCAAAGTACTCCGGAATGTCAACTCGGCAGCTTTTGCACTAGCGCACAAAATAACCTCTATCAAACGCTCTGTTAATATTTTAGGTTTTTCTGCGGTACGCCAACTGGCTTTAAACCAGCTATTTTACAATAAGCTAATTCGTCATCAAGCCAACCAGCAATTTGACCAACTCTTTTTTTGGCAACATTGTTTGTTTGTCGCATCCCTAAGTCGCTCCATTGCAATCGCACTAAAACATAATGACCCTGATCTAATATACACAGCAGGCTTGATTCACGATATTGGTAAAATCGTTTTTGAAGCGCATGGAAAAGTTAGCTACAGTGATTTTCTAGAATCTTGTAAAAATGAGACGCAAGCTACATTACTAGGAGAGCATGATTTTTTCGGCCTAAACCATGCCGAAATGGGCTATGTTTTTTGCCAACAATGGGAAATACCGGAACAAATTGCGGCAATTGTCCACTGCCACCATAATTTGCCTAATGATAATAGCCCTTTTGCTCAGCATAAAAGTGATATTGCAATCGTTAACTTTGCCAACTATATCGCCTGGATGCAAGGCATCGGTTCTATCACCCTGAATAACCCACCAGAACTACACAAGGATATCTCTAAACACTTAAATATCGAGAAATTGGATTTGGAAGCATTATTGAATCATGTTGATTTAGAAATGCAACATACCCGAGAGTTTTATGGCATCCAGTTTCCTAGCCTCAATAAATTACGCGCTACCTTAGTTGAAACCACACTATTACTGAGCCATAACAGTAAACAGTCACAATCCAATATTTCAAGCTCTAGCCTAACCACACCGCATCAAAGTCTTATTCCTGATGAAATAGTGCCATGGACCTTAACTGCCATTCATGCTGACTTTGATTTTGATCGCTTAATCATGCTTAATATCAACCCTGGCAAACGTAGCTTAGAGATAGCCTATACTTTGCCTGAACCACTGCCTGAGCATACATTACAGCATTTTAATATCAGAATAGACTTGCTGCCCCGTAGTATTCTCAATAGTCTGCGTGCTCGTAAAGCCATTATAGTGAATACCAAACAAGAACATAGTAGTAGCATCCTACAACAATTTAAAGTTGATGAATTTCTTATTGTCCCTGTTTTAAGCCATAACCGGCTAATTGCCCTGCTATATGCCGATAACCATCGCAAACAAAACGAGCTCAACTCAAACTGTATCGAACAAATTAGCCCTATAGTCCACGAACTGGGAGTAGCTTTAACCAATGCCAAACGTTTTGAATTAGAAAAAAAACGTGCTGAACTTGACTCCTTAACCGGCTTATTAAATAAGCGCATGATGATCAATTTTTTAACTGAAACCTTTACTTTAGAAGCAGAACAGTTAAATCAAATTGCCGTTGGCTTTATTGATATAGATCACTTTAAAAAATTTAATGACACCTGCGGACATCAAGCAGGTGATGATGTTCTAAAAATTGTTTCCCAAATTATGCGTAACCTCACCCGCCCCATGGACTTTATTGGCCGTTATGGTGGTGAAGAATTTGTATTTGTTTTAAACGGCACTAATGAGCAAGGTGCATACAGCTATGCAGAACGTATCCGGCAGGAAATAGAACGCAAAGGTAAAATTCTAAGTCAACGATTTCAGGGGCGTGCCTTTACGATCAGTATTGGTGTCAGTCTATATAAGCCAGAATTTACCAGCTACCAAGATATGATTGAAGCCGCTGATACGGCCATGTATACCGCAAAGCATAATGGACGAAATTGTGTGGTAGTTATCTAACCCCCCTCCCTTTCTCATATAAAACTTCATAAGGCTAAAACATTACATAGCACATGGTTAATAGCCTTAAATCACCATGAGCATTATTGAATTGTCTTATTTTGCTTGTTAAAATTAACCGCTAATCAACAATAATAAAAAAATAACTTATGCTAGATTTTTTAATCAAATATCGCGGAATATTTGTTGTGCTATTTGTCTTACCTGCCTCACTCATATTTAAAGCCTCTATGAGAAGTAGGAACCGACTTGTTTTTTGGTTAAATTCTGCTCCTGAAAACCATGATGCCAAAGTCAAGAAAGTACAAGAGCAAGTCAAAAATTGGCATGAAGAAACAGGAGGTGATATCCCGATGTGTACTGCTAGGCCAGCGTGGCTTGCAATGTCACTCAAGCAAGGCAATTATAAAAAAACTCACTATCAGGTTGATGTCAGCTTGATGGATATACTAGAAATCAATACCGAAAAAAATACGGTGCGCGTTGAGCCGATGGCTGATATGGGACAAATATCAGCATTATTAAAACCTATGGGCTGGTCTTTAGCAGTAGTGCCCGAATTGGACGCCTTAACCGTTGGTGGCTTAATTAATGGCTTTGGTATTGAATCCAGCTCGCATAAATACGGTTTATTTCAACATATTTGCGAAAGTCTGGAAATTGTGACCGCTGATGGTGAACTGGTCAAATGCTCTAAAGAAGAAAATAGTGAACTCTACTATGCCATTCCTTGGTCATATGGTGCACTTGGCTTTTTAGTCAGTGCTGAAATAAAAATTGTTCCTAGTAAAGACTACGTACACCTGACTTATATTCCATTTCATAATAAGCAAGACTTCGTAGACCGTTTTGCTGCCGAGTCTTTAAAACCACTTGATGAAGCATATGACTTTATCGAAGCTTTAATGTATTCCGAGCAAGAATGTGTATTAATGCTCGGTAATTTTGCCGATAAAGTACCTACAGGCAAAACTAAAAATGCACTGAATAATTTTTACAAACCTTGGTTTTACGAACATGTACGTAGCTTTTTAAAGCAAGACCAAGCTCAGGAAGAATATATACCATTACGCCATTACTATCACCGGCACACCCGTTCTTTTTTCTGGGAAATGGAACAAATTATCCCCTTTGGCAATAGTCCTTGGTTTCGCTATACCTTAGGCTGGATGTCACCTCCAGAAGTTTCCTTAATCAAACTAACAGAAACCGAAGCCATCCATGAGCTATATGATACTCACCATATGGATCAAGACTTTTTATTACCTATGAGTACTTTGGATAAATCGCTGAGTTTTTTCCACCAAGAAGTGGATTTTTATCCCTTATGGCTATGTCCTATGCGGGTTTTTGACACCCCTATTCGCGGTATGGTAAACCCGTTGGCGAATGAACAAATGTTTGTGGATGTCGGTATTTATGGCGAGCCTAATGTCGCCAACTTTGTAGCTAAAAATACGGTACGTAAACTAGAAACCTTTATGCGTGAGATTGGTGGTTTTCAAGCACTTTATGCTGATACTTATCAGACTAGAGAAGAATTACGCGATATGTTTGATCATACTTTATTAGACAATTTACGTGAGCAAACAGGAGCTGCGAAAGCTTTCCCTGAGCCATTTGATAAAGTTTCACGTGCGGCAAGAACGTAGGGTGGAATAGCTTTAGCGTTTTCCACCAGAGATGCATCAATACCACTACTCAGGCCACCAAACCAGAAAATATAATAGTATTGACGCGCATACCTCCGTCGGAAAACGTTATCCGCGCTGCGCTTGATAAGCTATTCCGACCTACGCTGTTTTGATAACCACATACATTAGCTATCAAGTTTTATCGCTTGTTCAAATTGAACAATCAATGCATCAGAAACTTTATGTGTTACAACTTTTTGAGGTTGAGTAATATCTTTTTTTAACATTTTTAATGACAAGCGCCTTAACCGGTCATTATTAAAAAAATCTTCTTTTAATAAACCATTTTGATATAGGTCAATAAAACCAGAATCTGTATGCAAATGATCTTTTAAGTGTCCCTCTTGTGTAAAGCCAATATTCAGAACATTTTTTTGTGCAAAAGCATTATACCCATAAACAAGCGTAATTAATTTATGCACATTGACTTGATTAAAAGCAAAGTCAAAAATAAGCAAGGATGCTTCAATGCCTGCTCCCTTAGATCTATGCTCATTTTCTAAAATACCAACTAATAGCTCCCCCCGTTGATGCTGAGGCTGGTAATCAGCCAATGCAGCCAAACCAATTGGAATGCTCGCACCACCTTCTTGCTTTTTTAAAACAACCCATTCAATACGATTCAATTCTTGCGGTAATTTGTTTTGCTCTAGAGTAAGTCGATCATAAATTTGCTGTTTTGATAGATTTCTACTTTGAGCTAAGCGATACAAATCCATAAAAGCATCATTTGTATAGCACCCATAAATAAAATCTGTATATTGAGAATTAGCCCTGACAAGCTGTAGCTGACTGCCTTCTAAGGGCTGGATACCAATAGCTGAGCAATTAATTGAATTTCGAGCCATTGGTAGTCCCTGTTCCTTTGCCGCCATTATCAGATGGGGCACTCTCACCACCAGTAGGTGTTCCATCTTTTGATTTACCACCATTATCGGAGCCAGTATCAGTCGAAGTGTTATCTTTTGATTTACCGCCAGAATTTGTACTTGCCGATTTAGATCCACTATTTGTTTGCCCAGGAGTGACTCTTGAAATAACATAATGATCTAAGTCTGAAATTTGTGCATCAGTAAAAACAAATTCACCATCAACTAGAGGTAAGGCAATTACTTGAAAATAAATATTATTATCAGAAAATTCAGGGTCGCTTAAATCAGATAAATTTAATGAAATAATGATAGAATTTTCATCTTCATTAACTGTGCCTAGAGGAGTTGAACTTTCATTAATCGCCCTAAAAGGATTTTCTACCCCCCCTCCTTCTACTTGAGTAGCCGAAATAATCGTTATTGACTCTCTATCGAGAAAAATATTACCTAACTGTAAGTCTTCCCATTGCGATGGGTCACCTTTTATGGTGCTATATGCAAGAAAAACCACCACAGGGTTTGTTTGTTTTTGAACATTACTAATAACAAAGTCGATACGTGCTTTATTTTCAGAGCTAGCCGTTTTTCCATTTGCAGCAGTATAGATAGTTCCTGTCTCTGCTTGCGCAGAAGTTTTACTTCCGCTACCAGTAATAGATACATCCTGAATATTATAAGGGGGAGTAAGAATTTCTATAGGATAGCCTATTTCATCTAACGATATAGTTGAGTCATTACTGACCTGATTCTTACCAAGGCCACTTCCCCCCGCCATCACAGTAGCAGAAGATCCTGCAATTTTTCCTGCAATGAGAGCTGATGCAATTTTCTTCGTTTTTTTGTTCATGGCTAAATCCAAATTGTATAAATTACTTGATTTTGCAGCTTATCATAAAACCAATTAGAGTTTAAGAAAAAACATACCAAATTTAACATTTTCCCAACTAGTTCTCACATTAAGCCTTTGATATTATATTGCCCCGTAGTCTTTAATGTCACTTTAACAGCTTTGGAACTATCATTTTTCCAATACCAACCATGGGTACCAGTAAATGGAACTTGCAACCTACCCTTTGCAAAACTATTCGTTGTTTCTTGGTAACTTTTAAAATACCCCGTCGTATTACCTGCAGGCTCGCCATGAAAATCAAAGTACAGTGGTGCACCATCAGTATCCCATTGATATTCTATAGCCGCAGCTTGCTCCAAATAAAACTTATATTCTAATCCAGAGGCCGCTGGTACTGTAATTACCACAATATTATCCCAGTCCGCTTTTTTACCAACAGGGCAGGAAGTGACGGCTTTTATTTCCTGTTGCTCTGGTTTAGCTAAAACCGTTAAGCCCATGCTTTTACCAAAACCGGTAGGGTCAATATCATACTCGGCTGGCCCAACAATCGTCACCAAAATAACAAGCGCCAAGATCACCGCACTAACCATGCTAATGACTAGTGTTTTCAATGACTGCACAGGAATATTTGTATTATTCATCGTTATGACCCACCTAACAAAAAACCGGCCATTTGATAGCCAAATAAAATCAAACCGCCTGCCATTAACAAAGTATTGCTGAGCACGGCAAAGTGATAATAACTATTAAAACGCCGCCAGCTATTTAATAGCAACAAGATAATAAATAAAGCTAAAAACTGCCCTATTTCCACACCAACATTAAATGCTAATAGATTTTTCCACAAATCTTGTTGTGGTAGTGCAAAATCCTGTAATTTGGTCGCCAAGCCCAAGCCATGAAATAAGCCAAAGATTAATACTGCTGCTTGCGTATTCGGTTGTACGCCCAATAAGCGTTGAAAACCACCTAAATTATCGAAGCCTTTATAAACCACCGACAAGCCAATAATGGCATCAATGATATAAGCATTAACTTCAACACCCGCTAATACCCCAAAAAACAGCGTTAAACTATGACCTAAGGTAAAAAGGCTGACATAACGAATAATATCGCGGGTGCCAAATAAAAAGAAAATCACCCCAAATAGAAATAACAAATGATCATAGCCAGTGACCATATGCTTGGCACCAATATATAAAAATGGCCCAATGGCTACGCCCTGATTAGCCTGCAAAAATTGCTTGGTATTGGCATCAACACCATGGGCAATTGCCGCTGACATAAACAACAGCGATAGCACAATACCGATTAATATTGGCAAGGTTTTGATGTGACTGCGTTGCTCTACAACTGCAAAAGTTTTCAACATGATATTTTCTAAGCAAGATATAACTTCATACACCAAATAACGACAAAGGGGCTTTTAACTACGATTGAAATTATTTCAGTCGCGGCTAAAAGCCCCTCCTACAAAAAATACAGCTTATTTTGCTAAATATAGCTTAGAACATTTCCCCAAAACTTTCCTCATAACGTTCTCTAAATTGCTCCATCGTAAACTGATGATTTTGGGTGCCATGATGTTCAATTTTCATTGCGCCCAATAATGAAGCAATACGACCCGTCGCAGCCCAGTCATATTCATTCATAATACCAAACAATAAGCCAGCACGGTATGCATCACCACAGCCTGTTGGATCATTTAATTGCTTAGCTTTAGCCGAAGGAATATCAATACACTCTCCATCAGTATAAATTTTGGATCCCTGCCCGCCCAAGGTAATAATGAGCGCATCTACTTTTTCAGCAATCTGTTCTAATGACAAGCCAGTACGCTCTTGCATCAATTCAGACTCATAGTCATTAAAGGTTGCCCACGTTGCTAATTCCAACAATTCCAATAGTTCCTCACCACTGAACATCGGCATACCTTGACCAGGGTCAAAAATAAACGGTATCTCTGCATCAGCAAATTCCTGCGCATGTTGCTGCATGCCTTGTTTACCATCAGGTGACACGATGCCTATTTCAATTTCCTCTTTTAAAGGTAAGGTGTTTAAATGTGAATCATTCATTGCACCTGGATGAAATGCGGTAATTTGATTATCATCTTCATCCGTTGTGATATAAGCCTGCCCAGTATATTGACCTGATAGTCTCCTGATATATTTATCAGAAATCTGGCATTGACTTAACCATTGTGCATACGGTTCAAAATCATGTCCTACCGTTGCCATAATTTTAGGCTGTTCACCTAACAATTTTAAATTATAGGCAATATTTCCAGCGCACCCTCCAAATTCCCGACGAATGATAGGCACTAAAAAAGAGACATTCAACATATGTACTTTTTCGGGAAGAATATGGTTTTTAAATTTATCATGAAAAACCATAATGGTATCGTAGGCCATAGACCCACAAATTAATGCACTCATATTTCTCTTATTCCTGTTTATACTAAAATTAATGCCCATGTCATAGCAGCTAAGGCTAAAGATAAGCTAACTGCCGCCGAGCCAATATCCTTAGCCCTACCTGACAGCTCATGACGATCTAAGCCTATTCTATCAATTGCCGTTTCGACGGCTGAATTTAATAACTCTACCACCAAAACAGCAACAATACTGCCGATTAATAATACTCTTTCGATTTTATTATCTGTTAACCACAAGGCTAGTGGTGTGGTCACTATCAATAATAATACCTCTTGCCTAAAAGCTTCTTCATGTTTCCAGACAGCTTTAAAACCGGCGATAGAAAAAAAGCAGGCATTGAAAATACGCTTAATTCCTTTTGCATTTTGATTTGCCATTTTCCACAAAACCCTGTCAAGTTAAAATTATAAAAAATTTACTCCGCAACACACCTTCAAAATCAATCTAAGTCATTGATTTAAAAAGGATGTGCAATAATAACTCAATTTAACAAAAGAGTAATTATTACAGCCATTTAGCATCACTATTTGCAAACTATCCACAAAGTTATCCACAGCTTCTGTGGGTAACTTTTAGTTCTATTAACCCCTTGTATTATAAGGTGCAAGAATTTAATACTGACCAGTACTACAAACTACCCGCCATTCTCAGCTTAGCCAATAATACTCTGATAGTCATCAGCATCCAACAACCTATCTAAAGCATCAGCACTTTTAATTTTCATACTAAATAGCCAAGTACCAAACGCATCCTCATTCACTTGCTCAGGCTCATCAGCCAAACTGTCATTGACGGCGATGACTTCACCAGCAACCGGACTAAATAAATCAGAAGCAGTTTTTACTGACTCGACCACAGCACATTGATCCTCAGCCTCTAATTGCTTGCCAACTTCAGGTAACTCTATATAAACCAAGTCACCTAACTCTTCTTGTGCAAAATCAGTAATACCGACTTTAATAACATTATCCGCTTCTAACTTTACCCACTCATGAGTTACTGCATATTTTAATTCTTCTGGGAATTCACTCATTTTTTTTATACCTATTTTACTGTTATTGCTTTTATTTTCTGCGCATATTTTATCCTATATTCACTTATTGACCTCTATAATTAATGCGAATACTTTATAATATCGGTTTAATGTTTGTGTTTAGTCATTAAGAAATTTACTGCTCACAAGTTATACTTGCTTCGTTTGGTGGCTTGCTGCCTAAATTTGTCACTTCAGCTGTTTGTCTTTATGCCTAAATTATTCTACCTGATCATACTCTCTCTGCTGCTTACCCCTTTAGTTTACGCAAATGATGACGATGACATGCCTACTCACACTGCTGCTGAAGATGCTTTTACAGTTCATCTAGAGGAGGACACCCAATTAATAACTGCCATAAAAACACAAACATTAGTCAACTCCCAATATAAACCTGAGTTAATAAGTTTTGCCACTCGTGTCGACCTTGCTCCCTTAATCAACATCCGTCAGCAATACTTCAGCGTACTAGCACAACAATCGATTGCTGAAATCACCCTTAATCAGGAACAAGAAAGAGAGCGACGAGCTGTTAATTTGCAACGTAACAATGCTGTATCTACCCGCAAATTACATGAACAACAAAATCAATTAAAGATTGCAGCGGCAAACTTAAATGCCCTTAGGCAACAAGCAAATCATATCCGCCTACATACCAACACCACGTGGGGGCGAATATTAAGTCATTGGTTTTTGACTGAAAAATACCCCCCCTTGCAGATGCTCAGTACTTTTAACAAGCCACTCTATTTGGTGTATTTCCCCCCAAGCATAAGCACACCTAGTGCAAACATTGTCACCCAAGCTTTTGGCCTGCGCGAGCAGGCACAAACAGCCAGTTTTGTAGGCCCTGCATTTAATTATGTCAATGGCCGCAGCCAACAAACTGGCAGTCCTTTTTTCTACTTGAGTGATCAAGAACAAGCAGCTGCTCACCAGCGTGTTACCGTTTGGCTACCTATGCAAAAACAAACCTTAACTGGTGTGAAAATTCCTAGTTCAGCACTAATTTGGCACTTAGGCCAAGCTTTTGTCTATCTACAAGTTAATGATGAAACTTTCCAGCGCATTAAAATTACCCATAAAAAATTGATCAACTCGGATACTTACTTTATTCAAGAAGCATTACAACAAAATGACATACTGGTAACAACAGGTGCACAAATGCTGTTATCCGAAGAGTTCCGCGGTCAAATTCCTGCTGAAGACGACGATGACGATGATTAAACAGAGCAATTGAACACTCTATCTACTTATAATCCAACGCCATAAAAACCTAACAACCCTATGCTTGCCTATCTAGTCCGCTTTTCCATACGTTTCTACGGCATTGTCATTGCTCTTGCACTGTTGATACTTTTTTATGGTAGCTATCGTTTTACCAATGCAGGTCTGGATATTTTTCCCGAGTTTGCCCCCAAACAGATTATTATTCAAACAGAATCTCCTGGCTATTCAGCGGAACAAGTCGAAATCTTAGTCACTCAGCGTATCGAAACTGCCATCAGCGGCTTAATGGGCTTACAGTTCACGCGCTCCGAATCAATACAAGGGCTGTCAATCGTCACCGCCATTTTTGCTGAAAACAGTGATATTTATCGTAACCGGCAACTCGTCACGGAACGGCTCTCCAGCTTAGCCAAACAACTTCCTCCTGGTGTCCAACAACCCATTCCGGTACCGCTAAGCTCTTCATCAGCCACCGTGCTGACAATCGGCCTCAATTCAGACACTCAAGACTTGATGCAATTGCGTGACCTAGTCGATTCGATGTTGGTACCTCGCTTATTGGCCGTTACAGGCGTTGCTGACGTTAATATCTTTGGCGGTGACATCAGACAAGTACAAATCCAACTAGACCCTACTAAGCTACAACATTTCAACTTATCCATTGCCGAAGTCATCAATGCTGCCGAACAAGCAGGTGCAATCCAAGGTGGTGGTTTTATCGAAAATGCCAACCAGCGTTTTACCCTACAAGTCACAGGGCAAGCTACAACACCAGAGCAGTTACGCCAAAGCATTATCCAGTACAGCGACCAACATACCTTACTATTAGGTGATGTTGCCAATATTCAATATGCCCCCGAACCCGCTATTGGTGCGGCACAAATCATGGGTAAATCGGGCATCGTGATGATGATTATTGGCCAATATGATGCCAATACCTTAACGGTGTCCAATGCTGTTGAACACGCCTTAAGCGAATTCACTCCCTTATTCACTGAGCAAGATATTCATTTTCATCCGCACTTATTCAGGCCAGCCGATTATATTCAAACCTCGGTCAACAACTTATCTAGCCACTTATTATTAGGCGGCCTGTTTGTCATTATTATTTTATATTTGTTTTTATATAACCTACGTACCGCTTTTATTTCTGCCGTCGCCATTCCGGTATCCTTAATCAGTGCCGCCTTAGTTTTGCTAGAACTCGGCATCAATCTAAATATTATGGTGCTGGGTGGCTTGGCCATTGCCCTAGGTGAAGTGGTTGATGATGCCATTATTGATACCGAAAATATCTTCCGCAGATTACGCGAAAACCGCGACCTACCTGAACCACTGCCTACTCATAAAGTAGTCTATAGTGCTTCAATGGAAGTACGTAGCTCAGTTGTTTATGCCAGTTTTATAGTGGCCTTGGTATTTGTACCGCTGTTAACCTTAGATGGTGTTGCTGGACGGTTATTTGCACCACTAGGTTACTCCTATATTCTAGCCATTCTCATGTCACTTATTGTCGCATTAACTCTGACTCCCGCCATGTGTTATGCACTACTAAGTCATAACATCAAGTTCAATACCACCCCGCCTGTTATTCGCTACTTAAATCCTTTATACACCCGGCTGCTCAACTTTATCAGTAAGTATTTCAAATTAATCACGCTAATTTGTCTGATGATTTCTGCATTAGCAGTACAACAATTTTTCACCCTTGGGCATAAATTTTTACCTGAACTGCGTGAAGGACATTACATTATCCATACCACCAGCATACCTGGCACTTCATTGGCTGAATCCATTCGACAAGGCAAACAAATTACTGCCCAGTTCCAACAAATTGCTGCCGTTGAATCCGTTTCACAATGGGCGGGACGTGCTGAACGCGGTGCCGATACTTATGGCAGCCATTACAGTGAATACGAAGTCCGACTTAAGCCGCTCTCAGGCACAGGGCAACAAGCGGTACTAGAACAATTACGTGCAGTTCTTGCCAATTTTCCAGGAATTTTATATGAAGCCAACACCTTTTTAATAGAACGTGTTGACGAAACCATTTCAGGCTACACCTCTCCCATAGTCGTTAACATTTATGGTAATGACTTAAATATGCTGGATAGCAAAGCCCAAGAAGTCGCCAACCTGATGCAAACTATTCCGGGAGCCACCGATATTCAACTACGCTCGCCTCCTGGTACACCATTAATTCAAATCCAACTCAATCCTGAAAAACTCAAATTTTGGGGAATCCCCGCCAAACAAGTGATGCAAGCCGTACAAACTGCCTATAACGGCCAAGTAGTCGGTACCCATCTGCAAGGCAATCGTAGTATTGCGATTAGTGTTGCTTTAAGCCCTGCATGGCGTACACAGCCTGATAAAATTCAGGAACTACCGCTACGCACGCTAAGTGGCAAGCTGATTAAACTAGGGCTGGTTGCAGAAATCAAACACAGTGCCAGTCGTTACAATATCCTGCACCAAAATGCGCAAAGGCGACAAAGCATTACCTGCAATGTAACAGGCCGTGATATCGCCTCCTTTATGCAAGAGCTAAAACAACAAGTGAGCAACAATATCCGCTTTGCAGCCAATAGCTACCCTGAATATACAGGTGCAGCTATTGAACAAGCGCAAGCCAAACAAAAACTACTATTACACTCAGCACTCGCCAGTATCGGCGTGCTAATATTTATTTATATCGCCATCAATAATTTACGCCATGTCGGTATTGCCTTAATCAATATCCCTTTCTCATTAATTGGCGGCATTATCTCAGTCATTATCATGGATGGCACCTTATCAGTAGGTTCAATCATAGGGTTTATTACCTTATTTGGCATCACCGTCCGTAACAGCATTATGCTACTCTCCCATTATCAATACCTCGTTGAAACAGAAGGCTTACCTTGGAATCTAAACACCGCCTTAAAAGGTGCACAAGAACGCTTGCCCTCTATTCTAATGACCGCCTTAGTGACTGCATTAGCCATGTCACCTATTGCCTTTAATAGCGATAATCCAGGCTTGGAAATAATGGGGCCGATGGCAGCTATTATTATTGGCGGGTTGGCCTCATCGACCTTGCTTAATCTATTGTTATTACCTTTGATGTTATTACGGTTTGGTAAGTTTGGTGCTAAACAAACTGTATAGGCCTGAATTCAGGAGAATAGGATTTGTGACATTAACTTTAACTAAACGACATCACTGGCTTTCTGAATTCTTGAATTCAGGCTTTATTGAAATCCATGCTCACAAGCATGGATTTAGAGTAATATCCTAACTGAAAAAATAATCTGCTATGGTGTAATGTTTTTCGGGTAACATTATCAATAGGTGGAAAAACAGCCTATCAAATAAAATAGGATGCCTAATTTAAAAACATCAATATCAAAAATAAATATTAAATAACAATTAATTATGATAATAATTTCCTAAAAATATAGGGAAATATTTTCCATGTTTTGTAAGCTAGAAATATTTGCTTTCCATACCGAACATAGTTAAGATGCTAGACATGTAAAAACAAAGCAAATTTTTCCACACTATATAGCTTAATATCACAATAGGTGGAATTTTTGCATTGTATAAGGACAATACATGGAAGATTTTCCTGTATCAACAGTGTTAGATTCCTAGTAGGAGAAGAGTCACCATTATGGAAGAAAAGAAGTACCAAATATTTATTAGTTCAACATATACAGACTTGATTGCTGAGCGAAATAAAATAATAGAGACTCTGTTGGGAATTTATCACCTACCTGTAGGTATGGAGATGTTTAGTGCAGGTAATGATGAGCAGTGGGAAATAATTAAAGATACGATAGCGACTAGTGATTATTATATACTTATCATTGGGCACAGATATGGTTCAGTGACCACAGATGGAATTAGTTATACTGAAAAAGAGTATAACTATGCACTTGAGTTAGGGAAACCTATCTTGTCATTTGTTAAAAATAGAGAGACAGCAACAAAGCCAGAAGAAAGAGAAACAGATAGCAAGAAAATAAAAAAATTAAATCAATTTGTTACAAAAGCAACATCTAATAAAATGTGTGACTTTTGGGAAAATAAAGATGAACTTGCAATGAAGGTAGCAATTACTTTACCTAAATCATTTAGCCGTAATCCACAAATTGGTTGGGTTCGTGGTGACCAAGCTTTATCACCTAAAATATCTGAAGAGTTAGCTGAACTTAGTAAAAAAAACAGAGAACTTACTGAAGAGTTGATCTTATTAAGAGAAAAAGTATCTAATCGGTTTCCAAAATTTAATATTACAATAAATGGTGAAAATGATTGCTATGAATACTTGATTGACCAATCATCAAATAACTATATAAAAATTAATGATAAATTAACTTATGATGAGATACCTAGTGATTTATCTGAGTATATTACTAAAGATGAGGTTGATTCATACATAAAATCGTTACCTAATAAAAATACAATACAAGAATTTGAAGAACGCATATACTTTTATAACTGAAGTTTCCCAGTTTTTAGGGGGGTATATAGGCGGATAGGGGCATTTATTAATGGGTTTGCCACATTGCACGCAAGATCCAATTAAAATCATACAGTCCATATATCGCTGAGCTTGGTTTCCCAGTTTTTTGTCAGCCAAATATTAGGAAAGTCTAATTTTCGAAAAATATTAGCAATTACTAATATTTAAGTACAAATTACTTTAAAAACAACAGGTTGATAGTGAATAAGGCTGTATTTTGTAGTATAATAAACAGCGCTAACAAATTGATTATACAAACAAAAAAGCCTTATTCATGTTCATTTTACGCGATCTTCTTTCTCCTCTTCAATCACATTTTTCAGAAACCACGCTCGGCAAAGAAAGAGCCTCGTTATTTGCCTATACGCTACTGTCGATCATTGTCCCGTTTACTTCCTCCATTAGTTCCAATTTATGGCGTAGCCTTGAAACGCTGTTCGGTATCAATATCAAGCGGAAACGATTTTACACATTCATGGCATCAACCAAATTACCGTGGCAAGGTTTATGGAAAACAGCCTGGGACCTGATCGACAACCCTGAAACGGACGACCGATTATTAATTGCCCTGGATGATTTCATCAACCCTAAAGTGGGCAAAAAAATCTTTGGTTGCGAAACCATTTATGATCATGCGGCCAAAGCCAATCAAAGCGACTACCCATGGGCACAAAACGTGGTAGCCATCGGTTTGCTCAAGCAAATAAAAAATCGTTGGGCCTGTTTGTTTTTAGATTTTCGCCACTACCTTCCACAGAAAGCGATTGATGCACAATCCGATCGAGCGAAGATCAAAGGTCGATTGCAGTCGTTTGAAACCAAGATCGGCCAAGCTGCACAGATGATCATCGGGGTTGCAAATCATTTTTCCGGCAAGCAAATACTCGCGGTGACCGATAGTTGGTTTGGCAATGCAGGTTTGTTAAAGCCCGTACGCAAAGAGGTAGGCAGTCTGTTTGATATTCTGTCGCGCCTGCGCTGTAATAGTGTTTTATATGATCTTCCCGAGACAAGACAATCTGGGCAGCGAGGGAGACCTCGAAAATATGGCCAGCGCTTGGGTTCGGCAACAGAAATGGCAAAATGCATTCGTCACGAAGCCGCCGAATATCAGGTGACTCTTTATGGCAAACAGCGTACGGTACTTGCCCATGAACGCATTGTCATGCTGAAAAGTTTAAAATGCAAAGTACGCGTCGTGTGGGTTTTTCGTAAAACGCAATGGATCGCACTGTTTAGCACGGACTTGTCATTATCGGTCACGCAAATGATCGAGTTTTATGGTGCGAGATGGAAAATCGAATCAGGATTCAAGGAGTTGAAACAAGACATCGGCAGTCAAAAAAGTCAGTGTCGTAATGCGCATTCCGTGACCAATCATTTGAATTTTTGTATGATGGCAAGTACGCTGACCTGGATTTATGCCGACCGTTTAAAGGCGGATCCGGAGCGTCGGCACAAAGTAAAAGGGCGCGCCAGTTTTGCCTTTTCAGACGTGCGGCGCATCATTACCGAGGCAGCATTGAACCCGGATTTTAATCATGTTTGCCCCAAACCAAGCAACTCCCCGATAAATCCACTGATTGCCGTACTGTTACGCATGGTGGCTTGATGATTTTTTTGGAAACTTCAGTTTTATAATTCACTGCTCAAAAAATCTTCCATAAGCCAATTATCATTTGACGTATGTAACATAGGATCAATAGTCTCTAAAGAAGTTCATGTAACAATATCTTTTCCTGAAGAAATTATTGTTGTTGAAAATAAGAAAATAAAAGATATAGAAGCTCCAATTATAAATATCCCTAAACACCCAATTAACATTGCAAGAGAAAGAAAGAAAACGGAAGTGGAAAGGCTAAAAGAGTTAGAAAGACTAAAATCACCTTTACTATCTTCCTTGCATCCGAGTAGAATAAATGTTGCACATGACATAAATCATCTTAGTATGCCAATAATCCCCGAGATACCAACAGATTTTTGGTCATCATTAAAAAATAACTGCATAACCCTGAGAATACCCAAACTACTACATACAAGGTGTAGTATTTTTGAAGATACATACTCTGTATTAGCAACGAAAAAAGGTGAATACGAAATTCAATTTTCTATTATTTCTGAAGAATTAGAAAACCCTATTGAGTTCATAGTTCCAGCACGAATTCACAGAATCTAACGTATCAAGGGGTCAGCCAGCTTGAAAAAGAATTTTAATGCTTAAAGAACAAAAAAATACCAACTCAATTACATATAAGTCCTGTCATATTTTTCAGCAAGTTTGGCTCTCTACAATGAGACTTTCACACTCACCCCTAACTGACGAACACACTCTGCAAACGCCTCCAATTGTTGCATATTTGCACTCATAATATCTTTTGCTTCAGGCTGTAAAGATGGCCTAGCCAGACTATATAACATTACCCCCTGCAAAGAAACTCCTGTGATAATAGTACGCAAAAACTCCAAATAGGCAGCTTGCTCTTGTTCTTCAAGCAAGCCATAAACTTCACCATCACCTACATATTTCAATACACAAGTCTGTAGCCAAGTACTGCAAAGTTTAGCTGACATCAGTAGGTTCTCTCTCTGTTTTTGCGTACTGATAGCTGTGTGGTTAACATTAACCCGCCCCTGCTCGGTAACACTGTCCACTTTAAACCACACTTGCCCTTTATATTGATTAAATAATCGCAAACCTGCTTGTACATCTGCTTTATGCAGCAAGCTACCATTGGTTATCAACACGTATTGAAAGGGATCTGGGATGCCTGCCCGCTCAATTTGCTCTGTAATCGCGGCAATTGCTTGAGCAAAACCTTTAACACTAGTGGGTTCGCCATTGCCTGAAATGGCAATATCTTTAATCACTCGCATTTTTGGCTCTAACTGAAAGCGCTCATAAAAAGTGCCATGCAATACATCCTGTAAAAACTCAGCCAACTCTTGAGCTAATAATTCAAAATTTAATTCAGGCGCTGTGCCAATACTTAAATCAGGGACTTGGCAGTAAACACAACCCCAATTACAGGCATTATTGGTATTAAAATTAATACCAATCGACAAGCCACCAGAACGCCTGGAGATAACGGGATAGACATACTGATAGCCAGCAACATCACGATCATGATTTTTTACACTAAGTTTGAACATGAAACTAAAAATATTCTTAAAAAAATGTTATTCTACTGGGTTATCCCATTATTCATTTAACTTTTTTGGAGAAAATTATGAGCGATAGAATCGTCATGCGTACAGGTGAAGCATTGGTTGCAGGTGGTCCAGCTGGAACAGCAGCAGAGCCTGAGATTGTAATTGGTGAGCTAGATGGCCCTGTTGGAACAGCATTAGCTACTTTAACTGGCGACCAAGCTAAAGGTCACTCTAAAGTGTTTGCTATTCTAAACACTGACATTCAAGTACGTCCTGTTACTCTAATGGTGAGCAAAGTAACCGTTACTAACAGTCGTTACACAAACATCCTTATGGGGACTGTACAGGCTGCGATTGCTAATGGCGTATTAGATGCTGTTCGTGCAGGCGATATTCCTAAAGAAAAAGCAAATGACTTAGGTATTATTTGTTCAGTTTGGTTAAACCCAAGTGTTGCTACAGATGATAACTTAGATCATCAAATTCTTTTTGATATTCACCGTAAAGCGACTGCTCTAGCAATCCATAAAGCGATGACTAATACACCTGATATTGATTGGTTGTTAGAAAATCAAGATAAAATCACCCATAAATACTTCCAAATGGGTTTAGACGGTAAAATCTAATACCCTATTGCACATGCAATCTAAAATGATTGCCATGCGCTAAGTATTGCCAAAATAAAAAAGCCTCCATACAAATATTTGCATGGAGGCTTTTTTATGTCGGTTACTTGAACAATCATACATCAGCCTTACTTTCAAAAAACTTGGAAAAGACAATCCAATCAAAATTTCCATAATGATTCTTTAATACAGCTTCACCTGAATAACCTAAGCCAGAATAAAACTTAATCAGCTCTGCAGCAAGCAACCCGGTCTCCAAATATATTTTATGTGCCTGCAAAACAGCCAGCCCTTCAACCTTACGCACTAATTGCTGCCCTATACCTTGTTGCTGATACATGGGGTCAACAGATAATCTTTCAAATACACAAACGCCTAAATTAATTTGATACCTAACTGAGCCGACAATTTTGCCACCTCGACTGGCAACAAGAATTGATTTACGCTTAAAATCTATTTGCACTTCGGCAAGGGATTCATTTAGTGGTGGAATTTGCTCCGCTGCTATCAAATTAGTGTACACCTCGAATGCATTCATTTGAATTTCAAGAATTGCTTGCAGATCAGAGCTATCGGCCGCCCTTATAATTAATTCTTTATCACCAGTACTCATAAATTGTAATTAATATTATCTATTTCAGACAAAAAAAAGCCCCAGATAAACCGAGGCTTTCTTCAAACGTTATTTAATCGTTAAGATTAAACTTTGTTTGCAGCAAATGGATGCTCAGAAGTTGACTTTTGAGCAACAACTTCAGCTGCAGTAGGTGTACCAGCTACAGCGTTTTTGATAGATGCTTTAACAGCATCGTAGTTGTTTTTCTCAATAGCAGCATCATCTTCAGCTAACCAGTGAATGAAAACACCTACAGAGATGAATATATCATCAGCTTCATCAGCTGGGATAGTTCCATCTTCAACACAATCAGCAACAGCCATTGCAACACCACGTTGTGCAGGACCGAACATTTGAACTGCTTGCTTAGAACCTTTGATAGTTACTTTGTTGAACATAACAGTTGCAGGCTTAACCATAAGGTTAGGAGCAACAACAGCTAATAAGCTTGAGAAACCGTCTTTGTTGTTTGTTAAGCAGTTTGCGAAAGCAGACTCAGCAGCAGAACCACGAGGCCCCATCATTAAGTCAATGTGTGCAACTTCGTTTCCGTCGCCGTTTAAAGATTCACCAACGCGTAAGTTGTTAATTTTAGCCATGCTACTATTACCCTCTGAAAAAAAAGAAAAAACTTTATCTAGAATTGACATTTGTCAATATCCTCTAATACAAAATTGTTATGGAAAACAATAATTCATAATCCAAACAGCTTATCCATGTGCAAGTAATTGTTCTAACTGTACTGCTAAAACCGTTACCACCGTAAAATCAGCTGCTGTCCCTGGATTAATCCCAGCAGACTTGAACTCGCTATCTATTTTGCGTAAATAGCTTTCCATCTGTTCAGGTCTATCTGTTTGAGATAACTTATCGTCAACCAAAGCCATCTTATCCATCACCGTCTTGGTGTGAAGATTGCCATATTTTCGTTCGATATGACTGTCAGGATATGTTGCCAACATAGCTGCATAAACAGCAACTGCTGACCACTCCGCATCACCCCACCGATTGAAGGCAACATTATACCTTAAAACCAAAAAATCAAAAATATCTTTGTAATTTGTTGTGAACTGCAACGCAATTCTATCGCGATCAGCTGCCAATTGCATTGCTTGAGTCAGTGTCACATCTGGCTTTTCAGCAACATCTTGTTCTTCTGCCTTACCTAAGCCACCAGGCGCAGCTAATGCGATTGCACGAAAAACCCAATCAGAATCGGTGATAGTTGTATTAGCTAAAACAATGGCCAACTCCGCTTGCAAATCATTTTTAGAAGCCGCCTTTTCAGCTGCCATTAACAACGGTGCACACAACAAAATAATGCCTAAATTAGTATTACAACCAACAGCTACACGCGTTGCTTTTACAGCATAATAAATGCGCTCGCCTAAACCATATTCTCTATTCGTTATCGGTTTTACACTTTGTTCAGCACTAACACGAAAATCCTGTACCGTCATATCATGACCATCAGCATAAATACTGACATTACCAGGCTTAAAGGCACGCAATTCTATTTCACATGCGTACTCATAAGTCTCCATTAATTGCTGTTGCGTTAACATACTTTCTCTATTTGTTTAGGCTGTACACAAAGTGCCAGCAAATCATCCACTAAAATACTTGCTACCTGTACATTACAGACACTTTCCAAACCTTTCCATGCCGGAATGCTATTGACTTCAATAATTTGATAGCCACCTTCAGGCGTACAAATAATATCCACACCAGCATAGTTCATTTGCAAAGCAGCTGTTGCTTTAATGGCCATTTCTGCCATAGCATCCGTTATCGGCAAGGCTTCACATTTTGCGCCTCTGGCAACATTATTTAACCAGTGCACACCGCGGCGACGCATGGAGGCTATCGCTTTACCATTCACCACAAAAACCCGCCAATCTGAATAGCCTTCACCCTCACAATCAACAAAGCGTTGTAAATAATAAATACCCTGACTATGCGCCAACCAAAATAAATCGCTTAACTTTTCAATTCGGCGAATGCCTTCCCCTTGCGAACCAAAAATAGGTTTACTGATTAATTGGTGCCCTAAACGCAGCTGTTGCTCGGCTATTTCTAATGCTTTAGTACGATCCCTTAACACCCACGTAGCAGGAGTCGGCAAATTGTGCTGCTGTAATAGAAAACTGGTCATGCTTTTATCAACACTACGCTCAATGGCATGCCCGTCATTATAAACAGGGATACCCATTATTTTCAGCGCATGTAATATATCTAAATAGTGCACTACCTCTGTTAGAGAACCACCTGGCACCCCTCGTACAAATACCGCATCGGGTAGAGTTTGCTCAAAACCAGGGATGCTTATCGGCAACATACCCTCCTGAATTGCCATCCGGCATTCTGTTAATGATACATATTCAGCTAAATATCCCCGTGCAGCAAAAGCAAGGCGTAATTGCTTACCATGCCAACCAGGATCATCAGTAAAAATCGCTATTCGTCCCACTAAAAATATTACTCGCTATAAATAAGAAAACAATAATTATAACGTTACCCTGCTCTATATTAGTATAATAGTTTCGATAATGATGCATGGCTTATAGCAAGCATTTGTATTATAAGGATTTAACTAAAATCCTCCTAATAACCTAGTATTCTAGTATACTATTGCGATAATCAATACGACCCAACAATCATGACTGCAACAGAAAACGTACATCTACACGAAATTAACAAATTTGGCTCACAAGCAGAACGCTGGTGGGATAAAAATGGTGAATTTAAAACTTTACATGATGTTAACCCATTACGCATTAGCTTTATTCAGCAATTTATTAGCACGCAAGACCAAAAAATTGTTGATGTTGGTTGCGGTGGCGGCATCTTAACAGAAGGTTTAGCTAAAAAAGGTGCTGCAATGTTAGGTATCGATTTAAGCGAAGATCTTATTGATATTGCTGATTTGCATGGCCTAGAATCAGGTGTAAATGCCCATTATAAAAAAATAAGTGCTGAAGCATTAGCCGAAGCCGAGCCAGCCAGCTTTGACCATGTTGTCTGCATGGAAATGTTAGAGCACGTCCCCGATCCAGGCTCCATTATTGCAGCTTGTGCAAAAATGGTTAAGCCAGGTGGTCATGTATTCTTCTCCACCTTGAACCGTAAACCTAAAGCATATTTATTGGCTATTGTGGCTGCCGAGCATATTCTAAAAATGCTACCTGCTGGTACCCATGACTATAAAACATTTATTAAGCCTTCAGAACTAAGTCAGTCAGCGCGTGATGCCGGCTTAGAACTGCAAGGCATGATTGGCATTCAATACAACCCACTTACTAAAGGTTTTAGCTTAAGTGATGATATTGATATTAACTACATAGCCGCTTTTCAACGCCCTGCATAATGAAACCAACGTTTCAATTATCTTGCGTTCTATTTGATTTAGATGGCACTTTACTCAATACCGCACCTGATTTAACAGGTGCACTGAATAAAACCTTGGCTCATTTTGGTTATGCCACTGTCTCAGTTAAGAGCATTACGCCTTATATATCTTATGGTGCTGCCGTCATGATTGATCAGGCATTAACACAAGTGGTTAGTAAGGCTGAAAAAGCGGCAATGCTGGAATGGTTGCTTGATTACTATGAAAGTCACATCGCTGATGCCACGCATTTATTTGCTGGTATGCCTGAGTTACTGAATAGCTTGGAAACACAAGGCATTCCATGGGGCGTGGTCACCAATAAACGCGAGCGTATGACTCGTCCTTTAATGAATACATTAGGTTTGACTGAGCGAGCAGCAAGCATTATCTGTGGCGATACCACAGCACATAGCAAGCCACACCCTGAACCGATGCTAACAGCCTGCAGGGAAATTCAAGTCAACCCTGAAGAGTGCCTTTATATAGGTGATGCCCTGCATGATATTACGGCGGGCAAAGCAGCCAATATGAAAACCTTGGCTGCAACTTATGGCTATATAAAGCCTGATGATCAACCACAAGACTGGGGAGCTGATGCCTTAATTAGCCACCCATCTGAAATTTTGGACTGGATAACACATGCCATTAACTAATCATACTATCCTTATCACAGGGGCTGGCGGCGGCCTTGGTGGCACTGCTGCGTTAACACTAGCCAAACAAGGTGCAACTATCATTTTGCTTGATAAAAGCATCCCTAAACTTGAAAAAACTTACGATACTATTGTTGCTGCTAATGCACCAACTCCGATTATGTATCCGTTTGACTTAGCTGGCGCATCAGAAGTCCAATACCATGAGCTAGCAGACACTATTGCAGAAAAATATGGGCATATAGAGGGGCTATTGTACTCGGCAGTCGAATTCGATGCTTTTACTCCCATGTCTATCCATAGCTCAATGGCTTGGGGCCACACCCTGAACGTCAATTTAAACGCACCGTTCATTCTGACCAAAGTACTCTTACCCTTATTAAGTAAAGCAGAGCACGCCTCCATCGTATTCACTATTGATTCATATGTACGTGATGCAAAAGCTTATTCAGGTGCTTATGGAGTCTCACTAATAGCTTTAGAAAGTTATGCAAAAATTCTGGCCGAGGAGCTCAGTAGTGCCGAAAAAATCAGGGTCAATACTTTTGTTCCAGGCCCGGTTGATTCACCTTTACGCAAAAAAGCATTTCCTGCTGAAGATAAGAGCAAATTATTACCCATGACAGAGCTAGCACCTGCATACCTCTATTTATTTAGTGATAAAAGCATTGGCACCACAGGCCAAACAGTTGATGCCCGCACATTTAAACTATAATTGAAGAAGAACAATGTCTGAAAGAGAAACTATTACCTTAACGCGCGATGTCAATGTTGTCCTTATTCCGGACGGTAATCATGGCACCTTAAGCAAAGGCAAAGAAGTGACTATCCACCAAGCACTAGGTAATAACTACACGGTTATTACTGACCATGGGCACATGGTAAGAATTTCCAGTGTTGATGCTGATGCCTTAGGCAAAGAACCTCACGAGCTACATACTTTAGTCTCTGAAACAGATGCCATTGCTGTTGAAAAAAACTGCTGGGAAGTCATGAAAACCGTTTATGACCCTGAAATCCCGGTCAATATTGTTGATTTAGGCTTGGTTTATAACTGCAACGTTGAAAATACTGCTGCCGAACAAAATAGTGTACATATTATGATGACCCTTACTGCCCCAGGCTGTGGCATGGGCCCCGTTATTCAAGGCGATGTAGAGAAAGCCGTACGAGCTCTACCTGGCGTAGCATCAGTACAGGTTGAAATTGTGCTTGACCCACCTTGGTCACGTGACATGATGTCGGAAGTTGCCCAAGTTCAGCTAGGATTGTTTTAAACACAAACATTTTCAAAATTTGTGAGCATTACCACAAACTTCTACCAAAAATGCGAGAGTGCCTCCACATAAATAATACTAAGAATTGATAAAGTAATACATAACTTAACGCCATAAATTGCCACTAATTTATGGCAATAATACCCGTACGGGAATTCCGAGATATGCATTACGAATTTAAAGCGCCAGAGGCATCGACAGCCCATGTACCTTTCAATAATATTAATGGTTTGCACGATTGGCTGGATAATTTAACAACGCTTGATAGCATATACTATTACCAAGAAATACTATGTGTTTTACAAGCACTTAAAACTTTTAAATTATCCAGTAAAGAGCATATTAATGCCCTAAAAAAAATCAACATGCACCTAACAAACTCTGTTAAGCATTTCGATAATAATTATTGGGATACTAAATTTCCATTAGCTTATGAGCAATTCTCTAAAGTTGAAATAATTACTTGGGCTTATGCCGAGCTGGCCAATAATTATTACCAACTAGCAATATATACCAGCAAGCAAAAATCTTTTTTTTCTAGTAAGAAAAATACAGCTTTCTTGTTATATCAAGCTCTACAAGCAACCAGTCAAGTTTACTTAAAAATTTCTAGCTGTTATGCCCTACCCTATTCAGGCTTTTGGACATCGCTGTATCAACTATATTTCTTTGCTGAACAGCAGTCATTACTAACAACTCCCATATCCATCAACAAACATGAAAAGAAAACGACTGAACAAGCATTTATAAATATTCTATTGCTCAGCCTATGTGATATGCATCAATTTCGCCCTAGAGATATGCAACAAATTTATGACTTTCTTAGCTACTTTTCTAGTTATAGCCATATCCACACAACGCTTAGCAGTACTGATTTAAATAGAGTTCGCTCTTTTCATCAACACCAAGATGCTCCACTCTTGCCTGAAACCAGCACAACCAAGCGCGGGTTCGTTGACTATAGATATTTAATGTTTACTGAATCCTTAAATGAGATTTTTGGCGAATTATCTTTCAGCAAACCCACTTCCAGCACCTTAAATAAGTTCAACCAAGCTATTTTTTTACGGGCATATAAATCATTAACTTCCATACAAAAAAGGCAGCACACCCGTATTAGTAATCGATGTGTAGGCAATGGAGTCATTGGACTAGAAGATATCATTAAATTTCACAAGAAAAACACCCAACTTACCGAAGGCATTGCAGATACATTTTTAGAAACAAGAACTATTACAAATAAGCCCGCCAACGAACCTCTCCCTCTTTCTTTAGTTGATGAAGATCACTATATTGATATTGCCATAAAAGAAAAATCAAACATTACATCGCATAACAATATTTTTAATGAGTCAAATTCACTTCCTGAAGCTCAAAATGGCTCCATGCGTATAGAAGAATTTGAAATCATTAATAGCACCTTTAAAGGTCATCAAATTCTATGGAATAACTCTTCAGAGAAGTTGCAGATTGGCAATGTATTTGGCATGGTCTCAGCTCCCAGCCACAGCATTGAGATTGGCTTAGTACGACGCATGAGTACCACTGAAAGTAGCTTAATCATTGGTATTGAATTATTAAGTATAGAGTCACTAGTTATATGCATCAGTAGCCCAAGCACTCCAGAACAAAAAATTAGCTGCATTTTATTAAACCAAGATAGTTTGCTTTTTTCTGCTAATCATTTTCAGTCTGGCGAGGAAATTTATTTATTTATTAATCACAATAAAATTCTATGCCATTTAGGCCAATCACTACATTCAACTACCTCAGTTAACCATTTCGAATTATTATTTCCTCATGAGCAACGTTTAGGAATTACCTAGGGCTGAGGGTTTAATAATAAGTAATCATTAAACGTATTAAGTTTTTGTAGTCCCGCACTATAAGCAAACAAACCACGCATAGCATATAAAATCTGCTTGGCCGCCAATACTTGTTTTTCTGCCAATAAATTCAAAATCTTCTGTGTTTGCTGCTCAATCATAAAATCGCGAAAAACAAATGCTAGTTGAGTCTTGTTTAAAGCAAGTGAAAACTCCAATGCAGTAATACTTTGCTCAAGTTCACCAGTTGCTAAGTAGTCCATTGCTATAGACAACCAAGCTTCAGCAGCCTGTGCTGAATGAATCAGCACACTCAAATCAGCTTGGCAACGCGCGCAAACGATACGCTCGCGTAAACGCGCATTACAACAAGGGCAACGCTCCATTAAGATTCCAGATAATAAATAATATCGGTTAATTCTGCAGTAGGTGCAACTAAGCCATCTATATCTTTATCTCGAACACAGTTACTTAAAGTTTCAATGATATCGATCATATCTTCCTTGTCTTCGTTGGAGACTTTATCAAAGAAGCTCTCTGCCTTGGCAATCAATTCATTGGCTGCAGTAATTTCTGGAGCAATGCTCTCCACCTCAGCAATAGGTTCATGCTCAATAACGCTTGCATCCATATGCCCAAATAAGGAGTTGATACGTTGTTTAGCGGAGTCTAAAGAACTCTCTTCAAATTGAGATAAAGCGTTCTTGATGGTAATTGACTTTTCTAAGCCAGTCTCCTTTTCTTGGGCCGAAACTTGCAGAATACCATTTAAATCCAAACCCAAAGTTAAGGTAATAATGTTACCTGCAGCAACATCACGCAAACCTTCAACACGGAATTCGCCAATTTTCACATTATTCAACGCATCAGGGTCTTCCCCTTGATAAACTGTAATTTCTACCGCTTCTTGACCATCATGATGTGTTGCAAAAGCTTCCGTTTTACGATTTGGTAATACCGTATTTTTATGAATAATGGGCACAAACATAAATGGGTATTCTTGGCCATCTAAAAAGCCGACAGCACTTGTACCATAAGTATACGGAGTCACATCAACTAAAACCGTATCAACGTCTTGTCCGGCAATCATCGCACCTTGAATTGCTGCGCCCATGGCCACACATAAATCTGCATTCACTTCGCTATGTGGCTCTAAACCAAATTCATTCAATAAGCGCTCACGAATACAAGGTGTACGTGTCGAACCACCCACCAAAATAATTTCATCTATATCAGAGCTGGTAAATTTGGCACCTTGTAAAGCAGTGTGCACGGCATCTAAAGTCGAGTTGATATAATCCTCAATCATTTCTTCATAGGCCATCCGTGATAATTCCAATGACAGATGTACTGGAGTACCTTCATACTCTAAAAGGTACTCTTCTTCAATCTGCACATAAGGCTGTTCGGAAAGTACAAATTTTGCGTTTTCTGCTGCACGGGTAATACGCGCCATTGCTTTACTATCACCACGCGCATCGACATCATAAGTGTTTTGTAAGTAGTCCAACAAATAGTTGATAATTTGTTGATCGAAATCATCACCACCTAATTGATTATCACCATGACTGGATAAAACCTCAACCACACCCGATTCAATATTAACCACCGAGACATCAAAGGTGCCTCCCCCCAAATCATAAACTAACACTCGCTTAGCTTCTGCTTCTTGCGCATCATAGGTTAATGCGGCCGCAGTAGGCTCATTAATCATACGCACCACTTCTAGGCCTGCTATTTCCCCTGCCTCTCGAGTTGCTTGCCGTTGCGCATCAGAAAAATAAGCGGGTACGGTAATCACAGCTTTGCTGACTGCCTGCCCTAAATAATTTTCTGCAATAGCCTTCAGGCGCTTCAAAATAATGGCAGAAATTTCTTGTGGCGAATACGGTAAATCAGCTAACTTAACTTGCTCATCTTGCCCCATTAATCGCTTAATAGATTTAATGGTGCGTTCTGGATAAACAATATATTGATTGCGTGCAATTTCACCCACAATAATACTACCGTTGTCATCCAAACCGACAAAGGAAGGCAACATTTTTTTATCGCCATCGCTAATCACTGTTACTTTGCCATTTTCAACAATAGCAACTTCCGAGTTAGTGGTACCTAAATCAATACCAATAATTATGTCATTCATGTCTTTATCCAACCTTGGTTTTATTTACTTTCACTTCTGCCAAGCGCAGAATTTGATCTTGATATAAAAAGCCTTTACGTAGCTCTTGCAGCACAATACCATTGCCTTGTTGCGTGTCATTACCCGTTTCAACAGCACTCATACTAACAGGGTCGAGTAATTTACCAACACACTCTATCGGCCGCACCTGATAGCTCTGTAATAATTGTTCAAAGCGACGTAGAGTCATTATTTGTCCCTCTTTAAAACGCTCAATGAAACGCATATCTTTCTTTTGCGAATGCTTAAAGAGGGCATTAACAGGCTGGTAATTTTGCAAAATATTAGCGCCCGTACTTAAACGATCATAAAGATCCACCATTTCCAGTAACATGGTACGTTGCATATCAGCTTGTTGTTGTACTAGTCTTGCAGTACTAGCAGCCAATTCAGCTGCTAAGGTTTTATTATCTTCCTGAACGGTTTCTAGTGCTGAACTAAGGGTATCTAGGGTATTTTTATACTGCCGCGACTCTGCTTTTACTTCTGTTTTTAAAGCCGTTAACTCACTGAGTAACGTATGTAGATCTGGTTGTTCTCGGGCACTAAAAGCACTAATTTGGCTTTTATCCAGATAGCTTTGAAATTCGGTAAGTAATTCAGTTTTTTGGGTGTCTGTGCTCATTATTTAATCGGCGTTAGCAATCTTATGTAATAGACTGGCATCTTCAACAGCGATGCTTAATACTTTTTTCAAAGCGACTGCATCAAGATTAATCTTCTGTTCAGTATGCATTATTTGCGCCAGCAAGCTATCAAAACCAACTTGCGGTAGGGTAAATAGCTCATGCTTGACACGACTTTGATGGTCTTTTATTGCAGTATAAGCATCATGTATTTTCTGAAATTTTTCCGCATCACGATCAGGCGGGTTTATTTTTACTTGTTGTAAATAAGCTTGCTTAATAGCAGCATCGCCAGCATCAACAGTAACGCCGAGTATTTGGTAGGGTGTTTGCATAGTCTGTACTTATTTAGAAAGGAAAAGGAAAGCGACTGTTGTTTTCTTTAATACCGAAAGCTTCAATAACATCATCAACACCTACGCCAATATCAATTTTTAATTTTTCAGCCGCTTTAAGTAAAAGAAAAGCCGAGAAAATATCAGGGTTTTGCATCATTGCCATAAACACCATTTCACTATTATCAACTTGCTGCATCAGTCCTTGAATTAACTGCTCAGGCGTTTGCTTTTGCGCTATAGCTTCCATTTCATAATTCATTGCAGCAAGCGTATCCTCTGGAAGGCTACCAAAGAGTTGTTCCATTATCTCTACACTGGTATCTTCATCTTCGTCATCACCACCATCGAGACCAAATAATGAGTCCAGAAAACCTAAGCTGCGCTGTGGATGTGCTGCATAATAACTTTCAAGAAAATGATCAATCAAAAAACAAGTTTGATATTCTTTGCTCTCTTTTGCTTGCTCATGTGCATTTTGTAAACGATACTCGTCATAACCTGAACAGTCAGCTGCATCGCCATTACAAGTAGCATAGACACGATAGTACATCCAAATTGGACTTTGCCATTGGTCTTGCGCAAATTTTGCAATATGGCGTAATAATTCAAAGTGCTTAATTGCATCCAATTTTTCGCAAAACTGCAGCAACAGGGATTCAACATAATCTTGTGTAAGCAATGACTTTTTAAGTGGTGCTTTAATTTTTTCCAGTGCCTTGTGCAATAAGGTATGCTCAATACCAGCATCTATATGCTGCTGCAATTGCTGCATCATGCTGTTCAATTCTGCTGCCGTTAACAAATGTTCTTTACTTGACGGTAATTCACGCAAAAGTGTGGTGACTGGCAGTCCATTCAACAAAGCAGCCATAGCAACATTAAATTGTATATTCACTGGGTCAGCATAGCTGCTCTTGACTGCCGCTGTTATATTCTGCAAGCCTTGCTGCTTATCCTCACTGGAAAAACCAAGTAAAGCCTGCATTAACTGAATTTTCTGTTGATACCTTTTGCCTAAATTAAGCTTTTCCAATTGTTCAATTTCTTTAGCAACCAATTCATATTTTTTCTCACGCATTAAACGTTGCGCATGTGCTACATGACTACTAAATAATGTTTGTTTCGCAAAGGTATTGAGTGGGTCAATGCTTAATATTTTGCGCGCATATTGACTGGCCTTTTTATAGGTTTTATTGCGCGTGGCCGCCTTCACAGCTTGAGTCAATACTACAATATCTTGTGGAAATTGCGCCAAAGTTTTACTCAGCCACAGCTTATATTCTTGCGCATCACCTTCTTCTGCACCATACTCCTTGAGAATTTGTAAATAACTATTACGATCGCTAGCATCATGATCTATGCTCTGCGCAAACAAATCAGCACACTCAAGGCCATCTGGTTCTCTCACTGCTAAACGGCGTAAAATTAATGCTACCTGTAGGCCGTTATCACCGTCAATGTTGAGCAAACTATTAATGCAACTATGCCAATGGAATTCAGCACCTTCTAAATCATTACTTTGCTCACAAAGTAATGCCTGAATCCGGTTTTCTTCAAAGTCACTACTGGAAGAAAAGCGTTTGTTATAATCTTTTTTACCTGCGGGGTAACTGACCAACATCAGCTGACAGAATTGCTCGGCCAGTTCCGTGCCAATCAATGCTTGGTATTGGATCGCCATATTAAATTGCACTTTATCAGTCAATTTATCCTGCTTGCGACTAAAATGCTCAATAAAGTCTAGTTGTTGTGCTGATAGTCCTTTTAATTCACTAATAACACGGCGTTGTGCATAGTCTGCCCCCACCAATTTCTGCGCTAGTTCTGCACCTGACAACAGGCTATCTATTAAAATATGCGCAGCTGGATAATACACTGAATGATTAGCAATTTTGGCTAATATTATTGCTGCTTGCTCTGGTGAATCCGCCATCAACGCAACAGCATTCAGAAGTGTGCGCAAATCTCTAAAGACAGAACGGTATGGCAATTGTTTTAAAGCAGCGTTTAATTGCTCAGGCTGGTTATCCTGTAATGCTTGTAAAGCCGTTTGTACTAATTGTAAGTGCGTTATAAAAGTAGAATCTTGGGGCAAGTGCTGTTGTAAATCAGGGTATTGGCTCAATATCAATAACCCTAATACAGCTGCTAATTTTGGATACTGTTTATCCAACTGCTCAGCGGATAATTGCGCCAACTCTGCTTGTACTTTAACGAGTTGATTAGTTTGTATTAACCAAACCAAATATTGCTCGTAAGCAGCATAAGGTGCTTGCACATGCTCTTGATGGTTTTCCCACAAAGCCGCAGCTTCCGCATACATTTCTCTATTGGCAAAAGAAATCGCCCTTTGCACATAGCTAAAAGCTAACTGCTGATGCCACTCATTATTATCCGCTTCCTGTAATAGTTTCTTATAGAGTCGGATGGCATCTTTATAGCGCTTGGCTTTAATATGCGCTAAAGCTTGGTCTTCCATACTGTTTTCCGATTTTTTGGCAACAGCTTTGTGTTGTTTCTGCATTTAGGGAGGTTGTTCCAGCAAGATTGAAAAAATGATAGCTGGTTATTATATATTTTCTTGCACACAGATGAAACGGGTTCTTTGCTATTCCATTACAAACCAGGAAATTATGTACGTAAAGCTATTGCGTGCTGTATATTAAGCGCAAATAATGCAACAGTAGCAGGAGTTTATAGATGATTTTAGCGGGTGATATTGGAGGTACCAAAACGGTATTAGCACTGTATAAGAAAAATAGTCAAGGCGAATTACATTGTGAACTGGAGCAAAGTTTTCCGAGTGCCGATTATGCCCAATTCGATGAAATCCTCGCAGCATTTCTGCAAACAGACATGCAAATTGAAGCTGCCTGCTTTGGCATTGCTGGCCCCATTATCGAACAATGCTGTCAAACCACCAACTTGCCCTGGAGTATTAATGCTCAAGAGCTCATGCAGACACTAGGTACTGACAAAGTTAAATTACTCAATGATTTAGCAGCGATGTCCCTTGGCATGTTGCATAGCGCAGAAGATGATTTGCTAGAACTTAACCCAAATGCTGTGACCCAAAATGGCAATATTGCCGTGCTAGCTGCTGGTACAGGCTTAGGGCAAGCCATTCTTTATTGGGATGGTCAACAGCACCACCCCATTGCAACTGAAGGTGGGCATTGTGATTTTGCCGCTCAAACACAGCAACAAGACCAATTTTTAAATTACCTACGTCAACTTTTCCCTGAACATGTCAGTTGGGAACGGGTGCTCTCGGGTGATGGCTTTGGCTATATTTACGACTTTCTGGTTGCAAGTGGTTTTGCAGCACCCTGCTCTGTAGTCCCTGCTGTTAATGAAGCTGGTGTTGACCGTAATGCCATTATTTCCAACTTAGGCATTGATAATAAAGACCCTCTGTGTGTTGAAGTAGTGCGTTTATTTGTAGAACTCTATGCAGCAGAAACGGGTAACCTTGCCTTAAAATGCTTGGCCTCTGGCGGCATATTTATTGGCGGCGGCATTGCCCCAAAAATCTGCTCTGCGATGGAAAACGGTGATTTCTTAAAACATTTTCTCAGCAAAGGCCGCTTTAACCCGCTACTGAGTAAAATATCAATCAAAATCTCATTGAATCCAAATACCCCATTGATTGGTGCCGCCAACTACTTTGCGTAGGAGGAGCCTATGGCTGTGACCTTCCCTTCAATAACTTGAAGCAGTATAAATTAAGGGGTACATTCATTGTGCCCCTTAAAAGCATTCATTCCGAAACCCTTCCCCGCAATGCCTTAAGCTGACTACGCTTAGCTTTATTATTCAGCCGCCTCTTTTGAGCACCTCTACTGGGTTTAGTCGCTCGCCTTACTTTCTGCACTACAATAGCTGCTTTAATCATTTCCTGTAAGCGCGCCAGTGCATCTTCACGATTTTTCTCTTGGGTACGAAATTGCTGCGCCTTAATGATAATGACACCTTCTTTTGTAATACGTTTATCACGTAACATCAGCAGGCGTTGCTTATAAAATTCAGGTAATGAAGAAGCATTGATATCAAAGCGCAGGTGAATGGCTGTAGACACTTTATTCACATTTTGCCCACCTGCACCTTGGGCTCGAATCGCAATAAGCTCTATTTCATTATCAGGAATAGTCACCGTATGGGAAATTTCTAACATGCCTATTCTTCCTTACTATGTTTTCGCTGAATAAAATAGTATCTCCCTAGCACCACTATCAGTATGCCTCCCAAAATCATGGTCGCTGAGATGACCAGTCGCATTGTAATAAACTCATGCGCAAATATTAGTCCGCCAATTGCCGCTAGCACCGGCACAAATAATTGTACTACTGCAGCTTGGATAACTGAAAGCTGCCCTAATGCAATGTACCAGACTGCATAGCCAACCCCGGAAGCAATACTACCCGATAGCAGGCGAATAATAGTAAAGCTGGCTGCATCAATAGTATTGGTAGCTAATGCTAACCTACACAAAATTGAGTTGCCCGCAAAAGCTAACAGCGCAAGACTAGTACAAGCAATTGTTTTTATGGTTGATACGCTCACGTATACAAATTCCTGAACAAGCTAATATCAATAATATACATAGCCTATTTGACTCCTGCAAAATACGATCAATTAATAATGCCAAGGTTAAACGCTTTAATTTAACACCGTATAAATATGACTGTACCAAGTAATATTATATCCAAAAAAGAAACAATCTATACGCCTGGCATGATATTGTTAATGATATGAAAATTTACTATAATTATTTTGCGGTTCAGATAACCGCTTTTATAACTTATTAGAGGAGTTAACAATGAACAATTTAATGAAAGATATATTGACAGGATTAGTATTTTTAATGGGCTTGCTGGGCTTTGTTTCAGGTCAATTTATTATCTCTTCAGCTTTATTCGCCGTAGCTGCAATTGCTAGTAATGTAAACACAAATCATAAAAATCCACAAACCGCTCAATGAGTATGCGAATAAACACCCCCCGTTTTGATGCGGCTTATCCAAAACAAAAAAGGCTTCCAGATATAATTCTGGAAGCCTTTTTTGTTTGCTGCTCTTTCGCTTTAAATAACTACCGCGTTACAAAAGTCCACGAATAGTTCTTTTTATTGACCACATCCTTAAAAGCATCACCTGATTCCAACGCAGCCACACAACTGATAAAGTCTTTAAATAAATGCTGGTCAGCCACCATGTCAGGGATCAAACCTATCCGTCTTAGCATATCTTCAGGTTGACTCTGAATGCCTTCAAATAACACCAATACCTGCTTCTCTTGTAATGCCATCACCGCATCTTCAATCGCATACATACCAGACTGATCGATATAAGGTACTTTTTCCATACGCATGATCACCACATCAACCTCAGGGAGAGCACGGGTCATTTCCATAAATTTTGAGGCAAAGCCAAAGAAAATAGGTCCATCAAAATGCTTGATATATACTTTGTCACAAATATCATCACTTAACGCCGATTCATCCATCCAAGCCACTTCACGCGCAAAATCTTCTACCGAACCAATGGAGGATTTATCTTCGGCAACATCGCTCATTTTCTTCATAAACAGCATAGAAGCCAACAGCATACCCACAGCAACTGCTTGTAATAAATCTACAAATACGGTCATGGTTAACACAATCAACATCACAGCTGAATCTGTTTTTGGCACACTAGTAATATGTTTCAAGCCTTTATAATCAATAATCCCGATCCCGACGGTAATTAAAATTCCCGCTAACACAGGCAAAGGAATTAATCTGGCATAAGCACCTGCACCTAATAATACAAATAACAAAGCCAGGCCGTGAATGACACCCGATAATTTAGTTTTACCACCTGAATTAATATTTACCACTGTCCGCATGGTTGCGCCAGCGCCTGGAATTCCACCAATAGTAGCGGCAACCATATTACCCAAACCTTGGCCGATTAACTCTTTATTACTATTATGTTGTGTCTTAGTCATATTATCCGCCACGATTGATGTTAATAGCGAGTCAATAGTTCCTAAAGCAGCCAAGGTAAGTGCCGGGATAATAATCAACATGGGCTGCGTTAAATCCACATGCACCAAGTCATCTAACTGCAATGCAGGCAAACCTTCAGGAATATCACCAATAATAGCAACATCTAAATTCATAAAGGTTGCGGCAGCAGTTAAGACAACCAGTGCCACTAATGCACTAGGAATAAGTCTGGTAATACGTGGAAATACATAAATGGTAATAATGGTCGCTAAAGCCAAAACGACAGCTTCAATATTAGCTAACGGTAATGCATTAGGTAGCTCAGCAAAAATATCCAGAATTTTTTTAGGTGAACTCTGTCCTAAAAAGGGAAATATCTGCAAAACGATAATAATAACGCCAATCCCACTCATAAAGCCAGACACCACAGGATATGGCATATAACGAATATACTGACCGATTTTTAATACACCCAAGATGATCTGTAGCAAACCTGCTAACAGAAAGATTGCAATAATGGTACCCATAGCGGCATCTAAACTGCCATGCAGTTCAATTTCAGTAGCAATCACCACAGCTGAAACTACCGTCATTGGCCCTGTTGGCCCACTAATTTGAGTATTCGTCCCCCCAAACCAGGCAGCAAAAATACCGATCGCAATGGCACCGTATATCCCCGCAATAGCCCCCATACCCGATTGCACACCAAAAGCCAAGGCTAAGGGTAAGGCAACCACGCCTGCAGTTAATCCACCAAAAAAATCACCCCGCAAATTGGAAGTATCGATTAATTTATTTTCGCTCATCAGCTACTCTCTATCTAATACCAATAAAAAAAGGAGAAGCAATGCTTCTCCTTTATTATAACGACGTAGGGTGGAATAGTCTTAGCGTTTTCCACCACAGGATTAAGAAATCCACACAAAAATTGAGCATTACACTGTCGGAAAACGGGCATCCTTCATTGCTCGGTTTACACTTTAAATTTCATTAACCACGTCATTCCCGAAGTCTTTTATCGGGAATCTATGCTGTATCATGGATTCCTGCTAAAAGCACGCAGGATGACGAGGAAAAAGTGTAAACTACTTTCATGTTTATATGAAAAGGAGGTCGGAAAACGTTATCTGCGCTGCGCTTGATAAGCTATTCCAACCTACGTGCCAGCATTTTCATCAGTAACATTACCATAATTTTCTACGAATGATTTTAACCCATCTTGCACCAGTGCATAAGTTTTATCTATATTACTTGCAATATCACCTTCTAAAACCCCTAAACCATCCAATATTTCTCTTGCTTCAGCAAAACCTTTATCAACCCCGCCACTGATAATTTCAGTAAAAGAAGTCAATGCCTCCTCCTGACTCATGTCAGGATGAATTTCTTGGTATTTGCCAAAAAATGCAGTACTTAAAGATACGATACGCCCAGCGGTCGCTTCAGGGCTAACATCTAAACCAGAGTCATAGGTTTTTTGAATGGCATTATCACCCATGGTTTCTTTTAGCGCCTCATTAATGCCTTCTAAAGCTGTTTTTAACACCAATGCCATTGGTTCATCCGCAACACTTAAACTGGCTGCTGCAGATTGCAAGATAGCGGCATTCATTTCGCGCTTAACAGTCACTGATGCCGCTTCTTTAACTGCATTTTTCTCATGTGCCATTTCTGAAACTTGTTGCCCCATAGGTCCATTAGTCTTTTTATCATCTGCTTTAGCTAATGCCTGTACATTTTGGTTAAATGCTTTAATTTCCATATATTTCCCCTTAAATTATGAAAACTCTTGGTATAGGTAATATCGGCTGAGATCGCGCATACTTTAATTAACTTTGATTTATATGGTTTACAATAGCACTAAAATCAACTCAGCTCCCCCAGCAGCATGCAAATTCAAAATAATACCCTTTACTATATATACGATCCTATGTGTAGCTGGTGCTATGCCTACGAACAATCCTTAACAGAATTACAACAGCAATTACCTGCCTTGCTCAACTTTGAGTTCATCTTGGGTGGATTGGCAGCAGATACAAGCGAGCCCATGCCGGCCGCAACACAAAAAATGGTGCAACAAGCATGGCAGCAAATAGAATTTACCGTACCCCATATAAAATTTAATTTTGATTTTTGGAGTAACAATACCCCGCTACGTTCTACTTACCCCGCTTGTCGTGCATTAATAGCCGCTGCACAACAAGCACCTGAATTTGTACAACTATTACGCCAGCAAATCCAACAAGCTTATTATCAAGCCGCACAAAACCCGTCATTAAATACCACGCTGATTACTTGTGCTGAACAAACAGCCCTAGACATTAAGCAATTCAAAGCAGATTTAAGTACCCCAAACACACAAATACAACTTAGCGAACATATCCAATTTGCACGTTCTTTAGGTGTCAGTTCCTACCCGTCATTACGCCTTGTGTTAGATGGTGAAATATATACCATCGCTATTAATTACACACAAAGTAACCCAACACTGACGCAAATCAACACCCTACTAGAACAACATAAAAACCGAGGTATAGAGTCACCTTGTGTACGTAATTGCTGTTTAAATAATGACGATATTTGTTTAGGCTGCTTTCGTTCGCTAGATGAAATAACTGGGTGGTCACAAGCAAGTGAGCTTGAAAAACAGGCTATTTTAGATAAGGCAACTGTACGTAAAATGGCTCAGCTTGTTTGATTGAATTGTGCCTTTTATCGACTAACATGCTCCATTCGCCACACTCTCAACACAAACTCGCCCCCTTTTGGTTGCACCCACTAGTAAAACTATCTACCTCATCACAGAATCCTAACATTAACAGCCACTGACTATACTTGCCATAGTCGTTTTGCTAGGATAGAAATCTCCCGTATTATTTACGGGTTATCAACTACCAACACCTCAATATTGATAAACTTGGGTTACAGCATATTATGGATTTAGCCATAGAAGGCCGAATCTTACAGCAAGCCATTAATATCGATGCATTTGCCGATGAACGCTTTAATGTACTTGTGGATGAGAAAATTATCCAAGACTAAGACTGTTATAAAAAAATACCATCAAAAAGCTCAATAAATGAATAATAAAAACCAACAGGAATCTATCGATAAAGTCGTTTTTAGCCATTCCATCAATCGAACCTTATTGTTCTGGTTTCTACTGCTCGCTTTAGCCCCCATGAGTTTAGTCTCCTGGGTTAGCTATCATCAAGCTGCCACTGGTTTACATAAAGCTGCTGCCCAGAATCTAGAGCATATGGCAATTGCTGATAGTAAATTCATTCAGAACTGGTTTAATTACCGCTTTACAGACATCAACTCCGAAGCAGAAGACCCGCATACAGCAGAATTACTGCAAAAATTACAAGCAGGTTGGCAGTCCCAGCATCAGCCTTTGGCAGAATATATCAAAAGCTACCATTGGGCAAAAATTGTCGAAGAATACCAACAAGACCTAGTCACCATGATGCGTTACTATGACTATATCTATGACCTCCTCTTAATCGATCTACAAGGTAATATTATTTATAGTGTTGCCCATGAATCCGATTTAGGAACCAACCTCTTTTCTGGTCAATTTGCAGCTACTAATTTTGCTAAAACTGCACAGACCAGCCTAACGACAGGCAAAACACTGTTCAGTGATATAGAGCGCTACCAGCCAAGTAATAATATCCTTGCCGGTTTTATTACTACCCCTGTATACGATGTATCAGGGGGGAAAATCGGCCTGCTTGCCATGCAGCTGCAATATGATCAAATCTTTGCTTCACTCCTGAACAACAATCAACAATCTAAATCACAACAACGCTATGTAATTGGTCATGATAGCATCTTACGCACTGAGCTCGACCAAGGTGCCAAAGACGTACTCACCAGAAGCATAAATACTGAACAGTTTAAACTTTCGCAGTACGAACATGACAAACCCAAACACATGGCTGACAATATGCAAGAGTCTGCCTTTGAATATATCGGCCCAAATGGCCAAAAGGTTATTGGCATACATCATGTAATTCGTCTAGCGGGTGTCAATTGGGTACTTATTTCAGAAGTAGATACTGAAGAAGCGTTAGCTGCTGTCAATAATTTAAAGCTGCTAATGTTAGCCATGGTCACCCTAACAGGATTATTGGCCGCCAGTTTTGCTTCTCTACAAGCGCGCAGAATCACCAAACCTATTATCCAGCTTGTTAATGCAACACGCGCGGTTGCATCAGGTGATATGAGCCAACAAGTTCATATTCGTGCCGATAATGAAATTGGTATCTTGGCCAAATCATTTAATGAAATGCTCAATACACGCCAACGCAACCAAGAATCTTTAGAGGAAAGCAACCAAATAGCACAAGAAGTTTTAGCCGAATTAACCGAGCAAAAATTTGCGCTAGACCAACATGCCATTGTGAGTATTACCGATATTAAAGGTAATATCACCCTGATTAATGAAAAATTTTGTCAACTTAGTGGCTATAGCCGGGATGAATTACTAGGGCAGAATCATCGCCTGCTAAAGTCCGGAATTCATGATACGGCTTTTTTTCAGGAAATGTATCACACCATTGCCAATGGCAATGTTTGGCATGGTGAAATATGTAATAAAGCCAAAGACGGCCATTTATTCTGGGTAGAAAGCACGATCGTGCCGCTTAAAGACGAACAAGGCAAACCGACCAACTATACAGCTATTCGTACTGATATTACCGCACGCAAACAATCTGAATTTGCTATTAAAGAAAATAAAGAACGATTAGAACTGATCATGAGCAGTACAGGTGTTGGCATCTGGGATTGGCATATGTTAACAGGAAACATTGATTTTAATGAACGTTGGGCTGCTATTACCGGCTATACTTTAGAAGAGCTGCAGCCACTAAATATGAATACTTGGACCAGCAAAGTACACCCCGAAGATCTTACCCATTCCAGCCAATTAATGGAACAACACTTTGATGGCATCACTGAAAGTTATGAGTGCGAACTACGTTTAAAACATAAATTAGGCCATTGGGTTTGGGTACTGGATACAGGTCGCCTAGTAGAACGTAACGAGCACGGCTTTCCTAAACGCATGATTGGAACCTTACTGGACATCAGTGAACGTAAACAAGTTCAATTAGAAATTAATGAGGCATTGGCACTGACTGAAGCAACCTTAGAAGCGACCGATAACGGCATTCTGGTGACCAGTAAATACGGCACCGTCCTACGTAGCAATCAACGCTTTGCTCAAATGTGGCAAATCCCGGCAGAGTTGGCTAGTAGCCGGGACGAAAAAGCAATGTTCGATCATGTTATGCCGCAACTGCTAAACCCTGAGCAATTTCTACAAGGTGTACAAGAACTGCATGCCAATGCAACAATTGAAGTGTCAGACATACTTCAATCTAAAGATGGACGTATCTTTGAATGTAGCTCTAGGCCTATGCAAATGGAAGGTGCTGCTACTGGTCGAGTATGGAGTTTTCGCGACATTACCGAGCGTAAGCTTGCAGAACTTGCCCTACATGAGGCTAAAGAGTCAGCCGAAATAGCCAATCAAACCAAAAGTGAATTTTTGGCCAATATGAGTCATGAAATCCGCACTCCTATGAATGGTGTCATTGGCATGACTGAATTGTTACTAGATAATAGGCTAGATACCGAACAAGAAGGTCGCGCCCTTACCATTAAACGTAGTGCTGAAGCCTTACTCACCATCATTAATGATATTCTGGATTTCTCCAAAATTGAAGCCGGCAAACTAGATCTGGAAATTTTAGATTTTGATTTAGGTAATTTACTGGAAGATATTGCCGATACCACTGGCTTACGTGCCATCGAAAAAGGTTTAGAATTTATTTGTACGGTTAATCCAACCATTCCGCAATGGTATAAAGGTGACCCTGGTCGCATCCGACAAGTATTAACTAATTTAATTAGCAATGCCGTTAAGTTCACTGCAACAGGTGAAGTCTCAGTGCGCTATCAACTGATCACTGATGCTCAGGGGCGTTCCCTCTTACACTTTGCTGTTAAAGATACCGGCATTGGTCTCAGTCAGGCACAACAACAAAAATTATTTCAGAAATTTAGCCAAGCAGATGGCTCAACAACCCGTAAATTTGGGGGAACAGGTTTAGGACTTGCCATTAGCAAACAACTCGTCGAACTCATGGGAGGAACTATAGGTATCGACAGTGAACTAGATAAAGGCTCTACTTTTTGGTTTACCTTGGCTTTAGAAGCTATCCCTACTAAAAAATCACTAGAACAAGTACATGATTTACATCATCAACGCATTTTAGTGGTTGATGACAATGCAACCAACCGTGAAGTTCTGCATGAATTTCTTAACGCATGGCAAACTCCACATAGCTTGGCAGCAAGTAGCCCTGAAGCCCTAGAACTACTCTATACGGGGATTGCTGAAGAGTCCCCTTATACGATAGCGTTACTTGATATGCATATGCCTGGTATGAATGGCCTTAGACTTGCTGACGCTATGCAAAGAGATAAGCAGTTAGCGACTACCCGCCTAGCCATGTTAAGCTCACAAGGACAGCGAGGAGATGCCAAGAAAACTCTAGACCATGGATTCTCAGCTTATCTTAGTAAACCCATTCACCAATCAGAACTGTATAATGTTCTACTACAACTAGCAGGTATATCAACAGCACAATTGCCTGAAATAATAATTACACGCTATACGGCTAGACAGGAACAGCATAATTTTAATGCCCATGCATTAGTTGTCGATGATAATAGTATTAACCAAGCCGTTGCCTGTGGCATGCTGGCTAAATTTGGCATTAACACCGAGGTGGCAGGCAATGGTCAAGAAGCACTGGATAGCCTGGCTCAACAAAATTTTGACCTAGTTTTTATGGACTGCCAAATGCCGATAATGGATGGTTATACTGCTACCCAGCATATTCGTGATGCAAGCTCATCAGTACAAAATCATCAAACACCTGTTATTGCCATGACCGCCAATGCCATGCAAGGTGATCGTGAAAAATGTTTAGCGGCAGGCATGGATGACTTCATTGCCAAACCTGTTGATATTGGCAAACTACGTAAATTATTAGAGAAATGGTTAAGCACAGTACAAAATAAAGAAACTGCCAACACCATAATGACAGAATCAGTTGCTAGTGCCGCTAAAGAAACCATAACAGAAGAAGAGGAACTCCCTATCTTTGATTATGCTGCAATGAGCGAGCGCTTAATGGATGACAAAGATTTAATCCAAGTCATCGCTGATGCTTTTTTAAGTGATATGCCCGTACAAATTAAACAGCTGCATGATTTTGTGCAAGCAAACGACCTTGCTCAAGCAACCGCACAAGCCCATAAAATAAAAGGTGCATCTGCCAATGTAGGTGGTATGGTATTAAGTAACTTAGCGTTAGCAATGGAACAAGCAGGTAAAGCAGGTGACATGCCAAGCTTGCAACAACATTTAACAACTTTAGAACAAAGTTTTACCCAATTAAAATCGACTATGGAGGAAACACTTTCATGAAGTTACTGATCGCTGATGATGATCTTACTTCTCGCGCCATGTTAGGTGCAGTGACTAGCAAATGGGGTTATCAAACCGTCGTTGCTGAAGATGGTGAAGCGGCTTGGGAATTACTGCAAGAACCTGATGCCCCTTTATTAATGTTAATCGACTGGGAAATGCCACGCTTAGATGGTTTAGGTTTGTGCCAACGTATCCGAGCTCAAAATCAAAATAACCCACCTTTTATCATCTTATTAACCGCCCGTAGTGAAACCGATGATGTGGTGGCTGGTTTAGAAGCAGGTGCGAATGACTACATTACCAAACCGTTTGCCAATACCGAATTAAAAGCACGCCTACAAGTTGGGCAACGCATGTTGAACTTACAGGCCGAACTCAATAAAACCAAAGAAGTGCTTACCTTTGAACGCGAAACCATAGAAAACATTATTCTAAAAATGCGCGCCTCAAAGAATTTTGAATCCAGCCAACTACAACTATTGGAAACACCAGTAGAAAAAACCTCTGGTGATGTGTTACTTTCTGCTTTCTGCCCTGATAAAACCCGGCATATTATGCTCGGTGATTTTACAGGGCATGGTTTAATGGCAGCAGTCGGCGGCCCTATTGTTTATGATGTTTTTTATAGTATGACCGCCAAAGGTTTGCCTATCTCAGAAATAATGGCCGAAATTAATCGACAATTATTAGAAAAAATGCCGATTGGTTTATTCTTAGGCGCGATCTTTCTTGAGCTCAGTGCCGATGGCCAGCAATTACATATCTGGAATTGTGGTATGCCGGAAGTATTAATCTATCGCAACAACAAACTATGGCAAAAAGTCCTGTCTTCTACCGTTGCCATGGGCATTATCAAACAAGAATTTGTGCTAACCAATAGCATTGCAGTTACCGCTGGGGATCGTATCTATCTTTATTCTGATGGCATCACTGAAGCGATTAATAGTGCTGGTGAAGAATATGGTCAAGAGACTTTAGAGCAAACTATCACCGATATGTTACTTGCAGAGGCTGACATTAATTTCCTAGGTGAATCGGTCAAACAGTTTATGGGAGAAGCAGCACAATTTGATGATATTACTTTGATGGAATTAAGTTGTTAAAACTTATAACTGAAGTTTCCCAGTTTTTAGGGGGGTATATAGGCGGATAGGGGCATTTATTAATGGGTTTGCCACATTGCACGCAAGATCCAATTAAAATCATACAGTCCATATATCGCTGAGCTTGGTTTCCCAGTTTTTTGTCAGCCAAATATTAGGAAAGTCTAATTTTCGAAAAATATTAGCAATTACTAATATTTAAGTACAAATTACTTTAAAAACAACAGGTTGATAGTGAATAAGGCTGTATTTTGTAGTATAATAAACAGTGCTAACAAATTGATTATACAAACAAAAAAGCCTTATTCATGTTCATTTTACGCGATCTTCTTTCTCCTCTTCAATCACATTTTTCAGAAACCACGCTCGGCAAAGAAAGAGCCTCGTTATTTGCCTATACGCTACTGTCGATCATTGTCCCGTTTACTTCCTCCATTAGTTCCAATTTATGGCGTAGCCTTGAAACGCTGTTCGGTATCAATATCAAGCGGAAACGATTTTACACATTCATGGCATCAACCAAATTACCGTGGCAAGGTTTATGGAAAACAGCCTGGGACCTGATCGACAACCCTGAAACGGACGACCGATTATTAATTGCCCTGGATGATTTCATCAACCCTAAAGTGGGCAAAAAAATCTTTGGTTGCGAAACCATTTATGATCATGCGGCCAAAGCCAATCAAAGCGACTACCCATGGGCACAAAACGTGGTAGCCATCGGTTTGCTCAAGCAAATAAAAAATCGTTGGGCCTGTTTGTTTTTAGATTTTCGCCACTACCTTCCACAGAAAGCGATTGATGCACAATCCGATCGAGCGAAGATCAAAGGTCGATTGCAGTCGTTTGAAACCAAGATCGGCCAAGCTGCACAGATGATCATCGGGGTTGCAAATCATTTTTCTGGCAAGCAAATACTCGCGGTGACCGATAGTTGGTTTGGCAATGCAGGTTTGTTAAAGCCCGTACGCAAAGAGGTAGGCAGTCTGTTTGATATTCTGTCGCGCCTGCGCTGTAATAGTGTTTTATATGATCTTCCCGAGACAAGACAATCTGGGCAGCGAGGGAGACCTCGAAAATATGGCCAGCGCTTGGGTTCGGCAACAGAAATGGCAAAATGCATTCGTCACGAAGCCGCCGAATATCAGGTGACTCTTTATGGCAAACAGCGTACGGTACTTGCCCATGAACGCATTGTCATGCTGAAAAGTTTAAAATGCAAAGTACGCGTCGTGTGGGTTTTTCGTAAAACGCAATGGATCGCACTGTTTAGCACGGACTTGTCATTATCGGTCACGCAAATGATCGAGTTTTATGGTGCGAGATGGAAAATCGAATCAGGATTCAAGGAGTTGAAACAAGACATCGGCAGTCAAAAAAGTCAGTGTCGTAATGCGCATTCCGTGACCAATCATTTGAATTTTTGTATGATGGCAAGTACGCTGACCTGGATTTATGCCGACCGTTTAAAGGCGGATCCGGAGCGTCGGCACAAAGTAAAAGGGCGCGCCAGTTTTGCCTTTTCAGACGTGCGGCGCATCATTACCGAGGCAGCATTGAACCCGGATTTTAATCATGTTTGCCCCAAACCAAGCAACTCCCCGATAAATCCACTGATTGCCGTACTGTTACGCATGGTGGCTTGATGATTTTTTTGGAAACTTCAGCTTATAACTCACTTTTCATAAATATTCACCATGAAAATATTAATAGCTGAAGATGATGTTACCTCGCGAGTGCTATTAGAAGCATTAACACGTAAATGGGGCTATACACCTGTTACTGCAGAAGATGGCGAGGCCGCTTGGCAAATCTTGCAAGCAGAAAACCCACCTCGGCTTTTATTGGTTGATTGGGAAATGCCACACCTAAGTGGCCTAAGTTTATGTCAACGCATCCGCCGCCAAGTCGATACTGATCCCGTTTTTATTATCCTATTAACCGCTCGTAACGAAACCCTTGATATTGTCTCAGGCTTAGAAGCAGGTGCTAATGAATACATCACCAAACCTTTTAACCAAATTGAATTAAAAGCACGCGTACAAGTCGGGCATCGTATGTTGCAATTACAATCCGAATTAAATCAAGCCAAAGAAGCACTGCTATTTCAAGCAAGCCACGATGTATTAACAGGCTTACTTAATCGCAGAGCCATTTTAACAGCACTAGATACAGAAATGGCTCGCGCCCAACGTCAGCAGCAAGCTTTGTGTGTCGCCATGTGTGATATTGATTTCTTTAAACAGGTTAATGACAACTATGGCCACTTAGCAGGTGATTATGTATTACATGAAATTGCCCAACATATCAGCTCCGAATTACGCCCATTTGATTTAGTAGGCCGCTATGGAGGCGAAGAGTTTTTACTGATCCTCAACGCCCCTGTCAATGAAGCCGATAAAATATTTGAGCGGATTCGTTCAAGTATTGAAACAGCTCGTTTCACCCACAACCAACAAGTACTAAAGGTCACTATCAGCTGTGGTATAAGTATTTTCACCCCTCCCACTGATCATCGCAATGCACTGGACTTAATCGATAGCGCAGATAAAGCATTATATAGCGCTAAAGAAAGCGGCCGTAATGTTGTAGTTTTTGCTGATTAACGCTTTCCAAGTACCAGAATATTGTATCAATACCCGCAATTTTTTATTGCCAACATCAAAGCTAAAAATGTAATATGTAGGAGGGGCCTTTGGCCGCGACCTGTTAAATTCGCGGCCAAAGGCCCCTCCTACAAAATAATCATACTGACTGTAGGTTGGATGAGATTTTTTAGTGCGTAGCATTAAAAAACGAAATCCGACATGTCAGCATAGACCAAAATGTCGGATTTTGTTATCTGTGCAAGGCTTGATAATCTTACTCAAGCAACACTCTACTGCTTGATGACTCGAATACTATAAGTACCTGCTGAATTCTGCTCATGAGGGCTAACTTTGATGAAATAATCGCCATCAATCCCTGCCGTAAAATTTATCATAGTATGAACATCCCCTTCACCATTTGGCTGGCACTGCCTAGTAATTTCATTACCAGCAGGATCTAAGACTCTCGGAAAAAGCCCGCTATAAGTAGTGTAACTACCTCCACAATCATAGGTCACTCCTGTCAAGGATAGGTTATTGGCTACATCAAAAAATTCTACACTAAAGCTTTCACCTGCTTGAGCAACAATACGATACGAATCTACATCCGCGTAAACATTTGAAAATTGGCTATTACGTCCTTCAATTTGACTATTTAAAGCATTACTCATGCCTACTTGTAGCGGGTAAGCATTATTAATGGCATTATTTGGTTCAAAACTTGTGCTACTCCAAGCCGCAGCAGGCTCATCAAATTTTGGCAGTATTCGTAAACTATAGGTACCTAATACAGAATCTGCATGTGCTGCAACTCTGAGCTTATAAGTACTAGTCAAACCTGCGGTAAATGTAAAGCTACTATGCACATTACCAGTACCATTAGGTGAGCATCTCCTTTGTATTTCATTTTCAGCAGTATCATAAAGTATTGGCAAAAGTCCATTATAAGGGCGGTAGCTGCCTCCACAAGAATATGACACTTCCCTTAATGATAGGTTATTAGCCACATCAAATAGCTCAAGTGTATAAGTACGCCCAGCCACCACATCAAAAGCATAAAAATCCACATCACCTGATGTACCAATAGTCGCCTCAACTGGACTATTCGCTCCAAGACTTGACAGTATTTGCGCTGAATCAAACGAATCATTACCTTCTATTTCATCAATAGCTAAAGCGGCTGAGGTATCATCAGGCACTTCTGGAGTACCATCACCACTAGGCACACAAGCCTGCGGCGCATCAGCCACAGGCGCACTAGCCTCCGCCGCACCCAATAAAGTAAACTGCCCCGTCCCCAAATTAAGCTCTATCTGCACATCAGAATACCAAGCTTGTTTATTAATGCTCAGCATTGGCAGGTTCAATACGCTAGTGGCACCATCAAAATCAGGGTATTCTGTTGCCGCTTGTGCAGCAAACGGTACACTGAGTAGACCGATACTCATAGCAACACCTAAAGTATTGCGTTTAAATTTACGACTAAATTGCATCATTTTTCCTTATTATAATTAATTCTTACTCTAACAAATCTACTAGAGGGTATTCCAAATTAGACCCAAACCAACGCCCTAGCTTAGGCTCCACCTTCAGCCATATTCAAGAGCGCTCGTCATCCTATGCTTTTAGCAGGAATCTATAGGCCTAAGCAATAGATTCCCGATAAAAAGACTTCGGGAATGACGAGGTTGGTTTTTTATAAGATTTTGATATTAATATTTTTTTTCAAAATGGCTGAGCCTTGTACGTAATCAGGAAAACATATACGACCAAACCACCTTATCGCCTCATATTTTCAAAGACTGAGTATAGTTTACTGCAAACTCAGTGATAACACATGGCATTATTGGCTAATAAAAAAGGGACATATGTCCCTTTTCATTATTATGTAGGAAAGGTTTTTAGCCGCGATCTTCTAGAAAGCCAGCTAGATGCACTTACTAGCATTTAACTCCACGTTGTTTCCAACTGCCTGTGCTCAATAGCACAATCTCGAAGATACAGGTTGATTAGGCTCTGATAAGGAATTCCTTTTGTATCCGCCATATTTTTAAAATAAGAAATAGTGTCTTCATCAATGCGAATAGTAATTTGTTTTTTAAGTCGCTTCGCATAGGGGTTTTTAACAGACTTTGAAAAATCATTCACTACCGTACACTTTTTAAAGCAGGTATTGCGAAGAGTAGAAAAAATGGTAATGTGGACGATTTACATTGAAAATACCCTACATTGTCAGATTCTTACAAGATTTATCGCACCATTCATAGCGGCCTTCAAAAATTCTGGGATTTTGATCCCAGCAAACGTCAAAATAACGGCTTAAATATCCTGACAGGGTTTATCTGCGGTATTATACAAAGTAAATCTGTTAAGTTAGCTAATGTGGCAGGAGAGATTCCAGGATCAGGTAAAGAAGAAAGCCAAATCATGCAATTGCGCCGTTGGCTGAAAAATGAAAAAGTGGGTGTCGATTTATTTTATTTACCCTTTATAGAGGTTCTTCTTCGGTGTTTAGCCAAACAAACGCTAGTACTTGCTATTGATGGCAGCACGACAGCGCAAGGCTGTATTACCTTGATGGTCAGTATGATTTATAAAGGTAGAGCTCTGCCATTGCTGTGGGTAACCCGTAAAGGTAAAAAGGGGCATTTTCCTCAAGATATGCATATCGAATTGATTAAATCCGTTCAGGCGATAATCCCGGAAGGTACGTCGGTCATTTGTTTGGGTGACGGGGAATTTGATGGAGCAGACTGGCTGGAAACCATTAGTAGTTATGGCTGGAAGTATGCCTGCCGAACGGCAAATAATGCGATATTGTATGAGAATGGAGATGAATTTACATTTAAAGATATTTGTCCCGAACAAGGAAGCATGACTGAAATATCGGCGGTTGAATTCACTCGTAAACGTAGCATTGTAGTAAGGGCGGTTGTTTATTGGGGGAGAAAATATAATGACCCTATTTATCTAGTGACTAATTTCCCCACAGGGGGTGAAGCATTTAACTGGTATCGCAAACGTTTCCGTATAGAAACGCTGTTTTCAGACCTTAAAGGTCGAGGGTTTAACTTGCAGAAAAGTGGATTAAGGGCTCCTGAGCGAGTTTCTCGACTTATTATGGCAGCGGCTTTAGCTTATATATGGATGGTTTATTTAGGAGAGCTTGCTCTGACTAAGAGCTGGGATAAAATTATTCATCGCAAAGATCGTTGTGATTTGAGTTTGTTTACTCTTGGAGTGCGGTTATTAAAGCGCCTGCTGAGAGAAGGAAAAATACTCCCTCAATTCTGCCTCACATTATCGGGCAAGGCATTGCTGTGAGGAGGTGAAAAAGTGTACGGTAGTGAAAAAAATCATAAGATTCACGCATGGTGATAGCCCTCATACTGTTTTCGTTCAAGCTTATCAGCTTTTCTAGCTGAAATTACGTTTATTCTGATTAGATAAATTTTTATTATCATCCCACTCGAATTTTCAAACTATTCATAGGGCGAGTGTAGTTATATTGTAGTTACATGTCAATATAGGACTTTTAAAGTCCATGAACTCAACAGCTATATACAAATACAAGCCGCTAATATGCTATGCTATTGCCTCTTTTATAGGCTAGGGTTTATTCACAATGAAGGTTCAGGATCCAAATTACTCTGGGGGCTACAGCGGCCACACATTAAGCCAATTTAGTACCCGTACCATTGCGCGTGAAGGTGCCTTTTTCTTGCCCTATTTACGCGACGATATGCATATTTTAGATTGCGGTTGTGGCCCTGGTTCGCTCACCCTCGATTTAGCAACCCGCCTACAAGCAAACGGCAAAATCATCGGCATGGATATTCAAGCTGGGCAATTAGCGGCTGCGCAGGAACAAGCCGAGCAACGTGGTTTAGAGAATGTGCAGTTTTTACAAGGTTCGGTGTTTTCACTGCCGTTCCCCGACCAGTATTTTGACTGCGTGTTTGCCCATGCCGTGCTGTACCATATTCCCAACCCGGATAAAGCCTTGCAAGAAATTTCTCGGGTGTTAAAGCCTAAAGGTATTGTCGCTTTACGTGATGCAGATATGTATGCAGATATTATTTACCCGCGCAATAGCGCATTAGATGCCGCTTGGGATTTGATCTATCAAGTATTTGCTTTGAATGGTGCTAATGTTGCTTTTGGTCGTGAACAAAAAGGCCAGTTGTTGGCACAAGACTTTACCCCGCTCTCTTTAGGTGCTAGTTTTGATATGTTTACCAGTAGCCAAGAAGTGGCTGATTACGCACGTTTTTGGATTGATTTTATCGGTAGTTTGCATAAAACACTTATTCTGGAACATAAGCTCGCCACCGAAAACGAGTTAAGTACCTTTACACAGGCGTTTACTGATTGGGCAGCACGTCCGGAAGCGTATTGCGCCCGCGCACGTTGTGAAGCTGTGGCGGTAAAATCTTAAAATGCCTAACACCTCGCCTGCTTTACGCTTAATTCAATTAACCGACTTGCATTTATTTGCTGATGTTAAGCAACAATTTAAAGGCTGTGCAACCCACGCAGCACTGGAATGTTGCTTGGATTTTATTGTAAATGAAGATTTACGCCCTGATGCTTTTTTATTGACGGGTGATTTAGCGCATGATCATCAAGCAGCAACGTATCAACGCTTGGCTGATATGCTGGAACGCTTTCAAGTACCCAGTTTTGCTTTAGCTGGCAATCATGATGATTGGTCGGTTATGCAGTCTGTCTATCCTAACAAAGGCATCAGTATTGATCCTTGGCAAAATATAGGGGGATGGCGCATATTATTACTGCACACAGCCATACCAGAACAAGCCGATGGTCGTATAGATCCTAAATTATGGGCGCAACTTACAGCAGAAATGCAACAGCAACCTGATAAACCTTATTTGCTGGCCATGCACCATAATTTGCCTGCACATCCATTACGAGATATTCGTTCTTCTGTTGCCAATGCAGCTCAATATAGTCAGGCTCTGGCTAATTGGCCAGCTATTCGAGCTGTGCTTTCTGGACATGTACATCAACCTTTTACGATCTATGCAGGTCATTGTTTATTCTTGTCAGCACCTTCTACAGGTGTGATTCCCTATCCTGAACGAGTACAAGACAGCATGAGCAGACCAGGTTTTCGCTTAATAGATTGTTTTGCAGATGGGCGGATTATCAGTGATATTATTCACCCTGTTAAGCGTTAAAAGCGTTATTATATTTTTCGAGAATTTACTCGCTTACCCAATTTTCTACAATAAGGCTAGGGACTCTATCAAATTCTCGAACATTATGAGTCACCATGACTGAATCCAAACTTCTAGCATGGGCTGCAATCAAAAGGTCATTATTAGCAATCGGAGTTCCCTGTTTTTTTAGAAATGCTCTAATAGAGCCATAATGTTTAGCTGCATTTTCATCCCAAGGCTCAATAAGTAATCGTTGCGTAAATAGATTAAGCTCTTTCCACCGAGCCTCTCTCATGGAGTTGTCTCCATTTTCAATACCAAAGCAAAGTTCACCGTAAGTTACTGATGAAATACTAAGGTTTTTTGTCGCCTTGAATTTATAGCGCAGTTTATCGGAGCGTTTTTTTAAAACATAAATACAAATATTTGTATCTAGCATATACATCAATCAAAATCTCGTTCTTGAGGCAAGCTATCAAACCTTTCTTTTAAAAAATCATCATCAAAGGCAGACTTAGAATCAAAGAACTCATCCCATGTTGGTTTTTTAGCAGAAATAATAACATTTTGCCCTTGTTTGGAAATGTAAACTTCATCGGTATCAAAACGGTATTCTTTAGGTAAACGTACTGCTTGGCTTCGGCCATTCATAAAAACTTTAGCTATCTGAGAGGACATGGAATATTCTCCTATATTAATATATACCAAAAAGAATATACCATTAACTAAAAAAAGCAAGAACTATGCAAGTTCGGGATTAGTGCAAAAAATATCACTTGCGTGTTACTGCTGGGTATTGGCAGTAGGTAATACCAATCCCAATATATTGATACCCTAACTTCAAAAATACCGTCATTCCTGCATGCTTCTAGCAGGAATCTACTACGCGAATGGATTCCCGATAAAAAGACCTCGGGAATGACGGTATTAGGGGAATTATTTACTGGGATTGGTATAACTTGAAAATTATTCTTTATAAAAAGTTAAATAAAGACAAGCCTTGTACTTTAACATAAGCTTGTTGTGATGCTTGCAATACCGTATTTTCTAGCTCAAAGCGACTAATCGCTTCTGCATAATCTAAGTCTTTCACCTCTGATAAAGTACTTCGCATAGCGAGTAAGTAGCTTTCATTCTGGTCTTCCTGATTATCTAAAGCTCTTAGCCTTGCTCCTACTCTTGCCTCAGCCTCACCCACCTTTTCTAAAACGGCATCAATATCAGCTAACGCTGCATTAACTGTTCCATGATAGGGCAAAACAGCCCCTGTTAAACCATCTGAAAACGCTTCTAAGGTATCAAAGATATTTCTGGTAGCGGGTGGCGGTGCGGAGGCAGTGGGGATATTTTCAAAGATGGCAAATCCTAAATCACCATCGGCAATGCGTCGAGCTGGGCCAATTTGCAATTCTCTCTGCATGCCACTTCCTTGATAGACATAAGGAGCCGTCGATGAAAAAGTAGCTGTTTTTGAATGTGTACCTGAAAAAATATACTCGCCATTAGCATCTTGAGTATTAGCTAAAGCGAGTACACCTTCCTGAATCTGACGTATTTCTGCTTCTATTGCCAACTTATCTTCAGGTTTTAATACAGCCTCATTCAAAGCTTGCACAGCAAGGTCACGTGCTCTAAGCAAGCTTTCCCGGCTATTCATTAGTACTGAGCCTTCTAGCCCGTTTCTTGCTTTAGCCATATCCGCATTTTCTTGATATTGAATAGTTTTATCAATACGCTCTTGAAAATCCATTATATTTTTGGCAGCAATAGGATCATCCGCAGGTGTTAAATTTTTTAACCCTGTTGATAATTGCATTTGTGTTTTGGTAACAGTTGCCTGTTGATTAAGCATTGCGGTAACGCTTAATTGTTGTGTCCAAGAAGTCGAGACTCTCATACTGATCCCCTTATATTTCTGGATACTAGGATTGCTGCCGCGACTAGCCTAATACCCAAGAGTATTTATATAAGGATTAAAGCATTTTTTATTCCATAAACAGTTTTTACTTATATATCAAAATATTACAACAATATCTTATAAAGAGAGCATATTATCCAACGCAATTTTGGCGAATTTTGCATCAGTATCGGCAACTTGTATCCGATTGACTACCTGCCCTGCCACTAAATTCTCCAATATCCATGCCACATGCTGTGGATCGGTACGGAACATAGTGGAACACATGCTGAGTGCAGGTGACATAAAGTGTACGTTCTTGCCTTGAGCTTGGCATTCTTCATGCAGACGATTAACCAAATTCAACTCGGTAGCCACTAACCAACGGGTATTAGGTTCGGCTTCGCGCACAATTTTTAAAATCATTTCAGTGGAGCCAATATAGTCAGCCTTTTGACACACTTCAAAACAAGCTTCTGGATGTGCTACCACTTTTGTCTCAGGGTAACGCTCTAGAAAGTCATCAATATGTTCAGGTTGAAAAAATTGATGCACTGAGCAATAACCGCCCCATAAGATCATTTTGGCTTTTTGAATCTGCTCGACAGTCAAGCCACCGAGTGGTTTACTAAAATCCCAAACTACCATTTCATCTAATGGAATACCCATTTGAAAAGCAGTATTACGCCCTAAATGTTGATCGGGGAAAAATAGGATTTTTTCGCGCTTGGCAAAACTCCAATCCAGAATTTTTTGCGCATTGGAAGAGGTACAAACAATGCCTTCATGCTGACCACAAAATGCTTTTAAATCTGCCGCTGAATTAATGTAAGTCACTGGGGTAACGGTATTTTCAACATCAATCACCTTCGCCAATTCATCCCAACAACGCTGTACAGCTGTTTTATTAGCCATATCTGCCATCGAACAACCAGCAGCCAAATCAGGTAAAATAGCAATTTGCTCAGGGCGCGATAAAATATCCGCCACTTCTGCCATAAAATGCACCCCACAAAACACGATGTATTCTGCATCTGATTCCGCTGCTTCTTTAGATAGCTTTAGTGAATCACCTGAAATATCAGCATGTTTAAAGACTTCATCACGTTGGTAATGATGCCCTAAAACAATACAGCGATCGCCTAATGTGGCTTTTGCTTGCTGAATTTTTAAATCACATTCTTCATCAGAAAGTAATGCGTAATCTTGAATGGGTAGTGCTGACATAATTATTTTACTTCAATATTTATAGTTCCCATGCTCCAGCGCCACTGCCGTTAAGTTAATGGCGATAAACATAGGGTGTGCTGAGGCACGAAGCGCATCTTTCGGAGCTTGATGCGCTTCCTATCGTCAGCACATCCTATACAAAATGCTTAACTTAACGGCAGTGAGCTCCAGCGTGGGAATTCATCTTTGAACGCTCCAGCGTTCCGTGACGCAGTCGTGACCGCATACAGTATAAGTAGCTTGAATGGTTTTTTATTTCGCCGCATTAAAAAACGGAACCCGACATTTTGAGTTATCCCAACATGTCGGATTCCGTTATCTGCGCTACGCTTGATAAGCTGCATCCAACCTACGCAGCAATATAAGCGTGTGAAATAATAAAAGCTAATTAAGCTTCTTCTTTCGACACAACCTTGCGTAACTTAATACTTAACTCTCTTAACTGCTCTTCACTCACTGCCGCAGGTGCATCCACTAATGGACAAGCTGCTGATTGCGTTTTCGGGAAAGCAATGACTTCACGGATTGAAGCAGATTTAGTCATTAACATAACCAAACGATCTAAACCATAAGCCATGCCGCCATGTGGAGGACAACCATATTTTAGCGCTTCCAGTAAGAAACCAAATTTATCTTGTGCTTCTTGCTCGCCAATACCTAAAATTTCTAGTACTGTTTGTTGCATACCCGTTTTATTGATACGAATCGAACCACCACCCACTTCAGTACCATTCAGCACTAAATCATAAGCGCGTGATAACGCCGCGCCTGGATCAGCTTTCAATTCCTCCTCAGAACAACTAGGCGCAGTAAACGGATGATGAATAGCATTCCAACGTTGGTTTTTATCATCCCAGTCAAACATAGGAAAATCAACAACCCAAACCGGTTTCCAGTCACCTTCCAATAAATCTAAGTCTAGGCCGACTTTAACGCGTAACGCACCAATCGCTTCATTAACGATTTTCGCTTTATCAGCACCAAAGAAAATCAAATCACCCGTTTGTGCGCCTGCTTTGCTCATGACCGCTTCCCACACTTCTGCAGGGGCAAATTTAACAATCGGTGATTGCAAGCCTTCTAAGCCAGCATCACGATCATTTACTTTGATGTATGCCAAACCTTTTGCGCCATAAATACTGACGTACTTAGTGTAAAGGTCAATATCTTTACGACTTAGTTTAGCGCCACCTGGAATACGTAAAGCAACCACACGACCCTGTGGGTCATTAGCAGGGCCAGAGAATACCTTAAACTCTACATCCTTCATTTCATCAGCAATATCCACTAATTCTAGTGGGATACGCAAATCAGGACGATCACAACCATAACGCGACATTGATTCTTGATAAGTGATTTTTGGAAACTGGTCATCCAAGCGCACATCAATCACGTCTTTATATAGCTGGCGAATCATTTCTTCCATCACCGCCATAATCTCGTCTTCATTCATAAAAGACGTTTCAATATCTAACTGAGTAAATTCAGGCTGTCTATCGGCACGTAAATCTTCATCACGGAAGCAACGTACTACTTGGTAATATTTATCCATACCCGCCATCATCAACAACTGTTTATACAGCTGTGGTGATTGTGGCAGCGCGAAAAAAGAGTTTGGGTGGGTACGACTTGGAACAATATAATCCCTTGCTCCTTCAGGCGTTGCCTTAGTTAAAATAGGCGTTTCCATTTCGAAGAAGTCTTCACTATCAAGGAAATTACGCAAATGACGTGTGACATCACGACGCACTTTCATTTTTTCCAACATTGCCGTTTTACGCAAATCAATATAGCGATAACGCAAACGCATTTCTTCGTTCACTTCAATATCACTTTCAATCGGGAAAGGCGGCGTTTCAGATTCATTCAGAACTTCGATATGACTCACCAAAATTTCGATTTCACCCGTCGCCATATTGGAATTAACTGTGCCTTCCAAACGATCTCTGACGATACCTTCTACGCGCAATACATATTCACTACGTACGCTTTCAGCAATAGCAAAGGTATCTTCTGCTTCAGGATTAAAAACCACCTGTACCAAGCCAGCACGATCTCTTAAATCGATAAAAATAACGCCACCGTGGTCACGTCTTCTATGTACCCAGCCACACAGCTCGACTGCTTCACCTAAATTGTCTTTGTTTAACTCTCCGCACTTGTGGGTACGCATATATTTTCTCTGTTTATAATAAATTAATAATTAAATACTTAACCGTATGCTTGCGTTTAAGCATACGCATAATTCTTTTCCTGATTACCCATAACCCTCAGCCATATTCACCCCCCGTCATTCCTGCATGCTTTTAGCAGGAATCTATAGGCCTAAGCAATAGATTCCCGATAAAGCTTGTGCCCAGCTTGACTGGGTAAACTTTGGGAATGACGAGGCTGTTTTTTTATAATACATATACCAGTGTCATGGCAAATAAACTGATAATTCAATAACTGTAGTAAAGAGGCTTCTTGTAACTCAGCATACCAATGCATAGGCGTTAATATTACCCGGCCATCTTTAAGTTCAACACGCAAATACTTATCATCAAAATGGACAGATTCACCTTTTAAAGCCATGATAATTTAAAAGGGTAGGCATTAATGACTACTACAAGAACCACCACCGCAACACTTCGCAGCTGGTGCCGATTTCTCACCTGCTACATTTTTCTTGTTACTACCGCCCTTAAAATCAGTTTCATACCAGCCACTGCCTTTTAATCTAAATCCTGCTGCCGAAATCTTCTTTTTTAATTCGGGCTTATTACAGGCAGGACAGGTCACAAGTGGCTCAGCACTCATTTTTTGCAAGGCTTCGTGTTCATCGCCACAGGCCTGACACTGATATTCATAAATTGGCATTTGCTACTCCGAAAGCGGAAAATAACTAAAAATATGGAGACTGATTTGCTTTTTTTCAATAAGCAAATCAAAATTAACCCGCTATTTTAATAATAAGCTGTTAGACAAGCAAGCAACAGCGATTATTAGCCCTAAAAACTATTTATAAAGGTTAGCTAAAATGCACCAAATTACCCTCACCCGCCCCGATGATTGGCACTTACATGTACGCACGGGGGATATGCTTAAAACTGTTATTAACCATACTGCTCGGCAATTTGCGCGCGCCATCATCATGCCTAATCTACAACCTCCTGTAATCAATGTAGCGCAAGCACTCAGTTATCAACAAGAAATTCAACAAGCGACTGACAGCGCCTACAATTTCACGCCATTAATGGTACTGTACTTAACCAACAGTACTAGCATGGGTGATGTCAAACAAGCGGCCGAATCCCCGTTTGTGCAGGCTTTTAAACTTTATCCGGCAGGTGCGACCACTAATTCAGACCAAGGTGTAACCGATTTAGAAGCTATGTCCTCTATATTTGCAGCCATACAAAAATATGATATGCCACTACTTATACACGGCGAAGTAACTGATGCACATATTGATATTTTTGACCGTGAACGGATCTTTATTGAACAAAAACTCAGCCACATTCAACAAAATTTCCCAAGCTTACGTATTGTATTGGAGCATGTGACAACCAGAGAGGCAGTACAGTTTGTACAGGAAACACCTGATACCATTGCAGCAACCATTACCCCACAGCATCTTATGTATAACCGTAATGCTATTTTAGTGGGTGGTATCAAACCACATTACTATTGCTTACCCATCCTAAAACGTGAACGGCATAGACAATCTCTAATACAAGCAGCGACTAGTGGTAACCCAAAATTCTTTTTAGGCACCGACAGTGCACCGCATTTAACGCATCTCAAGGAAAATGACTGTGGTTGTGCCGGCTGTTATTCCGCTTATGCTGCTATAGAGCTGTATACGGAAGTATTTGATAATGAAAATGCATTGGATAAATTAGAAGGTTTTGCTAGCTTTTATGGTGCTGATTTTTATAAGCTACCGCGCAACACCGAGCAAATTACCCTAGAAAAAACTGACTGGCAAGTACCAGAACATTACACTGTATCAGCAGCAAACCAACTTACTCCCTTAAAAGCTGGGGAAACATTACATTGGCAACTTAAAGGTTAATAACGATGGAAGATCTTATATTATATATTCAGGCGAACATCCAATACGCGCATTATATTATTTTTGGTGCCTTACTATTAGCAGGGTTCAACATACCCGTTTCTGAAGATGCCATGTTGTTTATTTCAGCCATTTTAGCCAGTCAAAACCCGGATTATTTAGTGCATTTATTTGTAGCTGTTTACTTGGGCGCTTATTTTTCTGATTTAATCTGCTACGGTTTAGGCAGAGTTGTTGGCCCCAAATTATTTGAAATACGCTTTTTTGCCAATATGGTGTCCCGAGAAAGAATCGATAAGATTTCTGCCTATTATGAAGAGTATGGCGTGGTGACTTTAATATTAGGCAGGTTCATCCCGTTTGGGGTTAGAAATGCACTATTTTTAACCGCTGGCTTAGGTAAAATGCAGTTTATAAAATTTGCCTTATCCGATTGGCTTGCCTGTACTATCTCAACGGTTTGTTTTTTTACTTTGTACTACAACTATGGTGAAGATGTTATTGACTATATCAAGCAGGGTAATATGGTGTTTTTTGGAATCGCCGCGGTTTTACTTAGCGTGTTCTGGTACCGCAAAAAACAAGTTGCATAATAAATACCCAATAGCTTTTACCATAGGCTGAGTTAGTTTTTTTGCGAAACAATAAAAATGTAATCTAGCAAAACTAGTATATGCATAAATGCTGGGTTACGTTAGTGGCGCTACGCTGACTAATCTAACCCAGCCTACAGAGCTTAATGCTTCTGATCATCCCTTATTCCAAATCCTCATACAAATCTTCATCAAAGTCTTCATCCAAATCAAATTCGTCCAAATCCAATTCCTGCGCAACGCCATCATTAATCAAATAATCTCTACGTTGCATATAAGCAGAACGGAAAAATATATATCGATCGACTGCCGCCTCTGAAGCAACCGCCTCTATGCCCAAGAAATCTGCTCGAACATCAATCACTTCTACAACTCGCGCCCCAAATGCCCCCCAGCCAAAACCAGGATTAGCAAATAAAAAGGTATAGGTAAGTGGGTGCAAAGCAGTATCACCAATACGACCACCCACACCTCTAACGGAACTAGGCCCATATAAAGGCAGTACAAAATACGGCCCTCTGGGTACACCCCATACAGCTAATGTTTGCGCAAAATCTTCTTCATGCTTAGGCAATTCAATCATGGTGGCAACATCCACAAAACCGGCAATACCAACCGTAGAATTCACTAAAACACGGGCAACATCCATGCTGCCTTGTTTTGGTTTTGCTTGTAAAAATCCATTAATGCTCACGCCTACATCTAATAAATTAGAAAAAAAGTTGGTAATACCAATATCAACAAATTCAGGTGTAATCCATTGATAACCTTTCGCCACTGGCTTCAGTACATACTTATCAGCCTGATCGTTAAAAGCAAAAATATCACGATTCATACCTTCCCATGGGTCTGTAGGGTCTGGGTGAGCTATCGTCGTACAACCTTGTAGTAAATACACCCCAACCAAACCACACACTAATCGATATTTTTTTAGCTTATCTAACATTATTTGCCTAAGTCTCAACTTAAAAAGTTTATCCATATAGAAAGTTCGCGTAACATAGCATACTTTTCCTTAGGATTTAATATTTAACATCATGGAAACCGTTAAGCATCCATTAAATGAGCGTTTTCGCAGCTACCTGCCCGTCATTGTCGACATTGAAACAGCTGGCTTCGATGCCAAAAAGCATCCGTTATTAGAAATCGCAGCTGTCATTGTGGAATATGATGAGAACTCTGAACTGGTTATGACAGAAAGCCATGCTGCACATATTATTCCTTTTGAAAACTCCATTTTAGATCCCTCCGCTCTTAAGTTTACTGGCATAGATCCCTATCACCCCTTTCGTATGGCAGTCACCGAGAAAGAAGCACTGGCTAAATTATTCAAACCCATCAAAGATGCGGTAAAACGTAATAAATGTACCCGCGCCATTTTGGTGGGTCATAATCCAAATTTTGACATTAATTTTCTTAATGCCGCCATTACTCGCAGCAAGATCAAACGCAGCCCCTTTCACCCCTTTAGTACCTTTGATACCGCTACCTTAGGTGGCTTGATGTATCAACAAACTGTTTTAGCTAAGATTGGCAAAGCGGCAGGTATGGAATGGGATAATGAACAGGCGCACTCTGCACTTTATGATGCCAAACAAACTGCCGAAATTTTTTGTAAAATTGTTAATCGCTGGCAGCAACTAGAGCAGCTAGAAATAAGTATGGCTGAAAAATAATCGCATTTCCAATGCCCAAATTGTAGCCTACATTTTGCTATTAACCATGTAGTCTTAAGCCTGCGCCCTTTAATGATTTACTCCATAGACAAAAATTGCTTCAAGCTTTCATAGCTTGCCGTACTCCCTTATATATGGCATCATTGTACGATTTTTTCGATACTTTTAACCTTTATAAGAGGCATTTTCATGGCTGGTCGTAACCACCTATTTATCCCTGGACCTACTAACTCACCACACGAAGTTTTAAGTGCAATGCATGTTCCTATGGAAGATCATCGCGCACCTACTTTTCCATTATTATTAAAGCCTATTTTAGAAGATTTGAAAAAAATCTTTAAGACTGAGACGGGGCAGGCATTTGTATTTCCTGCAACAGGAACTGCAGGTTGGGAAATTGCGTTCACTAATACTTTAAACCCAGGCGATAAAGTACTTATTTATCGTTTTGGTCAATTCAGCCATTTATGGATGAATATGGCACAACGTCTAGGCTTGGATGTTGAATTCCATGAAGTAGAGTGGGGTAAAGGCATTCCTTTAGATGCACTGGAAGCTCGCCTAAAAGAAGATTCAGCACATGAAATCAAAGCGGTTCTAGCAACTCATAATGAAACGGCAACTGGTGTTACTAGTGATATTGCCGGCGTTCGTAAAGCAATGGATGCCTCTAGCCACCCTGCACTATTATTCGTAGATGGTGTCAGCTCAATTGCCAGCCTTGACTTCCGCATGGAAGATTGGGGGATTGATGGTGCAATCAGTGGCTCACAAAAAGGCTTTATGTTGCCAGCTGGTTTGGCAATCGTTGCTTTCAGTCAAAAAGCTTTAAAAATGACTGAAACAGCTACTTTCCCACGTTGTTTCTTCGACTTAAAAGACCAAATGGCGCAAAATGCCATGGGTTATACGCCATACACACCTTCTACACCTATGCTACACGGCTTACGTGCATCATTGGACTTACTATTAGAAGAAGGTATGGAAAATGTATACGCACGCCATCATCGCTTAGGTGAAGGTACACGTAAAGCAATTGCAGCTTGGGGTTTAAAACTTTGTGCACAACCAGGTTTTGAATCTGATACCGTTTCTGCCATTGTCGTGCCTGAAGATAAAGATGCGCGTGATGTGATTGCAACTGCATTCAATAAATACGATATTTCTTTAGGTGCCGGCTTAACAGAACTGATGGGCAAAGTATTCCGTATTGGCCACATCGGCGATATGAATGATGTCTCTATGCTAGGTGCAATTGCTGGTGTGGAAATGGCATTATTAGATAGTGGCTTTGACATTGTTCCAGGTAGTGGTGTCGCAGCAGCTATTGAATATTATCGTTCAACAGCGGCATAAGTAAGCAAAGAACTGTAAGGTTTAGGCACCACCAGCTTTGGCTGTGGTGCCTTTTTTATGCTACTTATGCAAAATCCCCTCGCTTTAATAAGTGAATTAAATTTCACCCTCCCTTATGAATAAACCCAAAGTATTTATCACGCGTAAATGGCCTGCTTCTGTCGAAGCAAAGCTAATCGAACGCTACGATGTCACTTTAAATACCAATGATCGCCCCCTTAGTGCGGCCGATTTTCAATCTGCCCTACAAAACTACGATGCAGTTTGCCCCACCGTCTGCGATACATTTCCCGCTGAAGTGCTTAATATTACCAATAAACGCTGTAAAATTCTGGCCAACTTTGGCGTGGGTTTTAACCATATTGATGTCAGTGCAGCGCAAACACAAAATTTAATTATCACCAATACTCCAGGTGTACTGACCCATAGCACTGCCGATATAGCCATGACCTTATTATTGATGTCAGCACGTCGTGGTGCCGAAGGTGATCGCTTGGTACGCAACAAACAATGGCAAGGCTGGTGTCCAACGCATATGCTAAGCAGCAATGTCACAGGCGCAACGCTTGGACTCATTGGTTTTGGTCGTATTGCCCAAGCAATGGCACGCAAAGCGCATCATGGATTTGATATGAACATTATTTATTACAAGCCCAGCCCCGCTGATGAATATGTAGTCGATGACCTACAAGCCACCCGTTGCAACTCTATCGAAGAATTGATGACACAAGCAGACTTTGTCTCACTGCATTGCCCTGGCAATGCAGACACTAAACATTTAATTAATGCCGAGTTGTTGCAGAAAATGCAACCTACAGCCCACCTTATTAATACCGCTCGCGGGGATGTTGTCGATACCCACGCTCTTATTAATGCCTTAAAAAATAAACAAATTGCAGGTGCAGGCCTCGATGTTTATGAAGGCGAACCCAATATACCAGATGAATTATTAGCACTCGATAATGTCTCACTGCTCCCGCATTTAGGTAGTGCCACTTTAGCAACAAGAACGGCTATGGGCGAAAAAGTGCTCGATAATTTAGCTGCATTTTTTGCAGGTAAACCCTTACCTGATCAAATCATATAGGAAACACCATGAGCTTAAATAGCTACCAAAACGTCGATAGAGAAGCCTTGGCGCAAGATCTCGATGTTATTTACAAAGAAGCCTTAGAACGTACAGGCGATACAGATTTTAAACATTTACAAAAAATGGAACGCTGGGGGAAATTTTGTTCCTTAATCGGCTATGGCACCGCATGGATTTTCCCCAACCCTATTTCGGCACTGTTTATCAGCCAAGGTAGCTTTACTCGCTGGACGCAAATGACTCACCCTATCGTGCATAGAGGCTACGATAAAATAGACAACATACCTGAACACTATACCAGTAAAAAATTCGCACAAGGCTGGCGACGTTTTTTAGATTGGCCTGATTGGATCACCCCGGCAGGCTGGCATCAAGAGCATGACGTTTTACACCACTATAATTTAGGGGAAAAACTAGACCCAGATCATCTGCAACATAATATGGAATGGCTACGTCAATCCAAAGCGCCCATGTGGTTACGTTTCGCTGTTGTTGGTATATTCACTGCAAGTTGGAAAATACTCTATTACACCCCTAGAACCCATAAAGAACTGCGCTTAAGTCAAGCACGCCAAAACAGAGAGGGAGATCCAGAACTAACCCGCACAGGTGCTTGGAGCTTATTTACCAAACAAGGTCGCGCATTATGGTTTGAAAGCTTATTACCTTATATTGGCTTCCGTTTTGTTTTCATACCCGCCCTATTTTTGCCTCTAGGCACCTTTGCAGCAACTAGCGTATTACTCACCTCAATCTTGGCCGAAGCCTTTACCAATATGCATAGTTTTTTGGTGATCGTGCCTAATCATGCTGGCGATGATGTGATGATGTTTGAAGAAAAAGGCAAAGGTCGAGGTGAGTTCTTTTTACGCCAAATCCTTGGCTCGGTTAATTACCCGACTGGCTCTGATTTTAATGACTTTTTTTATGGCTGGTTAAATTACCAAGTAGAACATCATTTATGGCCAGACTTACCTTTAAGCCAGTACCAATATGTTCAACCTAAAGTAGTAGAAATTTGTAAAAAACATGGTATACCTTATCGTCAAGATTCGGTATTTAAACGCTTATTGAAAGCGGTAGATATTATGGTGGGACGTACTTCGATGCTGAAGCCAGATCTGGCAACAACTGGATAAAATAAATTAAAAATACAGCACTGTCAGCCCCAAAGGGCTAACAGTGCTATTGGTATTATTAAATTTTAATACCTAAGAACTACCAACCACGCTTAACCATTTTGCATTCAACCGTTACATCCTGCATAAAACAACGGTATTTTTCTTTACCTTCGTAATCACCTTCGCAAGCCTCACAAACCAGTGTTCCGTTATCTACAACTTTAGATTTTCCCCAACCATAGCCTTTAGCATTACAAAGTTCAGTTGTATATTTACCAAAGCGATAACCACCAGGTTTTGAACTTTTCTCAGCCTTCGCTTTATCTTTACAGCCTGCACTTGGCTTTAAATCTCCTGTCACATTCTCCGTTTCCCACTCATCAACACTGATAGCTGATGCTTGATTAGAAAAAGCAAACAACAGTGCCAATATAAAAAATAGATTAAGTTTCATAATTACCCCTTCTGATTATTATCATTATTCTTTATGAGCTTTATACTTTAACATTGTCACCACAAAAATGAAATATGCAAAACAACTAATATTGCTTTTCACGTCCCTTAGCATGTTATAATTTTATTGTTTACCAACCCATCATCTCAAGACTGGAGAATGAAATATGAAAAAAATAATAACACTCTTAGCTCTAGCGACCATGCTATTTACATCAACTGCTAATGCAAAAAAATACATTGAGTTAGAAGATAATTCACAAATCTTAGGAAAGTGGAAACTTTATGCAGAAACAGCCGCATTACACAAAACTAAAAAGATGGTGCAAAATGAATGGATTTTCCGTGACAATGGCATTCTGACATCAGTTGCATTCGACCCTAGGTTAGATGGCAAAAAGTCAATAAATGTCACCTATAAAGTTGAAGATGGCGTGATCAAAAAACAAGTTCAACCAGGTAGAGATAAAGTTGAAAACTGTAAGGTTGTCAAATTAGAAGGCGACGATATGATCTTGCATTGCAGATTTCTTTATTATTTGCTAAGAAGATAAAAACAAGCTTATTGAGCACAGGATGGGGTGAATATAGCTACTCGTGAGGGTCGCGCAGTGACCCCATCCAACTCACTAAAGTAAAAGCAAACTACGCGACCATAGCCTGCTCATATTCATCCAAATTCATACTACCCTTCGTTCCTGCTACAGTATTCCCGCTTACACCCCCCTGTAAAATAAAGCCAATATTATTAGCACTCAACTCAGTATCATCCCCAAGCACTTCATCAACCACATTCCGAGTAGCTAGCTGTTTTTTCGGAAAGTAACTGCTTAAATTAATCACTTGCATAATCTCTTCTCGTTTAATATTAAAAGTACAATAAAATTATGCACTACAAATATGAAAGCAATATGACAATGCTATTTTTAAATAATTTCTGCAATAGCTTGGGCTAGTAATTTATCTAAATAAATACAAGCGGTAGCATGGCTCACGCTATCGGTACTCCATATTTTCTGCACCCCAGCCTGCATAATATGTGCCTCCGCATCACCACAAAATAACGGGTGAGTAATGGCAGCATAAACCTGCGTAGCCCCTGCCGCTAATAGCAAGCCAGTCGCTTTAGCTAAAGTTCTCCCTGTACTGGCCATATCATCAATAATAACCACCGGCTTACCCTGAAAATCAAAATCAGGTAATGCCATCGTGACATGCTTATCACCTAAGCGTACCTTTTCTGCCACCGAAAACTCAAAGCCAATTTTCTCAGCGATGGCTTGCACCCATTGCTCAGATTCTGCATCTGGCCCTAGTAAAACGGCATGTTTAAGCTGAGTTTGCAAAAAACGACCTATCTCATCAGTCGCACTCAAACTAATCGCATTGCTTATAGGAATAGCTTGATCTAATGTAGAAATCCGGTGTAAATGCGGGTCAACCGTCATCACATCATCAAATAAATCAGCCAACATTTGGCCAATAATTTGTTGGCTGACTGCTTCACCAGGTTGATTGGCAATATCTTGACGCATATAACATAAGTAAGGTGCTACCAAAGTAACACGCTTAGCACCTAATTCACGCGCTGTTTTTGCACAAAGCATCAGTTCAATCAGCTTATCATTCGGCTGGTTAAGGCTGCGACAGATAACAACATGCTCAGGTAATGCTGTAGGTAAGCGTAGCAAACTTTCACCATCAGGAAATTGGTGCTGACAAACCTCTTCTAATTGCACATTAAGTGCCGTAGCAAGCCGCTGGGCTTGGGCTAGGTATTCAGAAAACGCAAGGATCAACATATAACAAACTCTCCAGTGAATTAAGATTTATTGTAGGAGGGGTTCCTTTGGCCGCGAATATAACAGGTCGCGGCCAAAGACCCCTCCCACCTGCCTAGAAGGCAATCAACGGCTTCAATATCTGCTCATCAGCACCGATAGTGTAACCACTATTTTGTATTGCCAAATTTTTAGAAAAATTAAAATCCGCAGGAAATTCGGCATGAATTTGAAATAAAGCTTCGCCCTTAGTCACCTTATCACCTAACTTTTTAAACAAATCAACGCCTGCTTTTTTCTCCATGGGTGCACCCGCTATCCGAGCAATCTTAGCCATTTGAAAATTATCTATATGCGTTACCGTACCATCACACTCAGCACAAACCTGATAACATAATTTCCCTGGCTGTAAATCAATATCTTTTGCTCCTTGCGCCTTAATAATACTATTCATCTTGGCACACGCTCTACCCGACTCTAGAATATCCCGAGCAATAGCATAGCCTTGCCCACCACGCACATCAGGGTCAAACTCTAAAATTCTGCCTGCTAATTGTAAGGATTTTTGACGTAAATCAGCAGGTGCATCAGAATCATTATTTAATACCTTCATAATGTCACGCGCTTCCAGCACAGGCCCAATCCCCATGCCGATTGGTTGCCGGCCATCGGTAATCATCACTTCCAAATGAATATTAAGTCGGTCTCCCACAAATTCAAATAATTTACGTAACGCCAATGCTTGCCGCATATGCCGCACTTTTGCAGTGGGACCTACTGGAATATCGATAATTAAATGCGTAGAACCAGCCGCCAGTTTTTTCGATAAAATTGAAGCGACCATTTGCCCTTGTGAGTCGATCCCTAAAGGCCGTTCCACTGAAATCAACATATCATCAACGGGGGCCAATTTAGCCGTCCCACCCCAGACCAAACAACCGCGCTCTTCGCGAATAATCTCTAACAACTGCTCTGGCATCAAATCAACATTGGATAAAACTTCCATGGTATCAGCGGTACCTGCTGGTGAGGTTATCGCTCGACTTGAAGTTTTAGGAATCAACATACCATGCGCAGCCACGATAGGTACTACCAACATAGAGGTACGATTACCTGGAATACCGCCAATACAATGCTTATCTGCAACCAAAGGCTCATGCCAGTTTATACACTCACCTGACTTCAACATTGATCGTGTCAAATAGAGCAACTCATCACGATCCAAGTTATTTTGCCCAGTCGCCACCAAAAAAGCAGCCATTTCCATCTTAGAATATCGCGTTTCCACAATATCATGACTGATCTCATCAAAATCAAGCTGACTAAGACGTTCGCCATTTATTTTGCGACGTACAGCATCCATCGATTTGGGTGGCTCAGCATGATTAACAGTGACCAAGGTACCTTCATCTACATTTAAATATTTAAATGCCTGTTGCGACAACCCTAGCTCGCCTGATTGTACAATACTATTATCATCGACCACATTGAGCACTGCCAACAATTTAGTGCCATTAACACTCACTTGAATTTTAGACAGTGCCTGAAAACCTTCAGCACTATAAACACTACATTCACGATTTAAATAAGCCACATTCTCATGATAAGTATCTATTTCTACACGGCGTATTTTTAGGGTATCAGTACTCATAGGCTATTTATTTAAGAATTAATTTAAAAATGATAAAAGACATTATCTTATTCACTAACTATTGTTACACTCTACTCTAGTTCAACATTTTAATATTACCATGATTATTAACACACACCACAAGCCCGCATTCGTTAATGCCATCATTTTTAGTTGCCTGCTATTGTTAACAAGCAACAACTTATTAGCGGCAACAGAAATACAAGCCAAAACCAACATTCAGACGACTAATACAGATCAGGTTAGCTTAACTTTCTTCTGGTCACGTTATTGCAAACATTGCAAAGCAGCCAAGCCCTTTATTAATCAATTACAAAGCAAATATTCTTGGCTTACAGTACATAGTTACGACTTAGTAGGTAATCCAGAAAAACAACTGCAATATCAGCAAATGGCGGCACAATTACAGCAAAATGCTAACTCAGTGCCTGCTTTTATCTTTTGCAAGCAAATGATGCTTGGCTACGGTAAAGCTGAAACAACAGGTCGTGAACTAGAGAAAAAGCTATTAGCTTGCCATAACAAGCAAAATGGCGAGCCTGACCAAACCCAAGAAAATTTCTATATTCCAGGCTTTGGTTATCTACATTACCAAAAATTTTCACTGCCTGTTTTTACTTTAATTATTGCCGCATTGGATGCGTTTAACCCTTGTGCTTTTTTTATCTTATTTTTTCTGCTTAGTTTACTGGTGCATCATCGTAGTCGTCTGCGCATGCTGGTGATTGGAGGCACCTTTGTACTCTGCTCTGGTTTAATGTATTTTCTCTTTATGAGTGCTTGGCTCAATCTGTTCTTACTCACCGAGCAACTAGTGATCATCACCGCTATTGCCGGACTTATTGCTATCTGTTTTGGACTGCTCAATATTAAAGATTTTTTCTTTTTCAAAAAAGGTGCTTCGCTATCCTTGTCTGATTCAGCAAAAGATAAATTATTCGCACGTATACGCAAACTCACCCAAAGCGGTAGTTGGCCAACCATGATTGCTGCAACTATCGTGCTAGCCATTGCAGTCAATAGTTATGAGCTCCTTTGCACTGCGGGTTTACCAATGGTTTATACCCGTATTTTGACCTTAAACGAGCTAAGTAGCAGCCAATATTACCTGTATCTAGCCTTATATAATATTATTTATATCGTGCCTTTATTACTGATTGTTATCTTATTTGCAGTCACTCTGGGCGGAAAAAAACTCTCGGAGCAAGAGGGGCGCTTACTTAAATTACTTTCCGGCAGTATGATGCTGGGGCTGGGGCTTATTTTATTTCTTAAGCCAGAATGGTTAAATAATATGCTAGTTTCAGTAGGAGTAATAATGGGAGCCATACTATTGACAGCAATGGTTGCCTTGCTGCAAAAGTTAAGATCTTAACTTGTGTAGGAGGGGCCTTTGGCCGCGACCTATTAAATTCGCGGCCAAAGCCCCCTCCTACCTTGTACACCTACAGTCACCGTCTCAGGTGCTAAACAATGTTGATCATTACAAGCCTGTAATTGTACTTGCACAGAAAAGTAAGGTTGTCTCAACACGCTATCAGGTAATTGCGCTTGTATACTTAACTGATGTTCATATAACGCTAGTTTCTCTTGTCCAAAGCTAAGTTTTTTAATCATCGCAGGCGGATAGTTAACCTCAACAAATTCCCCTTTAAGCAAGCTTATTTTCGTTGCGATTAAATCTTTTTGCAATGGTGCATAGGTATTAATATGCCAACCTGGCTTTAGCTTTATATCGACTCTTAACTGTTTGCTACCACTACGTTTAGCTCGAATAACAACCGCGCCATTTGCAGCATATTGGGTAGTACCTAATTCAGTCTCTTGCATTATCCCGGCAGCCATTAACAAACGCGTATAACTGGTTGGTTGCTGAGTAATTTGTGCCGAAAAAGCAGCCAAGGTAGCATTTGCTTTATTGGCATACTGAAAATCAGCAGTACGCTTTGCCAATTGTGCCAAGACAGTAGCCGCCACACCATTTGCAGAAGCCAGCGCATTATCCTTAATATCTTTAGGGCGCACCATCATTGCTACTGTCTCAGCGGCACTATTCATAAAAAAGCCTTGCTGACTGCTATCCCAAAATAATTGCAACATACTATCGGTTAATTGTTGCGCCTTCTCTAACCACCGCACTTCACCCGTTTGGTCATATAATTTAATAAAAGCACTCGCTAAAAAGGCATAATCTTGCTGATTACCACTGACTGAAGAACTCCCTTGCCAATGAATACGCCACAATTCTCCTGATGCTTGCCTGTTAGTTTGCCACAACCAATTGGCAGTAGTGATGGCCGCCTCAAGATAACGTGGTTCATGCAATACTTCCGCAGCCTGCACTAAACTTTCCAGCAACATGGCATTCCAAGCGGTGACAATTTTATCATCCCGTAACGGAGCAATCCTTTGCTGCCGAAAATGTTTTAAAGCAGTACGTATTTGGGTAACTTGCACCAATAGATCCGTTACTTGCAAATTATGTTTTTGCGCATAATCCTCGATACTCAGCGGCAGGTGTAAAATATTATGGCCTTCAAAATTGCCTTGTACCGTCACACCATATAAATCTATGGCACGCTGCGCTAACTTAGCAGGCAAAGCTTGCTGAATTTGAGGCACTGTCCACACAAAATATTCACCTTCCTTACCATTGCTATCTGCATCGGTTGCTGAATAAAAGCCACCTGCTGGCGCACGCATATCATTGAGTACATAATCTAAAGTCTGCCGCGCTATACGCGCATATTCGGCTTTGCCTGTTAATTGATAGGCTAGTAAATAGACTTGTGCCAATTGTGCTTGGTTATAAAGCATTTTCTCAAAATGCGGTACTTGCCATTGCCTGTCTGTGGCATAGCGATGAAAGCCACCCGCAACTTGATCATAAATTCCGCCTTGCGCCATGGCTTGTAAACTGGCTTCTACCACGGCTAAATATTTGTCATTGTCAAAGCGCTGATAAGCTTGTAGTAAAAACAAGAGTAATGGCTCATTCGGGAATTTCATATTTTGGCCAAAACCTGCATACTGCTTATCTTGCACTTTCAGTAAATGCTTGGCAGTGCTTTCAAGTAATGCCAAATCTAAAATTTGACTACGTTGCTGACTATGTTGCTGCTGCGCTACCGCAGTAGCCACTTCATCAGCACGTTGCAACACCAAGGATTGTTGCAGTTTCCATACCTCCTGTACCCGTATTAATAATTTTTTAAAGGGTTCAGGAGGGAAATAACTATCTGCGACAAAAGTTTTGCCTGCGGGTGTTAAAAAACTGGACATCGGCCAGCCACCTCGCCCCGTTAAGATATTAACCGCTTGCATATACACCGCATCGATATCAGGCCGACGCTCCCGATCCACTTTAATGGCAATAAAGTACTTATTAAGCACCGCTGTAATCTCAGGATTATCAAAACTCTCCTCTTCCATCACATGACACCAATGGCAAGTTGAATAACCAATCGACAAAAAAATGGGTTTATTCTCACGTTTAGCTTTGGCAAAGGCAGCCTCGCCCCAAGGGTGCCAATGTACAGGGTTATGCGCATGCTGGATTAAATAAGGTGAGTCTTGCAAAATCAACTGGTTTATATAGGCCGGTTGCCCATTTTCCAGTAAATTTTGGGTGCGCGCTTGGTAGCCTTTCCCTTTATTAATAAAGCTAGCACGTAGTTGCTCTGCTAATTCGGGAGGGTAATATTGAGTTTCCATAGCATAACTACTCGAATATGAAATGAAAAAAAACAGAATAATCCTATTCAGCTTGCTAATAAACATAAAAAATTCCTTTTAGGATGTAAAACTTAAAAGCAAGCCTATCATTGAGCTAAGAGTGAAGTACACTTTATTGAATGAATGGCAGAAAAAATCAGCCATTCCTTTGTTCTAGTTATTTTTTTATTGGATTGACAATTCTCATATAAAACACAGGATATATATGCTATTACTATACCTAATACCTCTTATCAGTATTTTGGTATTTTGCACAACAGACATATCCAACAATATAGCTTATCAGGTATGCATTCAAATTTATCCTTATTTAAATGAGGGGGAATGAGTCATGAAAACGCTAACAAAATACCAACAAATTATTAAACACAATCTAGGGATACTATCTCTAATTATCATATTACCACTGTTTTTTATGGTAACTCCTACAAGTATGGCTGCACCAGGGCCTGAATTAATAAAAGATATTAACCCCACAAGCCAAAGTGGTAGCAGTATATACAGCCTAAGGGCTGGCAGTGAACTACTATTCTTTTCGGCACAAACTGAAAACCATTCAGATACTAGGCAAATTTGGACATCAAATGGTACTTCTGCAGGTACCTTAAAAATGACTGACTTTGATAGAAGTAAATATGACATTCAAATATCAAACAATAGCTATCAAGTCGTTAATAATATCTACTTTTTTTCAATACGTCGTTGGTCTGACAATGTCTATGAATTATGGCGTAGTGATGGTACTTCGGTAGGAACTTTCAAACTAACTGACCTACCTTCTTATCTTGATAACCGCTTCCAAGCGACTGGAGCGGGTGGACTATATTACTTCGTTCCTTGGGACGATGAAAACTACGGCCGTGAGCTATGGAGCAGTGATGGCACTGTTGCAGGTACTGGTATGGTTAAGGATATTAACCCAGGTACTGGTAGCAGTTCTCCGCACAACTTGATGGAGGTAAATGGCGCACTTTATTTTCTCTCAGGTGATGATTTATGGGTCAGTGATGGTACCTCTTCAGGAACAAGATTAGTTGCTAATTTTGAAGGAGGCCTCTACCGAGATATGCGCTTAATCACTAAAGTAAATAACGTTATCTATTTAGCTTATTTAAGTGGAGAAAGTATCCCTTATCAATTATGGCGGCATGATACTAACTCAGGACAAACTGTCTTGATAAAGCATTTCTCAGGACTTTTATCCGATACAACAAGCTATACCGCAGTCAGTGATATGCTTTATTTTATAGCTAAAGGCAGTGAGGCAGAGGCTTATGATTTATGGAAAAGTGATGGCACACCTGACGGAACAGTTATCGTTAAAGCACTAAATGAAACCAACCCAGGTTATACAGGTTGGAATTTAAGTAATTTCAATGGCACTCTACTTTTTAGAGCTAGAGATGCAGAGCATGGCATAGAACTCTGGAAAAGTGATGGTACAGCGACAGGCACATTTATGGTCAAAGATGTAGCAGAAGGAGACACTAATTCAAGGCTATCCTGCTTTACCGCTGTTGGTGACAAGCTTTTCTTCGTTAAAACATTACTGTACTCCATAGGTGGAGATCTCTGGGTGAGTGACGGCACCGAAGCAGGCACTATTGATCTTGATATAGGAGCTCGCCAAGATATATGTCCCGTCAATTTCAATGGTCAATTACACTTTTATGGTAGTGATAGGTCAACTAAAGACTATGGTAGTGAACTCTATAAATATAGCTTTACTGACATTATACCTACCGCACCTGTCATTAGTGTTACCACCAATGGCACCAAAGTAAATATATCATGGCGTGGCATTGCAAATGCCGAGGGCTACACATTACTATATGCTCCTTATCCGTATACAGGACCTGAAAGCATTGGCAGTATTGAGATTGGTAATATGACAGTACTTTCTGAAGAACTCTGGAATGGAGCCTCTTTTTATGTGGCGGTACAATCCTATCGTTCTGACTCTGTCAGTGAATATTCAAATGTGATGTTGTTTACTATCGGACAATAATGAGGTATTAAATTTGTAAATTAAAAGCCACCTACTGATTATTTAGGGACAAGAATTTAATAATAACTTCTATTAATGTAGCCCATATGCAGCTTGCGTAATACACGAGGTAGCAACAAACCTTCCTAGATTCCGCAAAGCTTCATCTAGGCTACATTTATCAAAGGTTACCAATTAAACCCTAAGCCAACCACTGGCCCTTTTGCCTGTAGATTAAGACCTATACTTGCATTACTCACCTTATAATCCAGTACTCGATAGCCTGCATAAATAGAACCCCAGTGCAAATAACGCCAATCCACTATCGTGGCAACATTCCATACCAAATCAGAGCTGCCACCGCCCACATCAGCACGTACTGTTGCACTTAAACTATCTGTCAAAAAACCAGTGAGGCGCACACCACCAAAGCCATCCCAGATATTTGCTTTAGCAGAAAAAGTGCCCAATGCAGGTCTAGAAATATTAAATTTATTGGCGATATGCATATACCTGATTCCCCCCAGTAATTCAACTCGATACCAAGGCTGCTCAATTGCACGATAAGCAACACCAAGCTCGGTCAAGTGTACTGTTAAGGCATTACTACCCTGAATAGGAAGTGCAGAAATATTGAGATTATCAGTACCGTATTCAGCGTAAAGGTAATCGGTAAAAACTGTCCAATCGCCTTTACCAACCTCAAAGTGCAAAGTGAATGCACTGGTTAGTTCCGACTTATCGAATACATTTGAGCCTCCTGGGCCTCCTCCTGAAGACTCTCTGCTGCTTTCTCCTTCTAAATTTAGAAACCACAGATAAATTGGTTTAAACTCATATCGCCATTGATTTGAATCAGTCTCTTCAGGATCTGAAGCATAAACCGTAAAGGAGCCACTAAGCAATGTGGCTCCCACCACAAAGCGTAAAATCTTAACCCGAGATGACACGCTTATCATTTATCAACTCTGCTTATATTACTTTAATAATTTAAACATTTCAGTCACAGCATAATCTAAACGCGCGCGTACTAACTCAGGGGAAGCATCCTCATTAATATCTGCTTTTGCCATGCCTACCCAGACCACAAAACCTGTGTTCACATCTACCAACGCAACCACCAACGCACCTTGTGGAATGTTTTCTAATACATTACCTTCAGTAGCAGGGTCATCAACTAACTCTATTGCATCCATATCCACGCCAACAAAAAAAGCAACCGCTAAATCAGGGTTTGCATCATTCACATTAATATCTTTGTTACGCAACTCTCTATCGATCAAAAATTTAATATCTTCGGTAATATTTATTTCGGGTGGTTGCCATTTTTTAGTGGGATCATTTAAGAGCTTCGCTGCACCCAACCAAGCAAAGGTCTTATAGCCACTAAGATTTGCTTTAGGGTCTGCCTGCGCTTCAACCTGAATATCCTGCATATCTTTATTCAACATTGCACAACCGCTCAGCAATACAATATAAACAGCCAGCACCGCCATTATTAATTTTTTCATCGTTACTATCCTTCTTAGGTTTAAATAATGTTGTCAAAAATCAGCCAACAAACCTGCATTATATAATGGTTTTCAACAGATAAGAGATTCATTTCCACTCACTTTTGTAGATACTCAATTCGCTTGCGGCAAACTGATACAAAACCCCGCTCCACCTAAAGAAGATCTATCTACTGTCATCAGTCCACCATGCTGATGTACAATTTTATTTACAATTGCCAAGCCTAGACCATAGCCCCCCGATTGTTTATCTCGACTGGTATCTAAACGCATAAAAGGCTGTAATACCTGCTCCCTACATTGCTCAGGAATACCTTGCCCATCATCATCAACTCGCAATTCGATTGTCTGCGAATTGATATGCAAACTGATCTGCACATCATTTTCTGCATAGCGTAACCCATTACGAATAAGATTATGCACGGCTCGGTTCATCAAATGCCGATCAATTAACAAGGTCTGCTGACAACTAGTTTGCGCATCAAATTTAAAACTAACCTGAACCTGCTCTTGAGTATATTGGCGCACAAACTCCTGCAACCACTGCTCAGCAGACACTGCCTCTAAGTTTAATTGTAAATTCTGTACATCCAACCGGGCATAACTGAGCATTTCATCTATTAGCTCATCCAGCTCACGCACGTCCTGTTTCATATCATGCAAATAGCGGCTCTGCTTTTGCTTATCCTCTAAGCCTTCAATAATTTCTAAGCTGAACTTAAAGCGTGCTAACGGTGTTTTTAATTCATGCGAGACAGCATGGGTAAGGTCTTTATGCGCTGAAACCAGCGTTTGAATACGTTGCGCCATGCCATTAAACGCATCAGCAACTAAAGCAATACTCGAATTTTTACCCAGTTTGATACGTGCAGAAAAATTTTCTGCACCAAAATTACTGGCTACTTTACGTAACTTTTGTAAATCACGCGCTAGCGGGGCAAACCATAAAAATAGGATGCTAGCGACTAATAAGTGATAAATGGCAATTAATACCAAATCAAAGGATATATTTTTATTTTGCTCATACACAGGGCCTAAAGCAAAAATATACTCTGAGTTTTTTAGCGGACTATAATAAATGATACCTGCATCTATAGTCGCCAATGCCACAATCTGCTCACTAGCAAAAGATTCTGCAAACTGGCTAACATCAGAAAAATCACTACGTTGATACAGTGCTACCGGATAGTCCAATTCTGCTTGTAACTGTTGCTGCTTGGCAGCCCAGAGCTGCTCAATATTTTGTGGATGTTCTGCAAATATAGAGGCAATATAAAGAAAATTACCTTTTAAAAATTTGTTATCACTCATCAGTATTGTTTGCTCACTGCCATACTGCAGCACCCGATCCATGATCCAACCCACGCCTAAGATCAACATAACTACCAGTAAATAATTACGTACAAACAACCATTTTGACATGCTTAGCCCCAAGCATCAGCGACAAATAAATAGCCTTTGCCCCATACTGTTTTCAGCCTAGTCGGTTGTTCGCCATGGTCATCTAATTTTTTACGCAATTGTGAAATCCGCACATCAACTGAGCGATCGAAACCATCATATTCAATACCGCGCATTTTTGTAAATATCAGATCCCGACTGAGCACGACGCCTGCATTTTCAGCCAACAGCCAAAGCAAACTGAACTCTTGGGTAGTCAGTTCAATATTTTTTTGTTGCAAAGTAACTTGCTGAGCTTTGCGATTTAATGCCAACTGGCCAAACGATAACTCACTACTTTGTTCTGTCATATTAGTCACCGTTTGTTGTGAACGGCGCAATAAAGCACGTAAACGTGCCAGTAAAACAGGTGGTTCAATAGGCTTGGTGACAAAATCATCCGCACCAAGTTCCAAACCCATAACATGATCTAAATCACTGTTTTTGGCAGTTAATATTAAAATAGGTCCTGTAAACTTGGTTCTCACTTGTTGACAAACTTGTAAGCCATCCATGCCAGGCAGCATTAAATCTAAAATAATAATATCGGTATTGTCTGCTTGAAAATTGCTCACCGCTTGATCACCTCGGTGCTCAACAGTCACCTGAAAGCCATTGCGACCAATATAATCCGCGATTAATTCAGCCAAACGTACATCATCTTCTACCAATAATAATTTGACCTGTTCTTGGCCTGTACTCATAGTAGGCTCCAAATATGCCGCCTACGCCGGCGTATTTGCCTTTGTGGTACGGTCACAATACGCACGGTAGTCTCGGCTAGCACTGCGTTTTCACCAAAATGTGAAATCCAGTAAGTAATGGCAATATCACTGTTAATTTCTTGCAAAATATCACCTGTTTGCACATCGGTCCAGCATTTTATACGTGCTTGTGTCTGTGAGGACAACAGACAAATATCTGCATTAACACTGCCACTCCAAATAAGGTCAGTACTCATGGTGCACATTGGCCGTATTGATGGCTTAACACAAATACGTGGCTTTGCTTTAATCTGCCACGCTCCCATGACCAGCACTTCAGCAAGCGACTCAGCAAAAACCAATTGTAGCTGCGCACAACATAATGCCGTTACCAAGATACTCATTGACAGGCTATGACTAAACTTTAAGCGCACATCGTTCCTTAACATTTAATTAAAATTGATACGTTAACCCAATAAAATAGGTTTGAATGCTTTTTTTATCGACAAAGGGACTATCCTGAATACTGGCACTTAAGCTCTCATATTCGGCCACGCCAACAATCCCCCAATGATTGCTTAAATGATACACCGCAGCCAAGCGTACGAATGCATTGGTACCACTCCCTGCTTGATATGCTGGCATGCCAGACTGAGCCTCATCATAACGCACCCCATAATAATAGTTTAACAAACTACTACTTTTCCAAACAAAACCCACTGAAGGGGTTAATGACAAATTACCATATTGCCAAGGATAGCTATAAGAACCCCAGATTTCAAAGCCTTTATGTCGAAAACTGATATCAGAAAGAAATTGCATTTGCAGCTCGCCCCAATCAGCTGTATATAAAAGCTCCAACCCTGCATCGACTGCCACCTTTCTATCGGGTATTGCAATTATTTCGCTAGTATCTAAACCCTGCTCTAGTAATGCCAGCTCTTCTGGTAAGTTACGAGCAGTAGCCAAAGAGCTGATATCTGCCTCTTGGTGTACTTCTGGTTCCTCACTTTGAACAAAAGATGCCCCTGCAGTTGGTACACCAAAAATGCGCACCCCTTTATTAAACCACTGAAATACACTGCGTTCATTATTAAGGTGGGTGATAACATTCAAGGAAAGTTTATCACCTTCATAAAAATTTAAGCCCAAATCACCATTATCAAAAAATACCCAGTCACCAAACCAAGCCATATTAAAGATCAAATACAAAGGTACATCACTAGAATTCACTAATGGATTAGTACGCGCTCCATAACCAGCCGACACCCCAAATTCCCAAGAGCGCTCTTCATAGTCCGCAATCGCTTGTTGAATGTCTAATTTATCATCTGCATTGACGATAGATGCGGCCCACAACATCCAGAAGCTTAAGATATATAAATAGCGTTTAAACATTATCATGCATTACTTTCGTTTTTTTAGATACGGGAGCTGGAAATAAATAAGTGTCCAATATTGGGCAGGATTTTTATTTGTATTCAAGGCGTAGTAATAGGCGCATAGCAAGCTATGTAACTGTTACTACAACACAGAAGACGGACAAAAAGACTAGCAATATTGGATGATTATTTTGTTTCCATCTCCCTAAATCTATTAAGCCAGATAAAGCATTCGCTAGTTGTTAGCACTTTGTAGGGAATTTGTTAACAATTGTAAATGGCTATTAATGATAATTTTTGACAAAAAAACGCTAAAAGCAAATAAAGACAATCACTTGCAGAACATTAACATGAAACATGATCAATTTTTGTTACTTAAATCTAAGTTTTAGCTTACAAATGCACACAGATTACAAATGCATTAATGATTATAGTTTACCCACCTTTAATTGAAAGGTAAAAACAACGGAGAACACTTATGTTAAATTTATGCAAAAAAATGCTTACCATTGTCATCTTAACTTTTACAGCAACCACTGTTCATGCCAATGACGCATTTTCACATGCGGTACTATCACTACTTGATGACCCTAGAAATGAGGAGGCATGGAGTATGGTTATTAACTCACAGGAAGATTGGGAGTCTTTTTATAATCAACCTTTGGCCTATATGTCATTTTTAGCAGGAACCATTCCTACAGCTCCCGTACTAGACTTCGAAAACTATCAAATCTTAGCGGGCGGTTTAGGGATGCAAAGTCATGGAGGTGCTTTTTTGACTGTTGAAACAGTTCAAGAGCTTGAAAATTCAATATCAGTGCATGTTTTGCTAGTACGTCCAGGACCCGATTGCACACTTCCAGCAGTGATTTCTTACCCTTCTACTGCCATACTTATTAAAAAAACGGATAAGCCTTTTTCTTTTTCAGTATCAAACCTTATTGATGAATGTACTGTACCAGAAGAAGCAACAACTACAGACGAGTCACCTGATGTGAATATTCTAATAGACCCTGACAATCAACTAGCCCTACCAAACGTAGAGTAATTACCACCTTATTGAAATATATAATTGTTGGGCAGGATTATCTAATCTTGGCTAGTAGAACCAAAAGACAACCTAAACTCAAGCTTTCATTTCTAAGGAACCTGAATTTAATAATACCCGAAACTACAATCTGTAGGATGTGCTGAGGTACGAAGCGCATCCTACCATTTCGTATATTATTTAATTCCTGTTCCTAAGGAACGTGCAATGGGATCATTCCTGCTGGTGCAAAAAGGCAAGTTAGAAATCGGGCGGTTGTTTTATGCACACTCCTAAATATTCCTAAACTTTTTCTAAACTATATAGACATTATTATGTATATAATCCAAACTCCCCCCTTGTTTATGGCATTGGCTCTTAGCTTTCTAGGTAACTTACTGGCAACGGCCTACGCATGCCTGCCACCACTTGATACACAAGCAGCCAATATTGCCCAAAAAGCACAAAATTCCACTTATGTTTTTGCCGGCACGGTAACTGAAATAAACGATACTCATGTAGTCGTTGCAGTCGATCAATATTTCAAAGGCTCAGGCCTTAGTGAAGTAAAAATTACCGACTTCAACAGCCACAGTTGTTCTGACTACCTAATAGTAAACCAACATGCCCTATTCTTTACCACAGGTTCAATGGGAGGTACATTAAAAGCTGTTTATGATGGTGCTTTCGGTTCAATCAGAACTTTTGATGCAACAACTTTTGCTGAAATCACTGCCGCTAACAAATGCATGGCTAGCTATGAAAATGGCCTGCTAAAAATCCCCTGCATTACCACTAAAGGTCTAGAAAAAGTCTATCAAGTATTTTTGGAAAAAACGCAGGCTGATAATCGTATGGAGCTGGTGCTCACACTTGCTAAGCCAGCACCTACAATTGAAGAGCAAGCCTTTGTTGATAGTATAGAAGTACTAGCTATTGCCCCTGCAGCGGCACATATTGAAGTTAAGGTAACAGGCTATTTCAGTAATGGCTGTGGTAGTTTGGGGACTGTCTATATTAATAAAATAGATAACGAGTTTAGCGTTACGCTTACCCAACTCCAAACTGGAACTATTTGTACTACCGCAATTGTACCCTTTGAGAAAATCATTACACTTAAAACTGCGGGGCTTGCTTCAGGAGATTATGTGGTTAACGTTAATGGTAAGCAAACAACATTTACTTTTTATACGAGTACTATAGAATCTCAATAAACAACGATTTGTAGGTGTGGCTTTAGCCACAATGTGCAGATAAATCTGCACCTACGAGAATTCAGGCAGCATTATAACGAGCTACGGCTCATTTTTTGCCTGCAAGAATTCAAGCATATCTTCGTTATTGACTCGATGATAGATCTCTTCTACAGTCAACGTTAATCCAATAGACTCAAAAATCACTTCATCCCCTAAAAAATAATGTTGTGGAAACCAGTTATCTTGCTTACGGAAGACTTCAATATCAACAAAGTCTTGCTCAATAAGGACATACTCTTTAAGAGTTGGGATATTGATATATTCCAATAACTTATATTTTTCATCAACCTTGCGCGTAGAACGAGAAAGCACCTCAACTAAAATAACAGGTTTGGTTTTATAATAAGCATTTTCATTGTCCTCCTCACACACAACCATACAATCAGGGTAACGAAACTTGCCATTGGCCGTTTTTACTTTTATATCTGATGTAAACGGTCGGCAAGATGAGTTTTTTAAATGGGCATGAAACTCTGCAAAGATATTCCCAGAAATATAATCATGATTTTCACTGGCTCCAGCCATAGCATAAATATCTCCGTTGACATATTCATGCTTGAGCTCAGCCTTTAACTCTCTCTCCAAATATTCCTCTACACTGATTAATTTAACTTTTTTGACAGCTGACATAATTTAGCTCCTAATCTGCGCAACTCAAACAACTACGGCAAAACCGTATAAGTTTTAGTATAAGTACTACCCGCCTCACACACCACTCTGCTAACAGGGCTATCACAGGAAGTATCAGTAAATTCAGCCTTTAACTCGCCTTTTTCAGTAGGCACAAAGTAAAAGCGAAAATTAGGATCGGTACTAATAGCAATATCTGTTTTAGCCGTCAAAATAGGCTTGCCGTTAAAAGTTACTTTGATTTGTTTGATAAAATGTGCTTTGCGTTTAAAACGGGTCACTTGATCAATTTGCATGCCGGTAATATTGGGATGGCTAATTAATAACTGCGCCATGGTTGGCTTACCATCAACCAACTCATCATCCAACCTGAATTTCATCTTGCCTAAACGCCGCATCGCTGCATCATAATCTGCACCAATCGGTGCCGAACAACCACCACTGGCTTTAACGAACTTTTTAACCATATACAGCTTGCCATCATTCATTTCCGCAATAGCGCGAATATAGCTATAAGTATTGACCCGCACCCGCATCGCAATATCCGCTCTGCCACTATCAGGGGTAAATTCAAATTCACCGACCATAGGAAATGGGTTTTTATCAATCAACAGCAAAATGCGTTTGATATATTTATTTTTAGTCTGCGGGAAACCAGCAGTGACTTTTATGGGCACTAGTGCAGGGTCTTCTGCACGAACAGGCGTGGTTAATTGAATAACAGCTTTGCCATTGGCAATCGTTTGCCCCGGAAAAAACTGCTCTTTTAAGACTTGGTTCCAATTGGTTTCATCTTTTGCGGCACTCACTAAGTTGGGCATAGTAAAAAGTACCAGCATCAAAAATAATAATGGGGATATTTTCATTTGTTGTTCCTAAGTTGAGTACTGATTAATTAATGAAAGCTGTCTATTACATTATGACAGGAAAGCCAAAACAGCTTGCAAATCGGGATCTTCAACAAATACATCTGCCTGTTCCCTGACATTATCCCTAGCCACCACGCCACCAAAGCCGATACAAAAAGCACCCGCTTTTTTAGCTTCCATATCGGTATTACCATCACCAACTATTGCTAGCTTTAAATTATCAGGATTTAATTGCCGACAGACTTCAGCCTTACCGCCATTTCTGGCCAACGGCGACTGCTCATTAAATTTTAGATAACTTCCCTTATCATCAAATAAAACATCAACTGCATGCACATGATCAGCTGCTATATTTAACTTGGCAGCTAACGGCAAGATAGCTTGCTTTAAACCACCACTAATAATATGCACTTGTTTGCCTTGATCTTGCAATTGCTGAAAGACGACGGCTACACCCTGTACCATACGCTCAATATAAAGCTCTGCGACCCAACCAATGGCCTGTTTGTCGGGCTGAATCAAATTAAGGCGCTGGCCATAAACTGATTCCAAAGCCACTTCACCATTCATGGCGGCACTGGTTAGTGCTGCCATAGCAGTACCACAGCCTGCTCGTTCTGCTAGTTCATCAATGCCTTCTATCTCGCTTAATGTGCTATCGCAATCGAAGCAGATAATATCGAAACTCATATTTAATCAACCTGTAAAATTATTATCTATCTTGTATGCATTACGGTTAAGTTAATGAAACCCAACACCTTGGAATCACCAAAATATCGGATTTCGTTATCTGCGCTTCGCTTGATAAGCTACATCCAACTTACGGGATAATACATTATTTATATTCACTTAATCGTATTGTCTATACGACACTGCAAATTATTGGGTATTACAACTCTATTTGGATTGCCGATTCAACCGCCGCCAACTCACAAACTTCTTGCAATAAGGCATCATCCAGTTTTTCAGAAATGCTAATCACCGCCATAGCTTGCTGATGGCTATCTGCAACACCTACTTGCATACGTGAAATATTGACATTGGCCTTACCCAATACCGAGCTGATCGCACAAATAACACCTGGTTTATCATCATGTTTGGTTACCAACAACACCCCTTCAGGCACTACTTCAATTTCATACTGGTTGATATTGATCAAACGCGGATGCTTATCACCTAATAAAGTTCCCGTTAAAGTAACGACTTCTTCATCGGCACAATAAGCAGTGACTTGCACTAAAGAAAGATAACCGGTAATTTCTTCCGTTTTAGACTCAGTTAATGTAATCCCTTGACGCTTGGCAATATTTTCAGCATTCACGCTATTAACAGGTGTAGAAACTTGGCCTGTCAATAAACCCACTAATGCACCAACTGATACTGAGCGTACTTCTGCTTCAGAGGCTTTACCTAATAAAGACACTTTAATACGTTCAATAGGCTGAGTCACCAAACCCGCCAGTACTTTGCCCAAGCTATGCGCCAAGCCGACATACGGCTCAGACTTTTTAATCTCTTCAGCTGATAAACGCGGTACGTTTAATGCATTAACCGCTTCGCCTGTTTTTAAATACGTTACTGCTTGGCGTGCAATTTCAACACTCACAGCTACTTGCGCTTCTTTAGTCGATGCGCCTAAATGCGGTGTAAAAACGATATTGTCTAACTCTAATAATGGCGAGTCTTTAGGAGGCTCTTGCTCATATACATCCAGTGCCGCTCCAGCAATATCACCTGCTTTTAATGCATCATACAATGCCGCTTCATCAATTAAACCACCGCGCGCACAGTTAATAATACGAGCAGATTTTTTCATCATCGCGATTTTTTCACGGTTAATGATATTGCGTGTTTTTTCTAACACCGGGCAATGCAATGTTAAATAGTCTGCTTGCGCAACTAGTTCATCTAAAGAAACGGGCTCGGCACCACATTCTGCAAAAATTTCAGGTGTAACAAATGGGTCGAATGCAATAACACGCATACCCAAACCAACACCACGACGAGCCACGATACGACCAATAGTACCGAAACCTAAAATAGCTAGCGTTTTATGAGTGATTTCAGCACCCATTAATTGCGAACGCTCCCATTTACCATCACGAATTGACTTATCTGCTTTGGGTAAATTACGACTTAGGGAAAACATATGTGCAATCGCTAACTCAGCCGTAGTCGTCGCATTTGAATCAGGCGTATTCATCACAATAATACCCTGCTCGGTTGCAGCAGGAATATCAATATTATCCACACCAATTCCAGCACGACCGATGACTTTCAAATTTTTACCCGCACGAATAACTTCTGCAGTGGCTTTGGTATCACTTCTGATTAATAAGGCATCATAATCAACAATCGTTTCACACAATTGCTCAGGTGTCATACCTGTATCAATATGAATTTGAATGCCTTCTTGCTCATTTAGGAAGTTAACCCCAGCATCAGCCAATTTGTCGGAAATAAGAATCTTTTTCATACTCTAAATAGTATCTCTATAAAAGTTAAGCTAAATAAAACCCTACACTTTAACAGTTTTGCTATAATCGAAACAATGAATTTTTATAAATTCCCCTTACTCTAAACCCCTAACCTAAATATTGTGTCTGAATACAGTAAATCCTTTTTTTCGTTGAGCTCATGGAAGCAGCGCTTGGTTTTTTGGATTGGTGCTGTTGTCATCGGCTTACTCATTGCCACCATGACCTTATTAAGTGAGTGGGCATCTGCTTTTTACCGCTCAGTTTCAGAAAGCTACCCTTGGTTTAATTTTGTTGTGGCTCCTTTTGGTTTAGCTATTACTGCCTGGATAACGGTACGCTTCTTTCCTGGGAGCCAAGGCAGTGGTATCCCGCAAGTAAAAACAGCATTGGAAATCCCACACACTTTAGAAGAACGCTCTAAACTGGTGTCTTTACGTATTGCTTTTGGTAAAACTTTTTTACCCATTATGGGGCTTTTATCTGGCGCATCGGTCGGTTTTGGTGGCCCAGCAACCCACGTAGGAGCCTCCCTAATGGCCTCACTAGGTAAAGCGGTTAACTTTCCCTCGCATTATATGGAAAAAGGCTTACTCTTAGCAGGGAGTGCCGCTGGCTTTGCCGCCATGTTTAGCGCCCCTTTAGCTGGCATTATGTTTGCCATAGAGGAAATGGGACGAACTCTGGAGGAACGGATCAGCACCTTAGTCTTAACCGCTATTATTTTTGCAGGGGTTACCGCTTATTCAATCTTAAACCATACCTTCTACTTTGCCGATAAAACACTAGAACTACCTTGGGGAGAAAGTTGGCTAGCCATTCCTTTATGCGGTGTAGTTGGCGGCCTTGCGGGAGGCATTTTTAGTAAAATAGTTGTTAGTGGTCAATACTTTATCAAACGTTTAAATACCTCAATTGTTCTAGTTGCCTTTGTTTGTGGCGGCGTTATTGCTTTATTAGGTTACTTATCTAATGGCGACAGTTTTGGTACTGGCTATCAAGTTGCTAAAAATATTATGCATAATGAGGCGGATGTAGACCCCTTCTTTCCGCTGTATAAAATGTTGGCGACCATTGCTACTTTCTTTAGCGGCATTCCCAGTGGCATTTTTGTACCTTCTATTGCTACAGGGGCTGGTATTGGCGCAAACCTAGCCAATTGGGTGCCCATTGCACCTGGCTCGGTGATGGTTTTATTAACAATCACCGCCTATTTTGCAGGCATGTTGCAATCCCCGTTAACTTCATTTGTGGTGGTTCTAGAGATGACCCATAGCCATGAAATTTCCATTCCCATTATGGCGGCAGCCTTTATTGCTTCCAACACCTCAAGACTAATCAATCCTGAGCCGCTTTACAGAGCCTTATGTAATGCTTATCAAGTTCACCGTAGAAATGATGTGATAACGGAAGACCTCGCTAAAATAAATAACCGTGACAATGACACAAAACAAGACCTTTAAAGTACTTTTTATTAGCCTACTCACTGTCACGCTAATCACCAGTACCTATTTCTTTTTTTCAAGCAAACCAGCTGTTCCAGAACTTACTTTTAAAACGATTACCAATAAGGACATCAATTTACAACAGTTACAAGGGCGGCCTGTCTTAGTGACTTTTTGGGCGAGCAACTGCCCTAGTTGCCTAAAAGAAATTCCGCATTTTAAAAGCCTATATCAAGACTATCATCAACGCGGTTTAGAGATCATCGCCATCGCCATGCACTATGATCGCCCTAACTATGTTGTGCAAGCCAGCAAGACCCACAAAATCCCTTATGATATAGTATTAGACCTACGTAAAAAGTATGCTCTAGCCTTTGGTGATGTTAGCCTGACACCCACTACTATCTTAATTAACCCGCAAGGGGAAATTGAGCAACAAATAACAGGGACTTTTGACTTAGCAGACATACAAGCACGTATCGAATCTTTATTAACACCCCAAGGAACTTAAAACAATGCTTTGGTTAAAAGCCCTACACCTCATTTTTATGGTCACCTGGTTTGCAGGCTTATTTTACCTGCCCAGATTATTTGTCTACCACGCCATGAGTGATGATGAAATCAGTAACGAACGCTTTAAAGTGATGGAGCGCAAATTATTCTACGGCATCATGACTCCTGGCATGATCATTACCTTTATCTTTGGCATTTGGATGCTCATTGATTATGCTTGGAGTCTGTATTCTTCTGTGGGCTGGTTACATGCTAAGTTAGCTTTATTAGCGCTATTAGTTGTTTATCATTATTATTGTTATCGTTACTTAGTAGACTTCAAAAACGATAACAATCCCCGTAGCCATGTTTTCTATCGTTGGTTTAATGAAGTACCAGTAGTGTTTTTAATTGTGATTATTATTTTGGCAGTAGTGAAACCGTTTTAAAATTTAAAAGATTTTTTAGCAACAAAACTTTGGGATATAACCTAAGGACTGAGAAACAAAAGTCAAATAATGCCCAACAGCTTAAAACAGGAAGGTTTAATGAGCAAAAGCGTACCACAAGTCGCTGTATTACTTGCCGCTTATAATGGCATAAGCTTTTTAGAAGAACAATTAGATAGCATCGTACACCAAGAAGCCGTTGCCATCACCATTTTCATCAGTGTAGATTTATCCTCCGACAATAGTTATCAATGGTGTTGTCGCTATGCAAAAAACCATCCACAAGTAAACGTTTTACCATACGGCAATAAATTTGGTGGTGCAGCCGCTAATTTTTACCACCTTATTAAAGAAGTCAATTTTGCTGACTTTGATTTTGTTGCCTTAGCTGATCAAGATGATATTTGGCTAAAAAATAAGCTCAGCAGTGCCTGTAACAAACTTGAAACAGACCACTTTGACGCTTATTCCAGTAATGTCACGGCTTTCTGGGAAGACGGTCGTGAATTATTAATCCATAAAGCGCGCCCACAACGTCAATATGACTATTTATTTGAAGCAGCAGGACCAGGTTGCACTTATGTATTACGCACTGCCCCGATGTTGCAGTTTAAAGCATTAATACAGGCGCATAACCAGCAAGTCGCACAAATAAGTCTACATGACTGGTTTATTTATGCTTTTTTTAGAGCCAATGAACAGCAATGGTTTATAGACCCCGAACCAGGACTTCTCTACCGGCAACACTTAGATAACCAGGTAGGCATTCATAAAGGCTGGCAAGCCATTTTAAAAAGATTCAAACTCTTACACAAAGGCTGGTGCAAACAACAAGTACTCAATATTGCCGATTTAGTGGGTGATCACGGCCTAAACTTACATTCAAGATTAACCATTTTAAAAAATATTAAGCAACTACGCCGCCGTCATCGCGACCGCTGGATACTGTTTTTTATTGCTTTAATCGGGCTCTATTAATCATGCAAAAAATACTTGTCACAGGTGCCACCGGTTTTATCGGCCAAGCAATGGTTAACACGCTACATAGCCAACAAATACCAGTTCTTGCGGGAGTACGTCAGCATTCTGCTGCCATTTCTGAAGATATTACCCAAGTAGAGCTAGGTGAACTGGCTACAACCACTGATCATAGTGCAATAATACTAAACGATGTCGATATAATCATTCATACAGCCGCACGCGCGCATATTTTGCATAGCACAGCCCTAGAACCACTAACAGAGTTTCGGAAGGTCAATACCGCAGGCACTTTAATGCTAGCTCAACAAGCAGTTGAAGCTGGAGTCAAACGCTTTATTTTTATCAGTTCCATAAAAGTAAACGGTGAGTTTACCCATAGCGGCAAACCGTTTACCCCTGAGATAACGGACATACCAACCGATCCGTATGGCTTATCTAAATACGAAGCTGAACAAGGTTTAATGAACTTGGCTAAAACAACAAATATGCAAGTTGTGATTATCCGTCCGCCTCTAGTTTATGGCCCTGGAGTAAAGGCTAACTTTGCCAATTTAGTCAAATGGATTGATCGCGGCATTCCTTTACCCTTTGGTGCTATTAACAATAAGCGCTCTTTAATTGCTTTAGATAATCTGGTGAGTTTCATCATTCTTTGCTGCCACCACCCCAAAGCAGCTAATGAAATTTTTTTGGTTGCAGATGAAGGTGATATTTCAACCACGCAATTATTACAAAAAGTGGCACAGGCTCTTGGAAAAAAAGCACGTCTATTACCTATTCCCACCACTTGGATGGCCTTTGCTGCACAATTAATCGGTAAACAAAACCTCAGTAGCAGGCTATTTGGCTCATTACAGTTAGATAGTTCTAAGGCTATTGATTTACTTGGGTGGCGGCCTGTTGTTAGTATTGATGAGCAGCTTAACAGTTGGTTAAAGGAAATACCCTCTAACAAGTTTGGTATAGATAAGGAGCGATAATCTAAACTGATGTGCATTGATAATAAAATATTGGGTTAGGTTTTTCAAGTTGGCCGCCCCCTTGATACCCTTTATTTATTGCCTTCTCAATTTCCAATGCCGTGTGATTGCGCTGGCTTTAAATGCGACACTCAATGCGCGACATGGTGGAATCATTCGGATTATAGCCTTGTCGTGAAAATGAGAAATTTCTATCTGTTGTGACAAGCAAGGATATTTTGGAAACATGAAACTGCCTCCAGCTTTCCTGTGTTCCTCCTGACAATTGCCAAGCACTCAAGGTTAGTTCGTTATTTTTCCCATAACCCAAAAGATGAGGCTCAACTACGCGCTGACGATTATTGTAGTAAAAACTTCACTACCGTACACTTTTTCACCTCCTCACAGCAATGCCTTGCCCGATAATGTGAGGCAGAATTGAGGGAGTATTTTTCCTTCTCTCAGCAGGCGCTTTAATAACCGCACTCCAAGAGTAAACAAACTCAAATCACAACGATCTTTGCGATGAATAATTTTATCCCAGCTCTTAGTCAGAGCAAGCTCCCCTAAATAAACCATCCATATATAAGCTAAAGCCGCTGCCATAATAAGTCGAGAAACTCGCTCAGGAGCCCTTAATCCACTTTTCTGCAAGTTAAACCCTCGACCTTTAAGGTCTGAAAACAGCGTTTCTATACGGAAACGTTTGCGATACCAGTTAAATGCTTCACCCCCTGTGGGGAAATTAGTCACTAGATAAATAGGGTCATTATATTTTCTCCCCCAATAAACAACCGCCCTTACTACAATGCTACGTTTACGAGTGAATTCAACCGCCGATATTTCAGTCATGCTTCCTTGTTCGGGACAAATATCTTTAAATGTAAATTCATCTCCATTCTCATACAATATCGCATTATTTGCCGTTCGGCAGGCATACTTCCAGCCATAACTACTAATGGTTTCCAGCCAGTCTGCTCCATCAAATTCCCCGTCACCCAAACAAATGACCGACGTACCTTCCGGGATTATCGCCTGAACGGATTTAATCAATTCGATATGCATATCTTGAGGAAAATGCCCCTTTTTACCTTTACGGGTTACCCACAGCAATGGCAGAGCTCTACCTTTATAAATCATACTGACCATCAAGGTAATACAGCCTTGCGCTGTCGTGCTGCCATCAATAGCAAGTACTAGCGTTTGTTTGGCTAAACACCGAAGAAGAACCTCTATAAAGGGTAAATAAAATAAATCGACACCCACTTTTTCATTTTTCAGCCAACGGCGCAATTGCATGATTTGGCTTTCTTCTTTACCTGATCCTGGAATCTCTCCTGCCACATTAGCTAACTTAACAGATTTACTTTGTATAATACCGCAGATAAACCCTGTCAGGATATTTAAGCCGTTATTTTGACGTTTGCTGGGATCAAAATCCCAGAATTTTTGAAGGCCGCTATGAATGGTGCGATAAATCTTGTAAGAATCTGACAATGTAGGGTATTTTCAATGTAAATCGTCCACATTACCATTTTTTCTACTCTTCGCAATACCTGCTTTAAAAAGTGTACGGTAGTGAAGTAAAAACTAATAACCTGTTTATTTTGAATTGCAGAACATATTTTATTTTTCATAAAGCATCTTTATTTAGCGCAACCTACTTATAGTTGCTATTGCATCTTCTTTGTTTTCAAAGAATATATCAGAAACAGCATAAGCATCTTGCCAATTAGGAAAAGCCATTTTGAATTTACTAACCTTACTTTCTAGCTCACTAAGCATCTCTTCGTTTGATGAAGACTCTCTTACAATACCGTCAAGAACTAAGCACTGTAAGGTTACTTTTAACGATTTAAGGAATTTATCGTATGATTCTTGCCCTTTATCTCGACCAAAAATTGTTTTCTTACCTGCATTTTTTGAAATCCCTGCCATTGCTATAACTAGCTTTTGCAGTGCGTTATATGTGTGTGGAGTCATTACTCTCAACTGCTCTTCAAAGAGCTTGATTCCTGCCATATTTTCCTCAAAGTTTATTTTTTGCAATTTATAACGCCCAAATCAGTTGCCATAAGAAGTGGCAGAAATTTTACGTCTTTTTGCAAAATTTATGACGCTTTTTATGGTCAACTGGATTTGCTGGTTATGTGCGACCATAGCTATTCAGCTAAATCATCAGCAAGTCGGAATAATTCAGCAGACTCACTTCCTTGCTCAATATAATTAATGACACTTTGATACTTATTATTAATTTTGAACTGTTTCATTGTAGGCTTTTTAGGATCCTTGAACTCTAAAACAACCTTTTTTTCTAATAATGTAGGGAGTAATTTAACTGCAAATAGCTTTGCTCTAACTTGAGCTTGCTTTTTTGGGTAAAAGTTCCCCCTCTCATAAAACAGCCTAAATATTTTTACTAGCTCATCAAGAATTTTAGCTTTATTTACGGTTTCTTCTTCTTCATTTTGATTTAACAAATGCTGTATTGATGAAACATTACAACTTTCAGAAAACATATCTTTCCATACATTAACATTCACTCTATTTCGCGGGTCAATATCTGAAAAAAATGAACTTTCGAACCGAGTATTTTTATTCATTGGACATTCCCAGAAATACTCATAGTTATTAAATGTACAATTTGTCAAAAGTTTATCTCTAAAATCAAACGTTGGTCTAATACTACTTTCTCCGAAAATATCAACAAGGCATAACCCGTTAATAGTTCCTCCTTCACCAAATAGTTTATCTAAGAGTTCTGTCCTAGTATCTATATTAGATTGCCTTTCATTTGAGCTCTGTAACAGAGTTAGGAGTAATACCAAAATTGAAGAAATAACAGAATCCTGCTCAATATTTTCAGTATCTTTAACTTTTTCAATAATCTCGATACAAAAAATAACTAGGTCATCATTAAAATTTATTCGTTCGCATAATGAATCTGTAAAACTGCTGTCATATTTTAAATAACCTCTAATTATTCTTGATGTTTTTTCTTCAAAGTCATTTACATCCATTTTTCTTAGAAAGCTAACTAAATACAATGCCTTAAAATATATATTAAACACATCATATCTAAAGAAAATAGAGTTATCAGAACAAATTAATAGAGGATGCCCTTTTATCTTTTCGATAAGTGAATTATCTATGTTCTTACCAAGAATTAATGATAATTCGGATTTTATATCGTAAAGACTAATCCCATTTTCTTTCGTAGTAGCTATCCGAATAAATAATTCAATCTGGTTATCTATACTCAAGCTATCTAACTTAATTATTTCTCTCCCACATACTTTGGCTATCAGGAAGTCTGTGTGGTTATCATCAAGTAAAAATGAGCTTTTGAATCTATCATGCGTAGAAAAATTTTCATTTTTTGTTTTTATAAGATACCCAATCATATCTAATAAAAAAGGTATAAAAACAAGATTGCTACTACTATCACTGGTTTCTTCTATAGCTAAGCCCTTTGCAAGTTCCATTGCTTTTTCTATCTTTCTAGAATCATGCTGTAAGTATTGGGAGAAAAACTCTTGAGCTAAAGAACCGCTAAATGCCTTCAAAGTAATTTCTGGTAATAAAATTTTCTTCCCTACCTCATTCCAAAAATGATCTCGACAGGTTATTAGAATCTTAGTACGGTTTAAGTCCGATGAATATTCTTTAAATATTGAGTCTATAAAAGACTCTACATCAAATCTATCTCCCAACTTTGCTATAACCTCATCAATACCATCAAGGACTATGATCAAGCTTCCATTATCCATAGATAATTTTAGGAGTTCTTTACTAAAGCGTGATGAATCACCTTCGACCACTGCCATCTGCGCTCTATAAAAATCATATACATCTTCAATCTTATTTTTCTTACTAGTATTTCTAGATAATTCATCAATGATCTCTTTAGAATCAATGAAAAGTATCCCTGTATCACTACTATCATTATGTATATAGTCAAGGAACTGTTTAGCAAGAGTGGTTTTTCCTATACCTCCATGACCATTAACAATGAATAGTGGTTCATTTTCTGAACTAAACCACTCTTTCAGCCTTTCAAATGCAGATAAATCTCCATCGTATAGACTATCCACATATATAGGAAGGTTGTACTTTTGATACTTTAAAATACAGTCTTTATATAGATATTCATAACCAAATTCATCAATAAAATAGACGTAACTAGAACCAAATACTTGCTTAATGTTAGTTTTTCTCTTTTCTATATCCTTTATTTTGGGCTTATCTATTAATATTATTGCCTTAGATAAATCATCTACAATATTGGATTGTTTAATATGTCCAAGAGTTTTACCTTGATTAGAGTTACTGTGAATATAAATAAATTCACGACAAGTTCCAAAGTCCTCAGTTAGCCTATAAACTTCATATATTATTCCATCCACCCAGTTTTTTACCTTCACAGGATAATTTGAGGCAATAGAATAGCTGGAATTTTGATCTATATATAACTGAACAGTTTTTTCTATACTTCTTTCTTGAATTACCTCTGATTCGTCTTTTATTTTTAGAAAACTATGGTACTTATCTGATTCGCTGTATTTTTTAAACTCTAAATTAAGCTTTTCGTATTCGGATGGTGATGCTTGTCTTACCTCATCTGATTTTTGTCCTTTTCTAATGATTACCGCGCCTGAGTCAAGTACTCTAGTTTTTGTTTTAAGCTCCTTCTTAAGTTCCGTTATGTGACCAGGAGAAGGAATTTCAAATATGAGAATTTCCTTTTCATCAAGTTTCACAAGTTCTACATTAACATTTATAAATGCGGGCTGAGTATATCCTTCCAATTTCTGGATTAATATTTTCCTAAATTTTTTAATGCTATTAAAGTTTTTAATTTGCGGTATTCCAATATCATGAATTTCTTGAGTAGATTCTGAAAAACCAATAACTAAATACCTATGAGTACCAACATACCTCAAATAACCATTAGAAAGTGAAATAATATCTTTTAGAAATTCACCCCATTTATCTGCCATTTCTGACGAGGGAGTTGAATCATTCCAATACCACTCACGCTTAAATTCAAGCACAGGAGACTCATCTTTTTTAAGTAAATCCTTTAATTGATCTTTCGTAATTATCACAATAAATATTCCAATTTTAAGGGGGGTGAACTTAAAAATCACCTCTCAAGCACATAACAAGTAATTGTCTCGACCCAGTTATCTTATACGCCAGTTTAGATAATTTATCAATAAGCAAGATGTTAGACTTAAAATACTAAACGAGATAACATACATTTATTACAGATTAACCATGTTTGATTAACGTGTAGCGTTTAAACTTCTAACAATTTTAGTCCAGTAATTCAACAACCTTTTACAAAAGAACAAAAAAACTTCACTAGCTACAAATGGAAGAACTTATGGATGACCAAGCTCCCCTAACCCCCTTAACCAAAGGCCAGCTTTCCCTTTGGTTTTTGGACCAACTAAATGATCAAGGTACGCATTACCATATTTCTGCCGCCATCAATATCTGCCCTGCTATTAATAAAGGGCTATTGGTAGAAACGTTTAACTTTTTAATCAATCGGCATACTGCACTGCGATCCAAAATTGTTGCAACCGCTGGTGATATTTATCAAACAAGTAGCACACAATGTCTGAACATCCCTTTTATTGATGCCACCGACTTAAGTGACAACGACATTAAGCAACAGCTAAATACACTTAGCAAACAACGGTTTGATTTGCAAAATGAATTACCGATCAGGTTAGTTGCCTACCAACAAGAACAGCGTACTATTTTATTTTGTGCCATCCACCATATTGTTGCTGATTTCTGGTCTATTTCAATCCTATTAGAAGAACTGCCGATTGTTTATAGTGCTTTAAGCCAGCAACAGATTCCAGCTCTAGAGAACATCAAATTAAGCTTTACTGAACATTGTAATAATAACGCTGTTTGGCTAACGACAACCCGTGCCCATAAAGCTAAAAACTATTGGCAGCAACAATTGGGGGATCTATTACCTGCCTTAGTATTTACTCCTAGTACGCCACTAAATGAATCTCAATCGGCCTCGGGTTTACATCATAAATTCAAAATCTCTGCCGATAGAACCAAGTTACTTTTAGAGTATGCACAGCAACAGCATGTGACTTTTTTTGCATTATTACTGGCTGCTTATTTTAAATTGCTCAATAAAATGACTCAGCAAACCGATATAACTATAGGTATTCCAGTTTTAGGGCGTAGTAAAGCGGTAGAAAAATTAACCTTTGGTTACTTTGTTAATCCTACCGCCATTCGATGTAAGAATATTGCTGCTCGTGATATTAGTGACTTAAGTCGGCAAATAAATAATGATGTACAAACAGGAATTAAATACCAGCGCTATCCATTCTCTGAAGTAGTACATGAATATATTGTCCAGCATCATTTATCCGAGCAACGCAATATTAATAGCACACCTATTTTTCAAAGCATGTTTTCATTGCAACAGGCACAAAAAGGTCGCGGTGAATGGTTAGCAGCATTAGCCGTTGAGGATGCTAGTGTTAGTTTTAACAGCAATGCACTGACAATGAACGCATTCCCGATCGAACCCGATATTGCTCAATTCGATATTGCTATAGTTGCGGCCGTGGTTGCCGAGCAATTAAGCATTGATATGCAATACGATAAACATTGCTTTAGTCCAGAAATAATCACGACTTATGCCAACAACTATAGTGATATTTTGGATGACATTATTGCTCCAGAACCAGACAGCTCACCTGCCGCTATCAATGCTGAACAACATCCTGATTTTATTGCGCGCATCATCTACCATTTTGAACACTCATCAAAGGATGTCGCGCTAGCAAGTACGGCCAATAATCTAAGCTATGCTGAAATGGCTACCCATTGTGCCGTTTGGCAAGCACTTTTTAATACCCATAAAATAGTAGCAGGCGATGTCATTGCAGTCATGTTGCCACCTGGGTTTGCACTCATAACAGTCAGTATTGCTACTTTTTTGCAAGGTGCCTATCTGCTATTATTAGACCCTAAAGCCCCTGAGGAACGTAGCAACCAACATATCCAACATGCAGATACCAAACTGCTGGTGACAGCAGAGCATGTTTTTGCTACCGTACTGCAAACCATTACGGTAGCTCAATTTAATAGCCAACTAAACAAGCACCAAGCTAATCATAATGACTGGCTAGCCAAGACCAAAGCAGCACACGCTAGCCAGCCTCAAAATCAGTCTGGTGGTGCTTTGGTATTTAGTTCTGGTTCTACAGGCGCTGCAAACTGTACAGTATTAACACGCGCCAATCTGTCTTACTTTAGTGCCGCCGCTATCTCAGCTTATAGTTTTTGCAAACAAGATAGAGTATTACAATTTACCTCGCCTGGTTTCGATGCCTTTTATGAGGAGCTGTTACCAGCTCTTTGCGTGGGGGCAAGCATTATTCCTAAATCCACACAACTGACCACCGACATTGAACAATTCGAAGCATTTCTTGCAGATAATCAGATTAGCAAAATCAGTTTGCCAACTGCATTTTGGCATGCCTGGGTGCAACAAATGCCCGCACCTACCCAGCAGGTATTAACTCATTTAGGCACTGTTATAGTAGGCGGTGAAAGCATATTGCCTGCTGATATAACACACTGGCAACGTCATATGCGTGCAGATATTAAGCTGTTTAACTCTTATGGTCCAAGTGAAGCAACCGTCATCTGTGCAGTGCAATTACTGGATAAATCACTAAGCAAAATACCCCCGATCGGCAAATTATTACCTGGAACACAAGGCAAGATACTCAATGATCTACAACAAGAAGTCTCAACCGATACCGTTGGTGAACTTTATATATCTGGCCCCGGAGTCTCCCCTGGTTATTTAAAAAATATAAGTGCCACTCACAAAAAGTTTGTTCAGTTTAAAGACGATCCTCGCACGTGGTTCCGTACAGGTGACTTGGTGACGCAAAATAGTGCTGGGGTGCTGTTCTTTCAAAAAAGATATGATTTACAAATAAAAATCAATGGTGTGCGTATTGAGCCCATTGAAATTGAACAACATTTAAATACTCTACTCGATGTTAATGCATCTGTGGTTATGCTGATTAATAGCAAATTAATTGCCTTTCTAGCAACGCCATTACAGCCAGAAACTAACCAGTCAACTGCACAACACTACCGTCAATTATTAAAACATACCTTATTAAAGGAAATGTTGCCGCATGATTTTGTTTGTTTAGCAAACTTGCCACAAACCAGTGCAGGTAAAGTAGATCGAGCACAGTTACGTACAAATTATACTCAACAGACCCAACAACAAGCTGTCGTGCCGACAATTACAAATAATTCTGTTGCCCAACTAAGCACCTTGATGTCTACGTGGATTGGTCATGCTTTAGATAAAGACAGTAACTTTTTTGAATATGGCATGGATTCATTAACGGCGGTTTCTATCGCCGCGAACTTGTCGCAACACTTTAATGTGCATGTTCCAGTCAGATTGTTATTTGATCACCCTACCCTGAGCGCATTGGCAACTGCACTCGCTACATTGGATGTTCCTTATACAACAGATACCCAAGCGATTGCTTATACTCATTTAGCAAATATTCCCTTAACACCGCCACAATGGCGCATCTTAGCATTAAGCTCACACCTACAAGACAATTGGCAGCCATTTAATAAAGTCGTTATTGATTTACATGGGCCTCTAGATACACTGAAATTTCGAACCTGTTGGTTAGCAGAGCTGCAACAACACGATATATTTACGTTAAAAACTATCGATTACGATACCCGCACACAATCTTTTGATGCTGCTCTAAAACAACAGTTTTTTTATTATGAAGATAGCGCTCTGCAACATAGAACAACATATAATAAAATGAGTACCATCAATACAATTATTAATAGTATTCAAACTGAACTAGATGTTGCTAGTGCGCCTTTTATCAAAGTAGCGTTAATAAAACGTGATACTGATTTTTATAGTTTTATCATTTTTAGCCACCAGATCGTTGCTGATATAGGCAGTATCGCTAAATTATTAACCAGCTTCCAAGCCCGTTACAATCAGGATTATCAACTCCACGCGACCGATAGCCAAGAAACACCTTCTTATATTCAATATGCTACCAGCATAGCGACTTTACCAACTGCTCTACCCTTTTGGCAGCACTATTTAGCAGGTATTACCGGAAAAACTGCTTTTGTACTGCAAACTGAAAATGCACAAGCAAGCCTGCAAACCCAAAGTTTTAAAACGCATATCAGTCAAGAAAATAACACACTTATTAAGCAATTTATTGCTGAGCATAAGCTGCTGCCATCCGCTTTTTTTATCGCTATTTATTATCTGATTTTACAACGTTACAACAACAGTACTGACCGATTTGTTATCGGTACTGCCGTTTCTCATGCTGGTTATGCCAATTGCCTAGGGCCATTAACAAATTTTGCTCTATTAGCACCTAACTTCAACAATAATGATGCCGCATTTATACAAGCCGTCACAGCCATTCAAGCTGATTTTCTAGATTTAATTGACCACCAACATACTGGGTTCGATGAAATTTTACAACTATTACCCAGTTCAGCGCATGGTATTGCCGTTGAATGTTTATTCCTATACCAACAAAAGACCGACGCACCACTAGAATTAAAACAATTGCATAGTGATATTTACAGCTTAAACCCAAATACTTTACCTGCGCTGTTATGCTTGGAAGTGACTGCCACTGATAATAGTTTTACCTTAAACTGGCGTTTTGATACTGGTTTATACCAGCAAGAAAGTGTGCAACAACTCGCGCAGGCATACCAGCATTTCCTACTAGAAGGGATTAAAGTACCTGAGCAAGCCCACCAACATCTTAGCGTCTTGCCAGATACCTTGAATCAACGCTGCCTTGGTGAAGTGATAAATTGGGAAGAACCTTGTAAGTTACTGCACACGACCTTTACCGTGACCGCAAGAAAATACCCGTTTAGAACAGCCATTATCGTGGCAGAACAAAAAATTTCCTATGGACAGCTTTATAGAAAAAGTACCAAAATATCCAGATGCATCTATCAATATAAACATCAAGCCACACCCCTCATTGTCGGCATTTTTATGCACAAAGGTTGGGAACAAATTACTGCGGCTTTAGGTGTACTCCGAGGTGGGGGTACTTATGCTCCTATTAATACTAATTTAGATGAACAACAGTTACATACCTTACTCGAACAAGCTGGTATCAAGCTAATAATAACAACACCTCTTTATAAAAAATTGTATAAATGGCCAGCAGATTTAAAGGTACTCACCTTTGAAGACCCCGAAATACAAAATACATCCCTAATCCCTCTGCGTAAGAGCACTGTTGGCGTACAAGAAAATGACCCTGCCTATATCATGTTTACCTCTGGCACAACAGGCAAACCCAAAGGGGTGCTTATTTCCCATAAGTCAGCCCTGAATACCATTTTTGATTTAAATCGGCGCATCGACATTTCCAGCAAAGATGTCATTTTTGGCTTATCTAATTTTCACTTCGATTTATCAGTCTATGATATTTTTGGAACCTTCAGCCAAGGTGCTACCTTGGTGTTACCTAGTCCAGATCAATACTTGGATATTGAGCACTGGCTGTATTTGCTCCAGAAATATCAAATTACCATTTGGAACAGCGTGCCCGCACTGTATCGATTATTAGTCGATCGTTGTGTCGATAGCCATGAATCCACTCAATTAAGAAAAATATTATTAAGTGGTGATTGGATTCCAATTGATATGTTGAAAGATAGTTTTAGTGCTTTACCGCAAGCACAAATTTTAGGCTTAGGCGGTGCCACTGAAGTCTCTATTTGGTCTATTTTTTATCCGATCAGTAAACTAGACCCCGAATGGACTAGCATCCCTTATGGCTTTCCCCTAGCCAACCAAAACTGTTATGTCCTCGATGATCAAGGTGAACTGTGCCCTCCTGATAAACCTGGCGAACTATACATAGGCGGCATAGGACTAGCACAAGCTTATATCAATAATCCCGCAGCAACCCGCAGCAGCTTTATAGAGGGTCATGCCCTGGAACAAAGGCTTTATAAAACTGGCGATGCTGCCAAGTTATCCAATCAAGGTTATTTTGAAATACTCGGTCGCTTAGATAGTCGTGTCAAAATCAGTGGCCTTTTTGTGGATTTAAGTGCTATTGAAACCGCTATTGAGCAATTTACTGATGTCTTACAAGCAGTAGTTATTTATAAAAACAGTACCGAGCGAGCCGACCACTTAATTGCCTTTGTGGCCACTAAACAAAACACATTTAGTGCAGCATACAAGCAGCAGCAATTTGCAGAGCAATTAAGCAATTATTTGATTGATATGCTAGCCAGACATATGGTGCCAGCCAAAATTGCTTTTATCAATAAAATCCCTTTAACCACTAATGGCAAAGTAGATCGTGGGCTATTGCAAAACTATCAGACAGAGTTATTTACCCAAGTGCAAACAGGTGAACTACCCACTTCGCAACTAGAAAAAACCTTAGCCAGTATTTGGCAGCAGCTGTTAAAAGTGGATAGTATCCATATGCATGACAATTTTTTTGGCTTAGGTGGCGACTCATTATTGCTGGTATCAATGGCGACTACGGTCAACCAAACGCTCAACATAAAACTTGCCATGCAATCCTATTTTCTTTACCAAACACTTGCTGAACTGGTTCCCATCATTGATGCCCAGCTAAATGAGCAAGGTTTATTAACGACCGAAGTCCCTAGTATCTTAAAAGGTGAGTTACCAGCCATTTTAAATAAAGAAGTATTTCTGGATAAATCCATCGTTCCCCCGGAGTTAACAGCAACAACAGAACCATTACAACAAAAAGTACTCTTAACAGGGGCAACAGGCTATTTGGGTTCACGTTTACTACTAGAAATATTGCAATCCGGATCTGCTGAAATTTACTGTTTAACTCGCGCTGAAGACAGTGCCGCAGCCAAACAACGTATTCTGAATGCCATCAAAATCATACACCCACTGAGCAATGAACAAGAAGCAAGAATCATTGCCATAAAGGGAGATTTGGCGAAACCACTATTAGGCTTAACACTGAGTGAATATACTTTGTTAGCTGCCGAATTAACGCAAATCATCCATTGTGCCGCACAAGTTAATTTCTTGCAGCCTAGAAGTCGCCTGAAAGCCCATAATGTAAATGGTTCGATAGAACTGCTAAAATTATCGGTCAGCAAACAATTGAAAGCATTTAATTATATTTCCACCGTATCCGTTTTCCCAACGATTGCAGATGATAATAGTCAAACTTATTATGAAGACTCCGACTTAATGCAAACACTGCCCATTGTTGGCGGCTATCCGCAATCAAAATGGATTGCCGAAACAACTATGCTGGCTGCTCGGCAACGTGGTTTGCCCATCAATATTTTCCGGCCTGGTGTTATCTTTGGTGATACTAGAATTGGCGATTTGCCTTCTAGTGTACTATTAGTAGAATTCTTAAAAATCTGCATTGATTTTGGCAGCGCACCACAGTTGGATTTATTAGTGGATATAGCCCCTGTCGATTATGTCGCCAAGGCCGTTATTCATGCTGCCAACACTAACAGCAATACTGCGTTTCACTTAACCAACCCTCAGCCAATAAGGCTAACTGACTTTGTCCAAATTCTGAAGGATATGGGCATTCCCATAAAAATGATAGCTGCCGATCAATGGCTACAACAATTAACAGACATAGATAACACCCGAGCATCGGATGGCATTAAAACACTGATTAATTTATTACAAGATACGGAAAATATTGGCAGCTTTATTTTTGGCAGAAATTTGCAGCAATTTGATTGTAGCAACACCTTAAATGCGCTAAAAGGTACTGATATACGCTGCCCTGCAATTGATGAGCAATTCTTGAAACTATTTATTGATGATTTATTGGGGGATTAATCAGCGCAGTTTTGGCGCAGCATGAGCAACGAAGAAACTTCCAAGCCCTGCTGTGTAAGTCAGTTATTATCGTTCCCATGCTCCAGCATCAAGTATCCAGAACGCAGGAGCGTTCTAGGATGAATTCCCACGCTGGGGCATCACTGCCATTAAGTTAAGGAAAATTTGTTAAAAAACAAGGATAATATAGGCATTTTATGATAATAATGGTTAAAAAAGTCAAGCAATAAATAAAAGTCGAGCTCAACTTAAAAATGAAGCATTTACAAAAAGTCACCGAGTTTCGGAAAAGGATTTTACTCGAAATCGTAGTTTGCCGTTTGCATTATTAATGGTCTTAATGATGAGAAAAAGTGTTAAATCAGTGCAAAATGTAGTGAATGAAGCGATGAGCTGGCTAGATTTACCACCTGTAACGGCCAGTGCTTATTCGCAAGCACGTTATAAGCTTAAGCACACTGCATTTATAGAACTCAACCAAACCGCTATAGTTGAAACGGTGTATGGTGGTGATGGCGACTATCATAAATTCTGGGGTTTTCGGGTCTTGGCAATTGATGGTTCAAAAGTTGTTTTGCCGAATACAGAAGATGTCCGAGAAGAATTTGGCACGATTTCTTATTCAAATGGCAAGGATAGTGAAATAATAGGGCAGCATCCCTATGCACTCGCCTCGGTGCTCTATGATGTATTGAATCGAGTGGCAATTGATGCACGTTTGGGCAGAGCGAGAGCTTATGAAATTGATTTGGCGGTTGAGCATTTAGCTCATACACAAGCAAAAGATTTGTTGACGATGGACAGGAACTACCCATCTTATCGAATGCTGGCTGAATTGACTCAATCTCGGAGAGATTATGTTATTCGTTGTTCGGCGGCCTCGTTTGCAGTAGCAAGAAAAATGCTAAAAGGTGAAGGAAAAGAAAGCCAAACGGCAACACTTAAGCCTTGTGCTGAGCAAATGTCCATTATTCGTAAATTAGGCCTACCTGTTTCACTTAAGGTACGCTTTGTACGGGTTAAGTTGAGTACTGGTGAAAATGAAGTTTTAGTGACTTCCTTACATAATGAAAAGTACTATCCGAGTGCTGATTTTGCTGAGCTATATTATTTGCGCTGGGGAATTGAAACCTTTTATGGGTTGTTAAAAACTCGGTTAGGGCTGGAAAATTTTACGGGAACTCAGGCAGAGGCAGTGAAGCAGGATTTTCATTCAAGTGTATATTTAACGGGGCTTGAGTCAATATTAACGGATGCTGCACAGAAACAACTAGATGCCAAAGAAACAAAATACCCACAGATCGTTAACCGCTCGGTATCGTTTAATGCCATCAAAAATCATGCGTTCGATTTATTGCTTGGAGACACTGAGACCAACTTCATAGAGGAAAAGCTGACGGCACTATTTTTAACTAATCCCACCATTGAACGAAAGCACCGCAACCCGCCTCGTAAAAAATCATCTGCGAGGCGCTTGCTGAATTTTCATAAGCGGCAGAAAAAGCATTGTTTTTAAAAGAAATATCTCTTAACTTAATGGCAGTGACGCTGGGGCATGGGAACTATTAATACAATATTACTCTCAAACACGAATATAAACATACTCGCCAACATCGACCTGATTAAACAAGGCCACAACATCAGTATTTAACATACGAATACAACCATGTGATTCAGGTATTCCTTGCAGCAAATGGTCAGGACAGCCATGAATATAAATATAGCGCCAAGTACTGTCTACTTGTTTATAACGATTAAAACCCGGCTGCAAACCGCCTAGCCAAAGTATGCGACTTAAGATCCAGTCCCGTTGCGGGTATTGCTCACTGAGTCTAGGAGTATAATTTTCTCCCGTGGCACGCCGACCTATAAAAACACTATTTATAGGCTGCTCGGCACCAATTTTAGCTCTGATTTTATGCCAACCTCTTGGAGTACATTCCGATCCCATTTGTTCTCCTGCCCCATTTTTTGCGGTTGAGACAGGATAACTCAGCAATACTTTTGCATTATCAATTAAGCTTAATGTTTGCTTAGTAATTGATATTTCAATATATCGCTTAGCTAATGGATCGACCAACATATCCTTAGGTTTTATTTTTTAAATAATGCTATCGATTCAACATGCCCCGTTTGTGGGAACATGTCCATCACACCAGCCTTCACCAAAGTATAGCCAAGTTCATTAACCAAAATACCTGCATCTCTTGCTAATGTAGAGGGATTACACGAAACATACATCACTAATTCGGTATCCCATTTTTTTAAATTCGCCAAAACATCCGACGCACCAGCACGTGATGGGTCGAGCATCACCTTATTATATTTTTGCCGCGCCCACGCTTGACCACTGACATCTTTACTTAAATCGGCAACGTAAAATTCTACATTGGTTAAATTATTTAGCTGGGCATTATCTTTGGCATGATTGACTAAAGGTAAGTCACCTTCAACGCCTACTACCTGCCCTGCTTTAGTTGCTATCGGCAAAGTGAAATTACCCAATCCACAGAATAAATCCAGCACTCTATCCTGCTCATTAAAGTCCATCTCCTGCATTACCCGCGTGACCATCTGCCGATTAATTTCATAGTTTACTTGGGTAAACATGGCTGGTTTAAAACGGAAGTTAATACCTTGCTCAGGTAAAGCATATTCCGGCATAATTTCAGGCTCACCGTCAATAGGCTTGATGGTGTCAGGGCCTTTAGACTGTAGGCACATAGAGATATTATGCTCATGCCCAAAGGCACGCATAATTTCCTTATCTGCATCGGTTGCTGGTTCCAATACTCTAAATGCCAAGACACAATCAGTATCACCAATTGCAACTTCAATTTGCGGAATTTTATCTTTAATACTGAGCTGACCAATCATAGCTGATAATTCCATCAACTTTTCACCTACGATAGGATGCATGACTTTACAGCTTTCGATTTCTGCTAAAAAGGGGTTACGTCGCTCTCTAAAACCAACTAACACCCGACCTTTTTTGGCAACATATTTCACACCCATACGTGCTTTACGCCGATAGCCCCAATAAGGCCCAGTCAATGGTTTCCAAAATTCATCGATACTAACCTTACCAATGCGTTGAAATTGCTCAACTAGCAAGCCTTGTTTCATTTTAATCTGTTCAGCATTGATGACATGCTGAAAACTACAACCACCACAGCGACCATAATGCGGACACTCGGCTTCGGTACGTTCAGGTGCGCGTGTTAATAAATTCTCTACTTTACCCTCAGCAAAATCTTTACGCATATCGGTATAGATAAATTCGAGTTGTTCACCAGGTAAGGCTTCATCAATAAAGACCGCTTTACCATCAACATGTGTTACACCTCGGCCATCATGAGCTAAAGACTCTATGGTGACTGCTACTGCTTCTTCAGGTAGTTTTCTTTTTCTGGGGTATCGTCTACGTGCCATTTTGTTTTGTTGTTAAATTTTTTGGGGGATTTAGGACTTGCTACTATATAGAATGAATTAAGTAACACGAAGGGTTTCGCTGCGTACTTCATTAAAGTACTACACTCTAGTCATTCTACAATATGAGGTTAACCTGGAAAGACACCCGTTGATAAGTAGCGATCTCCACGATCACAAATAATGGCAACAATGGTAGCATTTTCTACTTCTTCAGCAAGTCTCAAGGCGGCTGCAACTGCACCACCCGAGGAAACCCCGCCAAATATACCTTCTTGTGTGGCTAAATTACGCATAGTTTGCTCAGCGGTAATTTGATCCATATTCATTATTTTATCAACACGCGATGCCTGATATATTTTCGGTAAATACTCTTCTGGCCAACGCCTGATACCTGGAATTTTTGCACCATCTTCAGGTTGCACACCTACGATTTGAATATCAGAATTTTGTTCTTTTAGATATTGCGAAGTTCCCATAATCGTACCTGTTGTACCCATTGCACTAACAAAATGAGTAATGGCTCCATTAGTATCACGCCATATTTCGGGTCCAGTTCCTTCATAATGCGCTCGCGGATTATCAGGGTTAGAAAATTGATCTAATATCCGCCCCTCTCCTGCCACTTCCATTTTTCTGGCTAAATCAATAGCCCCTTCCATGCTGCCTTCTGCAGGTGTTTGGATAATGGTAGCACCATAGGCTTTCATCGAAGCACGGCGTTCTTCACTCATATTATCTGGCATAATCAGTGTCAAACGATACCCTTTAATGGCGGCTGCCATTGCCAATGCAATACCAGTATTACCACTAGTTGCTTCAATTAAATGGTCACCCGGTTTAATTTCACCGCGAGCTTCCGCATGTTTAATCATGCTGATAGCAGGTCTGTCTTTTACCGAACCAGCGGGGTTATTACCTTCAAGTTTGACTAAAACAGTATTAGACTTATTTTTGACTAAACGCTGCAATTTAACGAGCGGAGTATTGCCAACAAAGGCTTCAATGGTTGAGTACGTCATGAAAAAGATGAGTTAATAATAAAAGGTTGTACGTAAAATAATTAGTTTTAGGGGGAATGGAAAATCTAATTATCTAATATGTAAACTTAATGAGTCACTATTATAAAAGGGCGGCATAGGATGTGCTGACGATAGGAAGCGCTTCGTTCCTCAGCACATCCTATGCTTTTCTTCTTAACTCTGTACTAGAGCAGAGGAGACAGGAATAATATTTCATTTATTCCTGATGATTATTTTCTATCCCCCCTCCCCCTTATGAGGGATAAGAACTCCTTACCGAGAAAACATAGAAACCAATCCAGTAAGCCGAGCAACTTGTTCTTCCTTTAATTGCTGCCAAGAAAATTGCCATTGCCAGTTGCCTTCCACGGTACCAGGCGTATTCATACGATCTTCACTGCCTAATGCTAAAATATCTTGCATCGGTACAATCGCTAAATTAGCCACCGAAGCAAAAGCAGTTCCTATCAATAAATAAGGCATAGAAGCTTGTGAGCTCCCTAAGTAGCCATAGATGCGTTGCTTTTCATGATCTTGCAGACCATTATACCAGCCCAAGGTTGTGTCATTATCATGCGTCCCTGTATACACAACACTGTTATGATCATAATTATGCGGCAAATAAGGATTACCTGCATCATCACCAAAAGCAAATTGCAGAATCTTCATACCAGGTAGATTAAAGGCGGTTCTAAGCTCATCAACTTCAGCAGTAATAATACCTAAATCTTCGGCAACTAATGGAATATTGCCAAATTCTTTTTTCAAGGCATTTAATAAGGCTTTACCAGGTGCTTTAACCCATTTGCCATTAATAGCAGTATCTTCAGTAGCAGGAATTTCCCAAGCCGCTTCAAAGCCACGAAAATGATCAATACGTAAAATATCAAACATTTCCAACTGACTGCGAATACGCTCATTCCACCATGCAAATTTAGATTTCTTTAAATTTTTCCAATCATAATGTGGGTTACCCCAACGTTGACCAGTCTCTGAAAAGTAATCAGGAGGTACGCCTGCAACAACAGACATTTCACCTTGTTCATCTAATTTAAAAACATCACGGTTCGCCCACACATCCGCACTATCATAGGAGACAAAAATAGGAATATCGCCAAATAATAAAACATTATGCTCATTTGCGTAGTCTTTTAAAGCCATCCACTGCAAATAAAACAAAAACTGCTCAAACTTAATGGCATGAATAACTGTCTTCAATCTATGGCGTGCTTTTTTAATCGCAACAGCGTCACGTTCTTTTAATTGCTCAGGCCACTGATTCCAACATTGCTCTGCAAACTCATTACGTAATGCAACAAATAATGCAAAATCATCTAACCAGCTTGCTTTATCAGTACAAAAATCAACAAAACCTTGCTGCTCAGTTTTGCTAGCCAAGTTTTTAAAGCCAAGATATGCATTGGTAATCAAACAGTCCTGACTATACTTGTTATCACTCGCTCTTCGTAGCTGGTCTTGCTCAGTCTCTTGTAACCAGCCCTTAGCAACCAAGTCATCAAGGCAAATCAGTGCTGGATTACCTGCATGCGCAGACAAACACTGATAAGGCGAACCATCACCATGCGGCATGCCTAAAGGTAAGGTTTGCCATACCTTTATACCAGTATCATGCAGAAAATTGATAAAATTATAAGCTTCCTTGCCCATATTGCCGAGACCATGTTCATTAGGCAACGAAGTAATATGCAGAAGTACTCCTGCACGACGCTGTGCTAATAAATCTTCATCCTTTGTTTTCATTAGTAATCAGTCCCTTTACGCATGGTGCCGCCCATTGCTGGTGCGCCTGAGCCTTGCGTAAACGACAAGGACAAATAAGCAGGTGGTTCTTCACCTAGAAGTCGATATAAATTCGTTAAATTTAATCGATATTGCTTTTCAAAACTACTCACTGCTTCACCCGGATTATAATCACCAAACCACCAAAACCAATCTGAACCTTCACATACTGCAAGCTGAAATTCAGCCTGCGTTACTTGCTCTTCCGACAAACGCCCAGACGCTAAAACTTTATCAAATGCCCACTTTACATCCCCTAACATGTCCCAGCCACGATTTTTATCAGTATCGCCAATCCAAGTAGAAAATGTACCATATACCCAACTACCTGCCATTAATTTAGGTAATGCTTTTACCTCAACATTCTGGTTTAAACACTCTGAAAAAGTAGTTAATTCTATTTCAGGGTGATCAGCTAATCGCGTATAGAGTGCTCTTAAAAAATGATAGGCATTATCAGGATAATATTCCCAAGCATTTTCGCCATCCATAATAATCGAAATAACACTATCCGCCGATTCGTTTGCAGCAATCGTTTCGATATTATGAATTAAATCACCTACAGCATCATCTGCATGCCATTTGGAATATTTAAAACCAATTAAATCGGACAATCCATCATCCCGGAAAAAACAGGGAATCTTAGTGCCCTTTACTTCAAAGGGGTGATAAATACTACTATCTCCCGTCATATCAGAAATATGCATACTATTATGCAATACCTGCCCACCTGTCGCCGCCCAAGAAAACCCTGCGTCTCTAAGCATTTTTAAGGTTAGTTCACTAACAGCCCCTTCAGATGGCCAGCACCCTTTCGGCGTAAACCCAAAAAAATGTTTAAAGGTTGCGACACCTTGCTGCAAGTGCCATTTAACCCGATCGGCACCGCCAGGGTAAGCATCTAGTTCAGGTAGTGGCGCATCAGGCATGGCTTCATGTGTTGAATTTACATCCAACATAATCGGCATAATCGGATGCGCATAAGGAGTGACCGATATTTCTATACGCCCTTTTTGAGCTAAGACTTTATAACGGTGTATAACTTTCGCTAATAATTCACCAATGACCTCAACGATTTCTATGCGGTCATGTAATGTATAGTTTCTACCTTTGGCAATTAACCGTCGTATACGCACATCAGCTAATTTAACCGTCTCTCCCATCCAAGCAAGGTGATACCAAACCAATAAATCAGCAATAAACTGCGAGTTCATATACTGAATCGCATTTTCCTGGCCTTGAATCCATTCCGCCATATTAACTAATTGGCTAAACACAGGATAACGATCAATTTGTCGCTCACGATTAGCACGCAAGCAATTACTGACTAGCTCTAATCGATCTTCAACATCTGCAGGAATGGTCGGCATAACTAGTGCAGATAATAAAGGATCTTTAATCTCTATATTATCATGCAAATAGCAGTTAACCTGCTTGGCATAATCTTCAATTTGCTCTAATAAAATAGGTGCAAAATTGATAACTGCTTTTGCTTCAGACACAGCCTCAAGATGTGCCACCATATCAACATAATCTTTGATTACATGCAGGTAAGTCCACGGTAACTGGAACTCACCTGTCTGCAAATCTCGATATTCTGGTTGATGCATATGCCAGCATAAAACCAGTTTAATCTTTTTATTACCTGACATAATGCCTTTTTTGCCCCAACATATCTGGCGTTACCAACACAACCCCACCTGGGCTAACATGAAAACGCTCTTCATCGGCAGCTCTATCCTCTCCAATCACTGTGCCCTCAGGAATCTGACAGCCTTTTTCAATAATTGCTTTGGTAATACGACAATGTCGTGCAACATTAACGTCTGGCAATAGTAAAGAATCAGTTACCGTACTATAGGAATTCACCCGCACTTGTGAAAATAACAAGGAGTGTTTAATGACAGACCCCGAAATAACACACCCACCCGAAACCATTGAATCAATTGCCTGACCTCTACGATCATCATCATCAAATACAAATTTTGCGGGTGGAGTTTGCGCCTGATACGTCCATATAGGCCACGTTTGATCATACAAATTTAAATCAGGGCGCACACCAATCAATTCCATATTAGCTGACCAGTAGGCATCCAAAGTACCCACATCACGCCAATAACTTTGCTCTCCACTCTGTAAGTCCAAGAATGGATAAGCATTAACATTATAATTCTCAATTACAGATGGAATAATATCATGACCAAAATCATGAGTTGACCCTGGTGTATCGGCATCTTTTAATAACTGCTCAAATAAGAAGTCAGTATTGAAAATATAAATCCCCATAGAGGCTAATGCTCTGTCCGACTTGCCCGGCATGGTTGGTGGATTGGCAGGCTTTTCAACAAATGCTTTAACCATTCTATTTTCATCTACATGCATTACGCCAAACTCTTTAGCTTCATCCAAAGAAACTTCCAAGCAACCTATCGTGAGGTCTGCATTCTGCTCAACATGATCAGCTAACATAGAACCATAGTCCATTTTATAGATATGATCACCAGCCAAAATAACAACATGATCAGGTTTACGGCTACGTAAAATATCTATGTTTTGAAAAATGGCATCAGCAGTACCTTGGTACCAAGAATCTTCATCATGGCGTTGCTGTGCTGGCATCAAATCGACATATTCGCCGAACTCGCCCCGCAAAAAACCCCAACCTTGTTGAATATGTCGAATTAATGAATCAGATTTATATTGTGTGAGAATGCCAACTTTACGAATACCCGAATTAATGCAATTGGATAAAGGGAAATCAATAATTCTAAACTTCCCACCAAATGGCACCGCAGGTTTAGCGCGCCAATCGGTCATATTTTTCAATCGTGAACCTCGTCCGCCTGCTAATATTAACGCGATAGTATTTCTAGTTAAATGACTAACAAAACGATCATGATGTTGTGGTTCTGAGTTTGACATGGACATCCTCTTTGTTAAATAGGTTATTACTTTTCTTCTTATATTTGTTACTATTCTCTCAAACATATATTCTACCACATTGAGGCATTGCAATATGAACAAGCTAACAAAAAATAATAACCCGCTTGATTCTGATCTAACCAAAATCGTCGCAGCAAAGCATCACGACCCCTTTTCGGTACTTGGTTTACATACAAAAAAAGACAAAACCAGCATTACTGTTTACCAACCTCATGCAGAGTTAGTGCATTTGGTAGATTTAGATATTAGCCTTGAACGCATTCCCGATTCAGACTTCTTTACAACCCAAATCAGCAAAAAAAATAGCCTTCCCCGCTATTACCAATTGGAAGTAACTAATAAATCAGGGCATACCTCACTACAATACGATCCATATTCTTTTGGCACCCAACTCCCCGAATTTGATCAACACTTATTTGCCGAAGGTCGACATTGGCATATTTACCAAAAATTAGGAGGACATTTACACAGCGTTGAGGGAATCGAAGGGGTTTTATTTTCCGTGTGGGCTCCTAATGCAGCTCGAGTGAGCCTTGTTTCCGAATTTAATCAGTGGGATGGTCGTTGTCACCCGATGCGCAGCCTTGGTGGTAGTGGTATTTGGGAAATATTCATCCCTGGCTTAACTAAAGGTTGCTTATATAGATTTGAAATCCTTAATCGCGATAGCCAACAAATCCATGTCAAAACTGATCCGTACGGACAACAATTTGAATTTCGCCCACAAACAGCATCATTAGTCGTCGATGAAAAACAGTACGACTGGAACGATAAGGCATGGATCGACAAGCGCACCTCTGGTGATTGGCTGCATGAAGCCATGTCAATCTACGAAGTTCATCTCGGTTCTTGGCAGCGTGATAGCAAAGGAAACTTCTTAAATTATCGTGAACTTGCCCATCAAATGGTGGAATACGTTGAAATGATGGGCTTTACTCATATCGAATTATTGCCCATAACCGAACACCCTCTAGATGCATCTTGGGGCTATCAAACCACCGGATATTTTGCACCGTCCAGCCGTCATGGCACACCTGATGATTTCCGTTATTTCGTTGATTATTGTCACAATCATAACATTGGTATCCTTTTAGATTGGGTTCCAGCACATTTTCCGAAAGATGACTTTGCCTTAGCTCGTTTTGATGGCACCTCACTTTATGAACATGAAGATCCACGCAAAGGTGAACATCGTGATTGGGGCACCTTAATCTACAACTATAGTCGCAATGAAGTTAAAAACTTCTTATTATCCAGTGCCTATTTCTGGATCGAAGAATATCATTTAGATGGTTTACGTGTAGATGCTGTTGCATCAATGTTATATCTTGATTACTCACGCGAAGAGGATGATTGGGTTCCTAATGAATATGGTGGCAATGAGAACTTAGAAGCCATTGATTTCTTGCGGGAACTGAATTCGGTCACTCACCAACAACACCCTGGTACTGTTGTTATCGCCGAAGAATCTACTTCTTGGCCACAAGTAACTCGCCCAACTTGGACAGGCGGCCTAGGATTTTCCATGAAATGGAATATGGGCTGGATGCACGACATGCTGTCTTATATGCAACAAGACCCAGTACATCGTCGCCATCACCATGATCAATTAACTTTTGGTATGTTATACGCCTTCACCGAAAACTTTGTCCTGCCTTTCTCTCATGATGAAGTCGTACATGGTAAAGGTTCTATGCTGAGTAAAATGCCGGGGGATGAATGGCAAAAATTTGCCAATCTGCGTCTTTTGTATACGTTCATGTTCACCTACCCAGGTAAAAAACTATTGTTTATGGGCTGTGAATTCGCACAAGGTACCGAGTGGAACTTTAATCAAGCATTAGATTGGTTTGTCCTAGATTATTCATACCATAAAGGTATGCAAACCTTAGTGAAAGATTTAAATAAACTCTACGTTGCACACCCTTCCCTATTTCAACATGACTTCGACAACCAAGGTTTTGAATGGATTGACTGTCATGATGTTGAGCAGTCTATTATCAGTTATCGTCGTAAAACTGAAACTGAAAATTTAATCATTATTTTAAATTTCACTCCCGTTCCACGCGATAATTACCGGATTGGCGTGCCTGAATCGGGTGTTTACGAAGAAATCTTTAACTCTGACTCTGAATACTACGCAGGTACAAATACGGGGAATGGCCGTGTTGTGACTGAAGATATTGCTTGGATGAATCAAGAGCAGTCAGTCAGCCTCACTATTCCGCCTCTAGCTGGCATTGTTTTGAAGCAACCACTATGAAAAAAATACTTTTTGTCAGTAGTGAAGTACAACCACTCATTAAAACGGGTGGTTTAGCTGATGTTGCAGGTAGTTTACCCATTGCCTTAGCCGAACTTGGGCAAGATGTGCGGATTATCCTCCCTAAATATCAAGCTCTTAAACTAGAGTCGGATGTGGAGTACCGTTGCACACTGCGTATAGATAATCGTGATGTCAATATTTTCCAAACCCACCTACCCAACAGCGGCGTGATTGTTTTATTAGTTGATTGCCCAGAGTATTTTGGTGCTCCCGGCAACCCCTATACCGATGAATTTGGTAATGCTTGGGTGGATGCTGCTGATCGCTTTGCACTATTTTGTCGTATTGCGGTTGAAGTATCACAAAATAGAGCTTATTTAGATTGGAAAGCAGATGTTGTCCATTGTAATGATTGGCAAACTGGCTTAGTACCTGCGTTATTAACGCTAGAGCCGCAACGCCCTGCTACCGTTTTCACGATCCATAATATGGCTTACCAAGGAAATTTTCCACAAGAAACCTTCTATCGGTTGAATTTGCCAGGACAACTTTGGGATATGAATGCGGTTGAATATCATCGCATGCTATCTTTCCTTAAAGGCGCACTATCCACTGCTGATCATATTACAACGGTTAGCCCAACCTATGCTTTGGAAGTACAGACAGCTGAATTTGGCTATGGTTTAGAAGGCCTATTACAGCATCGTCACCATGAACTAAATGGCATTATTAATGGCATCGACACTGACGAGTGGAATCCTGAAACAGATCCACGTATTGCGCAAAATTTTTCCACGGATAGTTTAGATAAAAAGACCGTCAATAAGACCACTTTGCAGCAACGCTCAAATTTACCAAATGATCCCAGCATTCCGGTTATCGGCCTAATTGGCCGACTAGTTGATCAAAAAGGTATCGATTTAGTCATTGACTGTTTAGAAAGTCTGGTCACTTACCCGATGCAATTTATCTTATTAGGCTCAGGTGATAAGGGCTTCGAACATCGCCTTAAAAACTTGAGCTATTTATTTCCTGATAAAGTTTCAATTACCATTGGCTATAATGAAGACTTGGCGCATTTAATTGAAGCAGGTTCTGACATCTTCCTAATGCCATCACGGTTTGAACCTTGTGGCCTCAACCAGATGTATAGCCAACGTTATGGTACGTTACCAATAGTCAGGAGAACTGGTGGCCTTGCCGATACTGTTGTAGATGCTATGCCAGAAACCATTGCCAATAAAACTGCTTCAGGTTTCGTGTTTGATGAAGCCTCAACGGGAGCTGTGCTGGAAACCATAAAACGCGCACTGTTGCTTTATAGCAATCGAAAAATATGGAAGCAACTACAAAAAAACGCTATGTTGAAAGATTTTTCTTGGCGCCAGAGTGCCGAGCAATATCTAAATTTGTATAATCATTTGTAATATCTGCGTAGGTTGGATGAGCTTATCTAGCATAGCGCAGGTAACGAAATCCGACACTTTGGCATCCCCTATGTCGGATTTCGTTTTTTAATGCTGCGCAATAAAAAATCTCATCCAACCTACACTTAACACCCTATTTAACCAACTGAGCACCAAATTGACAGTCAGCCCCCGCCCCCAAGAGGAACTCTCTACCGAAGCCAAACCTTACGAAAAATGCCACGAATCTGATGGAGAAATGCTGGTAAGGATTAGTAAAAAATTTGCCGTACTCATCACTGTTATTTTACTGTTTGATACCATCATTGATATTATCGGCACCATTGTAGACTTTGCCATCGGGATATTTCATATCTGTATTGAGTTCATTGAGTATTCATTGGAAATGCTGATTGAACATGTTCTACATGCCAATCATCATCAAAGCGAAACCATGATCGTCAATGTGGCGTTACTTATTGCGCTGTATTTGTTCTACAAGTTTGCATTCGTTGCCTATAAAGCAGCCATTAGACAAAAGCGTCGTTACCAAGCAGAGTGGATAAAACGAAAACGTAGAGAAACCGCTACCTGGAAAGTACTCACTTTAGTACGAAAAGTTGAAGTAGTTCTCACCTATTTAGTCGGAATTAGCTTGATTTTATTTCTAATTACACTGTAATCAAGAATGCACTGTACCACTTGCTCGACAAATCATAAAAAGCGCATAAACTTACGGAAAACTTTATCAGTTTCTGGTTAAATAGCAGAATAATAATACCTACTATAATAATTAAAAATGACAACAATGCATAAACCAGTGGTACTTTGTTTATCTGGACATGACCCAAGTGGTGGCGCAGGTATTCAAGCTGATATTGAAACCATCGTAAGCCATCAGTGCCATGCAACAAGTGTCATCACAGCATTAACCGAACAAAATACGCATAATGTAATCAAAATGCTACCGCAAAACCCTGCGGAAATTATTAGCCAAGCACGTACCATACTAGAAGATATGCCCGTCAAAGCAATAAAAATTGGGCTAATTGGTCATATTGACACCGCTAAAGCCATCCACAGCATTTTGATGGAGTACTCATCTTTACCTGTTATTCTAGATCCCGTATTAGCAGCAGGTGGCGGCACAGCACTCTCTAACAATGAACTAATTGAAGGCATTATTGAATTACTCTTACCTCGTACCACCATTCTTACCCCCAATAGTATTGAAGCACGGCAGCTAGCAAAAACGGATGATTTAGCAGACTGTGGCATCAAATTACTGGAACTAGGCTGCGAATATGTATTACAAACAGGTGCTCATGAAGCAAGCAATGCTGTCAGTAATCAATTATTTAACCAAGGAAAATGTATAGAAACTTACACGTGGGATCGTCTGCCCCATAACTATCATGGCTCAGGCTGCACTTTAGCAGCCAGCATTGCCGCGCTCATGGCACATGGTTTAGAAGTCGAAACCTGCATGCTGGAAGCACAAGAATACACCTGGAACAGTTTAAATGCCGGTTACCAACCCAGCGCAGGCCAACATATTCCCAATCGTTTATTTTGGATGCAAGAGAGCGTATGAATTTCCCTGCATCAGGCTTGTACGCAATCACTAAGCCGGAAAACAAAACGGCCGAACAAATTATTGCAGACGTTACAGCCGCCATTGAAGCAGGCATTAGCATACTGCAATACCGCGACAAACAACCTATTGATGCCATGTATTTAGCAGGTGCTTTAAAAGAACTCTGTCACGCCCACAACATTCCTTTTCTTATTAATGACCATATTGACTTAGCCAAACAAGTAGGTGCTGATGGTGTGCATATAGGCAAAGAAGATGGCCAACTTAGCTATGCTCGTACCAAATTGGGTCATAACGCCATCATTGGTGTTTCTTGTTATGACGATATTGAATTAGCCAAAAAAGCAGCACACAACTCAGCCGACTACGTTGCCTTTGGCCGCTTCTATCCGTCTAGCTCAAAACCATTAGCTGCACCCGCACATATTGCTACCCTCCAAAAAGCCAAAGAGTGCATTCCTGTTCCCATTGTCGCCATTGGCGGAATCTTGCCTGCTAATGGCACAGAATTATTAGCTGCAGGCGCTGATCTATTAGCTGTTATTGGTGGCATATTTACCGAAACACCCTACCAATCGACATTGGCGTATCAGGCCCTATTCAAATGAAGCAGGTAGCCAATAATATGCTAGCACCACACAAGTCTGGTGCGCTTGCATGCCTACTAATCAGTACTGCACTCACCAACTGTAGCACCCCAATCAAACAGGTAGACCGACACACTGACAACCTATCCAATATACAGGCAGGCAAACAAATAAGTTTCCAGCGTAATAAAGGCAACTGCTTAGCATGCCATGCAATAGAAGATGGTGAAGACCCTGGCAATGTTGGCCCTGCATTAGCAAATATACAAGCACGTTTTAAAAGTAAAGCACAGCTAAAAGCAGTCATCGCTGATGCCACCCAATTTAATGCCCAAACCAGTATGCCGCCCTTTGGTAAAAACAAAATTTTAACTCCACAAGAACTAGATCTGGTTGTCGACTATATCTGGTCACTAAACTAGGAAGATTGATGCTCACTAAACGCCGTCATTTTCTCAAACAAATATTAACGCTCAGCAGCTATACGGCAGGCTTAATATTCTCTAAAGTCAGTTTAGGTACTTGGCTTGCCAGTGACTTTTCCAAACAAGCGATTGATGCCACCTTAGCACAACAATTTGGTGAACAAATACTGCTTACCACCAGCAAAATAAAGTTAAAGCTCCCGCGTGTTGCTGAAAATGGTTCAGTAGTCCCCATTACCATCACCAGCTCCATTGATAATGTAGATACCGTGTATATCTTTGCCGAAAAAAATCCGGTACCTTTTATTGCCAAATTTAGCTTAGACCCTGAACTAGAAACCTTTATTGGTGCACGCTTTAAAATGAAAGAAACCTGTGACGTGATTGTCATTGTGCATGCGGACGGGCAATACTACCAAATCAAACAAAGCGTTAAAGTAACCTTAGGAGGTTGCGGTGGCTAATAGATCCAGTATTAAAATTCGCAGTAAACGCTTTGCCGACCATACTCTAGTGCGTACTCTCATCGCACACCCAATGGAAACTGGACTAAATAAAGACAAAGAAACCGGCAAATTAATCCCTGAGCACTATATCCAAAACTTAAAATTTAGCCACAACGGTAAAGTAATGAGTGAATGCCACTTAGGCTTTGGTGTGTCCAAAAATCCTTTTTTCTCTTTTAAACTAAAATCTGCACAAGCAGGTGATACAGTCATAATAAGTTGGCAAGATAATTTAGGCTATAGCGATAGCCTGGAACATAGTATTCGATGAAAAGTCACCCTATAGCTTGTAATCTCAAGCGCATCCCCACTTTCTTATGCTGTCTCATCACTAGCACAACAGCTTGGGCATCTCCAGCAGAAGACAAGCAACACATAAGAGCCTTTTACCAACAACTCTTTCCGCAATTAACATTAGCCGACTATGCCAATGGCATCTATGCCATCGACCCCATTGCCAAAAGTTCTTGGCTAGCTATTGAAGAATTCCCACCTTATGAAATTGCGCTTGCACAAGGCGAAATACTATTTAAACAAGCCTTTAATAATGGCAAACATTATGCCGACTGCTTCCCCAATCAAGGTATTGCCATCGCGCAAAACCACCCGTACTGGGATACAACAAGCCAAACAATTGTAACCTTAGCCAGTGCTATCAATACCTGCCGCCAGCAAAACCAAGCCACACCACTAACATACGGTACAGGTGAGATCACTCAAGTAATGGCTTATATGGCCTATACTTCGCGCGGGCAGCGTATTCATACCCAAATTCCTATACAATCCCCAGCCGCACTGGCAGCCTATCAACAAGGTAAAGCCTATTTTTATCAGCGCCGTGGGCAGCTTAATTTCTCCTGCGCAAGTTGCCATGTTGATAATGCTGGCAAGTACCTACGCTCCGAAATACTCAGCCCTGCCCTCGGTCATACCACTCATTGGCCGACTTATCGTTTAAATACCGGTGAAATGGGGACTTTGCATCGACGCTTTGAAGTTTGCAATGAACTTATTCGTGCTAAAGTTGACCCTGCGCAAAGCACCGCACTGCGCCAATTAGAATATTTCCTTAGTTATATGGCAAATGGACTGCCTCTCAATGGACCTGCAACACGTAAATGACAAATACCCACATAAACTGTTTTGATGATAGCTCTGCCTTGATGCGCTTTGCGCTAGCCAAACAAACCATCTTGGACAAAATGACTGTCATCCAAGAAAGCCAACAAATTGCTATTGAAACAGCCAAAGGCCGTTGCTTGGCTGAAGATATAACCAGTCTCATTAATGTCCCTGCCCATACTAACTCGGCAGTTGATGGTTATGCACTGCACTCTGCGGATTTACCTACAGCCGACAACGAGCAAAACTTAACTATCCAAGCTACGGTATTTGCAGGACAGTTTTATGAACAAGCGTGTCAACCACAACACTGCATCAGGATCATGACAGGAGCCGCCATCCCAGCAGGGTTAGATACCGTTATCATGCAAGAGCACTGCACTATTAAGACTGATAGCATCCATATAGCTAGCAGCCATCAGGTCGGGCAAAATGTACGTCAGGCAGGGGAAGATATTAAGCAAGGCAGCACTGTTCTAAAAGCAGGCAAATTATTATGCCCAGCTGATATTGGCCTACTCGCCTCGCTTGGTATAACCGAGATTAAAGTGAAACGTAAATTGCGTATTGCGATTGCCTCGACTGGTAATGAAATTTACAGCCCTGCGGCAACCCCAAACAAAGGCGGACTCTATGACAGTAACCGTTATAGTCTTATGGCTGCATTAGATCGACCTGATATAGAAATCATCAACCTAGGCATTATTAAAGACCAAGAGGCCGAGCTATTAGCCACTTTCAATAAAGCCGCCGAGCATGCAGATGTCATTATTTCATCAGGTGGCGTATCAGTGGGTGCGGCAGACTTTACCAAAACCGCCTTACAAACTGGCGGAAAAATTAATTTCTGGCGCATCACCCTTAAGCCAGGTCGCCCATTGGCTTTTGGTAAAATAAAAAACTGTACCTTCTTTGGCCTGCCAGGCAACCCCATTGCGGTACTAGTGACTTTCTATCAATTGGTACTCCCTGCTTTAGAAAAAGCACTTGCAATCACTGACAAACCTATTGCCCCGTTAATGAAAGCGCGCAGCTTAGAAAACATCCACAAAAAAGCAGGACGCACCGAAATTCAACGTGGTATCGTCAGCCAAACAGCAACTGGTGAATGGCAAGTCAAAACCACCGGCAAACAAGGTTCAGGAATATTAAGTTCCATGAGTAAAGCCAATGCCTTTATTGTTCTAGAACATGAGCAAAGCATTGTTAACAAAGGCGACCTAGTCAATGTACAATTATTTTCAGGCCTGTTTTAAACAGAAAACACAGTAGCAAGGGCTTTTAGTCGTGACCTTGCCTGAATTAAATCGCAGCTAAAAGCTCCTCCTACCAAATTTGACAGCTAGCAATTAAGTTACTATACTCGAATTATAGACATTTTAAAGATAAGTTTATGTTATCAGCCATCTCGCATTTTTCACCGCATATCAGTGCGTACTCCGCCGCGCATCCGCAAACACGCGCTATCGAAAATGCACCAAGCAATGCAACCGCCCCTGAAACAGTCAAACAACAAAATGCTGGCAAAAATGATTTAACAGCTGAAGAACAAGCCGAAGTACAAAAATTAAAACAACGAGATAGCGAAGTCAAAGCTCACGAACAAGCACACCTCAGTGCTGCAGGCGGCATTGCCACTAGTGGTGCCAGTTTTAGCTTTCAACGTGGCTCTAATGGACAACGCTATGCAGTGGGCGGTGAAGTACAAATTGACACCTCTGCCGTTTCTGGTGACCCTGCTGCCACGATTCGCAAAGCCGATATGATCAAACGCGCAGCCCTTGCTCCCGCCTCACCTTCATCACAAGACCAAAAAGTGGCAGCACAAGCTACTTCAATGGCGGCCAAAGCCCGTGCTGAATTATTGCAATTAGATCGAGAAACTAGTAACCCTGAAAACATTGATGATTTGGTAGGATCTTTATTTAATCAGGCTGCTTAGTTTACCCGCTCCTATTATAATAGTTCCTCATGCTCCAGCGTTCCGTGACGCAGGAGCGTCAAAAGCTGCATTCCCACGCTGGAGCGTGAGGAACGATAAGGAATCGTAAAGGCAATAATTCAATCTAACTTTATCACCATAGCCCCCATGCCAACTGCACAAGACCCCGACTTAGATCTCACTTCACTACTCCCCCTTCGTGGTCTAGTTGTTACCTTACAATTCACCCAAGCCGCCAAACCAAAGTTCTTCCATCAAGCAGCACTGACCGCCTTTATACGCTTTCTTGCAGGCTCCCCTGAAAATTACGACCAACTCATACGCATTGATACCCCTGAGTCTGGACGTATTCGCTATCAAGCTGGTGATTACTACCGTTTTATGCTTATTGGCCTGCAAGGTAGTGATGTTATTTTGCAAACTCTGATCACTCAGCTGCAAAAATTACCACATTCCTCGCCCAAAAGTGCGCAAGAACTGCCATTTAGAAATAACTGCAAACTGCTCAGCCTGCAAGATGCGTTCAGCGAACTCAGCATTGACAGCTTTAGCAAGCTCAGCCAATATGACTACCCACAATTACAACAAGAAGTCGCCTTATGGAATGGGCAAACCACTCTGCATTGGCACTGGGTCAGTCCGGTGCGTTTATTAAAAACTAAAGAACTGCGTACAACACAAAAAGTAAAAGGTGAACAACGTTATATTAGAGATGCAGTAGATTTAGATGGCAACTTATTATTCACCCGTACCTACAATGCCTTAGCAGACTTGCTACGCCGACGCTCTGGCAGCAGTGGTACTTTAGCAGCACCCCATAATATTCACATTCACGACATGCATCTATTCTGGCTAGACAGTCACTACAACGATGCGCAGAAAAATGCAACGCCGATGGGCGGCATGACTGGCAGAATCCACTTACAACTCCCTAGCAATCTTAGCCCTAGCTGGTGGCAATTACTTTTGCTGGGACAATATACTGGTATTGGGCAACGTAATGCCTTTGGCTGGGGGCGCTATCAACTGCAAACTACACAGCAGCACTACAGCTATCGCCGTATATTGCCTGCCAGCTCCTTGCTCAGCTTGGCACAACAAGAAGAAAACCTGCACAAAGCATGGCGGCATGTCATGGCTGGCCGCGATGAACTTTATAGCCATAGTGAGGATTATGCCGAACAATACCTCGAAACCGAAGCGGTAGACGAGCCGGCAGACACTCCAACGGCCAAACTACAACGTGACTTAGAAAAACTCCTCAACAACGACTACTCAGTTCCCACTCTACAGGGTTACTTACTGCCTAAAAAAAATGGCGGTGTCCGCCCATTGGCTGTACCGCCCATTTATGACCGTGTCTTACAACGCGCTCTAAGCCAAACCCTAAGCCCTGCATTAGAACAACTGATGGACAGGCACAGCCACGGCTTCCGTCCAGGGCGTTCGCGCATTACCGCCAGCTATGAAATTCAAGCCGCTTGGCGTAGTGGCTATCGTTGGGTTTATGAATCTGATATTAAAAACTTTTTTGACAGTGTCAACTTAGAGCACCTACGTGACCGCCTTAATGGTATCTACTATGGCGACCCGATCATCAATGCCATTATTAACTGGATGCAAGCACCTGTCCGCTTTCAAGGACAAACTATCGAACGTAAAAATGGCTTGCCGCAAGGTTCGCCCCTCAGCCCCTTAATGGCCAACCTGATGCTGGATGATTTTGATAGCGATATGCAAGCCGCAGGTTTTTTACTGATTCGCTTTGCCGATGATTTTATTATCCTCTGCAAAGATCCGCAACAAGCGCAAGCCGCCGAGCAAGCGGCACAACGCTCACTGGCTGAACATGGTTTTGAACTACATCCCGACAAAAGCCATATTACTGCCCTTGATGAAGGCTTTAAATATCTGGGCTATTGTTTATCAGTGTATTCCAAGCTTGAGCTATTAATCACTGCAACGGAAACTAACCCTTGCTTTCCAGCCTTCATTTAACCGCCTACGATTAAATTTATAGATTAAAAGGGGAATAGAGGGTGTTTTCTCCTTTGTTTTTATATATAAATCAAATATATATATTAAATTCATCTCTGCATTCATAAAATTCCTTTCAATTTCATTATCTATTTCCAACATAATTCTTGCTGATTCATAATATTGAGTAATTTTATCAAGAATTTCATAAATGATAGTAAAGGATAAAAATACGAACACTACTCGCAATATAGAATAATCCACCCCATTTTTTAATTGCGGAACAAGATACAATAATGCAAATATTGATAACATGATAATCAACAACACGATAGTACTTCCCATTAAAAATAAACTTCTATATAAACTGTGATTCCAATAACTATTTTCATGTATCATTGATAGCAAAACACCCTGTGAATTTTTATCATATTCAACAAAATAACCCTCCGTCTGTTTAACTTCATTACTACCAACTATAAACAAGTAAACTACTTTTATTAGTCGATGAATTGATAAATAAATTCTGGAAAATGGGCTAATTTTAGCAATTAAATAAGATAAATTAAATCCACTAGTACCGTACCCCTTAAATAATTAATAATATATCTATGCGGTCAACGCCTTCCCTTTGTATGTCCATTTGAATGGTTTGGCCATCGTTTCATTAAAGTAATCCATGAAATTTTGAATTTTGTCTTTCAAGTCCTGCTGTGAAACAAAATTGCCTCGCCTGATGACTTTTTTCATTAATATTCCAAACCAGATTTCAATCTGGTTCATCCATGAAGCATGCTTAGGTGTATAGTGAAATACAATGCGCCTATTGCCTATCATCAGGTACTCCTCCCGTGTTTTCATGGATTGTAATATGCCACTTTTACCTTTCACTCCAAGCTCTTGAGTGTCATTACAAAAGTCTGCAACAAAGCGCACAAGAGTTTCCGATTTATGGGTATTTAATTGGTCAGCGATAAAATGATAAACTTTCTTTTCTGGGTTTTTCTCAATCAGATATTTGATCGACTCAACAAAATCGATCTCAGTTCGTGTCTCTTGAATCAAACCATCTATAACTCCTGTTGCCACATTAAACCCTCCTAAAAGTGTTTGCGTGCCATGACGCTCATATTCAAATTCGATAGATTGAACTTGACCCGCTCTCATTGGCAAATCGGGGGAAATTCGTTCCAATGCCTGAATACCTGTCATTTCATCAACACTGATAAAAAGTTCTTCTGGCGTTTTCAGAGAATTTGCATAAAGGTTACAAATATCTGTGATTCTTTCTTCTTTTCGCTCATCCGCTTTTGCATTGAGCCAGTATTGGCTAAGATGAGGTTTTAAGTCGTTTTTTTTAAAAGACGGCCTAAATGATTTGCTGAAATAGTCTCGACAATACCTTGTTTGATCGCTTCTTCCGCCAATTCTCTATGTGTCCAATGAGTGATGGGACGATCATAGTCTTCAGGCTTTTCACAGGAAAGTGCAATTATTCGACACAGTTGTTCGGGGGTAAATGTATCTGGAGTGCCTGGGCGCGGAAGATCCTGAAGCCTCTCCCGGACTGGCTTGTTTGCTAGTTCGTGCCAACGTGCAGTCCAGTTCGTAATTATATTATTCTGTACATCAAGTTTTTGCGCAATATTCTGATATTTCATGCCTGAGTTTGCTAATAAGATAATCTTGGCTCGTAATACCATGCTCGATTTTGCTGTCTGTTGGCGAGTTATTTTTTCGAGCTCTTCGCGTTCATCATCTTTTAATGTAACTGGAAATTTGGGGGTTCTCATGGCTTCCTGTCGGTGGATTCGATACGGAATAATATAGACTATGTTAAGGTTACCAGAATAGAAGCTGGACTGATAATTTATTTATTAATTATTTAGAGGGCGAGGTACTAGGCATTTTTCCATATGCCTCATATAACATACTAATCTTCTGCAAGTCATTAGCAATTTGACGAACTCGTCTTATCTTAATGATGAGTATCCACGCAATCACCTGAAATCCAAGTGATAGCAAAGACAAAATATACAGCTCTTTAACTGGTGCGTATACTGAATACATTAACCCAGCTAATGATGCTACTAGAAATATGCTTCTTAATGTGGCATAAAAATTAGACTCTATAAAAAGTGAATCTATATGTTGTTTTAAATCCATACCTACCTCATCCTTATTTTCTTGTTTTTAATCATCCGCTGTCAGCCTTAGTTGGAGTGTGCAACAGGGCATCTAAGGCATAATGATTCACCTAGTGGAGAATCGATTTTGGTGACATAGTATCCCAGAATCTATCTTGAGGCGCGAGGTGGCGCGCCGATACCAAATGAAAATTTCCATAGTTAATAATAATTTAGTACATTGACTAGTTGTAATTAAAGTAAAACTTAATTATTCTTTTCCCCCATTATCCAACCCAAAATAATCGATGGTATTAAGGACAATATAAAACTATCGTTACTACTCAGCCCCCTACTAATTTAAAATCAATAAGTTACTGAGGTAGGCATCAATACAATAAAAAGTTAAGCACTTGATTTACCTATGCTTATTAAATCACTGCTTTTTCTACTTTACTGATAGTTAATGTTAACCAATTGATTTTTAATATTTAAATAAGCATAAGGGGTGCTGAATAGCAACAAACTATCACTAATGACTCAGAATATTGTTGCCCTATCATTACATTTTGTATGCCTGATTCTACTCAAGACCGTAATGTTTTACCTATTCTCTGTAGTACAGTATTCATAATAGGAAATATAATAAATTGAAATTAAGGAAAATGCCAATCCATAGCTTGTATTACCGAGCAAGTCTTTGGTATCGGCACATATTTTTTGATCATAATGCCGTAAAGAGGCTTGATAAAACAAGGCTTGCACCAGCATCCGATCATAAATATGCGGTATATGTTCGGGGGCGATATGGTCTCTAAACCCAAATCCATTGTATAAGTAGCTATTAGAGAAGTCGGTATAGCTGTAATAACCGCCTAAACCTTGCCATAAGGTGAAGGCATGCTGTTCAGTTTTGGCTAATATGACTGCTGGTGTGTAGGCATAACCATCCAATGCGGAGAAACCATCCGCTTCTTGCCTGTCTATATGGCTGACCAAGGTATTAATGCGTTGCAGGCTTTTTTCGGGCAATTGCTCCCCAGCAATACCATAGGCGACACTGACGAACATACGATCATCATATAAGTTGCTGTCGTTTTCAATAAAGTGATCCAGTGCGCAGGGCTGATTGGCAAATGCATGCAGCAAGGCTGACATAATGGGCGAGAAATATTCTCCTGGCTTTTGAGGAATCGCTAGCGCAGCATTCTCTTGAAAAATGCTGACTGTTTCCATGCTGGGACGAATAAGGTGAATCAGGTCAATTTTACCTTCCTGTCGTTGCTGTGGAAAACTGGGATAAAGCAGGCGAATATTACGGGTAAAATGCAGCCAGTTTTCCATGGCCAATTGCTGATAATAGTCGGCATTATCTGGGTCTTGCCTACTGTTCTCACTGACCGTATTAGCACGGTGCCCTTTGAAGAAATCTATGGTTTGTTTTTGCTGAGTATCATAATTCAAATGTACTAACGCTTCAGGGACGACACGTACTGCCAATAAATAAATGCCATTGAAGTATTGTAATAAACGTACTGAGATGATGTTGCTACGTTGATATTGAGCGGGATCGTCTTCGTTGGCCGTTTGTCCCAAATGTAATTGCCACCCCTGTATGTCTGCTTCAGGTAAGCGCCATTCTTTAATGGGGGTTAATTGCCTAGTTGCTTTGGAATCCCCTAAGTCAAATAAGATATTGCGTAGAGCGGGTGAAAAATAGAGATAGGCTTGCGCTTCTGCTGCCGCCAGTTGTGGGTTGCTGACGGGGGAATAGCTGAACTGTAAGCTATCCATAGTGGTGAAGTGCTCATCCGTTAAACCGAGTAGTGGTAGAAATAAGGTGCAGTGATAGTAGTCTAAGAGTAGATCATTAGGGTGGTGGTCGAAGGCTGGGCTGGTGGTCATGGGGGCTTTTGTTTTTATTGGGTGACGCAGAGCGTCACGGACTGCATTCCCACGCTGGAGCGTCACTGCCATTAAGTTAAGGAGGTGCGTAGGATGTGCTGAGGTACGAAGCGCATCATTTAGCGACGTCGATGCGCTTCGTGCCTCAGCACATCCTACGATATTGGATAATATAAACCCTTAACTTAATGGGTAGTGGGTCGAAGCTGTAGTTTTCTGTATAATGGCAATTTATGACATGTTACCAAGAAATTCACTGCCCCTATTGCGATAGTTCTAAAATAACCAAATCAGGAAAAAATGCAACAGGAGCACAGCGCTATTTATGCCAAAATCCAGACTGCAATACGCAAACATTTATGCTTACCTATCGTTATAAAGCTTGTGAGCCAGGAATCACAGAAAAAATAGTAGAAATGGCTATCAATTCAAGTGGTATTCGAGACACTGCCCGTGTACTTAAAATCAATAAAAACACAGTCATCAATACGCTAAAAAAAAAGAAAACAGGCTTGTTCAAGTAAACCCTAACTTTCAAATACCAACAGCAGATGCAGAAGTAACGCTTATTTGTGAAGAGGCTGAACTAGACGAGCAATGGTCATTCGTAGAGAAAAAGTCGAATCAACGCTGGATTTGGTACGCCGTTGAGCATTCAACGAATACTATTCTTGCTTATGTTTTTGGCAAGCGTAAGGATATTGTATTTAAGGAATTAAAAGCATTGCTTGAACCATTAAATATCAAGCGTTATTACACTGATGACTGGGGAGCTTATGATCGTCATATTGACTCTAATAAACACGAAGTTGGGAAGCGTAATACACAAAAAATCGAGCGTAAAAATTTAAATCTAAGAACGTGGATTAAACGGCTGACGCGAAAAACAATTTGCTTTTCAAAATCTGAAAAAATGCATGATATTGTTATCGGTTTACTGATTAATAAGGTTGAGTTTGGGCTGGACATTCATTCTTAACAACAGATTCGACCCACTACCAATTTTTTGTCTGCTGCCAGCTCGGCAAATTCAGTGAGCGCATGACGAATGTTGCCACGAATCAGACTGCCGTTGATAACGGGGTGATGATTATGCATTTGCATGGCAGCATCTAAACCTAGCGGAATAGTGCCAGTTGCTTGTGAAATCAGTGGCCCGGTAAAAGTAAGTGTGAGCTGGTAATGTCGCATGATACTCATGGCTGCTCTCCTTGCTGCGTTACTTCTGGAAGTAGGTAATCCCATAAGTCATAGAGGTACACCCAAAAACACAGCCGTTCATTTGACTCATTTATGTTTAAGCCAAATAGTTGACCTGCCGCTTGGATGAGTACTGCCAGTAAGGTCGCTTTATCTGTCGCAACCTCTAAAAGCTGGAGTTCACTCTGTTCCAGTGCTGTTAAGTCCGTAAGTTTTTGTTCACTGAGTCGCGCATCCCACGGTTTATTATCTGCTAGATGCGGCAGTATGTCGCTGGGTTTATCTGCTGCACTAATACTTTGTACGATGCGATATAATTGCCGCCGTGGCAATAAGCCATCATAGATAAGCTGCTTCAGTGGTTCTTGTAAACTTTGCCAATTCTTAGCTGCTGGTATCAATGTAGGTTTACTAAACAAGTCTCCATAATGTTGTCGATTGAAATCATCTATATCACTACTGGTGGGATAGTCGATAGATTCCAGCACCATATAGCTCCAAGCGTTTTGCTCCCTGCCACTGATTTTATTAATTGAGTCTTCTGCCGTGGTCTCTTTAACTTTCTCTGCTAGATTTTGGGCAAGGTCACGTACATTCTTAATAGGGGTATGCGCATTACAAAAAACCAGACCTGCGGCGTGGGTAAGCTTCTTATCATCCATCATCCACGTTTGACTAATGTCGAAAAAGTATTGCAAAAAGGCAAAGCCTAACCAAGCAGGCATAACAAATAGCATTTCATCACCTCCCCAGAGTAAAGTCTCAAAACGTAAGGTTTTATGATCATTTTGCAGCGCATCTGCCAGACGGCTATCGGGGTACTCGCTAATCATTTCCTTGAGTACTGCGTATAAAAATTCAGAACGATAAGTTTGAATGCTGCAATCAAATTCTTGCTGTGCTTGTATTTGATCAGCTGCACCAGTCAACATACTGCGTTGTAATGTGCTAAAGCTGTTGCCATCCATATAAATAACGGCCATTTTAGCATTGAGTTTCGTGTACGCTGGATTGTCAGCTAGCTCTTCGAAGTTATTGCTAAAAGCATAGCCATCGAGTTGTTTAAATTTTTTTTCCTGCTTACTAGTCTCTGAAAAGTAGTAGCTTTGCTTTAGAACTTGCCCACGCTGCCAACGCCGATAAGTGGAATGTGATAGTTGCCGTGGCTTTTTTTGTATGACTTCCCGATATTCTTGCGTGGCAATACGTCGTCCTTCAAGGGTATCAGGGTATGCCAGCTCTGGATTACCTAGCTGCACCGCATCAGGCACCAAACTTAACGATTGCAGTTGTGTTATTCTTAATTGCGCTAGTAATTGTTCCTTAGCTTGCAATAAACTACTGGCAGTACAAGACTCCACAATAAAGGTTAACAAACTGAAGTCATTAGCAGGGTCATTCAGTACATTAACTATATCTTGTACCATTTGACGAGTACTGGTCGTGGAATTAACGACAAATAACCCTGATGATGCCCCCGTTGAAATAGCGAGCAACTGCTTACTATTAGTATGACAAAAAGCCGTTTCTATCTTTTCTATTGCCCGTTTGAGTAAAAAACTGCTGCCACGTATGACACTGAGTTGATTAGTATCAAAAACATTGGCATAAATATTCACACCTTCTACCAGAATGTAGGATTGTTCCATGGTAAGTCCCTTTATGAACAGGAATTAAGTTAATGATGCCAGAATAATTGATTCTCTCTAACATTTCAATTATTCCGCTTTGTTGCTCCTTAAAACAAATGACTTTGATTATCTGCTTTTCTATTGACATCGCACCTTAACCATTTTGATATTGCGCCACTAATGCCTGAGCATCTTGTAGTGCCTGTTGTACCAATACCTCAGGTACATCAGTATTTTGGCTTAAGGCAATGACTCTCACAATAGTACCGACCTGCTCGGCAGTCATTAATTGTGCAGGTAATACTTCGCTATATAACCACACTGTTGCATTTTCTAAGGAAGGTGCTTGGGTTTGCTCACTGGCAACAGCGGCAATATGCAACAGGGTTGCTACCAGTATTTCCATGACCCCAGCAAAACATTGTTGCTCCACCAATATTTCAGCAGAGCGTAATTTATCTTGGGCGCGTTTAATTAATGGATTTTGTTGCACAGCCGTTTGTGCCTCAGGCTGATACAATACCTGAGCAGTGTCATTTTCCGCCACGGCACCCAAGCGTTGCAGGCCAGCATAAGTTTGGCTATCCAGCACCACGACTGGCAAGTCTTCAGCAGCTAATTCCTGCAACAAAGCTTTATCAGTAGGATCCGTTTGGCTAAGCAGTACTAATAAGCCACCACCAGCAGCTAGAATTTGCTCTATCCGCTGGCTAAATCCAGCTTGTATTTTGGTAATCAGCTGCTTGATTTGGCTATTATCTTCTATTGCTTCAGTTTTTACTGGTGTTAAATCTGACAGCTCTACAATATCAGCAGTCATATTCTCTTCTACCTGCATTGAAACCTGTTCCATGACAGGTTCACTATTCAATTCAAGTTGGTCGCCCGTCAAATCTTCCACAATGCTTTGCAACATTTTTTTGGAAACACCGACCACATCTTCAGTGGCATCAGGGCTAATCACATTATCAAACAAATCCCGTTTGCCTTTGACTAAATTAGCCACTTGTTGCTCATAAGACAATTCGGCTAATAAAATAAAAACTTGCACTTGTACCTGTTGTCCCAAACGATGAATACGCGCAATACGTTGATCTAATACCGCAGGATTCCATGGCATATCCAGATTTATTAACGCAGAACCTGCTTGCAAATTTAAACCCGTACCACCTGCATCAGTTGAAATAAATACTTGAATAGCATCATCATGCTGGAATTTATCCATTAATGCACCGCGTTTACTAGTGGGTATGCCACCATATAAACGCACACACCCCAAGCCTAACGAGCGCACTACCGCCTCTACCATTTCAGTCATTAATACCCACTGGGAAAAAATGACGACTTTATGATTACTTTGTAAACAAAGCTCTTCTAGTAAGCGTGCTACCTCATCAAGCTTAGGTGCACCTTGAGTTTCTTTATCCACCAACCCCGCTGCATTACATGCCATACGAGCTTGTTGCAAAGCGGCCATCAGTCGATTAGATTCACTGGGGGTTAAGGGTCTGCGTTTGGCAATACTGGCTATTTTTCCTGCTGTCGCCATCGCAGTATCATGCAAATCACGTTGCCCAGGCGTCATGGCAATATCCAAGCGCACTTCAGTACGGTCAGGTAATTGCGCACTGACCAAGCTCCGATTACGCCGTAACATGACCGTGCTAATGCGTTGGCGCAAATCTGATAAATTACGATAAGCAATTACCTTCCCGCGCTCATCAGTAATGTGAAAATCTAGCAAACAACGCCATAGCGGCCCTAACACACGCGGGTCAACCACTTGCAATAAGCTGTATAGGTCTTCAATACGATTTTCTAAGGGTGTTCCCGTTAAGACAAAGACGTAACGAGTGGTTAGCTGCTTAATGGTCGCGGCAATTTTGGTGCGCCAATTTTTGATGCGTTGTGCTTCATCTAAAATCAGTAAGTCGGGTTTTAAATCTGTATTTATTACCGTCAAATCACGCGCTATGAGTTCGTAATTAGCTATATAAAATAGCGCATCTGCTCGATATTGCACTTGCCGATTTTCAACTGGGCCTTGAATGACTTGTACGGGGTGCGTACTAAACTTCTCTATTTCCCGCGCCCATTGATGCTTGAGTGATGCAGGACAAACCACCAATACTTTTTTCACTCCGGAGTGCTCAGCTAGCCAGACTGCTGCTGCAATAGCCTGCAAAGTTTTACCCAAGCCCATATCATCTGCTAATAAAGCACGGCCACGCGCTGCAAGGAAGGCTACCCCTTCTATTTGATAAGGAAATAAGCGTGCTTTAATACCTGCAAAAACACCATTGCTTTGCATAATTTGCTGAGAGATTTCTTGGGCTCTTAATTGCTGTATGGCATCATCGGCACATTGTTGCACATAACGTAGCACATCCTCACCGATCAATAAGTCTTCACGCAGGTTAAATTTATCGACAAAATAAGAAAAATCTTCAGGCAAACGCCCTTGAAAGCGTTGCTGCTCATCAAAAAATGCTGCTAATTCATTATTAAGTTCTACTGTCAGCCCATCAATTTTATGCAGTCGAATAACTGGGTCGGTAGCGGACTCCCACGCAAGATAAACATAAGAAACTGGCGCGCCTTGTTGCAAGAGTGTTTTATAACCCTTTTGTTTTTTGGCATAATGCAAAACTGCTTCGATATGCTTACACGTACCCAGTTGATTAGTCGCTAAATCGGGGCATGTACAATAATTTTGCCGCTGATCCAATGAACGAATGGCAACTTGATAGCTTGTTTTTCTGAAAGTACTGGAAATGAGTGATTCAGCTTGCCACTCACCAAAAGCTAAATTACCACTGATAAGCTTAACATTGACTTCATTACGGCCTTTTTTGATGCGTTCTTTAATCGCGTCATCCACTGCACCACCAAAATTTTCTTGCTCTTGGTCTAGACAGTATTCAGCATAACTATATAAGGTTGCAATCGCGTGTTTACAAACTTGGCCTTCAAATGCGCAATCACAACTGTTATGTAACTCACCCTCACTATCAACTGATAATTCTACCCAATAAGGTAAATCTTGACGCGAACCTTCTACTTGTGCTGTTAACACACCATCTTGTATTGCTAAGGCAAATACGCGATTTTCAGTAAAATAAGCAAGACCGAGTTTAACCGTTGCAGGTTTGCTTAAGGCATTAAGTTGCTCAGTATCATAAAGGAATAAATCTGGGGACATAATTTTAGTAAACCAACAAAAGTGAATAATAAAGATAAGGAGGTTTTTGGTCATACAACCTCCTTAATAACATGACACGCTAGAAGCCTTATAGTTTTTGCTTGCAACATGTGCTGGTGTAAAATTTAAACTATCTCAGCATGTTAAATGTTACACTGTCACGCATTTAAATGCACATGTTAGCCATAACATTTTGCCGTGTTAAATCTTAATTCTATACGCACAAAAATAACAGTACCAATTCGCGGCTATAAGCCCCTCCTACCTATGAGGTACAAGGAAATACAATATGCTGTTTAATTCTTACATCTTTATCTTTGCATTTTTGCCCATTACTTTTATCAGCTATTTTCTATTGGCTAAATATAGAAATGGTGAAGCAGCCATTACCTTTCTGGTACTGGCTTCATTATTTTTTTATGGCTGGTGGAACCCCATTTATTTGCTGTTAATGCTGTTATCTATTGGTGTTAACTATCTCATCGGCGAGTCTATCGTACGTTACCGAGCTGTGCATAATATCCATAAAACCAAGCTGCTGTTGACCATTGGTATTGTTTTTAACCTCGGCCTACTTGGCTATTTTAAATATGCCAATTTTATCTTTGAAAATACCAACCTATTATTAGGTTTTAATATTCCGATTAATGAAATCGTGCTGCCTTTAGCTATTTCATTCTTTACTTTTCAACAAGTCGCTTATCTTATTGATGCCTATAAAGGTATTACTGAAGAGTTTAAGTTTTCACATTACGTTTTATTTGTCACTTTTTTCCCGCAGTTAATTGCCGGCCCCATTGTGCATCACAAAGAAATGTTGCCGCAGTTTATGCAATTGGACAATATGCAGCCGCGTTTGGACAATATTATTATTGGTGCCAATATCTTTGCTTTGGGTTTATTTAAAAAGGTGGTTTTAGCTGATGGCGTGGCGCAATATGCTTCCCCTGTGTTTAATGCAGCAGTAGCAGGCGAACCGATGTCTTTCTTTGTAGCTTGGGGCGGGGCTTTAGCCTACACCTTACAACTGTATTTTGATTTTTCGGGCTATTCTGATATGGCCATCGGCATAGCACGAATGTTTGGCATTAAATTACCACTTAATTTTGCTTCACCTTATAAATCGCTGAATATTGTTGAATTTTGGCGGCGTTGGCATATGACTTTATCGCGTTTTTTACGTGATTATGTCTATTTTGGTTTAGGCGGCAATCGTAAAGGTAATACGCGACGTTATATTAATTTATTTGCAACGATGCTACTCGGCGGTTTATGGCATGGAGCGGGGTGGACCTTTATTTTTTGGGGCGCATTACACGGTTGCTACCTGATTATTAATCATGCTTGGCATTATATTTCCCGCAAAGCAAAATTAGGTTTTCTCAGCACCCAAGCTGTCTGGCAGGCCTTTTGTTGGCTGCTGACCTTTATATCTGTAGTCAATGCTTGGGTGTTTTTCCGCGCAACCACTTTTGACTCAGCAGTTGAGATATTAAAAGGTATGTATGGTTTTAATGGTATTGCCATGCCAAATGCCATTTTAGCTCGCTTAGGTAGCCTTGCTGATACGCTACTGGAATTAGGTATCAGCAGTTATATTGGAGGGGGCTCTCAATTTATCTTCACTTACCTATGGGTGATATTTTTACTCATTGTGGTTATCTTCATGCCAAATACACAGCAAATTATGCGTTCTTTTGGCGGTTATAACCATACGCTGGAGCAAGGTACGGCAGCCTTTGATAAGGGGGTATTCCCTAAATTACTGACCTTTCGCTTCAGTGCATTCTGGGCCGTTATTATGGCGAGTGCATTAGTGATTGCTGTTTTTGGGCTGACCCGCGTTTCTGAATTTCTTTATTTCCAATTTTAAGCTTATGTCGATTAAAAAATATTCTATTTTATTTGTTTTTTTATTGGTTTTTATAAGCTCATTATTGGCAATGGCCAATTATGTTGTTGATCCCTATATGCTGTTTCAATCCAAACGTATTGCGGGTTTTAATGATAAAAAACCGACGGTTGCTAACCGCTCGACCTTATACAAACCTTATAATATAGCGAATATTAAACCTAAAACGATTATTGTCGGTAATTCACGCCCTGAAATGGGTTTAGACCCAAATTCTGCTTGCTGGCCAAAAGGTGCTGCAACAGTATATAGTCTGACCTTTCCGGGGCTTAGTTTCTATGGGCAAATTCGTGCTTTATACCATGGCATAGCGACAGGGCAAGTAGAGCACATTGTGCTGGGTGTTGATTTTGCTGATTTCTTGCACCCAAAAAGAGAATTTGAGGGTGATTTTTGGCCTAAAAGGAGCGCTCTCCTTTATAAGCGCTTCTTAGTCGATGAACAATTTGCTGATAACAACTTATACTGGCTTAATAAAACTAAAGATTATGCAACTGCGTTATTCTCTCTCGATGCACTGAATGATAGTGTCACAACTCTTATCTCACAGTCCCCTAATAGCGCCAACCGTACTAAATTGGGCTTTAACCCAGCAAGAGACTATTATGAAATAAACCGTTATGAAGGCGCTTGGGTTTTATTTGCCCAAAAACAAAAGGAATTGGCTAGTCGTTTCTCTAAAGCAGAGTTATCTATTTTTGATACCACTAACTGGTCATTTGAGTTAGAGGCCGTTAAAAAAGCCATTCAATTAGCCCATGACCATAACATCCGCTTAAGCATTTTTATTAACGCTTATCATTACACCTATTTAGAAACCATTAAAACAGCAGGCTATTGGCCTGAATTTGAGAAATTTAAGCTTAGCTTGGCTGATACTGTCAAAAAATACGGCAATAACCAAGTAGCATTATGGGACTTTGCGCTATACTCAAACTACACTGTTACTGCTGTTCCGCAAAAAAATACCGCGAAAACAGACTGGCACTGGTTTTGGGAGCCGGCACATTATAAAGCCGAATTAGGTGAACTGATGTTAGCTGATATGTTTGCTACCTCATGCACAGCGACTAAAACAGACCCTGTAGGTATCCAACTCAATACAGTTAATATGAATACCCACTTGCTGCAGCAACAAAAACAGCGGGCAGTTTTATTGCAAAATTTATTCTAAATTTGTAGATACATATTCAAACCAACCCTCAACTCTGATTATAAGTACAATCTTATGCGCTTTCTGTTAATTGTTTTCATAATCCTTGCCAGTTATGGCTCACTTTATCCATTTGATTTTAAATTAAGTGCGCACCCAGGTACCACATTCCTTTCCCCATTATGGGCTAACACGACAAACGCCCCCTCTATTAGTGATATTTTAGGAAATATTGCTCTATTTTTACCTCTAGGCATAATCATTGCCTTACAAAACAAACAAAACCATTTCAAGAATTTATTCTTGTTTTTTGCAGGAATTGCTTTTGCAACCATTTTGCAAGTTCTACAACTTTACACCCCTTCTAGAGACCCTAATTTGCTTGATGTTATTTGGAATATTGCCGGGATAGTTGCGGGGGTATTCATAGGAAGTATATTTAGTCGCCTTGGCAACCATACTCATTCCAACCAAGTCGATTTTAATATTGAATTATTATTAATAGGAAGCTGGATTACTTTCCAATTAATACCATTTGTTCCTACTTTAGATATAGGGCTTATTTGGGAGAATATCAAACAATTACGCCCCCCTTTTCAATTTTCGATTTTAATTTTTTTGACACATTTTTCTGGCTGGCTAGTGGTAGGTTTTTTGCTAAAAAAGGCCATTCCAAATAAACAAGGCCATCTATTAAGCCTTGTTGTATTAATCACCTTTTTGGCAAAATTTTTCATATTGGATGCCACAATAAATATTTCAAGCTATCTTGCTGGGTTTAGTGCCATTATAGTGTCGTATTTAATATTATCCAGACCGCCATTTAATGCTACGCCTTTAATCATTTTATTGGTTTTATCTATTATTTCTAAGGGTATTTTCCCACTTGAATTCAATACTTATACAAAATCATTTAACTGGGTACCATTTTATGGTTTTTTGACTGGCTCAATGCTTATTAATGCCCAAAATCTATTAGAAAAAATATTTATTTATGGCAGCCTGTTGTGGCTTATTCCTCAACATATACGTTATGTATTTGCCCTTGCTTTAGTCATTTTAACAACCAGTATAGAGTTTTTTCAGATGTTTTTAATCGATCATACAGCAGAAATAACTGACCCTATACTCATATTAATGATCGTATTTTCAATGAAATTTCTCCCTTCCACACAGGCAAAACACAACACACCAAATACAAAAAAAACAATACCTGAAACTACTGAAACTACTGAAACTACAAATTACCGTAGACAAAAATCCCCTTACCTACAATTATTAATTATCATTGTAGCGATAACTTTGGGGCTTAAGTTATTCCTGAGCTTGCCACAACTCCCTTACAATATCAGGGAGCTATTTTTAAATGGCGGTAGTTTGCCCAGACTTTTTTGTTTTTCCCTTTTCTTGGTTTGGTTTGCCATCAGCGGCTCTTTATTATCTAAACTAAGCTCGAATTCCATAAAAAATACTATTCTACTGCTCCCTATTGGCATTGTATTTTGTGCAGTTTCTTTTGCACTCATTAAACTCTCAGTTTCATATGAAAGTTTATCTGACATCCTTGGTTCATTATTAATTCAAACCGCGATAGAAAATGAAGGGTTATGGGGAAGTTTTGGGCATACTTTATTAACATTCCCCAGTCTAATTGATAAATTTGAGCGTTATGTGCGCTTTATTGCATTAATTGCCCCTTTAACACTAGCCATGTGTTTTTGGGTAACTCTGTTTCGATTTAAGAGCCTCACAACTAAACCTCAGTTAATCGTGTTTATTCAAGCAACAACCCTACTAGTTACTTTTTTTATTGCCAAATTTATCGTAATTGATAATGCTGCCACTGATAACCTAACTGAATTGATTGCTGAAAATGGCATGCCATTTCTGGGTGCTTTAATTTTATTACTAACTTGCAATGCCGCTTATCTTTCCAGAAAGCCTATCAACATTCAAATTACTAGAATTTCCAATTACTTACTGTCAATTACTGCCGTTATTATTGGCTGGTATTTGCTTAACTTAGGTTTAGCTGAAACTATTAATAAATATGACGATACCTTTTCTGGGGTAGATTTTTTGCTTGGTCCAAACAGGAAAGAACTGCTAGCCTCCAGCACTCTTTTTATCCGCTGGAGCCTACTGTATTTTAGCTTAGTTTTACTATTAAACTTGGGCAGTCGCTTGACTACATTCAAACCTCTACAACAGCCCCCCTCTGCCTCCATACAACAAACTCCTATAGTCAATAAATCCAGACGCAGATCCAAGCATAGATATAGAAAACACAAATATTCCAATAATCAAACCATAAAGTTTAATTACAAACAAATCAATACAACCTATACCAGCATAGCAGCCGCCTTAATACTCTTTCTGATAATTTTAATGAGCAACGAAGAGGAAACTTCCTTCAATACTGCTGAGAACAAGAAAGTAACTTTACCTGAAGCAAGTTCTTTACCAAATGCCGATATTTTAGGTTTCCGAATGCAACACCCTCGACTCCCAGCTCCTTCAGCAATTGAAATTGAACAATTAATGTATAAAAACCCCTCTTTTATACATTCAGTGCGCTCAATCGCCAAAAAAGGATCAGGTCGCCTATACCAGGCGATTTTAGCAGCCCGCATTCAACCCAATGCTTTTGAGTTAAATACTATTTATTCCCGCCTAATCAACTTGCAGTTTGAAGGGCGCGGCAATGTACAAGCTACTCCAATAGCTCAAGCATATGACTGGTTATACCCATATTGGTCTATGGAGCAAAAACTAGGCTTACAACAAAAGCTCATTGAAGGCTGTCACTATTTAACAAACTTTATAAGAGAGGAGACTTTATCACCCTATAATGTATATCTTTACAACAGTCCATTTCAAGCACTGATGGCAACAGCAATTGCTATTTATAAAGATACCCCACAAGGGCAAGTTTGCATGAATTTCACCTATGATTTATGGAAAAATCGGGTACTTCCTGTTTGGCGACAAGTCATGGGTAAAAATGGAGGCTGGCACGAGGGGAATGAGTATGTTGGCATAGGCATTGGCAAAGCTATCTACCAAGTGCCTGCCATGTGGCGCAAAGCGACTGGAGAAGACCTATTTAATACAGAAGTAGGTCTTAGAGGCTTCTTAGACTTTTTAATTTATCGTACTCGCCCTGATGGCACACACATGCGCTGGGGTGATGGTGCATTTTTTGACCGAAAATCACCTGATAAAATAGCACTAGCTATTGAATATAATCACAAAGCAGCATACAGTTTAGGCGGCTGCCCAAAACCATTCAAGCCATCACTAGAGCCTTGGGGGCCAACCACAACTGATACCCTCTGTGACCCTAAAAGTATTAACAAAATGCCGTTAACCCAACATTTTGATGGTATTGGGATGGTTATAGCTAGGAGCGACTGGACTAAAGAAGCCACTTACGTGGTCTTTAAAGCTGGTAATAATTACTGGTCACACGCACACCTAGATCAAGGAGCATTTACTATATACAAAGGAGGCCCTTTAGCAATTGATAGTGGACTTTATGGCCCTAGGTACGGCTCTGACCACCATATGAACTACAGTTATCAGTCTATTGCCCACAACGTTATTACTATCACTGATAATAATGACAATTTACCGCTTCCCGATAAAAAAAATAAAGGTAAATTTAGAGCGATTGCCAATGATGGCGGTCAAAGGCGCATTGGCTCAGGCTGGGGGGAATCTGCACCAATTGATTTTACTGACTGGCTCAACAAAAAAGATACTTACCAAGCTGGGAAAATTGAAAAATATTATGCCGATGATAATTTTGTCATTGCAATTGCTGACCTAACAGCAGCTTACACCAATAAAAAATCTGGCTCGGGTACTTTTAGAGACCGAACTCGGCGAGTTAAACGCTATTGGCGTACCTTTGTTTATGATCGTGCCAATGATATTGTTTTGGTCTTTGATAATATTACTGCCACAAATGCCAACTTTACTAAACGTTCAATTTTCCACACGATTAACCAACCTTATTTGCATGATAATAAAGTTGTTGCACAAACTTACTACCAAAAAAATTATCCTGCACAAAAAGGAGGTACCTTGGAAGCAACCGTATTATTCCCTAAACAAGCCTTTATTAATATTGTCGGTGGTAAGAATAAGGAATTTTTGGTACAAAATAAAAATTATGATGAAAATGGCGGAATAAGCGCTCACCTAAAAAAACGGGATAAAAATAAACCTGAGCCTGGCGCATGGCGAGTTGAAGTAATACCGCCCCTTGCACAGCAGACAGATTATTTTTTGACAGTTTACAACCCAAAACTTTCAGGTGAAAACAGTAGCATCAACATTGAAGCGATAGAATCTGCTACTGACATTGGCAGCAAAATTAGTGGGGCTGTACAAAACTATAGTATCTTCTTTTCCAAACAACAAGCAACGTTAAAAATAAAGTTTGCAAGTAGTTTAGGTCGATACAATATTGAGCTTTAGTAAAGAGTGAGTGAGGGTGAAAAAGAAAAGTATCACAGAACTTTTGATTGCTCTGTTGTACTAGCGGCAACAGATGCATAGTAGGCTATGTATTTTCCTTTTGCTAAGGCTGCTGTTTTGACACTGCCGCCAATACTTTATAATCAGCAGCAACTTGCTGATAAACCCAGTCATACATCTCTTTTAAATCAGGGCGCATATTATCAAGGGCGGATTGGGTTTTGATGAAATAAGGTGCTCTGATGCCGTGATAATCTACATCAGAACCTACTCTCTCAAAGAGAATACCTGAGCGTTTCAACAAGCGTGGTAAAAAAGGCTCCATCATCGCAAAAACATTAGTTTTCTTGGTTAAAGCCGTTACCGCTGTTGCCGCCAAAAAACCTGAAACTGCAATCAACGAAAAAGTCCTTTGCTCTTGTTTAGAGCAGTCCATACTGTCAATCTCACCAAATCGTGTTGCGGCCTCACCTGGCCTACGCCTAAACGCAGTGTCAACTGCTAATCTAGAAATTTCACACTCGGTATCACGCTGTAAATGGAAACTTTCAATCAACTGACCATCTAAACTTTGCTGACAAAATTTTTCAAAAGGCAATAAGCCACTTTCAAGCTCAGCACAAACTGGAACCAAACGCACGCACCCAGCTGACCGACCTGTTTCTTTATGAATAATTAAACAATGCAATGACTGCTTATCAAATTCATCCGTTTCAATTTTCTCAGGAAATAAATCAGTTGCTTCGTATTTAAACTCTTCACAATAAACACGATACCTAACACCATAGACCTCTCTTGCTTGTTGCTCCGAAGTCACTAATTGAATGCTAAAATAACGTGTAAAATCTTTTATTAAACTATTTGAATTATCTGTCATGATTTTTCCTTATCATCTATCCATTTAAAGATAGCAGATGAATTGGATTCTTAGGAGCCAAAACTTGGAAATAACAGAGATAAAATATAGAACGGACTGTTCTTATTTGAAATATAACTTTTGAATTCACTGAAAGTCTTGAATTCAGTGGGGTGAACGACGGGGTTCGAACCCGCGACAACCGGAATCACAATCCGGGACTCTACCAACTGAGCTACGCTCACCATAATGATGAATTTTTTAAGAATGGTACGCTTGGCAGGAGTCGAACCTGCGACCCTCGGCTTAGAAGGCCGATGCTCTATCCAGCTGAGCTACAAGCGCATTATATTGGTCGGGGTAGAGGGATTCGAACCCCCGACATCCTGCTCCCAAAGCAGGCGCGCTACCAAACTGCGCTATACCCCGATATAATAAAACTTTAAAGAATCTGCTGTTTAGCGATTAGTGCCTTAAAGAGCTGACTATTATAACGTGTTTTCATTACTCGTCAACACTTTTTCATCATTAAAGTTTATTTTTTACAATTTGGTAAATTTCTTCCGCTTTAATATCGGTACTTTCTAGAATTAGCCTTAGTTCAGCTAACTTCTGTTCAGCAAAATCTCTATCTTTTAAACTGGCAGTATTAATGTAAACATTCAATGCTGCACTTTTCAAACCTGCATAGGCTGACATAACAGCAACACCTGCATCACTGATAACATTTAAATTACCTTTGACCGCCGCTTCTTCACTTTGTTCTATCGCCATTGCACAGGCTTTTGCACAATCTAGCGGCACTTGGGTCGCCTCTTTTAATACCGCTTGGATTTGCTGACTGCGTACCGCTTTTTCTTGCTCAGTCGCCTTCGCTAAGCCATAAGCTGCCATCAATTGATTAAACACATCAACATCAGCCTTAATCATTGCAGTTAATGTAGTGCGTAGGGCTTCTGATTTTTGCAACAAAGCCTGCATATCAGCTTCAACTTCTACATATTTGGGTTTACCGATGGTTAAATTACAAACCATGCTTGTTAATGCTGCGGCTTGTGCGCCCATCAGAGCTGCTGCACTGCCACCACCAGGTGTCGGCGCACTACTTGCCAATTCATCTAAATAGTTTTGCAGAGATTTATCTTTTATTTCAGTCACTCAGGATCCTTATTTATCTTTACTATATTATCTTCGTAAAATGCATTATTCGCGCCGCCAATTAGTTCCGGCCGCAACATCCTCCAATACCACACCCTGCTTCTTTAGATCATTACGAATCTGATCTGCCAATTCCCAATTTTTATTTTGCTTAGCCGCCAAACGTTGCTCTATAAAGGCATCGATTTCTTGCTCAGTTAAACCATCTTCAGGCACAGCATCTCCCGCCTGCAAAAAACTTTCCGAGTCATCCTGTAAAATACCCAGAACATCAGAAAGCTCTTTTAATTCACCCGCCAATTGAGAGGCAAGCTCGGTATCATTCGTTTTCAATTTATTCAATTCTCTCGCCATATCAAATAAAACTGCCACGGCAACAGGCGTATTAAAGTCATCATCCATTGCTTGTTTAAAACGCTCAGTATACTCAGTCTCTGCACTTGCCACTATATCCACGCCGCGCAAAGCCGTATATAAGCGCGTCAATGCAGCCCCCGCTTCATCCAACTGCTCATCAGAATAATTAAGCGGACTACGGTAATGGCTAGATAACACAAAAAACCGTACTACTTCAGCTCGATAACGTTTTAATACATCTCTAACAGTAAAAAAATTACCTAAAGACTTGGACATTTTTTCTTCATTAATGCGCACAAAGCCATTATGCATCCAAACATTAACAAATTTCTCGCCTGTTGCGCCTTCAGACTGCGCTATTTCATTTTCATGGTGCGGGAACTGCAAGTCCATACCACCACCATGAATATCAAAATGATGCCCTAAACACTTGGTCGACATTGCCGAGCATTCAATATGCCAGCCAGGTCGTCCTCTGCCCCACGGTGAGCTCCAAAACGGCTCATCAACTTTTGCTTTTTTCCACAATACAAAATCAAAGGGATTCTTTTTGGCCTGATTCACCTCAACTCGCTCACCCGCTTGCAACTCATCCAATTTTTTGCCTGATAAGGCTCCATAATTAGAGAACTTATCCACCGCATAAAAAACATCCCCATTGGTGCCAATATAAGCTAAGCCTTTTTCAAATAACTCAGTAATCATGACAATAATATCGCCCATGGACTGTGTTGCTTTAGGTTCTATATCGGGAGGCAAAACGGCTAAAGCTCGTTCATCTTCATGCATCGCCTCGATAAACCGCTCGGTTAATACCTCAATATCTTCCCCATTTTCCTGAGCACGTTTGATAATTTTATCATCAATATCAGTCACATTACGCACATAAGTTAATTGGTAGCCAGAATAACGCAAATAACGCGCCACATTATCAAAAACCACCATAACGCGCGCATGACCTATATGACAATAATCATAAACTGTCATTCCACACACGTACATTCCTACCTGACCTGCAACTCTAGGTGTAAAAACTTCTTTCGATCGAGTAAGCGTATTATAAATTTTTAACATTGTTAACTTTGCTATTTTCAGTGTTGGTTAGAGGCAGAAACAAGAATAAAATAATACCTCGCGCCTTCATCACCCATTTTCATGGGTTTAATTATACGATTTTCCAGTATTAAGGCTTCTCTTTCAAGAGAAAAACACATAGAATTTATGATTTACCCTACATTATAGTGAGTACCATGCGTCCCATATTCGTTTTTTTGTTGTTTTTATTAACATCAACCTCTTCTTTTGCAACTGAAATTCAAGCTGCCACCACTAAAACTCAAGTTAAGCTACAAACCACATTAGGTGAGATTATAATTGAACTAGATGCCGAAAAAGCACCTATTACCGTTAATAACTTCCTGCAATATGTAGAATCAGGCTATTATAATGGTACGACTTTCCACCGTATCATCCCTGGTTTTATGGCACAAGGTGGCGGCTTTGATAGCAAATTTCAGAAAAAAGTAACCCGCGCGCCCATTAAAAACGAATCTCATAATGGTTTAAAGAATAATCGCGCCACTATCGCTATGGCACGCATGAGCAACCCAGATTCCGCATCAGCACAATTCTTCATTAACTACTCCAATAACAATAGCTTAAACTATCCCGTACAGAATGGTTCAGGTTACGCAGTATTCGGCAAAGTCATTTCTGGCATGGAAGTAATTGATAAAATGGCACAACAACCTACGGGCAATCGCAGAGGCCACCGCAATGTACCCACAACAAATATTGTGATTGAAAAAGCACAGGTAGTGCCCCAATAATATTCAATAGCAATATTGCTCTCTTTTTTAAAACTCAAACGGACAACCAAAATGTCAGACACATTAAGCAAAGTCAAATTTCAAACTACTGCAGGTGACTTTGTCATAGAACTTGATGCAGAAAAAGCTCCCATTACCGTCAAAAACTTCCTTACTTATGTAGAAGAAGGGTTTTATAGTGGCACAATTTTTCACCGTATTATTCCTGGCTTTATGGCGCAGTGTGGTGGCTTTGGCACTGACTTCGAGCAAAAAGCAACCCATGACACCATTAAAATTGAAGCAGACAATGGTTTGAAAAATGACCGTGGCACAATTGCCATGGCACGTACAGGTGTTCCTGATTCAGCTACTGCACAATTTTTCATTAACTATAAAGATAATGACTTCCTAAATCACACTGCACCCACTCAAAATGGCTGGGGCTATGCTGTCTTTGGTAAAGTAGTTGAAGGCTTAGATATCATTGATGAAATGGCGAATGCACCAACAGGTAATCGCGGTGGCCACCAAGATGTACCTAAAACTGACATCGTCATTGAAAGCGCTGAAATTATTTAATTAAATTTTAACTGCCTAAACGGCTCAATTTAATTGAGCTGTTTTTCTTTACTTTATGTAGTTGCTCCCGCCATGCACAATGAAACCATTTTTATTTCTGACTTACACCTAACAATTGAACGCCCCGAAATCACCAAAAAATTCTTACACTTCTTAAGCACTAGAGCAACTAAAGCAAAAGCACTGTATATCTTAGGTGACTTATTTGATACCTGGATTGGTGATGATGATTTTAGCCCTCCCATTAAAACCGTCAAAAAACACCTACATGCACTAACAACGCAAGGCGTACCTGTTTTTTATATTCATGGTAATCGTGACTTTTTAATTGGTAAGCACTTTAGTGAGCAGACTGGCGTTACTTTACTGGACGAATATAGTGTTATCGACCTATATGGCACACCGACCTTGCTAACCCATGGCGATTTACTTTGTACCGATGACCTACCTTACCAGGCATTCCGGAAAAAATCGCATACCTCAGAATGGCAAGAAAATGTGTTATCCAAACCGCTTATTTTAAGAATCTTGTATGCTCGCTGGTATCGTTTACGTAGTTATTTCCATAAGCGCAACAAATCTCAAGATATTATGGATGTAAATGCTAATACGGTTATTGAAGTGATGCAGCAATATCAAGCCACACGTTTAATTCATGGACATACACATAGACCAGCGGTGCATGATTTAGACATTGCAGGGCAAAAAGCACAACGTTTTGTACTGGCAGAGTGGAAAAAAGAAAGTGTTAGTTTATTGTGCTGGACGACAGCAGGTTATCAATATACTGAAATATAATTCATCCGATTAAATATAGATACCTAAATGCCACGTTTGATTTGAATCATTTATGACTTGCATGTAGAAATGATAGAAATCTGGAAATTCGTTTTATTAATCACTAATACGTACAGCCAATACATCACAATGCGCATGATGCAACACTGCATTAGCAGTTGACCCCAGAATTAACTCCAATCCATGCCTGCCATGTGAGCCGACCAGAATCAAATCAACCGCCTCTCTATCAGCATAATGAATAATTTCTTGCTTAGGAACACCCCACACCAAGTTACGAGCCATATCAATATCATTAAATTCAGCCAATTCTTCTATAAACAGGCTTTTTTCCAACTCTAATAATGGATTGGCAACATCAGCACCCAAGTCAATTTCAGTACCATAAGCCGTACCTGATAACGGTAAATTATCAACCACATGCATAACACTCAATATAGCTTGCTGCTGTGTGGCTAAAAATATTGCTTTTTGCAAAACTGACTTACAATTTTTTGAATAATCAATTGCCGCTAAAATATGCCGATAACTCACTGTAGACTCCTATTCCTTAATTTGATCACCGTTTAATAATCTATAAACGGATAAACAGCCCTCACAACAAAACAACTTAACGCCATCAACTGTTTTTAAACTAAACCCGCTCACCTCAACATCCAACCCACATAGGGCACATTTAATAATATCGTCACTCATAATAGCCCTAATTATGTTTTACTAAAACGTCGCTCATACCATTGCATAAAATACCCAGCTGCCTGATGCTTGCCAGTGCGCAAATAAAATAAATCATACTCACTATTAATTGCTGACTTAAGTAAATTACGCGCCTGCTCGGTACCACAAAAAAGCAATTGATCACCTTCTTTAACTTTATGGGTCATACGTGGCAACGGAATATTCTCCCCTTCGGAGCGAATAACAAAAGGCACTAATGCCAATTCATGTTTGCGATTGCGGGGGTCTGCAATAATATCACCTAAGAACACATCCTCCCCTTTATCCAAACAAGCAATGACGGCACTACTTTTTTCTCGGGTAAAATCTATAGTGACTAACAAAGGCTTTTTATCGCCTATCTTTTTTCGTAACTGGCATATTATCTCGCGCAACACTTTGTCTCGGCCTGGCTCTTTAGCCAATAAATACCAAAAAAAATGCTTTAATAAAGGCGCAATCAATAATAACATTATTTTTCGTGCCGTTACTAATGTAGGCTGCATAATCATATCCACATTCGCTTTTGCAAAAGCCAGTTCATTTTGGTGGCTATTCTGGCGCACAATAGTGAACAAATCTTTATTCAAACAACGCGCATTCAACAAAACACTTAAATTCTGGCCATCATCATCTGCTGCTGCCAAGATCCCTACCGCTTCATCGATACCAGCTAAACGCAATGTTTTGGCATTAGTTCTGCCGACGATATAGGTTTCAATTTCCTCTTCTTTTCTTCTGGAATGCGGGTCAATTACTGACGTTTTAACACCATTCATAGTTAAAACATGGTTGGCTTCCATACCCATCCTGCCATAGCCACAGATGATCCAGCGACCTACTGGAGGACGTACAATAGATTCTAAAGTTGCACCTTTATCACCCACTAGCCAATTATTCATCGCATAAAATGCGGGGTTATTAATACAAGCATTTAATACTTTGGCAAAAGTTTTAAAGGGGTCAACAATATGCACCTCTCCACCTAAAGTCGCTAAAGTTTCTTCGTAATCATTCACCTTAGACATGGTAATAATGCCAATATTAGGATTCAACAAACGTGCAATAGCCGAAATTTTAAGGTTAGTTTCTTCATTTCTAGTAATGGAGACAACCGCTTTACAGTGCTTACTTAATAAACCAGCTTCTAATAAATGCTTGGGCACACTCGCATCTGCGCATAAACCAGGCACAAACATTTTATAGTTACGTAATGATAACGCCTGAATACGCTCCTCACTGCTATCAATGACAACCGACCGCAAACCAGCATCATTCAAACCTCTCACCAAAACACTACCCGTATCACCAAAGCCACAGATAATATAAAAAGGCCCGATTATACGGTTAACCCGCCGAGAAAATCGCCATTCAGCAACAGCTCGAATAAAAAAAGCATTTTGAAATAAACGAATAATACTACCCAAAGCATAGAACCAAGTCACTACACTCATATAGAGACAAATAATGACCCATAAGCGCTGGGCATCACTAAACTCAAAGGGGATTTCCCCAAAGCCAGTAGTAGTCGCCGTATAAGTCATAAAATAAAACGCGTGAAAAATACTTAAGTACTGGGCCTTTCCATCAATTTCCGGCCCTGGAATAAACACCATGACCGATACCGCAACGACATAGACCAATAATAATGCCATTAATGGAACGCGCATTTCGCGCATAACAATAAAACTAACGCGACTTAGATCGTTATTTGTATTCATACGTGGTATCTCATATCAACTCAGCTTTAATCATAAACTAATTAAAATAAGCCCAGTTTACAACCGCGACATTAAAGTCTCAGACACCAAAATAACCACAGAAATAACATTTGCAACTAAGGCACCTACTGCTAGAGAGATAATGCTAGTGATAGCATCTGGTGTTATGCCTGTTTCAATAATATGTACGGCATAAGTCCAATGCAATGCCGCAGCCAATAACTCAAAGTCAGCCACTAAACTGGTTGCTAATAAAATAGCCCCTATTTGCGAGCGGTCACCCAATTTTAAGCCCGTTGCAATCAAGTTAACCACAACCACTGCAAATAATTCAAACACGCCGTGATGCGCAGGATTATCATACTCTCCCAGCACGAATCCCACATTTAAGGTTAATGACAAAACAATGAAAAATCCAAAAATAACTTTCTCAAAATTCACGGAAAAACCTCAATAGGAAAGAGAAAAAATAAGCGATATTCTACCTTAAATAGTTTATTAAAAAACGAAAAAACTAGCCTTAATATATCAATGCTTGCTAATATAGATACCTTGTTAAATTTATTAAAGACTAACTAGGAGTTTTTATGGCTGTAACAGCAATGGATTTGGTAGCAACTGCCAAACAAAATATTACTGAAATCACGGTAACTGATGCAAAGCAAGTAATTGCAAACCAACTAGTTTTAGACGTTAGAGATCCGGCAGAATTTGCAGCAGGACAACTACCTAATGCTGTCAATATTCCACGCGGCGTGCTTGAATTTCAAATTGGCAACCACCCTGCTTTTGCAGGCCAGCAAGACACGGATATTATTGTGTACTGTCAATCTGGTGGTCGCTCAGCTCTTGCCACTGAAGCCTTGCATAAACTAGGCTTCAGTAAAGCAGTTAGCATGGCAGGCGGTTACAAAGCTTGGTCAGAAAACTAATACTATGCAACAACCAGATGCACTTCGGCTAGATAAGTGGCTTTGGGCAGCGCGTTTTTTTAAAACGCGCAAACTTGCCGCCGAAGCAGTATCTGGTGGCAAAGTTCATTTAAACGGGCAACGTACTAAACCCAGCAAAGAAGTCAAAATTAATAGTCAGTTAATTATTCATAAAGAACAATTTAGCTGGGATATTACTGTCTTGGCAATTAATGCACATCGCCGCCCTGCTGCTGAAGCCGTTTTACTCTATGCAGAAACCCCAGAAAGTATCAAGCAGCGTGAGCAAGATATTATCCAAAGAAGGGAAGAGCAACAATTTATGCATGCTGATCCAAGCAGTCGCCCTACCAAAAAACAGCGTAGGCAAATTCATCAATTTAAGCAGAAGTAGGTTTAAGCTATTTCACTGGCCACACTACTACAAACAGCTAGGTGGCTTTGGCAAGCCAGCAATCTTACATGCATACTTCAAAGGCCCTTCAGGAAATAACTTCAGTAAATAACGGCTATTACCTTTATCTTCGCCTAATGTTTTCTTAATGGCTTTAGCAAACACCCGCGCATTGGGTAAATACTGATATTGCTGATAGAATTCTCGAATAAACCACAAAATTTCCCAATGTGCATCAAGCAGCTCAATACTTTCTAACGAAGCCAGTTGTTTAGCAACACCCTCATTCCATTGCAGCGTATCAGTTAAAAAACCTTGCTCATTACGTGCAATAATATTCCCTTGTACTGTTAACTCCATGTTTTTATTACATCATACTCAATGGTTAACTGTACAAATTCAGGATAATCCAGCAACGTTAACTTTGCTAATACCTCTACAGCAGTAAGCCCCCTTAGCTGCATATCAGGCGCTAATATATAACATTGCCTATCTTGGCAGCATTGTAATAATGATTCATTATGGGTAGCATTTTTATGTAAGGCCAACACAGCATCACCTATAAAAATAACCGCATCACCTTGTCCAATCCGTGCAAATAATTCAGCATGTCCAGTATTGATACTCACAATATGCAACATTCTATTCATCAGCAAAAACTTTCAAACCAATGACACCAATAATGATTAATGAAATAGAAGAAAGTCTGTAAATATCAATGGATTCTTTAAATAAAAAAATACCTGCAATCGCAATGCCTGCCGCACCAACGCCTGTCCAAATAGCATATGCAGTCCCTAAAGGTAAGGTTTTAATAGCCAACATTAATAAACCAAAGCTCCCTGCTCCTGCTACCGCAGTGACAATAGAAGGAATTAATTTAGTAAACCCCTCATTATATTTCAAACTTAGCGCAAATATAATTTCCGAACAACTCGCTAAAGTAAGGTACAACCAACCCATCTTCTCTCCTGATGAATATACAGATAATAGAGAATATTTTACAATACTCAGTCCCTAGGTTAATTATTTATTTACCCATGTCTTTAGATTCCCAATTTGCTATCAATAATAATCTTGATATTATGCGTAAGCTAAATATTATTTGGCAGCAATCTTGCTTAGTGACCGTCAGCTTTGGCACACCAACAGTGTCCTTTCTAACGGCGATTACCGATATTGATAAAAACCAACAGACATTAAGCCTAGATGCCGCTCCTAAAGATTACCTAACCCAACAACTGTTAGCAGCTAGCGAGATAAATTTCAGCGCAAATGTTGCAGGCATTCAGGTACACTTCACACAAACCAAAGCGAGCACCCAGCAAACAAATGACAACAACGTCATCACTGTCGCCATCCCTGACACCCTTTTTTGGCTAGAACATCGGCACTTTTACCGCATTAGATCGCCGCTATCGAACCCGGCAAGCTGTAATATGGAGATCAGACTAAAGAGTGACGACTCAGGATTACCACGGAAATTTAACTTCAAACTCTATGATATGAGTATTTCGGGTCTCGCTTTAATGTATGAAGCAGATGCTAAAATCAACTTTTTACGTCCTCATGCCGTATTCGATAACTGCCATATAACGCTGCCGGAAATTGGCGATTTCTATGGCTCCATCGAAATACGGAACCAACGCCCATTGAATAGCAACAACCCTGATAAAACTCAACTGGTGGGAGCTCAATTTATCAACCCCTCACCTGCAGTAGAAACCAAAACACAACGTTACATGCAATGGATTGAACGTGAAAATATTAAGCTAAAGAAAAAAAATGAGCTCTAACACAATTGATAACGACAAAATTTTAAGTATTTCACAACTTAATCGTGATGTTAAATACCTCTTAGAGCAAAATTTTTTCGCAGTACAAGTTATTGGAGAAATTTCTAATTTAAGTCGTCCTTCTTCAGGCCATCTATACTTTTCTTTAAAAGATGTAGGAGCACAAGTGCGTTGCGCCCTCTTTCGCAGGCAAGCACAAAAACTCAATTTTGAACCTAAAAATGGCCTGCAAATTCAAGCCAGTGCTAATGTCAGCCTTTATGAAGCTCGCGGTGACTATCAGCTCATTATCAATAACATGCAAGAATCGGGGGATGGCGCTTTACGCAGAGCTTTTGAACAACTGCAAGCCAAACTAGCTACCAAAGGATTTTTCGCTGAGGAGCATAAAAAAATCCTACCGACCATCCCAGCCTGTATTGGGGTAATTACTTCACCGACAGGTGCTGCTATTCGTGATATTTTATCAGTACTTGCACGCAGGTTTCCTGCTATCCCTGTTATTATTTACCCAGTGCTAGTGCAAGGGAATGATGCAAAGTATGCGATTAACCAAGCCATCATCACTGCCAATCAACATAAAGACTGCGATGTCTTAATATTGGCTCGTGGTGGTGGTTCATTAGAAGATTTATGGGCATTTAATGAAGAAATGGTGGCAACTGCTATTTATAAAAGCCGCATTCCCATTATTAGCGGTATTGGCCATGAAACTGATACCACCATTGCCGACTATGTGGCCGACCTTCGCGCCGCCACTCCTACTGCTGCAGCTGAACATTGTGTGCCTGATGCAAGTCAGTGGCTAGGACAATTTCAAGCCTATGAGCATCATTTAAACCAGTTACTGCAAAATAAAATAGCACAACATAAGCGACACTTAGACTGGCTCAGTAAAAACTTAAACCAGCAACATCCCGGCAAGCAACTAGAAACTAAGGCACAACGCTTAGATGAACTAGAAGCACGCCTAAAATTGAGCCTACAAAATAAATTAAGCCAAGCGAATAGTCAGCGGCAAGCACAGCAAGCGCAACTGTGGCAGTTTAACCCTACTCATAAAGTACAACAACTAGACAACCAATATAACAACTTAAATACACGCCTACATGCCAACATGCAAAACAGGCTGCATACACAACAGCAAAAACTAGCCCAGTTGAGCCAAACATTAAATATTATCAGCCCACTAGCCACCTTACACCGTGGCTATAGCTTAAGTAGTAACACCCGAGGAACCTTACTCACTTCTAGCAAACAGCTAAAAGTAGGGCAACATATTACCACCCGTCTTGCCGAAGGCGAGTTTAGCAGTCAAATACAGGAACTAAACCATGAATAAGATTCTTTTCGCACTACTGTTTATCCCTCAATGGGTACTGAGTGCAGTACTCCCGCAACAACTGGCCGTACCAGGTGGTATCGTTAATATAGAGCTAGGCTATATCGTTAATCCAGCACCACAAGTCTTTTTTCAGGAGAAACGAGTATTAGTGTTAGAAAATGATAAAAAGTGGTATGCCATTGTGGGCATCCCACTCAAAACAACAGCAGGCAAGCATGCCATCCAAGTTGGTGCGGGTAAAAAAAGATCCAATATTTATTTTGATGTTGCGGATAAAGACTATCCTGCACAGTACATTACCCTTAAAAATAAACGCATGGTCAACCCCAACCCTGATGATATTAAGCGCATCACCAGCGAACGCCCTGCTATCTACAAAGCCTTAACCACTTGGACAGAACAACCTGTGGATGGGTTATCTTTCAGCTTACCTGTAGATGGACGCTTAAGCAGCCCTTTTGGACTCAAGCGTTTTTTTAACAATCAGCCTAAAAATCCACATAGTGGCTTAGATATTGCTGCACGCACTGGTGCCCCTATTACTGCTCCGTCACCCGGCATAGTTATCAACACTGGCAGTTATTATTATAATGGCAATACCGTTTTCCTTGACCATGGCCAAGGACTCATTACCGGCTATTTTCATATGTCTAAAATATCGGTTACCACCGGACAACTAGTTGATAGTGGCACAAAATTAGGTGAAGTTGGCGCAACAGGCAGAGTGACTGGCCCACACCTACATTGGAATGTATATTTAAATAATACCAAAGTCGATCCAGCATTATTTGTACCTGAGTTAGCGAGTAAACTCACTGCAGCAAGTCCCCAAAAATAGCCATTACTTTTTAATGGAAAAACCGTAAAATAAAACTATCTCTTTATTAACTAAAGGAAAAATGACATGAAATTCTCAACTACTGCTGACATAGCAGGCGAAACCATCCAAGAAAACTTAGGCGTTGTTGCAGGCAATGTCGTACAGTCTAAACATGTAGGCCGTGACATGATGGCAGGTTTGAAAAGTATTATTGGTGGAGAAATAGCTGGCTATACTGAAATGCTGGCAGATGCCCGCGATATAGCCATTGAAAGAATGGTAGATGAGGCAAAAAAACGTGATGCTGATGCAATTGTTAATATTCGTTTTACCACCAGCGCTATTATGAACAGTGCCTCAGAAATCTTAGCTTACGGTACAGCGGTAAAATTAAAGGGTTAAGATAGCTAAGATTGGATATAGTTCCCATGCTCCCGCGTGGGAATTCATCCTTGAACGCTCCAGCGTTCCTATACATGACGCGGGAGCATGGGAACAATAAAAATTTATCCGTCATAATAAACATAAAGTGTGCACAAAAAAATAAACCACAAAAGTTAATGTATTTTATTAACTCAATCACTTTACTTGTTGGTTTTTAATCTTATAATAAGCGCTCAATCATTTTACAGAGCAACCATGCATCCGTCATTAAGCCTTAACCCTCTTTCCCTTACTCGCTCAATCAGGCGCTTAGACCGTATTAATGGCAGAAATAAAATATTCACACCCATTTCAAGCACCTATGTTCCTGAACATGCAGTTCATGAAGAGGATGATAAAATAAGCCAACTTATTCATTTAATTAATAAACTTTATGCGCTTTCTGATGATGAAAAACTAGAATATAAAAAACACCCGCATAAGTTTGTTAATACGCCGTCTATCGTGGGTATCCGCCATAATAAAAACTCACCCTATCGGGTTATTAGGATTGAACGCTATACAGATTATTCTACCTTTAGCTCACAAATGGCAAAATTTGGCTTTAAATTATGTATTTTTAAAGGCCATAATCTTGATGGTATTTTTATTAAAGGCTCTCAATTCTAGTAATCAGCCCCTATACATGATGCTGGAGCGTCATAAGCTGCATTCCCACGCTGGAGAGCATGGGAACGATAAACAGTACTAGAAGATTGTAAATCCACAAGGGGGCGATAGCCCCCCTTGACCCCCATCTTCCCACTACTTTAAGCATTATCCCATTTAGTTGATACCTTTGTTACCCTAAACTTCTTGAAAAGGGTAAAAAAATAAAGCAAAAAGTTTAACGAGCCCTGGCCAAACGAAACCCCCAGCTATCGTGACGTTCCCAAGGGTAGTCCCTATCGCGGTGAGCCACGCGCAACCTACGCAGTCCGCTGTAGAAAGAGCCACCACGCAGCACAAGTTTAGCGCCATCACTGGCATGATTTTTGCTTAAACATTTTTTCTCGCCACCGCTATAATTTTTATCGTATTTTGAGCAAGTCCACTCCCATACATTACCCGACATATCGTATAAGCCAAATGCATTGGGACGATAACTCGCAACAGTATTAGTATATTTTGCGCCATCATCACAAGGAAAGAACTTACTCCAGTTATGCGCCTTATCAGCAATATTTGCATAACGACAAGCCTTAGCATCCACTGCACTTCCCCAAAAATAAGCCGTTTGGGTACCTGCGCGTGCAGCATATTCCCACTCAGCTTCCGTCGGCAAACGATAGCCACCCGCACTATTTTCATTAAGCCAGCCGATATAATTTTGCACATCCATCCAGCTAACGCACACCACAGGATGCTGATTAGTTTGACTAAAACCGATATGATCCCAATAATGTCTTGCGCGCCAAGCCCATTGTTTTTCACTGTTGCTATAAGCATAACAACCTTGCTCTTTTATGTTCTGCTCAGCCTGCGTTCGATAGCCAGTAGCGCGTACAAATTTTCTAAATTCGCCCACAGTAACTTCTTTTTTGCCCATTTGGAAATCACTAACACAGACTTGATGCTGCTGTTCATCACTATCCCGATCTGTTTCCCAGTCGGGGCTACCCATTTGATAACAACTGCCTTGGATATTAGCCATATCTGGAGTTATACCCAGCTCTACAGGCGGATTAGGTGGTACTATCGGCACAGGATCTGGCTTGATAATCGGCAAATAAAACTGCGGCTGCACCCACTGCCCTGCTTTAATCTTAACCAGTCTTTGCTCAGTTTCATACCCATTGGCCGCAACCGTAATCGCTAGTTTTCCTACTGGCAAAGCACTCAAATTTAACGGTTTCCCCTTACTCGCACGATATTCCATGCCATTGACCGTGATACGTGCATCAGGCACATAAACATTCACTTGCAATGAACCTGTTGCCAACAAGGGTGCAGGTGGCGGTACAACAGGCGTTAACTTGCCTGGTTGTACAGGCTCAGGCCCAGCATTATTATCCAATACAAAAATAAAATCACCTCGACTCAATTTAAAATCAGAAATTTTGCCATATTGCGGCATTTGTCGCACAGACTTTGGCACCTCTTCTTGTAAGTACATTCCTAATTCAGACCCTGTGACATAACCATCACCATTACGATCAGCCAAGCCATCTTCGAGCGCACTCACAAAAGCCGGTGTAAAGGTACTACTGGCAGGCACTTCGTCCTCTTCATTGCCCGCAGTAATAAATTGACGTACTGACTTGGTACTTAAACGACTGATATACTTTGGAGTATCTTTTAATGCTTTTGATTGAAAAACTGACCCCGAAAAACAACTATCGAATAAAAACAAAGCATGCTTGGCATCCATATTACGCGACCAAGTCATAATTTGATTCATACTCAAAGCTTTACGTAAAAACCCTTTTTTATTCTGATGCGGATTAGGCGCATCGGTCGGCACTAAATAGCCGCGCTTATCGCCGTCAAAACTATGCCCATGACCACTGTAAAAAAACAATAAACGATTACCCGCATCGTAACCATACTCATCAATAAAATCATTAAATGCAGCGCGTAATTGTTTTTTATTAGGATTATCGACACGCACCACTTTAGTAAAACCTTGCTGATTAAGCATACGCTCCACGTCATCAAGCTCATCAGGTATCGCTGTCAGTGAAGGCCAGCCTGCCGTATAGTGACTAACACCTATCAATAAAGCGTAACTATTGTTATATAGCTCAATCTGCTCACCTTTTTTGGTTATGATGTTAATAAGGCCTTTGCTTGTTGCCGGCGCAGCTGCTTGCTTCGCTATATTTACTTTTTTGCGCACCTGCACATTATCTTGTGCACATGAAAATAGACCCGCCAGCATGATGAGAAACGTCACTCTCAATACATTCACTTGCATAATTTTATTTATTTACTTTATTTGAATTTAAAATATAGCTCGTAGGGTGGAATAGCTTTAGCGTTTTCCACCAGTATTAAACTTAAACTGAAGTTTCCAAAAAAATCATCAAGCCACCATGCGTAACAGTACGGCAATCAGTGGATTTATCGGGGAGTTGCTTGGTTTGGGGCAAACATGATTAAAATCCGGGTTCAATGCTGCCTCGGTAATGATGCGCCGCACGTCTGAAAAGGCAAAACTGGCGCGCCCTTTTACTTTGTGCCGACGCTCCGGATCCGCCTTTAAACGGTCGGCATAAATCCAGGTCAGCGTACTTGCCATCATACAAAAATTCAAATGATTGGTCACGGAATGCGCATTACGACACTGACTTTTTTGACTGCCGATGTCTTGTTTCAACTCCTTGAATCCTGATTCGATTTTCCATCTCGCACCATAAAACTCGATCATTTGCGTGACCGATAATGACAAGTCCGTGCTAAACAGTGCGATCCATTGCGTTTTACGAAAAACCCACACGACGCGTACTTTGCATTTTAAACTTTTCAGCATGACAATGCGTTCATGGGCAAGTACCGTACGCTGTTTGCCATAAAGAGTCACCTGATATTCGGCGGCTTCGTGACGAATGCATTTTGCCATTTCTGTTGCCGAACCCAAGCGCTGGCCATATTTTCGAGGTCTCCCTCGCTGCCCAGATTGTCTTGTCTCGGGAAGATCATATAAAACACTATTACAGCGCAGGCGCGACAGAATATCAAACAGACTGCCTACCTCTTTGCGTACGGGCTTTAACAAACCTGCATTGCCAAACCAACTATCGGTCACCGCGAGTATTTGCTTGCCGGAAAAATGATTTGCAACCCCGATGATCATCTGTGCAGCTTGGCCGATCTTGGTTTCAAACGACTGCAATCGACCTTTGATCTTCGCTCGATCGGATTGTGCATCAATCGCTTTCTGTGGAAGGTAGTGGCGAAAATCTAAAAACAAACAGGCCCAACGATTTTTTATTTGCTTGAGCAAACCGATGGCTACCACGTTTTGTGCCCATGGGTAGTCGCTTTGATTGGCTTTGGCCGCATGATCATAAATGGTTTCGCAACCAAAGATTTTTTTGCCCACTTTAGGGTTGATGAAATCATCCAGGGCAATTAATAATCGGTCGTCCGTTTCAGGGTTGTCGATCAGGTCCCAGGCTGTTTTCCATAAACCTTGCCACGGTAATTTGGTTGATGCCATGAATGTGTAAAATCGTTTCCGCTTGATATTGATACCGAACAGCGTTTCAAGGCTACGCCATAAATTGGAACTAATGGAGGAAGTAAACGGGACAATGATCGACAGTAGCGTATAGGCAAATAACGAGGCTCTTTCTTTGCCGAGCGTGGTTTCTGAAAAATGTGATTGAAGAGGAGAAAGAAGATCGCGTAAAATGAACATGAATAAGGCTTTTTTGTTTGTATAATCAATTTGTTAGCACTGTTTATTATACTACAAAATACAGCCTTATTCACTATCAACCTGTTGTTTTTAAAGTAATTTGTACTTAAATATTAGTAATTGCTAATATTTTTCGAAAATTAGACTTTCCTAATATTTGGCTGACAAAAAACTGGGAAACCAAGCTCAGCGATATATGGACTGTATGATTTTAATTGGATCTTGCGTGCAATGTGGCAAACCCATTAATAAATGCCCCTATCCGCCTATATACCCCCCTAAAAACTGGGAAACTTCAGAACTTAAACTATTGCACCTTTAATGCCACACGGCTTGAGTTGAGAATTACTCGGCTCCATGTATCAACCAGCCCTTGTCGGAAAACGTTATCTGCGCTTCGCTTGATAAGCTATTCCAACCTACTATACTATTACCTCAAAAATTTTGTCGTTCCTTACTTATACAAAATAAAATGCAGCCCCCATTAAGCCACCAAAAAATCCCCCCCACACAACCAGCCAACCTAGGTGCTCACGAATAATTTGCTGTACCATTTCTTTCACTATCTGCGGTGTTAGTTCAGCTAAACGCTTATCAATAACTGTCTCAATTTTTGAAGTAATATCCTCACCAATTTGATGCGCATTAAGCCCTTGCTTTAAGGCGGCTTTAAATTTATCCGACTCGACCATTTCTGTTAAAGTCACTTGCATCTTCGCAGTAAAAGGTTCTTTTAAAGGAATCAACGCCTCTTCCCCGCCCATCATTTGCAGCATACTCCCAAAAGAAGATTCCATAATGGAAGAAATCAGTCCTTCAAAAATACGGTCATAATCAACAACGGCTAATAAAGGCTCTAAATTGAGTACTTTTTCGCCTTGTTGCTCTTCTGTTTCAATAAATTGTTCTATATTTTCCAAGGTAAAAAACTGATGCATCATTAAGTGTTTAATGGAAACTTTAAACTCTTCAAAGCGATTTGGAATAATTCCCGAGCCATATAAAAGGGGCACTTTCTCAAACAACATATGAATCGCTATCCAGTTGGTTAGCGCACCTGATAAGGCAAAAAAACCAATGGCTTTAATGAGGTCTGCATAAATTGGCGAGAAATAGCCTGCCACGATAATCAGTGCGGCTAAAAAATTGGTGATAAAACTTTTATTAAATATTTTGTTCATTGATAGATAAATTATTGCTGTTTTTGCTGGAAATTTTTGAGAGTATTATGTGTAGGTTGATGAAGCATGCCCCCAACACACTAACTAGGTAAACCACTGCTTGCTGGGGTTCGCAAACTCAACCTACAAAATCTGTATTTTAAGTGGAAGTTATTCTTAACTTGAATCTCTTCCCTACTGACATGAAGTGTGTGCAACTGTTTGTATTAAGGCAACACCCGATACTAAGCTATTAGCCGCCTTCTGCTCAGCGAAAAAACCCTGCATATCAACGACTGTTGCTTTAGTTGAGTCATAAACCATTACCCCTATTTGATCATCTGGCTGTAAAAAACCCGTTTCACCAAATTCCGTATAACGGGTTGCGCCTAAGGAAATAATTATTTGTGAGGGTTGATGTAAAGCAAGCAAATAATGATGCAGGTTTTCTAATGGCCCAAAATCAACTTGTTTATTAAGGGTATTGATTATCCATTTAAGTAGCTTGCCATAAAAAAATTGATAGCCCGTTACCGGACTATCTACCCCATATTGCATCACCTTGTCATTACGTCGCAAATAAGAAACAATATGATAATTATCTAAAATCCCACCACTTTGAAACTGGTCAATCGTTTGCCATTGTTGCGCGATGCCCGTACAAGAGGCTCCCCAGTTCTTTTTCTCACTAATTTTTTTAGCATTGGGCTTTCTAATAGAGCAGTCATTAAAAGCGGTAAATGCAAGCGCTTGCAAAGATGCAATATTGCCATCTTGGTAATTCACATCAAAAAGCACACATATTTCCGGCTCCATATGTAAATTTAGCTCTCCAGAAAAATCTGCTTGCAGCTCAGTATGTGCTAGTGGAAAATCACCTAAAAAACTTGGGTGATCAGGTAAATAGATAGGAAAAATACCTTTTGGGGCATTTTCTTCCTCAGTGATAACATTGATAAAGTCGGCATCTTCACCTGCCTGACTTAAATGCTCAGCAAAATTACCCGCAATGCCAAAGACAGGGAGTGTTTTTAGCTGTTCAATACTTAGATTCATTATTTTTCGTGCATTTTTAAAGATTATAAGCGTAGGTTGCGGATGAGGCACGAACCCCAACATGGTGGCGAAAATAGTTGGGGTTCGTGCCTCACCCGCAACCTACAATATTATTCTAATTCTGCAACGGAACTAAGCTCTAATAAAACATTACGAATATATTCAGCATAGTCTTCACTTATTTCATCCCTCAAAACAGCATGATCCAACTTCTGAATAGGGATAACCTCCAAACTATATTCCTCACCAATTTCACGCACAGTTTCTTCCTTTAAATCCAGAAGGTATTGTCTTTTATTACAATTATTACTCTGTAAATATTGCGTGGTAATGGGTAAAGTTTTATGATTAACTCTTTCCCAGCCAATGACAGGATGGTGCTCCATCCAGCCTACTGCCTCACTGTCATTGTCCTTAATATCGACATTGAATACCAAAATATAACGATCCTTTTCGGCAATAATAGTATTTACGTGCGCTACATTGTTGACACTATCAAAATCAAAATCGACAGGGACAAAATGCTTTTCGGTATTGCCATCACTATAGGTAATAAAAACTGAATTAGAACTTTTTTGATATTGAAACGATCGCACTAAATCTAAGTTTATTTTGGTGTCACTATTAATTAAAAGGAAATTACTCATGAATTTTCCTGCAAATATATGTTAATTTATCAACTATTATACTGTGCACAGTCATAAGTACCCAAGCATAGTAGTAAAAATCCTAATAATTCACCCCATTTAAGTCTTTATGAAAAATGCACTCATCCCCATCTTAGGTATTGCAGCCTATAGCGGTACGGGTAAAACCACCTTATTAACGCAGCTGATCCCCTTACTAAAAGAGCGCAATATACGAGTAGGACTCATCAAACACAGTCATCATAATTTTCAAATTGATAAGCCTGGAAAAGATAGTTATCGCTTACGTGAGGCAGGAGCAAGCCCGGTGATGCTGGTATCCAGCCATAGACGCGCGATCATCACCGACTTCCCAACGCCTCAAGAACCTGATTTAAACGAGCAGCTAAGCTATTTTGATCAATCTCAACTCGATTTGCTGTTAGTAGAGGGCTTTAAAAGCGAGAGCTTTCCAAAAATCGAATTACACCGCCCCAGCCTTAATAATCCTCTACTCTATCCAAAGGATGACACCATTATTGCCATTGCTGCTGACGAGGAAATACCCTTACCTGAAGACTTTACTTACCTTGATTTAAATAATATTGCTCAAATTGCAAACTTTATAGATACTTTTTTAAAAAAAACTTAGCTTCAAAAGTGGTAAAGCTATGTCCCCTTTGGATAAATGGCAACATCACTAGGTCTTAATTCTTATCAGCATGGCCATGTTAATTTTACCCCGAAAAATCAGGAAGAGCCTTAAAAATACAAGATATAAGAGAGCAGTTCATTGACAAAAATACAAAACATCCAGGCCTTACGTGGTATAGCAGTACTATCCGTCACACTATACCACCTAAGTATTATTGAACAAAAATACGGGGGATCAATATCTATACTCCCTAAATTATTACAGTTTGGCATGTTTGGTGTTGATCTATTTTTTATCATTAGTGGTTTTGTAATGATAACGATTACAAGAGGAAAATTTCAAAATCAGCAACAGGCTTTAAAATTTATCTACCACCGAATAGCACGAATATATCCCAGCTATTGGGTATACTCCTTACTCGTGCTAGGTGTTTTTTTAATTCAGCCGACATGGGTTAATAGCACCCAAGAAAATCAGGTAGATATTATGGCATCATTCTTATTGGTTCCTGCCAATACTCTGCCACTTGTTATGGTTGGCTGGACCTTAATACATGAAATGTACTTCTATTTAATTTTCTTTATTTTGCTCTTAATTTCTGCTGAAAAAAATATAATGGCTACTCTTATAATTTGGACGGCAATAGTAATAATACTCAATACTTTTGTACTATTAAACAACCCTGTTTTCAAAATAATTTCACATCCTTTAACTATTGAATTTATTGCTGGGTGTATTTTTGCAGTTGTTTTTTATCAAAAAAATATTCGCTTTCGAGTGCCCATTTTACTTGTAATGGCAGCTTTAACCTTAGCACTATCAATTTATGGGTTTTATTTATACCAAAATATCACAGAACAAATTGACCCTACCAATTGGTGGAGAGTATTGGTATTTGGCACCCCAGCATTATTGATAGTATTTTGCTTTATTTATGCAGAAAAAAGTGGGTATATCTTACCCTCGGCATTAATAAAAATAGGTGATGCATCCTATTCTATTTATTTATCGCATATATTAACTTTAAGTGCCACTGGCAGAGTTTGGGCCATGTTTGCCACTGATAGCATATCCGATAATATCATCATGCTTCCAGTTCTACTGATAATTGTCCTCATAGTTGGAATCATTAGCTATCATTTGATAGAAAAACCACTACTGAAACTTAGTCATAGAATTGCCTGATGATTTAAAATAAATTTACACCACAACTGTAAAAGGTGGCGTACAATTTACGAGTGTAATAGGTACTCTTTTATGCCGTAAGATATGAATACTACTAATTAATTCCTTCAAAAATGGAACAATTCAAAAATGTCCTTTATACTCAAAAACATAAAATATATTCTCATTATCATTGCACTCGCTATTGTCCTCCCTTCACTAGCCGGCATTAATAATGCAGGACAAAGAACCTTAGTGCAATACCCCAATGGCACCTTAGTTGTCCAATTTGAGCCTGGTATCTACTTGCAACTCTTTGGCAGAACCACTGTCTATAATGATGTCATTACCTTTGATTTTGATAAAGCAAAGTCTATTGGCGATGCCAGTATTGACCAATCGGGCATTCCAGTACGTTATCAAGACGGTGGTACAGGCACAATTTATGGTAAAGCCCGACTCAACTTACCGAATGATGAACCCACCATGATTACTGCTCATAAAGCCTTTCGCAGTAATCAGGGTATTGCTCATAAACTCATTAAAACAGTGACTGAAGAAAGCATGAACCTGACCGCAGGCTTGATGACCTCCGAAGAAGCTTATACTGAAAAAAGAGGCACCTTTACCGAGTGGTCACGTGATCAATTACAAAACGGAAAATATAAAACTGAACTAAAACAAGTTATTCTTTCTGAGGAAGCAACAGGGAAACAAGTAGTACGCAATGTACCTGTTATTGCTTTCAATCAACAAGGCTTAGCCGTGCATTTGGATAGCGACCTGAAAACATATGGTGTGAGTGTCTCAGGCTACCAAATTACCGACTGGAATTTTGAAGCGAAAACTTTAAAACAAATTGCAGCCAAACGTGAAGCAACCATGGCAATTATTACTGCTAAAGCGCAAGCAGAACAAGCTAAACAGGAAGCTATAACGGCTGAAGAAAAAGGTAAAGCCGCTGTTATCAAAGCAAAATTTGAAAAAGAAGTGGAAAAACAACGTGCGGTTACCGATGCAGAAAAGAAAAAAGAAGTGGCCATTATTACTGCGTCACAAAAAGTAGATGTTGCCGAGCAGGAAAAGCTAGAAGCAGAACAAAAGAAATTTTCAGCCAAAGAATACAAACAAGAACGTATTTTACGTGGTGAGGGTGACGCGGCTTACAAGAGACTCGTAATGAGTGCTGATGGTGCTTTAGCGCAAAAACTGGAAGCGTGGGTAAAAGTTAACCAAAACTATGCAGCAGCCATCAGCAAACAAAAATGGGTACCTGAAATTCAAATGGCAGGCGATGGAGTTAACTCTGGCAATGCAGCTAATGATCTATTAAGTTTATTTTTAGCAAAAACGGCTAAAGATATTAGTTTAGATATGAATATTTCAACCAAGAAAAGAAAATAACCTACCCATAAATTATAGAAATGCTAATAATACAACAAGATACACCAGATGTTACTTTATTAGCCTATCTCTGTTATTCATTCAAATACAACTCAGCCATATCATCCAACCTATCTTTCACCTCTTTCCAATGCGGCATCACCTGAGTTAATAAACGCCAAAAGCACTCACTGTGATTATGTTCGGCGATATGACAAAGCTCATGCAAGATAACGTATTCAATACATTCTTTCGGTGCTTTTACTAAATGTGGGTTAAGCAATAAATCTCCTTTAGACGAACAGCTTCCCCATTGCTTTTTCATAGCTAAAAGGCGCAATGCAGGTCTTCCCTGTACCCAAGTGGTTTTGGCTAAAGCTTTATTTAATTGCTCTTGAAAGATAATCTGCGCACGATGCTGATACCATTGGTTAAGCAATGCTTTGACTTGTTGCGTTTTTTTATCATTATCCGCACGTAAAACAACCGATAACTTCCCTCGTAATAGCTTCACACTAGAACTGGCATCAATATCAATGATGACCTTTAAGACATACCTACGCCCAAGGTAAAATTGGGTTTCACCACTGATATATTGACGCGCTAAGACGTATTCATGCTGAGATCGAAAATCATGAATATGTTGCCAAATCCAACGTGCTTGTTTAATGATGGCATTTTGAATACTTTCATAACTAGCATCAAGGGGAGCTGTAGCGACTACTTTTTGATTAGGATGCACCCTAATCGTGACTTTACGGGATTTTTTCGTCACTGTGTGGCGTAACACCTCATAATGAATAATTTCATCCCCGTAAACAAACAAACCTTGCTCTGGACTTATGCTTGCTTGTGAACTCATGTGCGCGCAAGCCCTAAACGTGTGATTTGTAATAGCTCTTCAATAAAGCGTTGTGCTTGCTCAATACCTAAATCAGCAAATAACATCGGTAGTAATTTCATACTAATACTATTTTCGATTTCCGCTGGGTTAATCGAATATTCAGAGACGGCTGTTTTAACCACACGATCAATCTCAAAAGCATAGTGGGTTAATTTATCATCATCTAACTCAGAACCCGCGAGTAAGTCAGTATCAAACAAATGTTTAAATAACCCAAAATAAGCTTGTGCATGTTTATTATCGTCAAAAGCAGGCGGCATGCCAGCTACCTTGCGTGCTTTTACTTCCTGTTCAAACTGCGCAAATAAAATATAGTGTTTTACAGGGGCATCAAACATCGCTTTCGTTTCAGCAATGGCCTTTTTTAACAGCTTGGAAAAATATTCTTGCGCATAAGGATGATCCGCCAAGTCTTGCTGGATCATCTTGGTAATTCGCCCCGTAATTTTATCGGTCTGATTGCGCGCTTCATCATCCGTTAAGTTTTCGGGTTTAACATCTTTGCCTAGATTACCCACCAAATAAGCACCTTCCGCCTCTTTGATTTCGACACCACCGATATGCTTATCCAATAACTGACGAATACCGTCTTCATATTCATCATAATTAATGGTTTCATTAGCATCTTCACGCACCTGTTTGCGTAAATCGACAAACATTTTTAACGTCTTTTTATAATGCTCGCGTTTGCTTGCAAAGCTCTTATCATCAAAATAACTTGCTGATTGCAAAGCGACTTTCATGCAATTAGCAAATGCAGTGAGTGCAGTATAAAAGTCATCACGATTTTTCAAATGCGTATCCACCCATTGGCCTTGTATTTCCTGGACTTTAGGGCTTAAGGCCTGACGCAAAGCAGCAGGGTCTTGTTTATTGTTTCAGTCGTTAGTAAAAACTATGCACTTTAGTGCAAGACTTTTAGTAAAACTCTCATTTATGAGGTTTGTTTTAGTTTAAGTTTAAAAGAAAATTATGAGCCTAATAAAGGTTAACAACTTATCGGTTAGGTATGAAGCAGAGGTTATTATTCAACTGTAGGTTTGCCACATGTTTTTCTTTAGTCGGCTTTAGCCGATTAACGACTTTCAGTCGTAAGTCAAACTATGGATCTTTTAGTCCATAGTTTGTTGATTTTGAACAGCTGAAAAATTCGCCCATAAGGCATCATATAAGCTAGGTAATTTTTTATATTCCGTATCCATACGGTGATACAAGCCCTGCAAGTCAGCCACATCAAAGCCACCTTGAGTGCGTTCAGCCAAATCCTGATATTTTTCAATGGTGATATCGAGTTCTTTTAAAATACCACGATAATCAATTAAATAACCAAATTGCTTATGTTTATGCAAACGATTGACCCGTGCAATCGCCTGAATTAAATTATGCCCTTTGAGTGGCTTATCGATATATAACACGGTATTTCTAGGTTCATCAAAGCCCGTCAGCAACTTATCGACCACAATCATAATATCAGGACCTTCATCACGACTAAATGCATCAATAATGCCTTGTGTGTATTTCTTCTCATCTGCATTGCCGACATTTTTTTGCCACCATGTTTGCACAATGTCTTTGCTTTCTTGGTCCACTGCTTCGTGACCTTCACGCGTATCAGGCGGCGACATCGCCACCACCGAACTCACTTTACCGATATTATCTAAAGCCAACTTATAACGAATAGCAGACGCTTTTGAATCACAGGCTAATTGACCTCTTAAGCCTTGTTGCTTAAAGTTTTGAAAGTGATCGGATATATCATGAGCAATCAGCTCAATACGGCCTTCCGTCTGATAGATTTGCCCTTTTTGCGAGAACTTACGTTTTAAATCACCTTGTTGCTGTTCGGTGAGTTTTTCTGTCATACGTTCAAACCAGGCATCAATGGCTTTATCATTGGCATTCAAATCAGGGACGCGTTCTTCATACAACAAGGGGGTGACCATTTCATCTTCCACCGCTTGCTGCATCGTATACGAATGAATAATCGAGCCAAACTTATCCTGTGTTTTATCCTCTTTCAGTAAAGGCGTACCTGTAAAGGCAATAAACGCGGCATTAGGTAACATTTGCTGCATACGGATATTATTTTCACCATTCTGGCTACGATGCCCCTCATCCACTAGAACTAAAATATTAGGGCTATCATTTTTACAAATATCGTATTTAATCGCCGAGCCAAATTTATTAATAATCGAAAAAATAACCCGCTCATTACCCTTACCGATTTGTTCCGCTAAACGCGTCCCTGACGTTGCTATTGCATCGTGTTTGTCACGACTACTTAAGACACCGCCTGAAGCAAAAGTTCGGCTGAGCTGGCCCTCTAAATCCACACGATCCGTGACAATCACTATGCGGCACTGACTTAACGCCTCCAGCCAAATTAACGCTTTGGATAAAAACACCATGGTAAAAGACTTACCACTGCCTGTGGTATGCCAAATCACACCGCCATGACGCGCACCGTATTGATCAAAGGTCGTGATTCGCTTGATTAAAGCCTTAATGCCAAAAAACTGCTGATAACGCGCGACTATTTTGCCCGCTTTTTTATCGAAAATAGTAAACAGGCGAGCCATGTCTAATAAACGATCAGGGCGCAATAAACTCACCAATAAACGGTCTTGATCCGTTACCGCTAATTCACCACCTGCTAGCATAGCCTCATACTCTGAGCGTACAGATGCAGGACGATGCTCAAACACGGCGTTTAGTTGCTCAGGCTTTAAAGACTGATTCTTTAAACGCACATAGTCTATTTCAGGAATGAGTTCCTCTTTCCAGTTTGCCCAAAATTTATCAGATGTGCCACAAGTGGCATATAAACCCTCATGGCCATTAATTGATAATAATAACTGACTGTAGGCAAACAAATGCGGGATTTCCGTTTGCCCTTGATTGCGAATATGTTGCGAAATACCCGACTGTAAAGTGGATTTGCCTTGTTGCGCTGAATCAGGACGTTTCGCCTCAATCACCACCCATGGCAACCCATTGACAAAACAGACAATATCAGGAATTCGATTGCCTGTCGCTTGGCTATTTTCCACCACCATTTCTTCCGTTACATGGTGAGCGTTATTGTTAATATTTTGCCAATCAATCAATTGTATAGTCGGAGTGGCTTTTTTACCCTCAATAAACTCAGTCACACTAACACCATAGATCATGGCGTTATACAATTGCTCATTTGCCCCTTGTAGCCCTTCATTCAAGGCAGGATTGAGTTCATGAATGATTTTATCCATAGAGGCATCAGATAACGCATATTGCTGACCTGCAAAAGGAAAGCGTTGTTGACTTAAAAACTCACGCAGTACCGACACCAGCATCACTTGGCGATGCTGCTCGCAGGTATTATTACCACGCAGTGCCGCGCATTGCTTAGGTGAAATAAATTGATAACCTAACGTACTTAATAGTGTTAAGGCGGGAATTTTGGCGCTGAATTCTTCTTGAAAATTGGCTACTGGTTGTGTCATATCATTCATCCCCCAACAACAATTGTCGCTCACGCTCCAGCTCTCTACGTAATTCTTCTTCCGTCGGCAAATACGGTAAATATTTAGAGGCAAACAGCTGTTTTCCATCAGCTAACACCGAATACTTCGCCACCGCTTCACTTTTTTCACTACACAAGATTAAGCCAATGCTCGGATTATCATCTGATTCTTTTTTTAGTTGATCGTACATGCGCACATAAGTATCCATTTGCCCGACATCCTGATGATTCAGTTTGCCGATTTTTAAATCAATCAGCAGAAAACATTTCAGCTTGAAGTTATAAAACACCAAATCGATATAGAAATCCTGATCTTCGGTGCTGATGCGTTGTTGACGTTCGACAAACGCAAAGCCTTTGCCTAGCTCTAATAAGAACTTTTGCAAATTATCAATCAAGCCTTGCTCAACATTGCTTTCGATTAAGCTTTGATGTGGGAGATTTAAAAAATCGAAAATATACGGATCACGTAAATAGTCTTTATGGCTAACCGCCAACTCAGAGGTTTTAGCCTGCGCTTCTTGTTCCACAGGGGCTTTATCCTGACTGGATAACAAGCGTTCATAATACAAGGAACTGATTTGCCGCCCTAATGCGCGAGCTGACCAGCTGTGGCTAATGGCTTCTTCTAAATACCATTGCCGCGCTTGTGTATTATCAATACGAATTAATGCGCGATAATGTGACCAACTCAAATTGGTACACACTGTGTTCCAAATTGGGAAAACCAGATAAAACGCGCGCATATTGCGTAAATTACGCGCATCAAAACCTTTACCAAATTCAGCTGTCAATTTATTCGATAACTGTTGCAGCACTTGTTTACCATACGCTGCACGTTCATTGCCTTGCTGCTCATCTTCGACAATTAAACACCCTACTTGCCAATAGGTCTGCACCATTGCACTGTTAATATTTTGTTGCAGGTGTTCGCAGCTTTGTTGTAATAAAGCACGCAGTTGGTTAAGTAACTGAGGAGTTAAAGTTTTATTCATTCTTTTTCTCCGCTTTCTTGGTCATTAACCCCCTCCCAACCTCCCCCTTCTCAGAGGGAGGGGCTAAAGACGTTGAAGTGGCTGAGCTTTTATCTTTAACTCCCTCCCCTGATAAGGGGAGGGCTGGGGAGGGGTTGCTTTTAATAGCACCAGTATTTAAACAGACTAACACCTGACTTAATACGCCCTCTTTATTTTGCATAATCTCAAGATTACTAAAGCGCATCACTTTAAACCCTTTAGACATTAAAAACTGCGTGCGCTTTATATCATAAGCGACCGCTTCAGGCGTGTAATGGCTATCCCCATCTAACTCAACAATAAGCGCCTGTTCGGTGCAATAAAAATCAACAATATACTGGCCAATACCGTGTTGACGACGAAATTTGCAACCTAATTGTTTACCGCGCACCCATGACCAAAAGCGTTTTTCTGGCTCAGTTGGGTTTTTGCGATTTTGGCGGCGGTTGTTGATTTGAGGTTTTAAGTTGTGCAGTCTGGTTTTATTGGATAACCCCCTCCCAGCCTCCCCCTTCTCAGGGGGAGGAGCTAAAGGCGGTGCTGTATTAGCGTCTGTTTGTGGGCGAGTAGCTGCATTTTTATCTTTAGCCCCCTCCCCTGATAAGGGGAGGGTTGGGGTGGGGTTGCTCTTCATACATTCACCCGCCGTTTCCCTGTTAACAGTTGCTGCATCAGCGCTTTTTTCTCTTGTTTTAGGTAGTTACATTTTTGTTGTAAGGTGTCGATTTCTTGATCGGCAACAATGAGGATGGAGGCGATTTTTTGTTGTTCATTTTGAGATGAAGGAATATTAATATGCAATGATTTAATATCATGACTATTAACAGCTTCAAAAGTACTTCCTTGAGATAGCCGCTCCCATTTAGGCTCAAAATATAATAACCACTGGTATAAAAATTCGTGAGAATAACCATTTTTTGCTTTTATAGAGGAAATTCCTCGCCCTATACGAGCATTATGCTTAGATATTGCAACTGTCCCAACTGGCGCTCTGACACTAAGTAAAATATCCCCAATAAAACATTCCTTAGTAACTTGTGATGTAAAAATTCTGGGACAAGATCTACGATTTTTTATATCGGCATTACCCTGAATTAAAGGCAAACCAGTACCTGTTTCATTATAATCAGCTGATTTAGGGGATGAACCCATGATAATAATGGCAACTTGAGAAAGCTTGGCTATTTCCCACTCCCCCTTAAACCCAGCAAAGCGTTTTTTACCTGTGAGCAATTGCTGCATCAAGGATTTTTTCTGCTGTTGGCTGTTGGCAACCAGGGCTTCAGTGGCACTAATCGCTTTGTCCCATGTGCTAAAGATTTGAGCGATTTTGCGTTGTTCTTGAAGAGGTGGAGCTTTAATAGGTAATTTTAATAATTTTTCACGGGTTAAATGAGCAATGCTGGTGCGCGTAGTAAAGTCATCTAATAATTTGGTTTCCGCAATAAATTTCATATAATTTTGAAAATATTCAGGAAAAATTGTCCCTTTCGACCTTAGTCGGTGAAGAGCTTTCTGATAAAAAATATCTTTTTCCCCTGAATCCCATATTGCACAGCGTCCAACTTCACCACCCTCGCACATAAGTATATCCCCATCAAGGATAGTGAACTTTTCTTTCTCCCTATCATTAAAGAACATGCGTTTTAACTCTGAAAGTTCAAAATATCCCCATTTGACATTCGTATTACCAAGATATTGAAGCTGAGGGAACTGTTCTTTAGCTACTTTATTCAGCATTTTTCCTAACTGAACATCAAAAACATTTCCTACAAATTCCATCGTCCACCCACTAGGAACCATAACCCAGCTCCTCCAAATACCCCGCCATTTCCACTTCCAAATCTGCCAACTGCTTTTGCAAACCTAAACGCTCGCTACGTATCGCCATTAAATCCAGTTCGGCTTCTTCCTCAAAGGTATCCACATAACGCGGAATATTCAAATTAAAGTCATTTTCTTTAATTTCTTCTAAGCTGGCGAGATAGGCGTATTTATCTACGTTTTCGCGGGCTTTATAAGTATCAAGAATCTGCTGAATATGTTCAGCGGTGAGCATATTCTGATTTTTACCTGATTTAAACGCACGACTGGCATCAATAAATAATACCTTGTCATCTTGTTTGTGCTTTTTGAATAGCAAAATAGCCGCAGGAATGCCTGTGCCGAAAAACAACTTTTCAGGCAGGCCAATCACGGTATCCAGTAGGTTTTCTTCAATCAATTGCTGGCGAATTTTTCCTTCGGATGAACCGCGAAATAACACCCCATGCGGTACGACTACGCCCATACGCCCTGCTTCTGGTTTGAGCGTTTCAATCATGTGGCTGATAAAGGCATAATCGCCTTTGGTTCTCGGTGGAATGCCGCGACGGAAACGTCCGTAATGATCATTGCCTGCATCTTCATGCCCCCATTTATCCAAAGAAAATAGCGGATTGGCGGTCACAATATCAAAATGCAATAAACCTGTACCGCTGGCATCTTTTAATAAAGGGTTGCGAATGGTATCGCCCCACTCAATACGGTGATTATCTTCACCATGCAAAAACATATTCATTTTTGCCAATGACCAGGTAGAACCGATGGATTCTTGGCCGAACAACGCATATTTTTTTGAGCCATTAAAATTTTCGCGAATTTTGCGCCCACATTTCATTAATAACGAGGCAGATCCACAGGCAGGATCACAAATTTCATCGCCTTCTTGCGGTTCTAATAGCGTGGCTAATAAGCCAGAGACTTCAGGTGGCGTATAAAATTCGCCCGCCATGCGCCCACTACCCGCAGCAAAGTGTTTAATCAGGTATTCGTAGGCATTACCAATAACATCTAAGGTACCGACGCGGCTCAGACGCAAGTTTAAAATATCTTTGCCAAAGTCTTCTAACAGGTGACGTAACAAATCGTTTTTTTGCTTTTCTGCACCGAGGTTATTGGTATTAAAACTGATGTCCTGAAAGACATTTTTTAGTTTTGCCCCGTTGGCTTCTTCTAGTGCATGTAAAGCCATGTCGATGCGCTGTCCATTGCCCGCTTCATGACGTTGCTCATATAAGTCCCAGAAACTGGCCCCTTTAGGTAAGACAAAGCGCTGCTTCGCCATCATGGCATTAATCAAATCAGGCTGCTCGCCAAATTGCTCGACTAATTTGTCATATTCATCTTGATACACATCGGAGATGTATTTTAAGAACAACATAGTAAGAATAAAGTCTTTATAAATATCGGGGCTAACGGTGCCGCGAAAGGTATCACAGGCATTCCAAACCGCTTTATTAATATCGTCCTGATTGATTTGACTAGTGGGCATAGGTATCCTCTATTGGATGTCTGAACATGTTCATCAGCTTGATGAATGGGATTTTATACAGCGTCATATCGATAAACTTCCTTTTAAATATGCTACGAAAGTTATCAAGAAAAAGAGGAAAGAAATAAGTTTGCTGAAAGATTGAAACATCATGAGTAACAGATTAGAATCAAGGCAGTTACAAATATCTCTCTAAAAACCATAAAACCATGAAAAAATGTTACCGTATTGAATCTCAACAAAAACAATGAAGTAACACCTTTTGCATTACCCTTAAATGACATTATTCAGGTAATACTGCTAATGATCTATTAAGTTTATTTTTAGCTAAAACGGCTAAAGATACTAGTTTAGATATAAATATTTCAGCCAAGAAAAGAAAATAACCTACTCATAAATTTCAGAGATTATAGAAATGCTAATAGTACAACAAGATGCACCAGACTTTACATTAAATGACGCTAACAGCAAGCAACACCAGCTTGCTGACTATAAAGGCCAATGGCTAATTGTTTATTTTTACCCGAAAGACAATACTCCAGGCTGTACTACTGAAGCCTGCACGCTGCGTGATGATAATACCGATTTTGAAAAACTGAATGCAAAAATAGTGGGCATTAGTACTGATACCAGCAAAAGCCATTTGAAGTTTATTGAAAAGCAATCACTCCCCTTTACTTTGTTAGCAGATACCACGGGGGAGGTTAGCAAGGCCTATGATGCTCTGTTCAAGCTGGGGCCACTTAAAGTCAGTAAACGCCATAGTTTTATTATTGACCCTACAGGTAAGATAGCGAAAATCTATCGTTCGGTATCTCCTGGTTTACATAGCCAAGAATTGTTAGTCGATTTACAACAGCTACAAAAAAACTTTAAGTAATTTTTATGTAGGAGGGGCTTTTGGCCGCGACCAGCTTTATGTCGCGGCTAAAAGCCCCTCCTACATTGCTCTATTTTTTAACAATGGTTGCCCAAGCAGAATTCCATGCGTCATTGTGATAATAATCCGCATTTTTCTTTAAAGAGCCCGTTAACACTTGTTTTAGGGTATTCTCAATAATGCCAAAGAAATGGCAATAGGCACGTTGCGGATCAAGTGCTTTAATTTCACCTGCTTTAATACCAATTTGTAATATTTTTAAGATTTTGGTAAAGGGCGGGGTTTCCATTATTGGCCGTTCATCAGGCAAAAATTCATTCACCCTAATAACTAGCAAGAACTGCATTACCTCAGGTGCTTGTTCAGCTAAAGTAAACCATAAATCTACAATTTCTCTTAATTGATCAGGTGATTTACGGTTTCTACGCCGAATATCATCAATAGAGACACTTAAGCGATCAATAATCCATAAATAAACAGCACGAGCAATTTCTTGCTTATTTTTGAAATGTTTGTAAATTCCAGCACTATTTTTAACGCCAGATAATTCGGCTATTTCCGTTAATGATGTATTGAAATAGCCTTTCTCAGCGAATAATTTTAAAGCTGCGCCTAAAATATCATTACGCAGCTCTTCTTTATCTTTTATTATTTCCTGTTCCATGTTGCCTTATTTAACTATTTATTCTTTTTATTAGGGATGGGAGCATAAGTTTATCCTGCCTGAACCCAGGCAAAACATTAACACTTACAACACCACAATATTTGTTTATTCGGCCATGGAAGTATACGCTGCTTTTAAATAACTCATCATTGACCATAGAGTTAAAATCGCCGCAATATACAACATGACCAAACCAAATAAATTCATTGATACACCTGCTAGCTCCTCTTTATATAACAAGCATGCTATTGCTAGCATCTGTGCAGTTGTTTTCCATTTTCCTATCTGTGAAACTTTCACAGTTGCTCGCTGACCTATTTCAGCCATCCATTCACGTAACGATGAAATTGTAATCTCTCTGCCAATAATAATGGCCGCTGGTAAAGTCATCCAAATATCAGACTGTGCTTCTACCAATAATACTAATACGATAGCCACCATAATTTTATCGGCAACTGGGTCTAAAAAAGCACCAAACTTGGTCTCCATTTGCATTTTTCTAGCCAAGTAACCATCCAACCAATCCGTTACCGCCGCTATAAAGAAAATAAAGGTAGTTGCTACATTAGCGTAGTCCCACGGCAAATAGAAAAAAACCACTAAAACAGGAATTAAGGCAACCCGTAATAAGGTTAATAATGTCGGTAAATTTATATTATCAATCATCTTGATGATGGAAAGTATCGTATATTCGTTGTGCTAATTGTCGGCTAATTCCATCTACACTGCAAAGCGCATCCACACCCGCCCTCGCTATTCCTTGCATACCGCCAAACTGCTTTAATAAAATCTGTCGCCTTTTAGGCCCAAGTCCTGCTATTGCTTCCAACACTGATTCTTGCTTCGCTTTAGCTCTGCGCGCCCGATGCCCTGTAATGGCAAAGCGGTGCGCCTCATCTCTAATATACTGAATTAACAGCAAAGCACTAGCCCCTGAATTAATATCAATAGGTTGCTCTTGCCCCGGAAGAATCATCTTTTCCATACCTGCTTTTCGATCAGGTCCTTTGGAAACGCCGACTATCATAACATTATTTACACTTAATTCAGCTAAAGCCTTTTCAGCCACCCCAACTTGCCCCTTACCACCATCAATAAATAAAATATCAGGAGCCTGATGCTCACCCTTTATCAAACGTTTAAAACGGCGCGCAACCGCTTGATAAATAGCTGCATAATCATCTCCTGGGGTGATACCTTCAATATTAAAACGCCGATAAGCGGATTTCACCGGCCCTTCACGATCAAAAACGACACATGAAGCGACCGTAAAATCTCCTTGGGTATGGCTAATATCAAAGCATTCCAAACGTGCAGGTACTTCCTGAGTTCCCAGTTCTTCTTGCAAACTTAAATAACGTGCATACATACCTTGCTTATCCGATAATTTGGTCTGTAAGGCGTTTTCAACATTTACTATCGCCATTTGCAACCACTTGGCACGGTCACTGCGCACATGCGGCGAAATAGTGACCGCATGTCCTGCATGACTGGCCAATACTGCAGTTAATAACTCGATTTCTTCCGGCGTATGACTGACAATAAGCTCAAATGGAATATTTTTATCTAGATAATATTGTGGAATAAAGGCCTGCAAAATATTTTCAGGGCTATAGTCAGCACTTATTTTAGGGAAAAAAGTTTTATTGCCTAAATTCTGACCGTTACGGATAAAAAAGATTTGCACACAGGCAACACCTGCCTTACTCGCACACGCCACAATATCCACATCACCACGTTCACCACTGACGTAGTTTTTCTCTAAAATAGTACGTAATTGACTAATCTGATCCCTTACCACCGCAGCTTGTTCAAATTCCAAGTTAGTTGCCAAAGCATCCATATCAGCAATCAGTTTATCAATCAATAAGCTACCCTTGCCATCTAAAAATAGTATCGTATTGTCAACATCAAGCGCATATTTTTCCTGACTGATCAACCCCACACAAGGTGCAGTACAACGCTCTATTTGATACTGTAAGCAAGGTCTGGAACGATTTTTATAATAGGAATCTTCGCACTGCCTAATGGGGAAAATTCGCTGTAATAGCTTTAAAGTCTCACGTACTGCACCTGCACTAGGATATGGCCCGTAATATTTACCTTTTTTCTTTTTGGCACCTCGGTGCGCCGTTATCTGTGGGAAATTTTGTTCACTAGAAATAAAAATATAAGGATAGGATTTATCATCACGCAGACAAATATTGTAACGTGGCTTGTGTTTTTTAATCAGCTGACATTCTAATAATAGAGCCTCACCTTCAGTATGGGTAACCATCACTTCAATACGCACAATTTTAGCCACCATCACCTGCTGTTTTGGTGAGGCAGTGCCTTTTCTAAAATAACTGGAGACTCTATTCTTTAGATTTTTAGCTTTACCGATATAAACAATAACGTCTTTATCGTTAAACATTTTATAAATACCTGGTAAACGCGTCAGGTGCTTTAAAAAATCTTCAATATCAAATTTTGCTGACTCTACGTCGCTCACTCCCTTATTTTAATTCCACGGATTATGTAACTTTGTTTCAAATAATTTAAAATCATCAGTATTACGAGTAATTAATATAAGATCACCGTGTATTGCTGATGCTGCAATTAATGTATCCATGATAGGTCGCGTTAATCCTTTTTTACTAAAAATTCCTAATAATTCTCCCCATTGGCGTGCTAATTGGGTATCAACAGGAATGATCTTGCCTTCAAACCACGGTAACAAAGTATCATCTAGCCATCGAGTCAAGTTTTGTTGATAGTCAGGGTCGTTAAGTTGACTGATACCTTTTTGAATTTCGCAAATACTTACACTACTAATATATAAAAATTGCTCATCAATATGACTCAGCCAGTTGGTAACACCACTATTTGGTTGCGGTTTTCTAAGCTCGGATAAAAAGCAGGTATCCAATAAATAATTCATAACTCAATATCTCGCCCAGTATCTTTTGAACGGGAAATATCCAGCTCAATTTTTGCCCACGGTGAATTTTGCATTACATTGAGCAATGAGGTTTTATTTTTTTTAGGATATAGCTTGTGATAATCCTCTATAGAAATAATAGCGACCGCCTCTTTGCTATGCAAGGTAATAATTTGTGGTTCTTTTCGTGCATACTGCACTACCTGACTAAATTTATTTTTTGCTTCTTGTAATTGCCATTGCATGAATATCCTCCAATAAAGCTAGACTGTCTAGATATTTTAGAGAATTATTTTTTATATGCAATTTTTTTCGCTGATAAAATAAAGCAACCTGCTCCACCTCACTTTATTAACTTAGCTGACCCAAAAGCAATGGCAAGCACTTTAAATGATTTTTTTGGAGGTGAACTCGATGAAGTGGCGATGATTAAAGCAGTTGACCCACAACTAAGACGGCAAGGATCTTAAGCTTTCCAGTCTTTATATGACTTATGTAAAAAAGCCTTTTTACATAAGTAAAAGGCTTTTTTTGCTGCCTTAGTGCCCTATAACAAACGTAGAATCAAGCTGCAAATTTCAATTTTTTGAAGCTATGTTTAGCAAAATACTTATTACTATATAAATAGTCTCCCTTATAATGTAAAATTCTCTTATAATAGTCGGTCATTTAAAATTCATTAGAATCCATAAAAAGGTTTATAAAATGGCACGAGTTACCGTCGACGATTGTTTAGAAAATGTTGAAAATCGCTTTGAATTAGTTTTATTAGCGTCAAAAAGAGCACGTCAACTAGAAAAAGGCGCAGAAGAGTTTCTGCCACGTGGTAAAGATAAAGTTACTGTTTTAGCACTACGTGAAATTGCAGAAGGTTTTGTAACGCCTGAAAATATCGACGCACTGCACCAAGTCGGCGAATCTGCGGCTCCTTCAATTGCAACTTTAAGCTAAACCCATGAGTGCTCAGGGTACAATTGATCCACCGATAAGTCCTGAGCAACTTTTGCTGGATCAGCTGCATACCATATCTAGTGATTACTTAGATCAGCAGCATCTGGAAAAACTATTTCAAGCCTATCAATTTGGTGCCAAACACCATAAAGGCCAATTAAGAAAAAGTGGTGAAGCATTTATTTGTCACCCACTTGCAGTCGCAATTTCCTTGGCTAAAATGCGCATGGATGTTAATGGCATTACCGCAGCAATATTGCATGATGTCATCGAAGATACCGAGGTCACTAAAGAGACTATCATTGAGCTCTTTGGTGAAGAAGTCGCTGACTTGGTTGATGGTGTCACCAAATTAACCAAGTTAGATAACAAAACGCAGGCCGAAGCACAAGCAGAAAATGTACGTAAAATGTGCTTGGCGATGGCTAAAGACCTGCGCGTTATTATGGTCAAGCTTGCTGACCGCTTGCATAATATGCAAACACTTGGCGTGATGCGTCCTGATAAAAAACGCCGTATTGCGAAAGAAACCTTAGATATTTATACGCCTATTGCCAACCGTTTGGGCATGAATAATATCCGGCATCAATTAGAATCTCTATGCTTCGAAGCGATTCACCCTATGCGGCATCGCATTTTAAAAAATGCGGTCAAAAAAGCACGTGGCAATCGCAAAGAAATTATTGAGACCATTACTAACTCAATTAAAACTCGCCTGCATCAAGCGAACGTTATTTGTGATGTTGAGGGACGCGAAAAATACCTCTACAGCATTTATAAAAAAATGCAGAATAAAAAGCTGACATTTTCTGATATTTACGATGTCTATGCTTTTCGAATTTTTTGTGCTGATGTTGATACCTGTTACCGCGTGCTAGGTATTGTGCATAACTTGTTCAAGCCTGTTCCTGGTAAATTTAAAGACTATATCGCTTTACCCAAAGCAAATGGCTACCAATCATTGCATACCATATTAATAGGTCCATTTGGTGTGCCTGTGGAAATTCAAATCCGTACTCACCAAATGCATCGCATGTCTGAATCAGGTATTGCTGCACATTGGCTGTACAAATCCGAAGAGGATGAAGAGCACTCAGTCTCTAAAAATCGCGCTGCTGAATGGGTACGTGATTTACTAGAAATGCAGAAAAGCACGGGCAACTCGCTTGAGTTTATCGAAAACCTAAAAGTGGATCTATTTCCACAAGAAGTATTCGTTTTTACCCCACAAGGCAACATCATTAAGCTACCACACAATGCCAGTGTGGTTGACTTTGCTTATGCGGTACACACTGACATTGGCAACTCTTGTGTTTCAGCGCGTATCGATAAACGCTTGGTGCCGCTACAAACACAAGTCGAAAATGGTGTTACCGTCGAAGTGATTACTGCCTCATGGGCAAGGCCTAATCCGCTCTGGCTTAATTATGTCACCACAGCCAAAGCACGCGCTGGCATTCGTACTTATCTTAAGCATTTCAAACAACAGGAAGCCATCAACTTAGGCCGCCGTTTACTCGAAAAAGAGCTGTTAGATATAGGTAAAAGCTTTGCTGATATAAGCGAACAGATGTTCGAGCAGCTACTAAAAACACTTAGCCTCAAGACCCAAGATGAGCTATTCGGGGAAATTGGCTTAGGTGACAAAATGCCTTTCTTAATTGCCAAGCACTTAGTGCAAGATGACATCAGTGCTGCCATTAAGCTAGATGATTCAGAATCTCGCAAGGAAACACCCTTAATCATCAAAGGTACGGAAGGCATGGTTATCAATTTAGCCAAGTGTTGCCGCCCGATTCCAGGTGATCACATTATTGGCTACTTCAACCCTGGCAAAGGTATTGTGGTGCATAACCATGAATGTAAAAACTGCTCAGATGAACGCAAGAAATCAACTGAATGGTTAGATGTTGAATGGAGTCAGGAAGTGACAGGCGTTTACTCTGCTGAAATACGCATAGAATTACTCAATCAACCAGGCACCTTGGCAACCATTGCCTCTACCATTTCTAAAATGGGCTCTAATATTGAAAATGTTAGTATTATCAGTCAAGACCCACGCGTATCAGTTGATGTTATTACGTTAACAGTCAAAGATAGGGTACACTTAGCCAATATTATGCGGCAACTGAAAAAGCTATTTATTATTTTAAAAATTACCCGAACAAAACAATAAGGTCTTATCATGCATAAAGAAATCATCCAAACCGATGCAGCACCCCAAGCGATTGGCACTTATTCTCAAGCGGTTAAAGTAAATACTACCGTTTATTTATCAGGCCAAATTCCATTAGTCCCTGATACTATGGAAATTTTGGAAGGCGATATTAGTGCACACATTACCCAAGTCTTTGAAAATTTACGGGCTGTTGCGCAAGCAGCTGGCGGCGATTTAGCTGATATTGTTAAGCTGAATGTCTTTTTAACAGATTTATCGCACTTCCCCATTGTTAATGAAATCATGGGTACTTATTTTAACCAGCCCTATCCAGCTCGTGCTGCAGTAGGTGTTGCGGCCCTACCAAAAGGGGTTGGTGTGGAAATGGATGCCATTATGGAATTGAGACAACCTGAGTATCATTAAGCACAAAACGCATACTATTAAGTTAAGCAGCTATATTCATAAAGTTACTTACTTACCCTGTAGGCTGGGTTAGATTAGTAAGCAAAGCGCAACTAACGTAACCCAGCATTTCCACATATACAGAGCTTTGCTGGGTTACTTTTTTATTGCTTTGCAAAAAAAATCTAACCCAGCCTGCAAGACTGCTAACTTAAATCGGGACAAGTATTAAATCTAAAGACTCATCATGGATTCACAGGCAATTCTTAACCAAGCAGTTGTATCCCTAAAAGGCATTGGCGGCCAAACTGTCATACGCTTAGAAAAACTAGAAATCCGCCGCATTCGTGATTTAATTTTCCACCTACCGATACGCTACGAAGATCGCACCCACATTCAAGCCATTAATAAGCTATCACCTGAAAGTACCGCACTGGTCTGTGCACGAGTTGTTTCTAGTTCTATTTTAAACCGTGGCCGACGCATGTTAGTCTGTCAAATAAGTGATGAAACAGGCTATCTAAGCTTACGTTTTTTTCACTTCAGTGCGTCTCAGCATAATAACTTATCTGCTGGCACCTTAATCAGTTGTTTTGGCGAAGTCAAAGGTGGCTACAGCGGTTATGAAATGATTCACCCTGAATATAAAATCATTCAGAATATTAATGACTGTATTACCAACGACACCTTAAGTGCCATTTACCCATTAACTGATGGATTACGCCAAGCCAGCATTCGCAAAGCAATACAGCAGGCACTAACACTTTATAACGATGACCCAGAGTCATTACCTGACTTGCTACCTGCCCGCTTATTACAGCACTTTCATTACCCTAGCTTAAATGCTGCTTTAAACAGCTTACACACGCCATTGCCAGGCGTTTCAGTTGCGGCATTATTCAACACGCCCAACCCCGCACTAAAACGCTTGGCTTTTGAAGAATTTATTGCCCATCAACTCAGCCAATTACACAATAAATCTAAAGAAAAACACTGGCAAGCGCCCGTTTTAACTTGCACTAGCGAGCAAACAGAGCAGTTTTTACAGGGTCTCAGCTTCTCTTTAACCAAAGCACAACAACGAGTGATTGCTGAAATTAAAGCAGACTGCGCCAGTAACTCACCAATGTTACGCCTGATACAGGGTGATGTTGGTTCTGGTAAAACAGTGGTTTCTGCTTATGCCGCTTTACTGGCACTCAGCAGTCAATTTCAAGTTGCCATTATGGCTCCTACCGAATTGCTTGCCGAACAACATTTGCGCAACTTCAGTCTCTGGTTCCAAAATTTTGATACCCAAATAGTGTATTTAACAGGCCAGCTTAAAGGTAAAAAACGCGAACAAGTCTTACAAGAAATAGCATCAGGCAATGCAGGTATCATTATTGGTACCCACGCTTTATTCCAAGATGCAGTCAGCTTTGCCCGCCTTGGACTGATTATTATTGATGAGCAACACCGCTTTGGCGTAAATCAACGCATGGCTTTGCGCGATAAAGGCCAACATAAAAATAGTAAGCCACACCAATTAATTATGACGGCAACGCCTATTCCACGTACTCTGGCCATGCTCAATTATGCTGACTTGGATATTTCCATTATTGACGAATTACCACCTGGTCGAATCCCTGTTATCACCCGAGCCATTCCAAATGAACGCCGTCATGAAATTATTGCCAAAATTACTAACTGGGTTAAACAGGGGCGGCAAGCCTATTGGGTCTGCACCCTAATTGAAGAATCAGAAATATTACAATGTGAGGCCGCTGAAAATACGGCCACTCTACTAGCTGAAATGTTAGTGGAAGTACGCATAGGCTTGGTACATGGGCGCATGAAAGCAGCAGAAAAAGAGCAAGTCATGCAGGCTTTCAAACAACATGAACTTGACTTACTGGTCGCAACAACCGTTATTGAAGTTGGTGTTGATGTACCTAATGCAGGGTTAATGATTATTGAAAACCCTGAACGCTTGGGTCTATCGCAACTACACCAATTACGTGGTCGTGTAGGTCGTGGCTCTGATGACAGCTTTTGTATACTGATGTACCAAACACCTCTATCAAACACTTCACGAGAACGCCTTAATATTCTGAGAGAAACCAGTGACGGTTTTATTATTGCTGAAAAAGATTTAGAATTACGAGGTCCGGGCGAGATGATGGGGACTCGGCAAACAGGAAAAATTCAATTTAAAATAGCCGACCTAGAGCGTGATGCCGCCTTACTAGATCAAGTTCCTGAAGCCGTTACCATTATCCAACAAACTTGCCCGGAAAATATCCAGCCCCTGATTGAGCGCTGGCTAGGCACCACTACTAAATACGCTGAGGTTTAAAAATCTATTGAATAATAAAAGCAGCCTATATCCACAAGAACCCACCTGGTTTTGTAATCGCTTGCGCAGTCGTTTACAGATTCCTGCAAATGCAGCCTCTTGGATTTATGAGGCAGATTCAATTACTCAACGACTACGTAATTACTATGGATCAAGCGTCCGTGTGCAAGTATTAAACAACCACTGGCAACGTGCTTTTATTTCTGAAAATAAGTTACTGCAGCATGCACCCAACAAATATACTCTAACCCGCGAAGTACTATTGTATGCCGATGATATTCCTCTGGTACTCGCTCGCACCATTATTCCGCCCAAAACCGTGCGTAGTGCCCAACAGAATTTATCACATTTAGGCAACCGCCCTTTAGGTGAAGTTATTTTTTCTTACCCAAAATTGGAACGCCTTGCATTAGAAATAGCAAAAATTCCAACTAACACATGGAATCCAACAGTGCGTCACCAAGCTCAAATAAAACAAGAATTATGGGGACGCAGAACTATTTATGCCATTAACCACCACCCACTGCTGGTCAGTGAATTCTTTTTACCCGAAATTTTGAACCATTAAGGATCAGTCCTATGCGCTATTTACACACCATGGTCAGAGTACAAGACCTAGATGCTTCACTACATTTTTATTGCACGCAACTAGGCCTGCAAGAATCACATCGTATTGAAGATGCCGCGGGGCGTTATACTCTGGTTTATTTAAATGCCCCAGCAGATGCCGAACAAACTGAAAAAATGCAAGCCCCTTTATTGGAACTAACCTATAACTGGGATGCCGAGGCTTATACTGGCGGACGCAACTTTGGCCATATTGCATTTGAAGTCGATAATATTTACCAAACTTGCCGACAATTGCTAGATAACGGCGTAACGATTAGTCGCCCACCCCGAGATGGCTATATGGCATTTATCCGCTCACCTGATCAAATTTCCATAGAGCTATTACAAAAAGGAGCACCACTTGCAACGAGCGAACCTTGGGCCTCAATGGTCAATACTGGTAGTTGGTAAGGATCGAGAATTCAAGACAAAAAAAACGCCTGAAGCAATACAGCTAAAGGCGTTATAGTTAAGTATGATTCTAGATAAAATCAATACTTACGGGTACAACAGGAGAAAAAACCACTACACAAAAAAATTATTTTCTAACTTGAGTTACACTATATACCTACAAAAAAAACTAATACTCAAACTGAGTCACATTTTTTGCAATCAATAATTTTATTTTTCAGCACAAGTAAAACAGTAAGTTAAAAGACTCTTCTAGAGTTGAGGGTAAGATTATTTATGGCCATAAAAGTCACAGGCAAAAAAAACGCCTAGGACAGATGCCCTAAGCGTTAAAAAATAAACAAAGATAACGAGGAGAAATCAGTGTCTATAGGTACAACAAGAGAATAAACTATATGAAAAAGTAAAACTTAATTTTGCAAACTTTGTGTCAGGTTCATATTGCTAAAAATAGCAGATACTGCAAACACAACCGCTGAAACAACAAATGCACCAGAAATAAACCCAAAAATACCCGTTACAAATAATAAACCCACTAAAGTATCTTTTTGTAAATCAGTCATTGTATGTCCCTGTCGCGATAAATAATTAAATTAAGAATATGGGGTGTACTATACAGCAGTAAAAAAAACTAACAATATACCAAAATGTTATTAGTTTGTTTCCAAATTAGAAACAATATTAGCCGCTATTTTCATGACCTTGTCACATTTTTAATGAATACATTGCACTATGGCATCCTGCAAGCTAATTTAGACCCTCGTTTTTTGGATGCCATGCCCACAGCATTTATGAAGCCTTTTAGTGGTAGTGGGGCTCGCGCCATGATGGTAGATACCATGCAAACCTTAGGCCCTGATTCATTTGCAGGACGTTTATCTGCTATTGTGCAAGGTAGCACTGAAACTACATTTTATGTTCTGGCAGTCTACTTTGGTTCTGTTGGCATTAAAAATATTCGCCATGCGCTTGCCTGTGGGATAATAGCTGATTGTGCGGGTATCATTTCCGCTATTTTTATTGCTTATTGGTTTTTTGCATAATGTTAGTTCACCTAAGAACTTTAGGCTGTCGTCTTAACGAAGCCGAACTGGAAAAATGGGCGCAAGCCTTTCAACAAGCGGGCCATCAAATTACCCGTGAACAAAATACAGCGCAACTGATTATTATTAATTCATGCGCTGTCACCCAAGATGCCGTACGCAAATCGCGGCAATTAATTCGTCGCATTCATCGTGACAACCCCAGCGCTAAAATTGTGGCTAGTGGTTGCTATGTCACCTTAAATACAGATGAGGCAGCAGAATTATTGGGCGTGGATTTAATCGTCAGCAACCAAGATAAAGACCGCTTGGTCGAATTGGCTATTGCTGAATTAGACTTGCCTACTATGCCAGCCATGTCCACCGAGCCCGCTGAGATTTCTTTATTTAGTCGTGGTAGACAACGTGCTTTTGTCAAAGTGCAAGATGGTTGTCGTTATCGTTGTACCTTCTGTATTGTCACCGTTGCCCGTGGTGAAGAAAAAAGTACACCGATCGCCCAAATTGTTGCTGATATTAACAATTTGGTCAGCCAAGGTATCAAGGAAGTTATTTTGACAGGAGTACATCTAGGTGGCTACGGCACAGATATTGAGCATAATTTAGCTGACTTAATAACAGCCATTTTGGAGCAAACTACTGTTCCGCGCTTACGTCTTGGATCACTAGAGCCTTGGGAATTACCAGAAAATTTCTTTAGCTTGTTTGATAACCCACGTTTAATGCCACATTTACACCTGCCTCTACAAAGTGGCTCGGATAGTGTCTTAAGGCGCATGGCACGCCGTTGCCGTACTGAAGAGTTCACCCAAATTATTGAGCAAGCTCGCGCGCTAGTGCCGCATATCAATATCACTACCGATATTATTGTTGGCTTTCCGGGAGAAACCGAAACGGAGTGGCAAGAGAGCTTTAACTATATAAAACAAATTGGCTTTGGTCATATTCATATCTTCACCTACTCTACTCGTGCTGGCACCAAAGCAGCCACTTTGCCTGACCATGTACAAAATACTGTTAAAAAGCAACGTAGCAAACAACTACATCAATTAGCGGAACAAATGAAGCAAGATTTTTTCGTACAGAATAAAGAGCAAACGTTTACGGTACTTTGGGAAGGTCAACAAGAAGAAGTTGACCCTGAAAGTCATAGAGTTTATGGCTATACACCCAACTATCTACGCGTTGCTACTGTTGTAGATAAAGAGCATGTATTAGCAAATCAAATGACTCAGGCTCAAATTAAAGAAGTTCAACCTGAGTACCTGCTTACTGAGCTAGTTTAAATCAAAACAAGCCCCCACACCTGAAGAAATGAGGGGGCTTTTTTGTACTACTTTGTTTCTTGAGGCAAACTCACTTCTTGAGTCGCTATCCAGCCTTTTCCAGGGTTATAAACCGGCATTTTCTCAGCAATGCCAGCACCATCCGAACCTAAGTTTTGCTCATACACAATACCTGTATGGCTAACAATAAAACTCATGATGCCACTTTCTCCATATTCTTCTGGCCAAGCAATCATGGCAAACCCTGCGCGCATATGCTTTCCAAGCAGATAATTGTATGCTCCACCTTTGGCATCAACTCCTTGCGCAGTCAAGATGCGATAAAAGTAGCCGTTATAGCCTCTACCAGGCGTACGATCTGCCAGCAAAGTGCCTAATGGGCTAAGTTTCTCATTAGCTTGCACCTCCCAAAATAAACCGTCCCTTGTGTCAGGCGTACTAATGAATTTCTGTGCATACTCCAATATACGATCTCCATTACGATCTTTCTCCGCATATTCCATTTGTGCATCATAATAAGCTAACACCGTTTGCATGGTTGCCAACTCATTCCTGCCTATACGTCGAATACGCATGCGTTCAAGACCTTCCTCAATATCGAAATGCCACCCTGCACTGCTCTCAATAATGGGAACAGGAAAAGTCCATTGTTCCTTGCCAATGGCAAGCATCATTTTGTCATTGCCTTGTGCTAACAAGGTATGACTAGTATCCCAAGCAGCAATAAAGTTATCAAGGTCTTCACCCGTAAGCGTATCTAACTGCAGCACCTCATAAAAATCAGGGCTGATTACCTTACTCAGTAGGTCTTCATCAGCCGTTTTAACAGCATGCGCAAAAGTACTTGCTGCAAGCTCAGCTGATGAGAATACTGCTTGTTTTAAAATAGGATCAATTTCTGGCTCTAATACAGGCTGTACCGAATTTGAACACGCAATAACCAACAATAACATGCCGGCAGTCAGTAACTTAAATAGGTAATTAGTCATTTTCGATAAAGGGCTGCACACAACCATTTGAATATTATTAAATAAATAGCTCATATATTTCTCCTGTTATCGACGCCGTCCACCACCACCGCCGCCACGATGACCACCTCCACCGCCACGATTAAAGCCTCCACTAGAGCGACCGCCACTACGATTAAAGGAGCGGTTACTAGAATTACCTCTACTAATATTTTGCCGAGAGCGATTCGCATTACCCGAACCACTAAAAGCGTTACTACGTGACCTGTTAGTGTTACCACCATAGTTACGTGATTGCTTAGAAGAGTTAAAGTTACTTTTTTGACGAGTACTTCTGCCTTGACTATTATTCAAGCGACCTTGTGCTACATCTCTATTGGCCTTATTGACTGATGCTCTCGCTCGATCACCACCTGCACCTTGTAATTGCTTGCGACCCGTTGATGGATTGACTGCACGCTTATCTAAAGTTGAACGCGCTTGCTTGCGTTGCGCGTCACGACCACGAAAGTCTTTACGCTGATTAGCACCACCACGCTTATTACCAAATTTTTCGCGGCTTTTATTATCTCGGTAAGGTACGCCCTTACGATTACCAGCATTGTGCTTCCAATTAGAATTACCTTTGCCATTGATCTTATTCTTATTGACGTTTATATTATTGAATTTATTAACATTAATATTAACGCTGCCATGCCCATGCCCCCAATTGCACCCACCCCATAAAGCATGCGTAATGCCGATACCAATCCCAAAACCAATACCACGCATGACTGCAGAACCAAAACCATAGCCATATCCAGGTGGGTAGTAATACCAAGGCCTGTAATGTGGCCACCACCAAGTACCATAAACAACAGTGGTATTATAAACGGGCACATAAACGACTTGTGGATTTGCTGGTTCTATTATGATGACACTTTCAGATTCCTTCTCTTCGACAATAACCTTTTGCTGTTCGGTGGTTTCCAGATTACCCGCATCTTTGGCTTTTTTACGTAATGTCTGCACGGTATCCATCACACCTTCAGAATTAGCCAAGAAAGCATCACCAACATTTTGTATCCAATCAGTTTGCTCGCCCATCATTGTCAACACTTGTGGAAATGCCACCAGCGACATCACACTAGGATCCCATGATTTATCTTGTACGGCCTTCACTGCTGCATCACCTTCCATCGATGCGTTATCTTTTGACCATTTAATCGCTGCGCTTACATCAGCAGGATAAGTAGTCGCCATGAGTATCTGCGATAGCAATGAATCCGGATACAATGCAATCGGTGCCATCATTTGATCAAGTTCAGCTTCACTAAAGGTCTTATCCTCAGCTTGTACAGGTGCTATTCCTAGCAACAAACCAAACATAATGGCAAGCAAAATATTGCCAAAATTTATTGATAGTTTTCTCATAAATCACTTCCCTTTATATATGTTTTAGCATCTAAGCCTGTAGGAGGAGCCTTTGGCCGCGACCAATTAAATTCGCGGCCAAAGCCCCCCCCCTACAATAAGCTTAGTTCAATTTCTTGCAGAGTTGCTTCCGTTAGTATCTCTCGATTCTGATCAAGCACATCAGCTTGTAATAATGCAGCCAATTGACCCATCGTATTAATCATTTCAGAAAACACGGCCTGTGCATCATTCACTTCTCTAGGTTGCATGAAAAAAGTAACCCCTGGGCAACTATAACTATCCCAATCATTACCAGGAAAAATACCAGGTTCAATCATACTGGCTACCGCATAATCAACACGATTATGGACATCCAAACGTTCGAATACTTGCACACTGCCAAAAACCAACCCTAATTGCTCACAAGCGTTCACTAATTGTGTTCCGGAAACACCTTGCGCGGATTTCGCCGCAACGCTTAATTGTATTAATGAAGGTAGCTCCTTACTAACAGATAATTCTAAATCTTCAGATTTATCCATAGCACCCGCTAATACATCTCCCAAGTCTGTATCACTATTCTGTTGCACTTCTTGCATATAAGCATCATTTAAACGTGTTTTCACCTGTGGAGTCGTAGGATAATCATCAGAGTGCGCCGAACCCAACGGTACGATATCAAAGTCATCATCTTCAGTACTAACCACTAAATTCGGGTCAATATTTTCCAATGGGTCTTTATCATCGCCAAACATGTTTTTTTGCCGCTTACCACCACGGAATACACTCCACAAAATCATGCCTAAAATGACCACGGCACCGATTGCAATAATTACTATTCTTAATAAATCTTTATCCATTGTTAACTTTCCGCCATTGCTACTGCTTCTTGAATATCGACTGCTACCATCCGGGAAACCCCCGGCTCTTTCATGGTAACACCTGCTAATTGGTGTGCAATTTCCATGGTTACTTTATTGTGTGATATATATAAAAATTGCACATTTGCGGACATTTCTTCCACCATTTCAGAAAAACGCCGCACATTTGCCTCATCTAGAGGCGCATCTACTTCATCCAGCAAACAAAAAGGTGCTGGATTTAAATCAAAGATTGAAAAAACTAAAGCCACAGCCGTTAACGCCTTTTCACCGCCCGATAATAAGTGAATCGAACTATTCCGTTTACCAGGTGGCTGGGCAATGATATTAACGCCACTTTCCAGTAAATCATCATCCGTTAATGATAAATAGGCTTTACCACCACCAAATAATTTAGGAAATTTAATTTGTAAGCCATTATTGATTTTATCAAAAGTTTGCTTAAATCGCTGCCGACTTTCTTCATCAATCTTAGCAATTGCTTCTTCTAGCGTTTGTAAAGCTTCTAATAAATCCTCATTCTGCTCATTTAAAAAATTCATCCGCTCAGATTGCGCTTTAAATTCTTCGATAGCTGTCAAATTAATCGTCCCTAACCGGTCAACCTGCCGACTCAAGTCATCAACATTAATTTTCCAAGACGATTCATCAGCATGTGCTGGAATTGTTTGTATAATCTGCTCAGCATCAGCATCCAACTCTTGCAACTGCTCAGTCACCGTTTGCTGACGTACTTGGCTTTCCTGTTGCTCAAAGCGAATACTTTCCAATAGCTCCTTTTTCTTTTCCAGATGCCGCTGCACCACGGTAAATTTTTCAGCAGCTTCAGTAATTTCTACTTCTAGTTCTTCTTGCTGAGCGCGCACTTCTTTTAATGCATTATCCAAACTTTCTTTATTTTCCAATAAAACCTCTAATTGATAACGTTCATCATCCATCGGCTGCAAAGTATGCTGTAGCTTCATACTCAGTTCAGCAATGCGCTCTGTGCCATGCTGACACTGCTGCTGCAAACGCTCTATTTGCTTTTCCGTTAACACTGCTGATGATTTTAAGCTGGAAATTTTAGCTTGTAAACCGTGCACTTGCTGACGACTTTCATTCACCAGTTTATCACTTTGTTCCGTTTGTGTTTGCAAGTGCTGACTATTTTGCTCCAATTGCAGTTTAGTGTCATCCAAAGCTTCCATTGCTATTTCAGCCTGCTCTTTAATCATCACCGCCTCTTCGCGCACTTCAGTATTTTCCAATAGCTGACCATTAATATCAGCCATTTCATTACTGACTTGGCTTAAGCGCTGCTGCTGCTCTTCCATACGCGCCGAATGTGCACTAAATTCTGCTGTTTTAACGGACAATTCATTGCTTAACTGCTTATCTTGTTCTTGTAAATGCTCACGTTGCCGCTCTGCTGTACGCAAAAATTCTTCCGCTGATTCTAATTGTTCTTCAGCCAACACCACTCGTGCCTGTAACTCAATTTGCTGCTCTTTTAAAACACGCAACTGTTTCTCGCGCTGCAAAACACCTGTTTTAGCATCATTTTCATGGGTAATTTTCACCCAGCCAAACCCCAACCACGCGCCTTGCGGGGTGATAATGGATTCATAAGGTTTTAATTGGCTCACCAACTGCCGCGCTTGTTCGGTACTGTCAGCACAATAGATACCAGATAATAAACCCTGTAAATTCCAAGGGGTTTTGATTTTATCAAGCAGCCGCAGCATACCATTTTCAGATTCTGGCGAAGATACGGCTTCCGTTTCAAATAGCGTCAACGAAGCCTCGCTTAAAGAGGATAACTCAGCAATCAGTTGATCTGCATTATCAATACAAACTGCTTCTAAATAAGTCCCTAAAACTGTTTCTACTGCACCATCCCAGCCCGTATCTACTTCAATAAATTCGGCCAAACGCTGATTTTCTGTCAATGCCATCCGGTCTAACCAATGACTGAGCTTCTGCTTATCCTTGCCCATTGCATGTTGTTGCAGTAACTCTAACGAAGTCACCTTACCTTTCACAGTATGCAACTCAGAGCGATCTTGATGCAAAGTATCATGGCAGGCTTTAATTTGTAAACGTAATTCTTTAATCGATAAATGTACGCCAGCCAACTCTAACTGCAATTGCTCACGCTGCTCTTCAATTAAAACAATCGCTTGATCCAAGCTTTCAATTTCAACGTTAAGCCCCTGCTCAGTTAGATCTTCATGCTCACCTTGTAAACGTTGTAAACGACTTTGTAATTGAAAACTCTGATTTTCCAATTGCGCCACTTGCATACGTTTTACTTCCGCTTGCTCGCGATAGTTCGCATATTGATTTTTATAGCCTTCCCATTCCTGTTGCCATGCCAGGCGTTGTGCTTGCGCATCCTGTTGCTGCTCTAATAATTCATCCTGACGCTCCTCAGCCACTAACAGTGCTTCTTCATTTTCCAACAAAGACTCTTTTAAATCATCTAACTGTAACAAATCTTCATCCAAGTTTTCTTGCAATAAAGTGGCTTGCTCACGTAAACGCACCAATTCTAATTCGGTTTCTTCGTGCGATTGCTCATTATGTTTGATCACTTGTTGCAAACGACTGCTTTCGGCAACAACTTTATAAAACTCTTCCTGCTGTTTATCAACGACTTGCTGCTGTGTTTTATGTTGCGCACGCTGCCGCTCTAATGATTGCTCCAGCTCTTTACGTTCGATAAATAACTCATTATGAGCCGTCGCGGTATCCTGTAGCTTAACGTCTAAGTGCTGAGCAGACAATTGATAAGCCCGCCAACGCATAGCCAGTAATTCTAATTTTAACTGCCGTTCTTCAGTTTTTAATGCGGTATATTTTTCTGCTTTTTCAGATTGTTTTTTTAAATGATTGAGCTGCTTTTCGACTTCTTCCCGCACATCATCCAAACGTTCCAAGTTTTCACGCGCATGGCGCATCCGCATTTCCGTTTCATTACGCCGCTCTTTATATTTAGAAACACCTGCTGCTTCTTCAATATGAATACGTAATTCTTCTGGCTTAGCCTCAACTATACGTGAAATCGTACCTTGCTCAATAATCGCATAACTACGTGCGCCTAAGCCCGTACCTAAAAATAAATCGGTAATATCTTTGCGCCGACACTTGGTGCCATTAAACATATAAATAGACTGACCATCACGGCTGACCTGGCGTTTAATGGCAATAGTACTATATTGCGCAAATTCACCACCCGCCTTACCTGCACTATTATCAAACACTAATTCAACTGAAGCGGTACTGATCGGCTTACGCCCTGACGAGCCATTAAAAATAACATCCGCCATGCTTCCACCACGTAAATGCTTGGCAGAACTTTCCCCCATCACCCAGCGCACTGCATCAATAATATTAGATTTACCACAGCCATTAGGCCCCACCACACTAATTAAATTCCCTTTAATAGGAATAGTGGTCGCATCGGCAAATGATTTAAATCCTGAAAGTTTAATTTTTTCCAGCTTCATTACTGGTAAAATACCTGCTTATTTTAAAAACGAACCATTATACTTTATGAAGCATATTGGTTCAGGCTAAATCATTACTCTAGACAAATCCATGGCAACACAACCCAGCAAAGACCTACAAACTTTTGATAACCCACAACCTGGGCGCGACTTTACTATCCGTATTGACACCCCTGAATTTACTTGCCTATGCCCGTTAACAGGCCAGCCTGATTTTGCCGAAATAACCATCGAATATGTACCTAATGAGTTATGCATAGAGCTAAAAGCTTTAAAACTTTATTTTTGGACTTTTCGTGAGCGCGGAGCCTTTCATGAGGCCGTTACGAATGAAATTTTAGATGATATTGTTAAAGTAACCCAACCCAACTTCATGCGTATCCGCGCTGAATTTAAGGTACGTGGTGGTATTTATACGACAGTGATCGTCGAACACCGTAATCCTGATTGGGTTGCACCTGAATTAGTGCAATTACCATAATCTGTAGGAGGGGTCTTTGGCCGCGACCTAATGCGCAATAGCGCGGCCAAAGGCCACAAGTGTTGGGTTACGTTTTCCGCGCTACGCTAGAAAATCTAACCCAACCTACCGTACTGCTACAAGTACGAAACATAACAGGGCTGAGAATTTAATAATCTGAAAGTATAACGCAAGATTAAGGAAATATATTATATGAAAATCACACGTCGACACGTCGAGGTAACTTCTTTTTTTTTGCTATTATCCATGTTAGCAATACTTGTTCTTACTCACCCAAAAGTTAAACCCAGATCAACTGTAATTATTGCCAAGTTACTTGGGCAAACTCCAGAAAAAACATGGCCTAACATATGGCACGAACTTCTCCCCCATAATACAAGCACAGCCATTACAAAAGCGGCAGGCGCAGGCGCAAACCCATACCGACTAACCGTTAACCCTCACAACACAACTACCGATGCAACTGCCGGCAAACTTATTTTTCAATCCCAGTGCGCAGGGTGCCATGGCTCAATGGGCAAAGGCGGCACAGGGCCAGACCTGAGTACTGGAGCATTCCGACATGGAGCAAGTGATTTAGCAATTTACAATACCATTTCCAATGGGGTTGCTAGTACTGCCATGCAAGGCACAAAGCTACCGCCCAATTCGATTTGGCAAGTTGTTACCTTCATTCGTTCACTACAAGAAGCTCATAATAAATTAGCCACCATCAAAACGAATAACACCCACCTGATATCCGCGCCCTCAGTCAGTTATGAGCAGTTAATTAACGCTACTCAACAACCTGAAAAATGGCTTATGTATTCAGGTTCTTATAATAGCCATCGTCATAGCAGCCTCAACCAAATCAATCGCAACAACACCAAAGACCTGACGCTTAATTGGGTATACCAATTTGAAACTAATTCGCAAATGGTGCAGACAACACCACTAGTTGTCGGTAATACCATGTATCTTACTGAGCCTCCTAATAACGTCATAGCACTCGACACACAGACAGGTCTGCCAATATGGGACTATAAGCGTAATTTGCCTGAAAAATTGACTCTATGTTGCTTTCAAACAAACCGTGGCGTTGCTTTACTAGGAAACCTTCTTTACCTTGGCACATTAGATGGGCACCTTGTTGCCCTTGATGCTCGCAACGGCAACGTTAAATGGGATATAGAAGTAGCCGATTATCGTGCAGGGTATAGCATTACTTCCGCACCCTTGGTAGTAAAAGACAAAATAATTATTGGTACTGCTGGTGGAGAATTTGGCATTCGTGGCTTCCTAGATGCTTATAATGCAAAAACGGGCAAACGAGAATGGCGCACTTATACAGTGCCTGGACCTGATGAACCAGGTCATGAATCATGGAGTGGCGATTCATGGAAAACAGGTGGAGCTCCAACGTGGATGACGGGATCTTTTGATCCTGAGTTGAACCTAATCTATTGGGGCACTGGCAACCCTAACCCAAACTTTGCGGGCGCAGCGCGTATTGGCGATAACCTCTACTCAGATTCAGTACTCGCCCTTAATGCAGACACAGGCAAACTGCAATGGCATTATCAATTTACACCACATGATGAGCATGACTGGGATGCCAATCAAATACCCGTTCTGGTAGATATTGTCTATGAAAACAAATTGCGTAAGCTACTTTTAGCTGCTAATCGCAATGGCTTTTTCTACGCTCTTGATCGAGAAACAGGAGAATTCTTAAGAGCAACAGCATTTGCCAAACAAACCTGGCTTGAATCCTTTAATCCCCAAGGAAAACCAACCATATTAGCCGAAAGCACACCTACTCCACAGGGCACCTTAACTTCTCCAGGGCCAATGGGTGGAACAAATTGGTGGTCACCCTCATACAGCCCCGTCACAAAGTTATTTTACGTCCCTTCTATTGATGGCACCGGACTTTATTTTAATCAATCAATAACGGCTATTAGTGATCGTACCCCAGGCAAGCAGTTCAAAGGTAGCGTAGCAACATTTGGCACAGGAAACCTTGGCCCTGGCAATGCATCAATTCGTGCTATTGCACCGCAGACTGGGGCAATAAAATGGGAATACCCACTCGTAGCAACAAGTTCTTTTCGCATGGCGGGTGTTTTATCTACAGCAGGGCAATTAGTCTTCACTGTTGATGCGCAAGGTAAATTCCTTGCCCTTGATGCTGAGTCGGGCAAGAAAATATGGCATGCAAACCTTGGTTCCTCAAGCGTTGCTGCACCAATCACCTATATGAATGACAACAAACAATTCTTAGCAATTGTCGCAGGCCGAGCAATCTTTACTTTTAGCCTTGGCGAATAATGATGCAAAATAAAATAGCGACGGCTACTCATACAAACCTTAAAGAAAAAATGTATGAACAAATGTTTCTTATTCGCCAACTCGAAGAGACCATATTAACTTTATTTTCCAAAGGAGAGGTTGGCGGCACTACCCATACCTGCATTGGCCAAGAGGCAGTAGCAGTAGCAGCGGGAAGTCATTTAGCGCAAGGCGATGTTGTTTTTGCTTCACATCGCTGCCACGGACATTTTATTGCGTATGGTGGGTCGCCCGAATCACTTTTAGCAGAAGTTATGGGGCGTGAAACTGGCGTATGTGCAGGCAGAGGCGGCAGCCAGCATATACATTTTGAGCGTTTTTTCTCAAACGGAGTACAAGGCGGTATTGTTGGTAATGCTGTCGGCACTGCTTTAGCACTGCAATTTGATTGCACTGAAAATATTGCCGTCGTCTTCCTTGGGGATGGTACCTTAGGAGAGGGCTTGGTATACGAATCTTTCAATTTTGCAGCACTACGCAATTGCCCGGTACTTTTTGTCTTGGAAAATAACAACTATGCCCAATCTACTCCAGCTGCCAAAGGTGTAAGTGGCACCATATCAACTCGTGCACGCGCCTTTGGCATTGCAGTGCACGAAGATGAGGGCACAAATGATGCCAACATTTTGCATGACATCTTTAGTAATGCTTTCCAATATGTGCGTAATGAACACAAACCTTTCTTGCAAATCATACACACCTATCGCTTAGGCCCCCATAGCAAAGGTGATGACACACGCAATGCTAATGAAATTGCTGAATGTTGGCGCTATGACCCTATTCCAATTTTAAAACAGCAAATTTCTGTACGGATAGCCCAGCAAATAGAAAACAGAGTCCAGAAACAAATCATTGCAAAAACTGAACTAGCCATTGCTGCACCGCTTGCACTTAAGATAAATATCACGACCACTACACAATTATTGGGTACTGAAGAGTTACCGGCACCATTCGCCCACGGTAAGAGCCTGACATTTATTCAGGCATTAAATCAGGGACTACACCGCATCCTTGCCGCTTCACCGACAACCATTGTATTAGGGGAAGATATTTCGGGCTCTTACGGTGGAGCATTTAAAGCCTCGGTAGGTCTCTCTCATAAATTCCCTGAACGCATTATCAGTACCCCCATAAGCGAAGCTGGAATTGTAGCTTGGGCAACAGGTTTAGCTCTAATGGGCTACCGCCCCATAGTTGAAATCATGTTTGGCGACTTTCTTACCTTAGCTGCCGATCAAATTCTCAACCACGCTTGCAAATACCCTTGGTTATCAGGCAATAAAGTAAGCATGCCACTGGTAATACGTACGCCTATGGGAGGGCACCGCGGATATGGCCCCACACATAGTCAATCAATTGAAAAAATGTTTTTGGGAATACCAGAGCTTACGGTACTTGCTCCCTGTCACCTGCTTGACCCAGGTGAAATTCTATATAGAGCCAACCAACTATCCAGCAATCCCGTTCTATTTATCGAGAACAAAGTTTTATATTCACACCCACTGATTAATACTATCAATGAACGCTGTCAGGAATTCTATGTACAAACAACACAGCACCAGTACCCTACACTGCATTTAAGCTTGGTTAACTTTGAAACTCCAGATATTACCCTTATTACATACGGCGGCAATGTCCCCTTAGCAATGGAGGTTGCAAAGAGCATGCTGATTAGCGATGAAATCGTTATTGACCTTATAATTCCGACAGCCATTGCGCCCCTATCAGTTGATACTCTCATAATGTACCTCGGTCAAACACCCAACATTGCCGTACTTGAAGAAGGTACGCGCTTTTTAGGGTGGGGAGCTGAAATAGTCGCCGCGCTTGCCGAACACAAAACCAACACCCCAAACCGTCGCTATTTACGTATTACAGCTGAGGACTGTGCAATTCCAGCAGCTAAAACACTAGAAGAGCAAATACTACCCACTGTCAAAACTACCATCAATAAACTACAAAGGTTTCTACAATGACTATCCAACGATTTCAAGTCATCATGCCTCAGCTCGGTGCAAATGATGATGAGGCTCAAATTATTGAATGGTTAGTAAAGCCTGGGCAAGAAATAAGCAAAGGACAAGCTCTCGTTACACTGGAAACCAGTAAGGCGACATATGATGTTGAAAGTGAAGAGAACGGCTACTTTTGGCCCATTGCAAACACTGGAGAAACACGTCCAGTCCAGGATGTTATAGGCCTGATATTAAGTGAAAACAATACAAAAATAGCTGAGGAGGATATTAAGTTTTTTAGTTTACCTCAAAAACCTGCAACAGAGGAGCTTGCCTCTACCCTGGGCACTCCCCAGTTAACAGTTAAGGCTCGTAAACTACTGGAAGAACATAAAATTGACCTTGCTATTTTACCAACCGACCGAATCATTCGTACCACTGATATTCAAGATTTAATCGCAGATAAGCAAATAACAATAGTAAAACCAGTGCCTGATGCTTTACGCAGAGTTGTTATTTATGGCGCCTCACAAGGCGGTCTTACAGTAGCCGAATGTCTTCATTATATGGGAAATTACGAGGTCATCGCATTTCTGGATGACACACCCGAAATAATAGGCAATACCTTTGCAGGTTATCCCGTATGGTCAGGTAAAGACATTGAGCTATGCGCATCCCGCAATATAGGAGCGCTTATTACGCATATTGCAAATCGTGATTTTCGCGTAAAACTGGTTAATATTGCAGACACTGCAGGCTTATACTTGATGAATGTTATTCACCCCTCTGCCATAGTTGCCAACTCAGTTAATCTGGGCGTTGGCAACCTAATCAAAGCTGGCGCAATTCTGGATACTGAAGTCATCATAGGTAACTGCTGCATCATCGACAATGGGGTCATTATTCCTCACCACGTTCATTTGGGCAATGCTGTACACCTTGCTCCTGGAGTCTCCATGGGCGGAGGTTGCACCATCGGAGATCGCACTCTAATTGGCGTTGGGGCAAGCATTTCATCACGTATAAATATAGGCAGTAATGTTATCGTAAGCTCTGGTTCTACTGTTGTTCGTGATGTTCCGCCCAATGTCATTCTAGCTGGCAATCCTGCCAAAATCATCGGTCAAAGACCCTAACTTTAAAACTAAGACTGAGGATAAAATATCCCCTCGAAACTAGCACAGAACTTTTGTTTAGTTCCAGGCCGTAAAAATAGGCGCAGGTCTTTAGCCTGCTTTAGTTTTGATACTTGTCCCGTTTAATTACATTTCCCGCTCTTATTTAGGCAAAAACTGGACTTCTACCAACTAGCTGACTATCATGCCCAATCACATTATATTTTCTATGCTACAGAGTTCAGCCACCTCAACTTACATTAATATAGTTTCTCTTTAAGTAATATGCCCAAAACCTACCACACTGCTGACTTGGCTGTTGCCCTCAAATACGATGGCAAAAACGCTCCAAAAGTCACCGCTAAAGGTGAAGGCATAAGCGCAGAACAAATTCTGGCAATAGCCGAACAACACGGCATTCCCCTACAAACCGAACCTGAACTCACCAAGATATTAGCGCAAATCCCATTAGGTGATGAAATACCCAATGAACTCTATACCGCAGTCGCAGAAGTGATTGCTTTCGCCTATTATTTAAGTGGCAAAACCCCTGACGACCTTAAATCATGACTTTTAAAGAAAGCTTAACTACCCTTCCGCAATACATACTTCCGCATCACCCTTTATCCAGACTCATGCGCCAATTGACGCACAGTGAGAACAAAACTTGGAAAAATTTCTTTATCACCCAAATTGCCAGTCATTATGGTGTGAATATGGATGAAGCGATTGATTCTGATATTAATGCCTACCCCAGTTTTAACCATTTTTTTACCCGCGAGTTAAAAGCAGGCGTGCGTACTATTGCCAATAATACTGGTGATATTGCCTGTCCTGCTGATGGCGCAGTCAGTCAAGCAGGTGATATTACCGATGGCGACATTATCCAAGCAAAAGGTAAAAGCTATACGGCCACCGATTTATTAGGCGGTGATGCCGAGCGTGCTGCTCCCTTTAACAATGGTAAATTCACCACTATTTATTTATCCCCCAAGGATTACCATCGTTTGCACATGCCTTTAGATGGCACTTTAAAAGAAATGACCCATGTGCCAGGACGTTTATTTAGTGTTAATGCAGCAACCGCCAATTCAGTCCCGCGTTTATTTGCACGCAATGAACGTGTAGTGGCTATTTTTGATACTGAAATTGGACCTATGGCTTTAGTCTTGGTCGGTGCTATTTTTGTTGCCAGCATTGAAACTGTTTGGCATGGCGAAGTCACGCCACCAACAGCGACAGAGGTACAAACTTGGCAATATGACGATGATGCACCGCAATTAAAACGCGGTGAAGAAATGGGTCGCTTTAATATGGGGTCTACTATTATTGTTTTATACGGTAAAGATGTAATGAACTGGGAAGAAGCTTTTGTACCAGGTGAAAAAGTGCAGTTGGGGGAGAAGATTGGGCAAGTTTCCTAATAGTATCTCGGTGCAACTACAGCAACTAACGTGTAGGTTGGGTTAGCTTTTCTAGCGTAGCGCAGAAAACGTAACCCACCCAACCGTGCTAATCCTGACCCGGTTAGGTTTGTGATGACCATTGCATTTGTAATTTACGGTGATGGATCGCACAATCGCGTAAATACAGATTAATAAGGGTCTGATAGGGAATGCCTGTTTCTTCGGTTAATGATTTAAAATATTCAACCGAATCACAATCAATTCGCATAGTGACTGGCTGTTTAAGGTACTTAAGGTAAGGGTTTTTCTTTCCTTTCATTTTAGAAAAGTCATAATGCTCTTTCATTCTCTTTCACTCCAATACGCTTTTGCTTCATCTTTATCTGCTTTTCTAGCAGAAATGATTCTAATAACGGCTTCTTCCTCCCTAAAGCAGTGACAAACAACAATGGTTTTTAATTTAAAGCTTGTACCAAGCAGAAGAAAGCGGTCTTCGCTTTCAGAATGTTCAGGATCAAAGAATTGAATCGCGTATTCATCATAAAAAGCGGTTTGAGCTTCATCAAACGAAACACCATGCTTTGAAATGTTTACCTTATCTTTGTTATTATCCCATTCAAATTCAAGCTTCTTCATACGTACATTGTACTTATGAAGTTATTTCTGTCAACAGTACCTTTAAAATAAAACCTAACGATGTGGTTAGAACGGATTGGAGGAGGTACGCCCAACAATGTAGGCATCCGTAAAATGTTGGGTTATATTTTAGTATAACTTTTAAGTGGAGCTAAATATAACGCAAGTTGCAATAAGACAGTCTGAAGGGGCTAATATTATTAGTATCCCCAAAGTAATGCTGAAAACCTTGGCATTAGAAACGGGCGCATCACTAGACTTGTCCATTGAAGACAATAAAATAATATTAACGCCTGTCAAAGAAAGCTTAACATTAAAAGAAGTTTTAGATGGCAGCCCAAAATCTGCACTTGCCCTATCTGATGAAGATAAACTTTGGTTAAATAATACCAATCCCAGTAAATAATTACCCTAATACCGTTATTCCCGAAGTCTTTTTATCGGGAATCCATTCGCGTAGTAGATTCCTGCTAACAGCATGCAGGAATGAACGGCATTTGTGGAGTTAGGGTATCAATATATTGGGATTGGTATAACTCCCCCATTGGAAAAGAAATTTAATGGCTTACATTCCCGAGCAAGGTGATATTATTTAGTTAAGTTTTGACCCAAGTAGTGGCAAGGAAATAATGAAACGCAGACCTGCCTATGTTATTTCTAGAAAAATATTCAACGAACATACTGGTCTAGCTATTATTGCCCCTATTTCCGGTACCATACGAGGTATAAAATTAGAAGTTATATTGCCTGAGCAATTGAAAACAAAAGGGGCTGTTTTTATAGAACAGGTTGCGGAACAGGAAATTGATGCAATAAGAATTCTTGCCAAACTCTTAATAGGTTAAGCTGAGCAAGATGCTCTAATCGGGATATTTTTTCCGTTTAGAGCCTATGCCGCCCTGCAAGGTGTTGGGTTACATTTTCTGCGCTACGTTTGAAAAGCTAACCCAACCTACCCTACCCTACAACGGCTCAAGTTGTGTGCCCCTTCCTAGGCACTCACAACCCAACCTTGTTCGTTAGAATTATTTGCCCTAAAAATTATGGAAGTGCAACAACTCTCACCCCTCTACCACTTGCTACGTAAGCATACTCTCCTTGTATAGTTACATCATGAGCATTCTCTCTATCTGAGCCACCAAGGTTTTCAGTTATAGCAACCGTCCCTACGTTCAATGGGGATTCTGGGGTACTAATATCAAGGATTCCAATTCCCCTAAAACCACCTGCAGTATAAGCATAATCTCCATCAATGTGAATATTTTCAACATCCATATTTACAGCAGGAAGCAATCCCCCCACCCCACGAATATATTTAAAGAAAATGGGGTGCGACGCACTTCTTATATCAATTACTGCCATCCCATATCCTGCATTTTCCTCTTTACTCATTGGTAAGCTTGCAGTTATATAAGCATAATTTTCTTTGACAAAAATTTCACTAGCACGAGATAATATATGCTCTCTCTCCATTTTAAGCCTTCCAACGACCTCTGCAGACCCTGGAATACTAATATCAATAATATCTAAGATAGATTCAGAGTAATCAATAGCATATGCATAATTTTCCACAATACTAACTTTAATGTAATCACTATCCGAGAGAGTTCTTACCACAACAGGAGCCGTTATGATACCAACATCAATAATAATCATCTCATTACTGTTAACCAAGTACACGTAATTGTCGGCCACGGTTATATCAATGCTAGACGAACGTTCGCTATTAGATAATGAGCCAAGTTCAGCTACAATTATTGGTGATTCAGGCTGACTAATGTTAATAATATGCAAGTCACTAGCATCATTCACCACATAAGCATAATTTCCTATTACCTTAACGACAGTAGCTATCCCTAACGTATTAACGGTATTTTTAATGATAGGGTTTGATGGCGTTGTAATATCAATAATTTGCAAACCTTCTCTTCCATCTGCTACATAAGCATAATTTCCTGAAACTGCGATGTCCACTGCATTACCTGGTGTATTAATAAAGCCTACATTGGCAGGTTCCATCGTTAATGTATTAAGCCTATAAATATCCAATCCTTTTTTGCTCATTGCGTAAGCATAATTATTTACTATTTCTATACTTGATGTATACCTAGCAGATAGTGCGTTAGGAATAACAACCTTGGGAGAGTTTGGGTCGCTAATGTTAAGTACTTGTATTCCTGTAGAATTGGAAGCTACATAAGCATAGTTTCCAGCTATATTGATATCTACAAATGTACCTAACCCAAAATTTGTATTTACGTATATAGGAGAACTAGGTGAGGAAATATCAAACGTATTTAAAGAGACTTCATTCGTTACATAAGCATAATTCCCTTTAACACTAATTGTAGGTAAGCGACCTGGGCTTAAGGCAGCACCTAAATCAGCAGAACCTATAATGCTAGCAAATTCAGGGGAGCTTATATCAGCAATTTGTAACTCACCATAGGGGTTTACTATATAGGCATAGCTATCCTTTATAAAAATAGCGGAAGCATCAAATTCATTGACAGTATTGACCAGTGTATTCACAAGGATAGGTGCTTCTGGGATACTAATATCAATAATTTTTACTCCATCACGACCATCTGGGACATAAACATATTTTCCGCTTCTTAGTACCCTACTATCATAATTAAAAGTATTACCACTAAATCTTTTATCCTTGATGGTAGGCAAGGAAGGGGTACTTATGTCAATTGTATATAATGTATTGCCCGCCGTCACATAGGCTACATCACCTTCTACCTGAATAGAGTCAAACCCTGAGGAGCTAGTACCTCCTCCAAAAGCATTACCACTTACTATACTACTCACTGAACCTATTATAGTTGGCGAGGCGGGGGTACTGATATCAACAACAAGTAAAGCTTTTGAACCACTATCAAATGTTAAATACGCATAGTTACCTACTATCTGCATATCATTTGGGATATTTTCTGTTTTGAGGATTCCAATAAGGTCAATGGTATTTTCTTTACCTATGGAAGTGGATTCAGTAGCTAAGGGTAACCATTGAGAAATTGAGCCTAGCGGAAGAAGTCCGTCAAATACTGCGCCATAAACATATAGTTGTCCATCTTTCGTCCCAATGTAGGTATCAGATTCATTGTAGTATCTAACAAAATAATCACTTGCATGAAATGATTCTTTACCAGCAGGAGAAAAATACTGAAAATAGTCCTTTTCTACCCAATTAAATATTGCCTCAGACTCACTAAGTTCATTTGAGACAACTATAGTAGGCAAAAAAAAAGATAACGAAGCAGCTATACTTAACATTAAAGTAATGCTTATTTTTTTTCTAGCTTGTTTATTTTTTATCTGAAAAAAAGACTCACCTGAATTCAGATCCCCTAATTTAATTGAAATATTCATTTATTTCCTCCGCACTCTATTTAAATAAAGACAGGTACTGAGCGCATGACGTACCTGACATTGAGATCTAAGCTACACAACGCTAAAATCACGAAATTTCGTCATCCCAACAAGCCACCCAAAGCCACCTAACTTATACACTAGTAAATTAATAATTGCAACCTTATCTTTTAAGTCAGCAATTCTAGCTTTATAGTTGAGTGGTAAATAATTAAAAAAATATTTTGGCCTTAATAAAAAATACCAGATTCGAAAGAACCCTCTCTTACTGAATTTTATTGTATAGCCAAGAATCAGAACGCCCAAGATTTAATCAATCGATGCAACCACCCCATTGCGCCCACTTTCTTTCGCCTGATACAAATGTCTATCAGCCAAGGCAAAAAGCTCATTAACATTTTTATTTATATCAGGGATAAGTGTCGCCACACCAATACTCAAAGTGACAATATCAAATTGTGCATCAGGGGCTTGCTGTATGGCCGCTTGCGCAACACCTGCGCTGATTTTTCTGGCAAGCAATTCAGCTCCCTGGGTATCCGTATCCGGAAGTAATACAATAAATTCATCACCGCCAATACGTGCTGGTATATCTCGAGGCCGGAGTACCACTTGCATGATAATCTCGGCAATCGTTTGTAAGCACTTATCACCATACTGATGCCCGTAATGATCATTAATGTGCTTAAACTGATCAACATCACACACCAAAATAGACAGAGGTTTTGTCTCTCTTAGTAATTGCAACCATTCCAGCTTCAGTTGTTGATCAAAATGACGCCGGTTAGGTAAGCCCGTTAATGGATCCGAAAGTGAAAGGTCTTTAAGTTGCTGATTGCTTGCTTCCAGCTCTTCAGTTCGCAACGCGACTTTACTCTCTAGTTCTTGTGCATAACTGGCTAATTCGGCGGTTAAAACTCTGTATTTATCACTTAATGCCAGTGACAACATAATAATTTCTACCAGTAAGCCTAGTGCCGCTGAATTATGAGTCACAAAGTTATCTGCCAACCAACCATATCGACTCAAGACCAGCAGAGCAACCCCCAAGCCGTATACTGACCATGCCGCCACAAAAAATCGGGCAAATCGATTACCATTTAACCAACAAATAATACTAGTGACTAAAATTAAGATATTATTGACCAATGCCAAACCTGTCGCTAGTTTAATCGCTAACTGATATTCACCCAACATGCTAAATAAAACGGAACAGGTTGCACAAAAAATCAGAGCATTTATCGCATAATATAATCGTGGCGCAAAACGCTTGGTTTCTAGAAATATTTGCGTAAAGGTGGATGTAAATACGATCCACAATGATGAAGACAAGGGGATTGCCGTATTGGCAAAATTAGGGGACTCAGGCCATAAATATTGATATGCATGGCCATTCAAAGCCATAATAAATAAGCTGCCTGAAAGTACTGAAAAAATGTACACCAAATAAGATTTATCACGTACCGCCAGATAAAGAAAAAGGTTATAAACCGCCATTAATAGCATAATGCCGTAGATCACCCCGTAAAACATCTCATTGCTTAATTCACGTGCAAAAAATGCTTCTGTTGACGTAATTAACAACCTTATCTGCATAGAGCTGGAGGTTTTTACTCTAACATAGAACTCCTGATACTGATGCTGCTCAATATTGAGCTCAGTAACAAAGATACGGTGAACAAAGGGGCGTTGCTGAAAGGGCAAACTATCTCCTAACAACTCTTGCTGCCAATGGCCCGATGAATTTTTGGAGAAAATTTCAATTTCATCTAATAGCGGGTAATCAAATAATAACAGCCAGTTTTTCTCTGGTGATGCATTATTTAAGACACTAAATTTCAACCAAATAGTAGGCCTAATATAACCAAGAGAGAGGTTATTCTGCTCTATCAGTTTAAATGACTCCTGGACTTTTTGCTGCTGCACATCCAAAAATGATAGGCTGCTATTTGCATCTTTAAGATAAGTTAATTTCCCTGCAAATGAATACGATGTTTTATCTGTACTGAGTACAATAGAGGGAATTAATGGCTCACTTTTGACTATTTGCGCAAATAAAAACACCCATAGAAAAATAACGAATGAGCCGCGCATGCATAATGAACATAAAGTTAATAAGACAAGCGGCATACTGAAACTCATGGCAAACAACTTTCCATATTATTAGATACAAATATTGTATGAATCATTGCTTAGGAACGAGGATTTAATAATACCCGAAAGTATGACACAGGGTTTTGGCTTCACAGTCGTGTTAGAAAAACAGGCGCATAGCAAGAGCTACGCAACTGTTTTTCTGGCGTGGCTGTGGAGTTAAAAGACAAGTCAGACTCGGGTATTATTGAATTCTCGTTCCTTACTACAGCTCATGCTTATGCAAAACTCAATAAAACACCTTGCTTATCAAACGCTAAATATTTTGACAGGTCTCCGCCACTTTGCACTGTTTGCACCATCATCTTCAATGGCTGCTCCGCCTCTGCGGCTGTGGGTGATAGTCCATTATGTCCTCCAAGGCAGGCAATAAGCACCATACTCCAGTCTTGTTGCATCTGTTCGGACTCTGTGACTAAATCAGTAAAATTAGTTAATTCTGCCAAATCTTTATCAACACACATAATTGCTTGCAACTCACCCCCATGACCCGCCTGAAAACGCTCTTTATCTGCATCATTATGATCACTTGGTAAAGAGGCTTGCAAAAAAACAAACAAAAACCGTTGCGGATCAGGTTGTTGCCTGCCAACTTGTAATAAAGTTTGATAATTGGTTATTTCCAGCACATCAGCCATCTATTTAGTCTCACTTATTAATTGTTCAATTGCCTCAACAGCAAGTTTTGCTGCATCGTATTTTGCGTAGTCATTTTGTAACTCTACCGCTTTTTGCTTAAAAACAGGGTTCTGTAATATATTGTCTACAGCCTTGCTAATTATGTGCTCAGTAGGACGCTGTTTACCAAGGTTAATCCCCACCCCCGTATACTCAACTCGCGCCGCAACTTCCATCTTATCTTCGGTCGCACCCGCAACAATAACTGGAATACCGAGAGCAAGTGCATTTTGTACCGCCCCTCGCCCACCATTGCAAACCATAATATCAATATAAGGCAATAAATTACCAAAAGGGATATAAGGCTCAGCATGCATGTTATCTGGCAATTCAGGCAAGTCACTGACCGATGCAGGTACAATCACTACGTTAACCTGCTTATCTTTTAATGCTGCAATTGCAGGGTAAATGAGATCATCAAAATTCATCGCAACCGTGCCTTGATTTAGCAAAATAATGGGTAAATCTTGATCAACCGCTGACCACCAAATCGGCATTTTATATTCATCATTAGGCGTTACCAGAGTAACTCCAATGAAGCGGAAGTTGTCTGGCATGCTATCCCGAGGATACTCAAAGGATGGGATTGAGGTGTGCAATACTAGGTTTGGAATTTCATAGCCTTTAACAAAAAAACTTTTATCAAAAACTGGCAGCCCAACTTGCGTTCTAATATTATTAATATAGCTTTGTACATCTCTAAATAATAGCTTTTCGAAAAGTACATTTAAAAGATTGTTTCTTAATTTGCTAAAGACAGATTTTCCTGGCAATAAGCCCAAACCAAAAGGAGCCATATCTTTATCAGGTAAACTTAAAGAAATAACAGACAACCTGGCACTCGGTGGGCCACCTAACTCAGTTATCCAATTTCCCGCAACCATAAACGTGTCACTAATAATCACTTCGGCAGGAAAATCGGCTAAAACCTTATTTAAAACCTGCAAAATATCGGGTACTTGACCATACATGACATGCTTTAAATAAGATTTGATCTGTGCCAAACCTTTTTTATTTTTCAAGTCAGGAAAAAACTCATAAATATCCTGCTTTCCTGGATCCCACTTAGCAGGTAAAGGATAAAAAGTAACGCCAAGACGATCTATGCGTTGTTGAAAATTCTTGCCAGTAATACAGACGATCTCATGCCCACGTGCTAGCAAACTTTTAATAATAGGAACAAAAGGATCGAAATGACCTTCAGCAGGTTCAATAAGGATGATTATTTTACTCATGCACTATTATACTTCATTCACAGCGAATTGAGTTCCTACAAATTTCAGGCATAAAAAAACCCAAGCACTGTAAACAATGCTTGGGTTTATTTTTGGCGTCCCCAGGGGGGTTCGAACCCCCGTTACCGCCGTGAAAGGGCGGTGTCCTAGGCCTCTAGACGATGGGGACTAAGACTTTCTTGATTTGAACAAGACTAGCTTGCTCTCCTTAAAACCTAAAATAGCTTCTGCAAGCCTAAAACTCAATTCCTATGAGTTTTTTATGTGGCGTCCCCAGGGGGGTTCGAACCCCCGTTACCGCCGTGAAAGGGCGGTGTCCTAGGCCTCTAGACGATGGGGACTAAGATCTTATAACTAAGTTATTGGTGGAGCCAGGCGGGATCGAACCGCCGACCTCAACACTGCCAGTGTTGCGCTCTCCCAATTGAGCTATGGCCCCTTAGTTGAGTTCTGTCATTATACGGCAATATCGAACTCTGTCTAGTTATTTTTTTCTTTAATGTAGCTAATTGCTTTCTCAAGACGACTTAAAGTTTTTGTCCTACCCAATAATGATAGCGTCACATCAATTGATGGTGACATCCCTACCCCGCAGACTGCAACCCGCAATGGCTGTGCGACTTTCCCCAGTTTCAGCTCCATTTTCTCAGCAGTTTGCAATACGATTTCATGCAGTGCTTCACCTTGCCATGCAGTTACGTCACTAAAAGTATCTAATAAAACCTGCAAGACTACATCAGTGCCTTGCTTAAAGTTTTTCTTATCTGCTTTGGCATCATATTCAGTAAAATCTTTATAAAAATAAATACTGGCATCAGCCATTTCTACTAACGTTTTACTGCGCTCACGCTGTGCTTTAACAATCTCAAGCAATACAGGGCCATTTGCTACGTCAATATCACGTTGCTGCATATGCCATTCTAAATGCTTCGCAACCAATTCTGGTTCACTATTCATAATATACTGATGATTAATCCAGAGTAATTTCTCAGTATTAAAGGCAGAGGCAGACACATTGACCTGATTTAGCTCAAAAAATTCAATCATCTCATCACGAGAAAATATTTCTTGATCACCATGCGACCAACCCAGTCTCACCAAATAATTAAGTAGCGCTTCTGGCAAATAACCATCATCACGATACTGCATCACGCCAACAGCGCCGTGACGCTTAGATAACCTAGCGCCATCATCACCAAGAATCATCGGTAAATGTGCGTAATGTGGCAGTTCTGCACCCAATGCTTTTAAAATATTAATCTGTCTCGGAGTATTATTAACATGGTCATCACCTCGCACTACATCAGTAATGCTCATATCCATATCATCAACAATAACGGTTAAATTATAGGTTGGCGTACCATCAGAGCGAGCAATAATCAGATCATCCAATTCTTTATTGGCAACCACAATCTTACCTTTCACCAAATCATCTATCGTAACTTCGCCATCCACAGGATTACGGAAGCGAATCACTGGATTTACGCCATCAATAGCTTCAGCATGTTCACGGCATTTACCGTTATAGCGCGGCTTTTCTTTATTAGCCATTTGCTGTTCACGCAAAGCTTCCAACTCTTCCTTAGAGCAGTAACAATAATAAGCATCACCCTGCTCTAATAATTGCTGAATAATCTCTTTATAACGAGCAAATCTTTGTGTCTGATAATAAGGCCCTTCGTCATAATCTAGCCCAAGCCATTGCATCCCTTCCAGAATGGCATCAACAGATTCTTGCGTAGAACGCTCTAAATCTGTATCTTCGATACGCAGGACAAAGCTGCCGTTATTTTTTTTAGCATGCAACCAAGAAAACAAGGCTGTGCGCGCACCACCAACATGTAAATATCCTGTTGGGCTCGGGGCAAATCGTGTTTTTATACTCATGTATTATTTATTTCTGTCTTAAAAATCGTTTGGAATATTCTACCGGAATTTGTTTGGATGCTCTGATACGCATAGATTTATAATTAAACGCAATGCCACCTTTAGCAACATCATTTCTACCCAAAATAGCCAAAGCGGTACCGTGTTTTTGTGCAGCTGCTTTTTCATACCACTTAGTCGCAGTATTGACATTATGCTTTACACCCAACCCTCTATCATATAGTGCAGCCATAAAGACTTGCGCCTCTACCAATCCTTGATCTGCCGCTTTTAACATCCACTTGGCAGATTGCTGCTCGTCTTTAGTTACGCCATTACGCCCTAATTGGTACATTGCTCCCATTTTAGCTTGCGACAATGCATCGCCTTGCTCAGCTTGTTGCTGAATTTCAGCAAAAGTTGCCGCAAAACTGCTTAAACTGATAACCAATAATAAACTGGTCATTACCATTTGTAATAATTTCATTTTTTCTCTCATAAATTGACTTATCAAGCAGTCTTATTATTTCATGCTTAACTTACTTTTAGTAATGCTGCTTTAAAAAAAATTTAATAATGTTAAAATCAATGTTCATTTAACAATTTCCAGGAAGAGAATATGCTAAAAAAACTTATCGTCCCTGCGATTTCCATGACCGGGGTCGCTTTATCTGGTTGTGCTACGCAACAGCCTACAAGCTACCCTAGCTTCACCCCCGCGTCAGTAGGACAAACAACAACAACGACAAGATTTGCGCAAAAAATCAATACTGTTTTTGTTATTGTTGATGCATCAAACTCAAAAAACGATACCCATGATGCACATGGCATATCAAAATTTGATGTTGAAAAGCAGTTTTTAAATCGCTTTAATAAAACTCTTCCAAGCAATGTTAGACTTGCGACAGGTATCCGTAATTTTGGTATGGGTGGCTGTTTAGGCTGGAGCACCACACAACTTGTAAAAGATATTGCCCCACACTCAACAAGCCAATTCCAAGCAGGCCTTGATGCGATGGAATGTGCCAGCGGCGGCTCTCCTATGGAAAGCGCACTAGCAGCAGCACAAACCGATTTAGATAAAGCAACAGGCACAACTGCATTATTAATCGTTGCTGATGGTCATAGAATTTCAGGTGATGCACTTGTTGAAGCACAAGCATTACAAGACAAATTTGGCGACAAACTTTGCATCTATTCTGTTTGGGTAGGTAATGAAGATGAACAAGATGGGCAATTCTTATTACAAGAAATGTCTAATATTGCGGGTTGCGGCTCAAGCGAAAGCGTTACTGACTTAAAATCTAGCGCATCTGTTGCTAAATTTGTAGAAGGAATGCTATTTACATCAACAGCAATTGCTTATAGAGCACCTGTTATTACTTCATCTGATTCTGATGGCGACGGGGTTGATGATGTTAATGATAAGTGCCCTAAAACACCTGCAGGCGCAAAAGTTAACTCACAAGGCTGCTGGTCTTTCAATGAGGTTGAGTTTGGTTTTAATACATCTACCATTAAACCTGAATATGCAAGCTTATTTGACAATGCGATTCAAATCTTAAAACTGAACCCAAGCATGACTATTCAAGTTGAAGGTCATACTGATAGCCAAGGTCCTGCAGCATACAACAAAGCTCTTTCAGCAAAACGTGCGCAGGCCGTTAAAGACTTATTAGTTGAAAATGGCATTAGTGCTGACCGTTTGAGTGTGAAAGGTTTTGGTGAATCACTACCTCTAGCAACCAACGATACGCCTGAAGGCCGCGCTGAAAATCGTCGTGTAACATACACTGTGACACACTGGTAACAGCCACAAATTCTCCTTCCTTTCATTGGATGGAGTCTAGCGTAGGAGGGGCTTTTAGCCGCGATTTCAAGTCGCGACCAAAGGCCCCTCCTACATTATAGAGCTAGATTCCTACTTTGACTCCAACCCCTAATCCATCATACAAAGGCTCTTTCTCTTTGTTTTCTTGATGTGATGTTTCAAAATGCGCTTCCCACTCAACATTAGATACTTCTTTTTTGGGCTTAAATAAACCTTGCAACTGCGCACCCTTACTACCATAATTCGCAGAATTACTACCATTAACACCCAAATCCAAAGATAAGTCTAAAGACTTACTTACTCCAGACTTGTCTTGCTTAGGCCGCTCTTGCTTCATTTTTTCACAACCAACCAGCAAAAAAACACTCGCCAAAACTACAATACTACTTTTTAAGGTTAATTGCCGCATAGCAACGCCTCCTTTACTCACTCACTTTAAGTACAGTCATACCTCTCATATAAGGCTGCAATACATCAGGAATATTAATATCCCCATTTTCCAGTTGATAATTTTCCAACACAGCAACCAAGGTACGACCCGCCGCCAAACCTGAACCGTTTAAAGTGTGTACCAATTCAGGTTTACCTGTTTCAGGGTTACGCCACCTTGCTTTTAGGCGACGCGCCTGAAAATCTTTAAAATTACTACACGATGAAATTTCTCTGAATTTATCCTGCCCAGGCAACCAAACTTCCAAATCATAAGTTTTAGTAGATGAAAAACCCGTATCACCAGAGCATAACAAAACCTTACGGTACGGCAAGTTTAATTTTTGCAAAATATTTTCTGCATGCCCTGTCAATTCTTCATGTGCTTGTTCAGATTCACTAGCACGCACAATTTGCACTAGTTCAACTTTTTCAAATTGATGCTGGCGAATCAAACCACGCACATCTTTGCCGTAAGCACCCGCCTCACTACGAAAACAAGGCGTATGCGCCACCATTTTAACCGGCATATCAGCATTATCAATAATCTCGTTACGCACGACATTAGTGACAGGCACTTCAGCAGTTGGAATCAAATATAAATCAGGGTTTGCACTGACTTTAAATAAGTCATCCGCAAACTTAGGTAATTGCCCCGTACCATATAAACTATCCGCATTCACAATATAAGGTACATAGGTTTCAGAATAACCATGTTCATCTGCATGGGTATCCAGCATAAACTGAATCAATGCTCTTTGTAAGCGAGCAATATTGCCTTTTAATGCAACAAAACGTGCACTGGTAATTTTAGCCGCTACTTCAAAATCCATGCCTTTATGTAGCGCACCTAAATCAACATGATCTTTGACCTCAAAGGCGAACTCAGGAATATCGCCCCAGCGACTAATTTCCACGTTATCCTCTTCATCTTTACCCTCAGGCACAGCAGGATCCAACAAATTAGGCAAGCCTTCCATTAAGGTCTGCATTTGCCCCTGAATATCCGATAACTCACTTTCGGCTGCTTTTAACTGCTCCCCCAAACCTTGCACTTGATCCAGTAACGGCTGCACATCTTCGCCTTTAGCTTTTGCTTGGCCAATGGATTTTGAACGTAAATTACGCTCATTTTGTAATTCTTGAGTCTTAACTTGTACTGCCTTACGTCTATTTTCTAAATCAGTATAAAAATCTGCATCAAAATCAAGCGCACGTCGCTTTAATTGTGCTTGTATAAATTCAAGTTCTGATCTAAATAAATGAGGATCTAACATAATTCTTTAACTTACCTTGTCATAAAATGTTCTCAATAAAGAGAAATTGGACTACCAACTAAAGGCGAGACAATTTTATCGTTCCCACGCTCCAGCGTGGGAATGCCGCCTGTGACGCTCCTGCGTCACGGAACGCAGGAGCGTTCCAAGATGAATTCCCACGCTGGAGCGTAGGAACTATTAAACTAGCACACATTATTCTAGATTACGATTAAATGTGCGCCCTAGCACTCCAACTAACAATATGCCGCAAATCTAACTTAGCCTTAAGCACTTCAATTGTATGCTCAACTTGTTCAGGCGCATCATAAAATTCAATAATTATCGGTAATTCCAACGACAAACTTAGCAATGAGGACGTATGTAACTCCCCCGATGCCCCTACTCCAGCAATGCCTCTAATAACCGTCACTCCTGCAATTTTTTGCTCATGTAAAATACTTAAAACTTGATTAAAATGATCATGCCCTTCTAAGGTATGCACACGTGCTATCACTATTTGTCTTTCATTCATAATTGCCTACCTACCCATAAACTTAGCCATAAAGACATCAAACAAAGCAAAGTATTACTTACAAATAAACCGACCATTAAATTTAAATGTGTCTTGATCGAAAAATCATTTTCTATCAAATAAAGAATTAAATATAAGCCCGACAAGGTAATAAAAAAACCAACTAAAATAATTAAAATAACCGCCTTAGATTCTTCAACAACTGCCGTCTTCTGCAGCAATGTCGTCGTAATCAACCCTATCAAAAACATGCCTATGGCATTCACTGCGACCAAAGCATAAGGAAATACCCACGCTCCTCCTTGAACAATGCCACCAGAATACATAAATAATGACCGACCTATCAACAACCCTACCCACACAGCCAAAACACAAGCACAAATATTAACCAATATATTTAAAGCGGCCTTAGTAATATTTCCTTGCTCTAATAAATAAATGGTTTCCAGTGAAAAAGTAGAAAATGTTGTAAAAGCACCTAAAAAACCGACCAAAATTGCAGCTCTATATCCAAGACTAATTGAAATTCGCTGTAAAATCAAAGCCTCAGTCAACAAACCAATAAAAAAAGAACCTAAAACGTTAACCGCCAAAGTACCATAAGGGAAACCGCGCCCCAACCAATGATAAACACCTGTAGAAACTAAAAATCGCAGCACTGCACCACAAGCACCACCCAAAGCAATCGCAATGATAGCGTTCATATCAGCACCCTTTATACTTTAATAAAATGCTCACGGTAATGCTTTAGCTCACCAATAGATTCCTTCACATCTTCCAAAGCTTGATGGGTTTCTTTTTTCTTAAAAGCATCTAAAACTTCAGGTGCCCAGCGCTTAGCTAGTTCTTTCAAAGTTGACACATCCAAATTACGATAATGAAAAAACTCTTCTAGTTTACGCATACGCCGATATAAAAAACGGCGATCTTGGCCAATACTATTACCACACATAGGCGATGCACCTGCCGTGACCCACTGCTCTAAAAAGGCAATAGTCTGTTGTTCCGCCGCCGCATCATCAACAGCCGAAGCTTTAACCCGCTCAATAAGGCCTGATTTACCATGATGTTCTTGATTCCAATCATCCATTGCTGCTAGAGCCGCATCACTTTGGTGCACGGCTATCACTGGGCCAGTCGCCAAAATATTTAAATATTTATCTGTTACAATTGTCGCAATCTCGATAACCAGATCATTATCAGGGTCTAGTCCTGTCATTTCCAAATCTATCCAGATAAGGTTTTCTGAGTTTTGAGCCATTTACACTATCCATATAATCATTTAAAGTTACCGTAAATTGTAGCATTGGCAATCTGGATAGCCAATATACAACTTACCTTTATATTAACCGCAATCACCAAATAAAATGAATACTTTTACTTACATCTTTTTAATTGCACTGGTCATTTCCTACTCGGTGCAATTTTGGCTATCCATGCGTCAATCTGCTTACGTACTCAAACACCGCGAACAAGTACCAGAAGCCTTTACCAATTCTGTTACCTTAGAAGCACACCAAAAAGCAGCAGATTACACCATCGAAAAAGGCAAACTGGGTGATATAGATAGCGTAGTCGGTATTATTTTTTTACTGCTACTCACCATAGGTGGCGGTATTGGTATGATTGCCAACTTCTGGGCTAGCTCTGACCTTTCCCCCATCATGACCGGAATTGCAACCTTAGGCTCTACTTTCCTCATCATGTCGATATTTGAACTACCAACCAGCTTATACCAAACCTTCGTTATTGAAGAAAAATATGGCTTCAATAATAGCTCAATAAAACAATTTTTCACCGACCTAGGCATGCAACTGGTATTAGTTGCCGTTATTGGCCTTCCTTTATTAGCGTTAATTTTATGGGTAATGCAAGCCATAGGTGATAGCTGGTGGTTTTGGACTTGGGCTATCTTAATCAGTTTCTCATTGTTAATGAGTTGGTTGTACCCTACTGTGATTGCGCCATTATTCAATAAATTTACGCCATTAGAAGAAGGCACCCTGAAAGATAAAATCAATCAATTACTGGATCGCTGTGGCTTTAGCAGTAATGGTATCTTCATTATGGATGGCTCTAAACGCTCAGGACACGGTAACGCTTATTTTACTGGCATGGGTAATAACAAACGTATTGTCTTTTTTGACACACTTGCCGAATCATTAGATGACGATGAAATGGAAGCCGTGCTAGCCCATGAACTAGGTCACTTTAAACGCAAACATGTGATTAAAATGTTAGTAGCCAGTTCATTAATGAGTTTAATTAGTTTGGCTATTTTAGGTTGGCTCATTACTCAAACTTGGTTCTTTACAGGCTTAGGTGTTGATGTACCTTCCAATGCAGTTGCTTTATTGCTATTCATGCTGGTCTCACCAGTATTCACTACTTTTATGACTCCTATTAGTGCCTATTTTCAACGTAAATTTGAATTTGAAGCAGATGACTTTGCCGCAGAACATGCACAAGCCAGTAAATTAATCAGTGGTTTAGTAAAATTATACGAAGAAAATGCCAGCACTTTAACGCCAGACCCGTTATTTTCTGCGTTTCACTACAGTCACCCCCCCGCCGCAATTCGTATTGCGCACTTAGAACCCAAGCTATAATTAATTTGTAGGAGGGGCTTTTAGCCGCGACCTGTACCAATCGCAGCTAAAATCCCCTCCTACAGCCACTGAAAAAATAAATCTTGCAAATCACCATGACAGAACTGCACTCCGGACTCGTTATTTCTCATCTGGGCAAAGGTATAGCCGTTGAAGTAAACAATGAAATCATTCTTTGCCAAACACGCCGTAAAATTGCAACCGTTGCTGCGGGCGATAAAGTTAAGGTCACTATCGTTGCCAAAGATCAAGGACGTATTGAAGAACTGCTGCCACGTCATTCATTACTTGAACGACCCAACAAAGGCAATAAAACACGCCCTGTTGCCGCTAATATTGACCAAATTTTTGTGGTATTTGCCCTCGAGCCTTATTGTGATTTCTTATTGATAGATCAATACTTAGCCATTTGTGAAAATCGTAACATTGATGCACTGTTAATCTTTAATAAATCTGATTTACCCGTCTCAGAGCGTATCGAACAAGAACTAAAAAGCTATATATCATTGAGGTACACCTTATTTCGAGTCAGTGCTATCGAAAATCAGGGTATGGATTCTTTAAAGCAAGCACTGACCCATAAAATCAGCATCTTCACAGGTCAATCTGGTGTCGGCAAATCCTCGTTGACCAACACTATCATTCCTGACAAAGAACTAAAAACCAATACCGTTTCCGCGATCACCAAACATGGTAGGCACACAACGACAGCAGCAACGTTATATCATTTACCTGACGGTGGTGATTTAATTGATAGCCCAGGGGTCGCTATTTTTGGTTTGGCTGGTATAAGTGAAAATCAATTGGCACATGGCTTCCGTGAATTTCAACCCTATATAGAGCAATGTCAATTTAATGACTGTCGGCATGTACAAGATAAAGGCTGTGCAGTACGCAGTGCGATGGAAAGTGGCGCTATTTCAGAAACTCGCTACCAACGTTTTTTGAAGTTGCGTGAGAAGATGGCGACGACTAGGTAAGGTTGTTTCATGCACGTTTGTAAGCAGCTGTAGGATGGGCAAAGGAGCTTTATCCCGTGCCCATCACTAATACCGTAAAAGATGGGCACGAAAAACCCCTTTGCCCATCCTACACACTAACCGAAATCTTTCGACTTTCCCAAATAAACAAGCCCCATACGAGGGCTAGGCTTAACGACACCAGTCGCTGTAATCTTCTGCGCACAACGCCCACAACTTAACAAACTAAACCCAAGCTGTGCACTATTATCTAGCAACACACTCAACATTACTTGCTCACCTGCTGCCATCACTATGCAATAACCATCCTTACCTTGCACCAATACCTGTTGCAAACCACCCAGTTTTATTTCATGCGCGACTCGCTTAGCTTGTGCAAAAATTGCTGTTGCCATAGCGGTAGCACGATCTTCATCTAATTTCTTTTGTAGTTTTTTATCAATAAACGTAGCCATAAGCAAACCATCATTTGAGATAATGGCCGAAGCTTGAATTGCAACGGATGTACTATGCAATTCAGATAAAATTTCCAACAATGTTTCGGAAAATATTGTCATAATAATACGACTTAGACAGCTAAACAACCATAAATTATATCAACTCTTTACAGCTCTTGATTCCCCTATTTTCCACCCAACTCAAAACCACAGACCCACCCCGATTTAATTAACTCCAACAAATAACCCTCTTGATCGAATTTGTAGATTGCCGCCATAGACTCCCCTTTAGCAATGGACACCAATAAATCATAAAGATTGGCATCTACCTTGATCAGTTCTACAGTATAAATATGTCTAACGATGCAATAACACTCCACTTCTTTAGGGACGAGCTTTTCGCGGACATGCTTGGTTTTTTTTTGCATTTTCCACAAATGTGCCACAGCATAGCTTGAACTGATAAACCCTATATCAGCAGCAAGAACAAAGGTTACTTCAGCATACTGGTGCTCACCTAAGTCATAAAATGCATTAAAATCAAACTCGGCTCTTTGTTCAGCAAAATACACTTGGTATTGAATATATTCTATACGCGCCATCTCTTTTAAATGAGGAAAAACCTGCAGCTCACTAAGCTGCATACTCTGCACATGAACAAAGGCTGGAAAACTTTCTGAAAATTTATTTAAGTCTAGAGAATCTGCGGGGAATTGTGCAGTATAGCGTTGCACTATTTGCGTAAAATATTGGCCTCCAGCCAACTGATGACACATAGGGTAAACTTGAATTAAATATTCGTGGAGCAGACCTTGCACTTTATCATTATAAAAAGCTAACTTTTGCTCTACAGACAAATGCCCTTTAGCGAGAAAAGTCTGCAAACATGAATCCAGCTCCTCATTGACACTTAATGGACTCATAGGTACTTTAGGATATGTCATCACATTCATATAGGGTGCTCGTTATAGAATATAAACTGGGTGCTGTTATTAAATGCTGCTAGTCGCCTTTCGACTTCTAATTATTAATAATAAACATCCTTATTGATAACAATGCTAATACCGCAATCCAAGCCACTTAAGCCACGGGAAGACAGAAAGTAGAACATACAAATAGTACTAACATTCATGTTAGTCTGCATATTACCTGTTTTTTTGCTTTAAGCAATAAAAATTATAGCCCACACTAAAAAAATTCTAAATTATACCTATAATTCAAGGTATATAAATCCTATATATTACAATACATTTACTCAGTATAATTAAGGTATTAACTTTACTTTTTAGGTGCAAAAATCAAACAACTCAACAAGTTAAATTTGTATTTACTCCTGACTATTTTCTCTATTTCAAATATCATTGCGGCTGAACAAACTAAACTCATGCTGGCAAAAACACTCACCTCCTCTATTGATGTTAATCAATATTGGATTAGCGAGAAACTTGACGGTGTACGCGCCCGCTGGGACGGGCAATATTTAATTTCCAGAGGTGGCCACCAGCTCAAAGCACCGCAATGGTTTACTGCTAACTTTCCCAAGCAAGTATTAGATGGTGAACTTTGGATAGCGAGAGGTAAATACCAGCAAACCGTGGCAATCGTTAGCAAACATAAACCCCATTCTGGCTGGAAAAAAATTAAGTTTATGGTGTTTGATATACCCAATCATTCTGGATCTTTTAATGATCGAGTGTCTGCAATGCATAGCCTAAGCACCCAAGCTCATAATGCATACCTGGGTATCATTAAGCAATTTCAACTCAATTCCCAAACTGAATTGATGCAACTATTGGACAACATTACTCAACAAGGTGCCGAAGGTCTTATGTTGCACCATAAAGCGGCACTTTATCAACAAGGTAGAAGTAATAAGCTGTTAAAATTAAAAAGATTTACTGATGCCGAAGCGGTTGTCATGGGTTATCGTGCGGGTAAAGGTCAATTCACTGGCAAGATGGGAGCAGTACGAGTAAAAACCGCATTAGGAAAAGTTTTTTATATTGGTAGTGGCTTTAGCCATCAACAAAGAGCGCACCCACCTGCTATTGGCAGCATCATCAGTTTTCGCTATCAAGGCAAAACGGATAGTGGTATCCCTCGATTTGCTGTTTTTTTAAGAGTACGCGATGAACCTTAGGTTTTCATAATATATAAAGTCAAGCTATAATCATTGAACTATTATTTCAGATAAATAGCTCAACCTACCTTGTTTTATCAGGATACCAAACCACCATGCCTAAAGCTTTAAGGTCAATCATTGGCCTCATGTTACTTATCAGCACTGTGACGATTGCCAGCTGCCAATCTATTCTTGCGGTCTTACCTTTTTAGCTCTCACCATGAAAAAAACAGATCAATTAAGAAAGCCTAAAATATATCAAAAAAATTTGCTGCAAAAGGGACTATTTAGTAGTCGTGGCCTGCTTTTATATATTCTGCCATTGCCTTTAATTCCTGCGGCAATTATCTCCTTTATGTATGGAGATTTATTACGCATCATCACTAACCTAAGTGCTTGTGCAAGCTTTCTATTTGCAGCCAGCTTGTTACGCCACGGCTTGGCAGCAGAAATAGAATATCAAGAGAAAAAGATTACCCAGCCACCTAAATGGCCATTAAAAATGTTTGCAGCCATTATTGTTGCTCTATCAACTTTTGCAGTCACTTGGATAGCAGCTGGTAATAGCTTTTTTGTAGCCATTGCTTTTGGCTTAGGCGCTTTAGCGGGTATGTTACTGCACTACGGCACCGATCCACACAAAGAAAAAATGATTGCAGGCAGCCATGGCTATACTGCTGCAGAAATTGCTCAGACTATCGATGAGGCAGAAACACAAATTTTTGGCATCGAACAAGCTAATAAACAAATCAATAATCCGAAATTTAATCAACGTATCCGTATTATTTGTGAACATGCGCATGAAATTCTATCGATGCTGCAAGAGGACCCAGGTGATATTAGACGGTCGCGTAAATTCTTGAACATTTACCTTGATGGTGCGCTTAAAGTGACCGAAGGCTTTGCAGACATGCAAAGAAAACAACAATCCGAACAACTGGCTGAAAACTTTGATAATGTCTTAAAAACCATCGAATCAGTGTTTATCGAACAAAAACAAAAATTACTTGAAGATGATATTCTCGACCTAGATGTGCAAATTGAAGTATTAGCGACCCAATTAAAGAACGAAGGGGTTATTTAACACTTAGCAATTACCCCATTTGGCAAAAACTATACTAAGGAAAGCAATATGAGCGAACCAACTACAACCACTGAAGAACTGACAATACCTGGCAGTGCTGCTTTCAATGAAGTGGTACCAGGTGTCAGTAAAGACATTCTGGCTTACGATGAATCTGATGCAGCGAGTCAAAATCAAATTACTGCAAAAATTGCAGAAATCGATATTTATGACAGTAAATCTATTATTTATTTTGGCAGCAAGGCTCAAGAAGAGCTAACCTCTATTTCTGACAAAATGCTCGACGGTGTTAAAAATAAAGATATGGGTGCTGCTGGTGGTGACTTAAATGAAATGGTGAGTGCCCTACGTGGTTTTGATGTCGATGCATTAGACCCTAATAAAAAGCCGGGATTTTTTGCCAAAATATTTGGTAGCGCTAAACCGGTAGCCAAATTCATCCAAAAATATGAAGAAGTTCGCAAGCAAATAGACAATATTACCAACAAACTGGACTTACATAAAACCACCTTGCTGGCCGATATTATTATGCTGGATAAGCTCTATGAAGCAAATCTAGAATACTTTCATAACCTCGATCATTATATTTCCGCAGGTGATACCAAATTATTAGAGCTGGATAACCAAGTCATCCCTGATAAAGCTAAAGCGGCGGAACTATCAGAGGCAGTCTTAGATGCCCAAGAGTTACGTGACTTACGCTCCTCTAGAGATGATTTAGAGCGTCGTGTGCATGACTTACGTCTCACTCGTCAAGTGGCCATGCAAAGCTTACCTGGCATTCGTTTGGTACAAGAAAATGACAAAGGCTTGATTAACAAAATTAATTCCACCATTGTCAATACCATCCCCTTATGGCGTCAACAACTAGCCACCGCGGTCGCCATCTATCGCTCATCAGATGCTGCCGAAACCTTACAATCGGCAACCGATCTAACCAATGAATTGCTAGAAGCCAATGCTACTAACCTTAAGCAAGCCAATGCCCTAACGCGTAAAGAATTAGAACGTGGCGTGTTTGATATTGAATCGGTCAAAAAAGCCAATGCAACTTTGATTGCCACCATTAATGAAAGTCTGCAAATTGCGGATGAAGGCAAAAAAATGCGCGCTGATGCGGTGGTGCAACTACAAGAATGTGAAACCGAATTACGGCAAACTTTATCAGCTGCTGCTAGTCATGCCAGCACAATATCAACCGAGCAAGCGACTTAAAATCCGAGGTACTCTCGTTCCCACGCTCCGCGTCACTGCCATTAAGTTAAGGGGATATATCTATAAAATACAAGGTATTACACCGTAGGCTGGGTTAGATTTTGTTGCGTAGCAATAAAAACGTAACCCAGCATCTCTGGATACGCATAAAATGCTGGGTTACGTTTGCCGCGCTACGCTTGCAAATCTAACCCAGCCTACATGTAACTCATTGTTTAATAATATTTAACTCTTAACTTAATGGCGGTGACGCTCCGCGTGGGAATGCATAGGACGACGCTCTGCGTCCCGAAATACAGAGCGAAATGACTTAATCACTAAAACACTTTCTTAGGGAAAACACCACATGGGTCTATTTGACAAACTATTTGCCGAATTTGTTGATGTCATTGAATGGCTGGATAACTCGAACGATACCATGGTCTATCGCTTTGAGCGTTATGGCAATGAAATCAAATATGGCGCCAAACTCACGGTGCGTGAATCACAAACTGCCATTTTGATTAATGAAGGTAAAGCCGCTGATTTTTTTGAACCAGGCATGTATGAGCTAGAAACCAACAACATGCCCATCATGACAACTATTGAAAACTGGCCGCATGGGTTTGAAAGTCCGTTTAAAGCAGAGGTCTATTTCTTTAATATGCGCCGCTTTACTGACCTGAAATGGGGCACCAAAAACCCCATCATGTTACGCGATAAAGAGTTTGGACCGGTACGCTTACGCGCTTTTGGTAGCTACGGCGTACGCATTAACGACCCATTAACCTTTATTCAAGAAATAGTCGGCACTGATGGGCATTTTTCTACCGATGAAATCAGCTCACAATTACGCAACCTCATCCTGTCCCGTTTTGCCAGTATCCTTGGTGAAGCCAATATCCCTGTCTTAGATCTGGCAGGTAATTATGATGATTTAAGTGACTATATTACCGCTAAAATTGCCCCTGAATTTATGGAATATGGCCTGGAGATTACCAAGCTTTTAGTCGAAAACATTTCCTTACCACCTGCTGTTGAAGAGGCTTTAGACAAACGCACCAGTATGGGCGTGATTGGTAATTTAAAAAATTACAGCGAATTTCAGGCTGCTGAAGCAATGCGCGCTGCGGCTGAAAACCCATCAGGTGGTGCATCTCAAGGTATCGGTATGGGCATGGGTTTTGCAATGGCCAATAAAATGGGGCAAACCTTTGCGCAACCAAGCAACACAGCTCCTACGGCTGTAGCACCGCCACCACTCCCTAAACAGACCCAATATTTTATTGCACTCAATGGTCAACAAACAGGACCTTTTGATTTAATACAATTAGCAAAACAAGTTAACACTGGCGCAGTTAACCGAGCAACACTGATCTGGAGCCAAGAACTTGTTAACTGGACCAAGGCAGGGGATGTAACGGAACTGGCTAGTTATTTTGCATCTATGCCACCACCGTTACCACCACCACAATAACAAACAATAAATTTTAATTTTTTGTAATATGAGCTAGTTCCTCGTAGGTGCTGATTTATCTGCATATTGCGGCTAAAACCGCACCTACAAATACGTTAAATTAATTATGCGCCTGTGCTTATATTGAGTTACCTATAAATATTATTGCTACCGTGAAATCCAAACAAACAACTGAGCCAACGCAAAGCCAATACCAATTTCCCTGTACGCAATGTGGTGCCTTATTACAATACCAACCAGGTACTGTACACCTGCGGTGTACATACTGTGGGCATACCAATGACATCGACACTGAGCAACAACAAAGCATCAAAGAGTATGATCTACAAGGTGCTTTACAAGAACTTAACAATAGCCAACCTGTTACAGTAACAGCTAAGCAACAGGCACACTGTGATGCCTGTGGAGCCAATTTTAAATTTGCCAACCATATTCATGCAGGCGAATGTCCATTTTGTGGTACCAATATAGTCATTAGCTCAAGTAACAACGCAGTCATCCCGCCCAAATCACTACTCCCCTTTTTAATTGAAAACACAACTGCTCAAGCAAGCTTTCACAAATGGTTAGCAGGCTTATGGTTTGCGCCTAATAAATTAAAGAAATATGCACGAGATGATACCAAGCTCCTCGGTATTTACTTACCTTATTGGACATACGATAGCCATACCCAAAGTTACTATACCGGCGCGAGAGGTGTTACTTATTACGTTACCCAACGGGTTAGTTATGTTGAGAATGGGCGACAAGTAACCCGAAACAAACGCGTTCCTAAAATTCGCTGGACTAATGTCCATGGTCAAGTATCACGTTTCTTTGATGATGTCTTAGTAGGAGCTAGTCGCTCCTTACCACGTAAAATTATTGACCAATTACATCCTTGGGATCTTGAACAGCTAGTCCCTTATAATGAGAAATATATTAGCGGTTTTCAAAGTGAAGTGTATCAAGTTAACCTTGATGAAGGTTTTGATCATGCCAAACAACAGATGGATGGTATTATTCGCCGTGATATAACTTATGATATTGGCGGCGACCATCAGCGCATCTATCAAGTCAATACCCAACATAGCCACACAACCTATAAACACTGCCTACTTCCCATTTGGTCTGCTGCTTTTCAGTATCACAATCAGACCTATCGTTTTGTCGTAAATGGTCGTACCGGCAAAGTACAGGGTGAGCGACCTTATAGTTATTGGAAAATTGCTTTTGCAGTTATTATGGGGCTTATCATTATTGGTGGCGGGCTCACCTATTTGCAACAATCAGGTGTTTTTGAACAGACTTATTAATCCTAGTAACATAACCTTCGCACGCCCTAGACTACGGTGTTACAATGCAATTAATGTATATAGCCAGTTTAAAAATACCAGCCAAAATCAGGTAAAACAACAGGTTGGTTTCGAATTATATAAAGCTACCTGATTACGTAAAACTCTCTACCATAGTCAATAAAGCACAAAATATCAGCGTGTTAAAAACCCCGTCATTCCCGAAGTCTTTTTGTCGGGAATCTATGCTTACCCATGAGATTCCTGCTAACAGCACGCGGGAGTGACAACGTATAGCGGAGGGTTATGAGTAATCAGCTAACGTTATTAGCCCTTAACAATAGACAAAAGAAAAGGATGTATCATGCAAGTCTTTATGCAATCAGTTGTTGATAAATACCAAGCCTCCTCTACTCGCTTACTGCATATCTTGCGCGAGCTGCAAACCGAATTTCAGCACATTTCACCCGAGGCAATCGAGTTTCTTGCAACTGCCTTAAAGATAGAACGCACCCAAATCATTAGCGTAGTCGAGTTTTACAGCTTTTTACATTTAACCCCGCAAGGTAAGTATGACCTATTAATCAGTGACTCCATTACTGACCAAATGTTGGGTAAACAAGCATTGATCGAGTTTGCTAGCCAGTTACTGCAAGTAGGCATTAGTGAGGTGCGTGCTGATGGCTTGGTGAGCCTTAATAATACGTCTTGCACTGGCATGTGTGACCAAGGCCCGGCAGGTTTAATCAATGGTTATGCCTTAACGCATTTAAATGAGTCACATATTAAAACCATTCATGTCCTGATTGAACATCAGGTCGCTGTTGCTGAATGGCCAGATGATTTATTTACAGTTAATGATAATATTCAGCAAAGTAACCTATTACTAGATCATGAAATCAAACAAGGCACTGCCATAGCAGCCAGCCTGCAAAGAGGTTTGCCTGCAACTTTGGTAGAAATTGATATATCCGGATTACGTGGGCGTGGTGGTGCGGGCTTTAAAACAGCCATGAAGTGGCGTTTTTGCTCCGAAGAACCAGAAACAGAGCGCTATGTGGTCTGCAATGCCGATGAAGGCGAGCCAGGCACCTTTAAAGATCGCGTCCTACTAAACACTTATGCACATCAAGTATTTGAAGGCATGACTCTATGTGCTGGCATTATTGGCGCAGAACAAGGATTTCTCTACCTACGTGCCGAGTATTTATTTCTCTACCAGAAATTATTAGCCACTTTGGCAGAACGGCGCAGCAACAATTTATTAGGTAATAATATATTACAACAAGGCCTAAATTTTGATATCGAGATACGTTTAGGCGCAGGTGCCTATATTTGCGGTGAAGAATCTGCCTTAATTGAATCTTTGGAAGGTAAGCGTGGTATTCCCAGAAACCGACCACCCTACCCTGTTTCGCAAGGCTATTTGAACAAACCAACCGTAGTCAATAATGTCGAAACATTTTTTGCAGCTGCCAAAATTGCTATTGAAGGTGGGCAGTGGTTTGCTGATGTCGGCACCGAACAATCACAGGGTACTAAAATACTCAGTATTAGTGGTGACTGTCAGCGACCCGGTATTTATGAATACCCCTTTGGCACCCAAATTATGCAAATACTAAACGATTGTGGTGCTAAAAATGTTTTGGGTGTACAAGTGGGCGGCCCTTCAGGTACGTTTATCAGTTCAGCCGAATTCAAGCGCACACTCGCTTTTGAAGACCTTGCCACAGGTGGCTCATTTATTATTTTTAATCAGTCGCGCAATATTCTGGATATTGTCAAAAATTTTACCCATTTCTTTGCTCATGAAAGCTGCGGTTTCTGCACTCCTTGCCGAGTGGGTACTTCATTATTACAAAAACAACTCGATAAAATTGTGGATGGGCATGGCTCTGCAGGTGATGTAGCTGCTTTAGAAGAGCTCTGTCAATTAGTCAATAGCAATAGCCATTGCGGCTTAGGCCAAACCGCTGCCAATCCGATATTAACAACCCTAGAACGCTATCCTGAACTCTATGCCAAACAACTCAAGGATGTCAGTTATGAGCCCGGCTTTGATTTGGATGCATCCTGTGCCACAACAAGACGACTAGCCAATCGTGATGATGCAGGTGCACACCTAGCCCAAGTGGAGGAATCATAACCATGAGTAAAACAATTAGCATTGATGGCAAAACCATACCCTTTGAAGAAGGTCAAACCATTATGGATGCAGCAATTGCAGCTGATATTTATATTCCGCACCTATGCCATAACCCTGACTACACACCGCATGGTAGTTGTAAACTGTGTACCGTTAAAGTCAATGGCCGCAATTGTTCAGCCTGTACTTTTCCCGCAATGGAAGGCCAAGAGATCCAAAATAATTCGACCGAGCTAAGCACGGATCGGCAAAGAATCACCCAAATGCTGTTTGTTGAAGGCAACCATTTCTGTCCTTCTTGCGAAAAAACTGGCAACTGCCAATTACAAGGTGTCGCCTATTATTTAGATATGCACGACAATCATTTTCCACATTTCTTTGCTATCCGTGCCGTTGATGCCTCACACCCTGATATTTTAATCGACCACAACCGCTGCATTTTTTGTAATTTATGCGTACGCGCCAGCCAAGAAAAAGATGGCAAAAATGTGTTTGCCATTAGTGGTCGCGGTATTAATAAACGCCTTATTATTAATTCAGCTAGTGGCCAGCTAAAAGATAGCAATATTGATATTAACGACTGTGCAACACATATTTGTCCTACAGGTGCTATTTTGATTAAACGAACCGGTTATCAGATTCCCATAGGCGAACGCACCTACGATAAACAGCCAATTGATCAAGTTGCATTAGCCAAGGAGAATACCAACCATGACAGCTAAATTTAAAGTGGCAACCACCTCATTAGCAGGCTGCTTTGGTTGTCACATGTCCTTTTTGGATATTGATGAACGCATGTTGGAGCTTGCTCAACATGTCGAATTTGATCGTTCGCCCATTACCGACATCGAACATTGCAGCCCTTGTGATATCGGTTTAATTGAAGGCGGCGTGTGTAATTCAGAAAATGTACATGTGCTACGTGAATTCCGTAGTAACTGTAAAATTTTAGTCGCCGTGGGTGCTTGCGCCATTAATGGAGGCTTACCTGCAATGCGTAACCATATTGCCGTGGAGGATTGCCTGAACGAAGCTTATATGGATGGCATTGGCGTAGAAAACCCACAAATCCCAAATGACCCTGAGTTACCACTATTATTAGACAAGGTTTACCCAATCCATGAAATAGTCAAAGTAGATTATTACCTACCCGGCTGTCCACCTTCGGGCGATGTTTTCTGGGCGTTTTTAAGTGATGTGATTGCGGGGCGCGAACCAAGCTTGCCGTATGAATTGGTGCATTTTGATTAAAATTTTTTTGACATATACGCTGAAAGTTTGCCATTTACACTTTCAGCTGTGATAAACCACCAGTCTAACGTCATTCATATGCATATTTATTGCTGTTTTAAGTAAGTAAAAAAATTGATAAGTAGCCATAATAAATTAACCCAATAAAACAACTTATTAAAAATACTAGATTGTCAATTTTTTTTACACATTGCTTTTTATTCAAAAATACCTCTATCTTTAATTTTCTCCCACTATATAAAACTAAAAGGTTGATAAATATACAATAATTTATTAGTGGTATATTATTTACTTTTTCGCCAATGATAAAAGTCTATCCGTAACCCCAAAATTATTGCCTATTTTTTTTACATACTCAAAATAATTCACATGAAATTGATACAGCATTTATGATTTTTTTGATAATGTGATTGAGTTCTCAGTTTTTATAAATACTTAATTTGGAAAGTAAATTTTTATAATCTTTTATACATCAACCAATTAACTTCATTGATCAATGTGTATTACCTCACTTAAATAACACTAACAAATAAAATATGCTGATAAAATCTAATTTTCTAGTCAAATAATATTGGTAGCTAGCTTATAAATATGTCAGCTTTTTTTACACTAGTATCAAAAAAATATGCAGCAGTCTAGTAACACACCTAGTAACATGTTGACTCAAAAAAATATATTATTATTGGCATAAATAGTGCTTAATCATAAATAATCTTTGACTATAGTATACCTGAGAGCATATCTGCCCTTATACACCATACATTTGGATATATGGCTCGCTGTATATTGATGCAATTTAGTAAATTCAAAGCTTTCCTCACCCTATTTTATTTTTCAAAATAATATAGCAATACAAATCCATATTAGATTTCAAGAGAGTAAATATGAACCATAGTAATTTAAAAAAACTTGTAGCAATAGCCTCTATAAGTTTTGCGGCGGTGCTCACCCCAATGTCTGTGAATGCAAGTCCCATCTTGCCTGGATATGACTTATTTTACACACCTAACTTTATTTTTAATGTACCCACCATAGGAAACACTGAAATGCAAGGGGTCGCATTTGGCCCAGGTAATACTGATACAATTGTTCATCGCATAGACGGCATAGACCCTTTCAATTCTCCTACTGGTTCTGGCATTGTAAATATCGAGTTAATAGCCTTATCCCTACGCTCTGTTGCCCCAGTTTTTGGTCCCAGTGCAAATGACTACCTTTGGATAATTGTAAATGAAGATATAACCAAAGTAGACCCGTCACTTGTTCCAGCCACAGACCAATCATCATCGTCTGGTCAGATGGAAATCCGCCATGAATTCCCAGACGATCCTAATACACTCGATAGCGATGGCTATACCCTTCAAGGTACTTTTGATGTTGGCCTTGGCTCTTTAGATGACTTCCTAGTAACGGCCGAAATCTGGTCAGGTAGTGCTACATCAGCTCTAATCGACCTGAATCTAACCGATACTGTTATTCAGAATGGAACTGGAAGTTGGTCTCATACACAGCCTTTTAACTATCCAGAAACTAACAGTCTTCCAGCAGGAAACTTTTATGTTAGAAATAACCCTGCTATTTTTGATGATGGCAAAATTGATCATGACGGTCCACACCCAACATTACGTGCCGTACCAGAACCAACTTATTTAATGTTACTACTATCTGCACTTACCTTATTGTCGCTAAAACTAAGAGTTTCAAGGGTATCTAAAAGATAAGCTCTTTACTTAATTATTCACAATTAAGATTAATCGCATGTAACACCAATCCCAATATATTCAAATTATAATTTCACCATTTATTCATATTTCCAGTTGGAATCTTCTATGCTCAGAGACTCCCGATAAAAGACTTCGGGAGTGACGAAGCTAAAGTATGTAATTATTTGGATTGATATCTCTCCTACAAATTTGAAGTGTATCCGCTTTAAATTTGGAAATCCTACTGTTTTTTTAGAACTTTAAAGATACCTATGCCATCAATCAAAAAGTTACTTTTCGGCATTTCCCCAAAAGAAACCCTTTGCTCCACCCGTGGCTTTGATGTTACCAACCCTAAAATTAAAGCCAATATAGAAATGGTTGGTGAAAGTTTTACAGCGGGTTATCATGCTGCCTTGATAGATGCTAATCACCCTCAACTTCAACAAAACCTAGCTACCATTAACAAAGATTTTCAGGGCTTTGCTTATGAAGGTGCTGGTATGGCCATCGCCCTTTTAGACCTACTCACACCGTGGCGAGCCAACAAATTAAATAGTTTTATTAAAGGTATTGGTAATCAGCATACCTATATGATTCATGTTGGTGCTGGCTGGGCAATGGCTAAAATCCCATGGGGCATGTCTTATTTGCATACTATGGACCCATTACTACGTTGGCTAGCAATTGATGGCTACGGCTTTCATCAAGGTTATTTTCATTGGCCTATCAGCGTTACTGAGCAACAAGTACCTCATGCTATAAAAGGCTATGCAAAACATGCATTTGATCAAGGTCTCGGGCGCAGCTTATGGTTTGTTAAAGGTGCTAATCCGTCCTTAATCACCATTACCATTCAAACTTTCCCACAAGCAAGACATGCTGACTTATGGAGTGGTGTTGGCTTAGCTGCCGGCTATGCAGGCGGCGTTAATCAAACTATACTAGAATCCTTATTAGGTTTTTCAGCACCTTATCAAGCGCAACTAGCGCAAGGGGTCGCTTTTGCAGCCAAAACTCGATTACGTGCCGAAAACTTGGTTATGCATACTGAACTTGCCTGTCAGGTAATTTGCGATATGAGTGCTACTGCTGCTGCCCAGATTACTGATACTGCTTTACACGATTTAGTGGCAGGCAACAATATCCCTGCTTACGAAGTTTGGCGGCAGCGAATTCAACAACATTTCATTTAAAACTTATTTATTTTTTTATATGTCAGATACTTATGCTTTGTTACGCCAACACTTAGACCGAGTGCTGGCCATCATCATTATTTGCACACTCTATGTTGTTGCGCAATTACCTACCACAGACTCAGACCAACGTAAGCATTTAGCTAAAACCTTTAAATTTACATCATTACCGTTACCTACCTTAAACAACTTCCCTAAAAAAACCATTAGAGATGTTAGCCCTAGTCTTGAACACATCTCAGCCTGGATTTCTTCAGTTGGAGCTGCGGTCTCCCTGAATGATTTAGATAATGATGGTCTAGCCAATGACTTGTGTTATGTCGATACACGTATTGATCAAGTCATCATTGCCCCTGCCCCCGGCACTGGCAACCGTTACACCGCGACTCCCCTTAATCCTGCACCATTGCCTTTTGATGCAACGACAATGGCACCTATGGGTTGCTTGCCTGGTGACTATAATGAAGATGGGGTGCTCGATCTACTAGTCTATTATTGGGGGCGTACACCTATTATTTTTGTGCGCAACGCCACAACATCTGGCTATCAACCACAAGAACTGGTCAATACTGGCGAGCGTTGGTTTACTAATACAGCAACAACAGCAGACCTTGATGGTGATGGCCATACCGATTTAATTATTGCCAATTACTTTCAAGATGGTGCGCATATTCTGGATAAGCATGCGACTGAAGATGACTCCATGCAACATTCTATGTCACGTGCCTACAACGGCGGCGAAACTCACTTTTTCCTCAATATGGTCAATACTGAGCAAACACGCCAACTTAAAGAGATGCATAATATTATCCCTGATATTGCCAATACTGCTTGGACCCTAGCCATTGGTGCAGCTGACCTTGATGGTGATTTATTACCTGAAATCTATTTTGCCAATGACTTTGGCCCTGACCGCTTATTTCATAACCGATCAACACCTGGGAAACTCAATTTTGCATTATTAGAAGGTGAACGTACTTTTACCACACCTGCCTCAAAAGTATTAGGTCAAGACTCCTTTAAAGGTATGGGCGTTGATTTTGCCGACCTGAATGGTGATGGTTGGCAGGATATGTTTGTTAGCAATATTGCCGCCGAATATGCATTAGAAGAAAGTCATTTTGTCTTTGTTAGCACGGGTAAAACCGAGCTAATGCAGCAAGGGATTGCTCCCTATCAAGATTTAAGTGAACCTTTAGGCATGTCGCGCAGTAATTGGTCATGGGACACCAAAATGGCTGACTTTAATAATGATGGTGTCGTTGAAGCTATCCAAGCGACTGGCTTTGTTAAAGGTAAAACTGAGCGTTGGCCTGAGTTACAAGAACTTGCTTTAGGTAATGATGAAAACCTACGCCACCCAAGTGCTTGGCCTAAATTCAAAGCCGGAGATGCATTAAGTGGCTCCGCACATAACCCATTTTATGTACGTAATAAACAAGGACGCTATATTGATATAGCAGCAGAATTAGGCATGGATCAAACATTTATTAGCCGTGGCTTTGCGGTAGCTGATATTGATGGCGATGGTGACTTGGACTTCGCTGTTGCCAACCAATGGGAACCTTCTTATTTATTGCTTAACGATTGCCCTGATTGCAGTTCATTTTTGGGTTTGCATTTGCGTTTTGCTATTCAGCCGACTACTAAATTAAGTATTGCAGCTGGCCATCACACAGAACCAAGTCGCCCAGCAATTGGGGCAACAGTAAAAGTAACATTAGCTGATGGTCGTACCTTAGTCTCGGAAGTGGATGGAGGTAACGGTCACTCTGGACGTCGTAGCCATGATCTACATTTTGGCTTGGGTCATTTACCCAAACAGCAAAAGCTTAAGGTTACTCTGCGCTGGAGAGATAGCTCAGGAGCTTTGCATAAACAACGCATAAAACTAAAGCAAGGCTGGCATACAATTCTGCTGACCAACCCAGTTTAACATTAACTTTACTTACGCAGGGTGGTAGTCGCCGCCATTAAGTTAAGAGTTAATGATATTGAACATAATCGCTTATCCAAGACTGGGTTACGTTAGTTGCGCTTCACTTACTAAGCTAACCCAGCCTACAGGGTAAGCAATTATTTTTATGAATATAAATACTTAACTGCCCATCTTCAGTCTTAGACATCATTAAACCTTCGTTTCTAATAAGATTAATTATGAAAACACCAGACCTTCGTTTAGCCGCATTACGACGCTTTGCCTTAGCCATTTCCGCCTTAACCATTATCGGACATGGTTTTTTGGGATTTGAGCAATCCTATGCCTATGTTTTAGTCGCCTTAATCACCAGTTATTCCATGGATCTACTTCTGGAAACAACAAGCGCATGGTCGGAGAAACGCACAGCTCGCTATCGGGGCGGCCCTTTGGCTTTAGTCAACTTTTTGTTATCAGCACATATTACAGCGCTGGCGGTTGCCATGTTGCTGTATTCCAATGAACAGTTATTGCCCATTGCATTTGCTACTGCCGTTGCCGCTGGTTCCAAACATATCTTTACCGTCACCACCGAACGCGGAAAACGTCATTTTCTTAACCCCTCTAATACTGGCATTTCCGCAACCTTAATTTTATTTCCATGGGTAGGTATTGCCCCTCCCTATCAGTTTACTGAAAATATCAGTGGTAGTGCTGATTGGATCTTTGCCTTATTTATCTGTATTTTAGGTACTTTTTTAAACGCTCGCTTCACCAAAAAAATTCCGCTTATTTTGGCTTGGTTTGCAGGCTTTGCTTTGCAGGCAATTATCCGTAGCTGGTATTTTGATTTATCAGTGCTGGCGGCACTAAACCCAATGACGGGTCTAGCATTCTTGCTGTATACCTTTTATATGATTTCTGACCCAGGCACGTCTCCATATAAACCTTTGCATCAAGTTGTATTTGGTTTTAGCATTGCCTTGGTATACAGCTTTTTAATGATGTTTCACATTGTTTTTGGTTGGTTTTTTGCTTTATTAATAGTCTGCTGCATCCGTGGAGCCTACTTGCATTACCGCGCCAGAAAAAACCAATATACACTTAAACCTCTACCAGTAGCAGGGTCACTTTTATGAGTGATGCCATTGCCGTCGTAGGGATGGCATGCCGATATCCTAATGCAAATAATCCGCAGCAATTATGGGAAAATATCCTAGCCCGCCGGCAAGCTTTTCGCCGCATCCCCAAGGAACGAATTAACCTAGATGATTATTTAGCCGATAAAAACTCACTTGGGGATAATTTTTATATCTCACAAGCAGCATTAATCGAAGGCTACCAATTCGATCGAGTCAAATATCATATTGCTGGTAACACCTATCGCAGTGTCGACTTGACTCATTGGTTGGCATTAGACATTGCCGAACAAGCACTTGCAGATGCAGGGTTTTCCAATGGACAAGGCTTGCCGCATAAAACTACTGGCGTATTAATCGGTAATACCTTAACTGGAGAATTTTCTCGCGCAGCATTATTGCGCCTACGCTGGCCTTATGTACAACGGGTTTTTAATGCACAGCTACGCAATATCGGTTGGTCGGAAACAGAGCGCCAAAAGTTCTTAACACAAGCTGAACTAGATTTTAAAGCACCGTTTGCACCTGTTAATGAGGAAACATTAGCAGGTGGCTTAGCTAATACCATCGCTGGTAGAATTTGTAATTACTTTGATTTGGCTGGTGGTGGCTATACCGTTGACGGCGCTTGCAGCTCATCTCTGTTAGCTATTACCAATGCCTGCTCCGCCTTAATAAATGGCGAATTGGATGTTGCTATTGCAGGTGGCGTTGACCTTAGCCTAGATCCATTTGAATTAATTGGCTTTGCTAAAGTTACCGCCTTATCAGCTGGCGATATGCGTGTTTACGACCAACAGTCCCAAGGCTTTTTACCAGGTGAAGGCTGTGGCATGGTGGTGTTAATGCGTCATGAAGATGCCATTGCACAAGGTTTACATTGTTACGCCACTATAGCAGGCTGGGGTATTTCCTCGGATGGTGCTGGCGGCATTACTCGCCCGGAAATCACTGGGCAACGCCTCGCTATACAACGCGCTTACCAACGCGCCAACTACTCTGTCAGCTCTGTTCCCTTATTTGAAGGTCATGGCACTGGCACCAAAGTAGGTGATGCTGTTGAGTTAAGCGCCTTATCGCAAGAACTTAAAGCACAAGGTGCCAGCGAAAAATCTTTTATCACTTCAATTAAAGCCAATATTGGCCATACTAAAGCAGCAGCTGGCATTGCAGGATTTATCAAAACTGTAATGGCTTTAGAGCAACAAATTATCCCGCCTGCTACTGGATTTTTCAAACCAAACCCAATTTTGGATGAGCCGAAATCAGCATTACAAGTCCCCTTACACCCCCAACATTGGCCAGCATACAAAGATTTAAAAGCGGGTGTCAGTTCGTTTGGTTTTGGCGGTATTAATGTCCATATTGCATTACAAGGAAATACACAAAAAACCACTAAAACACCAGTAGATTCCAGTTTATTATCCAGCTGGCAAGATGTTGAACTATTTTTGTTCTCGGCAAAATCCACCACCGCCTTAACAACATTCATTCAATCGATCTGTGATTTTTCTTTAGCTTTATCTAATGCCGAGTTAATTGACCTATCAGTTGCTTTGGCTAAGCAATGCGACAGCCAAGATAGCTTACGCGCAGCGGTACTCGCCGACTCGCCAAAACAACTACAGCATCGCCTTAGCAAACTGCTCAAGACAATTCGTGATGGACACACTCAAAAAACAGACTTAACCAACTCGATATTTATTGGTTCTGGTGCAGATAAACCCAATATAGCCTTTGTATTCCCTGGACAAGCAGCTCCCGTCCGTTTACAAGGTGGGTTGATGGCTACCCGATTTAGTCAATTTAAACAGTTATACCAATCGGCTGCTTTGTCTATTAACGATGATTTAACGTCAACAGCATTAGCACAACCCGCAATTATTACCGCCCAAATTGCTGGCCTGCAATTATTGCAACAATTTGGCATCTCTGCTGATAGCGTTTTGGGGCATAGCTTGGGCGAACTAACTGCTCTACATTATGCAGGTGCCATGGATGCCGAGACACTACTACAGTTAGCAAAAATACGCGGCCAAATCATGGCTAAATCACCTAATGGCAAGATGGTGAGTCTTGCCTGTGCCAGCAAGACAACCGAACAACTTATTGCCGATCAAGTTGACATTGTTATTGCCGCTTATAATGCCAGCAACCAAACGATTATTGCCGGCCCTGAGCAAGCAATACAAAGTTTTACGACAGCACTAGCAACTCGTAATATCAATTGTACAACTTTGCCTATTGCCCACGCCTTTCATTCGCCTTTAATGCACGATATTAGCATTAAGCTGCAAACTTATTTACAACAAGTCAATTTTTCACCACTTACCAAGTGTTGTTTTTCCAGCATCACAGGACAACAGCTTGATAATGACTGCAACTTGACTAATTTACTTAGCACCCAACTTACCCAGCCTGTCCTGTTTACCGATAGTTTAACTAAATTATTAAGCACAGCCGACCTATGCATTGAAGTAGGCCCAGGACATATTATTTCTGGACTACGCCCTAACACAGCTGATACTAAAGTCCCCATCATCTCAATTGATTGCGCAGGAGATTCCTTAACGGGTCTATTCCAAGCTGTTGCCAGTTGTTATGTAGCAGGTACCACCATCAATACTAGCACTTTATATGCTGAACGTTTTTATCGCCCTTTCAATTTTAACTGGCAACCACAATTTTTTGCCAACCCTTGTGAATCAGCTCCTTTACTTGAAGCAACGACACCAATAAAAAAACCAGTCACCATAGAGTCACAAGCCACCACAACTCCATTAGCAATTACCACGCAAACATTAAGTTCCTTAGAGCTGGTAAAACAATTAGTCGCCGAACGCACCGAACTACCGCTCACCAGCCTAGCAGACAATAGTCGTTTATTGATTGATTTGCACTTAAACTCAATCAGCGTTACCGAATTAGTCGTTGCTGCCAGCAAACGTATGGCTCTTAACACTCCTGCTGCACCGATGGACTATTCCAATGTCACCATTAGCGAATTAGCAGCCAGTTTAGAGCTTATGCAAACTAACGATGACACACCCTCAGAACCACAACCCAAGTATCCTGCTGGTATTGATAATTGGGTCAGAGCATATACTCAACAATATCAAGTTAAACAGTTAGCAACCACTGCCATTGAGCCCCAAGGAAATGGGCAATGGCAAATATTTGTCTTGGCACAACAAGCATCACAGCGCCAAGAGCTACTTAGCATATTAAATAAATGGGGTGGTAACGGAATATTATTAATCATTCCTACGGATTTTAATGAATCACACATAGAAATATTATTACAAGCTAGTCAAGCGGCATTAAAGGCACCACAAACCGACAGTTACTTTGTCTTATTACAGCAATCCTCCACAGCAGCTACTGGTTTTGTCAAAACATTACATCTGGAAGCTCAGCATCTACAAACATTGATCATCACGGCTCCATTACAGCATCCAACACTAGCCCAGTGGCTCCAAGCCGAATTACAGGTGATAAAAGATTTTACTGAAGTTGCCTATGACACTCAAGGTGAACGTAGCCTACCAGTGCTTAAATTATTAGAGTTGGAAACAAAAACAAATGACCACTCCTTAACGACTACAGATGTTCTCTTGGTAACAGGTGGTGGCAAAGGTATTGCAGCAGAATGCGCCTTAACACTCGCGCAAGTATCAGGAGTAAAACTTGCCATCTTTGGACGTGCAAATCCTGAAAATGACCAGGAGCTAGCCAGAAACCTGCAACGCTTAAACGCAGCCAATATTTCTTATCACTATATCGCAGCCGATGTCAGCTCATCAACACAGGTTAGTCAAGCCATAATCAAAATCCAAGCAGAACTAGGTCAAATAACAGCATTAATACATGGTGCCGGCATTAATCACCCCAAATTAATCCAAGAATTAACACTCACTGCCATCAATAAAACTTTGGCACCTAAGGTACAAGGCTTACAAAATCTACTCACCCATATTAATACCGCTAAACTAAAACTAGTGGTAAATTTTGGCTCCATTATTGCCCGCTCTGGCATGCGTGGCGAAGCTGACTATGCTTTGGCTAATGCTTGGCAAACTCAAATCATTGCTGACATGCAAATTGCGCACCCTCAATGCCACTGCCTTTCTATAGAATGGTCGGTCTGGTCTGGCGTGGGCATGGGTGAACGACTCGGGCGGATTGATATGCTATTACAAGCAGGCATTACGCCAATAGTGCCTGACCAAGGCATATCCATACTACAACAACTCATTGCGACCTCAACACTTCCAAGCTCCATGATTGTTACTGGACGCTTAGGCGAAATAGCGACGCTCACTTTACCGCATGTAAAACTCCCCTTTTTACGCTTCTTGGAACATAAACGCATTTATTATCCAAAAGTTGAGTTAATTGTCGATACCGATGTCTCCATTGATACAGACCCCTATATCAGCGATCATGTTTTTCAGGGCGAACATATTTTCCCAGGGGTTATGGGTTTAGAGGCGATGGCACAAGTTGCCATGACACTGAGTGAGAAAAATTACCCACCTACTTTTACCCAAGTTCATTTTTTACAACCCTTGGTAATTAGCGGTAGAGAAAAGATCACCTTACGTATTGCGGCTCAATTACAAACTAATAATAGCGTGGAACTAGTTATACGCTGCAGTAAAACCAATTTCCTCAGTAATCATTTTAGTGCCATCTGTGTTTTCAGCAAACCTGCCATACAGGATATTAAAACTATTAATGTCCCTGCCTCTTTAACACCAGTCAAAATAGACCCGCAACAACAGTTATATGGTGATTTATTCTTCCATCAAGGTCGTTTTATACGCGTTAATGCCTATCAAACATTGAATGCTTGGCAATGTCGTGCCAACATTAACTTGAGCACAGAGGAAAACTGGTTTGGTCAATATTTACCAAGAGAGCTCGTTTTAGGAGACCCTGGCTCCAGAGATGCAGCCCTACATGCCATTCAGGTATGTATTCCACATAACACTATCATTCCAGTAGCAATTGAGAAAATTCAGCTTATTGATGTTAACTGTGCGGGTCCTTGGGTGCTACACGCCCAAGAAGTCGTCCATGACGGCGATTACTACACTTATGACTTACAACTAACCGGAATCAATAATAAAATCCGCGAAATATGGCACGGAGTAAAATTTAAAAAAATTGCTGACCACCCACATCAGCAATGGCTAGATGCTTTGCTCCCTCCCTATCTGGAAAGACAACTGGAAAGCATAAACCTTGGTAATAAAATTCATGTTGCACTAATAAGAGATGCAGAACTAAACCGTAAACAACGCAGTACTAAAGCCATACAAACCTGCTTAGGTAGTGCACAGCAAGTATACTATGCCGCTAACGGCAGGCCTGAGGTAACGACAGGCCAGTCTGTTTCTGCCAGCCACAGTGAACACTTAACGCTTGCTATAACAGGTTATAGCAACCTAAGTTGCGACCTTGAACCCATCACCAACAGAGAAACCCATTTTTGGCAGGCGGCTTTAGGCGCACCAGCTTATAGCATAGCCGAGCAATTATTAACACTAGTAGAGACTGAGCATTACAATGGAGCAATGACCAGAATATGGACGGCACGTGAATGCCTAAAAAAAGCAGGGCAACCTATAGACACTCCACTGTTAATAGAGTCGTTCTCCGCAGACGGCTGGTTGGTTTTACAGGCAGGACATCATAAAATAGCAAGTAGCATTATCACTATGCAACAGTCTGGTGGAGAATTTGCCATCGCAGTTTTATTTTCTCAGGATAAGAGTCACGCATGAAAGCATATGAACTACTCCATATCGTAGGATTTGAAGAAACCAACCTCGTTGGTAACGTCTATTATGCCAACTATGTCCGCTGGCAGGGGCGCTGTCGAGAAATGTTTTTACGCGATCATGCTCCAGAAATTCTTAACGAATTACAAAATGGTCTTTACTTAGTGACCGTACGCGTTAGCTGTGAATATTTCAATGAATTATTTGCATTGGACCAACTAGCGATCAGGATGCGCATAGGTGATATCACCCAAAACAGAGTAACCATGCTATTTGATTATTATCGCTTAGATGAGCAGGGTGAAACTTTTATCGCCCGAGGTGAGCAGCAAATCGCATGCATGGGTAAACAAGATAAACAACTATACCCTGTCCCTATTCCTGAAGTTTTGGAAACAGCTTTAGCCTTGTACCAAGAATAGTGCAAGTTTTTTAAATGGGACTGGTGAGATATTTATTCCATCTAGGACGACTGAGTTGTTCCCCCCAGCCCTTAGGGGCTCACTGCATATTGTAGGTTGGATGAGATTTTTTATTGCGCAGCATTAAAAAACGTAATCCGACAGCTTGGATCGCCCAAAATGTCGGATTACGTCACCTACGCCACGCTAGGTAAGCTCATCCAACCTACGTGTAATGCATTGATTATAAAAACAATAAACTCTTAACTTAATGGCAGCGGCCCTTAGGGCAGGATCCATACCCCCCTTCTCAGGAACAAGTATGCAGGCATATTTTAATTTCCTATTAAACTGGCGCAAAGCGATTGTCAGCTTTTGGCTAATACTTTTAGGCACTATTGCCATTGGAGCATTAAACCTACAATTTACCACTAACTACCGGGTATTTTTTAGCGCAGAAAACCCGCAACTGCAAAGCTATTTAGCCATGCAGGATCGCTTTAATAAAAAAGACAACTTGTTATTCGTTGTTAGCGTGCAACAAGGGCATATTTTCACCAAAGAAACGCTAACAGCCGTTAACGAATTAACAAACGCAGGTTGGCAACTACCTAATGCTATGCGCATTGATTCAGTCACCAACTTCCAATATTCTGAGGCAAATGCTGATGAAATTTCAGTGCACCCGTTAGTACAACATATTGAGCAACAGTCCCCTGCCACATTGCAACAGCTACATGCAATTGCTATTAACGAACCACAACTGCTAGGCCGCCTGATTAACCAGCAGGCAAATGTCACAGGCATTAATGTTACTTTTAATATTCCTGTCGGCCAAGAAATTTCTACCATTCCACAGATTGCGGCACAGGCACAATTACTTGCCAATAATATCCAAAAAAAATATCCGCACATTACCCTTCATCTAACCGGTATTGTCATGATGGATCATGCCTTAACCGAAATCCCAATGCAGGATATGAGTAAGTTAGTCCCTTTAATGCTGGTATTAATTGCGCTGATTTTATATTTGTTTTTCCAGAATGGGGCGGCTGTTTTTGCAACGCTTACTTTATTGATGCTATGCATAGGGACAACCATGGGCATTGCAGGCTGGAGTGGCTTATTATTATCTCCCCCTACCGCTGTCGTTCCTATTATTTTAATGACCGTCGCAGTCGCTGATAGTGTACATATTCTGGTCAATTTTCAAAATTTCTTAGCAGCAGGTTACCAACAAAATAAAGCTCTATTCCAAAGCTTAAGCCTTAATTTCTCAGCCATTGTGCTCACTAGCATCACCACCATTATTGGTTTTTTAGGTCTTAATTATAGTGACGTTCCTCCCTTTCAAGCTCTTGGCAACCTAGTTGCTTTAGGCACATTGGTAGCCTTGCTATTATCAATCAGTTTTTTACCAGCATTAATACTCCTATTGCCACAACCCAAAATCATTCGGCCTGTCAAAGGACAATTATTGATGCAAAAAACAGGGCGGTTAGTGGTCAAAAGGCCCAAGTCATTACTATCCCTTGCCATTATCATCTCTATTTTTTTTATTAGCTTTCTGGGACAAAACCGCCTTAATGATCAATTTATTAATTATTTTGATGACAGCGTCCTCTTTCGGCAGGCAACCGATCTGACCATTGCACATTTAACAGGGCTGTATATTATTGAACTAGAAATTGATGCACAGACTCCGGCAGGTATTTTCAAGCCTGACAAGCTAGTACTGATTGATAATTTTACCCACTGGTTACGTCAACAACCCGAGGTGCTACATGTGGATACCATTACCGACATTATAAAGCGCATCAATAAGAATTTATTTGCTGATGATCCAGAGCAATATAAACTGCCCGAAACGCCAGAATTAGCGGCACAAGAACTGTTATTATTTGAACTATCATTACCTTATGGCCTGGATTTGCAAGATAAATTAAACAGTAAACAGTCTGCCACACGCCTATCTGTCAGTCTAGGAAACCTATCTAGCGCACAAGTTTTAGCATTTGTTACCCGCACTGAATACTGGTTCAAACAACATAATCAAACCACAGCTCAGCTAACCGCATCAGGCGTGCCCTTATTGTTTGCTCATATTAGTGAGCGTAATATCAGCTCCATGTTGCTCGGAACCAGCTTAGTATTAGTCAGTATTTCATTAATCTTATTACTGGTTTTTAAGTCGATAAAGATAGGCCTGCTGAGCTTGATACCTAATTTAGCACCAGCGGCCTTAGCTTTTGGCTTGTGGGGGCTATTGGTTGGTCAAATAGGTATGACCTTAGCTGTGGTGACCTGCATGACCTTAGGAATAATTATCGATGACACCGTGCACTTTTTAATTAAATATTTACACTTTAGACGCGTAGAAAAGCAAGCAAGTGCTCTCGCTATCACCAATACATTTTCTGGCGTTGGCACGGCATTACTCATCACTTCTTGCGCCTTAATGGCTGGTTTTTTAGCGCTATCCTTTTCTGCATTTGTACCCAATGCTGATATGGGGCTATTAACAGCCATCACCATTATGTTTGCCTTACTTGCCGACTTGTTTATATTGCCGCCCATCTTGTTGCTGATTAAAGCATAATTGCTGAGAGAAAACACCAAGTGTCAGTTTTTTTTACATAAAACCCCTAATTAACAACTACTATCAGTTATATTTTTGGGTATATCATCTTACCCGCCACCAACATCAAATGCCGATACACGTGATGAACATATTGTTAAAGCAATTGTAATCATTAGTTTTAATAATACTTATCTGCGTTTTATATCCTCAGTTTCAACCATTCAGTCTATATTATGCACATACAATATCTTGTGCTACCAAAAAGAAATATAGTCAACATTTTTTACACTATACAACAGTTCTAATATAGAAAAATAATATAATACAATGTTTTCAAACATATAAATAAACAGTGGCAAGATTTATGCTTTCAAATTCATGATACCTAACACTCTCGTTAGGCACAAAAAAATTTGAGAGTCTTATATGAAAAAATTAGCATTAATCCCACATGCCGCCCTTTTGGCATTTGGATTAAGTACCCAGGCAAATGCAGCCTTTCTCAATGGATCAATATCCTTCTCTGGTGGTCTAGATGCTACAACTCTAGCCGATATTGTCGCACCGCTAACCACCTTTACACCATCGGTTTTAGCACTAGCCTCTGGCAGCACGGGTGACCTTTCTGGCTCAGATGGGCTAGCAGGAGTAAACCCCTTTTCATTTGGAGATTCCAATATCATCACATACACTGCTGGTGCCTTTACATTCGAGTTACTTCAAACTACAAACCTAACATCATCTGCCATTTCTTGTGATGCCTTAGGACTCTGTACTGATAGCTTGGCTTTTGACATGGTTGGCGCTATAACCGGCGGTGGGTTCGACCCAACTGCTTATGCAGGCACTTGGACTGCCAATGGATCTTGCCAAGGTGCAGCTAATGGTAGCTCTTGCACTTCTGACCGTGCTGCCAGTTGGAGTAGCTCGGTGACTGCTCTAGGGGTTGATCCTGAAACCTTACAACCACCACCTAATCCCTCAATTTTCATAGACCCCAACACTCAAATCCCTACTCAATTACTGAGCTTTGGCCCAAATGGGATTAATGCCGATATATATCTGCCATTAACAAGCGGCGCAACGACCAGTAGTGCAGATGGCATAAACTCACCACTTGCAACACTAGATAACTATGGCTGGGTTAAGTCCAATGTTGCCATCACGCTATCCACAGCAACCCCATCTACAGGCTATGCTACTTTAGGGAAACGTTTCGGAAATTGCGGCAGCGGCCTAGCAGGCGCAGTGGGCCAAGGGTATGATGTATGTGTCGACAGCCTATTTGATGTCTTTTTTGATGTTACCATCACCGATATTGATCCAACTACCAATTTTTTTGATAGCCCGACTCTTGTTACCCTACCCGTGCTGAGTGATGGCCCCATTCCAATGGAATTTCATGGAATATGCAGTGCCGATCTATCCCAAGCTAATTTAGGCTGCCTACCACCTTCTGGCTTCCCTTATGTCGGTCACTTTAAAATTGATACTCCCTTAGGGCTTGATATTAATGGCAATAATTTAAATGATTTTCTACATTTCACATTCGGCGCGCATAATGTCGGCGGGGTTACCGATACCTTCATTAACGACAATAGCGTAAATGATACCTTTAACAGTACTATTGTCGGTACAGGAGCAGTAGATGATGCGGCAACTGACCCCGAATTTAGTTTTACTCTCTCTGGGCCGGTAACTGCTAGCCAAGAAATTGTTTATGCAGCGCAAAATGTACCTGAACCCTCCTATCTTCTGTTGTTTAGTGCAGGTTTTAGTTTAATGGGCTTATTACGTAGAAATCATCGTAAAACTTGATTTGACAACTAAGGAACGAGAATTCAATAATAAAGGCAAGTCAAACTCAGGTATTATTGAATTTTCGTTCCTTATGACTGGAATTATTGTTAAAATCAATATCATAAATAGCCACTTACATACATTGATATCATGAAGGGCAACATGTATAGATAATAATGAGGCAATATAGTTGAGCACTCTTCAAAAAATCATGAGCACATTAATGAGCTGGCTGCTAGCTTTACTAAAGTTGCTCATTGCAATCGGACTCTTGGCAATTGCCAAAATCACATTACGTACTAACCCTGACCTTGCAATCGCTGTATTAGGTACTGCGGCGGTAATGTTTCTACTCTGGTATTTTGCCCCACAAATAAAGCAATTTTTTAAGTAAATCGGCCATTGTCAAGCCACTGCAAAGCTATAAGTTTATCATGCCGTACGACACTGCAATATGCGCTAATTCTGCTACATTATCAACGGACAACTTTTTCTTAACTTGGGTACTGTAGTTTGCAATTGTTTTATAGCTAAGGCATAACTCATCAGCAATTTTTTGTACCGCCATTCCTTTGGATAATAATAAAAACACATCAAACTCTCGTGGAGTAAAGGCTCTAATTATGGCTTGTTGGTCAGTTTGCTGTTGTTTTTCATGCTCTAATTGAATTGACTCGATATTATCTTCTAGGAAGGTGTCCCCTTGAGCTATCTTAACAATAGCTTCTATCAATACTTCGGCAACACTCCCCTTATTAACAAAACCTTTAGCACCTGCTTGCATTGCTCGGCTAATATAGACGTGTTCTGCATGCACACTGAACACTAGGATTTTGGCCGTTTTATGGCGAGCGCAAAGCCGCCGTATCGTTTCCAATCCTCCAATGCCTGGCATAGATAAGTCCATTACCAACACATCAGGTTGTTGCTTCGCATATAACTGCATGGCTTGTTCACCACGCTCTGCTTCTGCAATAACAACCAGTCGCTCATCGGTTGATAGCAGCATTTTAACCCCTGCACGTACAACGGCATGATCATCTACCAAAATGACTTTTATTGTCATCTAAACTAATCCTCCCACTCCAACTCTGCAAAAGCACTACTAATATTCTTTTTATGAAATTCATCGAACAACTGCCATTGATCTTTAGCGGCATAATCAATGGTATTTAATGCGTCTTCCATATATGCACCTTGCTTAACCTTGCTACGTACCATTGTTGCCAAACTTTGTAGGTATTGCTTTTCCGGTTGCAGACTTTCCGGCCAATCACGTACTATCGGTCCATGTCCTGGAATTACCACATCAAACTGGCGCTGCTCTAGTTTGTCTATTTCTGCTAACCAACCTAATAAGCTACCATCTAAAACGGGCAGATGGCCAATAAAGAGCAAATCAGACAACCACATAGTATTGGTTTCTACATCAAATACTGTTAAATCATTATCTGTATGTGCTGTTGGGTGCGCAGTTAGCTCAATAATACGCCCTCCTAAATCAAGTTTAAGCATATTTTTTACATTTATCGTTGGCGGGATAATATCACCTTCAGTCAGTTTAATGGCTATCTGCTGCATAGATCGTGCAATATAAAAAGGCCCACGTGCCGACATCGCCCGACTTAACTTTTGATGACCCACATATTTAATTTTTGGAATATTTTTAAAAGCACTATTACCAAAAATGTGATCAGGGTGCACATGAGTATTAATCACATAACAAATGGGGGTCTTGGTCACTCGTTGGATGGCTTTCTTTAGTTGCAGCCCCTGCGCAGGATTACCCCCACTATCAACCACGGCAACACAACGTTTGCCAACAATAAAGCCAATATTGGCAATGGCATCATGATTATGTCTGTCTGGTAATGCTATCGGCCCTTGATGCACATAAATTCCTTGCGCCACTTGCTTGATATTGAATGTACTCGCCATTGCCGAGCTAAAATATAAAGATAAAACGATTGCGAATACCTTACGCACTTAATAATCTCCTTAAATAAAGATTGTAGAAAACTTTTAACTGCGACGTATATTCAGTGGTCGCGGCTAAAAGCCCCTCCTACAGAATTCTATTGTTTATGATCCATACACAGAGCTAAAAAAGCTTGCGTCACTCTCGACTGTAACGTCTCCTTAGGTGCAATAATATTTAACTGCCAAACCAAGCCTCGTGCACTACCAATACTGCGAGCAACTAAACCTGCGTTCTCATTTTTCAAAGCCATAACTGATGAAAAGCCAATACCCAGCCCTGCACGCACTGATTCCTTTACCGCCGAAACACCTGTTACTTCGATATTGATTGGTGCATGAATCCCTGCATTCAAAAGAGCTTGCTCAATAATATGTCGCGCACCTGAACCGGCTTCACGCCAAATGACTTGGTGCTGACCAAATACCTCTAGCGGAACATACTCTTTAAATTCAGTTGCTAGTGGATGATTTTCAGGAATAATCAATACAATTTCATCTTGCTGCCAAGCAATGACCTCGTAATTACTGGGTAATTCATAACCCTGTAAAGAACCTTCAATAAAGCCCAAATCTAAATTATATAAATTGTGCAATGTTTCCGAAGTATCAAAAGTTTTCATAAAAACTTGTACTCCGGCATGTTTAGCCTGTAATTCAACCAAAAAATTAGGCAAGTAAAAACTGGCAATGGTCAAGGTTGCGCCTATCCGCAACACTCCCGTACTAATTTGCTGCAAGCTTCGTACATATTCAAGGGCTTGCGTGTAACAAGTGTCTATTTTCTGTGCATACTCAAGCAATCCCAAACCCACTGCAGTTAGTTCAATTTTATGGCCTTTACGTTCATAAAGTGGCTCGCCCACAAAAGTTTGTAGTAACTTTAATTGGCCTGATACTGCTGGCTGGCCAATATTCAATTGCTGTGCAGTTAAAGTAATACTTTTTAATCTGGCAACCACCGTAAATGTCAATAAATGCTGTGGATTCAAATTAATTCCTAATTGTAAAAACAGTAAATAGTGATAGTATCATCATTTCTGATACACACATAAAAAAAGATTACTTGAACTAAATATGCCCGTTTTGGTAAAGTAGGTAGGATTTTAGCCAGAAAACACGTTGGCGACGAGAGTATATACTTCACGCAACCACGGTTGCCTGAGTTTATAGCCATCTTCAAATACCGCAAAGAGTTGGAGGAATACCGAGTGGCAGTCATTACAATAAGCCCTGATCAAATTACTAAGAAAAAACGTAAAGGACCTAAAGGTCATGCCGTTGATCTCAAAGCATTAGAAGAAATACAAGCACTGTTAGCCGATGAATCTCGCCAAAGTGATTTATTAATTGAGCATTTACATAAAATACAGGATAACTATCAGCACATATCCTCTAAACATCTCGTGGCTCTGGCTCACGAAATGAAACTTTCTCCTGCTGAAGTCTTTGAAGTCGCTTCTTTTTACCATCATTTCGATATCGTCAAAGAAGGCCAAACTCCACCACCACCGTTAACTGTTCGTGTTTGTGAATCGTTGACTTGTGCCATGTCAGGCTCAAACGAACTAACTGATGCTCTAGAGCAAGGCTTAAATACTGAACAAGTACGTATTCAAAAAGTACCTTGCGTAGGACGCTGCCAACATGCACCCGTTGCTGTCGTTGGCCAAAACCCAATAGATGAAGCTAGCCCTGCAACTGTCATTAGTGCCGTAGATGCGAACGCGATTACTGCCAACGTTACCGATTACACCAGTATGCAGCAATATTATGCTGATAATGGCTATCAAACCTTAAAAGGCGTAATGGAAGGTACGATTAGCAAAGAAAGCGTTATCAAAAAAATGGAAGATTCCGGCCTCCGTGGTTTAGGTGGAGCTGGTTTTCCAGCAGGCAGAAAATGGCGTATTGTTAAGAGTTTCGCAGGACCGCGCCTAATGGCGGTTAATATTGACGAAGGTGAACCTGGTACTTTTAAAGATCGTCATTATTTAGAATCAGACCCACATCGTTTCCTAGAAGGCATGATTATTGCCGCTCTTTGTGTAGGTTGTGATGAAATTTATATTTACCTACGTGATGAATATGCTGGCTGTCGTGAAATCTTGACTAAAGAAATTGCCAATTTAGAAAACAATCCACCTTCAGGTAAATATCGTTTACCTCCTATTCATCTGCGTCGTGGTGCAGGTGCTTATATTTGTGGTGAAGAATCGGCCATGGTTGAGTCTATTGAAGGCAAGCGCGGTATGCCACGCCTCAGACCACCCTTTTTAGCAGAAGTCGGTTTATTTGGTCGCCCAACCCTTGAACATAATATGGAATCTGTTTACTGGGTACGTGATATTGTTGAAAAAGGCCCAGAATGGTTTACCTCATATGGTCGTCATGAGCGCAAAGGGCTACGTTCTTTCTCTATTTCAGGACGTGTTAACAAGCCTGGCGTACACTTGGCACCTGCTGGTATCACCATGCGTGAACTGATTGCTGAATATTGCGAAGGTATGCAAGAAGATCACGAATTCTATGGTTATTTCCCGGGCGGTGCTTCAGGTGGAATTTTACCTGAATCAATGGCCGATATTCCGATGGATTTCGATACTTTAAATGAACATGGCTGTTTTATTGGTTCAGCAGCGGTAGTGGTCTTTTCCAAACAAGATAGCGTAAAAGAACTGGCTTTAAATGCCATGAAGTTCTTTGAAGAAGAGTCTTGTGGTCAATGCACGCCTTGTCGCGTAGGAACAGCCAAAGCAGCTACTTTAATGGAAGAGCAAGACTGGAATACCGAACTATTAGAAGAATTATCATCTGTCATGGTTGATGCGTCTATCTGTGGTTTAGGTCAAGCTGCACCCAACCCAGTACGTTGCGCAATTAAGTACTTTCCAGAAGAAATCTAATAAACAGGTCAGTAATGATTAATTACCACAACGATTTTTATGGCTGGACACAGGAGCAAGCAGCCTTTCTTAAAGAGGGAAAGCTTGCTGAACTGGATATTGAAAATTTACTTGAGGAAGTCGAAACAATGGGACGCAGTGAAAAACGCGAATTAGATAGTCGCTTGACTGTGTTATTGATTCATTTGCTTAAATGGCAATATCAACCTATCCGCCGTGGCCGTAGCTGGCAATTAACCATTAAAGGACAACGCATTAATTTCTCAGAAACTTTAGAAGATAATCCAAGTATCAAGCCGCAGCTTGATACTATCCTGAAAAGAGCTTATGCAAAATCTATCATTAAAGCTTGTCAAGAAACAGCATTAGATGAACAGACTTTTCCAAGTGATTGCCCTTGGACGCTCTCTCAGGTTTTGGACGATAATTTTTACCCAAATGCAGGTGAATAAATACTATGGCTGCAAATCCAGATACTTTAAATAACCCTATGATCAATTTTAAGCTTGATGGTGAAGATGTAACCGCTTTCGCTGACGAAACCATCTTGCAAACCGCAAAACGCTATGACAAAGAAATTCCACACCTTTGTTACACGGAAGGTTTACGCGCTGACGGCAACTGTCGTGCCTGTGTCGTAGAAATTGATGGAGAAAGAACCTTAGCCCCCTCTTGTTGCCGTATGCCGACTAAAGGCATGAATGTGCAAGCAAATAGCGAACGTGCCTTAAAATCACAAAAAATGGTGCTTGAGCTACTAAAATCAGATATGCCTGAGCAAGATGAATCTCCCTATAAGCTCGACTCTGAATTAGATATTTGGGTTAAAAAACTACAAGTTGGTACACCGCGCTTTAAATCACGCGCCCAACCACCTGCTGATTTATCTCACCCTGCCATCGCAGTGAATATGGATGCTTGTATCCAGTGTACTCGTTGCCTACGCGCATGTCGGGAAGAGCAAATGAATGATGTCATCGGCTTTGCCAATCGTGGCGCACATGCTGAAATTGTATTTGATATTGCTGACCCTATGGCCGCAAGTAGCTGTGTTGCTTGTGGTGAGTGTGTACAAGCTTGTCCTACTGGCGCATTAATGCCGGCAGATAATGTCGGTTTAGAAGTTGCTGATAAAACAGTTAACTCAACTTGCCCATATTGTGGTGTTGGTTGCTTAATCAAATATCATGTCAAAGAAGACAAGATCCTGTTTACCGAAGGCCGTGACGGTGATACCAACAAATTCCGCCTTTGTGTAAAAGGGCGCTATGGCTTTAACTATATTCACAACCCATTACGTTTAACCAAACCACTGATTAGACGTGAGGGTGCTGCTAAAACAACTGCACTGCTGGATCCTAATGATTTAGATAGTGTTTTCCGCGAAGCAACTTGGGATGAAGCATTAGATTTTGCAGCTAACGGCTTGAAAAAAATTCGTGACGAAAAAGGTAAAAAAGCATTAGCAGGCTTAGGCTCGGCTAAAGGCAGTAATGAAGAAGCCTATTTATTCCAGAAACTGATCAGAACAGGCTTTGGCTCCAACAATGTGGATCACTGTACTCGCCTATGTCATGCATCTTCAGTGGTTGCCTTATTGGAATGTTTAGGTTCCGGAGCGGTTTCCAACCCAGTTGAAGATGTAAAATTAGCGGAAGTTGTGGTTATTATTGGTTCCAATCCAACAGTAAACCACCCTGTTGGCGCAACCTTTATGAAAAATGCGACAAAAACGGGAACCAAGATTATTTTAATCGACCCAAATCGTACTGCAATTGCCAAATATGCCTCGCATCATTTAGCCTTCCGCCCTGATACAGATGTTGCGCTACTGAACGGGATAATGCATGTTATCTTGGATGAGGGCTTACAAAATGATGCCTACATCAAAAAGCATACTGAAGATTTCGAGTTTATGAAACAACACTTGAAAGATTATAGCCCAGAAAAAGTCGCTCCAATTTGTGGCATAGATCCTGAAACTTTACGTGAAGTAGCCAGACTGTACGCAACCTCAAAAGGCTCGATGATTCTATGGGGCATGGGGATTTCTCAACATATCCATGGTACAGATAATTCTCGTTGTTTAATTGCCTTAGCCCTAATGACAGGTCAAATTGGCCGCCCAGGCACAGGCTTACACCCATTACGCGGTCAAAATAACGTTCAAGGTGCTTCAGATGTTGGTCTAATTCCAATGGTTTACCCTGACTATGAGCCTGTTGAAGATCCAGCCAACCAAGCCAAATATGAAAAACTTTGGGATGTTAAACTAGATCCAAAACGCGGATTGACGACTGTCGAAATGATTCATGCAATTTTAGATGATAAAGTGTTTGGTATGTTTGTTGAGGGTGAAAATCCAGCTATGTCAGATCCTAATCAAAACCATGTCCGAGAAGCCTTTGCCCACTTAGAACATTTAGTGGTACAAGATATTTTCTTGACTGAAACAGCTGGTTTCGCTGATGTTATCTTACCTGCTTCTGCTTTCTACGAAAAAAATGGTACCTTCTCAAATACCGATAGACGTGTACAAATGGGGCGCAAAGCGGTTAACCCACCAGGCGATGCTAAACAAGACTTATGGATTCTGCAAGAAATTGCTAACCGCTTAGGTTGTGGCTGGGATTATAATGGCCCTGAAGATGTCTTTAATGAAATGCGTCTGGCAATGGGCAGTATTGCCGGCATGACTTGGGATCGTTTAGAAAACGAGGACTCATTAACTTACCCATTAGAAAATGTGGGTGACCCAGGCGAACCTATTATCTTTACTGATGGCTTTCCTACCGAATCTGGTAAAGGTCGTTTTGTCCCTGCATCATATATCCATGCTGATGAAATGCCAGATGAAGAGTTCCCACTTATCTTTATTACCGGTCGTCAACTAGAGCATTGGCATACAGGTAGCATGACTCGCCATTCACCGACTTTAGATGCAATTGAGCCAGATCCAGTTGTTATGCTACATCCTGTCGACTTAGAAAAACTAGGTGTTATTCCGGGAGAAATCATTACTATTGAGTCGAGACGCGGCAAGATTTCAGCTTATGCCCGTGCCGATATAGGCATCCAAGAAGGCAGTATGTTTATGGCTTTCTGTTATAACGAAGCAAGTGCCAATTTGATTACTAATGAAGCGCTTGATCCTTCTGCTAAAATCCCAGAATTTAAATTCTGTGCAGTTAAGGCGAATGCAGGCGGAGAAATTGCAGTACGTATCAATTAATTAGATCACACAAAACTTTCTTAAGCGCGAGGGTTTTATAAAACCAGAAAGTATGACCCAGAATTTTGGCTTCTCAGTTGTGTTAGAAACACAGGTACAACTGCGAAGTCAAAAGATAAGTCAGACTCAGGTATTATTGAATTTTCGCCCCTTAGGGACGAGGATTTAATAACTAATCCTTCTAACAAATTTTGTTATACTTTTTTGAGGTATTACTCAAAATAACATAGCTCACCATAGACTCTTATATACTTATCTTGCAAACTTTTCTAGCTCTGCTTTTTTACCGTAAATTAATATCCACCTGTAGCCAATCACCTCCTTTTCTTCTCCCCCCTCTTCCTGACTTCTCTCTTTAGCCTTAGAAATGCCAACTCAAATATTATTTTTGTGAATCACTCTTTATTTTGCTAATAACTTAGCTTTTATAATATATTTTAGTTACAATCATTTTCTTAAGTGAGCAGGTAGTGATCTTTTAGGTTTTGCTTTAAACTTCATTGGCTTACGCACAGAATGAGTGGATTATATATTGAAAATACCCTCTCTCACTGATAAGGAACTGCAATCTTACCCTGTATCAACATTATTTTTAGGACATAACTTTAAGATGCAAAAATCAAGCACTCTACCATTTTCATTAGAAGTAAGCTCCATTTCTAGCTGGATAGATACGCTTCCTTTAAGCCATCCCGTGCAAGCAGTTAATGATATATATTCGGTACTTAGAATACTAAGCAAACACCCTAAAGAATATCAACAGCATATTGAGCTCATTCTTAATGAAATAACCCCTATTGCTATTAAACTCAGCATGGAGTTGGAAAATTTATTTTGTTCAGCCTCAAGTAATTTAGATGCCAAAAAACGTAAAATTGCACGCCTAAGTATTAACTCACTGCGTCACCACACTTTACTTTATTTCCAACTTAGTCACCTCGTAGCTAAAGAGAATCTTGGCTTGTGCATTAATCGTTGCCTACAAATAAGTAATCTATGTTTAAAGCAATGCGCTTTGATTTATGACACGCCATCACGAGAGCTATGGGAAGTAACAGGAAAACTCTATAATCTAGCAGGTAGTAAAGGGTTGTTTGATGTTTCATTTAATGAGCCATTAGCTATTTTTAAAGAACAAACTAATATTATTAATAATATAAAAACCACTCTTTTATTTAGCCTTTGCCAACCAAATTATTTAAAGCAAAGTGAAATTTCTGCCCTATTTTCTCTGTTAGTTAAACATGCTGATCAACTTGCATTTTCCAACCTATACTCAACAAGCTGCTTATATTACTGGAGTTATGAGCAGCCTAATAATATACAAGTTATCACGCCTAATAGTAAAACGAATTCTAGCACTGTTTTTTTAGATACCACCCTAATTGAAACAATACTACAAACCAATAACTTAAGCTTTGTTGCTAATAAATTAACAAGACAACGAAGCTTTATTCCCAGCTTAACAAAAGCACCACCCAAGAAAGTAACGGTTTCTTATGGATTTGCCGATATTATAAGTTTTTTAGAACAGCATGTGCAAGTTACTAATATTCATAAATCATCAAAACGCACATTGAATGCCGCCAACTCATTAGAGCTGCAACCAATTGATATTGACACTGAAAATAAAACAATCAAAACAGTTGTCGCAGCTGATATTTGGCAACGTGATAAAACAACAGAATTAAAAATATGTAGTGGAATAATAAAAAATAGTACTAACTTAGGCTTTTCATTGATTGAATTAAAATCTTTCTCAGGAAAAACAGAAGAATTACTTATTAGCTTTGACGGCAAAAATAAACCACTTATAAATATTATAAGAAGTGTTGACACCCCCAATATTAATAAAAATTACCAGCTACTTATCGAAAACTTCAGTTCTAATAATGAAGTCGTATCAGTGACTAATCAGCACTACCAATGCAAAGCAATACTCTGCAAAATCACTAATGATTTAACATTCCTGCTTATTTCACCTAAATTTAAATTTACTACGGGGGCAACTGTCGACCTAGACAATAATCCTGTCATATTATCAAAGCTATTAGAAAGTACAGCAGACTTTATTTTATATCAGTTAGCTTGATTGCTAACACCATGAGGCACATGCGCAGTAGCAACATGCGGCGCTGTAGCTTCACAATGTTTTTTTTGGTCATCAAAAAAGATATCCGCTCCAAAGGCTGTTAAAAAATCTTGCTTTGGCATTCCACCTAAAAATAAAGCCTCATCAATTCGAATATCCCACTTACGCAAAGTTCGAACCACCCGTTCATGTGCAGGTGCTGACCTTGCAGTCACTAAAGCAGTACGAATAGGTGAATTATCCTCTGTAAATTGAGACTGTATGCATTGTAAGGCTTCTAAAAAACCTTTAAATGGCCCTCCCATTAAAGGAATCCTTGCTGCACTTTTTTCATTTTCAGTAAAAGCAGCTAAGCCTTGCTGCTGATAAATACGCTCTGACTGGTCTGAAAATAAGACAGCATCACCATCAAAAGCAATGCGCAACTGCTCTGTACCAGGTGACTGCTGCACACCCGATAAAATAGTAGCTGCGGCATAACCTGCTGCTAATGCATTACTAACATCATCAGCATTAGCTGATAAAAATAAATGTGCTCCAAAGGCAGGAATATAACCATAGGGGGAAATACCACTAGTAAAGGCCGCCCGAGTGATCTCTAGACTATAGTGTTCAATAGAATTAAAAATGCGCAAACCAGTATCAGCACTATTCTGTGACAACAGAATCACTTCAACTAATGGCTGCTCATTTTTCATTTTCACATTAATAGCCAAAAGTTTGCGCACCAACTCGTAACCAAAACCTGGTTCTAAAACATCTTCTTCATGTTCAATTTGATAAGCACAGTACGCTTCTTTGCCTTGTGTTTCAAAAATATGATGGGAATCATCCAGATTAAATAATGCCCTAGATGAAACTGCAACGACTAATTTACCAGCAAATTCCATTACATTGTCAATGTATCCATTAGGTCAATCATAAATTCCATTTCCTCATCATCAACAACTTCCCACTGTTGGAAGTTAAGACTTTCCAGCACTCCCTTACCTTTTGTATCGTTATGCATATTCACTAATATATTACTAATATTTTTATGTTGCTCTAAAAGTCTAGGGCCTATCATAAGTGAATGATGTATAACACTAATCTGACTACGCACCAAGATACGTAATTGCTTTTTGATCATATTAGATAAATCATCGTATGCTTCAGCAAGAAATATACCTACATCTGCTTCATTTTTTAATAAATGCTTGGCAACCAAAACATATGTATCACTGTCTATTATTTCAACATTACTTGCATCAAGATCGCCAGGCTCAAGCATGATCATCCCCATCATATGTACATCGGGATCCTCAGTAACAGCCACCCGAACACCTGCTTGTAAATGTGCAACATCTTCAACATGGTTATCAACATGTACGGCAACAATCGCCTCATCAGACTCACCTACAGGCTTTACCAATGGTTTAAAACCTTTTTCTCGAACTAGCATTGCTGCATCGAATGGATTAGCATAAATCAGGTCAACATTGTCCACCTTAATAGCTTCACGCTGATCATGAAAATCATTATACATTTCCAAATGGATCGCTAAGTTCGCCTGCTGCTGTAACCAAGTATTGAAAATATACCAGCCAGATATATGATCTGGCGTAAAGTCAGGGCTAACCGTAAATTGAAAAGACATTAAAATACTCCTGCGTTAAAACAAAGTAGGGTAAAGTTTGATACATTCTTCAACTTTAGTTCTAGAAGGCTTACGTCGTACAGAGGTATAACCCGCTACTCCCCCATTTCTGACATTAGGAATAACCGTTGCTTTAACCCAGTAGTAGCCACCATCTTTACGTAAATTTTTTACAAACCCTTGCCATTTAACGCCCTTATTTACCGTATCCCAAAGATCTTGAAAAGCAGCAGGCGGCATATCAGGATGCCTCAAGATGGAATGAGGTGCTCCAATCAACTCATCTTCTACAAAACCAGACATTTCTATAAAAGACTGATTAACATGGGTAATCACACCCTCTTTATCAGTTGTAGAGACTATTAATTTTCCATCAGGGTAAGCTGTTTCAATATCAGTATACAAAATCTTACGGCTTACCCCGCCATATAAATCAAGAGTGACTTCTTGATATTCACCTTTAACATCCTCAGGCTTCATGTCATGCAACATAGCTTACCTCACTAATTTATAAATAATCATTTATAAAGATACAATATAAACCTAGAAATAAATGCAAACCAGTTCAGTTCCTAGTAAATTAACTCAACTGCTCAGAAATATTTTCGGCTGCACGTTTTACATCTAGAAAAATCAGCCCTAACTTTGCATTTGGCTTTGCAAGCACTGTTAAAACAGCTTCATCTCCCGCATAAGTCATTAGTACATAGCCACTATCACCTTTAATCAACACTTGCTCCAAAGTCCCTCTTGCTAGTTCTTGTGCCGTTCTATCTCCAAGTGAAAGCATCGCCGCACTCATCGCACCGACCCTATCTTCGTCTAGATTAGCAGGCAAAACCGAAGCCATCATCAAACCATCAGTAGAAATAATACCTGATGCCTCAATATCGGCAGAACTACCATTCAACTCATTTAATGTAGCACTTAACATCTCTTCACGCATAAACCTCTCCTTATAACTTATTAATTAATTTTACTTATTGTGAGCATAGCGAACGCTTAACATCCATACTAAGCTAATAAATTCACTCTGATTAAAATGGGGAATACCCGATATAGCAATAATAAACCGAGTATTTCCTATAAATAAAGGCCAAAACCCTAATTGACTATTTCCTGCTGCATTCACAATAGCCCAAGCATGGCTATTTAAACCTAAGTTCTTCATTAATAGCCCAGCTCTACGCATATGAATAACAGAAATTTCAGCACTTAAGGCAGAAACTTCTTCTGCGACTTCATGAGGGTAACCATTACAAGCTAAATAAAAGCCCTGATCATCAGCCAATACCACCTTGCCCTCCTCAGAAATCCCTTTTAAAAGCTCTGGTAAAGCATCTTCCAGTGAAACATCAGGGACTTCTTTAGGCTCCTTTATACCTTGAACCCAACCTAACTGCTGGCACTTTTGCAATAAAGCTATACACTTATCCGTATCCTCAATAAACATTAGGCCTTGCAAAGTTTCTAATGATAATTTAGGTGTTTTGGTTTCTTCTAAAACCGCACGCAAAAATTTTCTAGCAGGATCTTCTTCCTGAGCAGAAACCGCGTAATAGCAACCAGCAGGTGTTAAATAGATATATAAACCATCCGCCAATGTGGCATTACTCATTTAATTACTCCTCATCTAAGCCTGGATCCAAGGAAAACATTAATGCTTGAACCAAAATTGAAACATCATTTTTTTCACGCGCATCAACAGAAAAGACTGGAATTTTAAGCCCCATTGTTTGCAAATGCTGGTGGTATTCATCAATTGTAGGACTCGTACTAATATCCATTTGCGTAACACCAATTGCAACACCTGTTTTTTCGATAAAACCATTGAATGAATTCAGGAAAAATTTCATATCTAAAAAGGGGTCTGCCCGAGAATTATCTAATAACAACACTAAGCCAATCCCTCCTGTCGTCAAAATATCCCACATAAAATCAAATCGCTCTTGACCCGGCGTCCCATATAGGTGAATTTTTTCACCATCATTCAAATTCATAATGCCATAATCCATGGCTACCGTTGTTCCAGCCTTCCTTTGCTTGGTCATATCGCTCGCTACTGCATCCGTATTTATCAGCGGCACGTCACTAATAGATGTAATGGCAGTTGTTTTACCAGCACCAACAGGTCCGGTAAAGATTATTTTATATTGGCTCATTTATTTATTACCGAAAACAAGACTGAAATAAGAAATGCAAAACATGCAGGCTTTAGAGATTATCAAATCCATTTCTAACCCCTAAGTTTACTTAAAATACGGTTTAGCAAACCTTTTTTCTGTGCTTTTTTCCTTACGGGGCTTACTGAGTCTTCCATTTTTACAGCTTTATCCTGATTATTTATTTGCTCTAAAATTCCAATCGTATAGGCTGCGCTTATGAAAATAAACACATATTGGGGTTTGATTTTTAATACTTGTACAATATTGGGGATGGTTCGTGGCTCAGCTACCAGTAATGATGCTATTCTCATAGCATGAGGAGTGATAACAAGGCGTGTAAAATTAGGCCACTGCTTCAAGTAAATCGGCCTTTCTAAATCTAATGCTGCTATATAACGTCCTTTCGATGTCCAGCATGCCAGCTTCCATAAAAAAGAGTTTAAATCCTGAAATTTTTCTAAGTCAGTAGAAATTGCTTCTTCCGCAATATTAACGGGTGTAATCGACATTATTTTAGTAGTAGATATAGGCATGGATTTAACATTCACACCTGCAAATGCTCGCAATTGCTTATCATCTGCATCTAGTAATACCTCATGACTACGAGGTAATAGTATTAATGGCTTCCATGCAGAACTTAGCTTGACCGCAATAGACTTCTCAAAGGCAATTTTCACAGTTGATTGCACGTAGCCTTGATAGTAATGCTTAGGGTTATAGCTCGCTATTGCCCATTGTTTTGGGTCACTAAAATCAACTCCTTCCACTAATCCAATAAAACTTGAAAACCTCTGCTCATTAATTTGCATCGCGGCTTGGTGCTTAGCTACTTTCTTTTGCTCTTCTGACTTAACATAAACTTTTGTCTCAGCAGCTAACTTAGTTATTTCATGCTGCTTAGTACCTTGGGATAATGGATTATCCTTTTTTGTCACCGCTATCACAGTGGTTTTTTTGACTTGTTCTTGTTTTTTATGCTGCTTAACAACATTTTTGGTACTTGGTTTGGGCTTTTTAGCAGCACTTGACTCCACCCAGCCCCGCAGTGCTTTTTCAACATTCCGAGATTTTTTTGGCGCCTGCTCAGGTACAATATTATCAGCTACCAACTTTTTAGGTAGAGCCTTGTTTAACCCGAAAACAAAATCAGAATTGCTTGGAGGAGGCTGTTGTTTAGTTTCAGACTTTTCCTTATCGACACTAATTGAACTTAAAATTTGGTTAGCACTATCAAATTTAGGCGACGCTTGTTTAAAGGCCGCCAACATCTCACTAGCATTAACAGGGCTACTGACATAGATAGTACCTTCAATATGTAACCGTTCTTGTGAAATAATGATAATAGGCTTTATAGGCTGGCGCGCCAAACAATAATCTAAACTGGTTTTGGCATCCATTTGGTCAGCATCAACAATATATACCTCAGCTTTATGTTCTGCAACTGCCTGTACCAGCCCCTGAAAATCATTTTGCATAAGGCTTGTTATAGTATGGCGAGTTTGTTCGTCCATACCGAGTAATGATATTTTTAAGATACTTGTCGGATCGACATTAATTTTTTTTGTAGGTATAGGCTTTACAGTATTTAATTTTGTAGCCTCAGCTGCAACTGGCGGCTTATTCACTGTAACAGGACTTACTTCTGGTTTTTTTCGTGCTAATGCTTTAATGGCCGACACAATAGTCTTATTGTATCCTTTAATTTTAGCGGCCTTTTTCTGCTGAGCCAGCATAAGACGCGCTTCCTTAAAAGCAGCCATCATATTTTCTACTTTTGCAGGCTTCTGCATGAAAATAACATGTTCAACATCCACTGGCTGTAATGATAAAACAATAATGGGTCGTAAGGGATCGCGAGCCAAGCAACGCTCCAAACTAGATTTTGCCCCCATCAAATCAATATCAATAATATCTATTTCTGCTTCTTGCTCACTAACAACTTGCGCAATACCTTTGCACGTTACCTGCAAAAACATCATCATTGTTTTATGAGAACGACCATCCATTGCATACAATGCAACGGACAAAGATTTATTGGATTTACTTTTCATTCTTTTTATCAAAATAAGTCTTTAAATCATTCCATTGAGCTTTCATAGGATGATGCACATCAGACAGAGCCGTGTATATCTCATTAAATCCATCATTATTATTTGTCAAACGATACAATTCAAGCAAATCATTATGTATTTCAACTCGTTGCGGGTCTGATAATACAGCATCTTCCAATACTTTTTGTGCCTGCTCTAGTTGGCTATATTCAATATAGTCTCGAGCAATTTGCAAAGGATCATGTACTAAATCAACTTTATTTTCTACTGGTGTGAAGACCATTTCCGAGTAGCTTACAATTCCAGAAGTTAAAACGCAGTATGTATTGCCAACCACTAAGCGATTATCATTAATCCCCTCTAACAAGCTCTCTTGAGAATCAGCAGATAATTTACTTCTAACACCCGTAAGCATTCTCTGTTTTATTGCTAAACCAGCACCTTTCAGTACCACAAAAAAATCAGCGACAGCAGCATACAACTGCGCTTCTTCTTTATGTTCATAACAAATCATAATACGCTGCATATGCGCCATTAAATCCTTGGGCTTTTTCCGTATTGCAAAAACCAAAAGCTTTAAAGCTTCTTCACTAGTATCATTGAAATGAAGTTGCGGACTATTTTGCACTAAAAAAACAGGCTCATTAGTATGATATTTCTGAATTACATCATCGCATATCACTAATGGGTAACTTTCATTCATTTATTTTCTCTGCACCGACTAGATATACTGAAGTCTAGCTTAAGCTTTATATAAAGCTAGCTAAATTTATTAAAAAAATGGGATTAGATAAACCCTGCCTGTCATTCTTATTCCAAAACAGTTCTGTCACTATCTTTAAGATTGATAATTAAATAAAACCCAAACAAACAAGTTAACCATAAGTATTATGCCCCTATCTCTTAACATATTGCCAAACTCAACAGAATAACCTTATTATATATAATGAAACATAAATAAACCACCGAATAAACCAAGCTATAGTAAGATAAAAACACACACAGAAGCAACGCTAAACAAATACAGGCACATATTATAAATATTCTATTTAACTATAGCTCATAGGCTGTGTTGTCTCTAACAACACCATTATCGATAGCCACAAAACAACCTCTTGATACGTACCTACTCCAACGCCTTAGCTGCAACCTAAAACAGCTCACGCATTAATTCCGCACTAAGCCTCCTATATATAATAAAATATCAGGCATTATAAAAACTGATTTATACTACCTTTCTAAAATTATTGCTGCACAGTTATTAATGATACCTGACTTTGCAACTCTTTACCTAACACCGCTCTGCAAGTTATGCCTAAACAATCAAATTACGATACTCTTATTATTGGTAGTGGTGGTGCCGGACTCAGTCTAGCACTTAAATTAGCTGACCACTATCATGTATGTGTTTTATCTAAATTCGCTCTAACTGAAGGTAGTACTTTCTATGCGCAAGGTGGAATATCGGCAGTATTAGATGCGCGTGCAGCTTCAATTGAGTCACACATTAAAGACACTTTAATTTCTGGGGCGGGCTTATGTGACCCCAAAATTGTCAGACTAACCGTTGAATATGGTAAAAAAAGCATCGATTTCCTGCGCCAACAGGGAATGGCCTTTACTGAAAGACACAACAAAGAAGGTGAAACCGAGTTACACCTTAACCAAGAAGGTGGTCATTCTGAGCGACGCATTGTACATAATGCAGATGCAACAGGTAAAGCACTGTCTCTCTCGTTAATAGAGCAAGCCGAGCAACACCCCAATATCACATTACTAGAACATCATAATGCGATTGATTTAATTACAACCCATAAACTAGGCTATGCCGAACAACGTGTAGTCGGTGCCTATGTGCTGGACACCAAAAATAATTTGGTTAAAACCATTACTGCAAATACAGTGACACTTGCAACTGGAGGTGCCAATAAAGTCTACCTCTATACAACTAACCCCCAAATATCCACTGGCGATGGAATTGCTCTAGCCTGGCGTGCTGGCTGCCGTATTGCCAACATGGAGTTCATGCAATTTCACCCTACCTGCTTATACCACCCTGAGGGACGCTCTTTTCTCATTAGTGAAGCAATACGTGGTGAAGGTGGTAAACTCATATTACCCGATGGCTCTACTTTTATGCAGCAATATGATACTCGTGCCGAACTTGCACCCCGTGATATTGTGGCCCGTGCCATTGATCACGAAATTAAAAAGCATGGTATTGATTGTGTCTATTTAGATATCAGTCATAAATCAGATGAATTTATTAAAACTCACTTCCCCTCCATTTACCAACAGTGCCTTAGTCTAAATATCGACATCACCAAAAACCCAATTCCTGTTGTTCCTGCAGCTCATTATACATGCGGAGGAATTATGACTGACCATTATGCAAAAACAGACATAGCAGGCCTATATGCAATCGGAGAAGTTGCCCATACTGGCTTGCACGGAGCCAACCGCATGGCGAGTAACTCATTATTAGAATGCTTGGTCTTTGCCGACCGCGCCAGTGAATCCATTTTAAAAGAAAGCATCAAACAACCTTTGCAAAATATCCCAGACTGGGATGAATCACAAGTCATTGACTCACAAGAAGAGATCGTTATCGCACATAACTGGGATGAATTACGCCGTTTTATGTGGGACTATGTCGGAATTGTACGTACAACACAGCGTTTAAAACGTGCAGAACACCGGCTAAAATTATTAAAAGATGAAATTGCCGACTATTACCATCATTACCGAATTAGTAGTGATTTATTAGAATTACGCAACCTAGTGATTGTTGCCGACTTAATCATTCAAAGTGCTCTAAAACGTAAAGAAAGCAGAGGCCTACACTATACCCTAGACTATCCTGAGCTCAATACAGCACAAGATGCCCGCAATACTATTCTAATTCCCACCGAAAAATGCTAAGCACTCGTTTTACCTTACACTCTTTAGTCACTGAAGCCCATAAAACCATACAAGGCTATTTACCCCAAAACTGTATCAGTATTGATGCGACCATGGGCAATGGCCATGACACCTTATTTTTAGCAAGGCACAGTCGTAAAGTTTATGCTTTTGATATACAAGAAGATGCACTAACTGCCACTAATCTACGCTTACAGAAAAATGGTTTCAATGGTGAAACTACCCCTGAGATCAGTTTGATTCATAAGAGTCATGAGCACATGACACAATATATTGCAGCTGGCGAAAAAGCGGGAGTCATCATGTTCAACTTGGGGTATTTACCACGTGGAGACAGCAGTATTATTACCCAACAAAATAGTACCTTAGCCGCACTTGACCAAAGCCTCAGTCTACTCGGCCAGAATGGCATTATTAGCATACTAGCCTACCCTGGTCATATGGGGGGCAAGTCTGAGATGTCCGCAGTCATAAACTGGTACCAACAATTGGATAGCCAAGCTTATGCCATTACTATTATTCATAGCACACAAGAAACAGCAACATCACCACGACTCTTTATAATAACTATCACCTAAACGAGAATTCAATAATACCCTTAACTTTGCAATGCCTGCAAAATTGACTGCAAACTTTCATTAGCATCACCAAACAACATGTGCGTATTTTCATGCACAAATAGCGGATTACCAACACCAGCATAACCTGAAGCCATACTACGCTTCAAAACAATAGTGGAATGAGCTTTCCAGCATTCTAATACCGGCATGCCAGCAATAGGGCTATTCGGATCATTTAAGGCCGATGGATTGACAATATCATTAGCTCCAATAACAATCGTTATATCAACATCAGGAAAGTCTGCATTGATTTCATCCATTTCATAAACAATATCATAGGGTACTTTAGCTTCTGCTAATAATACATTCATATGCCCTGGCATACGTCCAGCAACAGGGTGTATAGCAAAGCGAACCTTTTTCCTCTGACCAACCAACAACTTAGTAATCTCATTCACCGTATGTTGAGCGTGAGCAACTGCCATACCATAACCCGGAATAATCATTATTTTATGAGCATCACGCAATAACTGCACCGTTTCAGCAATGTCGATTACATGAACTTCACCGTCTATTACTGCTAGTTCACCCTGACTAGTACTACCAAACCCACCTGCAATAACACTAATAAAACTACGATTCATCGCCTGGCACATAATATAACTTAAAATGGCACCACTACTGCCAACCAGTGCACCCGTTACAATTAACAAGTCATTATTAAGCATAAAACCAGTCGCGGCAGCAGCCCAACCGGAATAACTATTCAACATGGAAACCACGACGGGCATATCAGCCCCTCCTATAGCCATTACCATATGTACACCAAAAGCCAACGCAACAATTGTCATAGCGATCAGTAGCCAAGCCCCCCCACCAACATTAGCAGCCAACAAGAATTGATTACCCACCCAAATTAAAATTACCAATAAACCAAGATTTAACCAATGCCGGCCAGGCAGCAAATAAGGAGTCCCCTTCATTTTGCCACACAACTTGGCAAAGGCAATAATTGAACCTGAGAAAGTAATGGCACCAATTAAAATACCAATATAAATTTCAACTTCATGGATCGTTTTTTCAACACCAACCAATGCCAATGAGCTATCCATAAAATTAGCATATCCCACCAAAACAGCAGCCATACCCACTAAGCTATGCATTAAAGCAACTAGCTCAGGCATTTGGGTCATTGCCACGCTTAAGGCCGCTTTTGCACCAATAAACCCACCGAGCAATAGTGCAATAATTATGATGGTGTAAGAAATGACCGCACCACTCATGACAGTGGCAATAATGGCAATAGCCATACCAGCCATACCATAATAATTACCGCGCCGAGCCGTTTCTTGACTACTGAGCCCTCTCAAACTGAGAATAAACATAATGGAGGCAACAATGTATGCCATTGTAACAAGGCCTTGAGACATATACTTTCTCCTATTTTCTGAACATTTCCAGCATACGGCGAGTGACTAAAAAACCACCCGTGATATTGATAGCAGCAATGAAGACCGCCAATCCCGACAACAATGTAACTAAAATACCAGGGGCAGAAATCTGTACCAATGCACCTATAACAATAATCCCACTAATTGCATTAGTCACACTCATTAATGGTGTATGCAATGAGGCGGAAACATTCCAGATAACCTGATAGCCAACAAAACAAGCCAAGACAAATACAGTGAAATGCGACATAAAAGAGGCAGGAGCAACCGAACCAATCGAATATAAAACAACGCCAACAATAATCAAAGGTAAAAATTGTTGCAGCAACTCAACGACCATAGAAGTCTCTGCTGTTTTAACTTTTATTGCTGGTGCCTCTGTTTGGGGTGCAGGTGTTGTGAGCTTTATTTTTGGCGGCGGCGGAGGCCAAGTAATCTGACCTGCAAGAATGACGGTAGTACCTCGAATTACTTCATCTTCCATATTGACAACCAACTTACCATCTTTATCAGGACATAAATCCGTTAATAAATGGCGCAAGTTTGTCCCATATAGCTGGCTAGATTGATTTGCCAATCGACTAGGTAAATTAGTATACCCAATAATGGAAACCCCATGTTCGAACACGACCTTATCTTTCTTAGTCAACGCACAATTACCGCCCTGCTCTGCTGCAAGATCGACAATAACACTACCTGGTTTCATAGACTCAACCATACCAGCAGTAATTAATTCAGGAGCAGGTTTACCAGGAATCTGAGCGGTACTAATAATAATATCGACAGCCATTGCCTGCCGAGCAAATAAAGCCATTTCAGCTGCAATAAATTCTTTGGACATGGTCTTTGCATAACCGCCACTACCTGATCCATCTTCGACAAAGTCCAGCATCAGAAACTCAGCATCCATACTTTCAATCTGCTCTTTGACTTCAGGGCGAGTATCAAAAGCTCTGACGATGGCTCCCATACTTTTGGCAGCACCAATAGCAGCTAGCCCTGCAACCCCTGCACCTATCACCAAAACCTTAGCTGGTGGCACTTTACCAGCCGCAGTAATCTGCCCAGTAAAAAAGCGCCCAAAATGTTGTGCAGCTTCAATTACCGCACGATAGCCAGCGATATTAGCCATTGAACTTAAAGCATCCATTTTTTGTGCTCTGGAGATACGCGGCACGCTATCCATAGCAAGTACGGTTACTTTTTTATTCGCCAATCGTTCAAGCAGCTCTGCATTTTGTGCAGGCCAGATAAAGCTGATGAGATGCTGCCCCTTATTCAGCAGTTCAACTTCATCTATTGCTAACTCAGGATGTCGCTCTGGTGCTCTGACTTTCAAAATGATGTCCGCACTTTTCCACAAAGACTTGACATTTTTTATGATTTTTACACCAACTTCTTGAAAAGCCTCATCAGTAATATCAGCTGCCAGCCCCGCACCACTTTCGATACAGATTTCAAAACCCAATCCAATAATTTTTTCAGCGGCTTCTGGTGTGGTCGCAATACGTTTCTCACCATCATGTATTTCTTTAGGGATACCGATTTTCATACATTCTCCTGAAATTTTCAAAAAAAAGTTTAAAGTGCATTATGGCGCTAGATTTTTTTCATCTTCAAAATTTAATACCCTCACATAATAACTATGTAACTGATATTTCGAATCAGAAATATACGTTACAACCCTCATCCCTTAATCATTCTGTTATTAAGCAAAGTCGTACCTAGAATACTGGCTCCTCTCAATACGGCACCTGCAAAAACCACCAAACCATACTTTGCAGATTAGCCCACATTTATAAAAAAGAGCAAGTGTTTTTATGCATTAGCATACAGATCATTATCTGTGTTAAGCTGATAGTTGAGTCCTTTCTGGAAGGTGCAAGATGCAGAATACACAATCAAACCCCGACTACCTAATATTAGGTAGTGGACTTGCCAGTCTATCCTTTGCCGCACTGATGGCAAAGTCAGGCAAAAAAGTAAAAATTATAGAAGCGCATGAGTTTCCAGGTGGGTACGGACATACTTTTGTTGAAGGTAATAAATATCGCTTTAATGCTCAACTGCATTATGTCTGGAATTGCGGTGAAGGAGAAACTGTTAATATGTTTCTCAAAAAACTAGGGCTAGCAGAGACAGTCACCTTTGAACAATATGATGCGCAAGGCTATGACCATATGCGCATACCAGGCCATGAACTTGATATTCCTTTTGATAAGGAAGAATTATGTGCCCGCTTAGCAACACGGTTTCCCAAGCATGCCAATCAACTACGTAGTTTCATCGCTGATGTATGGCAGACTGCTACCGAATTAAGAAAACTACCAAACCAAATCACCCTTTCTTATGTATTATGTAATGCTTTAAATAATCGGCACATCATTAAATACCGCACTTCAACCCTGCAAGATGTATTTAATGCATTCAAACTTCCCCTAGCAGCGCAAAGCCTTTTAGCCCTGCAATGGCCTGACTTTCTATTGCCCCCCGAAAAATTATCCTTCCTTGCTTGGGCTGCACTATTTACAGGGTATTGCCGCGGTGCTTATTACCCAACACACCATTTCGAACACGTTATTGACTCATTGGTTGAGCTAATCGAGAAAAATGGCGGAGAAATAATTTACAATCAAAAAGTAACCGATTTTATCCTCGATAAACACCGGGTAATTGGCGTAAAAACCATGGATATGCAAGATCGTAGCTTATTTCAAGAATATCATGGCCAAGATATTATTTGTAATTTTGATCCAAAACGCGCGGCTGCTATGATAGGTATGGATAAATTTTCCAATACTGTACGAGGCAAACTTGATTATGACTATTCACCTTCAAATTTTGTCGCTTATTGTGTCGTCAAGGATATTGATCTAAGCAATTTTGGCTTTGGCCGCTGGAATTTATTTCACAGCGAACAAACCGACTTAAACAAAGCTTTTCATGATATGTATGACCATGCTGACTATAGTGCACTCAGTTTTGGTGTCACCACACCAGGATTTCTTACCTATGACAAATGTGACTGCCCTGACGGTGAACAAATCATCCAATTTATAACGGTTGCTAATTATCACTATTTTCATGACTTGAAACTGCGTGATGCAGGAGCCTATCGTAAAAAGAAAAAAGAAATTTTTGATACCATGCTTGATATCATTGAACAACAATACGTTCCTAACTTTCGAGAGCATTTAGTCTTTAAAATGACGGGGAGCCCAACAACCAATGAAAGTTTCTGCGGCAGTCCCGAAGGCAATTCTTATGGTTCAAACCTGACACCAGAGAATTTTTCTGCCAAGCGCCTAAACCATAAAACCTCCCTTAAAAATTTCTATTTTTGTAACGCATCATCTGGAGCTCCAAGCTTTAATGGAACAATTAGCACTGGCTGCAAACTATACGAAGAACTAAGCAATGACGTTGTTTTAAAAACTGACATCAAATGAGAATTGCCATTATAGGGGGTGGTGCCGCTGGCATGACTGCAGCTCACCTGTTAAATAAAGTGCATGAAATCAGCTTATTTGAAAAAGCACCTGTTCTAGGTGGGAACATTAGGACTCTGAATAGGAATATTGCTTGTAACGCACTGGATAAAAATATCACCCTTGATAATGGGGTTATTGAATTTCAACATGATAATTTTCCAAACTTCTATAAATTAATGCACGACCTGCAAGTACAGCTTGCAGAGGTATCAATTTCCAGTGAACTATTCCTGGCTGATGATCACTATTACAAATCTGCAGGAGCAATTCGTTACGGCTGCAAAACAAAGCAAGAACAAATCATTACCAGCCTTAAACAAATGCCCGTCATGTTCTCTTACTTATATTTTCTGACCAAAATAAGTATCGCCAAACAAGGCTCATTTCGGCATCGCCCCGTTTCCGACTACCTTGGAAAAAGTATCAACGCAAGATGGCAAAAGATGCTACTGATGTATGCTTATTCCATGCCTTACAATATGATTGATAATTTTCCAGCAGAAATGGCAATCCCCTTGCTCAGCCAATCCGGACTGTTTACCACCTGGGATCGCATCGTGGGAGGAGTTTATACCTACATAGAAAAAATCCTATCACGTTTGCAGGGCTCGATTCACTGCAATTCTCATATCAAAGGTATCACTAGGTCAACAACAGGTGTACAAATACAATTTTTTAATGGTGAGCATCTACATTTTGATAAAGTTATTTTCGCCACCACACCAGAACAAGTACTGGCCTTATTGCAAGACCCATCAGAAAACGAAATCAGACGATTTAAAGCATGGCAAGCGAATGTAATCAACACCTTTATTCATACTGACACTTCGATATATAAACATTTCGGTGTCAGTTATTTCTGTGAATTCGACCTTTTCCAAAACAAGCAAAGTGGTGGCGGCTATAATGCCTATTTAGACCGATTATGCGGCATAACATCCCAAACAGATATTCATTTTAGCCTCGCGTATAACCTAGAACAACAAGTAGACGCAAACAAAATCATTGATGTACAACAGCACACCACACCATCATACAATATAGAAACTATTCGTTATCGTCAGGAAGTATTACAAACAAATGGCGAGAATAACACCTATCATGCAGGAGCCTATCTTTTTGATGGGCTGCATGAAGGAGCCATAAGCTCAGCTTTTATAGTATCGGAGCTATTAGATGGTAGACATTTATAAGTGACACCAATCCTAATATATTAATGCCCTAACTTCAAAAATATCGTCATCCTGCATGCTTTTAGCAGGAATCTACTACGCGAATGGATTCCCGATAAAAAGACCTCGGGAATGACGGTATTAGGGTAATTATTTACTGGAATTGGTATGACTTTACTAACTGTAATAATTTGGCCTAGTGCAGAATGATGAATCGGGATCGAAATTTAACGCCCAAAACCTTACTGCATTAAGCTTAGGAAAATTTTCAATCTCTTAACGATAACATACAAACCAAAGCCTCCTTAACCACATCAGAATGACAAAACTCTTAAAACTATCTTTCTCGACCCAAGTACTCATTGCACTCTGCTTAGGTATCTTTACCGGCCTGTTTTTCGGTGAAAAAGTTGCATGGTTGCATATGCTGGGCATGGCTTTTATTAAGTTACTGCAAGTCTCCATTATCCCTTATATCGTCTTATCTTTAGTCACTGGCCTAGGGTCACTAAGCTATGACCAATCGAAAGAAATTGCCAAAAAATTCATTATTATCCTGCTCGCATTATGGGGCTTGGGTTTACTCACCATATTTACCATAGCACTCGCTTTTCCACTTTGGGATAGTAAGGATTTTTTTAGTGCTACCCAAATTACGATAGTACCCGCCATTAACTATTACGACCTATACATCCCTTCCAACCCTTTTAAATCACTAGCAAATAATACCATTCCTGCGATTGTTGTCTTTAGCTTGTTTTTGGGTATTGCGCTGGTTAATGTAAACAATAAAGAACAATTTTTAAACCCAGCCTTAATTCTGCTAGAAGCACTTAATAAGATCACCAAAAGTATTGTTGCCTATTTACCCATTGGTATTTTTGCCATCTCGGCAGCTTCTGCCGGCACCATTCAACCTGATGATTTTGAGAAACTTGAAATCTATTTCACCGTTTATATTATTACCGCGTTGGTTTTATCATTTTGGGTGATGCCATTTTTTATCAGTGCGATTACGCCATTTAAATACAGCGATATTACCCATGGCTGCCGTAATATCCTAGTCACTGCTTTTGCTTCAGGAAACCTGTTTATTTTAATTCCAGTGATGACTGATGCTTGTAATGATATTTTTGCTAAACATAACCTACGCACTAAAAATAGTGACCGATATAATGAAATTATTATTCCGATTGCCTTTAATTTCCCTGCTCTCGGTAAACTGTTAGCCCTTAGCTTTATTTTATTTTCAGCTTGGTTTACCAATACTGAGTTAAGTATATTACAGCGTGCTTTACTGGCTATTAATGGATTGTTCAGCTTATTTGCCAGTGTGCATATTAGTATTCCCTTTTTATTAGATTATTTACACCTGCCTAGCGACCTCTATCAACTTTATTTATCAGGTGATGTACTAACCAAACGCTTTTCTACATTGACTGCAGCAGTATTTTTACTCGTCTTTACCTTATCCACTAGTGCTTATCTAACAGGTTTAGTTGAGATAAAACTAAGAAGAATAGTCGTTTTTCTCTGCTCCTGCCTAATTATTATTGTGGGCGCTACCTTTGCTACCCAAGCATTTTTTAACCATTTTTATCAAGCTAAGAGCGACATAGGCGAAAAACTCAAGCAAATGCAAGTAGACTGGGATGCCCCGCAAAACATTTCTTATACTTTGGTTAATATTAAGCAAACAGGCATTAACACTTCCTCACCAGAAGCAATTGTGAAACGCGGTACTTTGCGCATTGGCTTCAACCCATCACGGGTGCCTTTTAGTTTCTATAATATGCAACATAAGTTAGTAGGTCTTGATGTAGAAATGATGAATCATTTATCATCATCTTTAGAGGTTAAACTAGAGTTTATTCCCTTTTCTCGCCCTAGACATATGTATCAGGCTCTGGATAATTTTCAACTGGATATTGTTATTTCGGGGGTACGTATCAGCAATGAATACTTAGCCTCTGTACTCTACACGCAACCTACCTTACATTTAACTACGGCACTGATTGTTAAAGATTACCGTAAAAAAGAGTTTTCCAATTATTCCAAATTCAATGCTGACACGCACCTTAAACTAGCCACGATGGATCATTACCCGCGGCTAGATTATATAAAGCATTATTTTCCTAATATTAAAACCACAAAAATTAACAATCCGGAAATATTTTTTAAGCAGCAAGATTTGTTTGATGGCTATATCACCAGCATTGAAGAAGGGATGACTTTGGTGATGTTACACCCTAGCTATTCCGTTAGTTTTGATCGCAACAAAATACATCGCTTCCCGATTGGCTATGCAGTGCAAAAAAATAACCTAGCACTACAAGCCATGTTAAATAGCTGGATAGATATCCAAAAATCCACAGGCAATATTGCTAATTTATATGACTATTGGATTGAGGGCAAAGGCGCAATTAAAAAAACACCGCGCTGGTCGATTTTGCAAGATGTTATTCATTCTAACGACAATTAATGCGAAAGAGATTCATCGTGTTTAGGAAGCAGCATCGAAATAAAACTAGTGACAATAATAAAGGCTAACTTCCCCGATATTCTAACAGGGCATTTTTCTATCAAACCTAGTTTGATAATGGCCTCTTTTGATTGTTTTGAAATAACACTTTCCAGGCTAGCAACTCACGCTGCCATGCCGCATATGGGCAGTGATGTTATGGTGACAGGCGCACAACTTATTACGGCACTGCAAACTATTGTCAGTAGAAATATTAACCCAGAAAATGCAGCAGCCTTAAGTATCACTCAAATACATGCTGGCAATACATGGAATGCAATACCCGACTCACTGGTATTAAGAGGTACTTATCGCTGCTTTGATGATGCAACCCAAGCATTGATTCAAGCAAGAATAGCTCAATTGACACTAGCAACAGCACAGATATTCAATTTAGAGTCAGAAATCAAAATTAATCCAGAAAATCCTGGCTATCCAGTGACCCATAATAGTGAGACTAAGACTACTATTGCTACAAAGGTTGCCCAAGAGTTAGTTGGCATAGATCAGGTTGATTTAGCCCCTACCCCAAGTATGGGTTCTGAAGATTTTGCTTTTATGTTGCAAGAAAAACCAGGGTGCTATGTTTGGCTAGGCAATGGAACATTCGATGGTAACTGCTTATTGCATAACCCACACTATGATTTTAATGATCAAATTTTAACAGTAGGCACTAACTACTGGGTGAATTTAGCTGAATATAGTCTTCGCTAAACACAAAAAAAGCCACCTACTTACCTATAAGCAGGTGGCTTTTTTTGTTAAAAAGCTAAGTGAATGAGTTACAAAAAATAACTCATAGCTAACTTATTTTTTTGCTTTCTCACGCTCTTGCACTTCTTTGATGACTTCTTCAGAAATGTTCTTAGGACATGGTAGGTAATGAGCGAATTCCATAGAGAACTGTCCACGACCTGATGTCATCGTACGTAAATCACCGATATAACCAAACATTTCGCTTAAAGGTACTTCAGCTTTGATACGAACACCTGTAACACCCGCTTCTTGACCTTGGATCATACCGCGACGACGGTTTAAATCACCAATCACATCCCCTACATGATCTTCAGGTGTGAACACATCAACTTTCATGATAGGTTCAATTAGCTGAGGCCCTGCTTTAGGAATAGATTGACGGTAAGCTGCTTTTGCTGCAATTTCAAACGCAACTGCTGATGAATCCACTGCGTGGAAACCACCATCTAATAAAGTTACTTTAAAATCAAGACAAGGGAAACCCGCTAAAACTCCAGTATCAACCATGCTTTTGAAACCTTTATCAACTGCTGGCCAGAATTCTCTAGGAACGTTACCACCCGTTACTTTTGATTCAAAAACAAAACCTGACCCTGGCTCACCTGGCTCAATACGGTAATCAATTTTACCAAACTGACCTGACCCACCTGATTGCTTTTTATGTGTGTAGCTATCTTCAATTGATTTAGTGATCGTTTCACGGTAAGCAACCTGTGGTTTACCCACTTCTACATCAATACCGTGAGTACGCTTTAGAATATCAACTTTAATATCTAAATGTAACTCACCCATTCCACGTAGAATTGTTTCACCTGAATCTTCATCAGTTTCAACACGGAAAGAAGGATCTTCAGCAACCATTTTACCAATCGCAATACCCATTTTCTCAGAACCTGCTTTATCTTTTGGCGATACCGCAATTGAGATAACTGGATCTGGGAATACCATCGGCTCTAATGTCGCTGGGTGTTTAGGATCACATAAAGTGTGCCCTGTTTGTACCTTTTTCATACCCACAATCGCGATAATATCACCCGCTTGTGCGCTGTCTAACTCGATACGCTCATCGGCATGCATTTCAACCATACGACCCACACGTTCACTTTTTCCCGTGTAGCTATTCATAATCGTATCGCCTTTATTCAGTTTACCTGAGTAAATACGTATGAAAGTTAAAGCACCGTAACGGTCATCCATAATTTTGAATGCTAAAGCACGGAACGGTTTATCGACATCAACAATGGCAAATTCACCTGTTTCTTCACCGTCTTCATCCACTTCTGGTTGAGGTTTAACTTCTGTTGGTGATGGTAGGTAATCAATCACTGCATCCAAAACTAATTGAATACCTTTATTTTTGAAAGCAGAACCACAGTAAGTTGGGAAGAAGTCAAGGTTAATTGTTCCTTTACGGATACAAGCCTTAATCGTTTCCATACTTGGCATTTCACCTTCCAAGTAAGCTTCCATAGCATCATCATCTTGCTCTAATGCCATTTCAATCAATGCTTCACGGTATTCAGCGACATCGTCAACCATATCCGCAGGAACATCTTGAATTTCGTAGTTAGTTGGATCACCAGAGCTATCCCATACCCACGCTTTTTCAGTTAATAAGTCAACGACACCGACGAAGTCATCTTCTGTACCAATAGGCAATACCATGACTAATGGATTTGCACCTAATACGTCTTTAACTTGCTTAACTACGCGGTAAAAATCAGCACCTAAACGATCTAGTTTGTTAACTAAGATAATACGGGCAACTTCTGAGTCATTCGCATAACGCCAGTTAGTTTCTGATTGTGGCTCTACACCACCTGATCCACAGAATACACCGACACCACCATCTAATACTTTTAATGAACGGTAAACCTCAATAGTAAAGTCAACGTGTCCTGGTGTATCGATAATGTTGAAACGGTGATCTTTCCAGAAACAAGACGTTGCAGCAGACTGGATAGTAATTCCACGCTCTTGCTCTTGTTCCATGAAATCTGTTGTCGCAGCTCCATCATGTACTTCACCTAGCTTATGAATTTTACCTGTCAGCTTTAGGATACGTTCCGTTGTTGTCGTTTTTCCCGCATCAACGTGCGCGAAAATACCGATGTTTCTGTAAAGAGATAAATCTGTCATTGTTGTACTCTAAAAGGGTAGGTATAAAACCTGTTATATAATTGATATAAAACCAATTAATGGAGCCAAAAAATCAGCAATGCCTTGCATTACTGCGCCCATAATTAAACCGCTCATTTTACCCTACTTTATTAGTAAAAATATAGGGTAAAACCGTAATTAAATTTTATGCACCAAAAGATTGGTTTAATAATGCATTATCCAGTTTGCCGGCACGGAAACTATTACCTGATTCTACCGCAGTAACAATCACGCTAGCTGGACTAAATAGCATGCCATCAATTTTGAAGAAGTCATATTTAGCATCTTTAAAAACTTGTGCAAAAGGCTTGCCATAGTCTTTAGAAGTAGAACTAGGTAATGCAGTTGCCAGTTTCTCCGCTTCTTCATCACTACCTTTGACAAAAATGTGCACTTGCCCGGCAAATAAAATCGCATCATTGGTGCGGCCCATTGCTTGTACAAAATCAGGATGCGGAGGACATATTGGCGCACTGCCCATACCATCAATTATATTTTCTAAAGGAAAATGCAATTCATGTGCTTTATGCATAGCCACTTCTAATACACGCCCAACAACTTGCACACTCCCCGCCAAACTACTAGTCGGTGTGACAATAATGGTTAACTTATCAAATGCAACCCCACAAGCTTTCGCCACTTTTTCCACAACTTCTACAGGTGGTAGAGCATCATTTTCTATCACTAAAGTTGCTGTTGTAGCACTATCTCTATAATCCAGCTCTTTATATAATTCTTCTACCGGTAAAACTTCGCCATCTTTTTCTTTAGTTGCCATTGCACGCGCAGGACCTGAACCTAAAGCAAAATATTTCTCATGCGACAGGCTCCATCCAGCATATTGACTACCTAAACAAGCCAACACCGGGTTGCTTGTGTAGACAGTAATGCTTAACGGCCAATTTTCAGTATAAGTACTACTCTCAATGGAAACTGTGCCCATACCACCCAAACAAATTTCAGTAATAATACGCCCTGCTTCCAAACCACCTGGTACATTAATACCTGCATCAATAATGGTACAACCATTGTCCATGGTTTGAATATCAAGTCTCAATTTATCTGCGTTATCAATTAATTCTTGTACTAAAGGTGCAGTAAGTTTGTTAACGCTTGCTGTGTATTGCATGATGGTATATACCTTAATATATGTTGTTTTCAATAAACTGTTGTTTTTCCAACAAGCTATTTTCAACTTGTTGAATCGTCATTCCCTGAGCCATAATGCTACAAATTGGCTCACCTTTTGCTATTTCTGTCTTTATTTTAGGACGGTCAAAACTCCATTTTGGCCATTCAATTTCTCTAATTTTACAGGGTTTTCTTGCAAATATTATTTGCATAGCCCTTATGCTTTTATCCGACTTAAATTCAATCATGCTCCCAGTCAAATGTGCTGAAAACAACTTCAGCTCAGGATACAACAGCATGCTGGCTGGTGGGCGCGAATTTATTTCTAAAAAATAACACGCATTACCATCCCAAATAAAATCCAAACTGCCTAAGCCTTGCAAATGATAATATTTAACTAAATCAGCTAACCAGCTTTGCACTCTTTGCTGTTCATGTGCAGGTAAAATATTGGCGCGCATAATACCTGCAAAAGTAAAATCATCTTGAGCAACAGTCCATTGCCGATGAAATCCAATTAACTGGATTTGCTCTCTATTTGCACAAAATAAAACCGATCCCACTTGGCCGCAACAAAAACGCTGGTAATATTCACCTGATTGAGCGGTACGATCACAACGACTAATCCCAATACCACCCACATTATTTTGTGGCTTTAGCAAATAATTCGAGCGATCCTCTGGCATTGTAAAACACACTTCAGGGTAGCAAATATGCAAACGATCGAGTTGCTTAAATAATTGCCGCTTATCAGCAAACTGCTGAAAAACGACGACATCATTACCTTTCAGCTGAAATTTTGCAGCCAACCAAAACAGTGTTTCCTGATGGCCTTCCAAACCACTACCATAAACCACAAATGTAAATGTATACAAGGTAGCCAGTTGCTCAACAATGGGCTGTACTATTGCTAACGCCAAGCTCTCAACTTGACAGGCTTGCTCAGCTAACGCCTCTGTATCTTGATCAGCATATAAATCAATAACCAAAGGTAAGTAGCCTGCTTGCCTTGCGGCCTGTGCTAACATTCTGCCTGAACTCGCAATAATAAGAACGTAGCTACCGCTTTTTTTTTGCATAGCTATGCGCCAGATTGGCAAAACTTACTCTGTTGCGCTTACGACAATCTCGCCACCGCAATTCCTGGCACTGGCAACTAAAACATTTAAATGCTCACAATGCGCAAAGTTTTGTGCAACTTGTTTTTGCAAACTACTGGCCACATCCTCGCTTTGCACTACACAAAAACCAGTTGGCCCCCAAGAAGTTTGTCCAATAGCAGTAGCGCCTTGCTCCTGCAAAAACTGCATGGCTGTTGCTACTTCATTACTAGTAAAAATACCACCCTGTGCGCCAGCAAAATGCTCACCTACAGAACGCTGTAATTGAGTAATGCTATCACCAAACAAAGCAATATTAGCCTCAGCTAAAGCAGGTAACCCTTGCATCATTAATAAATAACATAAACGCGCCGCTTCTTCATGTGGAAAAACAGGAAGCTCCTTAAAAGCCTGAATTTCAGCATTACCATGTAAGCCTTGACCACGGGAATCAAACACCAAAATAAAACGCCAATCATCAGGAATATTCATCCGTGATATGACTGGAGGCGTTAAGGTATGCGCACCGCGCCCACCATCAACCACCAAGCCACCTTGCTCAAAAATAGCAATGCCAATACCAGAACGTGCGCCACGGGCAGATAATTGCGCAATATCACGTACACTCAAACCTAAATCATAAAAGGCACTTAATGCCATGCCTATAGCAATAGACATTTGCGTACCAGACCCTAACCCTACATGTTCAGGAATACTGGTCTTTAAATGCAAATGCAACGTATCTGCAACGTTTAAAGCCTTACATAATCGCTGCAAACACGATTCGGCACGCTCAGATTGCACACCTGAAAAACTTAATTTATCAGCATAGCTAAGTGATAAAGTGGTATTGATCTCATTAAGTGCCACACCGATACTACCAAAATGTCGCCCTAATGAGCCGCTTAAATCAATAAAGCCCATATGCAAACGTGCTGGTGCAATAACAGTAATTTTAACTGGAGTGGATTTCAAATGATTAACCGCGAAACTAAAGACGAATAAAACGGGGCATTATACAGGATTGTTTACTTTTCTTGCAGCAGCTTAGCTAATTCCGATAAATCATTAAGCACAAGCCCCGCTAAAGCCTGCATTTTACCGTCCATATCAGGCATAGAAGGTACTAATACCGAGAAAGCATTGGCATTTTTAGCCGCCAACAAACCAATTAATGAATCCTCAACAACCAAGCAAGCAGCAATCGGTTGCTCTAAAACATTAGCTGCTCGCAAGAATATATCTGCCGCTGGCTTGGGAGATGGCACATGATCACGACTAACGATAGTGGGAAACAAGTTAGCAATACCTGCATACTGCAAACATTCCCGTGCGTTAGTTTCTGGGCTATTCGTCGCCAAACAGTACTTAATTGATAATGCATCAAGCACTTGCAATACATCATAAACACCTGTTTTAACATCAATACCATCACTTTCTACTCCCGCACGCCAATAGATAGAACTTAAACGATAAAATTCGCTTAAAGGAAAATTGACACCTAAATATTGCGTTAGCTGCTGTTCAATATGCGAAAAAGGCATACCTGATACTTGAGCACAAAAAGCATCACTGATTGTATAACCCAAGGTATCTGCAGCTTGCTGCCATGCGCTAAAATAGGTTGTTTCAGTATCTAATACCAAGCCATCCATATCAAAAATAACCGCATTAAAATCAGGTAACTGCTTCATGCAAAAATTCTCAGCCCATTAAAATACATACTACTCCTGATCAGACACAAGCAGTAATTGTTTCGCTTCCTGTAATGCACTTTGATAAGTCGCCAACATTTTTTTACAACTATTTTCCAGCTCCACCTCACTCCTAGAACCAGCAAAAATGCGCGTATATTCAGCCGATACTTCATCCATCGTAGTCATAGCGGTCGTTAATTGTGCAGATAGACGGTCAACCAGCTCTTCTAGTTCTTGTACGCGTTCTTGCTCAGCAATGCGCTCAGGAGATAATTGCCCATCACTTGCATTTAATGCCGAACTAGCCAATAAAGAGTGATAAGGCTTGGCAAGGTTAGCAACATAATAGTCGATATTTGTTAACTGCTCGCCATCCTGAAGCAAATATAACTCAATAATCTTCTGATATAGTAATTGCTCGTTGGTTCTTATGACCTGCATAGTTTCTTGAGCATACTGTTCGTCAACAGTACAATGGTCACTTATTAATCTGGCAAGCTGCTTATCTCTTATATTACTGGTCTCTTCCAGCTTATCAACTAACTCGTGTGCAGCATTTTGTGCGGCAGATTTCGTCTTATTAAAACGAAAAAATAAAAATAACAGTACCACGATTAACAAAATACTCAGTTCAAGCAAAACAATCACATTGGCAGAATTTAACACACTCATTCCAAGCGCTCCAAAACTTCTGCTTGTTGTGCTCGTGATTTATTTTTATAAAAACGAAACCCAAAATAACCAACTATCATTAACAACAAATTCACCACAACTACCACAGCAATAACAGGCCAATTAAATTGCACTTCTTCGACCAGCGATTCTTCTTCTGTAGTCTCTGTAACCAGGTCTATTGCTGCAACGACTTCACTGATCGGTTTTTGCAGTTCAAGATCAGTCGTTTGCTCAATAATTTCCGCAGGCTCTATGACTAGCGGAACGGGTTCAACGACAAACATATCATGCGTAAACAGCAAGTCTTGTAACGCTGGAGTTATCGCAACACCAGCAACCGATTGAGCCTGTACGGTAAAATTTACCAGAACTTGCTGTTCAGGCTCTGGCGCTTGAATCATTAATTGCCACTGCCCCGCTTGCTCTGTCACTATGACATTTTGTAGCACTGCATCACCTACCTGTATACTCGCTGCAATATGTAGCACTCGAGTATCAACCAACTCTGCATCAGGTACAAAATCAATCACAACTTGTTGTGCATCAATTTTATAGGTCATACTGATGAGTGTTTTAAGTACGGCAAGACTATGCATAACAGCACGCTGAAAACTTTGCCCATTAGCACTAATATCTAAATGATAAATACCTTCCTGATCAAATTCAGGCAACTGAATTTTAAAAAAACCAGGTTTATCCAACTGCGCAATAAACTCATAACTTTGGTTCACATCAGCAGTGTTATTAATTTTCAATTTGAGCTCAATAAAATTCAAAAAATCTGTACGGGTAATTATTTTCTGAGCATCCGTAAAATAAACGTCAATCGCTAATTGTTCACCAGAATTTAAATAATTGGGCAGTACAGAAGTTCGCAATTGTAAATCGGTCACAATCATCACTTGGTTATCTGGGTCAACATCCGCCTTAATTTGCCACAGCCCCGCCTCAGGAGACTTGACTGTCACCAAATCATAATTATCTTGATAATGCCAATACAACTGTGCAGCAATAGTTTCTTGGCTAAATACTGCTCCAGAGGGTGTAATAAGTTTACTAGTATCCGCCTTATTTTTTCTAAAAATTAAGGTAGAAAACTCATTAATAGAACTATCAATAGTAAAGGTATTATCACTTAGCGGTACAGTCGCCACAGGTATTGCTTTTTGAAAGATCTTGAAGAAAATGCGTTGTAACTGCTCAGCGGATTTAGCCAATTCATACCAGCCATCGGTTTTTTTAGCTAATTGCCTTAGTAAGTCACTGTCAGCCTGTGTTGATAAAGCAATGCTATAAACTTTTATATTATTTTTTTTAAATAATGGGCTTAACTCAGATAAGATACGTTCACGCGACTCGGCACTTTGCATAAAGCTCTGTGCAGAAACATCGACCACGCCATCCGTTAATAATATTAACACCCTTTGCGCTGAACTAGCCGGCTTTTCCCAACCCACAGTAGCGGCATGCAATGCTGTTTCTATATCTGTTAAAAGTCCTCTGGAATGAATGCGATTAATTTTAGTTAAAGCCGCTTTTTTCCACTGGCTACTGACTGTCGCCAAGGGCACAAGCTTGTCAGTTTGTTCGGCAAACAACCAAACTCCGGCTTGTGTATCATTAGCTAATAGATTAATCAATAACTCTAAGGCAGGAACCCTCAAATTATTAATATCATTCTGCTGCATACTGCCAGAAACATCGATTAAAATGCGAACATCGTTATTTACCGAGCCATATCCTAACGCCGAATAACAGATAATAATTAAAAATACTGCAACTTTCATATTAATCAATAACGATCCCACAGAAAATAGTGCTACCGTATAATGATAGGAGGAGCTGCCAATTTCACTGGTCGTGGCTAAAAGCCCCTCCTACGGTTGCGTACAAATAATTAAACTGCAATACCCACTTGCAATGCCTCAAACCAATCTAGAAAACGTTTTACATCATCACCTTTAAAAACTCGTCCGTGCTGTGGTGCCAAAATATCAATATCTAATTTACGAACTCGATCAATCCAATCTCTTTTAGCCTGATTAGAAGGCATCCAACGCTGATGAAAGAAGCGCATTTTATCAATATGCGCATCAAAGTCCTCTACAAAAATAGGTCCACACGGCTCCTCTAAAGCCGCACCGACATCCCCTGACATTAATATTTTTGCTTTAGGGTCATAAATATGGAAGTTAGCTGATGAATGCAAATAATGCGCAGGAATAACTTGCAGTTCAGTACTATCTAATTGAATAATACCCCCATTATCTGGAATACCAACATATTCAATTTCCTCACAACCAAAGTGACGTAAGAAGCCTTCCCACAAGGCAGGTGCATGCAATTTAGCATGCGGTAACGCTTGGTCCCATAAACCTAAAGATGAAATAACATCAGGATCTTGGTGTGATGCAAAAATATCAGTAATTTCTTCGACTGGAGCATGGTGTAATACTGCCGCCAGCATTGGTGCAAATAACTCTACACCTCCTGGATCTAACAGCAAACAACGCTTCGTAGTTCTGATGATATATTGATTAGTATCAATAATACTGTCAGGCTTATTAACATCTCGTGCATACATAATCCATTGGTATGCACCTTCATAAATTTTTGTCATTTTCATGCTAAACAATACCTCTTATAGCAACTAGTCTGAAATATTAATAATAGATAAGGCACTGCGACAGCGCTGTACATTATCATGAATAACCTGTGCCGCATTATCGACACTTTCTGCTACCGCTTGCAAACTTTGCAAATACTCACCAGCTTGTGATGCCTCAATTCTTGAGTTAGCTGCAATAACACGCGCAGCCCTAGCAGGATGCATAACATCTTCTAATTGATCCAACAATTTATTAACATGTGTTCTAAATTGTGAGCGACAGGTTTGCATGCGCTGATGCGCCAAAGTAGCAGGTTTGTCTAATGAATCAGCATAAGGCGCACCTTCCGCCAATTCAGCAACTTTCTCAAAAGCAAGACAAGCATTAGTCATGCGATGCTCTTCAACCGTCATTTGATACAACAAAAATGCATGCTCATTAATATCATTAACCAACTCAATGGTCTCTTTGGCCAATTCATTAATAAAATCAGTGATAGGTTGAAAGCCTTTCGCTTTCTCGCCCGCTCTAAAAGCAATTGCCTTGGCATTAGCCGCTGCCAAGGAAATTTCCTTAGCAACATGCATCACCGCACTTAATTCTGCGGCAATAGAAGCAACTGCAACAAATTTTGATTTAGCTTGGTTCGCTTTATTCATTTAATACACCCGGCTATTTAAAAAATAAACATACTTCACGCTACGCTTCCCACTCATAAACTGCCTTAACATGATTACCGTTACCACTATATTCGACATTCTTACACAAGCTTTGTAATAAACTCATACCTCGGCCAAAATTTTGTTGATTATCTGCTAAACCTACTTTGCCAGCATTATAATCAAAACCCTCTCCAGTATCCTGTACCTTAATGACCAAGCGCCCTCCTTTTGCAGTTGGTTGATGATTAAAATGCAGGTTAATGGCTCCTGCTTGTAATTGATTCAAACGCTGTTCACGCTCATTATAAAACTGCATAAAACCATCAGGTGTTTGCTTCATTTGTGAATCAAGCTTTAACAAACCATGATCTAAGGCATTAGCAAATAACTCAGTGACAATTAAAAAAATCGTCTCACGCTGCTCCAGTAAATTCTGGATTTCCATAATTGAATTGATAATAATGGGGACAGGGTTTACATGCTTTAAAGTAGCAGCCTGGAATTCCATCGATGTTTTCCACGGTAATGCTTGTAAGCTGTTATGCTTCGTTTTTGTCTCTATTTGCATCCATTTGGCATTAGTCACATTACATTGCAACTCAACAAGCGTAATATCATCTTGCTGCTCCAACCCTTTGCTATGCTTATTTAAAGCCGCCAACACCGCATCATAGCCATTACGTGCATGCTTTATGCTTTCAATAACACCACTCGCATCAAACGGCTCGCCCTGAATATTTTCCGCTTCAATCACACCGTCGGTAAATAAGTACAAATAATCATCCGCACTCACTTGCAATACTAGTGGATGAGCCTCAAAACTGTCGACAATACCTAACGGCAAGTTCTTTGATTTTATGGTTCGTAATTTTTTTGATGTGGAATTGCACAAATAATGGTCTGGCAAACCACAAGTTATCAAATTAATTGTTTCGGTATCTCTGAAAAATGCCACAATGGTAGCAGCCAAAAACATATTAATAGGTAACAAATTCTTCATTTTACGGTTTATTTCCGCAATGATTTCCGTTATCCCAAAACCTTTAGCGGTCATGCCATAAAAAATTTCAGCTACTGGCCCTGAACCAAATGAGGCTGATAATCCATGACCTGTAAAATCACCCAGAAACACATATAATTGATTCCCTGGTGTTTTAGCCACTAAAAAAACATCCCCATTGAATAAAGCCATCGGTGATAAAAAATATCTGGCTTCAGGAACTTCAAGAAATCCCGCATGAATAATATTTTTATACAATGTTGCTGCTATAGCTTCTTCCTGTGCTAAATGCTGCTGATACTCTATCAGTTGCTTCTTTTGTATAAATTGTTCCAGATATAGCTGTTTAACATATAATAAAGAGTGGATTTTAGCCATTAAAGCAACCGATCTAAATGGCTTATGCACAAAATCATCAGCCCCTACATCAATGCACCTTTGCAAACTTTCATTGCTGTTCAGTTCGGTAATAAAAATAATGGGTACATACTGCTCATCTAGCTCTTTTTTTATTAATTCTGCCGCTTCTAATCCATCCATATTGGGCATCAGAATATCTAAAATAATTAAATCAGGATGACACTCCTTAAATAACCGTACTGCTTCCAAGCCGTCTTTTGCAGTAAAAACTTGATACCCTGCCTGCTCAAGAATTTTAGTCAGCAACAAACACTGAGACCGGCTATCATCAGCAATTAAAATTTTTGCTGCTGATTCCTGTAACAAGGACTGGGTATTTTGCATCACAACGTTATCCTATCAATTAAACCAAAGTAAATAACTTATCAAAGTTAGCAATCTGTAAGATTTTTTTAACATCAGGCCGAGCATTAACTATTCTGATTGCTGCTTGATTGTCGCCCACTTTATCTCGCAGCACTAACAGCATTCCTAAAGCCGAACTATCCACATATTCGGTACGCCCTAAATCGATAGTAATAGATTTAACTCCCACTGCATCTTGTTCGGATACTTTCCGAAAATCTTGATGCATACTAAAATCAAAACGTCCTGAAACATTAATTCTTAACGCACCCTTACCTGCATCTTTATGTACTTCTACTGGCATTTTATATTTCCTTTACGGTATATATTTAAATTTTTACTACTGTTTTTTTACTAAAAATGTGTTTATCACATCTCAAAACAAATCGATATCACCTTCTTCCATGGTATCTTGAGCAACTGCCTTTTTTTCCTTCATTTGCCACTGGGTACGCATATCTTTAAAGCGCTGTACGCCAGCCGTCAATTCAGCGGCATTATTTTCACCAACCACTTTAAAGCCACCTAAGCCAACCTTCACTTCATCACACATTGCTTGAAAATGTTGTGCATTTACCTGCAAAAATTCAAGTTGCTGCCGCGCCAAGTCTTCAAATTGTAGTGATCTGATCGCCCCTCCAACAGCAACCTCCATCTGACTGCTGAGCCCTGAAACCTCATTTAATTGCGTCGCAATATTAGCATTCATCATCCCAATATCACGCATCATCTCATCAATATGTGCTTTAGAGGTAATGGCCACACTCATATCTTTAGAAGCCATTTGCTCAATCATCACTTTAGCATCATTAATGTTTTTCCTGGAATCACTCACAACTTTCTTAATCTCTTCGCTAAACTTATCCGAATGTTTTGACAAATTTCTGACTTCATCAGCTACTACTGCGAACCCCCGACCTGCCTCCCCAGCCCTTGCGGCTTCGATAGCGGCATTAAGCGCAAGTAAGTTAGTCTGATCTGCAATCCCCTGCACATCCGCTAATAATGAGCCAATTTTTCGCATATGCTCGTCCACATCATTGACCACAGCAACCATTTCCATACTTTGCTTACTCACCGATAGAATATGCTCAATAAATGAAGCCAAAACAGTATCAGTCTCTTCTGCAAACTGTTGAAAATTGACAGATTTACTGGCCTCATCACTAGCACTACCATCCAAATTATTAACTAATGCATGCATTGCAGCAGTTTGGGTCACACTTAAACCATGCATTTCATTAAAACTATTAGACAAAGTTTGCACAGCATCAAAAACAATTTTTTTCACTTGATCCAGTTCGGTTGTTACATCGACAATTTCCTGTTCAGTACAACGTTGCAACATATTGGCATAATCATCTATGGCACCATGAACCTGAAGTTCTTCTGCATTGTCTTGCTCATCAATAAGGCTTTCTTGATGAGTTCGATACATAATAAAACACCACATAGAAAATAAACTTGGAATGACCAGCCAATAAAGAATATCGGTGGCAAAAAACAAGGGCAAAAATAAGGTAGCGATAGTCAGCAAACAAGGCCAAATTAATTTTTTCACAAAATGCGACATGCAGATCCCCTGAAGATTAAATTAAACCAAAGCGAGTATTTGCGCAGCCACTTTATCTAATGGCTGTATATAATGCGCGGCTCCTTGCCGATAAGCCTCCCCAGGCATCCCCCAAACGACACTACTTGCCTCATCCTGAATCACATTCAAGCTACCCGCATCCAACATTTCTTTCATAGCAACAGCGCCATCACCTCCCATACCTGTCAGCATCACTCCAATGGCATTACTCCCCACATTTTGGGCAACCGAGCGAAACATCACCTCTACCGAAGGTTTATGTCGGTTGACAGGGGGGCCATCATTTAATTGGCACACATAACGTGCACCATTTCTAACGATTAATAAATGCCTATCACCAGGTGCAATATAAATATTACCTGCTCTAATTTCTTGGCCATCTTCGGCCACACAAGCTGTCATTTCAGTTACATCGTCGACATGCTTAGCAAAAGAAGCACTAAACGCTATAGGCAAGTGCTGAGAAATCACAATGGCTGGGGTTGTTTTAGGCAATCCTTTCACTACTGCTTTAACAGCTTCAGTCCCTCCTGTTGAAGAACCTAAAGCAATAATTTTATCTGTGGTCGCAAAGTGTGTTTTAGATGCCGTAGCCGGAATTATTGCATCAGCATTTAATTTGCTCGCTGTTTTAGGCACTGAAACAGACGAGCTTTCTGCAGTGCGAATATGTGCTTTAGCAGCCGCTTTCACTTTTTCAATCAGATCCTCAGCATAGCTTTGTAGAGTATTAGATACATCCACTTTAGGCTTGGCAACAAAATCTACCGCTCCAATGGCTAAAGCATCCAAAGTGACAGCCGCACCTTTTTCAGTTAACGTTGAAATCATGATCACCGGCATCGGCCGTAAGCGCATCAAATTACGTAAAAAAGTCAGGCCATCCATACGTGGCATTTCTATATCTAGTGTTAAAACATCAGGGCGTAATTTTTTAATTTTTTCTCTAGCAATAATGGGGTCAGCCGCTGTACCCACTACCTCAATAGCATCCGAAGTTTCAAATATCTTGGTCAGCATTGTGCGTATCAATGCTGAATCATCAATAATTAATAAACGTATTTTTTCCATTACTCACATCCTTTAGAATAATTCAACTTCACTCTCGACCGGCATATCTTTAATAGTACTACCGTACCGTCTTTCCCGAATAGCAAGGGTTTCATTATGAATATCTTGAATTTTTTTCATTTTAACTTTGCCAGTCTTGGGGTAGAAATTTACTTTACGCGGGTAAATGTCACCCAAGTCCTGTGCCAACAGCGTTAATGCCTCCGCATCAACATATTCTAAAACAAACTGAATATTTCTCTTACCCACATCGCTCATAGTCGGAATAATTTTACCACCGCCAAATAATTTGACTTGCAAATTTTTACGCTTGCCGCCACTCGCTAAAATAACATTAATTAAATGCTCCATCGCATAATTACCATAGCGGGTTGCATTACCCACCACTGACTCTACCCCTGATCGTAAGCGATCTTTGGATGTTTCGGGTAACATAAAATGGTTCATCCCTCCTACTCCTGCAATAGGATCACAAATACAAGCAGAAATACAAGAACCCAATACAGTAGTAATTAATTCATTTTCTAAAGTGACATAGTACTCACCAGGCAATAATTTAGCGGCAATAATATTATTCCGCTTATCCCAATAACGTTTAACAGTATCAAACCCCTCCACTGATGGGTTAGTAACCTGTCCATATGCAGCATCTGTCACTAAAACTACCTCACTTTACGGTAAATGGTATTACCAATTAAATCAAAATCAGTATCAATCTGATGTAAAGACTCAGAATGACCAATTAATAAATGTGAGCCTGTTGCCAAAAAGCCACTATAACGATTAACCAAACTTTCTTTAGTGTCCCGGTCAAAGTAAATAATGACATTACGACAAAAAATAAAATCAAACTGCCCCTTCATTGGCCAGTCTTGCATTAAATTTAGCTTTTTAAAGCGGATTAACTCTTGTAATTCAGGCTTAACTTTTACCTTATTAGAGTTGCTACCTTTGCCTTTTTTAAACCATCTTTTTTGACGCTCGTTTGATAAACCGCTAATGCGATCATCACTGTAAACACCGTTTGCTGCTGTTTGCAAAACATTGGTATCCAAGTCGGTCGCTAGAATTTTCACTGTCCAGCCTGTAGGCAAATTTTCCAACAAAGTCATCGCAATAGAATAAGGCTCTTCTCCCGTAGAACAACCTGCTGACCAAACTTTAATTTCACGACTAGCATGATTACGTTTTAATAACTCGGGAATGATAATATCTTTTACATATTCAAAATGATGATTTTCCCGAAAAAAAGCAGTCAGATTGGTGGTAATAGCATTGATAAAATCAGTAAACTCGATCGCCTCATTCTCTTTAAGATATTGGCAATAAGCTTTAAAATTCGGCAAGCCCAACATTCTGATCCGCTTAGATAAACGTGAATAAAACATATCAAATTTATCATCAGTCACAATAATTCCCGAGTGACTATTCGATATTTGCCTTAATTCCTCAAAATCAGCACGCGTATATTCAAATTCCCGTTGTTTTTCAGCCATGATTATCCTTGTATCATCTATTTTTTAATCAGAAAAAACCTGCAGCAGCTTGATCAACTGCCAACATTTCAGCAATCCCTAGTAATTGAGCTGCCTCAATAAATCTATCTGAAGGAAAATCAAAAATAACCTCTTTATTGTTTTTAATAGCTTCTTGTTTAAGCACTACCAATAATTGCATGCTCGCGGTATCTACAGCATTTACCGCTGATGCATCAATTTCTATTTGTTCATTACCATGTAGAGCATTAATTAGCTGTTCCTGCATATGGGCAACATTCTGAATATTTAAGCTTGCATCCAAACTAATTTTTGAGCTATCAGACGACACATCATTTACTACAGGATCTGGACCCGGATCTGGCAGGTTGGATTCAACAATCAATTCTTCATTCTTCGTTTCAACATTAGCCTCCTGTATGCCAGCATCAGGCGATGTTAATACTTCTGTAGCTGTCGGTTCAGGTACTTCAGTAGTAGCAGCACCATCGGGACTGCCATCAGACTCCTCACTCGCCTCATTCATCCACGCTAACGGGTCATAACCAATTAAACTATCTTTATTTTTTGTCGTCATTTCATCACCTTACCTGCAAGGAAATCTTCAGCCAAACTACGAAAGTCTCTAGCAGAGCGACTTCCAGGCCGATATTCCAAAACTGTTTTCCCAAAACTTGGGCACTCCGCCAATAGCGAAGTTTCTCTGATAACAGTTGCCAAAACCTGTTTAGGGAAATGTTTTAACATAGTACTTAAAACTTCTTTAGAGATCCGCCTAGTAGTTGCATAACGCGACATAACCAAAGAAATTTTATATTGTTTTTTTAATGCGCTTTCAAAGCGCTTAATAGTGCCGACTAAATGTGACAAGCCTTGTAAAGCCAAAAAATCACTGGTCATTGGTATTAATATTTCATCCGTTGCAAATAATGCATTGGCAACTAAAACACCTGAAGAAGGAGGACAATCAATAAAAACAAAATCTTGATCTTGCAAGTTTTCATGCAATGCTATTCGTAACAAGTCCCCACGTTTTGCACCACCTTCAGTTAATTGCTCAATCTCCTGTAACCTTGGCCCTGCTACAATTAATTGCAAATTATCTCGTGCCGCAATAGCTTGCTGCTCAATATTTTTTTCACCCAACATAACCTCATCAATACCACTTACTTGCGACGAGGTAACCCCGAGAGAGACCGCCAAATGCCCTTGTGGATCTAAATCAATAACAGTTACTTTTTTACCCATTTTGGCTAACGCATGAGTTAAATTAGTTGAAGTGGTCGTTTTACCAACGCCTCCTTTTTGGTTAATAATGGCAACAATCCTGGCACTCATCTTAATCCTAGTCTCATGCTAAACCTGTCATACCCTCAAACTCATCAGGGTTCAATAATTTATCCACATCCAAAAGCATCACCATATGATCTTTAGCAACATATATACCACGCATAAAGTGGGTATCAATTTTTGAACCTAAATTAGGTTTTTCTTTAATATCAGCCACCTTAATATCCAGAACATCTGAAACCGCATCAGCGACTATACCCATGACATTACTACCCGAAGACGTTTCAACACATAATACAATCACTACCGTAACGGGGGTATATTCAATATTTTCCATGGCAAAGCGTATCCGCAAATCTACAATAGGTACAATCTCACCCCGTAAATTTAATGCACCTTTGATAAAATCTGGCGTATTGGGAATATCTCGTACCGCTTCCCAGCCTCTAATTTCTTGAACCTTTAGAATTTCAACGCCATACATTTCTCCCGCCAAATCAAAAGTCAAATATTGCGCATTTTTATTCGATTGATTAACCTTAGCATCATTGGCCATAATGTTTGCTTCCTAATAATTGCATTGTATACATATAACGATTACAAAAAATCACACTGAAATGTGGCTTAAGGTCTTTTAAAAAATATCAGTCCTTAAGTTTGCTTACCAAGCGTTACCGATAAGCAAACTCAACTACAAATATTATTTTTAAAACTCATCCCATTCATCATCTTCACCCGTTGCCACAAATGATTTACTCGCCATAGCTTGCGCTTGTGGTTTACTAATCGTTGGCTTTGCAGGAACTGGAGAAATCGGAGCTGTTGCCATGGGTGCAGCACTTGCAATATTACCCGCACCACCTGCACTGAAAAAGCCTAACAAACTGGTCATATTATTAGACTGATCGCTCATTGAGACACTGGCTGCCGATGCTTCTTCTGCCAAAGCAGCATTTTGCTGGGTAATCTCATCCATCTGGGATACAGCTTGGTTAACCTGCTCAATTCCTTGCGATTGCTCAATACTCGCGGCAGCAATTTCAGAAATAATATCACCTACTTTTTTCACACCACCCACAATTTCATTCAGTGCAGTACCTGTTTCATTAACAAACTCGGTACCAGAACGTACTCGCTGAATACTGGTTTGTATTAGCTCTTTACTTTCTCGAGCTGCCGTTGCACTACGTTGCGCCAAATTACGCACTTCGGTAGCCACCACCGAGAAACCACGACCTTGTTCACCTGCCCGCGCCGCCTCTACGGAAGCATTTAAGGCTAACAAATTAGTTTGGAAGGCAATTTCATCAATCACCCCAATGATTTCAGCAATTTTATTACTACTTTCGTTGATTTCTGCCATCGCATTGACTGCGGAAGTCACTACTGTCCCTCCTTTTTCTGCCAAAGTTCTTGCCGTACTAGCAATCTGATTTGCTTGTTGAGCATTATCGGCATTATTTTTGACGGTACTGGTTAACTCTTCCATACTGGATGCAGTTTCTTGTAAACTAGACGCTTGTGTTTCTACCCGTTCAGATAAGTTATTATTACCACTGGCAATTTCTTGCGAGGCATTATTGATAAAGTCTGATGATTCTCTGACCTGACCAACAATAGAGCCCAGCTTTTCAATGGTACTATTGATATTGTTTTTACAGTCACCATATACACCAGCGTAATCATTAGTAATATGGTTAGACAGATCACCTTGTGCCAAACTTTGCATGGCACTGTTCACATCACTAAACACGGCTTCGATACCATCGGTTAAGTCATTAATACCTTCGCTTAATTTCAAAAAGAAACCGTCTTTATCAGCTGTTTCTATGCGACTAGACAGGTTGCCCTGTTGCACAGAACTCACTAACTCAGCAATCTCTTGCTCAATTTTAACCTCATGGGTTCTATTTAACCACTCAACCACAATACCCGTTCTTGTTCCTTGATCATCCAACACCGGGTTGGCAACAAAGCCCATCGTCAAACCACCGATGATTAATTCAGAACTAAAGGTACTATCTAAGTGTTGTAACAAACCACGTTGATGCGCCGGGTTCTTATGAAATTGGTCAATATTGGCACCCAATAACTTACTCGCATCAAAGTTGGGCAATTGTTGCTGAATTTGCTGCTCGGCATCAGTGAACATATCAGTAACCGTATTATTCATATAAATAATATCTAAGTTATTATTTGCTACCATGACACAGGAACTAACGTTATCCAAAGCTTGTTTGATACGTAAAGATTCATTACCGATTTGTTTGGCATAAGACAAATCCGCATTGAGTTTAACTTGCATGCCATATAAGGCACGATAAAAACCCCCGACTACATCATTACGGTCAATCGGCATAATATTTCTAAAATTTTCATCGGTCATTTGATAACAAGTATTGGTTGCACTCTTAAGTGCTCCTGTTAAATCACTGACTAATTTAAAACCGACTACAACTGCTAAGGTAGCTAAAGCAGCAACGATAGCTAACGGCAACATTTGCTGATTATCAAACAACTGCTTCATTAACCAAGCATTGGGCAACAAAAATGCAGTTGCAGCAATGATTGCTTTTTTATTAGGCGACATTTCCTTGATTGCCAGAACTGCTTTAGCCATACCCGTTGGTCTAATCGTGGTTGCACGACTGGCATTTAATTGCCGATATAAACTCTCTGCTTCATTTATTTGTGTCCGGCTAGGCGCGTAACGTACTGAAAGATACTCATGTGGTATACCATTTTTATACGTTGGGGTAACATGCGCTTCGACCCAATAATAATCACCTGATTTAGTACGGTTCTTAACCAGTTGATTCCAAGGTCGTAAATCTTTAATGCTTTCCCATAGATCCTGAAAAGCCACTGCCGGCATATCGGGGTGACGCACTACATTATGGTTTGTACCGACTAACTCATCTAAAGAAAAACCACTTATTTCCACAAAAGCATCATTAGCATAGGTAATAATACCTTTTAAATTAGTCCGCGTGACTAGAATAGTCCCTTCTTTCATCATGACTTCATGATCGGTCACAGGCATGTTGACTTTCATTATGAATTCTCCCCGCTGCTCAATTTATTAATATTCATCATTTCAATATTCCTCATCATGCGCATCAATATCATCATTCACGCCATCTAATTTAAGTAGTTTTGCGACATCCAATAACATCAACATGCGCTGATTCACCGATGCCAAGCCATTAATAAATTCGGTACTGACCTTGGTACCAAAGTCGGGTGCACTCTGAATAGTCTGTTTATCGACATCAATAACATCAGATACCGAATCCACTACCACGCCCATCGTTCGACTTTGCCCACTCAGTATTGCTTGCAACACCACCACCACGGTTAAGTTTGTATACTCTGAATGCCCCAAGTTAAATCGTTCCCGCAAATCTATAATAGGAACAATAGCCCCACGCAAATTAACCACGCCTTTTTCGTAACTTGGTACATTAGGTATTCTGGAAACAGGTTCCCAACTGCGTATTTCCTGAACACTTAAAATATCCACACCATACTCTTCATTGCCCAAAGTAAAGCTTAAAAACTGCACCGAGTTTTCAAGTTTTTTTTCGTTTTCATCTTCTGGTATAACAGTTTCTTGTTCCATAACTATTTCATACTACTGATTTGATAAACGCACTAAACCTGGAATATCTAAGATAAGTGCGACTGAACCATCACCCAGAATAGTTGCACTTGATACTCCCTCTACACACCGATAATTTGCTTCCAGCGACTTAATAACCACTTGTTGTTGGCCTAATAAATCATCAACAAATAAACCACAACGTATACCTTGACCTTCCACGACAACCAACAAGCCTTCCATCAAGTTAACTGCTTTAGCCGACTCGACATGAAAAATATCATGCATACGTACAATTGGGAGATACTCATCACGCAAGCGAAAAGTTTCGCCTTTACCCGCAACGCGATTAACCATATCTTCCGTTATATTAATAGATTCAATAATTGAACCTAGTGGTACGATATAGGTTTCATCGCCAACTGCTATCGATTGGCCATCTAAAATGGCCAATGTCAACGGCAAATGAATCGCCATGGTTGAGCCGACACCTAACTCGGAGATAATTTCGATATTACCCCCTAATGATTGTATATTCCTACGGACGACATCCATGCCCACGCCACGCCCTGAAACATCGGTGACTTCAGCAGCAGTTGAAAAACCTGCCATAAAAATCAAGTCATAACATTGTTTATCAGTAAGCACCGCATTTTCACCAACCAAACCTTTTTCAATTGCTTTTTGGCGCAGCACATCTTTATTCAATCCTTTACCATCATCTTTAACTTCAATAACAATATTGCCACCACGATGATAAGCTTCTAGTGTCACCGTGCCTGTTTCAGGCTTACCTGCTGCCAACCTGTCAGCAGGCATTTCTATACCATGATCCAAGCTATTACGTACTAAATGCACCAAGGGATCACTGATTAATTCAACGACGGTTTTATCAACTTCAGTATGCTCACCAACAAGTTTTAATTCAATTTTTTTATCTAACTTGCTACTAAGATCATGTACTAAACGTGGAAAACGACTGAAGACAAAACTAATCGGCAACATCCTGATATTCATAACGCTTTCTTGTAATTCCCGTGTATGTCGCTCCAGTTGTGTTAAACCATTTTTAAGTTGATCTACTTTATCCAAAGAAAAATGCTCACCCACTAGGCTTAACATCGATTGGGTAATAACTAATTCACCGACCATATTAATCAAGGTATCAATTTTGCCAGTATCAACTCGGATAGAGCTGGAGCTTTTTGCTTTAGCTGCTGGTTTCGCTTTTGCTTTGGGAGCTGCTTTTGGAGATTCTACTACAGTGCCTTGTTGTTCTGACGCTGCCGGTGATACTGCAACTGGAATTACAGTTGCTGGGGAACTGGCTTGTTCTTGAACTTCTGCTGTATTTTTTACTACTGGCACAGCCTGCACATCATGCTGAGGGGTAGATAAAGCTTGCACCGATAAATCACATTCATCTTCAACCCAATCAAAGATATCATCAATGCCTTCTCGTGCAATATCGCCTTTAATAATTAAAGTCCAAGATAAATGACACTCTTCAGGGTCTAGCTCAAATAATGTAGGGACACCTTGAAAATCGACAATAACTTCCAGTTCACCGAGCTCTTCTAATTCGCGAAACATGCGCACCGGATCATTGCCGGTTTTGAGTAAATCAGTATGAGGACAAAAAGAAATTTTCCAGCCTGACTGCCCAAGTTCACCTGCTGCTACCGAGCTGGTTTCGAGTATTTTAGCTGCTGGCTCTGGACTAGAGACAGCAGCCTCACTAGCACCATTCAACTCTGTTTCTAATGCTTGTTTATGTTCCGCAACACGCTGATCATCAACTTCACTCTCATCTTGAATGGCGGTCATCATTTCACGTAAACAATCTACAGAACCTAATAATACATCTACTGCTGATTGGGTAACTTGTCTACGTCCATCCCGCATTTCATCTAGTAAGGTTTCCATTACATGAGTAAAATCCGCAACAGAAGTGAACCCAAACGTTCCACTACCGCCTTTTATTGAGTGCGCAGCTCTGAAAATAGTATTAATCGTTTCAGAGTCTACATCTCCCATATCCAGGTTTAACAACCCCGATTCCATTATATCCAAGCCCTCGAAGCTTTCTTCGAAAAAAACTTGGTGAAACTGCGCCATATCAATAGACATTGAATAACCTGCACACTGTAAATGAAGTAACAAACACCATCCTAAACCTAAATATATAAAGCAGGACGATACAACAAAACCACTAGCCAAATAAATACTGTCATTTACTTAGCGAACAACTATTACACTTAATCTACAAACTTGAACATTCATAAGGATGGGCGCAGCCTAACAACCAAATTGCGCAGCAAGCCCATCGAATATACTACTTAAACTATGTGGGATACAATATACAGCTATAGATAACTAGTACCTCGCCCTCTAAATAATTAATAAATAAATTATCAGTCCAGCTTCTATTCTGGTAACCTTAACATAGTCTATATTATTCCGTATCGAATCCACCAACAGGAAGTCATGAGAACCCCCAAATTTCCAGTTACATTAAAAGATGATGAACGCGAAGAGCTCGAAAAAATAACTCGCCAACAGACAGCAAAATCGAGCATGGTATTACGAGCCAAGATTATCTTATTAGCAAACTCAGGCATGAAATATCAGAATATTGCGCAAAAACTTGATGTACAGAATAATATAATTACGAACTGGACTGCACGTTGGCACGAACTAGCAAACAAGCCAGTCCGGGAGAGGCTTCAGGATCTTCCGCGCCCAGGCACTCCAGATACATTTACCCCCGAACAACTGTGTCGAATAATTGCACTTTCCTGTGAAAAGCCTGAAGACTATGATCGTCCCATCACTCATTGGACACATAGAGAATTGGCGGAAGAAGCGATCAAACAAGGTATTGTCGAGACTATTTCAGCAAATCATTTAGGCCGTCTTTTAAAAAAAACGACTTAAAACCTCATCTTAGCCAATACTGGCTCAATGCAAAAGCGGATGAGCGAAAAGAAGAAAGAATCACAGATATTTGTAACCTTTATGCAAATTCTCTGAAAACGCCAGAAGAACTTTTTATCAGTGTTGATGAAATGACAGGTATTCAGGCATTGGAACGAATTTCCCCCGATTTGCCAATGAGAGCGGGTCAAGTTCAATCTATCGAATTTGAATATGAGCGTCATGGCACGCAAACACTTTTAGGAGGGTTTAATGTGGCAACAGGAGTTATAGATGGTTTGATTCAAGAGACACGAACTGAGATCGATTTTGTTGAGTCGATCAAATATCTGATTGAGAAAAACCCAGAAAAGAAAGTTTATCATTTTATCGCTGACCAATTAAATACCCATAAATCGGAAACTCTTGTGCGCTTTGTTGCAGACTTTTGTAATGACACTCAAGAGCTTGGAGTGAAAGGTAAAAGTGGCATATTACAATCCATGAAAACACGGGAGGAGTACCTGATGATAGGCAATAGGCGCATTGTATTTCACTATACACCTAAGCATGCTTCATGGATGAACCAGATTGAAATCTGGTTTGGAATATTAATGAAAAAAGTCATCAGGCGAGGCAATTTTGTTTCACAGCAGGACTTGAAAGACAAAATTCAAAATTTCATGGATTACTTTAATGAAACGATGGCCAAACCATTCAAATGGACATACAAAGGGAAGGCGTTGACCGCATAGATATATTATTAATTATTTAAGGGGTACGGTACTAGCCATTGCACGATCCTAAACACTCTATCGGCTAACCCAATACTTTCTTGATTGTTTTTAATAATTGGTCAGGATTAAATGGCTTTACTATCCAGCCAGTCGCTCCTGCCGCTTTACCTTGTTGTTTTTTATCCATACCTGATTCTGTCGTCAGCATAAGCATAGGCACAAACTTATAAGCTGGCAAAGCTCGTAAATCTTTAATTAAGGTAATGCCGTCTTTATTCGGCATATTGACATCCGTTACCACACAATCAAATTTTTGCGTTTGTGCTTTAGCTAGAGCATCCACGCCATCAACTGCTTCAACTACTGTGTATCCAGCACCTTTTAATGTAAAAGAAACCATTTGTCTCATTGATGCAGAATCATCAACTGCTAATACACTCGCCATTACTTTCTCCAAACAAACATTAATAGTAAATCCTGTCATTCATAATACATGAATTTGCTCAGCAAAAAGGAAGTTTGCCTTCATTCTTTGAGCCACTTCAAGGTTTTTAACTAAATAACAAAACTGAAAAATTTTAGTATCAAAAATAGTGTCCTTTAGCAAAACACTAAGACTTACAATCTTAGACTCTAGCAAGCTACATCTCTATGCTAATCCCCTTAAAATTATTAACACATCATAATTAAATCAGCGTAATATTGCACGTCTATTTAGCGTTTAAAAATATACATTAAAATAATAGCTAAATTTATTTGAGTTTCTATATGCTTAGCATACAATCAGGATATTATTAATCTACAATATTATCAATTTTCTCTATAGGTATCGACCAATGTACGAAAATCTTGAATCAGCTAAAAATAAGGATAATTTAAAAAGGATAGTTGTTGATCCAGTATCTCGTGTAGAAGGTCACGGTAAGGTCACGCTATTACTTGATGAAAATAATAAAGTACAACAAGCCAGACTGCATATTGTTGAATTCCGAGGCTTTGAAAAATTTATTCAAGGCCGCCCCTATTGGGAACTTCCTGTTCTAGTACAACGCTTATGTGGTATTTGTCCGGTCAGTCATCATTTAGCTGCCGCCAAAGCGATTGATCAATTAGTTGGCATTGACCCTGCCGACTTACCCGCCTCTGCCGATAAACTACGGCGTTTATTGCACTTTGGCCAAGTGCTGCAATCACATGCTTTGCATTTCTTTCACCTCTCCAGTCCTGACTTATTATTTGGCTTTGAAAGCGATATTAGTAAACGTAATATCATTGCCGTGTTAAATGACTATCCAGAAGTTGGTTTGCAAGGAGTTAAGTTACGCAAATTTGGTCAAGAAGTTATTCGTATGGTTTCTGGTAAACGTATTCATGGTACAGGCGCTATTGCCGGCGGTATGAATAAATCTTTGAGCAAGGAAGAACGTGATTATTTACTCGCAGATGTCGATCAAATGATTGAATGGGCAGCAGGCTCGGTCGCCTTAATAAAGAAGGTACATTGCTCTAATTTGCCTTATTATGATGATTTTGCAACTATTGACACCAACTATTTAGGACTCACTAAAGCAGATGGTGCTCTCGAACTTTATCATGGTGGTATTCGCGCTAAAAACACCCAAGGCAAAACCATCCTTGATCAATTCGACTACTGCAACTATAACGACATCATTCACGAAGAAGTTCGTTCATGGACCTATATGAAATTTCCTTACCTAACATCTATTGGTAAGGATATGGGCTGGTATCGTGTTGGTCCGTTAGCACGTATGAATATCTGCGACTATATTGACACCCCACTTGCAGAAGCAGAGCGCATTCAATTCAAACAACATAGTGGTGGTACTGCGATGGTGCACAGCACCTTAGCCTTTCATTGGGCTCGTTTAATTGAAGTATTACATTGCGCTGAAAGTATCAAAACCTTATTAAATGACCCAGATATCATGGGGTCTGATTTAGTTGCGCAAGGTGAAAGACGTTTTGAAGGTGTTGGTGTTATTGAGGCACCACGTGGTACTTTATTTCATCACTACCAAGTCGATGAGAACGATATTGTTACCAAAGCTAATTTGATTGTTTCTACGACCAGCAATAATATGGCGATGAATGAATCAGTACGCCAGGTAGCGGCTGAGTACTTATCAGGCCAAGAATTAACCGAGCCTTTACTGAATAATTTGGAAGTGGCAATTCGTGCTTACGACCCCTGTTTATCTTGTGCAACCCATGCAGTAGGTAAAATGCCATTAAAGGTGGAACTGGTTGATGCTACTGGGCAGACAATTGATACGTTAATGAAACAGAGTAATGGGGAAATTGTTAAGGCTGATTAAATTCTGGCACCATTGTCACCCCATTTTGAAGACTTGCATAGGATGTGCTGAGGCACGAAGCACATCACCTACCAAATAATACCAATCCCAGTATATTGATACCCTAACTTCACAAATGTCGTCATTCCTGCATGCTTTTAGCAGGAATCTTCTACACGAATGGATTCCCGATAAAAAGACTTCGGGAATGACGGTATTAGGGTAATTATTTACTGAGATTAGTATAATGCGCTTCGTGCCTCAGCACATCCTATAAGTACCCAAGCATAAGTTAAAGAACGAAAATTTATAATCAACTATCAATAACTAACTTATCACCAAAACCAGCCTGCCAATCTTGCGTAAACTGATCAACAGCAGGTTGTACTGCTGGGTGTGCCATCATCTGTTCGGCTATCTCTACGGGAATGGTAATCGAGGCTACCCCTAATTGTAAAATATCCATTACTTGCAAAGTGTTTTTAAAACTTGCCGGTAATAATTTGGCCGCAAAACCATGTCTTACCAATAAGGCTTGAATATCTGCCACTACACCAATTCCATCCACACCCATGGCATCTATTCGATTAACATAAGGGGCTAAATAATCAGCACCGCATAAAGCGGCCAGAAAACCTTGCTGAGCAGTATAAATAGCGGTTGCCAATACCATGATGCCTTCTGCTTTCATCAGCTTGATAGCTGCCAAACCAACTTGAGTAGCTGGTACTTTAACGACAATATCATAAGGTAAGGCATCCAGTTGTAGTGCTTCTGCCAGCATAGCCTCTGCTGTTTGGCTGACTACTTGTACATGAAAGCGTGCTTGTCCACCCAAAGCAGTGCTTATATCAGGGAATACCGTCGCAATTCCTAAACCCGCTTTCGCCAAAATTGAAGGATTAGTGGTGACCCCAAAAATAGGTATCGATTTATTTAACTCAGCAACTTTCTCAGCGTCTGCCGTATCCAGATAAAATTCAAACATTTTATTTTTCCTTAATCATTGATAACAAGGTTAAAAACTTACACGCCTGCCTGCGCTTGAATAGCCGTCATTACCACAGTATTGACAATATCCGTTACCGTACAGCCTCGACTTAGGTCATTAACCGGTTTATTAAGGCCTTGTAAAATAGGACCAATGGCAACTGCCCCAGAAGAGCGCTGTACCGCTTTATAAGTATTATTGCCAGTATTTAGGTCAGGAAAAATAAAGACATTCGCCTGCCCCGCCACTTCACTGTTCGGTAACTTGGTTTTAGCTACATCAGAATCAACTGCCGCATCATATTGCATTGGGCCTTCCAGTTTTAATTCAGGATGTGCCTGTTTAGCAATCTGTACAGCTTGGCGTACTTTATCAACCGCCTCACCTTTACCGGAATCGCCAGTTGAATAAGACAACATGGCGATGCGCGGGGAAATATTAAACATGGCCGCCGTTTGCGCGGCACTGACCGCAATATCCGCTAATTGCTCTGCATTAGGCTCAGGGTTCACCGCACAATCTCCGTAAACCAAAACTCGATCTTCCAAACACATAAAAAAGACACTGGAAACAATGGCAGTACCTGGTTTGGTTTTTATAATTTGAAATGCAGGACGAATAGTATGTTGAGTAGTATGCACCGCACCAGACACCATGCCATCAGCATGATTTAAATGAATCATCATAGTGCCGAAATAACTCACATCCGACATAACGTCATACGCCATATCATAAGTAATGCCTTTCTCTTTACGTAGATTAAAATAAGCATCTGCATATAATTCACGTAACTCAGATTCTAAAGGATTAATAATACTGACATCGTCTAAATGCAGCCCTAAACTAGTGATTTTTTGCTGAATAAGTTCCAAGTCCCCTAAAAGAGTAATCGTAACCACTTTTCTTAATAAAAGAATCTCGGCAGCACGCAAGATACGCTCCTCTTGACCTTCAGGCAAAACAATATGTTGAATATCTGCTTTGGCTCGCTGCATTTGCTCATATTCAAACATTAATGGCGTAACACGCTCAGAGTGTTTTTCAGCCAAACGCTGACGCAATTCATCAAAGTCCAAATTGCTCTCCACTAGGCCAAGAGCGGTAGCAATTTTGCGCTCATCTTGCGAATAAAATTTAGCTCTGACTTCTTTAACCTGCATAGCAGTATTAAAGGTATCCTGCTCAACTGATAGTACTGCAAAAGGTTTATTTTCTAAGCCTTCTAGTAAAGTATGTACTTGCTTACTGGTCTTGCCTTGACCCGTTAATAACAAACCAGCAATCTGTGGGTAATGACTCGATGAATAGGCCATAAAACAAGCTAAGATAATATCGGCCCGATCACTAGGTGTGATAATTAAATCACCCTCTGCAATATGCTCCAAAAAATCCGGTACTTGCATCGCGGCTATTTTATACTGGCAAACTTGTCGATTTAAGGTCTGCTGCTCACTCGATAAAATTTCTGCGCCCAATTGACGCGCAATATTACCAACACTCGGTTTATATAAGGATGGTTCTTCTGGAATAATATAAACAGGAAAACTACTGTTAGCTTGGTGGCTAAAACGCGCGCGCAAAGTATTAACTTGACTGCTATCTACCCCATTAATAATACCTGCCAATAAATCACAATCAAATTCCAACAGAGCATGTTTAAGCCGGTTGACTGCATCAATAATTTGCAAATCATTACGCCCTTGCCCTTGCACTACAGGCATAATCAAACAGCCTAAATTATTTGCGACTTCGGCATTAAAATCGAATTCAAAAATAGAATCATCACCAGAATAGTCTGGCCCCACACAAAGTACCTGATCACATTGTTCGGTTAATAAACGGTATTTGGTTAAAATTCGCTTTAATAATTCCTGATAACGTCCTTGTTCAATCAGTGCTTGAGCTTGCTCTAACTGACAGCCATACATGGAATCATAAGGTAACTCAATTTGGTAACGATGCCTGATCAATTGAATTAACTGATCTTTTTCTTCAGAGGTATGAATAATCGGTCTAAAAAAACCAGTTTTGCCTGTGTAACCTACCAACATATCCATCATTGCCAACATGATAATGGACTTGCCACTACCCTGCTCAGCTCCCGTTACATAAATATTTTGTTTACTCATAGTACCTTTAAAAATAATTCCGTCATTTTTGATTTATTTAGCATATCCTAATTTAACAACATACTAACATTTTAGTTTTATATCCATAATAAAAGCTTTAGCAAACCATACGCTAGATTATTGTATAAAAGTGATACACATCACACTTTATACGCATTATTCCATAGCTTTAGTATAGGCATAATACCCCACACAAGGTATAGTTAAATTTTGTAATATTCATTTAATTCCCATGTCTATTTTAAATATTTCTGAATTAACTATCTTACTGGTTGAACCCTCTGCAACTCAATTAAAAGTTATTATCAAGCATTTAGAACAAGAAGGTATTACTGCAATTGAAGGCGTTACCACTGGAGCAGATGCCCTTAAAAGTATTAAAGCCTATGCACCAGATTTAGTAATCAGCAGTATGTATTTGCCTGACATGACTGCTACAGATCTTGTCATCAGCATCAGAGAGTCTGGTGCAGAACAAGGTATTCCCTTTATGCTAATCTCCAGCGAAACTGATTTTAAAGCATTAGACCCCATTAGGCAGGCTGGCGTAGTCGCAATTTTACCTAAGCCCTTTAGCCCTTCCGACCTGAAGCGTGCTTTAAAATCAAGTGTCGAATTTATCACCCCCGAAGAAGTGTGTTTAGAACATTATGATATCGCCTTATTAAAAGTTCTAGTCGTTGATGACAGCCTGATGGCCAGAAAACATATTACTCGGGTATTAAATAATATGGGCATCATCGACATTACTACTGCCAACGATGGTAAACAGGGGGTTGATATTTTTAGCGCTCACCAAAATGAATTCGATTTAATTGTCACTGATTACAATATGCCAGTGATGGATGGCCAAGAGCTTATTCATTTTATCCGTCATGATATGCAAAATACCTTTATCCCTATTCTTATGGTAACCAGCGAAGAAAATGAAATGCGCCTTAATAATGTCCAACAATCCGGGGTTTCTGCCATTTGCGATAAACCCTTTGAACCACAAACTGTCAAAGAAATGCTCTATAGGGTAATGGAATAAGAGTAATGGAATAAAGCGTGTAAAAACTTTACCCTAAAACCTAATTATATTTATCTGGAGATAAATCCATGAACCTTAAAAATATAAAGTTTAATTACAAGATTGCTGCTCTCTCCATTATTCCTCTTTGCGGCTTGATCTTTGTTTCCAGCGTGGCAATGCATACTCAATGGGAGCAAATAAAATCTTCTGAAAAAATCATAGCACTTGCTGATTTTTCAGTGTATGCCAGTGCCTTAGTACATGAATTTCAAAAAGAACGTGGCATGTCTGCGGGATATTTAGGCAGCAAAGGTAAAAAATTTAGCCAAAAAATAGTTCAGCAACGCAGTTTATCAGATCAAAAATTAGCTGAATTAAATCAATTTCTGCAAGACTCTTCCTTTCATGCAGGCGACTCGCTAGCAAATCAATTAAAAGCGAGCTTGCGTGAAATTGATAAATTAAAACAAATACGTTCAGGCATTACAGCACTGAATATTCCTACAAAACAAGCCATCAGCTATTATTCAAATATCAATGGTCTTTTTTTAGAAATGATTGCCGAACTCCCCAAACTCAGTGCTGATGTTGCCATGAGCACCAAACTCTCTGCCTATGCCAACTTTATTAAAGGCAAAGAGCGAGCGGGTATTGAACGCGCCGTACTGGCTAATACCTTCGCAAAAGATGCCTTTGGCCCTGGCATGTTTAAAAAACTCATCACTTTAATTGCTATTCAAAATACCTATACCAATGTTTTTTTAGCCTTTGCTACCCCTGAATACCAAACGCTATATAAAGAAAAGTTTTCTGGGAAATTTATTGATGCAACCGAGAGCTTACGCCAAAAAGCATTAAACCAAGGCATACAAGGTCAATTTGGTATAGATGCTGGGCATTGGTTTAGTGTGCAAACTGGCAAAATAAATATCCTGAAAGCAATCGAAGATACCGTTTCTAAGGATATTACCAGTAGCGCACTATCCTTAAAACAAGCTAGCCAATATGATTTAATATTCAATAGCATAATTGCCATCATTATTATTGGCTTATCTTTTATTTTATTTATTATTTTACGTAAAGATATTGCACAACAACTAGGAGGTGAACCAGCCTTTGTCAGAGACTTGGCAGAGCAAGTTGCCGAAGGACATTTAGAACGTAGATCTATGCAAAGCAAAACACCACCAGTGGGTATTTTTGCCGCGATGATGAGTATGCAAAAACGTCTCTATGAAGTTGTTGAAAGTATTAGCAGCTGTTCTAGTCAAATATCACAAGCCTCAGCAGAAGTCAGTAATGCCTCACAAGCCTTAAGCCAAAGTACCTGCGAACAAGCCGCTAGTATCGAACAGACCAGCGCTTCTTTAGAACAATTAACTAGCTCGGTTGAACTTAATCACGAAAATGCCAGTGCCACAGAAAAAGTAGCCTTAACTGCGTCAGAATCAGCCAAAGATGGCGGTAAAGCAGTACAAGAAACTGTTAGTGCCATGCAACAAATTGCCTCAAAAATAAGCGTGATTGAAGATATTGCCTATCAAACTAACTTACTATCACTGAATGCCTCTATTGAAGCAGCAAGAGCAGGTAGTCATGGCGCAGGATTTTCAGTGGTAGCCACCGAAGTACGCAAGTTAGCTGCACGCAGCCAAGATACTGCAACAGAAATTAGTAGCTTAGCAGAAAATAGTGTCGCCATTGCCCAAAAAGCAGGCGTATTATTAGATGAAATAGTCCCTAGTATTCAAAAAACGGCTGACTTAGTAGAAGAGATAGCCGCAGCATCAGATGAGCAAACGATAGGCTTAAGACAAATTAACGAAGCGATCACACAATTAGACGGCGTGACCCAACAAAATGCGGCCGCATCTGAACAATTAGCGGCGACAGCTGAGGAACTAAACACCGAGAGCCAATCGTTAATGGGACAGATTAGTTTTTTTAAGATTCATTAATTAATTGGATAATATAGGAGAGATTTTGATGAACAAATTTATTTGGCAAGACTCATACAATATTGGTAATAGCACCATTGACAGTCAACATAAATACTTATTTAAACTCGCAAATAAAGTGGTGGCAGCCACAAGCAAAGATCAAATATCCGAATGTTTAATACTATTGTATAAATATACTCGAGAGCATTTTCAAGCTGAAGAAGCGGTGATGAAAGTACATGGCTACCCCGAATATGACACTCATGTCTATCTACATAATAAAATGCTGGATAAACTGATTAAAATTAGTGATAGCCTTAATACTCCCCATTGGGATAAAGCCATGATTGATGTTTTTATGCAAGAATGGCTACTGGTACATATTTTAGAAAAGGATATGCCCTTAGGTGCTTATATAGGAACCAAGTAAAGCTGGTAGAGAGGCACGGATTGCTATAAACACTCCAAAATATAATTATCTCTGACTTGAGTCTCAGGTACCTTATCGCCAAACCAAAACGAAACTGGGTATTCAAAGCCGATATTATGCATATAGTTATATAGTGCTTTTTTTAAGCCCTGCCCTAACATTTCATGGTCGACACTGACTGAATCAATATAATCTATATCATTTTCTGCAAATAATACATTTTCATTCGCAATCAGTTCAATGCCATAGTTTTCTGGATTAAGCCCCACTGGGCTATGGATCGTGGCTGCAAAACGATGCCAATAGGCAGAATGGATACAGCTATTTAACATCAACTGTCGGACATATTCCAAGGCATCAACAGTTTCTTGGGTGGTTTGACTAGGAAAACCATACATTAGATAGGCATGTACCAATACCCCTGCATCCGTAAATGCTTTGGTAATTTTAGCAACTTGCGCCACACTCACCCCTTTTTGCATTAATGCCAACAGCCGATCGGAGGCTACTTCCAAGCCACCACTGATGGCCATACAACCCGAATCCGCCAGCAATTGACATTTTTCTGCAGTAAAAGTTTTTTCAAAACGAATATTGCCCCACCAAGTAATGACAATATCCTGTTCTAATAATTTGTTAGCCAAGGCAAATAAAGCTTTCGGTGGCGCGGCCTCATCAACAAAATGAAAGCCTGTTTGCCCCGTTTCAGCAATCAATTCTTTAATGCGAGCAATAGTAATATCAACGCCAGCATCATCATATTGACCGATATAATCTAAACTGATGTCACAAAAACTGCATTTTGCCCAATAACAGCCATGTGCAATGGTAATTTTATTCCAGCGACCATCACTCCAGATACGGTGCATTGGGTTAAGCATTTCACACAAAGATAAGTAGTTATCTATTGGCAATCCTGTATAACAAGGCGTACCAACCTCTTTTTGGGCTATGTCATGCAATTCTACAGAGGTATTAAACTGCACTGCGCCAGATTCTAAAGTATAGGTTCTAAATAGCTGTTTATGCTGTCCTTGCAAGTTTTCTAATAAGGTTAATAAGGGACGTTCACCATCATCCAAACAAATATAATCCACAAACTCGAAAATACGCGGCTCTTTTAAAGTACGTAATTCGGTATTAATAAAACCGCCACCCAGTACAACTTTAACCGCAGGTGCATACTGCTTACAATATTTTGCCGCTTGCAAAGCACCCAACATATTACCTGGAAAAGGCACACTAATAGCTAATACATCAGGAGACTCTGCCTGTATATATTGTTTGATCAATTCTGCAATAATATTTTCGGTATAACTTGGTTCCGGCATATGTAATGCCGTATATAAATCATCAAATTGTGGATTTGAAGCAGCCAGACGCTCTGCATAACGTGAAATAGCAAAGTATGGATCGACACCTTCTTTAATAACCAGTGCAAGATCATTAATAAATAACGTGGCTAAATACTTTGCTTTATCTTGTACACCTAAATTACCAAAGGCACGTTCCAGCACCCCGCTTTGCATTGCTTCCATTTTCTCAAGTGCATCAAATTGTGGCCCTTCCGGTAAAAATCGGCGTGATGCAATACGTAAGGCCAAGCTAGGATCTTTGCCTTGCAAAAAGCGAATAACCACATCAATACATTGATAATAGGCAGCATAATTGGCTAAAAAATTATAAATGCTATCGGGGAGTTCATCATCATCAAAGTCAGCAAAATTATCCTCGATCTGATCAAATAACTGCTCCAAACCTGATCTAGATAAAATATTTAACAATAACTCTATCGCCAAATCACGTTGCGCAACTTGATAATTTTGCTGTTTTAGAAAGCCAGTTAGATACGCCGTGGCAGGATATGGCGTATTAAGCTGCGTCATCGGTGGGGTAATTAATAAAACTTTCATGGTAAATTTTCTTTTAAACAAATAGCAGGCTGAGGCACTACATTCCCTGCTCTTCTCAGCCCCTTGTTATTTTTCAAGGAACGAACACGTCCATATCGTTGGCAAACACTAATGAACCTTGATACTGCTGCTTAATAATACGACTCGTTTCTTGCTCTTTACCTAAAGTTCGACGCATTCGATGTGATAACACCAGTTTTTTCACACCTGCTTGCCGCGCAATCTGAGCAATTTCTGAAGGAGGCATGTGTAATGCGCGCCCTGCTCCTTGCATAGCTTCAGGAATCGCATTATGGGCAATTAAAATATCTGCTTGCTGAGCTAATTTAGCCAAGGTTTGGTAGCGATTACTCATATCCCCAGAAAAACTAATTGCACAACCTGCAAGTTCAACTCGCCAAGCTAAAGCAGGAATGGGCCCATGATGTACAGGAATAGCTTGTAAAGAAATGGCATTATTTGTATATACGGTTTTCGGGCTACGCTTTGTCAAAGCAATATTCTTAGTGACAATTTTAAAGGGGCTATCTGCCTCTTTGTTCAGGTAATCACTTAGGTAGGGAAATGCACCATTGCTACCAAATAATTTATCAGTGAATTTGCTTGCTGATGGCATCAATTGATTACCCTCAGGGCCAAAGACCAGCAAACTCTGAGTTCGTTCGGTAAAGTAAGAAGCTTTAATAAATGCAGGAAAATCTGCACTATGGTCTACATGAAAATGCGTAAAAGCAATGAGCTGCAAATCAACCAACTTTGCACCGCTTTTCTCGTAATTCAGACTACTACCTGAGCCAGTATCAATTAATACTATCCCCTTATTATCTAACCAAACAAGATAAGAACTTGATGCGCGACCATCTGATAATTCAGGCCCACCCGAGCCTAATACCTGCACCTGCACCCGCTGGTGTTGGCAAACAGCAATAGCCGTTGAGCTGCAAATAAAAAATAAGACAAAATAATATAATCGAAACATCTCAAAACTCCCAAACTTGAATAATTAAAATCAGAAGTTTAGCCATTTTAGTAGTAGCTAAAACCTACTCATCAATAGCAGCATTATTACTCAAAAATTCCAACATATCCTCATTTTGGACACGCAGATAAATCTCTGCCACTGACAGCGTTAAACCAATTGATTCAAAGGTCAGCTCATCACCCAAAAAATAGTGCTTGGATTGCCAACCTTCTGATCGACGTATTACCTCAATATCAACAAAATCTTGCTCGATCAAAACATACTCCTGCAAACTTGCAATATTAAGGTAGGCTGTTCGTTTGATAGTTTCATCGGTACGACGCGTTGATTTGGATAATACCTCAACAATGATAACGGGGGATTGGGTGTAATATGGCTGAGACTCATCAAAATTACAATCTACCATGACATCAGGATAGAAGAAATTTGCAGCGGCTTTGACTTTCATATCAGAACCAAAAGGTTCGCAGGGTAAACTTTTTAGATGCTGCCTGAATTCCGCATAAATATTTCCTGCAATACGCTCGTGATTAGCACTCGCTCCAGCCATTGCATAAATATCACCATCAATTAGCTCATGCTTTGTTGCTCTGCTGAGTTCATCTTGTAAATATTGCTCTACAGTCGTGAAGTTGTTTTTTAAAACGGATGACATAATTTTTCCAAAAAGTAACTATGTTGCAGAAAATATTACCATAACACTCCCCCAGCCCAACAAAAAAAATGACTGTAGAGTGCTCTACTAAATAATGAGCCTAAAGTTATTCACAATTATACATTTTCACGATCATTAAGCTTGCTAAGATAAGTTGTTGTCATTTTAAAAATAATAGGACTTAATAAAGCCAAAGCAATCAAATTCGGAATAGCCATTAAGCCATTTAAAATATCAGCAACCAACCACACCAAAGTGATCTTGCTCATTGCACCGACAGGAATCGCACATAGCCACAACAGACGGTATGGCCAAATAACTTTAGTCCCAAATAAATACTCTGCGCAACGCTCTCCATAATAGCTCCAGCCTAAAATGGTAGTAAATGCAAAAATGACTAAACCAAAGACCACCACATAACTGCCGATACCTGGCAAACTAGCTTCAAATGCCAACGTTGATAAAGCGGCGCCGTTGACACCACTAGACCAAGCTCCGCTGAGAATAATAACTAAGGCCGTCATGGTACATACTAAAATTGTATCAATAAAAGTTCCCAACATAGCAACCATGCCTTGCTGAACAGGATCATTGGTTTTGGCCGCTGCATGCGCAATCGGCGCACTACCTAAGCCTGCTTCATTAGAAAAAATGCCGCGCGCAACCCCAAAGCGAATAGCCAACCAAACCGTTGCGCCAGTAAAGCCGCCGACTGCAGCAGTCTCAGAAAAAGCACTGCTAACAATCAATATTAAAGCTTGTGGAATTTCTTGAAAATGACTGCTGATCACGTATAAAGCACAAACTATATAAGCAATTGCCATAATAGGTACTAAGCCTGCTGCTACTTCAGCAATACGCCCAATTCCCCCAAAAATGACCACTGCGGTGACACTCGTTAAGGCAATAGCAGTGACTGTGCTTGGTACTTGAAACAGACTGTTAACCGCATCAGCAACCGAATTAGCTTGTACCATATTGCCAATACCAAAAGCTGCCACAGCACCAAAAAAAGCAAAGGCTCCTGCCAACCATTGCCACTTACTCCCTAAACCATTTTTAATATAATACATCGGTCCACCAACATGTAGACCTTTATCATCGGTTTCCCGATATTTAACTGCTAAAACAGCTTCTGCATATTTGGTCGCCATGCCAAACAAAGCTGTTAACCACATCCAAAATACGGCACCTGGGCCACCAAGTGCAATTGCGGTTGCAACGCCTGCAATATTCCCCGTCCCGATAGTCGCAGATAAAGCCGTCATCAGTGCCTGAAACGGGGTAATATCCCCTTCTTTATTAGAGCTACGCCCTTGCCACAATATGGCAATCGCCATACCCATTTTACGCCAAGTGAAAAACTTTAGACCCAAAGTCAAATAAATGCCAATACCCACTAATAATATCAACATGACAGGCCCCCAGACCATGGCACTAACAGTATTTAACAGTTCTTCTAATGTTTTCATGACCACCTACCCTTATTAATAAAAGCAACGTTTGCATACAGAAATGCATGGTTATTTTAAAGGTAGTATATGAATATTTGCTAAGGCCGCCAAATGAAATGCCAATATTAGCGGCAAAAATTTAATTGTCTACCATTGATAAGCTAACGTGACATAATAATTACGCCCTGCCAAAGGGATCCGACTTTGCACTGCCAAATCCTGATTACCCATAACGCGGTTATAGCCACCTAAGTGATTATAGTTGGTTGAATCCAGTACATTCTCAATACCCGCACCAATAACAAAACCATCAAACGCTTGATAGTTAGCTCGGAGATTCATAATTTCATAGCCAGGCGTGGCTTGTTCATCATTATAGGCAGCCACTTTATTTTGTGCGGCATAATAAATACCTTCAATAGAGGCCATAAAATCAGAATGTTCAAACGTTAATTGAGTACGTCCATTTAACGGTGCAATCCGATATAAATTACCCTGCGGGCCATCAAGGCGCTCACCATCAACATAATTCATACCAGCATCAAAGCGTAAGTAATCGGTAAAAACATAACCCAGCTCTAAATCAACACCGTATAAATGTGCATCAATATTATTGAATTGCAAAACAGTATTGCCTCCATTGTCAGTCATCATAGTCGGCGTACCTTGGATATAATTATGCACATAGTGATAAAAAGCACGTGGCGCAAAATACGCTTTATCAGTATGCCAATCGGCACCAAATTCAAATTGATAAGCATTTTCTTGTTTCAGGTTAAGATTACCTAGATAGGTTCTACCATCTGCCAAGCCGCCTGTTGCTTCAGTGGGTGCCCATAAATAAAGCTCTTGATAAGAAGGCGCGCGGTTCTTTCTGGCAAAGCCGATTTCAAAATCCAAATCTGAACGCATTTTGTAACGTAACATCGCCACTAAATCCACATCGTGAAAGTTTTCATGATGTGCCTGACTGTTAAATTTAGCTGCCAGTGCCTGCATACCAGGATTCATCATAGTGGTCATTACATCACCAGAATTGGCATATGTGTAGGTATACCGTATACCTAACTCAGTGCTTAACTTCGGAGCAATCTCACCCTTCCATTCAGCAAATAAACTATAACGAGCCCGCTCAACATCTTTAAAATTATCAATATAAACATCCATGGGCATCGCCCCTGGCATCATTGCCATATTCATATGAATCAGGGAATCATGATTGGATTTATCCCCTGTAAAGCCAGTCGTTAACTCACCAGATAGTAAAGGCATATGCAAAGCAATATCCCAACCACCGCCATCAACTTTGGTATTGGCCTCCATTAACATTGGCGAGCCATTTCTTTGCATCGCGAGCCTTAAAGTATGGTTATCCATTTGGTGAGTCATATTTTGATAAAAGAACTTGGTTTCTAATTTATACCCCTCACCCAAGTCCCAATTATAATTAAAATTATACAGCCCGCCATCCACAAACCTGATATCCATAGGTAATGCGGGAGTTCCAGTGTTGATAGTATTGTTATCAGTAAAGCCTATATCAAGTTCGTGTCCATTGCGTTGATAGGCATAACCTACCGTTAGTGCTTGGCGGTCATATTCAGTCGGGGTCACTTTCTTGCCCTTGTGCTCATTAAACTTATAGTCATTACCCTCTTCTTTAGTGACACCAACATGTAACTTATGGTTCTCATTGGCAACTGACGCAAAACCTAATAGAAAATAGCCATTATCAACGGAACTATACCCAGCAGATAAAGCCCCATCTGTTTCAATCTCCCCTGCACCAACAGCAAAGCTGCCTTTCTTTGACTTAACCTTCATTGCGCCACCAATAGTGTCGATACCACTACTGACAGGGGCAATACCACGATAAACTTGTAATGATTCAGTTAAAGCCGCAGGAACATGACTTAAGGAAGGATCCATAGAATTCGGTCCGACTTCCTTCATATTAGCCCCATCTATCGAGACATTAATGCGGTTTCCATACATACCACGATACTGTGGTATGCCTGTTAAAGGCCCATTACGATTTACATTGGCTCCGGGAACACGCTCTAAGAGAGAAGCGGTATCCTTCAACCCTGAAGAGTCAGGTGTTAAAGCAAAAGCCCCGGGCCTACTTGCTGAACCTTCAATAACAATAGTCGTTAATTGTTCTGGTTCAGCAAAACTTATGACGGGTAATGATAGTGCAGTTGCTACTGCGATACGTAGTGTAGTTTTCAAAAAAAACTCCTAAATAATTTGTTTTAAAAAATATAAAAAAACATCTCCACACGTATAAGTACAATAATTTTCAATAACCTATCACACCTAAGTGAAATAAAAATTAATTAAACATTGCTATATACCACACCCATAATTAATGCCCCCTTTAGCGACTATGCTAGCCTAATTTCAATATGTTAATATATTCAAATGGAAATCAGTCAATTTATAAATTCACCCATCTTAATAGCTTTTGTTATTGGTCTCTTTAGCAGCCTGCATTGTGTTGCTATGTGTGGCTCTATCATCGGCACTTTATCCTTTAGCCTCAAACCTGAAATACGTAACGACAAGTCAAAAATGACTGCGTTTATTTTAAGTTATAATTTTGGTCGTATCTTTAGCTATATGTTAGCTGGCCTAGTAATCGGTTTATTAGAATCCATCCTAACCTTCCCCTTTGGTGAGGAGCATAGCCACCGGTTCTTACAAATTATTTCCGCACTGATTATTACTGGCGCGGGATTTTTTATTGCTGGTTGGTTCCCTAACTTTGCCTATATCGAAAAAACAGGTTCACGTTTCTGGAAAACGATTGAGCCCTATGGCAGAAAACTTATTCCTGTTACCAGCTTAACGCAAGCCTTTTTGTTCGGTATGGTTTGGGGCTGGATACCGTGTGGACTGGTATACACGGCACTGGCATTAGCAGCAACATCGGGTGATATTTTATTAAGCACATTATCCATGCTTGCCTTTGGTTTAGGCACTTTACCTGCGGTCATGGGTACGGGTATGGTCAGTACCTTTATCAGTCGAATTTCAAAATTACATACCACCAAACAAGTTATTGGTATGTTATTAGTCTTGGTGGCAATTTTTAGCGTATGAGTCATTTCGATACAATTATTACGCATTCTCCACTACTAGATACTGTCCTACGCAGTGCTCGTATGGTTGCCGCTACTGATGTAACAGTACTCATTAAAGGTGACACAGGAACGGGAAAAGAAGTCTTGGCGACTGCCATCCAGAAAGATAGTAACCGTGCAGATAAGCCATTTATTACTTTAAATTGTGCCGCTCTGCCTGAATCACTCATTGAGTCGGAATTATTTGGCCATAAGAAAGGTTCTTTTACGGGAGCCATTGCCAATAAAACCGGGCTCTTTCAAGCAGCTCATGGTGGTACATTATTCTTAGATGAAGTTAACTCACTACCAATATCAATCCAAGCAAAGCTACTCCGCTTTCTAGAGAGTGGTGAGTGCTTGGCAGTTGGAGATACGATCCCCTATATTGTCGATGCACGTATCATCGCTGCGACCAATACAGATCTACAAAAGCAAATTAGCGAAGGCACTTTTCGCGAAGATTTATATTTTCGCCTAAATATTATTCCCCTGGAACTCCCCGCATTAAAGGAAAGAGTTGAAGATATAGAACACCTTATCAAACACTTTCAAGAACACTTTGCCAAAGAACACTCCATTGTTCCCCCTAAGTTCACTAAACAAGCCGTTAAAATTTTACAAAACTATAGCTGGCCAGGGAATGTCAGAGAATTACGTAACTTATGTGAACGCACTTCCATTTTGCTATCTGGGCAAATAATAGAAGCTGAAAACTTTCCACATGAGTTTTTCTCAGCACATACAGGACAATCCAATAATAATTCTGACTTCGCCCTACCTGAAGTGGGTCTGAGTCTAGATAAACTGGAAGCGGACCTTATTTACCAAGCATTGCAAAGAACCAATGGTAATCGCGCCAAATCAGCACGCTTATTAGGATTAAGTCGAGATACTTTATTGTATCGTATTCAAAAACATGGGATAGCTAGTCAATAAGCCTTAAGCTTAAGATACATAGCACAGCACAGCACAGAACGTAACCCAACACGATGCATGTAATTAAACATTTGTTGGGGTTCGTGCCTCAACCTACCGTGCTAGATTTCTCCAGCCTGCTCAAGAATTGTTTTGTAAACTCTCTGTGAATACCATCTACCTTTAATTATCATTTCATCAAGTAATGGCTTTAATGCTGGAATAAGCCCTTTTTCTTTTGCTCTCAGCAATATTGATAATGTTCTAACAACATTTAACTCACTTGATTTAGCAATTTTATAAGCTATATTCTCATCAATAATAACAAAATCAGCATTTATTTCTTTTGCCAAAATAATGGTTTCTGTTTCGCCTAAATCTAACTGACTTAGTAAGAAATCACGGTAAGCTATTCCTTTGATGCTTTGTACTTTAATGGTAAGCGCTCAATAGAGCACGTACTTGCCCTATTCAGAAATGCCAGGTTTTTTAATGTTCCAAGGCAGCAAGGCCTCCACTTTATCAACCGTATCAGCATGGGGTAAAGCGGTGAGTACCTGCTTAAGATATTCATAAGGCTCCAATCCGTTTGCTTTGGCCGTTTCTATCAGGCTGTAATGTACGGCACTGGCATGAGCCCCCGCAGGTGTATCAGAAAATAACCAGGCTTTGCGCCCTATTACAAAGGGTCGAATCGCATTTTCCGCCAGAATATTGCTTATGTTGAGCTCCCCATTGCTGCAATACACATTAAGCTTATCCCACTGGTTGCTAAGATAAGTCATTGCCTTGCCTGTCAGGCTGTCTTTAGGCACTTTATGCCGGTTATCTTCCAGATAGGCTTTAAGCTGATTTAGTACCGGGATGCTTTTCTGTTGACGCTGCAGATACTTTTCATTCACCGAAAGTGTTTTGATTCCTCGTTCAATCACGTACAGTTTATTAATCAGGCTCAGTACTTTGCCTGCTTTTGAGGGCTTGTTGTTTTTGCCCTTCTTGGCTTTGGGTTGTGCATTATGCGCTTCTTTAAAATAACGACGCGCATGATCCCAGCATCCCAATTGAGTCATGCCATTTTTTAGGCATGCGGCATTGTATCCTGCATAGCCGTCGGTTTGCAGGTAGCCGCCATAGCCATCCAGCAGGCGCAGAGGCACCTCACCACTCCGAGATGGATCGTATTCAAACAGGATGCTTTTTTCACCCGGCGGCCCGCCCAGCGTGACCCACATATATTTATCCGAGCTTGCCGATCGCCCCGGTTCCTTTAAGACCTGAACCCGCGTTTCATCGGCCTGTATGACGGTTCCCAGCTGTTGATGCTCTCGCATCAGGTTGATCAGAGGCTGAAGCTGTTTGGCGAGAGCAATGACCCAGTTGGCCAATGTTGCTCTGGAAAGTTCACCGCCATAACGCGATAAAATCCCTTCCTGACGATACAAGGGCAAGCCATCTGCATATTTGGCAATAATGATGAAGCACATCAAGCTGATACTTCCCATTGCTCCGACAATAGGATGCCCCGGCATTTTCGCTGCTGTAAGCCGACGCTGTTTTTCACCGTCAATCCGGTCGACAAAAACAGCTTTTTCCTGCATGTATTCAAGCACCCGTACTTTGGCAGGAATAATATCCAGCTCTTCTTTCACCTTGGTGAAGAAAGTATCAATGGCACCTTCTTTTTCTGCCTCCGTCAAACGAATGAAAACTTGCTCGCGCGGCAATTTATCTGAAAAGGGTTTGCGCCCCGGCTTTTTCTTGGTATCCGTCGAACTTGCCTGATTCTCATCGGCAAGAGCTTCATCCGCTCCCTCTGATTCCTCATTACCATCCACTTCATTCTCTGCCTCATCAAATAAAGAAGTTTGGTGAGATTGTTCACTAGAGGGGGCAAAACGTTTTATTTTGGATAAGCGAAGTGCTTCTTCCAGAATGCGTATGCGCTTTTGCTGTTCGGAAATGACACCGGATTTGATCTCGACAACACGCGTCAATTCATCAATGGTCTGATCTTTTTCAAACAACAAAGCAATGCCTTCCGGCAGCAAAGAACAGGCTTTATCTTGTTGTTTTTTATTTGAAATATCGGCTGAAGTCATGCTGATATTATAGCATTTTCAGAGGCAATAATGAACGTAAAAACACTTAAAAAACAGACTCATATTGGAGTTTTTTATGGCCTTGCATTGCGCTGATATCAAAGCCGTCAAGTAACCAATTCAACTGTTGTCCCGTTAAAGTGAGCGTCTCCTCATCACCTTTGGGCCACTTGAATTTTTCTTCTGCCAATGACTTGTAATACAGTACAAAACCATTATCTTCCCAGAACAAACATTTGATCTTGTTCCGCCGTTTATTGGTAAAGGCATACAAATGCCCTTCAAAAGGATTATGCCCTAACTCGCACTCAACAATAGCCGATAGCCCTCGATGCGACTTGCGAAAATCAACGGGTTGCCGATACAGGTACACCTCCGTTAAAGACAGAGAGGGACGCATGACAACAGCCGTCATCGCAATAGCTCTAGCATGGGCCGGATGAAGTGCATATTATCCTGCGTAATGCCTTCCAATCGTGTACCGTCATTAAATTGTAACGACAATCCGGTGACAGGCTCGGCTGAGGGTTCCTCATCAACCTGAATGCGTGCAAATCCGGAGTGGTCAGTGGATTTTACTGTTGATTTGCATTTCCGATAGCTGAACTTTTGCGGGCATAAATCGTGTTGCCGACAATAAGCCGCCTGGGATTGCCCTGATGCTTGCCAGTGCTCTATGTGAGTAGACCAGAACGTTTCAGCCCGTACTTTTTCTAATGCCGCCATTTAAAATCCCCGTGGTATTTAATGATGGGAATAGTGTTGCATTAATGTGAGCAGCTGGGAATTACGCTGAGAATTGAGCGCTTACCTTTAATGTAGTCAGTATCAATTTCACTGTATCCATAACCTTGTTTGGCTTTTATTTCGTTATAAACAGCATCGGCAATTATAATTTCTCCAAAAATATCTTTAAGAAGTTCAAGTTTACCAATGGATGCTAATGAAATAAGCGGTGTAGTGTTAGCAACAACTTTCATGGAAGTTGTTTACTGGCATTAACAATTTCGTCAATTTCATCATCGTCATAATCAAAAACAGCTTCACCCTCTGTTTTTAGTTTAAAAATAAAATCAATTTTATTGTAACCTGCTAATTCAGCCGCTTTACCTAATGATAATTTTCTGCGTTTATACAGCATTAGTGCCGATAGATATACAAGCTCTCGGGAAAATTCTTCTGTTGATTCTTTTAGAGAAAACAAGATGCTTTCTTTAACAGGAATAGATAAATTAATGGTTTTATCTAGCATAATGGTAACCTTTTATATTTAGCTCTAATTTTTCTCTGCAGGAAAACGCAATACAGTTAAGGCTTTTTCAAGTAATAATGCCCATTCTTTACAATCGCCTATATGAATAGTAATTTGATTATCCTCTGGTTTTCCATAGGGGTATATAGCATCTTCACAAATTTGTAAGACTTCCTGCTGGTTAATACTATCGATATCAATTGATGCTCTTAAATCAACAATGATAGAATTGGCAGTTTCTATATTCCCAGCTAGTTTTATATAAAATTCTGCCAAGTAGTCCCCCAGTACCTTTTCACCCACTTTATTCAAATTTGACACAATTTCAGCAAAATTGGAAATATGCATAACTGATACAAATAATTCACTCAACTCTTTACTAAGAGCATCAGTTTCTTCAAAGTTCTCAATTTTTATTTTTTTAAACTGAAAGTGATTAATAGCTTTCTCTGAAAGTGGATGTGGTATTTTTAGCCAAGCCTTATCTTCCGATAAAATAGGTTCATCACCTGCAAATGAAACACTCGAAATTCCCCAAGATATGTGATTTAAGGTTGCACCTTCCATCATTGGAATAATTATGATTTTTTGCCAGCGATTAGTCAGAGTATAATATTTCAACCCGTTATATTCAACGGGTCTAATTGCATCAGTTAAAACATCAACAAGTTCTATATATGCCGAATCAAGGAATAATAAAGATTGAATTTCTATGCTAATCCACAAAGCAGGCTGCTCTTCATGACAATAGATATCGTTTATTACTTTTGCTTGCCATTCTGACGTTGAGTTTTTAGTGAGCGCCTTTTTTATTGAAATTAATAAATCAGTTGATGCTTTACGCGTTATAGCCATTGCTCGTACTTCAGGAGTATCTTTCCAGTAATTATCAGGGTGGAAAGCAAACTGGTACCACAAGCTCCAAGCCTTTTCGAATTTACTAAGCTCTTGGGTCTCAAGTTTTTTTAATGCTGATATATCAATAATATTTTTAAATCTGTCTCTAAATTCAAGTTGAAAATTTTCCAGCTCACGTTTAGCATCATTTAAATTCAAAACCGTTAAATGAACTGAATGCTCTGAATAAGGCCAACCAAGCTCTTTTGCCTTTTGAATGTATGCAGCATGTTGTGTCACTGGTAATCGTCCAATAAAGCCATTAACCATTAAAACAATATCAGATTGCATGAAAAAGCTAGTAATACTGTTTAAATAATCTCCCCATGATTTTTTAAATTCTTTATATTGTGCCAACATCAATGATGCATTAATTGGCGTAGGTAAATTTGCCCCTACTTCTGTCAGACTGCTCTCTGTTCCTTCGCTGGTAAAGCCCCAAGGATCAACTGCCAATTTGGGGAACATAAAGCTCCCTCGATTCACTCTTGATAGCTTTTCCCAATATTCGTTCTCTATTTTCCAGCCTATGACTGAACGTGGCTTACAATTTTTAAAATAAGCGATTAATGCTTTATTTAGGCAAGTCAACCCGCCAATAATTTGCCTTCTGGTTGATATAATATTTTCAGCATAAATTGTCCAATCGTCAGGACGATGCATATAATCAGCTAAATTACTGTAAGTTGCATTAATCGTTACTAGTCGATGTATTGGCAATGATTTTTTTAAGATACCGGGCTTATTTGATTCATCATAAGGCAACTCCATAAAAGCAACTTGGTGACCATACCCTGTCCCACCAAACTTCTCCATGTCAGGGAAAAGCTTTCTAAGAATTTCTGCGCGATAACCTGTTTGGTCATTTAAGCTTTTAGAAAATGAATCATTTTTGCTTTCATCATTTAAATCCATTGGCACAATATAATGGGCAACTGGATTCTCTGGTCTATGCTCTAACCATAAAGTATTAGTCTGTTTTTGAAATAGGCTTTCAATTTCTGATTTGTTTTTAAGGATAAATTGCTTGTATACTTGATAATCTTGATAATAAAGTGCTAAGGTCAATTCAGACAAACAAGCTATCGTTGGTATTTTTTTAACTGTATCATCATTTAATAGCCATGCGAAATCATACTGTGAAGGAATCTTTAACCAGCCTAACCAGAACAAAACCTCGCTCATGCCTAACCAATCAGCATCATTCTCTGGAGTACCTGGTTGTAAGGACTTGTCACTCAACCAAACCTTCAAATCTTGATAAATAATATCTGTTGATAACATTTTATTTTTTAGGCATTGTGCTTGATTGAGTTTATCCGGGTTATTTTTACCAATAAGTTCTAATATTGACTTACTGACATCTTCTTCCAATACATTAGCAATATCAGGTCCTAATACAAATCCCCAGCCACTACCAGCCATTATCCGAGCTTGGTTAATAACATCTTTATTATTGATTACATAGGAATATGTACCATACCAAATTAAAGCCTTAGATACGCCCGCATACCCTTGCCAACTACGAAGTGTTAACGTAGCAAGCTCTTGATAAATAGTAGTATATTCATCTGAATGCTCAGCAAAGGAATAAAGCAAAAAACTTTCTAAATCTGACTCTAATATACAAGGTAATACTGTTTTTGCCGCGTTTATCCATGGATTAAAGGCAGGGTCACTTAAAACCTCAACGAGTAATTGTGAGCGTAATGGATGTAATGCCTCAATATACAGTTGATCGGGTGAGCATCTTAATAAATATTCTTTTTCAAAAAATGTGAAAGTACTAATTGGATCAAGTAAATTGATGGTGCTTACTAATGCCGCTATTTGTATTCGTGATTCATAAGCCGTTGCAACTGCGCAAGAAAACAATATCTGAAGAGCCGCAGGCTCTAGCTTTTTTTGCCTTACCTCTTCTTGTAGGCGTTTAACCTGAAATGACAACTTTTCTTTGAGTGACTCTGTTTGAGTAAGAAAGTAGATATATTCTAGCAATGCTCCTTTTCCACCAAATCGACTCCAAGCATCCGCAAAAGAAGGGTATGGTTTGGCCACTTTTTTATCAACTAGATTTTGATAAATTATTTTGGCTTCTAGCTTACTAAAATGTAGAGGTATACCTTCTGGAAAGCCGAGTTCAATATTTGAAATATTTTGTCTTGCCAAGTCTTCCTCTCGAATCGTGACAAGAATTTTAATATTAGGTTGATCCAGTAATGACTTAACTAATACTGTCCACTCTAAATCTCTAGGTGATACATCTATATAAATGTACAAATCAGCGTTAAATACTGATAAGTGATCAGCGGTTGCCAAAGCAATAGCTTCTGCATGCCTTCTACTATCGATAAAGTTGATTTGAAAGCACCATTCATCGGGAATGAAATCATGTAAATACCTATAGGCTAGCGTTGTTTTTCCTTGACCTGAAGCGCCATGCACAATAACTGTTTTATGTCCGTCATGAAATGCTTGCCAAATTTTGCCTATATGCTCTGTACGGACTATATCCAAGCCTGCTTGGATATGACTAAAACGTGAGGAAACACCTTTATAAAATTGTTCTGCAAGTATGTCTTTTTGTGCTGTTTGGTCTTTTTCGGTTAGGGGCGTAATTGATTTATGCCATTCTTGATGATGTGCGGCTCTTTCAGCCAAATATTTGCCAACCGCACTGATTTTATTAATTAAACCCTGCTTGGTAATTTTTTCTTTCTGTTCTGCAGCAGAATAAAGCCAAGCTAATAATAATGAAAATCCACTACTTGGGTCACCTGCTGTTATTGTTTTAGTTAAATGGTTATTTAGCCTATCCTCTAAACTCTGTTCAGATACTATAGTCCATTTAATTTTATCAAATAGATCATCAATACTTTTTTCACTGATACCGTGTTTTCTTAATTTTGTTGCTACCAAAGCACGGCTGTTGGCATCACCTCTCTCCCATGCTTTTTTAATTTCACTACCTATTTCTCCAAAGCTAATAACCTCAACAGTCAAACTTCGGTGAATATGTAATTGACTTGCTACTCTATGAAAAAATGAATCTTTTTTTTCAGGATTAAAACTGGATAAAGTCAGTTTTTCACTTCTAGCTTTTACTTGGATAACTCGGGTTAATTCACTCTCTTTGTAAATGGCAAGATCTTCCTCCCCCTCAGGTTGGAATACTTCACATGAATCACTCGAATCAAGTATTTCAACTAAAGTATATAAGGTTTGGAGGCGATAACCTTTTAGTGCTGCTTTTGCTCCAGAATTATCCATGACTTATAAATGAAATATTAAATAGGGTATGTTCAAAACTAATGATAAAGACTAGAGATGTACTAGTCTTTTGTACAGACTATGTTGCAAAAAAACCTTTATTTTATTGCTTTGAATAACTTAAGCAAGATAATAGTTGTATAAAAATCAGTAATATTCAAATTTACTACCTCAATTAATTTTGTTTTTTTTGATTCTATAGTTGTCGGTGCTTCCCTGAATTCAGGCTACCACGTCCAACTTAGCAGACATCAAAAACCGCATTTTCTTTTTCCAAATTTCTACGACGTATTGCGAAAAAGCACAACACCCTGCTCTTTCAACAACTTTAAGCATGATAACCAGACTTAGGTAGCATACAATAATCAAACTATCCCAATAATGCACATCACAATTTAACCCTTACCTCAGTTATAGTAAAATAATGCTTCCCCTATTAACTATCCATAATAACTCGAAAGAATCATGCAACAATTAACCGAACGACAGACACAATGCCCCTACTGTGGTGAAATGATTGACCTGTTGATCGATGATTCTGAACCTGAGCAAAATTATATTGAAGACTGTCAGGTCTGTTGCCAGCCTATTATTGTTGATGTTTCTATCAACGTGGAAGGGAAGCTAATTGTGGTGTTATGCAGTGAAAATGAGTAAGGTTATTAACAGGAATCTATAGGCCTAAGCAACAGATTCCCGATAAAAGACTTCGGGAATGACGAAATCGGTTTTATAAAATACTGACCTCAGTTCTAAACACCCACCACCATAACCGACTTGCGTAACTGCTCTATCTTGTCACTATAGTCAGCATATTCATTAGAATGACTCGGTGAATAATTCAAATTTTTATAAAAGCCAGTCAGTTTGGTGAAATAATCACGTACCGCATCTTTATCACTAAATTGATAAGGCGTATTGACTAACTCTACAATTCTATGTAGATTTTCCTGTTGCCTTTCTAAGGGGACTGCAACATCGACAGGGTCAAACGCATCTTGCTGTAAGTAGACCATATCAAAAAACAAAGCTTGCTGATAAATGACAAAATCTTCGGTGGTGATCCCCTCTTCCCCTGTGACTTGAATCATTTGTAAAATATCATCACCTTTACGCAATAACCCCATTAAATCTTGTACATTTTTTACCCAAGACTCTGAGAGGTGTTCGGTAAACCAAGGCTTTAATTGCTCTAGGTAACGTGACCAAGATAGTAGCGGATCGACTGCTGGGTAAAAACGCTTATAGGCTCGATCTGCACTGAGACCTAGAAAGTTTTTAACCGTACCTAAAGTTGATTGGGTGACAGGTTCCTCAAAATTCCCGCCTGCAGGTGATACTGTGCCGATCATGGTTAAACTACCGACACTTTGATCCGCCGTTTTAATAACTCCAGCACGCTCATAAATGCCTTTAATCGCGGAATCTAAATACGCCGGAAATGCTTCTTCGCCCGGAATTTCTTCTAAACGCCCCGAAGTTTCTCGCATTGCCTGTGCCCAACGGGAAGTGGAATCGGCAATAATCAAAGTATTCAACCCCATTTGTCGATAATACTCACCTAAGGTAATCCCTGTATAAATAGAGGCTTCACGCGCAGCGACCGGCATTGATGAGGTATTACAAATAATAACGGTACGATCCATTAAGGTTTTACCGTTGACATCTTTTAATTTGGGAAACTCACTAATGGTTTCTACCACTTCTCCGGCACGCTCACCACAGGCAACCACGATAACAATATCAACGTCCGAGTTACGTGAAATCAAATTCTGTAAAACTGTTTTGCCAGCACCAAATGGGCCAGGGATACACCCCATCCCTCCTTTAGCAATCGGGAATAAACTATCAATAAGGCGTAGGTGAGTTATAAGTGGCTCTTTGGGGTACAGGCGCTCAGCAACATTTTGTTTTAATAATGAATTGGGGAGTGCCTTGCGCACTGGCCAACGCTGTTTTAAAGTCAGTGTTCTTTCTTTACCAGAGGCTAGGGTAATTTTAGCAACTGCTTCATTAACAGTTACTGAGCCCTCTTGAATCCAAGTCACCGTTACTTTGCCTTGCACATCAAAAGGCACCATGATTTTATGGGTAAAACCTCTTTCTGGCACAGTACCAATAACCGAACCTGCACCTAACACTGTTCCTGTTTGCACAATCGGGGTAAATGCCCATTGCGTATTTTCATCTAACGCAGGAAAATCAACGCCTCTGGGTAAAAAATAACCAAATTCACTGGCTAATTTATCTAATGGGTTTTGTAAACCATCATACACTTGCCCGAGTAACCCTGGCCCAAGCTCCACTGAAAGCATTTCTGCACTTTGTTCAACTAAATCACCTACTGAAACACCTGCAGTACTTTCATATACTTGCGCATCAGCAACTTTGCCATTAATGCGTAATACTTCTGCCTTTAAGCGTTCTTCGTGTTGCGCATCACTGTGTGCAGGTAAGATATAAACGACTTCATTTTTAGTCAGCGGCTTGGTGCTATCTGGTAATGATTCGATTGATATCAAGCTATCTTGAATGGATACCACTCTGGCAGTTGCATTAGTTGTGTTATTCATTTAATTCTCATCATTTCAAAAAGAAAGGCGGTAAATTGCCATGATATTTTGTGTGCTCTCGGGGTACAAATATTGTGCTATGCAGCAGATCCTATGAAGTCTACCGTCATTTTTATTTAGTAAATTAGCTGGTTGTTAAAAACTCACCTAAGCCATCATTCACTAATATTTCAAACTGACGCATGGCTGCTTGCTCATCACATTGCACCCAGCGATTGACTATATTCCAACGCAATACATAAATGACAATTGCTTCAAAATCAAAGTAATGCCCATGCCCGATACGCTCATAATGCTGCCAACTGAGGTTTAACAATAATTTCTCTAGTGCTACACTTTGTTCGCTGACAAATAATGTATTGGCTTCCTGAACCCACGGAAAACGACGACTACAAGCGAAATCATCTGCTTGCCAATGCTGGCGAATCAAAGGTACTACCTCACCATAACCCCAACGAGTATTTTTTGCGGGTGCATCTTCACCTAACTTACGTCGGCGTATCGCGGCAACTACTGTGCGTAACTCCATACGCCAACTAATAACCCCTTGTAACAAGAGGTTATCAATCGACTGAATAACCTGATCTGCTTCTATAGCAATCAAGGCATCACTATCCGCTTCGTGCATTTTAGCCCAGTGTAAAATCCCTTCAATAGCAGCAAGTTGTTGCCGATCTGCATCATTTAATAACGTTAAACGCTTCTCTAAGTGCAAGCGCGTAATAGGCTTATTTTTATTATTCCATAAAGACATAGCATGCGGTGGCAAGCTAGCCATTAACATCGCATAATTTGTCTGTTTTTGGGTCACTTTACTATCCCTTGCAATAAGGTTCTAAAGCGCGGCTGCAAATGCTCTAACAATAATTCAGCAAGCGTTTCATCGGTAAAATCAACAACCATATCATCTTCTTCTAACCTAACAGACAGGCCACCCTCAACATCGTCTGATACTTGTATAGAAACACCTTCCCTGAGCATATCTGCAGCAATCGCAGCAGTATAGTGAGTTAAGGTACCTACTTTCAGTTCATCTGGGTTATTCTTTAGCTCATCAACACCAATAGGGTTGTTAGGCAAAAAAATACTGATATTTTCTTTATTGTCCAAATCCAATTGCTCACGTACCTGCCCTGCTAATTGTAAAATCAGTCGTTCCAAAAATGCTTGTTGATCCATTTTTTGACCAACTACCCGCTTGACTTCATTACTAAAACTACCAAGTAAAGTATCACGTAGTTTTAATAAAGCATCCCGTGTTGCTAATTTTAGAGCGTCTTCTCCAGAAGTGCGCAGTGCATTACTTTGTTTTTTAGCTTCGTCAACTAACTGCTTTGCTTCTAGCTGCGCTTCTTCAATAATCCATTCAGCACGCTTTTGTGCATCTAAGACAATACTTTCAGCACGACCTTGTCCAGCAGCAACACCTTGTTCACGCAGGCGCTGTATTAAATTTTCTACACCTGATGAGGTAACATCTGCATGTTGGTTATTCATAATGTTTTATCCTTAAATTTAAGGTATTTTTTGCCATGTTTCAATGATGATAACGAAGCTAATCCTTTGAAAGTTTGTCGTTGTTTTTAATAAAATTTACACAAACCATAGTGTAACTTATAGCGCCATGAAAACCTTATTAATTTGTTTTATACGTTATCAACTATATGAAGTATAGTCACCGCTAACAGGCACGTCAACTCAAAAAACTAACCTGCCAGCAACATTATTTTTGTTCAAAACTGATTAAGAATTTTGGCTTAAGAATGTACCAAAATAGTAGTGCTGTTTTTTTTGTTAAGATTACAAAAGAAAAATATGGCATAAACCTGCGAACAATAACTTTTTGGCAGGTCTATAGAGATAGGAGGCTATATTAAAGAAGGTTGTAAATTAATTTTACTAAAAATTCATATTCTTGCATAAGGCAGGAAGGCACACCTCCCTGCCATTGAAAAATCACATAATAACTAATTTATGGTGACTTTCTTTTGTTTGAAGCAAACTACTTTACCAATCATAACTCAAAGTCCCATAAAAATTTCTACCAGGCCTTGGTAAATGTTCACCGATCAATGTTCCATCATTAATAGGGTTTCTATTCAAACCACTAAGATGCACTCGGTAATCTTTATCTAACACGTTCTCGATACCAAAGCCGACTTGCAAGCCTTTTACATATTTATATTGCGGACGATACTGCACTCGCAAATTCCAAAGTACATAACCAGCCGTGGGTACTTCATCATTATATTTAGCCGTTTTAGTTTGCTTATCATAAGCAATCAATTCAGTACCCGCTAACCACGAAGCCGTATCATAGAAAAATGTGAGTTTACCGTTTAAGGGAGCTATCCGATACAGGTTATCTGAGACATCGGTACGTTTACCGCGCACATAACTAATTTGCATACCCAGCTTCCAATCTTCCAGAAAACGATAAGCAGCATCCATATCCACTCCATATAAATGGGCATCGACATTGGTGTATTCCAAAGCATTAGGATCCATCGCCAATGCAGCTTGATTTTGAGTAGGCTCACCTTGTATATAATCTTTTACATAACGATAGTAGGCTCGAGGCATAAAACTAAATGCATCTGTTTGCCAGCTATAGCCTAACTCAGCCTGATATGAAGCTTCAGATTGCAAATCAATATTACCAATATAACTACGTCCGTCAGATAAGCTGGCAGTCGCATTTAACGGCATCCATAAATAGCGTTCTTGGTAGGATGCTGACCGCGTTTTTCTGCCAAAGCCGAGCTCAATATCCATATCATGACGTAAGTGGTGTGTTATCGGATTGACGACGTTTAGGATTAAGCGTTACATGGCGCAAGCTATAATTATCCATACGATGTTCAATATCTTGGTGCTGAAACTCAAGGACAACACCATACTTATCAGCCAACATGCCATCATAATTAAGATTAATCACTCCGCCTCTGGAATAAACAATATCCATAGGTAATGACGGGGTTCCTGTTTTATGAGTGTCATTATAATTATAGGAAATATCAAACTCATGGTTTTGGTCGCCGGTGCGAAAACCATAACCAGCAATGGCGGCATTACGCTCATGGCTAGTATCTATATTCTGCCCACCACTCCATTTGTAACTATCTCCTTCTTCACGGCTGCCTCCCGCCCGTAACTTATGGTTCTTATTGGCGACATTGCCAAACAAACTAACATAATAGGCATCATTCACAGAATTAAGGCCATTAGCCGTCTTACTGGAAAACAAAATATCGTCATCTTCGGCAAATTCACCACGACGGGAACGTTGCTCGATAGTACCTCCCATCGTTTCAATACCACTGCTGACCGATGCAACACCACGTTTGATACTTAATAATTCTGTTAACGCTGCTGGCATATGACTTAAAGGCGTATCCATCGAGTTAGCACAGGCTGATTTATAATTGGCACCATCAGAACTCACATTAACTCGATCGCCAAATAAGCCTCGATATTGCGCTATCCCTGATAATGGACCATTTGAATTCACATTTGCTCCAGGCACCTTTTGCAATAAGGCCGCTGCATCACTCCTCCCTCCCATATCAGGTTTGGCTCCCACTTCCTCTGGCTTTAATACTGAACCTTCGACAAACATGGTGGGTAGAATTTCTTTGTCGGCATCTGCCAGATCTAATGCAGAAACAGGCATAGTAGCCCCTACCATCAACACAGCAGACACTCCTTTTAAGTATATAAACTTCATATTAAATACTCCTTATGATTTAATAAGCTAAATGCTTAGCAAATACTTTAAAGGAATATAAGGACTTAATGATTGATAATTATCAATGCTTGATCACGTATTTAATCGCTTAAATATGCTAAGGATATTGGCCTATTAATTGCCTAATGGCAGTTTTTTAGCAAATACCCCTATTAATTTAACATTTATAAGTCATATGCCTTGCTGCTATATGCTATATAACAATATTTATAGAATATCTCTTCCTCGTGAGCAAGCCAAAGAAATATAATTTATTAGCTAAAAATCACCTATTAAGCACAAAAACCGACATAGCAACCGTAATAATGACCTAAATAATGGAACTCCCTTCAATCAATCAAGCTTGGCATGGCACTGACAAGTGCAAATTCTGCCCTATTCGTGATTTAGTTTTATTTGCTGACTTACAACAGGAAGACTTCAACCAACTACATTTCCCTATCATTGATATGGAATTGCAGGCTGGAGAGACTTTATACAAAGAAAATGCAGCTGCAAATTTTGTCTATACCATTCGTTCAGGAGCCATCAAACTGGTACGTTATTTACCTAATGGTAGTTATCGCATTGTACGCTTATTGCACCTAGGTGATTTGGCAGGCATGGAAGCACTGAGTGGCAATAAATACCAGCACCATGCCATCGTTTTACAAAATACCTCTATTTGCCGCATTCCTATTGAGGATATTGAACTGATTAATCAACACTCTCCGCACCTCTACAAACAACTCACATTACGCTGGCAAAGAGTGCAAGCTGATGCCGATATTTGGCTAGCAGAATTGACCGTGGGTAATTCCAAAAAGCGTATTGCTAATTTATTACTCTATTTAGCTAACCGTAATCCGAATCAGCATTTTTACTTACCTAGCCGTGAAGATATAGGTGCTTTATTAGCCATTACCACTGAAACGGCCAGCAGAATTATTGCTGAATTTAAGCGTCTAGATTATTTAAAAACTGTCCCGCAAGGTACAATTATTGATAAAAATAAGCTTGAACAAATTTATTAACTTATGAAACTACATCCTCTACTCATCAGTACATGCTTCATTATCCAGCCATGCTTGGTTGCAGCTTTAGAACCCGCATCAACAGCCAGAATTGATGAAGTTGCCCGTTTAGGTAAACATGTTATGCCGTTTAACTTAGATAAAACTTTGCATATTTTTTCTAAAATTAAAACAGGTGGCTTACAGCAAGTCATCGCCAAAGATCCAACAAATAGCAGCCAAATAAAGCTTATTCGAGAACATCTACTTAAAATTGTTGCTGATTTTAAGCAGGCTGATTTTTCTGATCCGGAGAAAATACATGGCAAGGATATGCCTGGGCTAGAAGCTTTACGCAATACCCAAAAAGGAGATATTGTTATCCAATATCAAGAGTTACCAAATGGTGCTGAAATTACTTATAGTACGCAAAACCCAAAACTTATTACCGCTATCCACCAATGGTTTGATGCCCAACTGAATGACCATGCTCGTCATGCGACAATGCATAGCCAGCACCATATGATGCATCAGTAGTCCTTCATGTATCATATATAGATTTTCCTGATTACGTACAAGGCTCAGCCATTTTGAAAAAAAATATTAATATCAAAATCTTATAAAAAACCAACCTCGTCATTCCCGAAGTCTTTTTATCGGGAATCTATTGCTTAGACCTATAGATTCCTACTAAAAGCATGCAGGAATGACGAGTGTTCTTGAATATAGCTGAGGGTTATGGGTAATCAGGGAGATTTTTACTTTTCAAATATGAAATTGTTAGTTTTAGGTTATACTTTATTTGCCTTTATAGCATGATCAATCTATTGGCACTGACAAAGTATGGTGCTTTACTAAAAGTACTGACTTAGCAAGTCGTTAATAACCTCTACTTTATGCACTTTACCTGGACATAAATAAAATTGTTTTTAATATCATGACACAACCTTTATTAATGATTACTGAGCTATTCTTACCTACAAAAGGTGGAACAGCCGTTTCTTTTGACGATGATTTTCGTAGACTTGGAGGCAAAGATGTACATATTGTCACTGCTGATGTTCCTGGTGCCAAAGAGTTTGATCTTGAGCACCCGAATAGTGTCTACCGACTATCACTTAAACGATGTGCTTGGGTAAGGCCTGAATCATTACTCATGTACCTGAACTTATTTCAAAAATCATTATGGTTAACTCTCAGTAAACGTGTTACAGCTATTTTTGCAGGACGCGCTTTACCTGAAGGCTTCATTGCCCTATTCATTGGCAAATTAACTAGGCGTAATGTGCTTATTTATGCTCACGGTGAAGAGTTAACAGGCTGGGGGCGTGGTAAAAAGTTTCAAGCTATGTGCTTTACCTTACAACATGCGAACTGGATACTTGCCAATAGTGAGGATACCCGTGATACATTGATTAATTTAATTGGTGTCGCTGCTGAACGCATCGTTATTACCCTGCCGACTGTCGATGAAGCAAGGTTTTTTCCTGCGATAGATAAGCATAGCATAAGAGACTCCTTTGGTATCAGTAACGATAAGAAGCTGATCTTATCAGTTGGACGTTTAATGCAAAGAAAAGGGTTTGATAATACCATTCGCGCTCTTCCTCTATTGATTGAGCAAGGCTTGGATGTTGCTTATGCGTTAATAGGTACAGGCGAAGAACAAGAAGCATTACAACAACTAGCCCAAGAACTCAATGTCGCTGACCGCGTGCATTTCCTTGGGCATGTGAGTTATGAGGATTTACCTCGTTGGTATAATAGTTGTGATTTATTTGCCATGCCTAATCGAGATATTAATGGTGATAATGAAGGATTTGGCTTAGTCTTTCTAGAAGCTGCATCTAGCGGCAAACCTGCTATTTCTGGCCTTGCTGGCGGCACTGGGTCTGCTGTTGTTGATGGGGAAACTGGTTTGCGAGTTGAAGGTGAAAGTATTCCAGAAATTGTTAAAGGAATCTCTTTTCTATTACGCAATCCTGAAAAAGCACAAGAAATGGGTGATAAAGCACGAGCGCGCGTGCTTAATAACTTTACTCATATCCGTCGTATTAAGCAAATACGTGAACACCTTGTAAAAAAACAATAAGCAACGGAAGTCAAAAGACCTATTAAGGACTGAGAATAAAGTAATGTTGCATGCATTCTCGTAGGTGCAGATTTATCTGCATATTGCGGCAAAAAAAACCACACCTACAAAACATTTCGTTAATTATATGCAGGGGTATACTCAGCGCTTTCCAACGATACCCTGGTAAAAATACTACTTTTAGGAGACTAAGCAAATGACTACCGAAATAATCTTAAATGCCATACCAATCATAGCACTATGGCTTCTATTTTGGTTGCTTACCTTATTTCTTCGTTATACTGGCGACATAAAAAAACTGCTACAGGAGCCCATGTTGAAGTACCCTGTGGTCATTTTTGAAAGTGATGATTGGGGAACAGGCCCATTAACTCAACAGGCAGCACTCATACAAATTCATGAACTATTAAGCCAATATAGTGACAGTACAGGTCAACACCCAGTGATGACATTGGGTATTATCTTAGCCGAACCTGATGTCGATAAAATTAAAGCCAGTACTGGCCAAACTTACCACAAACGAACCCTAGAAGATCCCAGATACTTTAAACTTCTAGAGGTCATACAAAAAGGTGTAGACCAAGGTACTTTATCGGTGCACTTACATGGAATGGAACATTTCTGGCCTGCAGCCCTGATGCAAAGCGCGCATGATAATGCACAAGTACAGCAATGGCTTTTTAATAATAAGAACTTGCAAACTGAGGACTTACCTTCTGAATTACAAAGCCGCTGGGTAGATAGCAGCAATATCCCTTCTACAGAGCATAGTAAAGAAGATATTGACGCTGCCATTGATGAGGAGCTTTCCCTCTATGCAAAGATTTTTGGGCAGGCACCAAAGACAGTGGTTCCCCCTACTTTTGTTTGGACTGATGTTGTTGAACAAGCTTATGCAGCACGAGGCATAGAAACAATGATTACCCCTGGCAGGCAATGTATTGGCCGTGATCATATCCGCCAGCCTAAACCTAATGGTAGGTTTTTTTTGAACGGTCAGGAAAGTGAGGGCTTATTATTTCTGGTTAGAAATGATTATTTTGAACCCAGTATAGGGCATAAAGCCGACACAGTATTACAACGCATTTCTGCTAAAATACAGTGTGGTCGCCCTGCATTATTAGAAATGCACCGCTTTAATTTTATTAATAGTGCAGCAGACAATAGAATGTCACTACAAGAACTGGATAAGCTACTGCAATTAATCAGCTCTGGCTTACCCGATGTGCGCTTTATTTCCGCAGAACAGTTAGCCAAAATAATGAAAGACCATCAACGTGGAATTGCTTCAGAATTTATAGTTAGCTCTAAACGACTACGCAGTAAAATTATGTTAGCTAGGGTTAAATTATTGCTGCAATTTGACCGATTCGCCAAGTATTCAGGTATTAATTTTTTACTGAAGTTAGTTTAGCCATAAAATTTTACAACTTATCTTAAAACCAATGGAATAACACTAGATATGATTATTCGAACTAAAGCACCCTTACGCCTTGGCTTGGCTGGAGGCGGTACCGACCTCAGCCCATATTGTGACCAATATGGTGGCTATGTTTTAAATGCAACGATTGATATGTATGCCTATTGCACACTGGAAGTCACCACAGATAATAGCATCCATTTTGCGACAGCTGATCGAGGTGAAAGCTTTAATTGTACAGCACAAACAAAACTAGAAATTGATGGAAATCTAGACTTACATAAGGGTGTCTATAATAAAATAGTGCAGGAATTTAATGATAACCAACCTTTATCATTAAAAATGACCACTTATTCAGATGCACCTGCGGGCAGTGGCTTAGGCTCCTCTTCTACGCTGGTTGTTGCCATGATCAAAGCGTATGTTGAATGGCTTAATTTACCGTTTGGTGAATATGATATTGCCCGCTTAGCTTTTGATATAGAGCGTGAAGATGTGGGTATTATTGGTGGTGCTCAAGACCAATATGCAGCCACCTTTGGCGGCTTTAACTTTATGGAGTTTTATGATGATAAACGCGTTATTGTTAACCCATTAAGAATAAAAAATTGGATTATTGATGAACTAGAAGCCTCTAGTGTTTTATACTTTACAGGTATCACACGCCAGGCATCTATTATTGAAGAGGAAAAAGCAAATACCGTTTCCCGCAATACCCAAGCTTTAAATGCAATGCACAAAGCAAAGCAAGATGCTTTAGCCATGAAAGAGGCGGTACTAAAAGGCAATATTCCTGAATTAGCTAAAGTATTGAATCAGTCATGGGAATCCAAAAAGCAAATGGCTTCCTCTATCACTAACTCTCAAATTGATGGCATTTACGACTTGGCAATCGCTAATGGTGCTTACTCTGGCAAACTAAGTGGTGCTGGTGGCGGTGGTTTTATGTTTTTTATCGTTGACCCTGTTAAAAAAGTACAACTCGTTAATGCCTTAAATAAAGAAGCAGGATACGTTATTAATATTCATTTCACTAAAGACGGTACCCGAGGCTGGAAAATCATATGATGCAGAAATTTATCACCCAACAAATTACCGACTCCTATCAAGTAAAACAAAAAATACTCAATGATGCTGCTTTAGTCGCTTTAATTATGGAAGTTGCGCAAAAAGCAGTCGATATTTATAAAAATGGCCATAAAACCCTTATTGCCGGCAATGGTGGCAGTGCCGCCGACGCACAACATATTGCAGGTGAATTTGTGAGTCGGTTTTACTTCGACCGCCCTGGATTGGCCTCACAAGCTTTAACTACCGACACCTCCATCCTAACCTCCATTGCTAATGATTATGGTTATGAAAGGTTATTTGCCCGCCAAATTCAAGCAAATGGAAATACTGGCGATATGTTTATTGGCATTTCTACTAGCGGCAATTCCAAGAATATTATTGCAGCCTTAAAAGAATGCAAAGAAAAAGGCATTATCAGCGTGGGCTTAACAGGTGATACGGGCGGCAAGATGGCAGACTTATGTGATTACTGTATTAAGATTCCTTCAGCATCGACTCCCAGAGTTCAAGAAAGCCATATATTAATTGGCCATATCATCTGCTCAGTGGTTGAAGAGTCTTTATTCGGCAAAGGATTCTAAATGGAAGCTATTGTTCTTGCCGGAGGCTTTGGCACTCGCCTCCAATCCGTAGTATCTGATGTGCCAAAACCCATGGCTGAGGTACAAGGTAAGCCATTTCTAGAGCATATCCTGTTATATTTACAAACAAATGGTATTACTAGAGTTATTTTATCTGTTGGCTATAAACATGAAGTGATTAAAGATTATTTTAATGATTCATTTGCGGGCATGACACTAGATTATGTTGTTGAAGATGAACCTTTAGGCACAGGCGGGGCAATACTAAAGGCTTGGCCTAGTTTAAAAACAGATCATGTCTTTGTTATTAACGGTGATACCTTTTTTAACGTAGACCTAAAAAGTTTATTTGCCAGTCATATTAAACATCACTCCGACCTTACTTTGTCCTTAAAGCCAATGCAGGAATTTGATCGTTATGGCAGTGTTGCCATTGATGCTGATAGTAAAGTCATCGATTTTAAAGAAAAGGAATTTGTTGCAAAAGGCAATATTAATGGCGGTATCTATCTACTCAATAAAAATATCTTTGCGCCTTTTAAACTCGCCCAGCAGTTTTCTTTTGAAGAATTTATGCAAGAAAATATTAGCACCTTAAATATTTATGCAGATATTTTTGATCATTATTTTATTGATATTGGCATACCTGAAGATTATCAAAGAGCACAAACCGAATTAGTGCAGCATTTATGAATAAAGCATTATTTTTAGATCGTGATGGCGTCATTAATATAGAGAAAGAATATCTTTATAAAATTGCAGATTTTGAATTTATTGAGGGCGTGTTTGATACTTGTCAATATTTTCAAGATCAAGGCTATCTAATCATCATTATTACTAATCAAGCTGGTATTGCACGAGGTAAATATACAGAAAATGACTTTGCCAACTTAACGCAATGGATGCTTGAGCAATTTACGCAAAAAGGTATTTTGATTTCTCAAGTCTACCATTGCCCGCACCACCCCAGTTTTACGGGAGACTGTCCCTGTCGTAAGCCTAACCCTGGCATGCTGATAGAAGCACAGCAAGCCTTTAAGCTAGACCTAGATAAGTCTATTTTAGTAGGTGATAAAGAAAGTGATATTCAAGCAGGCATTAATGCAGGCATCCAGCAAAATATTTTAGTCAGATCTGGACACCTTATTGATGAAACTAACTCTAAAGCCACACAAATTATTGATTCGATCAAAGATTTGCCAGCATTATTTCAATAGCACGTAATAATAGCTGCTTACTGATAACCCTAAAAATACACAAGGTAACCGCCTTGTAGAAAATATACCTAAGGTGTAAAAACATGAAAATATTGACATCACTGTTAATAATGTTGCTCGTACTCTTAACTGTTACATTTCAATTAACTGATTATAGTAATAAGGAACTGAAAGTTGTGTTTCGTTACGATGATTATTCTAAATACAGTAGCTTAGCTCTGGAATCTGAACTCTTCGAAATGGTCAGTTCAAAAGGCGGTGGACTAATCGTTGGGGTAATCCCCTACCCCTATGAACCACACCCTGAAATAGCTGCAGACTTTGATAAACCTGTTTTTCTAAATAGCGAAAAACTAGATTTATTAAAGCAATACCATAAAAATGATACCATCGAGATAGCCACACATGGTTTTGATCATAAGAATAATGAAATATTAGACTACAGATCAGAGTTTGCGGGATTACCCGAATTAGAACAACAACACCTTCTTAATCTGGCTCGTCAGCAACTTACAAGTGCATTAGGGATAGAAATAACAGCTTTTGTACCTCCCTTTAATAACCTAGATAGAAATACACTAACTGCACTAAAAAATAGTGGCTATACCCTACTCTCGGCTGCTGGATCTAACCCACTTTATCAAGCAGGTGATATTGATTACCTACCAGGAGGACCTTACCCTAATCGGTTAAGATCAGTCATAGATGCTGCTGTCGCCAACAATCATTATGATGCTCTTATCATCTCAACTCAGCACCCTTATGATATTAAAGAGTCGGGTGAAGAGATGCCTGCTTTTAGAAAAAATAAAGTCCAAGTCAGCATTGCTGATATAGCAAGCGATTTAGATTATATTAGCAAAATAGACAATATCAGGTTTACCTCACCAGCAAAAATGTTTAACAACAAAGAAAACCTTTCTGCAGAACGCCTAATAAGTAACATGCAGTTATGGGATAGCTTAGTCACTCAACATAAATTGCTACCGAGTCCTCTGAATATATATCCAATATATGGGCTCTACTACTCACTGGAAGCAGCAAATGATATGTACTTTAAACAAATTATTATTGCTAGCTCACTATTCTTGATCATTCTATTACTCACCTTAATAAGCAGCAAACTCTTATTATCACTATTCTATAAGAGTATTTGGCTACCAAGGGTTATTACCCTGTTTGCCTTATTATTGATGGGAGCTGGCCTAGCCAAAGCATACTTAAGTGGATTTTATTTTCTAACTGCCTTCGTCACTACCGTTGCCATTGGATTAGCTCTAAGCGCCTGCTTTCGCTGCAAAAACAAAGTCGTATAAAATAAATATGCTGAGGGCTGAGTTTTTATAAAAATTCTCAGCCATAGCAAGACTATATACATTGATTCTTTGATAAATGAGCACTAATTATCAGCCAGAATAACCAATAAAAAGTAAAATAATATCCATTATTTCCTCTTAAATTTAAAATGCTACAAAAAAATAACATCATGAACACCGACTGGACTGCCTTTCTCAATACCCAAGATTTATCCCCTTCATTACCAGCTATCAACCCCCCCTTTATTGCACCTTTATCACATCTTGCCATACTGGCAGTCTCTGGGCAAGATGCTGCCAATTTTTTGCAAGGACAAACAACCTGCAATATTAAAGAACTTAATGATGCCAGTCCAAATTTAGGCGCTCTCTGTAATGCTAAAGGTCGCACCATCAGCACCTTTATTATCATTAAACAAGCAAATGAATTTCAATTAATTCTCACTGTCGACTTACTTGAAATCGTTAAAAAAAAACTACAAATGTATATTTTACGTGCCGATGTGCAACTAACGGATCAAAGTGATGCTTTATGTATTATTGGCGTGCATAATCCGACACAAACAACACTCAGTAACTTACACCATTACCCACAACAAGAGCATAGCTACTTATTTATTGCTTCCCCTGAAATTGCTCAATCTTTTTGGATGGATGCGCTGACCAATAATATGCTAGCTAGTAGTGAAAATTCTTGGCTTAACCTTGATATTCAGGCAGGCATTCCTTGGCTATACAAAGAAACCACTGAGAAATTTGTACCACAAATGCTGAATCTTGATAAACTCGATGCCATTAGCTTTGAAAAAGGTTGCTATACAGGTCAGGAGATTGTTGCACGCACGCATTACTTGGGCCAAAACAAACGAGCAATGTACCAAGCATCAAGCCAAACCGACAATGAAATTACTCCAGGGACTGCAATTATTGATAGTGCTAATGATGAAGTCAACTGGGGAGAAGTCATCCTTACAGCACAGCAAAACAAATCTACCCAGCTATTAGTGGTATTAAAAGATGCGACTTGCGCTGAAAAAAATCTACAGCTTAATAATCAAAATAAAGATAAAATTACGCTAATATAAAACATTAATATTTTATTTAATTCATACTAAAAGTACTATGCAATTTAAAAGTGTTAAAGATTTTCTGGTTCATGTTCAGGAAGAATTAGATGCCAACCGGTTAATATTACCAACATTACCTGATATCGCATTAAAAGTGCGAGATGCAGTATCAAAAGGCGAGGCATCTGCACATGAGTTGGCAGAGATGATTGTCACGGATGCGGCCTTATCTGCACGCCTAATACAAGTTGCTAATAGCCCCTTATATAAGGGGACAAGTGAAGTAAAAAACATTCAAATGGCAGTTTCCAGATTAGGCAATAATACGATTAGAACCCTAATCACCAGCTTAGTCATGCAACAGATGTTCACCCCTACCTCTAAATTATTGGAGGACCACTTCAGAAAAAACTGGGAAGAAAGTATTAATGTGTCAGCCATTAGCCGTGCACTTGCAACCTTCTCTCCTGGCTTGGATCCAGATGAAGCCATGCTTGCGGGACTCATCCATCAGATAGGAAAACTACCTATTTTAATGCTGGTTGAAAATATCCCTGAATTCAGAGATAGTCCTGCACGCCTCAATAAATTATTGGAAAAAGCACATCCTGCGATCGGCAAAATCATTATGGATACCTGGGCATTTCCTGAAGAATTAAAACTGGTTGCTTCCGAATATATTAATTTCCAACGCGATACTGGCTCCAATGCTGATTATGTAGATGTAGTACAAGTTGCATTTTTACAAAGTATTGCAGGTACAGATCACCCTGCTTGTCGTGTAGATTGGTCTATTGTTAAAGCATTTGATCACCTCGGATTAGCACCTGATGATAATGTAATGGAAATTGAAGGTGTTTCTGATGAAGTTGAACTTGCTCAATCTATGATGGCATTCTAATGAATATAGAAACCGCACAACGTTTTCGACGTTTAGGAACGCTCACAATTTTTGCTGTTTATTTTGTCATTTTAGTGGGTGGTATTGTCCGCGCATCGGGTGCAGGCATGGGCTGTCCTGATTGGCCTACTTGCTTTGGACAACTTATCCCGCCAACCAGCGAAGCTGAACTACCTGAAAATTATCATGAAATTTATGCCGTAGGCTACTCGAATACTGATTTTAATGTAGTGAAAACTTGGACAGAATACCTTAACCGTTTGACTGGAGTAACCATCGGTATTTTGATTTTTCTAACGCTGTGGTCTTCCCGTGCTTATCTAAAAACAGATAAAGCCGTTTTTTACTTATCTCTGGCCGTATTTCTGCTGGTAGGATTTCAAGGCTGGCTAGGTGCCATGGTGGTCAAATCACACCTATTCCCACTCATGATCACCGCGCATATGTTGCTCGCTTTATTTATCGTGGCATTATTAATTTATGCCATTGCGCGCTCGCAAAGTGGCTCGTTACAACAAATAAATATCAGCAACCTGCCGGCCAAATTCAAAACTATTTTAATAGTCGCAATGAGCCTAACTTTAATTCAAGTTACCATGGGCACTCAAGTCAGAGAAGCAGTAGATTTAATTGCAAACGAACATAAGTATATAGACAGAGAATATTGGCGCGATAGCTTCCCCATTATTTTTTATGTACATCGTTCCTTTTCAGCCATTATTTTATTTACCAATTTATGGTTAGCATGGACAATCTATCAATCTGTAGAAAAGGATAATTTATTATTACGCCTTGCTTATGCATTGATGGGCTTAATTGTAACTGCAATTCTTGCTGGTGTTTCTTTAGACCGCTTGGGTATGCCGCCTATAGCTCAACCTATTCATTTGCTAATGGCCAACTTAATTTTTGGCATACAATTTTTTATCTATATTTGCATTAGTTATGCTGCTAAAAAGACAAGTAAATCACCTTTAGAAATGCATACGAAATAATTCTAAATATTAACTCAATACAAGCATGCACCAAGGTCATGATCATTCTTACAAACTGCTTTTTTCAGAACCCTAAGTCGTTATTGATTTACTGCAAGGCTTTGTGCATGAAGATTGGATCAATAGAGTACTGCAAGTACCCAAGGACAACAATGGAACACCAACTCATACGAATAGTTTATTGGAGATCTTTTTAAATAACGCCTCTATGTAATACATTATTACCTACCAATTAAACCTAATTGCTCAAAACAAGAAGCTTAATTCAATCAATAGTTTATTTCTATAGCAAACACACCTTTACAATAGCCTTGCAATGACAGCCCTGCAATCTAAGATTATAAAACAATTAGCACTATTTTTAATTCTTCCGCCTTTTATAACAAAACATAACAACCGAGACAAATCATGTTAAAAAAAAGCTTACACTGGTTACTCACACTCATTTATAGAGTAGAAGTAAAAGGCCTAGAAAATTATCACAATGCAGGTGAGCGCGTGCTGATTGTTGCTAACCATAGTTCTTTTTTAGACCCTTTGTTACTGGGCGTTTTTTTACCTGATAAAATCACTTTTGCTATTAATAGCCAAATAGCAGAGCGCTGGTGGTTAAAGCCATTTCTTGGTTTATCACATGTTTTTCGCATGGATCCAACCCACCCGATTTCCTTAAAAAATTTAATCCACCACCTACAATCCCCTAGCAAGACCGTTATTTTCCCTGAAGGCCGCATTACTGTAACTGGCTCATTAATGAAAATTTATGATGGTACCGGCATGGTTGCAGATAAATCAGGTGCTAATATTCTACCTATTCGTATCGAAGGAGCGCAGTATACGCATTTCTCACGTTTACATAATGTCATACGCTTACGTTTCTTCCCGAAAATAACGATTACAATCCTGCCACACACATCTATAACAGTTGATGATCAATTGCGTGGCAAAGCACGCCGTCATGCTAGCGGTCTAATTTTAACCGATCTTATGATCGACATGATGTTTAGCACCAGTTATTACCGGAAAACTTTATTTTCAGCCTTACTTGATGCTCAAGCCATCCATGGCAGCAAGCACACAGTGGCCGAAGATCTAGACCGCATACCTCTTTCATATAGCACTCTTATCACCCGCTCTATTGCCATTGGTAATGCTCTCACTAAAATCACAGCTAAAGGTGAAAAAGTAGGTGTATTTTTACCCAATAGTACCAAAACTCTAAATGTTGTCTTAGGCTTACAACTACATGAACGAGTACCTGCGATGTTAAATTACACCACAGGTGCAAGCGGCATGGTATCAGCCTGCCATACTGCCGAAGTAAAGACCGTATTAACTTCACGTCGATTTATTAATCTGGGGAAATTTACCGAAGATGCTGAACAACTAGCAAAAAGTATCAATTTGGTTTACTTAGAAGACCTAGCTGAACATATTAGTATTTTTGATAAGTTAACCGCATTATTTCAGTCCAAAACAGCTGCATTCTGGTACCCAAAAACTCAAGCTAACCCAGATTCAGCGGCAGTAGTTCTGTTTACCTCTGGCTCAGAAGGTGCGCCAAAAGGCGTGGTGTTATCGCATAGTAATATCTTGGCAAACCATAAACAAGTTGCCGAACGTATTAATTTTAATGCCCAAGATACCGTACTTAATTTCTTACCCATGTTTCATTCCTTTGGCTTTACCGTTGGTACCATGTTGCCGATCATGAATGGTATGACGACTTTCTTCTACCCATCTCCTCTGCACTACAGCATCATTCCTGAGATGGCCTATGAAACCAGTGCCACCATTATTTTTGGTACCAATACCTTTTTGGCGGCATACGGCAAAAAAGCACATCCTTATGACTTTTATAATATTCGTTATATCGTAGCAGGTGCTGAAAAACTGCAAGACAACACCCGTACACAATGGATAGAAAAATTTGGCATTCGCATCTTAGAAGGCTATGGTGCCACAGAAACTAGCCCGGTAGCCGCTATCAATACCCCCATGTTTTACAAAGCAGGCACAGTCGGCCGCTTAATACCCGATATGCAATATAAAATAGAAGCTGTTCCAGGTATTGAAGGTGCAGGTAAATTACACCTTTATGGCCCCAATATCATGTCGGGATATCTACTCGCTGATAACCCAGGGAAACTGGTTCCGCCACACTCTATTTATGGCGAAGGTTGGTATGATACTGGCGATATAGTCCATGTAGATTCCGAGCAATATGTCTCCATTCGTGGACGTAGTAAACGCTTTGCCAAAATTAGCGGAGAAATGATTTCCTTAACTGCTAGTGAGCAAATCATTAATGATATTTGGCCTGATAGCCAACATGTTATTGTCAGCATCCCTGATGAGAAAAAAGGCGAACAGCTAATCTTAATCACTACTCTCGCCAGCGTAACCAGCAGAGAAATTATTAAGCAAGCAAAAGGTGTAGCAAGCCTGAGCCTACCAAAGAAATTTATTAACGTTGAAAAATTGCCCGTTTTAGCAACAGGAAAAATGAACTACCCTGCAGCGAGCGAGCTTGCATTAAAGCATTTTGGTTGAGATATGCTGCTACATAGATATGAATGGATTCACAGATGCAATGACTTAGGCCATAGACAAAATAGTCATTGCCTCCTATGATTAATAGATAACTAAGCAATAAAGTTAAAAAACATGCGCGAAACTACCCGAATCCTAATTGTTGATGATATTGTTGATAATATTCAAGTTGCCATGAATATTCTAAAAGAAGAGCATTATGACTTTTCTTTTGCCACCCAAGGGAAAGAAGCCTTAGTGCTGCTAGAGGAAGACAAGGAGCGCTTTGATTTAATCCTTCTTGATGTCATGATGCCTGGCTTGGATGGTTTTGAAGTATGCCGCCGCATTAAGGCCAACCCACAAATTCAAGATATTCCCATTATCTTTTTAACGGCAAAAGTAGATGTTGATGCAATCAGTAAAGCATTTTCATTAGGTGCAGTAGACTACATTACTAAGCCCTTTCATGCTGATGAATTACTCGCCCGCGTTAAAAGTCATATTCAGTTATTTCATGCCAAGCAATTATTGCAACAACATAATATTGTCTTGGCTACAAAAGTCAGGTATGAGCATAAAAGATTATTAACCGAACTGGAAAATAATCAAAAAGAACTTATTTATATGCTGACTGAACTCATGGAGGCGACTTCAGATGAGACTGGTAAACATATCCGGCGTATCGCCGAATTTTCATCATTATTAGCCTACTTTCACCCTAGCCTGAGTGAAGAAGATGCAGATATTCTCTTGTATGCCTCCCCCATGCACGATATTGGTAAAATCACCATTCCTCATGAAGTTCTGCATAAACCTGGCCGCTATACCGAAGCAGAGTTTCAAGTCATGCAAGCGCATACCACTAATGCCTACAACTTATTATGCTGTTCAGAGCGTAAATTATTTAAGGCTGCTGCAGTTATTGCACACGAACATCATGAGAAATGGAATGGCACTGGCTATCCACGCCAACTAAAAGGTGCAGATATTCATATTTATGGGCGTATTGTTGCCTTAGCCGATGTTTTTGATGCTTTAACTCATACCAGATGCTATAAACCGGCATGGAAAGTTGAAGAGGCTATTAGCTATATTCAAGAACATCGTGGTACGCAATTTGATCCTGAATTGGTTGATATAATGCTTAAACATATTGATGAATTTAAATTAATCGCTCAAAAAGATTCTGCCTTATAAATATAGAACATACGGCATCTATCGGCAATATCAGCTTTTTAAAGCATATGATACTTTTTAAGTTTGTAGCTCTACTCATCACACTTCTTTATATCCCTGCACATGCAACTACAAAAGTTAGCCTCACAACGGCAGAACAAGCATGGTTAACAAAACACCCTATTATTAAAGTAGGCGGCGGGCTCGATTGGGCTCCTTTTGATTTCGTCGATAGAGATGGTAACTATAACGGTATTGCCAATGATTACTTAAAGTTAATTGCAGCAAAGACAGGCCTGCAATTTACAGTCACTATTGCCCAATGGAGCCATAATTTACAAAAAATACGTGACCAAAAAATTGATTTACTGGGTGCAGCATACTTTACCGAAGCACGCAGTCAATATGTAAACTACTCAACACCCTACTTTGAAGTCTTGGATTATTTTTTTATTCGTGACGACCTTAAAGTTAAAACACTAGATGATCTAAATGGTAAACGCGTTGCCATACCCAAAGATTATGCACATGGTGAACAACTCAAAAAATATTACCCTAAAATTAAAATCATTACCGTTAATACCTTTAGTGATGCTATTGATGCGGTATTAGAAAATCGTGCGGACCTACTTTATGATACTTATATTGCTCTCAGCTATGCGCTAAAAAAAGCAGGCATTAACTCTATCGTTCCTTTCAAATCTTCACGTGAGCATAGTAATAATATTCTGCACATTATCACCCGTCAAAATGCCCCTGAATTAGCACAAATCATTCAAAAAGGGTTAAATGCCATTTCAGCAGAAGAAAAACAAACTATTTATAATAAATGGCTAGGTGCCGCACCCAAAGAGCAACAAACCCTAAAGCTGACCATAGCTGAACAACAATGGTTAACTAAACACCCCATAATTCGATTTACTGGCGATCCTAACTGGCTTCCTTATGAAGCATTTGATAAACAGGGACACTATATTGGTATCGTTGCTGAACATTTACAGCTCATTGAGCAAAAACTGGGTATCAAGATAAAAATCATCCCAACTAAGACTTGGGTAGAGTCCATCAATAAGGTCAAGCAGGGTACAATTGACATCCTATCGGAAACCAGTGATTCAGATTTAAAATCACATTTAAGCTTTACTACTCCCTATATTTCTAGTCCTGTTGTTATTGTTATGAATAAGGATACCGACTATGTTGAAAATATTACGCAAATAAAACAGAAAAAGATTGCCGTGATTAAGGAGTATGGTTACGTGCCTAAAATCATTACTCAATACCCAGACATTAATTTTATTGTAGTCAATAGTATTCAAGAAGGATTAACCGCTGTCTCTACGGGAAAGATAGATACGCTTTTAGCAACTTTAGCACAATCCAGCTATCATATTTCTGAATTAGGTATTAATAATATTCGTATCGTCGGCAAAACACAATTTACCACTAAATTAGCTTTTGGGATGCGTAAAGAGTTTGCGCCATTGGTTCCATTATTTAATCGCGCCCTTAACGCAATCAGCAAAGCAGAAAAACAACAAATTCTTAATACTTGGGGCAAACAAAAATTTGTCGCTAAAATTGACTATGCTTTGCTCGGCCTATTAGCTGCCATTTCAATCATTATTATCAGTATCATCATTTACTGGAACAGAAAATTAGCACAAGAAATTCAACGCAGAAAAGAGGCCGAAGCACAAACTCAAACCCTGATAGATCAAGTACCATTACAAATAATAGTGACAACATCATCAGGCAAATTTTTATTAGCCAATCCGCAAGCTTTACGAGATTATCAATTAAGCAATACAGCACTGAGTCAATATAATATTACTGATTTTTATAACGATGCTAGTGATCGTAAACAAGTTATTGACGAACTTACCAAGTATGGCAAAGTAGAAAAGCTAATTATTCCATTTAAACACCTTGATGGCAGAATTCGTTCGATGATGCTCTCAATTATGCCCATTACTTATAATAAGCAAAATGCATTGCTAACAATTGCAGTAGATTTGACCGACCGCCTTGCCATGGAAGAGGCCGTAAAACAAAACAATTTCTATAGCGATATAGCTCTCGAATTAACAAAGTGTGGCTATTGGCATATTGATTACAGTGATCCAGACTATTATTATCAATCAGAACGAGCTGCAAAGTTATTAGGCGAACCCATAAAAAAAGCAGGCCGATATCATCGCCAAAATGAATGGTTTTCCCGTCTACAAGACGCTAATTTAGATACGGCTAAAAAAACAGCGATGCTTTACCAAAGTACGATTGACAGCAAGCACTCCAATTATGACGCCATATACGCCTATAAACGCCCTATTGATGGTAAAACTATTTGGCTACACGCAGCAGGCAAAGTTACTCGTGATGCAAATAATAAAGCTCAATATATGTATGGTGTTTATCAAGATATTACCCTGCAAAAACAAGCAGAACAAGCCTTAAATGATGCCAAAGAAACAGCGGAAGCAGCCACGCGAGCTAAAAGCGAATTTCTGTCCAATATGAGCCATGAAATTCGCACACCAATGAATGCTATTATTGGATTTACAGAACTTTTAGATGAGCAGATTCAAGACCCTAAGCTCAAATCCTTTGTCAAAACTATTCAATCGGCGGGTAATAATTTACTGGTTTTAATTAATGATATTCTAGACTTATCAAAAATCGAAGCGGGTAAATTACAAATCATAAAGACAGCATGTAACCCACATGACTTATTTACCGAACTGGGTAATATTTTCATGATGAAAATGCGGGCTAAAGATATTGATTTTATTTTAGATATTGATCCTATAATTCCACACAACCTGCAACTTGATGCAACTCGACTCAGGCAAGTACTGTTTAACTTAATCGGTAATGCCGTAAAATTTACCGATCATGGATTTATTCGTATTACAGCACGCACGGCTAATGAAGATGAATTACATAGTAAACTAGATTTACTCATTGCAATACAAGATAGCGGTATTGGTATTTCTGCCGATCAACAACAGCTTATTTTTCAAGATTTCGAGCAATCCAGTGGTCAAGACATTAGGAAATACGGTGGTACTGGTTTAGGCTTATCCATCAGTAAACGACTGGTAGAAATGATGGGCGGCGAACTATTGCTTAATAGTCAATTAGGACATGGTGCAACCTTTACTATCAAATTAACCCAAGTCGATATTGCATCATTAACCATCGTTAAAGAACATAATACCGAACCCAGTCAAGCAATCTCATTTCTGCCATCAAAAATATTAATTGTTGACGACGTGGCGGATAATCGTGAATTACTATTAGCCAATTTTGCTGACACGCAATTAAAAACTACACAAGCCACTAATGGCCAAGAGGCTATTAATCTGGCTAAACAACAGCAATTTGAGCTGATTTTAATGGATATCCGTATGCCCGTTTTAAACGGCTATCAGGCTGCCGAACAAATCAAGCAATTCACCAACACTCCCATTATCGCGTTAACCGCCTCCGTCATGCAGGATGAATTTGAGCGGATAAGAAGTAGTAATTTTGATGGTTATTTACGTAAACCCGTGCTGAAAGCTGATTTAAATGCAGAATTATCTAAATTCCTGCCTTTTACAGAAACAAGTTTAACCGAGCAGTCACTCACTGAGGCACAGCTTAGTCACACAGAAAAAGCACTGCTCCCCCAGGTTCTAAGCCAGCTAACAGCGCTAAATACACATTGTAATAGTATTTCTAAACGCAATAATATTGCAGAAATCCAAGAATTTGCTAATAGTATTCAAGAGATTGCCCAACAACACCCTATGCCATTATTGCCTAACTATGCAGAACAGCTATTAAGCAATATAGACTGCTTTGATATTGCAGCCATTAAGTGCTCTTTGCAGGAGTTTCCTTTATTAATTGAGCAACTTGAAAACTTGAATGCAAACGGTTAGTTGCTCATTTGTATTAGCTATTAAGTAGCCAAGCATAATTATACCAATTCCAATATATTGATACCCTAACTTCAAAAATGTCGTTCATTCCTGCATGCTACCCAGTCAAGCTGGGCACAAGCTTTAGCAGGAATCTACTACGCGAATGATTCCCGATAAAAAGACCTCGGGAATGACGGTATTAAGGTAATTATTTACTGGGATTGGTATTACTTATCCACGATAATATCTATGTGCGACAAACGGTAAAGTAGTTAGCTGCAAAGCAATTTTTTTATTACGAATACTCGCGTACAAGACTTTATCAGTACATGACTGCTTGATAAGTGCTAATGCAATCGACTGTCCCAACGTAGGTGCAAAACTACCACTGGTAATGACCCCAACCAACTCATCGTCGGCAGTATAAACTTTAGTTTGTGCACGTACGGGTATTTTTCCACTCACTAGCAAACCAACTCGCTTGCGTGTTGAGCCATCTTGTAGTTGCTGTTGAATTTGCACAGCCCCAGGATAACCCTGTTTATTTTTTGCGATTAACCAACGTAAACCCGCTTCGACTGGGTTAATATCGACACTCAACTCATGCCCATACAAACTCAGTCCTGCTTCCAAGCGTAAGGTATCGCGAGCACCTAAACCAATCGGCTGCACTTGCGGAAAAGACAACAGTAATTCCGCGAGTTGTTGCGCATTTGCATCTGCCAGCGAGATCTCAAACCCATCTTCACCACAGTAACCACTACGACTAATGGTACAAGCCATGCCTTTTATATCAGTCTCAATAGCTTGCATAAATGATAACTGACAAGCACTTGCGCACAACTGTTGCATCACTTCTTTAGCAGCGGGACCTTGCAATGCAAATAAAGCATTTTCTGCCAAGACTTGAATTTGAGAGCCAAAGTGAGTTTGTAAATAAGCAAAGTCCTGCTCTTTGCAAGCTGCATTAACAATAATTAATGCACTCTCTGCATGCCGGGTAATGATAATATCATCAATAATACCGCCCTGAGCATTGGTTAATACCGTATAACGTTGTTGTCCTACTGCTAAATTTTGTAAATTTGTGGGCACTAGTTTATCAAGCTGGTTGATACTGTCAGCACCACTCAGTAAAAATTGTCCCATATGTGAAATATCGAAAAAACCGGCTTGGGAGCGACAATGCAAATGTTCTTTGATAATACCGAGGGAATATTGCACCGGCATTTGATAGCCAGCGAAAGCTACCATTTTAGCCTTTAGTGCTACATGGTAATCGTATAAGGGAGTTTGCTTAAGTTCAGGCATAGAGGAGGTAAAACAGGAATAAGGGCATTGCTATTTCCTATCGTATTATAAAAAGTGATAAGTCTCGCTGCAGCCCTACTTAACCTTACAGAAGCTAAGTTATGGCTTACGTTTTTTTCTTTGAGTATTAAGGCGGTTAACGCCCATTACCGCCAAAACGACGAATGCGCCAGGCGTTACAATAGCGGCAGCAACCGAAGCAGATAGCTTTAATTTTTGCTGTCGACTGCTCACATCTGGTGTACTAATTTTTGCAACTGGATAGCGTAACGCACCACAGGAATGACATAGCGGATAATGCTGCTCTTCAAACACACCACAAAAAGAACATTCTGACATATACTTCACCACAAATTAATATCTCATAAACGCATAGTAACAGAAAAAACCACGGTGGCATAGTTAGCACTTTGACACAATTAATAACTGAAATATAAGCAGAAACTTACATACTAGCTAACTATTTACTACTAAATTTACTAGCCTACAGCAGAATGCATGCATGCAAAATCAAGGAATATTATGCTGGTAAGCGACCTATTTAAGCTATACTGCTACCAAACCAAATAATAAAAATAATCTACTCGTGTCTGCTTTAGCACAACTACCTCTACACCTACAAATACCTGCCTCACCTAGCGAGCGTAAACAAGCACAACGCCTATTTCATGGGCGTGGACATGCTTATCAAGATTTGCACCATATTACTATCGACTGGCTACCTCCCGTTATATTAATCACCTTATTTGCACCAGTAACTAACGATGAAATTACCGATTTAGCAGACTATCTACAACAGCAATTACCAGAATGTAGCAGTATACAACTACAACATCGTTATCAATTAGCTGGTCCAATCGATATTATTTGGGGTGACCCCATTCAACAGCTGACTATTTTGGAAAATGACTTACAGTTCCTTATTAGTTTAGGGCAAGCACGTAATACCGGCTTATTTCTGGACATGCAGAATGGTCGCCAATGGGTGCAGCAACATAGCAAACATAAACGTGTCCTTAACTTATTTTCTTATACTTGCGGTTTTTCAGTCGCTGCCATGGCAGGCCAAGCACAATCCGTATTAAATGTGGATATGAGTAGCCCTGCTTTAACCGTTGGTCGGGAAAACCATCGTTTAAATCAGCAACTACTGGCACAAGTGCGTTTTGAAAAACTCAATATTTTTAAGTCTTTTAGCCGTCTAAAAAAACGAGGCCCTTTTGACTTGTTAATTTGCGACCCGCCTACTTTGCAAAAAGGCAGTGTCAATATTGTACAAGACTACCCCAAAATCCTACGCCGGCTTGATCAATTTATGGCTCCTGACGCAGAACTATTACTCTGTCTCAATGCACCTGATCTAGGCCCAGAGTTTTTACATACGCATATGGCTGAGTTGGCACCTCACTATACTTTTATAGCTGAAATTAAACCACCTGCGGTTTATGTGGATACAGAAGGTAAAGGCTTAAAAGTTTTATATTTTAAGGCGACAACTTAAGCTGATGACTATGAGTCAAACACCTTCAGATAGTGCCACCAACATAGACCTGTCTCAATTACTCAAGCAACTATTGCGCATCTTGCCTAAAGAATCAGTATTGCATCAAGCTGAAGACTTAAGGCCTTATGAATGTGATGGCTTATCTGTCTATAGACAACTCCCCTTAGTCGTGGTGATACCCGCAACCGTTACCCAAGTGCAAAGCATAGTACGCTTATGTCATGCCAATAAGGTTCCCATCGTTGCTAGAGGTGCAGGCACTGGTTTATCAGGTGGCGCATTGCCACATCAGCAAGGACTATTACTCAGTTTGACCAAACTCAAGCAGATTATTGCCATCGATCCAGAATTACGTACCGCCTGCGTACAGCCTGGAGTAACTAACCTGGCCATCTCCCAAGCAGTTGCACATTTAGGCTTATATTATGCACCCGATCCATCTTCGCAAATTGCCTGCACTATTGGCGGTAACGTTGCTGAAAACTCAGGCGGGGTACATTGTTTAAAATATGGTTTAACCGTCCATAATATTCAACAACTTAAAGTGGTCACGATTGAAGGAGAACTGCTCACACTTGGCGGCAGCGGTTTAGATAGTCCAGGCTATGATTTACTTGCCTTAATGACAGGCTCAGAAGGCTTGCTGGGTATTATTGTCGAAATCACTGTTAAACTGCTCACCAAACCAGAGTGTGTACACACCTTACTCGCTGCCTTTGATGACATCATTGATGCGGGCACTGCTGTTGCGGCTATTATTGCAGCAGGTGTGACACCTGCAGGCTTGGAAATGATGGATAAATTGGCAATTCAAGCTGCTGAAGATTTTGTTCATGCAGGCTATCCACGCGAAGCTGCGGCAATATTACTCTGTGAACTGGATGGCTCTGCACAGGAAGTGGCTACTGAGATAAAAGTCGTACAAGATATTTTAACCGCCAACGGAGCAAACGAAGTACGCCTTGCACAGGATGCACAGGAACGTATTAATTTCTGGAAAGGCCGTAAAAATGCCTTTCCTGCCGTAGGGCGCATTTCACCCGATTATTATTGTATGGATGGCACTATTCCGCGCAAAAGTTTAGCACTGGTTTTACAAAAAATGGCCGAAATGTCTAATGCCTATCAGCTCCCAGTAGCCAATGTATTTCATGCTGGCGATGGTAATTTACACCCTCTCATTTTATATGATGCCAATAAAGCAGGTGAACTGGAACGAGCCGAAGAATTTGGCGGTAAAATTTTGGAACTTTGTGTCGCAGTCGGCGGTACGATTACTGGTGAACATGGCGTTGGTATGGAAAAGCTAAACCAGATGTGTGTGCAATTTAGCACGCTGGAACTGGCTCAGTTCCATGCCCTGAAAGCCGCGTTTGATCCGCTCGGTTTACTTAACCCTGAAAAGGCCATCCCTACCCTGCACCGTTGTGCAGAGCTTGGAGCCATGCATGTACACGCAGGCAAGCTAAGCCACCCTGAATTGGAACGCTTTTAATGCCGATCGACAATAATATCGAAGCCATACTACAAGAGACGGTATTACAAGCTATCGCTAGCAACACGACTTTAAATATCAAAGCAGGTGGCTCTAAAGATTTTTATGGTCATGCCACTGCAGGTCAAATACTTAATATTGCCGACCATCAAGGCATTATCAATTATGAACCCAGTGAACTCGTCATAACAGCACGTGCCGGCACCTCCATCAAGGCTATCCAAACAATATTGGCTGAACAACAACAAATGTTGGCATTTGAACCACCCACTTTTGCTGACCAAGCCACTTTAGGAGGCACACTTGCTTGTAATTTCTCCGGACCACGTCGTGCCTATACGGGCGCAGTACGCGACTATGTTTTAGGTTGCAAAATAATCAATGGTCAGGCACAACTGTTATCCTTTGGCGGGCAGGTGATGAAGAATGTTGCTGGCTATGATGTCTCTCGGTTAATGGCCGGATCCATGGGTACTTTAGGTATTATCTTGGAAGCATCACTCAAAGTGATTCCGCAACCCGAAGCTGAAATCACTTTAGTACAGGAACTTAAATTCGCGACTGCTTTAAGTAAATTACAACAATGGAATACTCTGCCCTTGCCCATTAGTGCCAGTTTTTTTTATCATGATAAATTGTATATCCGCTTATCAGGTGCAACAGCAACATTAGCAGTCGCCCAACAGAATATGGGTGGGGAATTACTGCAACAAGCTGAGACTTTCTGGCAATCCATCACCGAACAAAATCATGCTTTTTTTAACGCCAAACAAACATTATGGCGCTTATCATTAGCAGCGAATACAGCAGAGTTAGCGCTAGCAGGTGATACTTTATATGAATGGGGTGGCGCACTACGCTGGCTGCAAAGTGATGAACCCGAAGCTCTCATCCGTGAACTATGTCGTGCTGTCAATGGGCATGCCACCTTGTTTCGTACTTCTGCAAAGCACATTAATATTTTCCAGCCCTTACCGCCGCACTTATTAAAACTACATCAGCAAATCAAACAGGCGTTCGATCCACACGCTATTTTTAATATCGGACGCATGTACCCCGAACTATAAACGTAAATCAGTTTATGCAAACCAAGACCAGCACAGCTTATTTAAACACAACAGCAGGCCAAACAGCTGATGCCATATTACGTGCTTGTGTACATTGTGGTTTCTGTACTGCCACCTGCCCTACCTATCAATTAACTGCTAATGAACTGGATAGCCCCCGTGGACGTATTTATTTAATTAAACAGTTACTAGAAGAACAAGTTGTCAGCAACAAAACTCAGCAACACTTAGATCGTTGCCTAAGTTGTCTTGCCTGCGAAACCACTTGCCCCTCTGGTGTGCAATATGGGCATTTACTGGATATAGGTCGTGAATTAGTCGACCAACAAGTGCAACGCCCATTATGGATACGTAGCCAACGTTATGCCTTAAGGAAATTACTGCCTTATCCAAAACGCATGGCACCGTTACTTAGCATCGGGCAATTATTAAGACCTTATTTACCAAAATCGTTGCAAAAACATATCCCTGCAAGCACTGAAACTATCACCTCACCCATACAGACTCATGTCCGCAAAATGTTGGTTTTACAAGGCTGCATCCAATCCATTGCGACCCCCAATACCAATCATGCTGCCCGTCATTTACTTAATAAACTCAATATAGAATTAATAAGCGTAAATACCGCGGGTTGTTGCGGTGCTGTCAGCCAACATTTATCCGCACCACAAGAAACCTTACAATTTATGCGCGCCAATATTGATGCTTGGTGGCCTTATATTGAACAAGGTGTCGAAGCAATTGTGATAACGGCAAGTGGCTGTGGGGCAATGTTGCAAGACTATGCTTACCTATTACAACATGACCCTGATTATGCAGTCAAAGCACAGCGAGTGAGTATTTTGGCTAAAGATATTAGTGAAATTTTAACCGCCGAAAACTTTAGCCTACAGCGCACTGAATCTGCGCCAAAACACATCGCATTCCAAAGCCCCTGTAGTTTACAACATGCACAACAACTCAATGGTGTTGTCGAAACACTCTTAACTCGCTGTGGTTTTGAGCTGAGCCATGTAACCGATGCACACTTATGTTGTGGCTCTGCAGGTACTTATTCAATACTACAAGCTGATTTATCCCAGCAATTATTGACCAATAAATTGATTGCTTTACAGCAATATACGCCTGAAATGATTGTCACCGCGAATATTGGTTGTCAATTGCATTTGCAAACTCAATCAAAAGTGCCCGTAAAACATTGGATCGAACTTTTAAATGCGTCTGTTAGTTGAGAAGTACAAAAAACGTCAACACCCAATAATATGCCAATAAATAACCCGAGCAAAATGCAAGCTATCCAAATCATCGTCACCGATAATAGCCTAGCCCTACATCAATGCCCCACACCCCAGCCAAAACCAGATGAAGTCCTTATAAAAGTCCATGCTGCGGGGGTTAATCGACCTGATATTATGCAACGTCAAGGACTCTACCCGCCTCCAGTTGGTGCTTCAGAAATTTTGGGTCTGGAGATAGCAGGTACCATAGTTGCACTGGGTTCTAGCGTAACATCATGGAAAATTGGCGAGCAAGTCTGTGCATTAGTGACAGGGGGGGGTTATGCTGAATATTGTACTGCAGCGGCAGCCTTATGCTTACCCATTCCTGAAGGTTTAAGTTTTACCGAAGCAGCAGCACTACCTGAAACTTTTTTTACCGTCTGGAGTAATATCTTTGATCGCGCCCAATTGCAAGCTGATGAAATATTATTAGTACATGGTGGTAGTAGCGGCATTGGCACTGCAGCCATTCAATTAGCAAAAACTTTTGGCGCGCAAGTATTTGTAACGGCTGGCAGTTCAGAGAAATGTGAATTCTGTCTAGATCTAGGTGCAGATTTAGCCATTAATTACCGTAGTCAATATTTTGTTGACATCATTAAAAAGCAGACTAATGGCGAAGGTGTTAATGTTATTTTAGATATAATCGGCGGCGATTATTTAAAGCGTAATGTGCAATGCATGAGCTTTGATGCACGCTTAGTGCAAATTGCCTTACAACAGGGAGTTAAAGCTGAGTTAAACCTACTTCCCATCATGCTCAAACGTTTAACGATTACTGGCTCGACTTTACGAGCACGCGACATTGAATTTAAAGCTAAAATCGCCAAGAAATTACTGCAAAAAGTCTGGCCACTATTAGCCACAAAGGAAATTCGGCCTGTTATTTATCAAAGCTTTCCCATAGCAGAAGCTGCGCAAGCACATGCACTGATGGAATCCAGTCAACATACGGGTAAAATCATGCTGACTATAGAGTAAAGTACATAAAGGTACCCTCTCTGTTAAAATGCAACTTATTCATCCCACGTTTATATGCAATTGCCTATGTCATTTACTACTCTTATTTCTGCTGCTGAATTAGCGGCCAATCAAGCCCAAGCCAACTGGATTATTTTTGATGCCTGTTTTAATTTAGCTGATACAGAGGCAGGTGCACGCGCCTACCGCTTAGCGCATATTCCTAATGCTCGCTATGTGCATTTAGACCACGATCTATCAGCACCGATCACTCGCTTTACAGGTCGTCATCCCTTACCTAGCTTTAGTCAATTAGCCAACAAATTAGGTGCTTGGGGTGCAACCAACAACAGCCAAATTATTATCTACGATAATGCGGGTGGTGCTTTTGCAGGGCGTTTATGGTGGCTATTACGTTGTTTAGGACATGAAAAAGTTGCAGTATTAGATGGTGGCCTAGCTGCATGGCAGAATTCAGGCTATGCATGCAATACCCATTTACCTAAAATTACCCCGGTGACTTATCGTGCTTACCCTAACACTGAAGCCCTACTTAAAGCCACTGAAGTAGAAAATGGCTTAGCAAAAGCTAACATCAAACTTATTGATGCGCGTACCGCTGAGCGCTTTACAGGTCTACAGGAACCCATAGATCCTATTGCGGGGCACATCCCTAAAGCAGTTAATCGTAATTTTCAATTAAACCTTAGTGAGCAAGGCTGCTTCTTGCCTGCCGCAGAACTACGCAAACAGTTTTCTAGCTTAATTGACAGTACACCAACTGATCAGGTTGTGCATATGTGTGGCTCAGGCGTAACCGCTTGTCATAATTTATTGGCAATGGAGATAGCTGGTTTAACAGGCTCCAAGCTATATGCAGGCTCTTGGAGCGAATGGATAACCAATAAAAACCGTGCTGTTATAACGGCCAAATAATCAGGGAATCAACTAAAGTATGAAGCGTATTTTTTATCGCCAATACGCTTCTTAAAGTGTTCTACAATACAACGTTCTTTCGATCACACACTGTATTGAAATTAACAATATCACCCCAATAATAGCCTTACAATATAAGTTCCTGTAGACTAGCCCGTCCGCTGAAAGCACTTCCAATTATTACACCCAGAGAGATTCTATGAGTTTTGCCGCCTTAGGCCTATCCGACCCCATTCTAAAAGCTGTTGCTGATAAAGGTTATAGCACTCCTTCCCCCATACAAGCACAAGCAATTCCAGCAGTACTGCAAGGCAGTGACATAATGGCTGCTGCGCAAACAGGTACTGGTAAAACTGCAGGATTTACCCTGCCTTTATTAGAAATGCTGGCTCAAGGTGAACGAGTACAAGCCAATCAAGCACGTGCATTGATCATTACCCCAACACGTGAGTTGGCTGCTCAAATCGAACAAAGCATTACCGACTATGGCAAATATCTACCTTTAACTTCAACCGTGGTTTTTGGTGGTGTGAAAATCAATCCACAAATGATGCGTTTACGTAGAGGTGTGGATATTTTAGTTGCTACGCCAGGGCGCTTATTAGATTTATATAATCAACGTGCCATCAAATTTAGCCAGTTAGAAGTACTGGTTTTAGATGAAGCCGATCGTATGTTGGATATGGGGTTTATCCATGATATTCGCAAAATATTAGCGATATTACCCAAGCATCGCCAAAATTTATTATTCTCAGCGACTTTCTCGGATGAAATACGTCGTTTAGCCAAAGGCATCGTGCACAACCCGATTGAAATTTCAGTCAGCCCACGTAATACCACTGCAGAAACGGTTAAACAGTGGATTTGTCCTGTTGACAAGAAAAAGAAATCAGCACTACTTACACAACTGATCAAAGAGCACCAATGGGAACAAGTACTTGTCTTTACCCGCACCAAACGGGGTGCTAACCAGTTAACCCGTCACCTTGAAGAAGAAGGCATTCATGCTGCCGCAATTCATGGCAACAAAAGCCAAGGTGCACGCACTAAAGCATTAGCTCAATTTAAACAAGGTTCTATAAGAATATTGGTTGCCACCGATATTGCTGCGCGTGGTTTGGATATAGACCAATTACCACAAGTGGTTAATTTTGATTTACCCAATGTTCCCGAAGATTATGTGCATCGTATAGGCCGCACAGGACGCGCAGGTGCAACGGGGCAAGCCGTCTCCTTAGTCAGTGCTGATGAATTTCAACAGTTATCTGATATTGAACGTTTGATTAAAAAATTACTCACCCGTGAAATAATAGAAGGCTTTGACCCTTTGCATGTATTACCAGAATCCCGTTTAAACACCAAAGCATACAATCCTAAGAAACCCAAAAAACCTAAAGTGGGTCATCGTGATGGGCAACGCTCAGGCACTAACAAACAAGGTAATCAACCACGTAGTAGAAATAACCAATCTCAACCACGTAGGGCAGCTAAATAGTAGGTATTCCTATTGCCAAACTCTGCTGTAGATATTTTATCGAAAAGTAGAGTTTGGTAATAAGTACGTTATTGTCCCTCCCATTTACATAACAACTTGGAACAGCAGTATGCTTTTCCCACTTCTAGATTTAATTTGTACCAAGTTGGCTAACCCTTGATTTCATTTTTAGACAATTTTTTTCATTTGCATGCTATTTAATGCACTATTGTATTTTCATATAAATCAGCAATTGGAAAGCAAAGATCATAATCATTCCACTCTAAATCACCTTCATCTATTTCAAATCTTGAAAACTCTTCAGGTGATAAATACTTTCTGATTAATGGATTAAGTGAACTTGATAAGAATGGATAAAAATCAACTATCTGGCGGGTTTTATCATTAAATTCCAATTCGAGCTTAAAATCACCGATATGATTTGCTTTTTCTACAGAAATAATTTGTTCATCTAAAATCATTTGACTTTCCTACTTATATTTTCACAAGAAATTTGCTTATGAAGCACAAAATAATCAATCCACTTTTTTACTATTTCATCAGCATATGTATCAACAAATTCTCTAAAATCACGTAAGTTATTTACTGGTAAAGGACTTTTACCTTTAACAGACTTAATATGAATTTCCTTTACTTCCCCATTATCTATTATGATCTCAGCTTTTGATTCCTTTCCTTGAAATTTCCCATGAACATGAATAGGTTCATGCTCATTGCTGTAAAACATAATGGTAATACCGAAATACGTATATAGCTTTGGCATAAAGACTTCTGGACCTTTAATTTAAAATTAACCTGATGAAATAAATAGTCTAATTAGCACGGTAGAGTTAGCTTTTCAAGCATACATCCCCTAACCTCATGCTAAATGAGATAGATGCTCATAATCATAAGAATACGCACAACTGGAATTTTGTTAGGTTTTATTGTTATACACCACAGTTATGACTACATTGCCTTTTTTATGCCCTTTGTCAACATACCTATGTGCCTCGACAATTTGCTCTAGCATATAGGTTTTATCAATGACTGACCGTAGTTTTTCCATTTCCATCAACTCTTTGAGAAAGAGTAAATCATTAGGCTTTAATTTTAAGCCATATGATGACGTTAGAACATTGAGATAGACTCCATTTTTTTTCAGAGATTTTTTGCATTGCGAAGAGTTAAGCTTACCTACAGCATCAAAAATAATGTCATAAGTCTCAATATTTTGGGTAAAATCTTCTTGAGTATAATCAATGACTTTATCTGCCCCCAATAATTTCACCATGTCTAAATTCGTGGTACTACACACTCCCACAACATCTGTTCCAAAATATTTAGCCAGCTGTACAGCAAAAGTACCTACACTTCCAGAGGCACCATATATAAGCACCTTTTGTCCTTTTTGAATATTTGCTTTTTTGAGAATAAGCAATGCAGTCAAACCACCATTGGAAATGGGAGCTGCTTGCTCGTAACTTATATTTGCTGGTAGTGGTGCTATCAAACCATTTTTAGGTAAACATATGTACTCGGCATATGTTCCAAAACTAAACTCAGTAGAAGCAAAAACCTTATCACCTTGTTTAAATAATGCAACATTTTTACCTATGGCTTCAATTTCTCCAGCTAACTCCATCCCCAGTATTTTTTTTCTTGGACCTCTAAAACCAACCATTATTCGCATCATGGGTTTAACTATCAAATCCAAGATAAGCCCCATTCCAGGTTTAAAACTTCGAATTTTAGTATCGCCAATATGCACTGTTGTTGCATGTATTTTAATTAATATCTCATTATCTTTTGGTCTGGGCTTCTCAAGCTCTTGAAGTTGAAGAACATCAGGCGATCCATATTTGGTACAGATAATCGCTTTCATAAGTATTCCTCGAAAATTGTTTTGATCTAGGTCTTTCCTAATATAGGACACTTCAGCATAGTAGCGCAGAAAACGTAACCCAACAGATGATAAGCATTTGTTGGGGTTCGTGCCTCATCCCAACCGCGTTCACTTATAGCTTTTAACCCAATCAAGACATACCCTTAAGCTCTTTTAAAATATTAATAAATTGATCTCGGCTTTCTGGTGCCCACCAATCTATATATCGATAAAATTCTACTGACTTGTCCTTATCGACTTCTGGAATAGGGGAAACAGGGTGTCCAAGAGGTTGGACTTTGAGTGTTATTAATCCCCAAGGGCAAGGATGGTTTTTGAGTTGTGCACTTTTAACTAAACTATCATGGCTTTCATTCAGTGTATTGGGATTAAAAGACAAATGATATTCTTTCGATATATCAATGAATATTGTTTTTCCATTGCCACTGCTAATTAAAATTGGATAAGGAGAAAAACCCCAGAATCCCCCGCTCATATTAAAAGCACTACATAGCGCCCTTACTTCATCATATATATTCGATCTTGGGTCAGATGGGAAACGGTTTCTGAGAGAAAAATAATTAATAGTAGGTTTAATACCTTCATATTTTTTGATGAAAATATTTCGAGCCACTTTCCATTGTTTTATTGAAACATCATATCCAATGAACAATTCTAACCGCTTAATAATATTAAATAAGACGCTCTCATCTTCAACGTCTTCTACTTGCACACCAACCAACATACCCCTTAAATCATTGAAATCAACTGGAGGAAAAACTATCGGATATACACTTTCACCGCAATAAGCTATATAGCTCCCTAATAACCCCATACAATATGGACTCTCATAAAAGCCACTAGTAATAAGAATTATAGGTAAAACAGTATCGCTATCATTGCTAATTATTTCCTTGCAATTACTATCTTCTGTAATAAGCCTAAGTGTTCCACTGTCTACTCCAGCTCCTTTAATGAAAAGATCTTTTAATAACAGACCGAGATCTTTATCCCTTTCAGAAACAACCAAATCAATAAACTTAGTCATCACGATAATCCTTTAACTTCAGTGATTATCTCTCTTAAAGAAGAAATAACTCGATCTATCCCATAATTGTCTTGATACCAGTCTACGTACCTATATACCACCCAATTGTCATTTTCAGGTTGTCTGACTGGTTCTGACTCTCTTTCGCACCCCAAGGGGCACTGCCATTAAGTTAAGAGATATTTCTTTTAAAAACAATGCTTTTTCTGCCGCTTATGAAAATTCAGCAAGCGCCTCGCAGATGATTTTTTACGAGGCGGGTTGCGGTGCTTTCGTTCAATGGTGGGATTAGTTAAAAATAGTGCCGTCAGCTTTTCCTCTATGAAGTTGGTCTCAGTGTCTCCAAGCAATAAATCGAACGCATGATTTTTGATGGCATTAAACGATACCGAGCGGTTAACGATCTGTGGGTATTTTGTTTCTTTGGCATCTAGTTGTTTCTGTGCAGCATCCGTTAATATTGACTCAAGCCCCGTTAAATATACACTTGAATGAAAATCCTGCTTCACTGCCTCTGCCTGAGTTCCCGTAAAATTTTCCAGCCCTAACCGAGTTTTTAACAACCCATAAAAGGTTTCAATTCCCCAGCGCAAATAATATAGCTCAGCAAAATCAGCACTCGGATAGTACTTTTCATTATGTAAGGAAGTCACTAAAACTTCATTTTCACCAGTACTCAACTTAACCCGTACAAAGCGTACCTTAAGTGAAACAGGTAGGCCTAATTTACGAATAATGGACATTTGCTCAGCACAAGGCTTAAGTGTTGCCGTTTGGCTTTCTTTTCCTTCACCTTTTAGCATTTTTCTTGCTACTGCAAACGAGGCCGCCGAACAACGAATAACATAATCTCTCCGAGATTGAGTCAATTCAGCCAGCATTCGATAAGATGGGTAGTTCCTGTCCATCGTCAACAAATCTTTTGCTTGTGTATGAGCTAAATGCTCAACCGCCAAATCAATTTCATAAGCTCTCGCTCTGCCCAAACGTGCATCAATTGCCACTCGATTCAATACATCATAGAGCACCGAGGCGAGTGCATAGGGATGCTGCCCTATTATTTCACTATCCTTGCCATTTGAATAAGAAATCGTGCCAAATTCTTCTCGGACATCTTCTGTATTCGGCAAAACAACTTTTGAACCATCAATTGCCAAGACCCGAAAACCCCAGAATTTATGATAGTCGCCATCACCACCATACACCGTTTCAACTATAGCGGTTTGGTTGAGTTCTATAAATGCAGTGTGCTTAAGCTTATAACGTGCTTGCGAATAAGCACTGGCCGTTACAGGTGGTAAATCTAGCCAGCTCATCGCTTCATTCACTACATTTTGCACTGATTTAACACTTTTTCTCATCATTAAGACCATTAATAATGCAAACGGCAAACTACGATTTCGAGTAAAATCCTTTTCCGAAACTCGGTGACTTTTTGTAAATGCTTCATTTTTAAGTTGAACTCGACTTTTATTTATTGCTTGACTTTTTTAACCATTATTATCATAAAATGCCTATATTATCCTTGTTTTTTAACAAATTTTCCTTAACTTAATGGCAGTGACCCCAAGGGGGGTGCCATAACGCTAATTAAACCCTTCATTGGCCCTTTTGCATTTGGGCTGCCACTTTTTTTAGCATCAGGTCGAACATGTAATTTTCCATCTATACATATATCAATAGTTATTTCAGTACCATTTTTAAGAGTGAAAGTTATATCGTAAGGGTTGAAAATTGAGTATCTATCGTATCCAGCCTCAGCAATGAGGCCTTCTTTTTCCCATCCTGGCTGTACGGCATGTCTTATTGTTGGAATTATCGTGCTCCAAGTATCCCAGTGGTTTTTTTCGACCAGAAAATAATTATTAAATTTATCCCTATTCTCATCCCAATATTTTTTGAACTCTTCAACTTGCTCTTCCCAAACAGATAAATCAAAATTAGGAACATGCTCTTTAGCCATGTCCGCAAGAGTATCAAAACAATCAGGATGACTTACACTGTGCAGACTATGATTAGAAACAAACCTATCAATATCACAGGTACTTATTGGTTGAAATACTAGAGGAAAGATATTTACATCTCTGATCTGAGATTGGTAACCAAGTTCACACATACAATATGCTGATTCAAAAAAACCTGGTGTGATTAGTGAAACAACAAGTTTCGCTCCCCTCAAACTTTCTTGCATGTATAAGTTAAAATCAGATCCAATTGGAATCCCTGCACCCGCCCCTGATGTGTAGAAGACATCTGATTGCCTTAGATTCAACCCAATCACAAGAAGGTTCCTGAGCATATCCGCAAGCTTTTTATCGCGTGTAGCATGACTCAAAAATATTAATGGCTTACTCATATTTAAACCTAAATGCCGTCATGTCTGTATTTGAAGTCAAATATAATCATTATTCTCTCTATTTTTAGAACATCTGTTTTAGCTCATTTCAGCTACTTCTTATTATTTAAATCCAGTTAACTTATACGCCAACCTAGATAATTTAGCAATAAGCAAGGTGTTAGGCTTGAAAGCCTAAACGAGATAACATGCATTTATTGCATATTAACCAGACCTATTGGAATGCTCCGCCTCACTCCCTAAACTGCTCCTAATGAGCCTTGATCTCATCAAAACAGCAACGAAGCGAACAGAAAATACAATAACTCAAAGACTTTCTCAAGGTATTATAAATTGATCTGACTAAAGACAGTTTTCACCTACATAGTATTGATGAAAAAGGAAATATAGTACTCACAAAAACTAAGCCGTAAGCAATTGATTACTTTAACACCAAATTTGATAATATAGCCACTCAGCATACAAACTAGCAAATAACAAGCTAATACATTGCTAAATAATACTTAATTAGCAACATACCTCATTAAACATATGCATCACCAAAAAATAATTAATTAAACATTGTTATTTACCTGTTTTTAATGTAGCTATATAACGCATTTTAAATTATAATAATTTTTAACCTTAATTTATTTAACCTAACTCTAAGACTCAGCAAGTTTTATGAGACTCTAGGAGCTACAGCACAGTTTATAGACTTGATTATGTTCACAATGTAATTAAATTTTGTGCTAAAGAGGAGCGTACAATCATGACTTCATTTTTTTCTCATCTAAAAGAAACTGTAGGACTGGCTAAGTCTCAATTGCAAGGGCATGATGATGCGAGCAAACAACATGCTCTAGATGCGGTCGATATATTAGTGCAATATAAAGCAACCGTACATGAATTTACTGATGAAATTGTTGCATTTTGGCCCCTGCCACGTAGAGTGATGGAACGCTATCATTTTGATGATGCTGACCAGCTTAATGAATGGCTAGACAATATATCTTGAACACTTGTTGATTAGGCCATAACATCAGAAAACACACTAATGTTATGGACATATAGATACAATAAAACATGCATTGACCTATGCATGTGGAATGCTTTAAAACCTTGCTAATAAAAGAAGCTGTGCAAAAATTAATCTAACATTTTCCAGCAATACTGCCGGGCTTCGCGATCAGACTCTTACGAGTTGCAAAAAGATGCTCTACCCACCCTCAAGTTCAGCACACTATCTCAAATCGATCTAACATAACGATTAATAAATACGTCAGCTTGCTCGTCAGAATCTAAGTACTGATTAAATAAATGTATCACATCGGTCACACTGATATAAGCAAACGCTCCATAACCTTTATTGATTAAAAAAACTTCGTGTAACTGTGCGATAAAATTTATTCGCTTTTCGGCTAGTTCAGGCATTGTTATCTCCATTAAATTGTATGTAATAGCATATAAATTGTTTAAAATTGAATCTGTGAACTATGCAGTAAATAAAGCCTTATAAACTATAAATACTGCACATTATTCACTCGAGCTGTTCTTGATGCGTAAATGACTCATACAACATAAACACCACCCCGACAGTAATCGCCGAGTCGGCAATATTGAAAATTGGCCAATGGTAGCTTTGGTAATACACATCCAAAAAGTCTATTACATATCCGTACATGACTCGGTCTATTAGATTACCGATTGCTCCGCCTAAGATAAGGCTAAGCGAAATAGCTGATAAGGTTTCTTCTGGTTTAAGTTGCTTGATCCAAATGACTATACCTATACTGATAGTGCCAGCTAGCCCTGCAAAAAACCAGCGTTGCCAGCCCCCTGCATCACTTAAAAAACTAAACGCGGCACCATAATTATGCGCATAGGTAATACTAAAACTTGGAATAACAGGAATTGATTCATATAAGCTCATATTGGTATCAATCCAGATTTTACTAATCTGGTCCAATATTAAGGCTAGCACGGATAGCCATAGCCATTTCATCATAATTTTTACCGTTGGTTTTTATGCTTGGGAAGGAATGGGGAGTAATACCAATCCCAGTAAATAATTACCCTAATACCGTCATTCCCGAGGTCTTACCCAGTCAAGCGTGGGCACAAGCTTTATCGGGAATCCATTCGCGTAGTAGATTCCTGCTAAAAGCATGCAGGAATGACGGCATTTTTGAAGTTAGGGTATCAATATATTGGGGTTGGTATAACAGAGTAATTGAGCGTGATGTGATGGGTTTCACTGCACAACTCTACGAGTTGCTCCGATCTACCCATCCTACGACTTCCAGTTTTGAATTATGCAAACTGCCTTACTTCACCGTCACCTTCAATATTTTCTATGCAACGGCCACATAATTCAGGATGATTAGCATGACTGCCAACATCTTCTTTATAATGCCAGCAACGTACACATTTTTCATATTCAGAGGCAATTATTTTTAACTGCAGCCCTTCCAGTTCAGTTGTAATCACATCGCTACCCGCATCTTGTACAGACAGTACCACTGCTTTTGAAGTAATAAAAATAAAATGCAGTTCATCGGCTAATTTCTTAAGCAACTGTGTATAGTCTTCGTTGCAATACAATGTTACTTCAGCATTTAAGGCAGCACCAATCACACCTGATTTACGCATTTGCTCTAATTCTTTACTGACCGCCTCACGCACCGACATAATGCTTTCCCAATCCGCATTACTAATCAATGTGTTGTCATCCAGTGGAAATAAGCCTTGATACCAAGTTTCCAGCAGGACGGATTCACTACGTTCACCAGGCATATATTGCCAAATTTCATCAGCCGTATAACTGGTAATAGGAGCTAACCAACGTACTAAGGCTTCCATAACTTGATACATGGCAGTTTGTGCAGAACGGCGTGCAAGGCTATCTTCTTTAGCCGTGTATTGACGGTCTTTAATAATATCTAAGTAAAACCCACCTAAATCCATCGCACAAAAATGATGTACTTTTTGGTTAATAACATGGAACTGATATTGATCGTAAGCCTGGATGACATCTTCTTGTAAATGCAAAGCACGATCCACAATCCAGCGATCTAATGCCAACATGTCTTCGGCAGCCACACAATCTTTAGCAGGATCAAAACCATCTAAGTTAGATAATAAAAAACGTGAGGTATTTCTTAAACGACGATAAACATCAGAAGTACGTTTTAGAATCTCATCAGAAACTGTCATTTCACCACGATAATCAGTTCCAGAAACCCATAGGCGCAACACATCAGCCCCTAAAGATTTCATCACTGATTGTGGTGCAACCACATTACCACGTGACTTCGACATTTTCTTGCCGTCAGCATCAACCGTAAAACCATGAGTTAATACGGACTTATAAGGTGCTTGACCACTAATGGCAACTGAAGATAATAATGAAGACTGGAACCAACCACGATGCTGATCTGAGCCTTCCAAATATAAGTCTGCTGGAAAGCGTAATTGCTTGCGCTGATTTAACACCGCTTGATGCGTCACTCCAGAATCAAACCAAACATCCAAAGTATCTTGCATTTTCTCATAGTGATCAGCTTGCTCACCTAACCATTCGGCTTTATCTAAAGCAAACCATGCTTCAATACCTTTTTGTTCAATATGCAAAGCAATGTCTTCAACTAACTTATCTGTTTCAGGATGCAATTCACCCGTTTCTTTATGTACAAAGAAAGGAATCGGCACGCCCCAAGTACGTTGCCGAGAAATACACCAATCAGGACGATTCTCAATCATACCCTCAATTCGTGCTTGTCCCCATTCTGGCAACCACTGTACTTTTTTAATTTCCGCCATGGCTTTATCACGTAACTCAGCTTGTTCCATGGAAATAAACCATTGCGGTGTTGCCCGAAAAATAATCGGTGTTTTATGTCGCCAACAATGCGGGTAACTATGTAACAGTGCTTCGTGATGCACTAATTTATGTTTACTAGCAAGCACTTCAATGACATGGTCATTGGCAGAAAAGACATGCTCGCCCGCAAAAAATTCAGTATTAGGCAGAAACACGCCGTTGTCTCCAACAGGATTATCAACTGGCAATCCATAACGTTGCCCAACTACATAATCGTCTTGCCCATGTCCAGGTGCAGTGTGTACCGCCCCCGTCCCTGCTTCAGCAGTCACATGATCTCCTAAAATAATAGGGACCTTACGATGATAAAATGGATGCATTAGCAATTGGTTTTCCAGCATATCACCATTGCAATAAGCCAACACATGACAATCCTGCATGCCATAACGCTCTACCGCATCTTTCCATAGTTGGCTGACTAAAACTAAGCGTTCTTTTTGCCCGTCCTTTTCACACTGGACAACCACATATTCATATTTAGGGTTTAAACTGACAGCTTGGTTAGCAGGCAAGGTCCAAGGGGTCGTTGTCCAAATAACCACTGATAAAGGCCCTTCGCCTTGATGCTCAGGTACGTGCTGACAACTAGCAAAAAACTTATCTTCATCCAGCACTTCAAAACGGACATCAATTGCAGGTGAATGTTTATCTTCATATTCCACTTCTGCTTCAGCTAATGCAGAACCACAATCAGTACACCAATGCACTGGTTTAGAACCTTTATTTAAATGTCCTTTGGCGTTGATTTTACCCAAAGCACGCACAATATCAGCCTCAAATTTATAGTCCATGGTTAAGTAAGGCGTATCCCACTCACCCAAAACACCCAGACGTACAAACTCGTCTTTTTGCATTTTAACTTGTTTAGTAGCATATTCCCGACAAGCCTTACGAAACACTTCAGGTGATACTTTACCGCCCGCTTTACCGACTTTCTTTTCTACCATCAATTCAATCGGCAAACCATGGCAATCCCAACCAGGCACATAAGGTGCATCAAATCCTGATAAGGTTTTAGACTTAAGAATAATATCCTTTAACACTTTATTAACAGCGTGACCAATATGAATGGCACCATTCGCATAAGGAGGGCCATCATGCAAAATAAACTGCGGTTTGCCTGCAAATTCAGTACGAATTTTTTGGTATAAACCTGCTTCGGTCCATTTTTTCAAACGCTCTGGCTCACGTTGAGCCAAATTACCTTTCATAGGAAAAGCAGTTTTCGGTAGATTAAGTGTCTTTTTATAGTCGATGGTCATTTTGAGTTAAATCTGTAATAAAGTCTTAGCTTGAGCAGTATCCAATTGAATCTGCTGTTTTAAATCGTCCACGGATTGGAAGCGCATTTCACTGCGTATTTTGTGTTTAAAATGCACTTCTACATACTGTCCATAAATATCTTGGTTAAAATCGAACAAATGTGTTTCTAATAACACTTTTGCTCCGCCATTAACCGTTGGCTTTGTGCCTACATTTGCCACCCCATAAACAGGCTTATCACCTAAGCCTGTCATGGTCACTGCAAACACTCCCTGTATAGGTGTATTTTTACGTAACATTTGAATATTGGCTGTCGGAAAACCTATTTTCCGCCCTAGTTTTTCACCATGCACCACTTTGCCACAGACTGAATAGGGGCGACCCAGCATTGATTCAGCCTTAGCCAAATCCCCACTACTTAAGGCATCCCGCACCAAAGTACTGCTCACTCGACTTCCTTTTACTGAGTATGAGGCAGTATCAGTGACCTTAAAACCATAACGCTCTCCTGCGGCTTGTAACAAAGAAAAATTGCCACGCCTTGCTTTGCCAAAATGGAAATCATCGCCCACTACTAAATATTTTACATTTAATCGCTCTAGTAATATTTCTTGAATGAAATACTCAGGATCCAAGTCGGCAAATTGTTGATTAAAGCGAGTCACTAATAAATGCTGTACAGGTAAACATTTAATTTGTAATATTTTTTCTCGTAATCTTGTTAACCTTGAAGGCGCATTATCTTTCAGGAAGAACTCTAAAGGCTGTGGCTCAAAAATCATAATTACCACAGGTAAGCCAAGAAGTTTGCCCTTTTCCGATAATTTATTAATAACTACATTATGACCTACATGCACACCATCAAAATTGCCAATGGTTAGCACACACCCCTTATCAAAGGCTGGTAATTGATTAATTCCGCGAATTAACTTCATCAAATTATGGAATAATAAAAAAAGCTATCTTACCATTATTAATGGCTCGTAGGGTGGAATAGCTTTAGCGTTTTCCACCAAAATTAAACTATTGCACATTTAATACCAAAAAACCTTTAGTTGAGTATCGATCAGTTTAATGCATCAACTAGCCCTTGTCGGAAAACGTTATCTGCGCTACGCTTGATAAGCTATTCTGACCTACGTACTTACTGGGATTGGATTATTAAACCCTCGTCCCTAAACAAGCAAGCTCAGCCAGTGCAGCCTGTAATTCCTCAACAGACTGCGGCCTATCATTCGCGTTAATTTCCATGCTCCAATCAATAATTTCTAAAAGCCGAGGGTTAAACTTGCGTGCATATAATTTTTGCGCCAGTGGAAAGTCAATATTCCCCACACGGTCAGGAGCTTGTGGCGGCACATTAAAATCTAGGCAACTGCGCATACTGGCACCTACCGCATAAATATCAGAATACGGCCCCAAAACCCCTTTAGATGCATATTGCTCTACAGGAGAAAATCCTTTCGTTAATATGTGCGCTTTCGATTTATTTGTTGCTAGTGGAAAGGACTGAATTGCCCCAAAATCTAGTAACAATACGTCATTGTTAGGCCGAATCAATAAATTAGCAGGTTTAATATCTAAATGTAAAAGTTTTTGCTCATGAATCATACGCAAACCATTTAACAAAGAACCAAAAACACTTAAAAACCATTGATCACTCAGCTGAATCTGTTGGTCTTTAATTAATTTATCCAAGGTGATGCCATAATCATAAGTCATCACCAAATAGACCGTTGCATTTGCTTGAAAAAAACTAATGACATCTACAATATTAGGGTGCTTAAGTGTTGCCAGCACTTTTGCTTCTTCAAGAAATAATTTTCTGCCATGTGCAAATAACCTTTTTGACTCTTCATTATTTGCCGCAACCTGATTATTCCAAGTTCGGTGTGCTAATTTACGGGGCAAATATTCCTTTATGGCAACCTGTATTTGATCTTTTAACTGTCTGGCTAAATAAACCGAACTAAAACCACCATGTGCCAACTCCCTTTCAATCATATAATCATCAATAATGGTGCCCGCTTGCAAATAATTCCATTGCTTTGGATAGGTTTCAGGGTCGTAATATTCAGCCATTAAATTTCCTTGCTTTGATTATCGCTTATTAGTGACAGTACTATTGAGACAGGAATGAGAATTCAACAATACACCCAAGCCTGACTTGCCTTTTGAATCCACGGCCGCTCGCGTCCGAAATACTTTACGTAGCCTAACACACACCTGTAAAGCCAAAATCCTACGCTATACTTTCGGGTATAATTAAATCCTCGTTCCTACCCAATAAAAAGTTCTGCTATACTTATTCTTAAATAAGCAGTTTCCCATAATTATTAATACAAGTCATTGATTTTAGGGTCAGCTGATTTTCTAGATTAAATCAAATTATTTAAATTCATTTTAAGGTCACCCAATGAAATCCATAAAAACAGCTCTTATCGCGTTATTAGCCTGTATTTTTTTATCTTTTTCCTCTGTTAGTATAGCTGAAGAGCCGGTAAAAGCGTCATATGGTAGTAAAATAGGTCATAAGGCATTGCGAGGTTTATCTAATGTAACACTGGGTTTTTTTGAAATCCCCAAAAATATGATCAAAATTACCAATGAAAGTAACTTTGTTTTTGGGGTTACCGGTGGCTTTCTGCTCGGGTCTGTCAATACCTTTGGGCGTTTTACCGTGGGTGCACTTGACCTATTGACCTTTCCGCTAGCGACTAAACCTATTGCTCAACCAGTCCACCCTTGGCAAAACTACTTAGCCGTTGATACTGAATATAATGACCTTTTTGCTTTAGACTTCTGATTCTATCTTAGGAAGGGGTTTTTAACTACAAACATTAAAAACCTCTCCTCCCCCTATAGCAGTATACTCAGCTCACACTCCCAACTTGCACACTATCCCCACCAGCTAACTGATTCTGCAAAACAATACGACTCACCCCATTAGGCTGTTTAACAAGCTCGATTTGCGCCTTAATGCGCTGTTTAACTCCCTCGACATGCGAAATGATCCCTACGGTTTTCCCATGCGTTTTTAAGCCTTCTAATGTAGTGATCACTGTATACAAAGTTTCTGCATCCAAGTTACCAAAACCTTCATCAATAAATAAAGAATCAACCGCTTTACCATTATTGGCAATTTCTGATAAACCTAATGCCATTGCCAAACTCACCACAAACGCTTCACCACCTGATAATGACTTCACAGAGCGACGACTATGCATTAGCTTCATATCCACAATTTCTATTGCCAAGCCCATATCACTCGCCACACTTTTCACTTGATAACGGCCGCTAATTTTATCAAGGAATTGATTAGTTGCATTTAATAGCTTATCAGCAACCTCTGTTTGCACTCGTCGTCTAAACACACTCTCTGGTTCAGCTGCAATTTGTTGCTGCTCCAGCATAGCTTGCTGTACAACACCTTGCTGCTGCTCAATTTCTTGTAATAAACGTACATTATTCTGTTGCAATGAGGACTGCTCAGCTAAACTTTTTTCCAATGTTGCCACTTCCGCTGTAGCAATATCCATTTGTACCGTTTTTTCTCTCAGTTTAATAACAATTGACTCTAAAGTATCATTTGCCGGAATATGTGTACGTTCGGCTTGTAATTGCTTATTAATTTCCGCTAATTTGACAGGATAATTCGCCAATTTCTGCTGCAAGCTAGTTAATAATGCATGCTTCTGCTCTTTACTTGCACACAAACTTAATACTTCTTCCACTTGCTGTAATGAATCATATGCTGACTGACCCAGCTGCACTTGCAAAGCATCCGTTTTTTGCTTTAACTGCAACGTTAATTGCTCAAGCTTCTGCTCTTCTTTTTTAAGCAAGGCCTGTTTATCTAGCTGAGAAAAATGCAGACTAGCCAACTCTTGCTCTTGCACACTATTCAAATACGCTTGATGCTGTTCTTGCAAGTTTTGCAGAGTATCACGGCTCGCTGTTATTTTTTCGGTTAATTGCGCTAACTCACTAGACAAGGATTGCTCGCGCAAACTATAAGCCTGATAATCTTGTCGGCGCTTGCTTAGCTGATCATAAAGCGCATCTTCTTTTCCAACAGCAGGTAATTTATCACCTATTTCCGCAAGTTGTACGCTAATCATTTTGGTCAAGACACTTTCATCTTGCATACATTTAGCTAATTCAGTTTCTATATTAACAACTTCTTGCGGACGCTCCTGCCCTTTATCATTAATATCCTCTTGCTTAGCTTGTAATCTTTTCAGAGTCGTTTGTTTTTTAACCAAAGACACTTCTAATTTTGCAATATCTTTCTTTTTGGCTTGAAACCTTTTCACTAAAGCACTCACATTCTTTAGCTCTTTCCTTTCAGCTTTGGTACGACTACGCATGTTACGAAAACTGGATAACGTAAAATCATTACTGACCGCATTCAAGCGCGAGCACAAGGTCAGCCAATCAGCCTTAATTCGATTGATACGTTCAGCATGCTCGGTATTTTTATCATCAACTTTGGTATAGGCGGTAATTTGTAAGGTGATACGCTTCACTTCAGACTGTAAAGCTTTCAGGCTGGTCATATGGTCAGCCAAAGCCTGTTTAGAATCACGTAACTCTGGCGGACTGATGACATAGGGATGCTCAAAAGAACCACACAAAGGACAAGCAGCATCATGCTCCAGTTTATTCCTATCTGTCGTTAATTTAAGGATTAGCTCTTCACGATAAACCGCCTTTTCTAAAATCTGCTGAATAGTTTGCGCAGACTCAACTTGCTCACCTTTAACTGCCAGCTGATTATCCAATAGCCCCCTATTCAAATCAGCATAGCGCTTGGAAAAACCTTTGCTGACAAACTTTTTATGCACCTTAGCCAAGTTAAGTAATTCTGTAAAATCAGCAACGCGTTGCTTTTGCTCATTACGTAATGACACCGCCTCTTCTAAGGTATGTCCATCTGCAATAAACTCCAACTCAGCATTTAACTTGGTTAAAGTTTTGTCAATACCCGCTATTTCCTTCTTGGCTACCGCTAAACGACCTTGATTTTTATCTGAGGCAGAAGTCGTACTTTTGTGCGCTTTTTGATAAACTTTAAGTTGTTTTTGAATATCAATGCTACGTTGGCGCAAGTTCTTCAAGCGGCCTAATTCAGGCATATTTTCGACAAGAAAACTATCCTTCTTGCGCTCTGCCATCCAAGTTTCCACAACCGAGTAAGTTTGTTGTTTCTCAGGCAGCTGCATTTCCAATGCAGCTAACAACTGCTCTTCATGAGCAACTTCAGTTTGAGTTTGACCTATCTGTGCTTGTAAGCTAGCAATTTGCTTTTGTTGGGCAGCAGCATCAACACGACTTAATTTAGCTAAGCTTTGTTCATCAATATTTTTAGCTGCCAATTTACTAATAATGAGCTGAATATCTTTTTGCAACTGACTACTTTGCTGTTTAGCTTCTGCAACTGATTTTTTATATTCCACAACTTGTTGCAAGCCAGGCTCAAAACTTAACGCATCGCTTGCATTAGTAATGGTCTCTATATCAGCTTGTACACTCGCTAATTGCTGCTGCTCTTTTTGTTGTGTTTGTTCAAGTTGACTAATGCTTTGCTCAAGCTGTTGCACATCCTTTAAACCAGCCTGTAATTGCAGTAAATTATTCTTTTCTTGCTTTAACTCAGAAAATGTTAATTTTTGATCCGCCATATCAAGCTTGGCAACCTCTTGCTGCTCAGTCGTCATCAAAGCAAGCCCTGATAATCGCGTCTGCAAGTCAGATAACTTTTGTTCCGCGCCGCTTGCTCGCTGCTCTACTTTTTCCTTATGATCATCATAAATATCATGACTAATAATACGTTCTAGAATATCTAAACGCTCGCTATCCAAAGCATTAAGAAAAGCAGCAAAGTCTCCTTGTGCCAGCATAATAGAACGCGTAAAGCGGCGGAAATCCATTCCTGTCAGATCTGCATTTAAAGCTAATACCTTATGTGGTTCTTGCTCTAATAGCTCCTCTTCAGTATCTGTTGCTAAATGCACCAATTGCATTTCATCAGGCATGACAGCACCATCAGCTGCAGCATTTTGACGCTGTACCTGCCAACTGGAACGATATTTTTCACCACCCACCAAAAACTCAACCTGAGCAAAACAGCCAATGGTGTTTTTGGTCATAACATTATCTGCCGGTTTATTGAAACGGAAGGTTTCGCCATATAAAGCCAAAGTAATCGCATCTAAAATACTTGATTTTCCCGAACCATTTGGTCCAGTAATAGCAAAAACACCTGCATCAACAATAGGTGCTTTATCAAAATCAATTCGGCTTTCACCTGCTAACGAATTAATATTCTTAAAATAAACGTTCAGTATTTTCATATATTATTGATTAATATGTAGATTACTTCTTACTAGCACTTATTATTAGCCTACCATTAAAATTTAGCTAATTTGCGCTTATATGTCATATCTCTACATTATAAATGAAAAAACTGCATTCTAATTATTATCCGTAAAAACTTGCCCTGAATTTTTTACGAATACATAAACACATCTACCATTCCTAATGGTAGGCCTCAATACACTCCAGCTTTATCAGCTCTATAAAGCAAAAAACTGCAGCCCAAAGAACATGGTTTTATAAAATATAAGTCATGCTAAGGCTTACCCACGCTTCCAAGCATGAAATTTAGCAAGCCACTCTAATAATTTCTTGGGTTGGTGGTTCTTTTTCCAAACACCTGCGACATATTTATTGGCTTCTGTCATGGTCGGATAAATATGAATCGTGCCTAAGACTTTATTTAAGCCTAATTTATATTTCATTGCTAAAACAAACTCTGCAATTAAATCGCCAGAGTGCTCACCGACAATAGTGACACCTAAAATTTTGTCTTTACCCGGCACGGTCAAAACCTTTACAAAGCCGTGTGCCTCGCCATCAGCAATGGCCCGATCTAAATCATCAATACCATAAACACTACTCTCGTAAGCTATACCTTGCTGTTTTGCTTCTTGTTCATTTAAGCCAACACGTGCTACCTCAGGGTCAGTAAACGTTGCCCAAGGAATGACTGAGTAATCGGTACGGAATTTCTTAAATGAGCCGAATAAAGCATTTACCGAGGCATACCAAGCTTGATGCGCTGCGGTATGCGTGAATTGAAATGGCCCTGCAACATCTCCACAAGCATAAATATTAGGGAAATTAGTTTCTTGAAAGGCATTAATCTGTACGGTGCGACGCTCAGATAATTTGACCCCTAATTCTTCCAATCCATATCCTGTGGTATTAGCTACTCGGCCAATGGCCAATAATACTTGATCAAAAGGGATGCGTACTTGCTGCCCCTTATGCTCTGCCAAGAGAATTTTCTCGCCATTCTCAACAATAAACTCTTTAGCTGTATGCTCTAGCTTAAGATCAATACCTTCTTTAATAAATTTGTCTGCCACAGCGGCTGAGACTTCAATATCTTCACGCATTAACAAACGCGGCGCCATTTCCACTTGAGTCACTTGCACTCCTAAGCGAGCAAATGCTTGTGCTAATTCGCTACCAATCGGCCCGCCTCCCAACACCAACATACGTTTGGGTTGCTCGCGCAAGTCCCAAACATTATCTGATGTTAAGTAATCAATTTTGTCTAAACCGGGAATGGGTGGCACAAAAGGACTCGCACCTGCAGCAATCACAATAGAGCGTGCGCTGATAGTTTTAGTGCCTGCACCTGTTGTCACTGTCACTTCCCAAGGGGAAATGATTTTTGCATTACCCACAACAACATCAACACCTAGTTCAGTATAACGCTCCACCGAATCATGTGGTGCAATCGTACTCACCACATTTTGCACACGTTCCATGACTTCAGCAAAGCTAAAATCAGCCGTCATCTTGTTGATGCCAAATTCTTTAGAGCGCCCGAGCATAGATAATAATTTACCTGATTTAATCAAAGCCTTAGAAGGCACACAACCTGTATTTAAACAGTCGCCCCCCATTTTATGCTTTTCAATTAACGTCACTTTTGCTTTAACAGCCGCCGCGATATATGAAGTCACCAAACCTGCCGAGCCGCCACCAATAACAATAATATTGTTATCGAATTTTTTAGGTTTCTGCCATTTTTTACTCATCGTTAGATGCTCCCATTGTCGTAACAATCTTCTTGGCTATGATTGGAAAAAGTCCTAATAAGATAAATGAACCTAATACTGTGGGCGATAAAATACCTGCCAAAGAACTAATTTTTCCTAACTGGGTTCCTGCGTTAACATAAACAACTGTACCCGCCAACATGCCTACCTGACTAACCCAATAAAAAGTACTTACCCGCATTTTAGTGAGCCCCATCAACAAATTAATCATAAAAAATGGAAACACCGGTACTAAGCGTAAGCCAAATAAATAAAAGGCCCCTTCCCGTTCCACGCCTTCATCAATAGCCTGTAAACTCTCAGCAAACTTTGCCGTGACACTATCACGCAATAAAAACCGCGCGGCTAAAAAAGCTAATGTTGCACCAATACTAGAAGCAAAAGAAACAATGATTGTTCCCCATAACACACCAAAAACAGCACCTCCTGCCAAAGTCAATATAGTCGCTCCTGGTAAAGATAAGCCTGTTACCGCGATATAAGCCAATGCATACAAAACTACGGCTAACATAGGGTTGGCTACGCGATAATTTTCTATCGCTGCTTGCTGGCCTTTTAAAGCTTCTAAGGTCAAGTATTGACCTAAATCAAGGTAAAAAAATACGCTAATAAAAGCTGTAATAACAACCAGCAAAATAATACGTGAAGAAGTCATGTTGTTTCCCTAAATATAAGTTATTAATAAGTCGTCAAAGTCTGTAAAACCTTACCAAACCTATCGCACATGCCCATTGACTGACCAGTCATAATCTATATCAGCATCAATAACATAATGGACGGGCAAATCAGTACGATAACCACGAATAAAAGTATCGATCCCACCTACTTTGGCAAAATCTCCTTTAAACCATTTAAAAATCTTAGAAACGATAATTTCATTCCCTTCTATATATAAACCTTTTTTAGCATTATGTAAAAAAGCCATAGCTTGCAGATCAAGCTGTTGATTAAGTTTTGCGGCCGTATACGCTTCATTTCTTAAATCTGGGCAACTTACCGAAGCACAGACAATCGCTAAATGAATGCGCGGCTCTCCCATTGGACGAATTATATTGTTCTCAATATCATCTAATGAAACCACTTGCCCACCAATGCTACCTGCAGTTTTACCCCAAACAGGGCTAAAAAAACTACCAATATCTTTAATGCTGTCAACAGGCCAATGATCAACTACCATTTTTAACGCCAAGATATTATAGGTATTAATGTAAAACGCTAAAGTTTCTTCTTTACCACTCAATGACTCAATAGGAAAACTCGCAATCTGCTGATAAACTTTATCTAACAAACCACTTTTCTGCAAAGAACTGTAATCAACCAGTGCAAGTGGCGTACCCTGCTTTTCACCTTGCGTTACGTTAGTTAACACCTCGTTATAATCATACCAATCTGGCTCTACCGCTATAACATTATTAGCAATCAATAAACCTGCCATTATTTTTAATACTGAACTTTGCATAAAGCACCCATTTAATTTCCCTACGTGAAGTATAATTTAACGATAAGTCGGAACGTTTTGTATGACCTTACCAATTATTTATATCCGCTACTTTAATGTAAGGTTGGGTGAATTAATACGACGGTAGTGGTTAAAACAACACTGATGAGCAGTATTAGTATTCCTGTCACTTCTTGGAGGTTTTCATGGCTCTTGCACAACAAAAGAATTATCTTTTAATTCTAATTTTCTTATTCTGCTTTCCTGTCTATGCTGAAAAGCCAGTTGCTCCCGTTATATCAGTAGCAACAAATGCTACCCATATTTCTATCCAATGGCAGCCTGTTAACAATAGTGATAGCTATCAGCTAGTTTATGCCCCCTTTCCTTTTCAGGGCTCTAATAGCATAGCGCGTATTGATATTGGCAATAGCCATGAACTTGCCACTGAACTGTGGGAAGACGCGGCTTTTTATGTCGCCATCATTGCTAATAACGCTGAAGGAAGCAGTCACTTATCCAACATTGAATTATTTTTTCTTTCCACACCCATTCTTGACCCTGATGCACTACCTATTACCGCTGGTGATTGGTATAAACCTGAGGTCTCAATTTCTTGGCACTGGCAATTAAGCGGTAGCATTAATGAAAACTACCCCGTAGATCTTTATGATATAGATTTGTTTAATACACCAGCACAACAGATTGCTAACTTGAAAATGTCAGGGAAAAAAGTGATCTGCTACTTTTCGGCAGGCTCCTATGAAAACTTCCGTACCGATAAAGATAAATTTCATACTGGCGAGCTGGGTAATTTTTTAGACGGTTGGCCAAATGAGCAATGGCTAGATATTCGCACACATAATGTAGCTAATATCATGACATCTCGGCTTGATTTAGCGGCATTAAAAGGCTGTGATGGCGTTGAGCCCGATAATATGGACGGCTATTTAAATGCTTCAGGTTTTAACTTGACTGCTGCTGATCAGCTCGCATTCAATAAGTTTATTGCCAATGAAGCGCATAAAAGAGGCTTAGCGGTGGGCTTAAAAAATGACCTAGAACAAATTGAGTTGCTGGTGGATTTTTTTGATTTCAGTGTCAATGAGCAATGTCATGAATTTAATGAATGTACTTTACTAAAGCCCTTTATCAACCAAGGCAAGCCAGTGCTAAATGCAGAATACCTGCAAAATTATATAAGTGATACGGCGGCAAGAGCAGGCTTGTGCACCCAATCCCTAAACCTGCAATTGAGTAGTTTAATTTTACCGTTAGACTTAGATGATAGCTTTCATTTCAATTGCCACTAAAAAATACAATGCATCAGTTGAAATTTTACATCCACATTCGCTTGCTTAGGCCTGGCATTGCCCGCAGCTGAACTCATAAAGCGGCAGCTAATTCGATGTTTTCCCCCACTAATTTCAACAAAATAAGGCGTAGTACGTGGCAATTTAGCAACAATAATTTGATAAGGCTGAGTTTGTTCCAGAGTCGTTTGGTAAAAACCATTTACTGCCGTCTCCTCAACAGTATTTCCACTTAAGCGAATAAAATTTAAAATCAAATCAATCGCAGTACGAATGGCAGAAAATTGACCAATCCACATCTGAAAATCTTGGTTCTGTACGTCTTCACTTTGCTCTAGCCAATAATGATAGGAAGGTAAATCAAACGAACAGGTGCCGCCAGGAATACTACTGCGCTGCGTAATCGACTTAAATAAGTCACTTTCCATCCCAGATAAATCCAACTTACCATTAATTGCATAGAGTGTTTTACTGATAACATTCAAATCATCCAAAATTTTACGCAACCTAGAAGTATCAACCCCTTCATGTGTTGATAGCTGATTAAATCTATTTGAGTGGCGCTCTAATTCTTTTAAAGTCTCCGCCTTTAAGTCATGGCGACTAAAAATCTGCAAGACATCAACTAAAATATTAACTGTTACCCGCTTATCCCAAATACTAGTGCCAGCAAAAAAATGATCTAATTGTAAAAAAAGCTGTTCCAAACGTATGAACACACGCATGCGTTCATTAAGAGGAAATTCGTAGCTGATATATTCCGATGTCACAATATTTGTTTTAAAAATTGAGCGTGTAATGAATGTACTTGCTGCTCTACATTAGCAAGACTTTGGGTATTATCAATGATGCTATCAGCTTGTTTTAGCCGTTCAGCACGACTTACCTGGCTATTAATGATAGCTGTAATTTGCATACTATTTAATTTATCTCGTGATTTTACTCTATCCACTTGCATCTCTATAGGGCAGTCAACAATCAAAATATGATTAACAAGAGCCTGCATTTTAGTTTCTATCAATAATGGGATAGCAATAATAACGTAAGGGGCTTGCAACCTATTAACTTGTGCATCAATCTCGGCATAAATAAGCGGATGCATGATGTGTTCAAGTAATGACTTTTTTTTAGGATCATTAAAAATAATTTCACGTAATTTTGAACGATCTAAAGCCCCATCAACTGTTAGTATATTTTCACCAAAACCAGCACAAATATGTTTGAGTGCTATTTGTTTAGGCGCAACAAGAGCATGTGCTATTTCATCCGCATCAATAACAGGCACAATTAACTGCTTAAAAAAATCAGAAACGATAGATTTCCCAGCACCTATCCCACCCGTAAGTCCTACCTTATACATAAGGATCTATTGTAAACCAACATAGGTCAAGTAAAGCATATTAAGTTGTTCGCCCCATAGTAATGCTATCCAGCCAGCAATAGCAAGATAGGGACCAAAAGGAATAGGAATACTTTTATCACGACCTAGGAAAATAATCATAGTAACACCTATTGTCGCTCCAACCAGAGAAGAAAGCAGGATTATTAATGGTAAATATTGCCAACCAAGCCAGGCACCAAAAAGTGCTAGCAACTTAAAATCACCATAGCCCATTCCTTCTTTACCGGTTAATAGTTTAAATAACTGATAAATTGACCATAAAATTAGATACCCCGCAATAGCTCCGATAATGCTAGCTGTAGGGTCAGCAAAAACATTAAATAAACTTAGCAATATTCCCAGCCATAACATAGGCAAAGTGATGCTATCAGGTAATAATTGCTTATCAAAATCAATACCACTGAGGACAATTAAACTCCAAGTGAGCAACAATGCAAATAAGGTAGCTAACTGCCCCCCTAGTTGATAGGCAACTACCATGGATAAAACGGCTGTCAGTGCCTCTACAAAAGGATAGCGGATAGAAATACCAGCACCACAATTAGCGCATTTACCCCTTAAAAATAAATAACTAAATACCGGAATATTCTGATAAGCCTTAATACCTTTTTCACATTGAGGACAATGCGACCTAGGCAGGGATAAATTAAATATTTCAGGTGTGTGTTTAGTAATAGGTAACTCAAGAAACTCCTCACATTCATTCCGCCAACCACGCTGCATCATAATGGGTAAGCGATAAATAACCACATTGAGAAAACTGCCTACTAATAAACCTACTATTCCTGCTAGTAAAGTAATTAGTATCGGGGATTGTAAAATAATGGATAAAGAGGACATGTATATATACCAAGTACGATAAGGAGCATCCAAGCGTCTCTTTTCACTTCATATAAGCAAAAGATTATATTAAATGTTTTATATTCCGCTTTGATAATTAAGTTTTTGGGGCATATAGCCCCATATTTGGTAAAATGAAACGATTAAAAGTCATTCGCTAACTTTTTAGATTAACCAAATTAAAAATCGTTTCATATTTTTATATTTCATATATCTAGTTGAAATAACGTTAGTTTACTGGGTTAATTTGTTTTTCTTATGAAAAATCGTTACATAGTGGTTGTTTTTTCTAGTAAACCAATATGAATAATTAAAAAATGAAACGTTTTCTAGTTAGGTGCTTTAACGCTTATTAGTCATATGAAATGAAACGATAATAAATAATATCTTCATTATAGACTAAAAATCGCCCCTTTGTGAATGGATAACTACCAGGTATTTTAACGCTACTTTTTTGCTTGCTGAAGATGTAGCAAGGCAAGAAAAAGTTTTTAACCAGAAGGTTGACTGCTTTTCGGAATTTCATTTTGACGGGGTTTATCATCGAGACGTTAAACCCCAGAATTTTTTAATAGATAAATGCGGTATTGTTGTTTTCGACTGATAAATTTTAGTCTTTATTTATTCATAACTACCATCTTTTTTTATCATTGTTTTGCTTCTATATTCATATTTTACATTATTAATAACTACTATTTCTGCTTGATTCGCAACTTCATCTACGATATTTTTATCAAATAAAACTATGTTCTTTCCAGTGCCTACAGAGCTATTAAATAAAACGCCATCGAACCCTAGCTGTCTAATACAGTCGGAAACCAACTGAGTAATAGAGTAAAAGATACGTTCGGACGGAGGAATTGTGCGGTTAAGAAATACGCCTAATGTATTCAATGGTTTGTATTGGTCTAATTTTTCATCTGTAAAATAAAAATCGAGAAACTTACTGTCAGAAAGGTCGAATGCCCGAGCCTCCCTAGTTAAATAAAACTTTCCTAGCGAAACTATATCTCCAGGATGCGGCCTAACTTCTGAAATTGCCGTATATTTATCTGTTGCACAATATAAGAAAGATACTCCAGGACGATTTACTCGTCCATTACTCGCCAAGTTCGGAGGCGGAGCGCCGATATCATGGCTAATGTATGGCGCATAGTGATATTCGGCTTCAATCCCGAATTCATAATTTTTCTTTTTATCTTTATATCCAATTCTAGCCCTATAAAGCGGATCAGTTGTCTGTAACTCACACAAGGCAATGTCAGCGTATTTTTTGAGTATATCTTTAACTTCATTTTCAAGAAGAAAATAATTTTCATTTTTAAGGCGCTTAGAAATTTGAAGTAACTTTTCATCAAGGTCAGTTTTAATCGACTTTAATGGCATATTTTGATCTCCATTTGAATATCCAGAAAAAATGCTAACTCCTTTGTTATAATCTTCGTACACCTCACCTTCTGTAATACTTAAAACGAAATCTTCGTATTTTTCATCCGATAAATTGCCTTGATCGAAAAAAATATTTTCGTCGCCATAGAAGAGACCCTCATAACTGTCGCCGCCTAAATGGTGATTATAATCCCATTCTGAATAATGCAATCTAACGAGCGCTTTTGTTAATTGGAAAAATTCGTTACACTCCGAATCGATCGATTGACTATAGGAGTGGCAAAGTGAGCACTCACCATTATCTCCATCACTAAGCACAAGCTTTTTTAGGTGTGGTTCTTTGACGCAAGTAATACATATTCTGGGCATATATTGTCCTTAATTTAATGTCGCTAAAATCAACAAATCAAGTTTCAGCATGAATGTTCTATTTCTTATTTAGCTGCTTTATTAATGAGTAATATTAGCATTATTTATAAGTTCCATTAATAGTGTATGGTGCTTGATAAGCTAGAATTTTTTTTATGATGGTGTTTGTGTTAAATAAACATCTGTATTTTTAACACTCCTATAAACACAGCTAATTACTATTAACAAAACCTGATTTATAGTTAATAATGTTAAAAAAGGCTGTTAAAAACACACCTCATGCTATAGTTAATAAAACCCATGTTAAAAAAGTAAACACATGAAAATAGGTTACGCTCGGGTCTCAACATCGTCTCAAGATACATCGCTACAAATAGACGCGCTGAAGGCAGCTGGTTGTGAAACAATTTATGAAGAAAAAGCTTCTGGGAGCCGGAAAGACAGACCTGAACTTGAACAATGTTTAAAGTCTTTAAGGAAAGCTGATACGCTGGTTGTCTGGAAACTAGACAGGCTAGGAAGATCATTACAACACTTACTTGAAGTTATAAATGACCTTGAAAATAAAGGAATCGGTTTCACTTCATTAACTGAATCAATAGACACGACTACAAGCACAGGCAAACTTGTTTTTAATATATTTGGTTCACTTGCAGAATTCGAACGCTCATTAATTCAAGATAGAGTAAACGCCGGCCTAGAGGCGGCTAGAAAAAAAGGAAGAATTGGAGGAAGGCCCTCAGCTCTTAATGAAAAACAAAAGGAAATGGCAATAACTATGTTCAACGGCGGTGCATTGAAATCTGATATAGCAAAAAACTTTAATGTCTCACGCCAAACTATTTATACCGTCTTAAAGGGTATAGAAAAATAAATATATAAATTTAGGGAGTAATTATTAGATATGCCAACAATTACATGGGTCGGGAAAGACAAAGTTGTAAATCATCATTTAGATGTTCCTTTTCGGGTTTTGGAGCATAAAAATAGTTTTCAAGCGATTGATTCTTCGCCAATCAATAGTATAGATAATAAAATTATTCACGGGGATAATTTAGAAGCTTTAAAAAGGTAATTATTCAGAGACCTTAATACTAGGCAATGCTGGAACCGCACTACCTGTCCGTTGACTAGCTATGACAGCTGCCAAATAAACCCAGGGCGATTGGTTTCTTTTTCGACACGTTTCAATGACACTGATTAAAATGGCAAATACGCGAGAGCCTTCTTCTGTCCGCGTACCATAGCAAATGCCCCGCAAGATGACCCAATGCCGCAAAGCCCGTTCAGCTTCATTATTCGTTAATGGGTATTGAGGGTAATCCAATACGCGAAAAATAGCCTCCCAATCATTGAGCATTTCCGTGGCCAGTGCAGCCGATTTTTTGTGAGTATGCGATTGCATTTGTACGCATAGTTGCTGATAGACCAGTAGCTGTAATTGGTAGGTCTTTGATAGTGGTTCGTCCGGGTGCTGATTTCTTGCATCTCGTACTGAAGTGATTAACATACCTAATAAATCAAGTGTTTGCCTACCAAAGAGTTGCGCTTCTTTATCAAGGCTTTCTTTCAGCCCCTCTGCTTTTCGTAGCAAATGCGCCCAACAGCGCATACGGTTCGGGTATCGTCGGTAGACCTGATAACCATCACTCATTAGCCAGCCGACATAGTCTTCACCCAATATATTCTCAATGAGTTCGGCACTGCGAGAGGCAATCCAATAGGCAGTTACGCTGTCGGTGGTAAAGACCCATAACCATAGAAATGTCGTGAGCTCCATCCAAGACGTTTCATCTACGTGCAGCAATTCGCTATTGACGATTTCTTGTACGAGCTCCTCTTCAATCGGCATCGCGGCAGCGCCACTTTCATGAAGCGTATTATTAATCGTCCCGATACTGAGTCGTATCCCTAGCCAATCGTGCAAAAATTCCTGTACCCGCTCACGTGATAAGCGCATGCGATAGCTAAGGCAGACAATCAAGGATGCGAGACCAGGGCCAACAAGTCGCCATTCACTGCAACTGATCTCAGGCAGTGACTCATGGCTTGATCGATGAACTTCTTTGCGCGTGATGTGATGACAGGAGCACGTTGTTTCATATAGGACATGCTTGGTATTTGTCAGGTATATACCAGGATGCAGAGTATCTGCCCATTCAATATCAAGGGTTTCAAAGGCGGTATAGGCTATTGCCGAATCTGTCTTTAATGGCTGACTGCAACAGGCACAAAACTGAGGATAGTGGTGTTGATAGTCCGTAATTACAATTTTTTGTTGGCGCCCGAAACCTTGCGCTCCCGGCTGCTTCCCGGGCTTTCGTAAGGGGTTTTCCGAGTCCTGCTTTTGAGGCTCTGGCGAGGGACTTTTTACTTTATCCTCAAGCTTTTTACCAGGGCTTTCTGTTTCTTCTTCAGGTTCGACCAGCTCTTCGTTACTTTTTTGATCGTTGGCATATTTATCCCAAGGAGCATCGCTACTGGGTGGACGAGAGCTATTTCGTGAGCTTTGGCTTAAACATTCGCGAGCTTCTTTTAAATCATTGAGCAACTTTATCGACAAGCGACGCAATTCCTCTTCGGATAAATTTAGAAGCTCTTCTTCATTAAGCTGGCTTAAGTCATGGCAGGTGAGTTGCATGGTATGAATGTTACTGTTTGTTCTTCGATTTGTACAACTTTATTAGTAGGTTTGGCAACTTTTTTTAAATAATTATTAAGGGGTATGAATATTTACTTAAAAAGCCTAATGCCTGAGTTTGAAGGTAAGATTGGTTGTATATGTTGTGATCCGCCTTATAACACTGGTAAGGAGGGATGGATTTATAATGATGCTGTGAATGATCCTAAGATTAAAAAATGGCTTGGGCAAGTTGTAGGTAAGGAAAATGAGGACTTATCAAGACATGACAAGTGGTTGTGTATGATGTATCCGAGATTAAAATTACTGCATCGTCTTTTGGCAAAAGATGGGGTTATTTTTGTTAATATCGATAGGAATGAATTTTCTAGTTTAAAACAAGTTTTGGACGAAATTTTTGGATCCTCAAATTGGGTGGGAGAGATCGTTTGGCGAAATGTAACAGATAATAATCCGACAAATATAAGCCTTGAGCATGAATATATACTTTGTTATGCAAAGAATAAACATGAGTTGATTCCAATTTGGAAATCAATGCATTTGGATGTAAAGAATAAACTTATTGAGCTAGGAGATAGTTTAAATAAAAAATACGATAATGTAGAAGAGTTGCAGGCAGCTTATAGTGTCTGGTTTAAACAGCATAAGAAAGAATTGTCTCCTCTTGATAGATATAAGTTTATTGATGAAGGTGGGGTATATACAGGTAGTCAGAGTGTGCATAATCCTGGAAAAGAAGGTTATCGTTATGATATCATTCATCCTGATACCAACTTGCCATGTAAAGAGCCTTTAATGGGATACCGCTTTCCTGAGGAAACAATGAATAGGCTTCTTGCTGATGATAAGGTTCTTTTTGGTAAAGATGAGACTAAAATAATAGAGCTTAAGTTATATGCTAAAGATTATAAGGCTAAATTAGCATCACTAATTGAGCTTGATGGGAGAACAGGAACAAATGAAGTTAAATCTATTTTTCCCGAAATAAAAAAACCTTTTAATTACCCAAAGCCATCAGCATTAATTGAAGATCTTTTAGGATTTGCAACAAGACCTAATGATATTATTCTTGATTCATTTGCTGGGTCTGGAACTACTGGACATGCTGTCTTAAAGTTAAATGAACAAGATAATGGTAACCGTCGTTTCATTTTGATTGAAATGATGGAATACGCTAAAAGCATAACGTCAGAACGTATTAACCGTGTTATCTCTGGGTATGGTGATGGAGTTAAAAAAGTAGACGGACTTGGTGGAGGATTTGATTACTATACTGTTGGTGACCCTATATTTAATGGTAATGAAACTCTTAATGAAAATGTGGGTATAGCTGCTATTAGAAACTATATATCTCATAGTGAAGGTATTGATACTGAATTTAGAACGGCTCAAGACAACTCCTTTACGCCATACTTAATAGGTTTAGATGCGGATACTGCTTGGGTTTTTTATTATGATGAAAAATCTATAACTTGTTTAGATATGGATTTTCTTGGTTTGTTGAAATTTGGGGGAAATAAACCGGGAACTGCAATTATCTATGCTGACAAGTGTTTGCTAAATAAACATTTTATGAAAAAACACGGAATTATTTTTAAAAAGATACCTCGCGATATTACGCGTTTTTAAGGAATATTCAATATGGAATTGAAAGATTATCAAGAACGCGTTATAGATAGCCTGGATAACTATTTAACTGAATTATCAAATGATTATGATTTAAGGAAATCCTTTAAGTCCTATTGGGATCTTAAAGGTGTGACAGGTATGGAGGAATATAAAAACAATGTTCCTGGTGTACCTCATGTGTGCGCCAAAGTACCAACCGCTGGTGGTAAAACTTTTATAGCTGTGAATGCCATTAAAACCATTTTTGACGCGCTTTTGGTTAATAATCCTGGACGTAGTAAGTTGGTTGTTTGGCTTGTTCCTTCTTTAACTATTTTGGATCAAACCGTTCGTAATTTAGACAATTCTGAGCACCCTTATAGAAAAAAACTGAATCAGCTTTTTAGCAATCGAGTTTCGGTTTATGAAAAGCGTGATTTGTTAATGGGCGCCGGGTTCTCAGTCAATACAGTAAGTGAGCAGCTTTCTATAGTGGTTATGAGTTTTGATAGCCTTCGGTCCAGAAACAAAGAAGATAGAAAGATTTTTCAAGATAACGGTTATTTAGCTTCATTTGCTACTGGCAAAGATGACGCAGAATACCTCTTGCCAGATTATGATAGGTCATCTTTAATTAATGTGATCCGTGGATTAAGGCCCGTTGTTATTGTTGATGAGAGTCATAATGCGGAATCAGACTTGTCCGTAGAAATGCTTTCTAATCTTAATCCGGATTTTATTTTTGATCTAACTGCAACACCTAGGAATAATAGTAATATTATTAGTTATGTTGATGCTATGGCACTTAAAAAACAGCATATGGTTAAGTTGCCTGTGATTGTCGCTAATCAGCCAAGTCGTAATGAAGCAATAGAAAGTGCTTTGATTTTGCGGCGTCAATTGGAAGGTATAGCTGTTAAGGAAGAAAAGAATGGTGGTAAATACATTCGTCCTATTGTGTTATTTCAAGCTCAACCTAAGTCTGATGAGGATAATACAACTTTTGAAAAAATCAAAGAGCAATTGATTAAATCTGGTATACCAGAAGAACAAATTAAAATTAAAACAGCGACTATTAATGAGATTAAAGATGTTGATTTAATGAGTCGTGATTGTCCCGTGCGATACATCATTACTGTTAATGCGTTAAAGGAAGGGTGGGATTGTCCATTCGCTTATATTTTAACATCTCTTGCTAATAAATCGTCGGCTGTAGATGTGGAACAGATTTTAGGGCGTATTCTTCGTATGCCACATGTGCAGGAGCACGGGGATGATCTACTGAATACTAGTTATGTATTTACGTCATCTAGTTTGTTTAGAGAAACATTGGATAATATTGTAAAGGGCCTTAATCGAGCTGGCTTTTCAGATAAGGATTATCGTGATATCACATCAATAATAGAAGATGATATTGAAAAAACACCTGAAACAGATGACCTATTTGATTTAAATAATAGCGATAATTTGCAAGTTGAGACAATAGCTGAACTGGAAGAAGATAATTCTTCTATAGATGATAGCTCTGAAAATGATGATTTTTCAAACATTGCTATTAGCGTAGATACGAATACCGTGGAAGAATCAGATGCTATAGATGAAAACAAACAATTATCACAAAGTGAGTTAAATGTTCAATCTGTAAGGCAAGAAGCTATTAATCAAAACAAGGCTTACGAAGAAAAAGGAGCCGAAAAAAGTGATATTGATATTACATCTGATATTGAAGGGAAAATGAATAAACATAAAATAAAGGATATTTTCAGAGAGGATGCACTGAGTCTTAAGTTCCCACAATTTTTTATTCAAGTTGAGTCTCAAGGGTGGATTGAAGATGATGTTGTTCAGTTGTTTGAAAAAGAGTTTTTGTTAAAGGAATTTAACTTAGTTCAGGCTGATTCGTCTATTAGTTTTGATGATGTGGAAGCTGAAATGTATAGGGTGGATCTAGAAGAAGTTGGTAAGGAGGATTACCAAGCATTGCCGTTCAAAATAGACCCTAATGAGCGAAAAAAATATAATATTATTATTTTAAAAGGGGATAGGTCTAGTCAAGTAATGAATGTGGTTAGTAGACTGACCCAATTGATTGGTAATATGTACCCTATTACTGAGCCGGAAATAAAAGGTTATATTGGGCGAATTGTTGAGTCATTTACGGAAGACCAAATACATGACTGTCTTGAGCAGGATGTTTCTTATGTTAGAAAAATAAAGCAAAAAATAACAGGGTTGACAAATATTCACGGGGAAAAGACATTCACTGATTATTTGGATATAGATAAGGTTTTAATTAACCCTGGCTTTATGTTTCCGGAAATTATTACACCGTCATCTAATGCTACAGCCTTACCAAAAAGCCTTTACCTTACTGAGGCATCTATGGGAGGGTTTGAGACAAAAGTAATTAATGATATTGCTAACCTTGAAAGTGTTAAATGGTGGCATCGTAATCTTTCTAGGGGAAAGGGGTTTAGGATTAATGGTTTTTTGAATCATTACCCAGATTTTATTGTAAAAACTAAAAAAGGAAACGTTGTTATTATCGAAACAAAGGGAGATGATCGTGACAACTCAGATTCAGAGTTAAAGATTAAGCTTGGAAAGTTGTGGGAATCTAAAGCTGGGGCTGGTTTTAAATATATGATGATATTTAATGACAACCCTATTCCTGATGCCGAGCGCTTAGATGACGCAATTAAAAAGTTAGGGAAGATGTGATAAGCGGGATACATTACAGGATGATAGAAACGGCGAAAGCATAAGACAGAGCGGTGAATATCTTAAGTAGGTACTCACCGTTCTGTCTTGTAATATTGAAAAACCTGAAATTTCTGAACAAGACAAGTACATGCTTTATTGATCGCTTACGGTTGAAGTGTAGCTTTCAATAAAAAAGGGGTATTATTTTTTCTTTCCTCGAAGATCAGCTAAAACTGGGTCGTTCATATCAATGACATTTTTCGTGATTTTCTTTTCATTAGCCTTGATAAGTGGTGATCTTTCATTAAATTGCTCAGGGTCAATATTATTTCTCCGCGCAACCATTGATGCGTAGGCAAGCCGCTCTCGCTCTCTGTCACGCTCATCTTCCAGATCTTTGATTCTAGCCTTTAATCGCTCAATTTCTTGATCTTTTAGGCTTTGTTTGGAACGCTCCAAAGAGTATTCGATGTTTTTCGTTTTGTATTGTTTAACCAGCTTTTGAATACGTTGAAATTCAAATTTAAACTCTTCATTACGCCATAGAGTCGGTTTACTTGCTTTAACATTATCTATAAAGTATTGCCAGTTGAACTCTTTTGGACTTATAAGCTTTCTCTCAAATTTGCTGAGTAAATCAAATGCAGTTTTCCATTGTTCTTTAGTGGTGGCCATTATTTATCATCTCCGCATTGGAATGGACAGTCATCAGGAAAAGAGCCCTCTTCAAGAAATGGTAAGAATTCGTTCTGATTATTGGTAAATGTGGTGCCTAATAGCTTTTCAGCTTTTTCTATCGTTGTACTAGCATTTTTTACAATTCCAAGGTGATGCTTTATGTGCATTTCGGCGGCTAAAACTCCTCGATCATAAACATCCAGTAACCGTGTTAACTCAGCTTCAGATTTATCTTTTTCCGCAATTAACCGAGTACGTTGAGATTCATCTTTAAGATCGAAAACAAAGTGTTTACATCCATTTCCATCAGTACCAACAAGGCACTTAAGGTTTAATTCACAGGGGTTAAGGTGTAGAGAGCTTGAGCAGTACCCAATAGGTGTGAATTGAATGGTCTTCATGGATTGCTCCAGGTACGCTGAGATATCCGATTCAGGTATTTCATCAGCTACCCATTGACGAACCTTTTGAGGTATCTCACCTACAAATCGGTTTTGATCTTCAAGCATTGCGGCACCGACCAATTTTGCTCTTTCAGTTCCTGTATTGTGATCGTAATGAGCGCCCTGTAGGTCAGTACGCCCCATCCACTTGTTAACGATAGCGGGTTGCACACCCGCCCGAAATAGAGAGGATGTCTGCCAGTGACGACCCTTATGAGATTGCCATGAATTAGCGACATGGTCAGCTATGTCTAATCCATATTTTTTAAATGCATTTGGGTAACGGTCATTACCCATAAAAAAATACATAACTGCTTTATAGCCTAAAATTTCAGGAGATAAGGGGTTTGCGCTCCCTGATCCTATGTCTGCTCGTAAAAAAAGGAATTCAGAAATTTTTTGCTCACGAGAGAATGATTTAGACGCTATTGTGATAGCTTTAGGGTCGAAGTCAGTTTTTGCTTCTTCAGTATCAAATTCATAGATCTCTTTTTCGAGTGCGAAGTTATTATCGATGAATTTGTTATATATATAACTTTTTATTGATTGTTGAGAAATGGTAAACCCTTCGTTTACCGAGTAACGAATGTGTGAATTATCAGTTTTAACCTTGACTGTTATTTTTTGCTTATTTGATATTTCAAAATCTGGATTCAATTTCTTGAAATCGTTATTTTTTGAGTTGGTTGTTAATAATATAAGTTCAGGGAAAATCTCACGAAAGGTAATGACATCGATATTTTTCTCAATATCAAAGCCGCCATGAGCATATGCAGTAAGCTTTTTAGCGGCATCAGATCGTGTAATTAAAGCGGGCGCCCGACCTTTGCCTTCAAAGGTTCTAGGAGCAAATGTATAGCAAGCAGCAGTGCCGCCCTCTCCTGTTTTGCTGAGTTTAGAGATTGTTTTGTCACCTGAATTTTGTCGATAAATGTGTTTTCCATGAATAACAGATAATAATTCTTGTTCTGTTAAATTATTGATCCGTTGGTCTATATGGAAATTGATAAAATTCAAAATAGCTTGACCACGAACAGAGTATTTGTTCCGTTTTGCATCAAGTGGACGTATTGTTAAATCCAGCCCCCATGATGAATAAGCCTTCACCATCATTGCGGTTGTTTTTGATGCGCTGCTGATAGGCAGTATGTCAGCAAGCTCTATAAGTGTGTATTCACTCATAGGGCTAATTTCTTTTTTTAATATCCAAGCCTTTTGAGCTTCTAATTTTTTTTTAATTAAAAAAGCATCAAGTTCAGTAAGTAATTCATTAGCACTTGAGCGACGATCTTCTATAAATTTATCGAGGCGGTCACGCACTGTAGTAAGGGATTTGGTTGTCTCAAGTTCTTCCGCATTATCACGATAAGGACGAGTGAGATTTTGTATTTTTTGAACTATCTCTAACAGGAGCGGCCTCCATACTACGGGAACATATCGGCTGTGTGGAGTCATTCCTTTTTCAGTCCATACTTTACACATAAGTTCACCGTTTACGTCCTGTAGGCAGTCAACAGGAAGGCGAAGAACCTCTCCGATTCGCAGCCCCATACTGTATTGGAAAGCTTGCGTGTAAACACTCAATAAATCAGATGTGGCTCTATCACTTTCATCGAATTGATCCTCGACGGCCCATTTTAGTTGCACTATTGCGCGAACTAACTCGGGAATAGGCATTTTCTCTTTCAGAGCCGGTGATCCTTGTTTTTCTTGGGTAGCCTTATGTTTTGATGGACTAATTATATCAATTTGAGTTCTTAATAAGTTTTCTTGCTGAAGGTAACGTAGATAGAGGTTTAAATCCTGAAGAGGCACTTGAGGTCGGTCGTAGTTTTCAAGAATTATATTGTAGATTGAGCTGTATAAGTCATGCGTGAAATCTTCAATTTTAATCGCTTTAGCTTCTATTATGTAAGGCCCAATGTGCCGTAGTGACATGATCCGAGAGGCTGATAGTGGTGTCTTGCGAGTGCGTGTACCCCAAAGTTGATTAACAATAAGGGATTTAATGGTCTCCTTGATTTCGTCAGGCCATTCGAGTCGTTTTTTACTTCGGTTTCCTTGGATTGTTGAGAAATGTAGAGTTTCACCGTAATAACGCCATTCATTAGATTCAAAATCCTGACCGTTAAAAGCATTAAGATCCGAAAATCTTATTCGAGATTGCTTACATAAATTAGTGTAGTTTTCAGATATAGAGCGAGTACGTTTATCTTTTATATTGACAATATTATTCATTGCTTTCTCCAAGAGAAGATGTCATTTTTATATTTCCACCAGCATTAATGAAATTGACGGCCTTCCCTTCCGAATAAGCAATGGCAGCTTCACAACCAGCAACAGCTTCATCAAGTTGGTGGATGACAGACCCTGTTGAGGTTCCTTTTAATATTTCAACTTTATCTTCTAGATTAATGAGTGCATTTTTATGAGCATTTACATCCTTAGAAGGACAGAATTTATCACATTGATAGCATGCTACAGCAGGCTCTAGCATACATACCGAATCTTTTTGGCATTTACCAATTGCTGTAAAGTGACGTGTCTCAACAATATCCTTGCCATAAATGTTAGCCTCCTGATCGCCTTCACGAGTCCATGCTGCTACAAAATGCTGTTGTTCAACACGTTTATTTGTTGCCTCTTCGAGTATCTCAAACATTTCATGTGTGTACCTGAAATAGTGCTTAACGCTACCGATATTACTATGGTCGAGAAGGTCTGCAACCTCAGGCTCGGTCATCCCTTCGATAACAGCAGTAGTTCCGACGGTGTAGCGGAATCGGTATGGAGTTAGGTTGAATGCCATTCCGGTACGGGGAGATTTGGGTAGGTGATCCTCAATACATCTTAGGCGGTAAAGAACCTGAGAGCTGTCAATGCTATGCCCAAAATCAGACTTGTCTAGATTGAGATCATAGATATATTGGTAGGGGTTGGAGTGATCAAAATTTTCTATATAATTATTATTGTTATTGAAAAAACGATTATCAAAAGTTTTTTTATACGGGTGTTGTTCTTTGCGTGAAAATAATTCTGTGCGCCTCATTATAAGTGGAGGGTCGCTGAGATTAAGATCTGCATATACGTTCTGGTGAGTGGATATTAAATCTTTAATCAAAGTTGCTGTTTCAGGTTTTAATACCCTTTTGGTAAATTGGGTACGGCGGGTAGGCTGCCCTTGTTTTACTCGTGGTACATTGAGATAGGATATCCCCATATCAGCACGTTCAATGAAGTCACTTTGTTTAAGTAGTGATATCTGTATTGGACGCAAACCAAATGTCATACAAAGAGCTAATATTACTCTGTCCTCAAGGTGAATATAAGGATCATCTAATGCTTTTTTTAGTATCCCGTTTTCTTCTCTGGTAAAAGGCCCTAATTCAGCATCAAGTGTAAAAAGGCTGCTGTAAGTATTTTGATCTCCTCCTGTAGAAAGTTTGAGTATCTCTTCAGCAAAATCATAGGAAAGACCTGATAGTTCATACGCGATAAACCACTCAACTAAACGCTTAATTGCTGTAAGGTTACTATCATTATTAATATGCGTGACAGCACTATTCAGTGACTCTTCTATACCTTTACCTTGAATAACCTCAGATGTAAAAAGTTCTACCCCCTTTGCATAGTTTTGAATTGTTCCCCCAAGGTATCTAGTGAGTAGGTGATGTAAGAGTGCGGATGTAATCTGATCAATATCTGCTTGACCCGTGAAGAACATGCCGGTTTTAATTAGTGTGGCACTGCCATTATCATCAGTCCAAATAATTTTTTGTAGCCATGCACCTGAATCGTCCTTTACTTCTATCTTATAGCCTAGTCGAGTTGTAATACTGCGATCTTTATACGGAAAGTTAGAAGCTAAAGTAGCTTCAGAGTTAACGGGTAATAATTGCTGAGAATCGATTACTTTCTGTGTATTTTCCTTAATCGCCATCTTTTGTTTCCTCTAATATTTTGTTTTGTAGTGCTAAGTGCAGCTCTCCGACTCGGCGCTGAATTGAACCCTTTGGGTATTTGTGAACCATTGAACTTCCAGGGCTCCATCCACCGGCATATTCTTGTAGGGTTGTTTTTACCCCCTGTTTAGCTATTGGCCCATGAGCGTCTAATGTTGAATCAAGTTTTTCACTTAATAAATCATGAAAGGTGTTACGCAAAATATGTGGCGTTAGGAGTTTTTCAAACTGGGGGTGTTTTTTTATAAGGGTTTTTAAAGATTCATTGGGTGTGATTACACTCAAAGGGAGTCCATCTCTGAGAGAAAGAAATACATAGGTAGATTTCTTGGGATTTTTGAATTTAGGCCGAATTTCCGTAATGAAGTATTCAAATATGGCAGCCAAATCATTGCTTAAATCGATTTGCCTGCCATTTGTTTTTACAGAAGGTACTTCTTTTCTAGGATATCCGCTTTTTAGCTGATCCCCTTTAACTATTTCGAAATATTTTCGGCTGTACTGTGGGCCTACGAGGTTAAAATTATTAAGCTGTAATCCTAAAGACTCTCCCTTTCGGTTGCCTCCCAATATCATAGTTAAGAATAAGCAATAATTTCGCCATCGAACTAGCTCTCCTTTCCACGGGTTTTGTGTATTTTCTTTAACCGGGTTGATGATATCCAAAAATTCTGCACGTAGTTCAGGTGAAAGACCAACCTTATCTTTATTGGTAGATCGGTATGGGGATTTTCCATGAATAATAAATACTTTCTCCATTCCTCCAAGTTGTATTTGAGCAGCTTTTAGCAGGTCAGGGGATGTTACGCGACTCTGGTAAAAGTCCCAGAGAAATTTGATGAATTTGCGTGTGACAGTCCAACGCAACTTAAAAGTGCTGGATGCAACAATTTCACCAGTGTCTTTTCGTACTGAGTAAAATGCGGTGAGCGATTCTATCTCGCCAGTAGTTAAACGATTAAGGTGTGAGAAACGAGATGCTGGGTGAATATTCTGAGAGTGGCAAAACTGATAAAACTGTTTAATTACTTTCGCCTCAGCCTCTAATGTTTTAAGAGGGTGGCCTTGGTCTAGTCGCTGCATTAGATATGAAGCGCTTGAAAGATCCAAGGCACCATCAATGAGTAGTAGTGAGATATATGCGCCGTTCAGCATCGAGAACTTTGTTTTTACAACTTTGATTTCCATCTAAATAAAAACTCTCGTAATGAAACAAAAAATTAAATGTACGAGTAGTTATTTTAGAGGATATTCAATAAAAGGCAACAAAAATGAAACTTTTTTGCTGCCTAATGAGTATTTATCTGAGTGGCGCCATAATGAAACGATTTGAAAAATCTCTTGCTAGGCTGTGTTAATTTTAACCTATTGAAAAATAGTGGATATTATTGATATTTTTATAATTATGAAACATAATTATAAAAGCTTTAGTTAAACTAGATGGCCGCACCAAGCTTAAAGATAGGTAAATACATAGCAACAATCAAGCCCCCGACTAAAACACCCAAAATGGCCATAATGAACGGTTCCATTAAACTACTTAAATTATCGACTAAATTATCGACTTCTTCTTCATAAAAATCAGCCACTTTATCTAGCATTTTATCAATTGACCCCGCTTCTTCTCCAATAGCCAACATTTGCACCACCATATGAGGGAACAAGTTTGTTTGAGTCATGGCATATTGCATACTTTGCCCTGTTGAAACTTCCTCACGCATTTGCATGACGGCATTCGAGTAAACTATATTTCCAGTAGCACCTGCAACCGATTCTAATGCCTCTACTAAAGGTACCCCAGCCGCTGACATGGTCGACAAAGTACGCGCAAAACGGGCAATGGCAGATTTGTTTAATATTAGCCCTACCACAGGAAGTTTAAGCATGGTGCGATCCAAAAAATGATTGAATGGCTTGGAACGCTTACGAAAATACCCAAAAGTATATACTGTACCCACAATACCGCCGACAACAAAATACCAGTTGGCGACCATCCAGTCTGATAGCCCCATTACCCATAATGTAAACGCGGGTAATTCAGCACCAAAACTATCAAATAAATCTTTAAAAACAGGCACTACAAAAATAAGTAAAATTGCAGTAACAATAAAAGCAACCGCAACAACGGCAATAGGGTAAGTTAAAGCTTTTTTTACCTTAGCTTTAATTGATTCTGATTTTTCCTTATAAGTAGCAATTTTATCAAGCAAACTTTCCAAAACCCCTGCCTGCTCACCTGCTTCAACCAAGTTACAAAATAACTCATCAAATTGTACAGGGCGTTTTCCAAGTGCTTCCGCAAGCGTGTCACCCGCTTCAATATCGGCTTTTATAGCCAACAACATCTCAGCCATTGATGGATTATCATGCCCTTTGCCAATAATATCAAAAGACTGTACTAACGGTACTCCTGACTCAAGCATGGTAGCAAGTTGCCTGGCAAAAATAGAAATATCTTTAGTTGTTATGGTGGCCTTAGCCTTGGAAAATAATGGTTTAGGTTTTTTCTTTATGGCAATAACACGAATACTTTGACGCCTTAACTCTGCTTTAGCGACCATCACACTTAATGCGGCTAATTCTCCTTTAACGACTTTACCCGTTCTATCTTTGCCCTTCCAGACAAAATCTATTTGCTCATTGTCATCTGCCATAATTATTCTCTGGTAACCCTATCAATTTCTTCTAATGTAGTAATACCTTGTATTATTTTTAGTAATCCTGAACGCCTTAAATCATTAATACCTTCTGTCTTTGCCTGATCACCTAACTCCATTGCATTGCACCCTTCTAAAATACGAGCACGCATTGCCTCACTAATAGGCATTACTTGATAAATCCCGACACGACCTTTATAGCCATCATTACAATGCTCACAACCTATCGCTTTATACACCGTAAAGCTCCCTATTTCATCCTCTTTGAACCCTGCCTCTAATAAAGTTTTTTCAGGATAATCTGCATCAGTTTTACAATACTCACAAAGCCTTCTTGCAAGCCGTTGCGCCATAATAAGTAAGACTGAAGAAACGATATTAAAAGCCGGAATCCCCATTTGTAATAAACGATTCAACGTTTGTGGGGCATCATTAGTATGTAATGTAGAGAGCACCATATGCCCAGTTTGTGCTGCTTTAACAGCGATTTCAGCGGTTTCTAAATCCCGAATCTCCCCTACCATAATAATATCAGGATCCTGCCGTAAAAAAGCCCTTAATGCCGTAGCAAAAGTCAACCCAGCTTTAACATTCATATTAACTTGGTTAATACCCTCAACAGTAATCTCAACTGGGTCTTCTGCTGTAGAAATATTACGCTCAACCGTATTAAGAATATTTAGCCCAGTATAGAGCGAAACCGTTTTACCACTACCTGTCGGCCCCGTCACTAAAATCATGCCATATGGTTTTTCAATAGCAGATAGAAATAATGCTTGCTGATCAGGCTCAAAGCCAAGTTTTTCAATGCCAAGTTGCGCACTGGTAGGGTCTAAAATACGTAATACAACTTTTTCGCCAAATAGAGTAGGACAAGTATTTACCCGAAAATCAATCGCTTTATTGCGAGAGAGTCTCATTTTAATACGTCCATCCTGCGGAACACGTCGCTCAGCAATATCCATTTTAGACATAACTTTAATACGTGAAACAATGCGATTAGAGATATTTGCAGGCGGACTAGCCACTTCATGTAACATTCCATCACTACGAAACCGAATGCGAAAAGTTTTTTCGTAAGGTTCTAAATGTATATCTGAAGCACCTTTTTTAATGGCATCCAATAATATTTTATTAACAAAGCGAACAATAGGCGCATCATCAACATCACTAGTATCAACCTCTTTAGAAGTTTCTTGGCCATCTGAAATATCAATATTATCTAAGTCAGAATCCAGTAAGTCAGTCATACTGGTATCAGCGGCTTCAAGAAAAGAATCTATTGCACCAACCAGTTTATCCTCTTCAACTAAAATAGTTTCGGTACTCAGGCGGGTATGAAACTTGATATCATCTAAGGCTTGGAAATTAGTGGGGTCGGACAAGGCAACAAATAAGCGGTTACCTCTTTTGAATAGGGGAAGTGCATGATGCTGGTGAATCAGTTTTTCACTAACAATACCTGTTGGCAGTGCCGACTTATCAAATGCCGATAAATCAAAAACAGGCACACCAAATTCATTAGAAGCATGCATCGCAATCGCTTTTGCCTCCACATATTTATTATTTACCAAATAGCTAATCAAAGGAACTTTTTTGTTTTTTGCATCAGTGCTATACGTCTGTGCATCAGACTCAGTTAATAAGCCTTCTTGAATAATGCATCTTAATAGACCACTAAAATGTAGATCTGCAGAATTTGCTACCATAATAAATAAGTTATTTTATGATTCATACCAATGAATATAGATGAAACTAGCTCATTAGCCAAGTATTTCAAGTATTATTAATTTAGTAAATTAATAATAAAGCTACGGATAGATGCAGGTTCGAAAGGTTTATCTAAAATCGCAGATACACCTGCATGCTTAATAGCCGCAAGACGTTTTGAATCACGCTCGCTAGTAATCATGATAATAGGAATTGTTTTTTGTTCACTTTGATCACGAATATAGGTAGTCAGTTGCAAACCATCCACATCGGGCATATTGTAGTCCGTCACAATCAGGTCAAAATAACTTTGTTCTAATAAGGCTATAGCCGCACTACCATCATTGACTTGGGTAATATTTTCTACCCCTATATCATTTAAAATTCGGCTGATATACTTTAATGCCAATGGACTATCATCCACCAACAATACCGCAACATCTTCAATATCAAAATGATCAAGCGTTGCTTTTTCAGGGTTGAGATAATCAACTGTTGCTGCTAATGCTATATGTAATTCCTCGGCCGCAAAAGGTTTAGGCAAAATGGCGATAGCACCTGCTTGTCGAATAGGCTCTAAACTGGCTAAATTGGTTTCACTCGAAATCAACATGAAAGCCATATCGTAACCATCCGCATCTTCACGTAGTTCATACACCAGCTCACTGCCAGTCATATCAGGTAGGTACATAGCACTGATAATCAAATCTGCAGGAAGTTTCTTGAGATTATCAAATACTTCGGCACCAGACTCACAACAAGTAATATCAGTGATGCCTGTTTGTTGTAAGTAATTTTTTATAATATGTTGCTGTGTTGCTGAAGGTTCAACAAGAAAAACGCGTAAATTAGCATATTGTGTGCTCATTTATTTATTCGATAAAGGTTAAGGCCCAAAGAGGCTTGCTGGGTAAAGTGTTGCGCTACACTCAGCTCTTCTAGTGTTAGTGGCTGATGAGTGATAGCTCTGTCAGTATACACCAATCCAATAAATTTATGATTGGTATACAGTGGTAATAAAAAGCATTCGACTTTCCCTATGGTATTAATAATATGCGCAGTGTAATAAGCATCATGCTGAGCAGGTGTTGCCCATAAGCCATGTGCAGATTGACTGGCAAAATAAAATAAATTGGGTGGATTAGCAGTTAAATTAAAAGCAATTTTCTGTTGTATGCTTTCTTTTTCCCAACCAAAGGAAAACTTCTCATTCAGCATATTTTTACTTGGAGTTGCCAGCATAAAGCAACTGCGATCCATACCAATACCGCGGTGAATACCTTCAACGACTGTCTCAAACAATAAATTAAGATTAATATCACCACACAGTAGATTACTTATATCTTGCAGAATCTGAAATTGTAATTGTTTTTTATTACTGGTCGGTAATGGCTGTTCATGACTATCCAAAGTATCATCACTTTCAAGGTGATTATTTTGAATAAACCGCGATGCATCATGCGCACCAAATTGTTGCGCAATCTTAACGGCTATTTTGGTATTATTTTGTAAAGTATCTTTTAAAACTTTAATCGGCTTATTGCTAATTTTAGTCAGTTCCAATAAACATTGGTTCATTGCTTCCGACTCCCAGCCCACCTTACTTGCCTCTGAAATAGCATGGCTTAAGTCAACCAACTTGGTCCGATCATTATTGGTTGTACCGATAGCCTCTTCAATCAAACCACCCAGCTGCCAAGACTGACTCAGGGAGGCAGTCAATTTTTTTAGCTTAAAACCCAAGACCTCTTGCTCAGCTTGCTGCTGTGATTTACCTGCCTGCATTAATACCTGGATACGCTCACCCTGTTTATTACTAAAGCACCAAAAAGCAATTTCGCCTATTTTATTGAGTAACGCAGCTATAAACACTTCTTCAGGTGAACTATCGCCCGATAAAATAGCTAATGATTTTGCTTGCACCGCAGCATGAATAGCCGTTGCAATTTCTTCATTGGCTTTATCTTTATTTTTTTGTGAAATAATCGCTTCAAAAAAAGAACAAGCAAGGGTTAGCTCTCGAATGACCCCAGAACCCAAAATAACAATCGAACGTGATACCGTCACCATCTTTTGATTAGAGGGATTATAATAAGAGCTATTACTCATTTTTAACAGCTTAGCCGTTAAATTTGGATCTTGCATAATCACTGATGCAAGATCCATAGCACCTTTCTTATTATCCGCTAATACTGACTGAATTTTACGCGCCGTATTAGAAAATATGGGCATCTCTTCATCATGTAAAGCTCTGGTCCAAGTAGCAAGACTATTAGGTTCTGCTGGCATTAGCTTACTAAAAAATAGCCCACGTTAAAGAGTACGAATTTTCTGTAATTGCTCATTGAAATTTAGTAATGAGCTTTGGGCTTTCGCTAATTTTTCCTTTTCTTTCTCTATTACAGCAGCTGGTGCTTTATCAACAAATTTAGGGTTATTTAACTTGCCTTCGATACGCGGCAAATCTTTTTCTAAACGTGCAATTTCTTTTTCTAAACGTGCAATTTCAGCCTCTTTATCAATCAAACCTGCCATAGGAATCAAAATACGTAACTCATTCACCAGAGAAATCGCTGATTCGGGTGCTATTTCCCCTTCTGCCAAACAAGTAATCGATTCAATACGGCCCAGTTTTTGTAGATAAACCTTCGCTTGCAGCAAATATTGCCGATCTGTTGCGGTAACGTTTTCCAATAACACAGGTAATGGTTTACCTGGAGCAATATTCATTTCCCCACGAATACGACGCACACCTAAAATAAATTGCTTCGTCCATTCAATTGCGGCAATAGCTTCAGCATCAATCAGTACTGCATCTGTTTCAGGATATGGCTGCAACATAATAGTATCAGCCTGTACCCCTGCCAAAGGTGCCACACGCTGCCAAATTTCCTCAGTGATAAATGGCATAATTGGATGCGCCAAACGTAACAGTGTTTCTAAAACTGTTAATAAAGTTTTACGCGTACCACGTTGTAATGCTGCATTACCTGATTGCAAAGAAATTTTGGATAACTCTAAATACCAGTCACAATATTCATTCCAAGTAAATTCATAAATTTCTTGGGCAGCATGGTCAAAACGGTAACTTTCAATCGCATCACTCGTTGTTGCAATCACTTGATTTAAACGAGAAACAATCCATTTATCCGCTTGGCTATATTCTATATCCCCGCCGTTTAGACCACAGTCTTGCTCTTCGGTATTCATCAAAACAAAACGCGCTGCATTCCATATTTTATTACAGAAATTACGGTAACCTTCAATACGACCACCGTCTAAACGAATATCACGCCCTGTTGAAGCCAGTGAAGCAAAGGTAAAACGAAGTGCATCGGTACCATAAGATGGAATACCTTCTGGATAAGCTTTACGGGTTGCTTTGTCAATTTTCTCGGCTAAATGCGGTTGCATCATACCTGCAGTCCGTTTAGCAACTAGATCCTCTAAGCTGATACCATCAATCAAATCAATCGGATCTAATACATTGCCTTTGGATTTAGACATTTTCTGGCCTTCAGCATCACGCACCAAACCATGTATATAGACCTTTTTAAAGGGCACCTCACCCATGAATTTTTTACCCATCATAATCATACGGGCAACCCAGAAAAAGATAATATCAAAACCAGTCACTAACACGCTGCCTGGATAATGCTGCTCTAATTCTGGTGTTTTCTCAGGCCAACCTAAGGTAGAGAAAGGCCATAGTGCGGAAGAAAACCAAGTATCTAAAACATCTTCATCTTGGTTTAACACATAATCATCAGCCAGCTTATGTTTAGCACGCACTTCTTCTTCTGAACGTCCCACATAAATATTGCCTAATTCATCATACCAAGCAGGAATACGGTGCCCCCACCAAATTTGTCTGGAAATACACCAGTCCTGGATATTATTCATCCAGTCATAATAAGTATTTTTCCAGTTATCAGGTACAAATTGAATTTCACCACTTTTAACAGCTTCTAAAGCCGGTTCCGCAAGGGGAGCAACTTTCACATACCATTGGTCGGTTAATAATGGCTCAATAATACTGCCTGAGCGATCACCACGCGGCACCATTAATTTATGGTCAGCCACTTTCTCCAACAAGCCTAAAGCATCCAAATCGGCAACGATTTGTTTACGTGCTGCTACGCGATCCAAACCTATATAAGCAGCAGGAATCAAATCCTGCTCATCTTCTTCATTGGCACGAATTGCTGCATCAACAGTAAAGATATTAATTAAACCGCCATGAATTTGGTCTTGAATCGACGAAATATGTTTATGGCGCGACCAAACTTCATAATCGTTAAAATCATGTGCAGGGGTAATTTTGACACAACCTGTACCAAATTCAGGGTCAACATATTCATCGGCAATAATAGGGATTAAACGCCCTGACAATGGCAATTTAATAAATTCACCCAGCAAATGCTGATAGCGCTCATCTTTAGGATGAATAGCAACCGCAGCATCACCTAACATCGTTTCAGGGCGCGTCGTCGCAACGATCAAATGCCCTTTACCATTTGATAAAGGGTAACGCATATGCCACATAGAACCATTTTCTTCTTCAGATAACACCTCTAAATCCGAAACCGCAGTATGTAAAACTGGATCCCAGTTAACCAAGCGTTTACCACGATAAATCAAGCCTTCTTCATATAAGCTAACAAAGACTTCTTTCACCGCCTCAGACAGGCCATCATCCATGGTAAAGCGTTCCCGTGACCAATCTAATGAAGCACCCATGCGGCGCAACTGTTTGGTAATAGTGCCGCCAGACTCTTCTTTCCAATCCCAAATACGCTCAACAAATTTTTCGCGACCATAATCATGGCGCGTTTTACCTTCCTGATTAATTAAACGTTCCACCACCATTTGGGTTGCAATCCCTGCATGATCAGTACCTGGCTGCCACAAAGTGTTATAGCCTTTCATACGATGATAACGCGTCAAAGCATCCATGATGGTATCTTGAAAAGCATGCCCCATATGCAAACGCCCCGTGACATTGGGTGGCGGAATCATAATGCAATATGATTCACCCTCTTGTTTGGGGGCAAAATAATCTTGCTCTTCCCAAGTGGAGTACCAGCGTTGTTCAATTGAAGCGGGGTTGTATGTTTTTTCCATGGATGCGGTGTAATAAATAGAATAATAAAGTTTTGTTAAGTGTAATGTAATTTGAGTTAGATATTTACTGTATTACCATAAAATCTAGCCCCACTAATATTTGCTCGTGTCGGATAACGTTATCTGCGCTACGCTAGATAAGCTAATCCGACCTACACTACATTATATGTGTATTAGGTGTTATACCTTGAGTTTGGTAATGACGATAACGTAATCGTCCAGCCTGCTTTTGGGTTTCGTCATTATCTAGTAACTCAAAAACCTGTGTTAAATTTCCAACTTGTTCCGGGCACTGCGTTGATAAATTAATTAAAGTATGTTGCCAAGCCTCGGGGGGCTGTTGTGTACCAATTATAATGGTATTCACCAAACTAGGTAAGCTATCCTGATAAACAGCATGCGGCACAAAACTATTAGCGCGAAAAGTCCACAATAGCTTATCCATTTGTTGCGCTTGTTGTAATGAATTGGTCAAGATGTAGGTTTTATAACCAAGCCGAAATGCCTTTTCAGCTAATTTACAGGCAAACGCCTGCCGACCTTGCTCTGACTGAGACGACAAGATATAGAAATTAACTTTGGGCTGTGACATTGACAGTTATTAAGTAGCGCATCTGGTGGATTTTATGTCCTGACTAGTCCAGTCATGACACGCAACCCACCCAACGGTTATCAAGGTTTTGTTAAATATGACTTAGTCAATATTGGCACGATCTAATAAATATTGCACTAATAAAGGCACAGGTCGCCCTGTTGCTCCTTTAGCATCACCACTTTTCCAAGCAGTCCCTGCAATATCCAAATGCGCCCATTGGTAATCTTCGGTAAAACGCGATAGGAAACAAGCAGCTGTAATAGTCCCAGCATCACGTCCACCAATATTAGCAATGTCAGCAAAATTAGATTTTAGTTGTTCTTGGTACTCATCCCACAGTGGCAAACGCCATACACTATCTAAAGCTGTTTCACTCGCTGCTTGCAAGTCATTACATAAAGTATCATCATTACCCAACAAACCACTAGGAACGCGCCCTAAAGCGACTAAACAGGCACCTGTCAAGGTCGCCAAATCAATCACCACATCGGGATTAAATTTTTTCGCATAGGTTAAGGCATCGCACAGAATCAAGCGCCCTTCTGCATCAGTATTCAAGATTTCAATGGTCAAGCCAGCCATGCTAGTCACAATATCACCTGGTTTATTGGCATCGCCATCAGGCATATTTTCCGAAGAAGGGATGATACCAACAACATTCAAGGGCAACTTCATAGCAGCCGCAGCTTGTAAAGTACCCAACACTGCGGCACTACCACACATGTCGTACTTCATTTCATCCATGCCAGCACCTGGTTTTAATGAAATACCACCCGCATCAAAAGTCAAACCTTTGCCGACAAAGACAATAGGTTTAGTATCAGCATCAGCACCGTTATATTCTAAAGTAATCAATTTTGCAGGCTGGCGACTACCACGACTCACTGACAGAAAAGAGCCCATGCCCAGCTTTTCCATTTCAGCTTCTTCTAAAATTTCAGCTGTTAAATTATCATAAAATTTTGCCAAACTAACCGCTTGCTCAGCCAAATAAGAAGGCGTACAAATATTGCCAGGTAGGTCAGAGACATGCTTGGCAAGCTTTACGCCCTTAGCAATCGCTCTGCCTTGATTAATACCTACTTGCACAGCTTTTGCCTCAGTTTCACTGTGAATACTCAATTGTCGCAAAGCCAATTTATCAGCAGGCTGACTTTTACAATCATTAAATTGATAAAAAGGCGCAGAGAATGCCTCCACAATTTGACGCGCATTCCAGCCAATATTGTGCTCAGCCACCTTATTTTCTGCCAAACAACACACGGCACTTTTAATTTGGCTTGGCTTTAAAGTATTTGCTGCACTCGCCACTGCTTTACGATAATCTTTTGCAGTTAATTTATCTGCATCCCCCAAGCCAATTAATAAAGCACGCTTAATAGGCGAATGGGGTAAATAGTTAATTAATAAGCTATCTGCTACTTGTCCTTTAATATCACCCCGCTCTTGCATATCAGCAATCAAGCCATCTGTTAAAGCGTTCAATGCTTGTGCTGCAGGGCTAAGTTGCTGATTTTCAAAAACAGCAACAATAAGACATTCAGTTTCTAAAGCATCTAAAGGGGTAGTAGCTAATAAATAATCCATAAAGCTCATTTAAGGTCGAGAGTTAAAATTGCTGCATATTATACAATATAATGCATTGAAAAAAATTGAGATCGTCTACAAAGTCATTAACTCAATTGTATGCAAGCTAAAACAGCTCAATTGAAAGGCCGCACCCTATCGCACGGTTCATAAAAGATTTAGGTGTTAACTCTGAGAATTATTACCCCAGCCAGGGCTGACTGCGGATGAAGTGCTAATTAAAGAGTGAGAGGATTGCATCTCCATTGCCTTATAAGTTTGCATCCCCCCAGATAAAATCTTGGCTTGATACCCAGCCTGCAATAATAATCGCAATGCATAATAAGCGCGCTGACCAACACCGCAAACTAACCACAATTCCTTATCTTTTCCTAACTCATACAGACGTGCTCGTAATTCTTCAATAGGAATATTAATGGCATCTACAATATGCTCCTTAGCATATTCTGCATTGCTTCTCACATCGACCACTTGATGTTCACCAGCCTTTAGGTCTTGCCATTGCGCTAAGGGCAAATCGCCACGCAAATGATTTGCTGCAATCATTCCTGCCATATTGACAGGGTCTTTTGCCGCACCAAATTGTGGTGCATAACATAATTCACTGTCTTCCAAGTCATAAACTGTCGCATGCATTTGCATGGCCATGGCAATCACATCAATCCGTCTGGCAACGCCTTCCTGCCCAAAGCCTTGCACACCTAATATTTTGCCATCAGCTTTAGCAAAAATTAATTTCAAATGAATTGAGTGTGCCCCAGGAAAATAACCGACATGATGCCTAGGGTGAAGGTAAATAACTTGATAATTATCTATGCCTGTACGCTGTAATAACTTTTCACTAGCTCCTGTCATCGCAATGGTGTGCTCAAATACTTGGCATACTGCAGTACCCAACACGCCTTTAAAGCGAAGTTTGCGATCTAATTCAGGGTTAAATGCCTCTAAAATAGAACTAGCAGCAACCCGACCTTGCCTATTTGCAGGGCCGGCCAAAGGCAATGAGAACTGCTGCTGAGTGACAAAATCTTGCACTTCAATCACATCACCGACCGCCCAGATTGAGGTGTCATTAGTTTGCATTTTATCATCAACGCGGATACCACCACGCTCGCCTACTTGAAGGTCTGCTTGTTTTGCCAAACTTGATTCAGGCGTGATCCCAATGGCCAATAAGACCAGGTCTGTCTCAATACACCCGCCTGAGTAATGCACCTCAATACCCTTTGCAAGCTGCTTAAACGACTGCACTGCTTGGCCTAATAATAAGGAGATATTATTATTTTCTAAACAGGTTTTTACATAGCCTGCCATATCAGCATCTAAGGGCGGCATCACTTGAGTCGCCATTTCGATAATGGTCACTTCCAAACCAATATGTGCCAGATTTTCTGCCATTTCCAAGCCAATAAAACCACCACCAATGATGACAGCGCGTTTGGCATGACTGGCAGCAGCTTTTAATTTCTTACTATCAGGAATGGTACGTAAACTATAAATTCCAGGTAAGTCTATACCTACTAATGGCGGGCGTATTGCTTTCGCGCCCGTTGCCAACACCAAAGCATCATAAGCTTCAGTCCGTTCAGTGCCAGTCTCAAGATCTATAACCGTTATGCTTTTATTAAGTCTATCTATTGAGGTCACTTCATGGCGAGTATGTACTTGGATATTAAAACGATCATGAAATAGCTCAGGGTTTGCGACTAATAATTGCTCTTCTTCTTTGATGACATTACCAACAAAATAAGGCAAGCCACAATTAGCAAAAGAAACATGTTCGCCTTTATCAAATAAGACAATCTCACAGTTTTCACATAAACGTCGCAAACGTGCCGCACATGACGCTCCACCTGCAACCCCACCTACTATTAAGATACGTTTTTTGTTTTGCATTAGTTTTACCTTTTAAGAGATGAGTAATGATAAATTATCCAATTAAACTATGCGCAAACTTAATTAGGTTTGCGGAATACTCCCACTAATCACCAATGCAAAAATAAAAGCAAATACCGCAAAGCCTTCTACAATCGCAGCAGGTGCAACTGATAAGCCAAAAATCTCAGGCTTGGCTTTAGAAGCATGAATGGCCGATGCGCAACATTGACCTTGGTAAATAGCACTATACATCAAAGCAATCCCAGCTAAGACACCAATAGCAAATAAGCCTGGAGCTACTTCAACAGTGACCGTCCTATTCAGGGTAAACATCACCACAATACCGTAAATAACCTGTGATGATGGCATGGCTGATACCCCCACATAACGTCCATAACCACTATCGGTATCTAACATTGCACCAATCGCAGCCTGACCTGCTACTGCACAGCCAATAATACTGCCTACCGCTCCTAGTGCCATCGGTGCATATAAACCTATCCAGCCTAAAACAATAATAAAATCATTCATTAATAACCCTCTTTTTTAGAAAATGCTTTAAACGGGTAGCCTTCATCAGAGACACTCCAATTATAAAACTCAATAAAATTTAAACGTAAACCGTGCACAACACCACTCATTATGCCCAACATAATATTAAGAGTGTGCCCTATGATTAAAATCAGAATACTAAATAATAAGCCCATACCTGGCATGGCATCATAAACTTGTAGTGCCAATTGATTAAAGGTAATTGCCAAGGAAGCACTGGCCAAACCTAATGCGAATAAACGCATATAACTTAAAACATCACCAAATATTTTAGTAACACTGGTTAAGCTTTTTAAGCCATCAACTAGACGCAATATATAATCGACTGGTTTTTTTAACGGCCTATCGGTACTAAATAATAATAAAGCCAGTGCTGCAATGGACAAAATCAGATAAGCACTTTGCTGCAACACAGATGACTGACTGTCAGTCGACAACCATAATACAAACCCACCAATAACAAATAAGGCCCAGCCTAAAGACGCAAACCGGGTGGTCTTGTCATGTAATTGATAAGCTTGCACTAAATTAGCAAAGGCAATATGCATGACACCGACAAAAATTGATATTTTCATCATGGTATCAAAATCATTCATATCAAAGAACTTCAACTGCCCTGGCAATGAGGCTGCGTCAGGGCTAAAGCCAAAATAACTCCCCGCAAGCACTCCCCAGATAAAGGCTGTTGTTAAGGTAACAATCAATAATAGCCGAAAACGCATAGCTTGTGCCGAAGCAGACATACGCTTCCATTTCAACGCTAGAATACTTAGAAAAACTGCCGCATAGCCTGCATCAGAAAGAATCATTGCAAAAAATAATGCAAATGAAAAGAACACGACGATAGATGGATCCCAGCCATAATAGTTAGGCATTTGATAAAACTTGACGATTTCTTCACCACCCGCAAAGGTATTGGTGTTTTTTAACAAAGTGGGGGGTAATTCTTCACCATCAGGGCTTTCGATCAAACAGGCCAATTGATGCTGCTGCGCAAAGTTTTCTACACCTGCAATATCTGCCACTGCTACCCAGCTCTGTACGACAAAAACCTCAGGTTCATCGCGAGTCAATAAATGCGCATCCTTTAAGGCAGATTGATTTTCATATTCTGCCAGATTTAGCATAATAAGCGACATCCAACGTGTTAAATGCTCGCGTTGTGCATGGGTATCTTCTATTGCTAATTCAACATTTTCTAAGCGTTTATGCAGTTGTGATAACGGTACATCCCCTGTATGCGTACGTGGTACCGGCATCGCCGCTACCACGGGTTCTTGTTCTGCAATGATGACAATATATGCATGCGTATTCGAGGCATTAACTTGCTGCCAAACTAAATCAGATGTTCTAACTTTCTGCATTAAGCGCTTAGGAACGATATAAAACCATAATTTATACCCTTGCAACTCGCCTTCTTCCGCTAGGTTAAAATCACCCCACAAGCTCACTTCTTTAATGCGCTCTTGTAAAAATTCTCGTTGCTCTAATAGGTCAACCAGCTTATTTTTTACCTGTAAAACGTCATTAACAATATTATTAAAATCAAACTCACCTGCTTGCCGAACTTGGTGACGCTGATTAGCACACTGTTGCAAATATTTTAGTGCCGTTAATGCATCATCAACATCGCGAGCTGTTGCAGCTTCACTTTTAATGCTCGTGTCACTTAAGGCAATAAGATGTGTACCACCGAGAGTTTGCAACTGCTCCAAGATCGCACTCTTATCTGCAAGCACACCACATAGAGTTAATTTTTTTAACGTTACAATGGCCATTTATCCCACCTTATTAGCTCTTAAACGTTTTTGTTTAGTGCTTTTAGCTCGTACCACACCTGCTCGCTCCAAATCAGATAAATAAATACGAATTTTACGAATATCTTGTTGAGCTTTAGGAATTAACACTTTATCAAATAGATTGACACGTTGCGTTACTTTCTTAACGGCATCACCGAGTACCTCCACCCGCTGTACCTCAATCTGTTGTTGTAATTTTAGACGCATCATTATTTTTAACTGCACAACTAATTGGTCTACCCAGTGCGGTTCAGTAAATAAAGAATAAGGCTGCACTTCAATACGTAAATCTTTTAGCAAAGGCAAATGCACGCCAACAATATTTTCCTCAGTCACTTCAACTTGTACCACTTTCACCAAGTTTTGCACATGAATGCTTTTATCAGCCAACATTGGCAACATCGCAGCTGACTTTTGATAGCACTGTTCAATTTCAAGTTCAGTTTGACGCAAGGTCGCCAGTGCTTTTTTACGTTCCACCGCCAATTGTTGGCGCTTTAAGTCCAAAGAAGGCAGAAACTGTTTGAAGCGTTTCAGCTTAGCACTTTCTTTGCTAAGCGAAGCTTTACTATAAGCCAGCCTAGCCATTTGCAGACTCTTTAGTTTTTGGAAAATACTTATCAATCAAAACTTGTTTCATCAATAACTCACTTTCATCAAAGCATTCGGCCAAGGTTTGCCAACATAAATCTAGTGCCTCTTCTAGTTGAATAGAGACATCTAAACGCATAAAACGCTTTCTAAAAAGCTCACCAAATTTTAATAGTTTTTCATCGAAATGCGATAAATCAAAAGCCATGGCTTGTTTTTGTTCGGCTTCCGTTGCTCCAGAATAAAAACGAATCATGGTATTCATAATTTGCGAATGATCTTCACGTGTTTCAGAACCAATCACATGTTGCTTTAAACGCGATAAAGAACCGAAAGGATCTAGCATATTGTCATGCAAATAAAACTGACCTTCGGTAATATAACCCGTATTATCAGGCACCGGATGTGTGACATCCCCACCCGGCATGGTGGTAACCGACAAAATGGTCACCGACCCCGCCGCATCATAATCACAAGCCTTTTCATAGCGACGTGCCAATTGCGAATATAAATCTCCCATATAACCACGGTTCGCAGGTACTCGCTCCATTGAAATACCTACTTCTTTCATGGCATCTGCATAAGCTGTCATATCTGTTGCTAAAACCAAAACGCGCTTACCCTCTTCTACGGCAAAGCGTTCCGCCACCGCCAAAGCCATATCTAAAACCAATAAGCGCTCTACAATCGGATCGGATGCTTGATTACAAAACATCACGGTACGCGCAAATACCCCCGCCTCTTCAAATTGGGTACGAAAATAGTGATAATCATCAAAAATAAGCCCTAATCCTGCAAAAACCACCACATCAGCATCAGCCTGAATGCCAATACGCGCTAAAAATTGGTTATAAGGTTCACCAGAAACAGAAAATATGGGGATTTTTTGACTCTCCACCAAACAATTGAAGACATCAATCATTGGCACATTGGTACGAATCATTTTTGAGGCCAAAATACGCTTAACGGGGTTTACCGAAGGTCCGTCTATGCCCACTTTAGGATCGTGCGCTAAATTTGAGCCTCCATCCATCGGCTCCCCTAAACTATTAAAAATTCGACCTAAAATATCAGCCGAATAAGTCACTTTCATCGCAGTCCCTAAAAAGCGAATGGACGCGGCATTGGACACGCCTTGAGTGCCTGAGAAAACTTGTAAAGCAATTTCATTACGGTCTATTTTAATGACTTGTGCAATAGAGGTATTGAATTCATCTTCCACTATGGCCAAATCACCAAAACGTGTCACAGCATCACTACTATCCTCAGCTTCAGCCACGCTTACCGTAATAATATTACCAACGATAGAAAGGATATTATGGTGTCTGACCATTTGTCGAATCATTTAAAACTCCAATAAATATTAAAATAACCTTATTTAAATAAGTTAGCTAAGGCCATATGATCAGAAATTACCCCGGCAGAAACTACTTTATCTCGGCCTGATTTTTTTGCACTATATAAAGCAGCATCTGCTTTTTCAATTAAATCTACGCCTACCTGACTAGAGCTGACATGTGATCCTTTTGAGGGTTTATAGGTCACAGTACCAATGGACATAGTCACTGTCACAGAACCACTCTTAGCCTCAACTACAATGTTCTTTATCTTTTTTCTAATTCTTTCCGCAATATCAATAGCCATGCCTTCTTCAATATTAGCTAACAAAGCCACGAACTCTTCACCACCATAGCGAGCTAAGACATCATTATTACGTAACTGTTCGCGAATAGTGCCAGCGACCACCGTTAAGACTTGATCACCGACTTGGTGACCATAGCTATCATTCACTTTCTTGAAAAAATCTATATCCAAAAAGAAACACGATAAAGCTTCAACACTGCGCTGCGCCCGATCAATTTCTTCACCTAAGCGTTGCTCTAAAAATCTGCGATTGTTAACGCCTGTCAAGGTATCCATTAAGCTGGTACGCTTCATAGATTCATAATTTAGGTGATTCTCTAAGCACACACCCACTACAGAAGTCATATGCTCAATAAAATCGGTCGCCATGGTATTCTCAAAGCGATGCGCGTCAAAGCTCCCCATACTAATAGCACCCAAAAATTTGCCACGTCGAACTAGTGGAATAATAGCGACGCTGGCAGGTTTATGCTTATTGATACTAAAAAAATCAGCGCACTTAGCCGTTTTATAGAGGCCTAAATAAGGATTAATAGAACACCCAAAAGTAGCTTGTAACACCTCATTATTATCTAAAATAATAAGCCGTGGTTGTTTTTTTATATTAAATCCATCTTCCAACAAATAGCTTTGTAATTCGCTTTTTGCATCAATAAGACAAAACCCAATATAATCGAGATCAAAAAAGTCCTGCGCACCTAAAACATACTCTAACATTTCCGCTAAAGAATTAAGGTTAAGTAATCCCATTTCAAACATTTGAAAACGTCGTAACGTGGTACTATTAGATTTAACACGCTCCAACATACCGTCTAAATGGCTCTGTAGCACCATTAAATCCGTCGTTAGGTCTTCTTCCAAAATAATTTCTCGACTAATAAAAAGCAATTACCCGTAAGATTAGCAGTTTCTGCATAAAAACGTAACTATTTATCACATGCCCCAATCAATCGCTCAAAAAATAGCTGCATTACGTCAGCAAATTCAAACATATAACCATAATTATTATACTTTGGATGCGCCCACCGTTACCGATGCGGAATACGATCGGAAAATTAAATCTTTACGTGAACTGGAAGCAGCCAACCCTGAATTTGCAAGCCCTGACTCTCCTAGCCAGTCAGTAGGTGGGGCAGTATTAGAAGCTTTTAGCAAAGTACAACATGAATTACCCATGCTATCACTTGGCAATGTGTATTCAGCCTCTGAACTGCATGACTTTATTGAGCGCATTACTAAACGTTTAGATAATTCTGCTGAACTAGATTTTTGTGTTGAACCCAAGTTAGATGGGCTGGCTATCAGCCTATTATATGAACAAGGCAAGTTAGTACAAGCCGCTACCCGGGGTGATGGTGCTGTTGGCGAGGATGTCACTCATAACGTTAAAACCATTAACAATATCCCACATACGCTAACAGGGTCAGATATTCCGGAGCGTCTGGAAGTACGCGGAGAAGTGGTTATGCCTATCGCAGATTTTCACCACTTTAACCAACGGGCAATAACCAACGACACCAAAGGTTTCGTTAACCCACGTAATGCAGCAGCAGGCAGCTTGCGTCAGCTAGACTCTAATATTACCGCCCAAAGGCCCTTGGCTTTTTATAGCTATGGCATTGGCATTATGAGCAATGGCCAATTAGCCGATAGTCATTATCAACGACTGCAACAACTTCAAAACTGGGGGCTCCCCCTAACAAAAGAAGTCAGCCTTGAGAAAGGTGCTGAAGGCTGTCTAAAGGCACATCAAAAATTATTACAACAGCGCGCATCATTAGCTTACGAGATCGATGGCATTGTTTACAAAGTTGATAGCATTGCCTTGCAAGAAAAATTAGGTTTTGTCGCGCGCGCCCCGCGCTGGGCCACTGCTCATAAATTTCCTGCTCAAGAAGAGCAAACCCAACTATTGGATGTCGAATTTCAAGTGGGCAGAACAGGGGCTATTACCCCGGTAGCCATTTTAAAGCCCGTATTTGTTGGCGGTGTCACCGTCAGTCGCGCCAGTTTGCATAATGCCGACGAAATCGCACGCTTAAATATTAAAATTGGTAATACGGTCATTATCAGAAGAGCAGCCGATGTCATACCACAAATAGTCAGAGCATTGCCAAGTCCTGCTGCTGACAGCAAAGAGATCATCTTCCCTACTGTTTGCCCTATTTGCGCTTCCGAGATTGAACGCTTAGAGGATGAAGCGGTTGCTCGTTGTACTGGCGGCTTATATTGTGCTGCACAACGTAAGGAAGCTATCCAGTATTTTGCCTCTCGTAAAGCCATGAATATTGACGGTTTAGGTGTAAAAGTAGTCGAACAATTAGTAGATGCCCAACTCATTAATACACCCGCTGATTTATTTAGCTTAACTGCCGAACAATTGGTGCCACTAGAACGTATGGGGCCCAAAAAAGCTACCAACCTCATTCAGGCAATAGAACACTGCAAACAAACTAGTTTCGCTAAGTTTCTACTCGCGCTTGGCATTCGTGAAGTAGGTGAAGCAACTGCTAAAAACTTGGCTGAATATTTTTTAACCCTGACAGCACTGCAAAATGCGGATGTTGAGGCCTTAGAAAAAGTGGATGATGTCGGTGAAATTGTCGCAAAACATACCGTTGCCTTTTTCCGACAAGTACATAACCAAGAAGTGATACAAGCATTATTAGCCGCTGGTATTCAATGGCCTGCCATACCAGCCAAGGAAAAGCAGGAACAGCCATTAGCAGGTAAAATTTTTGTCTTAACAGGCACCTTAACGCAAATGGGCAGAAACGAGGCTAAACAAGCTTTACAAAATCTAGGAGCTAAAGTAGCGGGCAGTGTATCCAAAAAAACAGACTATGTGGTTGCAGGAGAATCTGCAGGTTCAAAACTAAGTAAGGCTGAAGAACTTGGTATTGAAGTTTTGAGCGAGAACGATTTATTAACCCTATTAAACAACAATACATAAGCAGTATTTATTGCACTGTTTACAAACAATCAGAACTAGCCCATTTGTTTGGAAAGTGTTATTGTCTTAAACATTAGGAATACTTAATTTAGTGCCGAGACTGTGGGTTTATCTACACTTCCCATAACTCATTCCTAAACAAAATGGAACAATCTCATATTTCTCAGCGTAGCATGCTTGCAAGGAAAGCAATCACTACCTTAATTTACAAAGGTTTAAATTATGAAGCACATCTACACTCTTATTGCAGCAGGCCTATTATCAGCAGCTAGCATGTCAACTTTTGCTGAAAACAAACCCATGAAAATGAAGATGGATATGGGCGGCATGTCTGAACAAATGAAAGATAAGCAAGCACGCAAAAAACAACAATATATTCTGCAGGTAGACGCACTATCATCCAAAATCAGAAGCGAAAGAAACTCTAAAAAGAAGCAAAAATTAATGGATGAGCAATTACAGCTTATTAGAGATCATCAAGATGCAAAAAGACAAATGAAAAAGAAGATGATGAAAAAACATATGCAAAAAATGATGAATAAAAAGAAGTCCATGCAAATGTAAGTTTCATTTACATTGCACTAAACTTTCTCAAAAATAAATAGCTGGCTTATTGATTTTTTTATACGTAAACCAGCTATTTCCTACTGACTTTCTCACTTCCAACTAGCACTCCCCTAAATTCAATCACTAAAAATACAATAACCTTTTATAGCGAGCTATCAATGAACGATAAAGAAATTGTGGCAACACAAGCGGCAAAATTAGTGACTGATGGTATGTGTATCGGTTTAGGTACTGGCTCAACCGCTGATTATTTTATTGCAGCACTTGCGCAACGAAAAAAAACCGAAAACCTGAATATCACTACCGTAGCAAGCTCTATCGTCAGCATGCAAAAAGCACAAACATTAGACTTACCATTAGTTGCATTAGAGCATCTGACTCGCATAGATTTATATGTAGACGGTGCTGATGAAGTAGATCCCATGTATACGCTATTAAAAGGCCAAGGCGCTGATTTAGTCAGAGAAAAGCTTTTAGCAAACGCTAGCGAACAATTTATTGTGCTAGTTGATCAAAGCAAAATAGTACAACGCATTGGTGAGCGCTTCGCTATCCCGATAGAAGTCATGCCTTTTGCGTGGCAAATGGTCAAATATCAACTGGAACAAATGGGTGCTATTGGAACATTGCGCCAAAATAGTAATGGCAGTGGCTTAGCCGTTAGTTCTTATGGCAGCTTAATATTGGATATGACTTTTGCAACACACACAGATACCCAGCAGTTAAATGCAGCTTTAAATGACATTCCAGGCATAGTTGAACATGGCATATTTTATGATTTGGCAAATGTTATTTTACTTGCTAAAGATGGCGTATTGCAGGAGTTGCCACGCCTAACACATGGATAAAATCTTAAATATAAGCAATGGTACTTGTGCTACTGCTATCATGCAACAAGCCAATATCCCGGGAAGCTTTCTCGCTTGGAATGATTTATTACATGCAGGTCCAGTACCCCAAAACTTATCATTAACCGAACTATCTACAGTTCGTACTCAATTTATTGCAGATTGTGGCTGGGGAACGAAATCTGATATTGCGCAATCTTTTGCAGCAAGAGACCAAATATTAATCAACTTTAAGCGTTATGCAAAAATTATCCTTTGGTTTGAACATGACCTTTATGATCAATTACAGCTAATACAAATTTTAGCGTGGTTTCAGCAAGTTCCCCTGCATAATGTGCAATTGTCTATTATTTGCACCGATCAATATTTGGGTATGCAAACACCCAAGTCAATGCTGGCGCTACTTAAGCATGAGCAAGCCATTACCGAAAAACAGTTACAAACTGCTAAACAAGCATGGGATGCACTACGTGCCGATACCCCTGAGCAATGGCAGCAGTTATTACAAAAGGATACTGCGGCATTACCCTTTTTAAAAGGGACAATATTAAGATTACTGGAAGAGTATCCAAGTAGCTTTAATGGATTATCACGCACCTCGCATATTGCTTTAGACATAATAGCAACTAATCCCTGCAGACCAGAGCAAGCCTTTGCTCGCTATCAAAAAACCGAGGAACGACGCTTTTTAGGTGATTCTAGTTTTTGGCTTATTCTAGAACAGTTTTTAGCCTGCCAAACACCTCTGATTACCTTAGCAACAGGCCGTAATCTAAACATACCTTCTACTGAAAAACAGCTGCTAAGTATCACCCAAACTGGAAAAGATATCTTAGTAGGAAAACAAAACTGGCTAGACTTGTATGAACCAAACTTTTGGATTGGTGGAGTCCATTTAGCTACGAATAATATTTGGTGTTGGGATACTAAATTTACCCAAATTCAATTACTGGGTCATAAAAATTGATTACGCTGCTGAGTGAGCCTACCTAGTGTTGCGCAGATAACGAAACCCGGTATTTAGCATTATTGTTAATAAAATGCTTCCCTTTAACTTAGAAACATACACAAAATAATTTCAAAAATAACCACCCACTTCAGTGTAAAATAAGATCTTTTCCATCAGGCGACCCTTGATCTCAAGGATCGAAAAGAGGTGATGACCAATGAATAATCTTTCTCGGCGTAATTTTCTCCACACTACATCTACAGCTGCTGTAGGTGCTTTGCTTCTCCCCCAAATTGCAAGTGCCAGTATTAACAAAGACACTCCCCAAAGCGGTCTTGTCACTGGCGTACCCAATACTTTGCGCCATGCTGCCATTCCTGGCTTCCTAAGTGCAGCTCAAATGGCTCCACATTACACTGCACATTATGGTGGTGCTTTGCGTGGCTATATTACCGCTGATGACAAACTACAGTCGAGTATTATCAATGCAACAACTATTAACAGTAACACATATGGAGCATTGCAGCGTGCGCGAACCAATAAAGGTAATAGCGCCTTATTACACGAACTATATTTTGATGGTATGGCTCTAAAAGCAGGCATTCCGCCACAATCTGCACTACACACCGCAATAGCAAAACGTTTTGGTTCAATTGAAAAGTGGGCAACCGACTTTCAAGCTACCGCAAAAGCAGCATCTGGATGGGCAATTTTAGCCACTCACTCACTGAACGGTAAGCTTTACAATATAGTTTGCGACAAGCACGCAACTGGAGTGCTATGGATGTCTACACCACTATTAGTGCTAGATGTTTACGAACATGCTTACTACTTAGATTACAAAAATAACAAAACTGAATATATTGCAAAATTTATGCAACATATTGATTGGATTGTGATAAACCGTAGGTACATTACACTATAGGGCTGCTAAATCTACCAAGCGGAAGGCAAATTACGTTCAATAATAATTTGCTGAGCTTGTTTACGAATATAGCCCCCCTTTTTTAAGTCTTGCATAATCCGACCAACCATTTTTTGTGAAGCGCCCACTCGATTTGCTAAGTCAGTATAGGTTAGTTGGTCTTCTATCATCAAGATACCGTCATCCTGCTCACTAGCCAACTCCATCAAGGTACTAGCAACTCGACCATAAACATCCATTAATGCCAAACTACGTACATTACCGCTTAAGGCACGTAAACGCTGAGTTAGTCCACGGATAATAGTCAAAGATAATTCAGGGTTATTGCTTAAGGCCATACTGAATTCCTGTTTCAACAAAACCGCAAAATGACAATCATCCAAGGTCATGATACTTGCTGATCTGGCACCATCATCTAATAAGGATACTTCACCAAAATACTCACCAGCAGACTGTACATTCAGGATAACTTCTTTTCCAGACTCATCATTTAGATAAACTTTGACCCGCCCTTGCAAGATGATAAACAATGAGTTGGTATCATCACCTTCATTGATAATAATGGTATTTTTCGGGTGATGCCGTGAAATGAAGTGCCGGGCAAACTCACTGCGCTGCTTAGTATTCAGTGCAGCAAACAAAGGAATTTTTTCAAAAAGATCAATATCCATACTATGGCCTTTTTTAAGACTAGCAAATGGGGTGATCTTACACTATTAAAGTAATGTAATACAATGCTGGATTACTTTTTGCTTTTCAGTTTGTCATGCAACAACTTTTTATGCAAAAAAAACACCATCACTGCCGAAATATGTTTTCGAAAATGATAGTGTTTTTAATTTCCCCTGTATTAATTTAATATATACTGCAACCAGTACGTACCATCTAATAAAGCAAAACAACTCAAGCTATTATTCACTGACTCTAGTCATAATTACCGTTTCTCTAGGTCTAGCAAAGTCAGTTGGTAAACCGTTACTATCAACACCTTCACTAAATAAACCAACAATTAATTGCTGTCCACTCTGACGAATACCTATTAATTCATTTGATTCCCAGCCTCGGTTTAACCCATAAGTTGATGGTGAGCCAGTGGCAATATAACCATAAACATAGTCACTACCTAGGTGAGGCACAATATCTCGTTCACTAATATCAGGATGACCTGTCGCTACTCCAGAAACGATTTGCGCTGTAAACGGGTCAGCACTATTCCGACACCCTAGCTCAGCATTAACTACACCTCTAAAAGTATACACAGAACGATTAGAGTCTAATGCTGCCGGCCCTTCCAATTTATAGCAGTATTGATTAGATGATGACCTATAAACTCCCGGAGTAATATTTGCCACCGAAATAGGCGCAGAAACAGCCGCAGATGTGATCTGTTCAAACACTAGCCCTTCATTAGGTACTAATGTAAATTTAAATGAAGCATCGAAATAAGTTGTATTGCCAGTATTAATATCAATCACAGGAATACGTGCCATATTCAAATGCCGTCCAGAACCCACAATATTTGCTGATTCAAAATGAATACTGATATCCGTACCAGGAATAACTTCTGCAGAGACTGGAACCATTGCAGCGCTTGCTGTTAAACCTAGTATGGCGAAAATTTTTTGCTTAGTCATGAGCTTACCCTTCAGTAGTAGTAATTAATAATTTGCTTCATCCTATTTAGTTACAAATTTAGGTTGCATATCTAAAGATGAAAACAGGCATATCAAAAGAGACTTAAAATTCTGTGCTTTAATTCTCAATTTAAAATAATAGTCCTTGCTTAAAACAAAAGCAAGATAACAGCGTCTATTAACGGCTTAGGGCTGTTTTTAAACACTGGAGATAGTTTAATATTAAACGAATTAAATTTCGTGGAACTATGGGGTCTATAAAAAGGGACATATGTCCCTTTTTATAGCTTGTGTGGACTTCTCTAAATATTTGCGTCTAAATTACCATTTTCTTTTTTCCTTTTGCAAAATACCCCAGCAAACTAAAACATAATAACCACACAGCTGGCAATTCAGGCACTGAACCTGCTGAAGCAGGCGCACCAATACTGCCAGGCAAAGCTTGTACATAAACGACATCAAACCCTGGAGAGGCTCCTAAATTATCACGCCCAACAATCTTCACAGCCTGTACTGCATCACTAAACCCAATGGAAGCAAAGTCAAATGATGTGGTTGCACCGCCATCAGCAGTACCCAGAAGAATATAATTCAACAAATCTGAGCTTATAAAAACATCAGCAAGTTCGCTAGCTGCACCAATTTCTTGAATAAACAAATCATCTCCAGGACCATCAATAATTGTCTCATCTGTAAAACCTACTGTTACATATGAACCTGCTGGTAATGATAAGAAATTTTCGTTATTGCCCAACACTACATCTAATGCAACAGGAATAGGATACGATGAAATATTACCTCCATATGGACCAGCAACTGGCCCTGTACCGCTATCATAAAAATCCAAGACTACATCAGCGTACCCTATAGTTGCAGCTTGTGTATTGATAGTAGAAGCCAATAGGAAAATTGATGTACATACCATTGCAAATAATTTTTTCATAAGTCTATCCTTTAATCTAAGTTCTATATGCTTTGTACATTCAAGTGAGTAGTGCCAAAAGTAATTTTTACCCTCTATAACAAATAGTGATTAACTTTAGTTCGCTAGGTGTTGTTAGAGAGCAGGGATAGATTACAGGCTGAGGGGAAATTCTTCGAGGCACTATTGGGCATAAAAATAAGGACATATGTCCCCTTTTTAACACCCCTTAATGCCATGTGTTTTTTATACGAAATTGGTAAACTAAGTTCAGTTTTTAAATATTGCAGTCAGTTTAAGCCGTTAAGTTCAATAAATATTTTTGTGCATAGCTTCGATAATCCGGCTATAATTTACTTTTAATTTAACGCTTTAGCTATACCGCAAGAGCCTGAACTAGGCTCTAGGTATACAGTATTAAATCTAATTTTTGTACTATCTAAGCTATTTCTTGGAAGTACGTGGCTGAAACGCCATACAAATAATATGGTTAGATGTTAGTTCACCCCGCTCATCTAACTTGTTATAGATAATTTTTTAACCCATAAGGAACAATAATGAAATATATGAAAAAGATAGCAATTGCAGCAATTTGCGGCCTAGGTGCTCTAAGCATATCAAACTCAGCATTAGCTGAAACAGAATACTCCAGCTTTGACCTACCAAGCTCTACATTAACCGTGCCTGTTCTTAGCGTCGATGGTACTGATTCATGGATAGGTGATCTCCAGATTCAAATGAATTTTGGCACCAATACATTTAGCATATTGGATGGTAAAAATATTGATGCACCAGTGCCTGATGAAACTGGTGGGGATGATTTGGAAGGCAGGCTCTCGGCATTAGAAATTTTACTATCTGAATCATTAGCAGCCAATGGAACTGACGATATAGGTAGTAGGCTTACCCTGATGGAGGAAATTTTTGGTGCACTACCTAATGTAGGTAATACTATACAAGAGCGTATCGTTGCATTAGACACTACATTTGCAAGTGCTGTAGGGACTACGGATATACAAACTGGTCGATATTTTGATCCTACTGGCTTTTGTTTTGACCTCTCTGGGCCATTTCCTTATTCAGACACTCGGAGTAGTTATCTTATGCGAGCATGTGATGACAGTACAGTTGGGGTAATTGAAATACTTACTGGCCCTTTCGCAGACCATCCCTCAATGGAGAGCCGCTTAATAGATGCAGAAGTGCCTAGCAATCGTTTTTATGGCTTGGTTAGTAACCCTGAAACTCGCACCAACAGCCCTTTCTACTACAATATAGGGTGGCAACGTCATGCAATAGTTGGCTTTAGACAAATTGGTGGCGGACTACTAAGCATGGAGGCTTATACTGATAATAGTAATAATGACCTTAAATTGCCACACACAACAAGAACATTAACCAAAGAAGAAGAGTAGTTTTCTTGGGCGGGACGGGGTATGCGCCCCGTTGCAACTATTTGAATTTTATGCTAGCGCGTAGGTTGGATTAGCTTTTTTATTGCGCAGCATTAAAAAACGTTATCCGATAAAGTAACCCCATATGTCGGATAACATTATCTACGCTACGCTAGATAAGCTAATCCAACCTACGAAATACTGTCTTTCTGCTAATTTTGATAAGCACGGTACTTATGTTACTACCCTCAAAGCACTTGCAAATACTCACTATTTTCACTACAAATCACATCACCCGTTCTTTGCAAGGCAAAATAGCCTTTGCGCAACACCTCTTTCTTAGCATCATCATTCATATGAAACGCCGCTAGCGCACCATATAATTTATAATCCTTATAAATAGGGAATAGTTTTTTAAAATTATGAAACTTACGCTCCAACTTTTTGACATCATTGACATGTGCTCTGTACTTCACCTCAACAATAGCCACTGCATCACCATTAGCCATAATTAGGTCATATTCTTCCTGTACATTCCCCTTATGCATGCCCATGTTTTTGGTAATCTCATCAAAGGTAATCGGCCCGAGACGGTTATCCTTAATCAGGCTTTGATAAAAAAAATCTTCTGCAACATCACCTTGATTAGCAGAAATATTGCCTAGCATTATCCCCATTCGCTCCAGTTTTGCATCGGTACGCTTCATCTGCTCATCTGTTAACTTCATCTGCTCACTCGTTAACTTTATCTGTGCATCAGTTTCCCGCTGTGCAATTGCCAAACTAGCAACCAACTCTTTTAATTCATCATCTGTCATAGTCACTCCTATTACTTTTCAAGACAATTATAGCAAACACTCCTTATACAAAATCAGGAATCCACCCACTCATACAATTCAGTCATAGCAGGGTCACATTTACAACAACTGGTGCCGCAAGCCTTATCAGTCGACAATTGTCGCACCTTGCCTTTGCGTACCCATTTACCCAGCATGCCGCGTAAAGCACCTGCATCCATATCAAAGTGGTTGGCCATATCCAATAGCGAAAGCCTATGTTGCTGTTTTAGATAATCGCGTAACTCAGATAAAATCATGCTAGCTCCTGTTTTAATTCAGATCGCCCTGCGAACCAGAAACAAAAAATAACCAAAGCAAAGGCAGCTAATAAGCCCAGCACCCAAAATAATGAAGCTTGCGGGTGTTGGCTATAAGTCGCTAATTGATAAAAAATAGTCGCTGTCATATAGGCAATACCTGTTGTCCAAGCGACCACAAAAAGTGCCCATTTAGTACCTGTTTCCCGCTGAATAGCGGCTGTAGCTGCCACACAGGGGGCATATAATAAAATAAACAGTAAATAAGCAAATGCCCCCGTTTGCCCATCAAAACGCGCTTGCATTTCACCGAAAGTGCCACGCTTTACTTCTTGTGCGTCAGCAGCCAATTGCATATCACTGACATCACCAATATTCAAACCTAATGGATCCAACAAATTATCGGCAACAGCCATTAAATTTTCGGGAATAGTCCAAGCAGCCGCTATTAATAATTGTGGTAGGTCATATACCTCTTCTTGTTGTTCAGTATCAGCCATGACTAACTGGTTGTATAAAGCATCTAAAGTCCCCACTACCGCTTCTTTTGCAAGTATGCCTGTAAAAATACCGACAGTCGCCGGCCAATTATCTTCTTGAATTCCCATTGGTTCGAATACGGGCACTAATACCCGCCCTATTTCACTCAGTACTGAGCTTTGCGTATTTTCCTGACCAAAACTTCCATCAGTGCCTAAGGAATTTAAAAAGTTAAGTACTAATACCATTGGTACGATCACTTTACCTGCATTAAACAAAAAAGTTTTTAGCCGATCCCAAGTGCGAATGACAATGCTTTGTACTGTTGGTAAGTGATAATTAGGCAGCTCCATAATAAAGGGCGTGGAATCACCTTTAAATAAGGTATGGCGCATAATTAGACCTGTTAAGACTGCGACGACAATGCCAAAGACATATAAGCCAAAAACCAAGTTTTGCCCCCCTACCGGGAAAAATGCCGCTGCAAATAATGCATAGACTGGTAACCGTGCACCACAAGACATAAACGGGTTCATGATATTGGTTAAGATACGATCACGCTGACTTTCTAAAGTACGGGTCGCCATAATCGCAGGGACATTACAACCAAAACCGACAATCATGGGCACAAATGATTTGCCTGGTAGACCAATCATACGCATAAAACGATCCACCACAAAAGCGGCACGCGCCATATAGCCCGAATCTTCCAATATGGATAACACCAGAAACAGGAAGCCAATAATGGGAATAAAGGTAGCCACTACTTGTACTCCGCCGCCGGCACCATTCGCTAACAACACCACTAGCCATTCTGGTAACTGTAAGGCTGTTAATACTAAAGCCAAACCATCAACAAAGATGGCACCCGCCACTTGATCGAAAAAATCAACAAAAGCACTGCCAATATTGATCGTAATCATGAACATCAGGTACATAACTAATAAGAATATTGGAATTCCTAAATAACGATTCAATACCCATTTATCTATTTTATTGGTGGTGCCGCGACTGACTTCATTCAACTTATTGACGCATAGTTTGGTCATGTCATTCACAAAACCATAACGCGCATCAGCCGCTAAAATATCCACTTCTTCAGCAGCAGATGCTTCAATATCCAGCTCTAATGCAGTGGCTATTTGTAATGCCTCAACCCCTGCAATCTGTTGTGCTAAGGTATCTCGCTCTAACAGCCGGATTGCCAACCAACGCACATTACAGTGATACTCATTGGCTTGTGCTTGCAAAGAAGGCAACAACTCAGCGATACCTGCTTCTATGGCCGCATGGTAACTTATATCCAGTTGTGGAATAGGCTGATCGAGGACAGACTGATTAATGTGCGTTTTTAGCTCACTAATCCCCTGTCGTGTTGAGGCCGAAATGGCGACTACCGGGCAAGTCAATAATTTAGCTAATTGTGGAATATCAATTTCCAAGCCACGCTGAGTGACCACATCCATCATGTTGAGCACAACAATCATCGGCACCCGCATTTCTATTAACTGCGAAGTCAAATATAAATTACGCTCAATATTGGATGCATCCAGAATATTGATAATCAAGTCTGCTTCTTTGGCAGCCACATAATCTCTGGCAACCTGCTCATCTAGGGATATGTCATTATCAGCTTCTAATGAATAGGTTCCAGGCAGATCAACGACTTCAACCAGCTTCCCTGCATGTTTGTATTCACCAGTCTTCTTCTCTACAGTGACACCAGGCCAATTACCAACATGTTGCCGCGCCCCCGTTAAAGCATTAAATAAGGTAGTTTTCCCACAATTAGGATTGCCTACGACTGCGACGGTAAAATTAATTGCCATTAAAGTTTCTCTATACTTAATATATCAGCTTCATCTTTACGTAAAGTCAACGAAAAGCCGCGTAAAGTAATCTCAATAGGGTCTCCTAAGGGTGCGTAACGCACAATAGAAAACTCAGTGCCAGGCGTTAACCCCATTGCTAATAAACGTTTCCTATAACTGCGTTCTTGTTTATTAAACCCCTTTACTCGCCCTTTATCGCCGATAGATAAATCCTTTAGACCATATATTCTCATATCCATGCTTTACCTCTTCAATAACTATCTAATTAATAATCATTCTCATTTATGTTTTAATATTAGCATATTTCCCTTTAAAAAAAATACTTAATCAGCTAATTTTTTAGATTACACTATTATAATAGATTAAAATACTCCACCATAACCTTAGGAACGAGATTTTCATAAAGCCGATAAGACACTACTTTAATCATTTATTTTTTTTGAGTTATGTTACCTTACATTGATCCAGAGCATGCCAACCAAGACTTCCCACCTGTTACGAGTGCGCTAACAGAACCAGATGGCTTACTTGCTGTTGGTGGTTGCTTATCGACTAAACGCATTATCAGTGCTTATACTCAAGGCATTTTCCCTTGGTATAGCGAGGGCGAACCAATCTTATGGTGGTCTCCCAACCCACGCTTGGTGCTTTTGCCTGACAATCTACATATCTCCAAAAGCCTAAAAAAAACCTTACGTAAACAAACCTTCCAAATTAGCTTTGATCATGCTTTTGCCGAGGTTATAAGTGCCTGTGCTGCCCCGCGTGATGATGAGGAAGGCACTTGGCTTACCCAAGAAATGCAAGCAGCTTATATCAGGCTGCACAATGAAGGTCACGCACATTCTATTGAAGTATGGCACCAGGGACGACTAGTCGGCGGTTTATATGGCATTGCTATTGGCCAAGTTTTTTTTGGCGAATCCATGTTTCATCGCAAAACCGATGCTTCCAAAGTCGCTTTTATCAGTTTAGTACAACACCTCACTGATTGGGGCTATAAACTCATAGACTGCCAAGTACAAACTCAACACTTGGTAAGCCTTGGGGCTGAAGAAATAACTCGCCACCAGTTTACTTCTCTACTAGATCAATACCATGCCTGCCAACCTCACCAGCAAGCGTGGCAACAATGATATCAATTCCCTTATTTCTCAATTCTCCACACCCTTGTAGCTATATAGACCAACACCAAGCTCAATTTGCCTATGTACACCCTGAACTGGAACTCAATACTGCGCTTTACTCACAATTGATTGAACAAGGCTTTCGGCGTAGTGGCTCGCATGTTTATCGGCCACAATGTGCTTCTTGCACAAAATGTATACCTGCTCGTTTAACAGTTGCAGATTTTAAAGCATCACGACAGCAGCGCAGAACCTTAAAGAAAAATGCTGATATTGTAGTCAATATCAAACCCGCTCTTTTTGAACGGCCACATTATGATCTGTACCTACACTATCTACGTCATCGTCATATTGATGGTGAGATGCTCAACACCAACCCACAAGAATATATTCACTTTTTAGGCAGCGACTGGTGCAATACGATATTTGTCGAGTTTATGATCGACAATGAACTCGCTGGAATTGCTGTGGTCGATTTATTAGATAACGCCCTATCAGCTGTGTATACTTTTTTTGACCCTAAGTTCTCTTCCCGCAGTCTAGGTGTGTTTGCAGTACTCTGGCAAATTGAACATGCCCAGCAATTAGGCCTGGATTGGCTTTATTTAGGCTACTGGATAGACGAGTGCCAGAAAATGTCTTATAAAACTAACTATAAACCCTTGCATGGGCTGATTGATAATGAATGGCAGTTGTTATAAGGGTAGAATGTAATTTTAACTTAATGTTTTTGTAGGTGTGGCTTTAGCCGCAATATGCAGATAAATCTGCACCTACAAGAATTCAGGTCGCATAATAAAATATTAATAAGCTAATTCCTTATTTAACTCTTCCTAAATTCATCAGGGATCTTCAGGTCTTTAGGCATGACAGGTTTGTCCCCACCAGATGTTTTCACTGCTTTTAATTGATAAACATACGCCAATACTTGGGCGACCACCAAAAATAACCCTGAAGGAATTTCATCACCTATCTCTGTGGAGTAGTATAAAGCACGTGCTAAGGGTGGTGCGGCAACTAAGGGTACATCAGCCCCTAAAGCAATATTACGTATCTGCGCAGCAATTAACTCCGTTCCTTTCGCAACCAATATAGGTGCTCCTGCCCCAAATTGATCATACTTTAAAGCAATTGCAAAATGTGCTGGATTGGTGACAATAACATCCGCTTCAGGCACATCCTGCATCATTCTCCCTTGTGCCATGGCCATTTGTAACTGCCGAATACGGCCTTTAACTTGTGGGTTACCATCTGTTTCTTTACTCTCATCCTTGACTTCTTGCTTGGTCATTTTCAACTCTTTTTTATGCTTCCAGAGTTGATAGGGAACATCGATCATGACCATTAAAAACAAGGTGGAACTTAAAATTAAAAAACAAAATACAATAATTTCGCCACTTGCTTGAATAGCAGCCTTTACCGAACTATTTGCACTTAGACTCATAAACTCGGGCAAGTAATGGTCAAACAAGATTTTAGCCACAAATAAAATCAATCCAGTTTTTAAAATTGCTTTCAGCAACTCAATCAACCCCTGTGTACCAAACATGCGCTTTAACCCTTTGAGTGGGTTAAATTTGGATAATTTGGGTTGCATTGCTTCAGTACTAAAGTTCCAGCCTCCCATCATCATGGGGGTAATCAATGCCACCAAGCCCATTACTAAGATAAAGGGAGCTACAAGTAATATGCCATCTAATAAAACTTGCCCAAAATAAATAGAGGCACTTTTAGGATCAAAAATAATATCACGAGTCAGTTGAAACTGCTGCTGCATCAGTTTCATTAACCCTAAGGCAATGTCTTTGCCTAAAAAAGTCAGCATGACCGAACCCGTCATTAAGGCCACAAAAGTATCCAGCTCTTTAGATCGCGGTATCTGCCCTTTCTTACGCGCATCTGCAATCCGTTTGCCAGTAGGTTCTTCGCTTTTATCTTGCCCTGAATCTTCAGCCATTTATACGCGTAGAATCTGTTTGATAAATTGAAAACCATCCGCGAGAAGTGTCGCAAAAATATCCACCATATGTGGTATCGTGATCCAAATTAGAACCATACCCACCATGATAGTAATAGGGAAACCAATCCCAAAAATCTGCAATTGTGGTGCTGCACGTGCTGCAACTCCAAAACTAATATTAATAAATAATACCGTCGCAACAATCGGCAATGCCAGCAACATACCACCAGCAAACATTTCACCACTCCAAAGAATAATTGCCCACAAATCAGCCTTAGTAAGACCAACCATAGCAATAGGCAAGGTGGTAAAGCTATCGATCAACAACTCTATCGCTAATAAATGTCCATTAACACTCAAAAAAAACAAACTGGCAGAAATAATTAAGATTTGCGCAACCACTGGCACTTGTATACCTGAAGCTGGGTCAACCATAGAAGCAAACCCCAAGCCCATACTATAAGCAACCAACTGCCCAGCAACCAGCATGACAGCAAATACCATTTGCAAAATTAAAGCCATAGAGATACCTATCGCCATTTGCTGAGCGGTAACAATAACACCTTCATAACTCATCATTTCTACTGGCGGCAACTCGGGTAAAAATGGCATGATAATCAGAGTCGTTAGAAATGCGATAATAATACGTATTTTGACAGGGGTACTACGAGCACTAAAGACAGGAATTGCAATAAACAAGGAACTAATACGTACAAAAGGCCAGATAAATAAAGTAACCTGAGTGAGTAGTTCCTGCTCAGTGAAGTTCAAGATTTAACCTATTAAGGTAGGAATTTGCAGCATAAGATCTTGAAAAAAATCAATCAACACTTGTAACATCCACGGCCCTAAGACTATCAACACAATAATGATCGTTGCCAATTTAGGAATAAAGGTTAAAGTTTGCTCATTGATGGAAGTTGCAGCTTGAAACATGGAAATAATCAAACCAACCACTAAAGAAGAGAGCAAAATCGGACCGATTAATTTAATGGCCACTAACACGGTCTCTTGGGCAATCAGTGAAATGGTATCAGGTGTCATATACCACCACCTTACACATAAAAACTCGCGGCTAACATTTCTAGCACCATCGACCAACCATCTGCTAATACAAATAACATAATTTTAAAGGGCAAAGAAATAATCATCGGCGATAACATCATCATCCCCATTGACATCAAGACACTGGCTACTACTAAATCAATCACCAAAAAAGGCAAGAAAATTAAAAAACCAATCTGAAAGGCGGTTTTTAATTCACTAGTCACATAGGCAGGCAATAGTAATGAAAAAGGGACATCTTCAGGCCCTTCAAGATCCGTTATATTGCCAATACGCATAAACAACTCTATATCTGCATCACGAGTTTGTTTAAGCATAAAGGTGCGCAAAGGGCCTGTCGCCTTCTCAATAGCAGCAACAGCATCAATTTTTTCTTCCAGATAAGGCTGTACTGCTTGGGTATTTATTTTGTCAAAAACAGGCATCATGATAAATACCGTTAAAAATAATGATAAACCCAGTAGCACTTGATTACTCGGTGCTTGTGCTGTCCCTAACGCTTGTCTTAACAAGCCTAAAACAATCATAATTCGCGTAAACGAAGTCATTGTTAACAAGATAGCCGGCAATAAAGTCAGCATAGTCATTAACGCCAAAATCTGGATCGTTACCGTATAGGTCTGCCCTCCCTGCGGAGTTGTCGTCACGGTAAAGGCATCAATACCTGGTACTGCATAGGCAGGCTGCAGCATACTGAATAACAGCAATAGTGTGCAGACAATAACCCTATTCACGTGCATGACCCTGCATCACTTGAGTCAATTTTTGAGCAAAACTACCTAGTTCACCAGCTTGCCCCTGATCATTTGGCATACTTAAACATTCCTCCCCCGTTAAGACATGCAGCGTTTCAACTCGCCCAGGACTGACCCCCAGTAACAGCTGTTTTTTACCGACCTGTAATAACACTACCCGCTCCTTAGCACCTAATGATAAGCCACCGATAACTTGTAACTGTTTAGCGGTTACCGAATTATAATTACCTGTTTTGCGTAATAACCAGACAAACGCCAAGAAAACAGCCAAAACAAATATCAGTGCCCCGCCCCAACGCATTAAATCTGCCAGTACTAATGTTCTACCAGTATTTTGCGTCAATGCAGCCTCTGCAAAAACAGGGTTCTGCAAGCCACTTAAACACAAAAATAATATTAAGTGCCGCATTAGGTTAATCGTTTAACTCTTTCCGCAGGGCTAATAACATCGGTTAAGCGAATACCAAATTTATCATTAACCACGACTACTTCGCCATGCGCAACTAAAGTCCCATTCACTAAGACATCCATAGGTTCGCCTGCCAAACGATCTAACTCAACAACAGAACCTTGATTTAACTGCAATAAGTTACGAATATTAATTTGAGTACGTCCAATTTCCATAGAAATAGTCACAGGTACATCTAAAATGACATCCAAATTAATATCATCACCCGTATCAAGCCCATCAGTATCTGATTCTAACTCCTGAAATGCCATTGCTTCAGCAGCTTGTTGGTCTTCGGTAGCAGCCTGTTCTTCCATCGCTGCTCCCCAATCAGCGCCAGCATCACCATCCGTTTCACCCTGCTCTTCCATCGCAGCAGCCCAGTCATCACCTAAATCGCCATTATCATCTTCACTCATTATTCCAACCTTCTTTGCTGATACTCATCTGGTATACCCACTCTTATAAATTTTCAGGTAATATTTTATCTTTTATTTTTACTGCGTAATTGCCATCAGACAAGCCAACTTCACCAGTAAAAATAGGAACAGCCTCCGCTCTCAATTTAACTTCCTTAGGCAAATCAATCGGGATAACATCACCTTGTTTAAAGTTCAATATATCACTTAGTTTTACTTGCTTCTCCACCAGCAGGCTATTCACATTTACTTTTGAACGCATGACTTCATTGCGCAAAGACAGCTGCCAACGGTTATTATCTGATTCACCTTGGTCACTCGATATACCAGCATCTAATAAATCTCGAATGGGCTCAATCATTGAATACGGCATAGCAATATTAATATCACCACCTCCCCCTTCTAATTCAATATGTACTGTCGACACAACTACAATTTCTGCGGGGCTGACAATATTGGCAAATGCGGGGTTTACTTCCGAATTCATATACTCAAAATCAAGGGTAAGCACTGGCTTCCACGCTTCTTGCAGGTCTTTAAAAATCAAATCAATAATTAACCGAATAACACGCATTTCGGTCGGTGTAAATTCACGCCCTTCTACTTTATTATAGAACTGACCACCGCCACCAAAAAAATTATCCACCGCGGTAAAAACCAACCGTGGTTCAATAACAATTAAGGCACGTCCACGTAATGGCGCAAAGCGTACAACATTTAAATTTGTTGGGACAAACAGTCCTTGTACATATTCAGAAAACTTCTGAATTTGAATACCTGAAATTGAAATTTCTGCTGAACGGCGTAAAAAATTAAACAATGAAATACGAAAATAACGCGCGAAACGTTCATTAACCATCTCCAAAGTCGGCATCCTACCGCGTACAATCCGCTCTTGACTGGTAAAATCATAGGATCGCGCATCACTACTGACTTCCTCTTCAACTTCGGTTTCAACTTCGCCATCATCAACACCATGTAACAGCGCATCAATTTCATCTTGTGATAGTAAATCAGCTGTCGACATGGCTATTGCATAACAAACGAAGTAAAAAATACATCTTGCACTTTATTCTTGCCGTCCATTCTTTTCATGATTTTGCCTACTTCTTTTAACATTTGTTCTTGAAGCTTTTGCTTACCTGCTACGGTTTTCAATTCACTAGGTGCTTGCCCACTAATCAACATTAATAAATTATTACGAATCATCGGCTCATGCTTCTTTAATACTTCCACCGAAGCTTCACCTTCCGTTGCTAATGAGATGGAAACTTGTAACAACCTAATGCCAGAGCTTTTGGGGAAATTCACGACAAAAGGCTTGGGCATATCAAAGTACGTTAAAGCCGTATCAAGGTCCTCTTCTTCCTCCACTTCTTCTACAACTTCTTCCTCTGCCTCAGCCCCCTCTTCTAAGGCCGTATCATCTCCCATAAACATAAAGTAATAAGCACCGCCTCCACCTGCTAACAATACAACAACGGCAATAATGATAATCATCATTTTAGATGATTTTTTTTCTTCGCCGTCTGCCCCTGCATCTTCTGCCATTATTTTGTCCTCTACTTCAATCTAAGCAATTAACTTGCCATTAGGAAAATTTTTAAAATTTAATAATATGTTATGTAACTAAACCTTAAAATGAGCTGCATCAAGTAACTAAAACTACGTATAACTCAGTAGGTTTCATACAATAAAAGAACTACTACATATTAAGTAGGTTTAATTATATCTACTTCACACAGTCACAGCGCGCCTCATGAGAGATTTTGGGACTCCTGTCACCAAAAATCAATAGCCCTCACAACAAATTATGATGTTTAGGCACTTAGGAGAAGTCAACAATACTGCGAGCCTGACTTACTTTTGACCTCACAGCCACACTAAGTGTGACTGTGCATAAAATAAAAAAAGGGTCACGCCTGATTATTTAAAGGAGCTAATACTAGTTTCGAGTTGTATAAAACTCGCCTCTTAGTTTTAAGGGTTACTTACACCTTGCTCAACAACAGGCTCTGCTACTAGCACAGGCATCATAGTAATCACGACATCAGTAATATCAACTAACTCACTATGCCATAGAGACGATGCGTCAATAAAACGCACAATAGAGGCATCACGATTCTGAGCAATTTGCTTGGCTAATGGTTTAACTTCATCTTTAAAATCTTGCACTAACTTTACTCTATACTGCTGAGATTTCTGCTTAGCTTGTGTTTGTGCAAACTGCATTTGCTTCTGTGCTTTAAGCACAAATTCTTGTAAATTTTGCTGGGCTTGCTTGTCGTTTTTTGACTTTATTTTGCTCTTTTCTTCAAATAACTGCAGTTTTATTGTTTCTTTGAAATCTGTTAATTGCTGCTCAAGCCTAGCATTTGCCTGCTCCATTTGCTCAGCTATTATTTTATCTCTACCTGTTGCTTTCGCTATTTTCGAGAGATCTAAAACCAATACTTGCGGCTTTGGCTCTACCACTAACGGTGCCTGATTATTTGCACAAGCACTTAGCAAAACCAGTAAAAAACTAGCCATTATCATTCTTACAAATTTGATCATTAATATTTTTCCTTTCATTCAATTAATAAAGATACAGTCCAAGCAACCTCATTCAGATAGTAAGCGCACAAACTACTAGAGTTTTTTGCCCTTAAAGCAATTCTCCCTCTAAACCCAGCACTTGCCATAAAGTTTGCGTATTAAAGATTTTAGCAAATTTTTTGATGGCTTGTCGCTGTGCCGCTTGATAATTCTTGGTTCCTTGACCTTTAATATAAAACTGTCGCCCACCTACTTGCTTACCTGACTCATAAACACTTAAGTTAATAGTGTAACGCCCTATATAAAAGTCATACGCCTGACTAAGGTTTTTAGATACCGACACTTTAAGCTTAAACTTACTAGCTACATTAGCGGCCAAAAGCTGTTCCTGTGCTAAATGCCCTTTAAGCACTTCGGCCAACTGACGACTTATAGAGTTATTAGCCAGGACTTTAAATTTAATCAATTGCTTAAAGCGCTGTTTATCATTAAGCACCTGCTGTTCATATTGCAAATAATCCTGCATGATCATTTTGGGGTTAAGCACTTCAGCAATTAACATTTTTCGAAAAAAAGCAGCCAACTTTTGCTGCTCTTGACGCGCATGCTGATAACCTTGCAATATTCCCGCAGATCCAAGTTGCTGACGACCGACTTGATAATGCCTTACTTGTTGATCAAGTTCCTGTTTATAAGTAACAAATAACTTATGTTTATCCGTTTTAAGCAACACATACACCAACGTTGGTAAGGGGGCATAACTTTGCTCAACTTGGTATTGGTTAATTGCAATGGCTTTGACTTCAGTACTGATAGTTTTTTGAGTATCCTGTTTAACCAACTCATAACCGTATTTTTGTACCGTTAATGTAGAGTTAAACTGTGCTGAGACGATCACACCCAGCTTTGCAGTTAAATCTGTTAGTGCATTTTGAATAGCAGCTTGCCGGTTTTTGCCTTCCCCAACACCGTATAGAAATTGTATCGAATCTTGTGGTACTGCATTAATCCAAGTCGGTACAATTGCCGCCTCCTCATGCTGGCGAACACGCTGCGGACTTACGGACTGACAGGCAGTGACTAAACAGGTGAGTAAAATTAGCAGCGTTTTGATAGTGCTATACGGAATGGGTAACGAAAACATTTATTTTGATATGACTACTGTTATTGCAAACGCTGCTCTATACGAATCACTGCCTGATTAATGGCATCAACAGGCTCTACCTGCAACTCATCGGCAATCTGATAATAAGTATTGGCATCATCATAAAGACCTAACGCCTCTTTAACCAAGCCTAAGTTATAGGCTGCCACATAAGATTTATAATGGGTAGATTGAAAAAGCTCAGTCAGCAATTGCTCAGCTTTTTTAACCCGGCCAGCAGCTAAATAAGTATAACTATGCTCTAGCAACTGCAGCTGTCTTTCCGTGTATTCAATATCAGGATCATCCAAGAATACAACATTCGCTATTTTATAATTGGGCGTTAATTTATACACAAATGTACTCGCCATCTCCTTCGCTAGCCTATCCAAACCTTGCGATTTGGAAATTAAAGCATGACTATCACCAGCACATTTAGACCATGCAGCAGCCTGCTGCATGGCATCACTATAGATAATATCACCATGACTGACATCCACAATTTGTATATTTGCGCTAAGATTAATCTGCCGTTTAGTACAATTAACAGAGTAGGTTTTGGTAGATTTACATTTCTTATCTAAACATTTTTTGCGCTCTACTTGGTAATGACTATCATTTTTATCAGTAGTGACAACTTCACCCAAAACCAAAGCTTGTGCGCCAATCAGTTCACCTAATTCAACCGAATGCTCTTCATTAAGAATGCCACTATATTGCAAGTGTTGCTCTCTAGAAATACTGGCAATATTCTTACGACTCACCACCGTAAAGTACTGCTTACCATCTAATCTTTTTTTAGCTAACAGAGCTTCAATTTTGCCGCTAAACCCATAGTTATCATGTTTAAAAGGTAAAACAGCAATACGCTTAATTGCACCTGCTCTTTCAATTTCAGCTGGCTCTAGAAACTTTACTTCAACTTTCTTAGCACAACCTGAAAGTAAAACTGCAAAGATAATAACAAAAAAAAGTAGAGTTTTGGACTTATTGAACATGGAGTTAAAACCTTTTAAGAGCTGCTACAGGCAGCAGGAACGGTTTTTGAGGACAAGGCACGGACAGAAAAGTACCTGCTTTCTAAATACAGGAGCAAACTATCTAGCAAAAAAAGATAGCCTACAGAAACTCACTGCTATTAAGTTAAGGGGATATATCTATAAAATACAAGGCATTACACCGTAGGCTGGGTTAGGTTTTGTTGCGTAGCAATAAAAATGTAACCCAACATCTCTGGATACGCATAAAATGCTGGGTTACGTTTGCCGCGCTACGCTTGCAAATCTAACCCAGCCTACGCTGTAAAGCCATTGTTTATTAATAGCTTTTTCTTAAGTAAGTGCGAAATATATTACTGAGTCAATTTTATATACTTTTGATACAGAGTATCGTGCTCTTCTACATTAGCAGCGTCTTTTTCAATACAATCAACCGGACACACTTCTATACACTGAGGCAAATCATGATGTCCTACGCACTCAGTACAAAGTGCTGGGTCAATAATATAAATATCCTCTCCTTGGGTAATTGCTCCGTTAGGGCACTCTGGCTCACAAACATCGCAATTGATACATTCATCGTCAATAATCAGTGACATCTTTATCCTCTATTAAACTTATTAATTAATTGGTCTTTTACAATATCAGGTACAAAACTGGAAACATCACCGCCTAGTCTTGAAATTTCTTTAATCATGCTAGAAGAAATAAACTCATATTGTTCCGCAGGTGTCAGAAACATGGTTTCTAACTCAGGTGATAAACGCCGATTCATCCCTGCCAGCTGGAATTCATATTCAAAATCTGAAATCGCCCTTAAGCCACGTAAGATAACATTTGCACCTTGTTGCTTGGCGCAATCTACTAATAAATTATCAAAACCAATAATTTCTACAGTAGTAAAACCGACACAAACCTCTTCCAATAAATGCACACGCTGCTCTATATCAAATAAAGGTGATTTATTACTATTGACTGCAACAGCCACAATGACCTTATGATACAACTTGGCGGCACGTGCAATAATATCTATATGCCCGTTGGTAACGGGATCAAATGTGCCTGGATATATCGCTGTTATCTTCATACTCTATTCAAAAAGGGACTGCATCAAATAATGCACAGCCGAGCATTATACCTGTGCCTTAAATAGCTTGCGATAATTTTTTTATACCCATAATTGCAAACTAAGAAGAAAATACCCCAGCTAATCTTAATACCTGAAGTAAACATGCCAAAGCCAAAAGTTTTCCTGATTACGTGCAACTCTCAGTCATAGCAAAATAAAACTTGAAACATCAATGCGTTAAAAAAACCGTCATTCCCGAAGTCTTTTATCGGGAATCTTTACTTACAAACGTGCAAATAAATAATAAGCCACTTCCCCAGCAGTTTTTTGCTTAAGCAACTCCCAATTGTTAGGCATATCGACTAATGTTAAATGACGCTCGGCTTCGATATAGATTTTTGCATGCGGTTTAAGCCATAGTTTTTCTTCCAACCAATTAGCCGTTTGCTCAACCAAGTCTTTAGCAAAGGGAGGGTCTAAAAAAACCAAACCAAACTGCTCAGCATCGCCTGCCAAATAGCGAAATGCCTCTTGCTGCACGATTTGCACTTGTTCAGCTTTTAATAGCTCGGTATTCGCTTTTAATTGTCGACAAATCTGGGCATTATTATCCACTTGCACAACTCGCTTAGCACCTCTAGACGCAGCCTCCAAGCCTAACGCACCACTGCCTGCATATAAATCCAAACATTGGCTGGCGACTATATCATATTGCAACCAGTTAAAAAGTGTCTCTCTTACTCTCACTGGTGTAGGACGTAATCCTGCCACATCTGGAAAACTAATATTACGCCCGCGCCACTCGCCGCCAATAATTTTGACCTTATTACTCACTACTTGCCCCCGACACTAATAATTTGTAATAACTCAGGATTTACCCGACGCTGAAAAGCTTCTTGTATTTGCGCGAGAGTTACTTTAGCAACCTGCGCTTGAAAGGTATCCAGGTAATCCAATGGCAACTGATAAAAAGCAATCATCGCAATATAATTTAATAACTTTCTATTATTATCAAAACGCAACACAAAACCACCTGTTAGGTTCTTTTTAGCGGCATCTAACTCTTCTTGACTAGGCCCCTTTTGAATAAATTTATGCAATGTCTGTTTTAAAACAGTAATTGCCAAATCACTTTGTTTATTTTGGGTCTGTAAACCCAGCGTAAAAGGTCCTGCCTGTGCTAATGGCGAGAAATAACTATAAGCACTGTATGCCAAGCCACGCTTTTCTCTTATTTCATCAAATAATCTGGAGACCAAGCCTCCACCGCCCAAAATATAATTCCCCACATACAATGGGAAATAATCAGCATCCCTTCTGGATAGCACAGGCAGACCTGCCAAAACATGTGTTTGCGTTGAAGTAAAGTCAATATGTAAAGTTTTACCAGCCTGCAACGCCGGCACTTTTGCCAATGCTTTCGCTTTATACCCCTGCTTTAATTTGGCAAATAAATTTTCAGCCAGTTGCTGTGCTTGTACTTTTGGGATGTCGCCAACCAGTACTAATATGGCATTTTGGGTCACATAATATTGCTGATAAAAACGTTGCACATCTGCCAAGCTTATCGCTGCCACTGATTGCCGAGTACCTTCTTTTAAATGTGCATAGGGATGCTGACCATATAAAGCTTGATAAAACGTTTTTTTAGCTATGAAATTGGGGCGCTCTTGCTGTTGTTGCAGTTCAATCAACACTTGATCCTTAATGCGTTGAAATTCATCTGCAGCAAAACTTGGCTGGGTGGCAACTTGCTGAAAAGTAGTGAATGCCTGCTTAAACAGATCAGCTTGTGTCAAAGTGCGCAAACCTAACCAAGCATAATCCTGGTTCAGATCATAACTAAAACGTGCGCCCACATCATCAAACTGCTGTGCTAATTGATCCGCATTCCAATGACCAGCACCTGTTTCTATTAAACGCGTCGTTAATGCTGCCAAGCCCTGTTGCTGACCATCACGAGCACTACCAGCCGCAAACACCAAACGCATATCCAGCATCGGTAAACCTGTGCTTTGCACAAAATACACCCGCCCACCTTGCGAAGTCTGCCAATACTGAATAGGAGCGGCAGCAAAAGCCTGCATTGAACAAAGCCCTAATAAAATAATAAACCATTGCTTAATGTACATGTTGTGCTCCTGCTTGGCTATTAGCCAACATACTTTGTGGCTCTAAATAAGCGATACTTAACTGCGACTCAATTAAATATTTACTGGCTACCTGCCGTACTTGTTCAGCCGTGACTTGATTAATTTTCTGCCGATATTGTGTAGAGGTTTGCCAACCTAAGCCTACCGTTTCTGCCATACCCAATTTCATTGCTTGATAAAATAATGAATCTTGCTCATACACCGAACTTGCCAAAACTTGCGCTTTAACACGCGCTAATTCAGAGCGGCTAATTAAATCCCTTTGTAAACTGCGAATTTCTGCTTTTAAAGCCAACTCCATATCTAATAATGTTTTACCTTTAACAGGCGTTGCCTCAAATAAGAATAACTCCTCTAAGCGCCCACCCAAATCATAACCAGCACCCACTGAAGTCGCAATTTGTTGCCCACGTTGCAAACGTGCTGGTAAGCGCGCACTATCACCACCATCTAATACTGCTGCCAATACATCTAATGCATAAGCTTCCCAAGCATCAGCCACCGTATTTAAACTGGGTACTTTATAGCCCATTAAAATATAAGGCACTTTCGCAAGTAATTGCACACTCATGCGCCGCACGCCAACTTGCGGCATTTCTACTTGTGGTTTTAAAGCTTGCACAGGTCTTTGCGGAATCGCGGCGAAATATTGCTTAGCTAATTGCATGACCTCTGCTGTCTGCACATCGCCTACTACTACCAAGGTAGTATTACTAGGTGTATACCAGCGTTGATACCATTGCTGCAAATCCGCTACTTGATAATTTTCTATATCAATCGGCCACCCTATTACTGGGTTTTTATAAGGTGAGCTGATATAAGCCATTGCCATCAAATACTCCTGCAATTTTGCACGCGGATTATCTTCCGTGCGCATCCGCCGTTCTTCCATGACCACTTGCAGTTCTTTTTTTAGTTCTTCTGCGAGCAAATGCAAGTGTTGCATTCGATCCGCTTCCAGCTCAAAACTGATTGCCAAGCGGGACTTTTCCAGCGTTTGAAAATATGCGGTATAATCACGCCCAGTAAATGCATTTTCCCTGCCGCCGTTTTCTGCAATAATTTTAGAAAACTCGCCTGCAGGGTGCTGGTCAGTGCCCTTAAACATCATATGTTCCAACATATGAGAGATACCGGTAACACCTGCTGGCTCATAACTAGAGCCAACTTTATACCAGATTTGAGCAACCACGACGGGGGATCGATGTTGTTCTTTAACTAAGACTTTTAGCCCATTTGCCAAAATATGCTCATGGACTTCAGTAGCCTGCACACTGCATGCAAAAAATAACCCTAAAAAGAGACGCGCTAACATTTATACCTTCTCTAAATAATAAGCAGTGAGAGTTCCATCAAACTCACTCCTAAACGATAAAATATCTTTTAAAGGTTCATTTTATCCCAGATATAAAATTAAAATTTACAAATCAAGTAATGACTAACGAAATAAGCACTTTATCCTGGAAAAACTACCTAGAACTCTGCAAACCAAAAGTAGTGGCATTGCTGGTTTTTACTGCCAATGTTGGCATGTTACTTGCCGTCCCAGGTATACCGCCAATCGCACTGTTTATTTATGCAACATTGGGTATCGGTATGGCATCCGCGTCAGCTGCGGCGATCAATCATTTTATTGACCAAAAAGCCGATGCAGAAATGGCGCGCACCAAAAATCGTCCCTTGCCACAGGGAGAGCTTAATTCAACTAATGTCCTGACCTTTGCAGCGATATTAGGCATTATTGCCATGTTGATCCTGGTTTTTCTAGTCAACACACTCACAGCAGTGCTTACTTTTTTATCCTTAATTGGCTATGCCGTTATTTATACCGTGTACCTAAAACGCATGACCCCGCAGAATATTGTGATTGGTGGTGCAGCAGGTGCAGCGCCTCCCGTATTAGGTTGGTGTGCTATGACTGGCGAAGTACACCCTTATGCCTTGCTACTATTTCTATTGATTTATGTTTGGACCCCACCCCACTTCTGGGCACTCGCTATTGCCAGACGTGATGAATATGCAAAAGTGAATATTCCAATGCTACCAGTAACTCATGGAACGGAATTTACGCGTTTACATATTTTGCTCTATACCATCTTGTTATTTATTGTCACCCTGCTTCCTTACCTAACAGGCATGAGCGGCTTAATTTACTTAATACCTGGGGCATTACTCAGTTTGGGCTTTATTTATTTTGCAATCAAAATGATGCGCACCAAAACCGACAAAACAGCCATGCAAACTTTCGGCTACTCCATTGTCTATTTAATGCTGATTTTTGCGTTATTATTAGTTGATCACTATTATAAATTTACGTTTTAAATATTATGCTCATTTGAATAATCACGCACATACTGCTTAACAAAGATTGCAATAGACTGACTATGCATCAGGTAATGCCTAAACAAACTATTAATCGTCACAGGCGTCAAAAAAACATAGACACCGACACCTGTGCGTGAGGTAAATTCAGCACTTAATGTTTCAATAAAGGCAAGACGACTTACCTCAACGGTATTATATTCAGCTACTGTCCTCATTTTAATCACCACTGCGTTACTTAATTTCATTATTCTCATAAATAAAATAAGCATATTTCACGCCAGCTTTAAAATAGAAGCATGTAACTACATTTCTAAAACAATTTTTCCTGTACAGTGTCCCTGCTCAATAGTGACATGTGCCTGCTGCACCTCTTGTAATGGCAAAGTTTGCGCAACATGTATCTGCAACTCCCCCACATCAATCAGCTGAGCACATTGCTTTAATATGGCAATATGCTGATCGCGAGCGGCATCTAACTGCCGTAATATTGGCGTTAACATTAACTCAAAAGAAATTTGCAAGTTACGCAGTCTTGCTTCTGCCAAATTTACTTTCCCAGGGTCTAATAAAGTCACTATGCGTCCAAAATATGACGTTAACGCAATACTTTGCACAAATACATCGCCACCCACGGTATCAAACACTAAATCCACACCCTGACTAGCCGTTATTTGGTCAACTCTTTCCAATACATCTTCCTGAGTATAAATAATAACTTCATCAGCTCCCCAAGACTTTACCAACTCAGATTTTTGCTGATTACTCACGGTTGTAATAACTCGCGCACCCTTTATTTTTGCCAATTGAATCGCTACATGCCCAACACCACCAGCCCCAGCATGAATAAGCACTGTCTCACCAGTCTGCAAAGCACCGCGTTCAAATAATGCTCCCCATGCAGTAATCAGCACTAATGGCGCCGCTGCCGCAGTAACATAAGAACAAGTTTTAGGCATATGCACCACCCAGCGTGCATCAATCACTGTATATTCTGCATAATTACCTTGTTCTGCTCCCAAACCGCCATGACAAGCCCAAACTTTATCACCCACGGCAAACTGGCTCACATTAGCACCCACTGCAACTACTTCACCAGCCATATCACAACCCAGTACAGCAGGTAAGCGATCAGGAAAAAACATCGCCATTTTACGTACTTTAGTATCTATCGGATTAATACCTGCAGCCTTTATGCTTATCTTTACCTGATTAGGGTCACTTATTTCAGGTTCAGGTATGCTCTGTACCTCCAAAACATCGGGTCCACCTGCCTTTACCATTACCACTGCTTGCATTATTTTCCACTATCAATTAAATTAAAAAATCTACTTTACGATTCTACTGACAAACCGTCACAACATAGCGTATATATTTTGGTGACATGCTGACCACTTTTTCCAATCGCAAGTCCTTTTCATCATATTTCAAAATAGCACCTAAAGCATATTTCCCATCAGCCAAAAACAACTCCTTTCCCGCCTCATTTTCTAATAAGAGTGCCTGGTGATTAATAATTGACGATGATTGTGACAAAACTGAAACCTTCCCTATACAAATCTCCACAACCGACTTCTGAATTTTTCCATTTAGCTTAATATCAACACAATGTACCAAGCCAAGTTTAGGTTTTAACGCGATATCATAACCAACAAACACATCTCCAACCGCTAATTTAAGTTGCATTGCTTCCGCCACAAAAAATAATGGTTGTGCCGTAGAGACTAATTTGATTGCCCCAAACTTTAACTTGATATTCTCAGTATCATCTTGGCTGACCTCCCATATTTCGCTAGAAGCAACTTTGTTCATACCTTGTTTTTTGGATGCTTTATCCGTTGTTAAATCTAAATCAGAGAAATTCAGATTTTTAGGAGAGGGCGGAGGATTAGCAGTAGAAATACCATAATCTCTAACGTGACGTTCAAAAAATTCAAAAATTTGCACAAAACCACTTACAAATACATATGGTTTGGATAAAGAAAATTTAGAGCCTGCAAGCAACTCATCATAATAATTAAAATAGCTGGTTAATTGCTGCCCATCAATATCGGGGGACTGCGCCGCCTGTTCCGCTTGCAATAAGTCATAAGCATGAAACAAAACAAACTTTTCAGGCAACTGCTCTGGCTTAGCATAAACAGGCTGGAAACTATCAGAAGCTTGGTAATCCCAACAAAACACATACTCCATTGACGAGCCAGGTTGCACAAAAGTAACCAACTTACTGTGCTGGGTACAAAATGCAAATAACTGTTGAATTTTTTGCTGCTTAAAGCGATAAGGGCTAGCCAAACAAAACAATAAATTGCGTTTTAATGCCAGCGCAATAGTGGCAACAACCTGCAAACCTGGTAGCGGTTTTTCAACAGGAACATCTAATAAATTAGCATGTAATGCCAATTGGTAGCATTTGCTCATGCCTTCCCATAGCTCTCCGGGAGGCCGTTCATAACTAATAGCATAATGCTGAAAAGCAATACCTGTTATTTGCAAAGCATAATTAGCATGTAATACCTTTTGAGAATTATCCGTGACTTGCTTAGCCAAATACCCATGCAAAAAAGCCATACACTGCAAGATATGACAACTCATTTGTGCCGTTTTGGCTTGCTGTGGCTTGGTAATGATAGTCTTTTGTAAAAATTCTGCTAAATACAACACAACCGGCGTTAAGCGCATAAGCACCAGTTGTAAAAGAGGCACTTCTATTTTGGCATGTTCCCTATTCAAAACTGTCAACACACCATTAATTTCTTGCCCGGTAACTATGACCCCGGCAGATTTAAAATGACCGAGCCACTCTGAAATGGATTGATTGTTAAATTGAAACGGTAAAGAAAATGGATTTGCCATGACACTAATATTTTAAACTCTGTTCAAAAAGATATTGAGGTACCAAATATATAGATTTACTACAAAATGCTGCGTACTGTTTAAGTATAAGATAATTTCATGCATTGTGACAAAAAAAACGCTCTATTTTCGCTGCAAAAAAATCTACTATATGCTACAGTCAAGACACATTCAAATAAGGAAAGCCCATGTCTACAGCAGCTGAAACCATTACCCAATCAGAACAACAATATCTAGAAAACGAAAAAACAGCTGAATCTAAGCATGAATATCTACAGGGAGAAATATGGGCAATGGCTGGAGCAGGTGAAAATCATGTCACCATTGCTGGCAACCTGTTCATTTCACTCAAACAGCAACTAAAAGGCACTCCCTGCCGTAGCTATATTTCTGATATGAAAGTAAAAGTCGAGCATGCTAATGCCTATTTTTACCCTGATGTATTTGTGAGTTGCAACCCCAGCGATAAAGAACAGGAGTATTATAAAGAGCACCCTATTTTTATATGTGAAGTGCTTTCACCATCAACTGAAGCTTATGATCGCGGTGATAAATTTAAATATTATCAAACATTGGCTAGCCTACAAGAATATTGGCTAATTGACGCACAAAAAATGTCTGTTGATTGCTTCACACGCACTCAAGATAATGCATGGGTACTACATAGCTACTCAATTCCTAACCAACATATCACAATCGATACACTCAATATCAAAATACAACTTACTGAGTTATATGATGAGGTCAGCTTTAAATTTCAATAACCACGTCATTCCCGAAGTCTACCCAGTCAAGCTGGGCACAAGCTTTATCGGGAATCTATGCTACATCATGGATTCCTGCTAAAAGCATGCAGGAATGACGAGAAAAAAGTGTAAACTACTTTCATGCTTATATGAAGGATGCCAAAAATCTGATAACAACTAGCCAAATTTATCTATTATTTTGGACAAGGTCAGAAAAAAACCCATCATCCCAAATAACATTAACATATTTTTATTAAGTGACTTCTGGATAGTATGCTCAATACTCACTTTCAATACTTCGAATTCGCCTTTCAAACTGTTAAACTCACCCTTTAAGCCATTAAATTCGCCTTTCAAATCATTAAACTCACCTTTTAAACTGGCAACATCAGCAGCCACCTCATCCAGTTTAGCATCAAGGTGATTGATATGATTATATTGTGACTTTAACAATAGAGTATTAATATCATCCTGAGTTAAGCCTTCTCCATTACCAAATTTCTCCTCAATCTCTTTCACTTTTGGTGAGATCATTTCAATTAACATATCGTCAACTTTTGTTTTATTCATATATTCCTCCTTTATATAGCAGCATAACAACAAATAGCGTAGGTAATGTTTTCTGACAAAGCGATGCACGATGAATGCTATTTTTTGAAGACCTTATGGTATTGTTAGTGTATCGGTTGCCTCTGGTAGAAAAAGCTAAATCCATCCTACGCGCTGAAAGATGAGGTTACTTTAAATACGTCACGACAAAGAGTGCGCATGATATAGTCACGCCTAAAAAGCAAAATATAAAGCAAAAATCAAGGCGACGATTCGTCTCGGTAAAACGCTTATCCATTTCCCCTTGTATGGATTCAAAACGCCTATCTACCTGCTCAAAGCGCTTTTCCATTTGCTTAAAGCCCTCTTGCATCAACTCGCGCTGGTGCTTTAGCTCTTCTTCCACGCGTATAGTCCGCTCACGCAAATCAATCTCATACCTTACGTTCGCATTCTTAAATTCAGGCGTATTAGTAATAGTCTGCAACACAATCGCCTGAATTTGCGCAACATCCTCTTTCGCTAGTGCCATTAGTAAAGCCCCGTTTCATCAATATCCATACTTAATTATAACATATCAAATCTGGCTCGCCTTGTTCAGAAAAGCCCATACGAATGTCATACCTCAGGCAATTCACTCATTATCAAACGTGTCTGACCCCTTTGATATTATAAACAGGGTTTAAAACTTCAATAATATAGAGGGTTTAATTATTAGCCTTTTTAATGATAGTGATACCGACAAGCTATTATTGTAATATGTGTTTCATTAACGGCATATACAAGCCTATGCGAATCATCTATTCTACGCGACCAAAAACCTGATAAATTTTCTTTCAGGGGTTCAGGCTTACCTATTCCTTCCAATGGTGTTCGCTTTACATTCGAAATTAATTTATTGATTCGTTTTACTGTCTTCTTATCCTGTCCCTGCCAATACATATAATCAGACCATGCTGCATCTGTCCAAGCTAAACACCTATTCACTCAACAGCTCTCTTTCTTGAACCACTCCCTGATTGTAGTGTTCAATGGATTTCCTTAAGTGCTCTGCATTGGCAGGAGACTTTAATAAATACACTGTTTCCATTAAACTACTGTAATACTCAAATGACATGACCACAGCATCTTCGCTATCACGCCTCGTTATGACAGTACAATCAGCATCATTAACCACTCGGTCTAACACATCTTTAAGTCCATTTCTGGCTTCTGTAAAGGAAACAATTTGCATTTTTGACTCCACTTGTTCAGGTTACTGTACAAGTATAATTCTAAACCCTAAATTGTACAATATTTAAGACAGGATCTGCTTTAGCACGTAGGTCGGAATAGCTTAGCAAGCACAGCGCAGATAACGTTTTCCGACAAACTTCTGCCAGATATGGGCTATAAAAATATGTTTTTATACCTTTTAGATTCAAGCAAAAACTTGTTTTTGCACTCCTGATTAAAAATACGCTGATGTTGATGTATCTGCTTATCTCTGGTGGAAAACGCTAAAGCTATTCCACCCTACACGCCAAATGTGACATATTTTGTCAGTATTTAACAAATTAAGCATAAAAAAGTGACTTATGATAACAGTTAGTTATACAAGCAAACCCAATGAAAAAAATGAAAGTAAATAAGTAATTCTTTATTTTTCAAAAAGTTAAAATAAAACAGCTAAAAAATACAGTTATTAAAAAACATTGGCACAACCTTTGCATTTACCATTACGAGTCCTACTCAATTTCACTCACAATATAAACAACAAGGAAATACATTATGAATACCCAAAAATCACAACAGGGTTTTACCCTGATCGAATTAATGATCGTTGTCGCCATTATTGGTATCTTGGCATCGATTGCATTGCCTGCTTACCAGACTTATACTAAAAAAGCAAGATTTTCTGAAGTTATTTTAGCAGCCACGCCATACAAAAGTGCTTTTGAAGTAGCTGTACAAACTGGAAGAATAACTGCTATTGGGGATGCTGATGCAGGAACTAATGGAATACCAGCGGCAACTGCTGGTGCAACAGGTGTTGTTGCATCTGTAACTATGACAGATGGTGTTATTACAGCAACAGGAACTGCCGTAGTTGATAGTGTAGATTATGAATTAACGCCTAACGGCATTGTTGCACCAGTACAATGGAGTGACACGACTAGTACATGCATTGCTACAGGACTATGCTAGATTAGTAAAGTTCAATATTAAGGTGCTCCTAAGTAATACTTAGAGCACCTTATTTTACTTTTTTGTAACAACCATGGGACACCTTATGAAATCCTTACATGGCTTTACATTAATTGAATTGATGATTGTCGTCGCTATTATTGGCATCCTAGCCTCTATAGCAATCCCCGCCTACAAAAACTACACTTATTCAGCAAAATTTACCGAAATCATTTCTTATACTTCAATTTTTAAATTTGGAATTGAAGTGGCAGTACAAAAAGGCAATATAAATCTACTAGCAAACTTAGATTCGGGTACTCATGGTATTCCCCCAGCAGAAAATAACCCAACAAGTAAAATTGCCAATATTGATGTCGTTGATGGCGTTATTACCGTGACAGGAACAGCAGAAGTCAATAATAAAACCTATAAAATGGCACTTACTAATTTAAACATCCCTTTACAATGGGATACAACTGGCGGCACTTGCTATGCTGCAGGCTATTGTTAAAGCACGTAGGCTGGGTTAGCTTATTGAGCGGAGCGAAATAACGTAACCCAGCATCTTCAAAAAATCACCCATATCCCCACTATTACGCCCCGACCAACCCCATGCAAAAACTTATCATATACCGTCAATCTGGCTAAATGCTGGGTTACGTTTTTTTACTACCGCAAAAAATCTAACCCAGCCTACATACTTATTGAGCATAGCGAAAATAACGTAATCCAACCTCTTCAAAATACACCCCACATTCCCATTGCACGCCCTATTCAAAAACTTATCACATGAACAATGTAACCACATGAGAACTTACATTCGCACTAAAGCAAAAGGCGGCCGCTATTTTTTTACCGTCAATTTAGCTGAACGTCAGAATAATGATTTATTGATTGCTAACATTGAGCTTTTGCGCGAAGCTTTTCGTATTACCAAGCGTCAGCATCCTTTTATTATTGATGCCTGTGTTATTTTACCTGAACATTTACACTGTATATGGCAATTACCTGACGGTGATAACGATTTCTCAACTCGCTGGCGATTAATTAAATCCCATTTTTCAAAAAACATTACCTTAAACGAGAGGCTTACCCTATGCACTGGGCGACTGATCTTGATATGAATTTAGACTAAATGCTGGGTTACATTTTTTTGCTTTCGAGACTGTGAAACTATCCTGAATTCAAGTCATAAGTGCATAACCCAATAACTTATTAGATAATTATACGAGACCTCATTATATGCCGACTTTATTACGCTCCCGCCTTATTGCTGCAAGCCTACATTTTTTAGCTAGTCTTAGCATTTTTATGCTGTTACTACTTATTGTTATTAAGCTTTGGTACCCACAACCCCATTTCTCAGCTTCTGGTGGTTTACAAGGCTTAACCATTATCGCCTTAGTGGATTTAGTTTTAGGCCCTTTAATAACGCTAATTATTTATAATGTTACCAAGCCAAAAAAAGAATTAATCATAGACTTGAGCATTATTATCCTTATTCAACTGAGTGCCTTATTCTACGGCATGCACACTGTCTACACGCAACGCCCTGTTGCTTTGGCTTTTTGGGAGAGTAAATTCTATACCGTATCAGCTGCCGACTTTGAGCAACAAGCGATTGCTATCACCGAATTAAAGCAATTTTCCAATCATACTCCAGCATTGATTTACGCAGAAAAACCCACGACCGTTGCAGGCCTTCAAGCTATGATGGCAACAACACAAACACAACAAATCCCCCCTTTTGCACAACTGGCACTGTACCACTCTATTAGTTCCTATAAACAAGCTATTTTCAAACACAGCATTGATATTAACGAGGTGATTAAACTTAATGCTGATATGGCCGAACAACTACTGCAACTACTCACAGAAACCAATACACAGAAGGACGATAATTTTTATATTGCTTTGGAATCAAAATACCAAAATATTATTCTGATCTTTAATGCTGAAGCAGATCAAATCGGTTTTCTTAAAGCGCCTTATAAGCAAAGCAACTTATAAACGGAAACAAATGACATGATGAAGCGTTTTCAACATGCGTCATAACAAGTAGAATTTGGGAGCAAGATTGTTGTAAGTCCTATTTTATCAGAATACAATAGGTATTACTTTAAAAGTAATAAAGGTAATAAAGGTAATAAAGGTAATATTATGCATACAGTCACTTTAAAAGCAGATAATCAACTTTATCAACAGATTTCGCAAATGGCAGAAGAGCTTCACGTGTCAAAAAGTGAACTAATTCGTAAGGCTTTAGCAGCCTATCAAGAGAATTTATCTAAAAATAAAATACAACATGCTTTGCAAAGCGCCTCTCTTCAGGTACGTGATGCTAATACAGTGATCAATAAAGAGCTTGATGAGTTTATCTTTGATGGACTAAGTGATGTTTGAACAAAGATAATTTAGAGAAAGATTCTGATGTTTTATGCGACCAACTCAGAGCGATTAGCTTACATCGTTTACAGCCGACAAAATTGCTACAATTGACTTCAGCACAGCTTATTTCTATTGAGCAACAGGTTTTACATATTTTAGATTTTTCTCATTTCTAATACATTTTTTTGCTATCGCAAAAAGCTAACCCAGCCTTATATATGCCCAAGATTTGACGATAACCCCTCATTCTGATGCTATAGTATGACTCAATACCCAATATCAGGTGATAAAAATGCAAAGAATTAGTATTACTATCAATGACCATTTAAAAACGGAATTAGATGCTATTGCAGCCAAAGGCGAAAGAGCGGCGTTTATTAGTCAAGCTATACAAAAAGCCGTGACTGATTGGCACAAACAACAAGCACTAAAAAAAATCCTCAACTTTAAACCTTATAAAGTTAATCAGGATTCGGCTGAGATATTACATGAGCTTCGGGAGCAGCGAATACAGCAAGTCATTGATACGAGCCAGAGTTAATAATGCAACATTAAACCAAAGGGGTCAGACACGATTGATTTATGCAAGGCATTAGTCTTAATAAGACAAAACAAGCTGAACAAATTAGATTTCTAAAATTCCTTTATAAATAAAGGGTTTCCATGAATATGTTATAATCTCTGAAAAATTTTTATACAGGATTTTATATATGTCTACTATAAATAGTGAAATATACAGTGCGTTAATTGATGAGGTCAAAGCTGATTTAAAAGTTATTAAATGGGGAATTGCTTTAATTGTGACAGCTGAAGTATTATCTCTTATGAAGGATATATTTTCTTAAAAAGCATCTCCTACCTCTTTCTCTGGCTAACCCTTCCAGCTTAATCACCATAGTGCATTCTTGCTCGCACAATAAGAACAATACATTTATCGTCTTCAATACGATAAACGATACGATCTTGATACGATAACCTCACTGAATAATAGCCTTTTAAGCTGCCTATTAATGGCTTTCCTGCCCTCGGTTCGAGCGCAATCTTGTTCCGTAAAATTTCTTTCGCCTTTATTTTAAGTTTCGGTGACAAGCTTTGAATATCTTTTTGGGCTTTTTTTGTAAAATAGAGCGTGTAGTGCATTTACTGAGCTTCACCAAAGACATCAGCAAAACTTATAAGCTCTTCCTTGCTCGCATTTTGTTCCGCTTCAAGCAGGTCTTCTTTAAATTGAGGCACTGATAACAGGTAAAGACTTTCTTGTAGGCTTTCATATTCTGCTCCCGACATTAAGATTACAGTACCTGCTTTATGTTGTACCTCAAAAATCTCATGTTTCTGATTGCTTTGCTTAATTAACTCAAAAAAAGATTTTCTTGCTTCTGTCGCAGTTAAAGTAATCATATTTTATTCTCTCCATATAGTGGTACATAAAATAGTACCACTCATATCATAACAGAATTAAGAGAACTTACTCAAAGGGATCATACATCATTAGTGTAGTGGTCTAATGAATCTGTACCACCCAATAGGTAATAAAATTAAAATAATTTATTTTTTCTTTTTACTCTTGTTCTTTTGCGGTGCTTGTAATTTTGTCGTTAGTTTAATATTCTGCTTATTTTTAGCAATGGTCTTGTCGCCAATGCCTTTCACTTTCTTTAAATCAGCCAAACTGGTAAAATCCCCATGCTTGTTTCGATATTTAACAATCTCTTCTGCTTTTTTCTGGCCTACACCTTGTAATGATGCGGCAATTTCCTTGGAACTGGCTTTATTAATATCAACAGGCACAGCAAATACGTTGAAAGACAATAACATAAACAATACTATTAACTTTTTCATTTTTCTATCCTGAATTTGTAGTAAAATTTAAGTATAGTTCAAATGCTAGGCTTACCAAGTTTTTTATTTTATACTCCAAGTCGTTCATAACTCATAAATGAAGACTTTAGCGACCTTATATAATGATATTTTCTATCTGTTGATCTAGCTGTTTGAGTTCTCTATAAAACTCATTACAAATCAAATGATACATCTGTGCTATTTTCACAGGTACATAATCATGTACAATTCTATTGCGTATATCACGCATTTCTAACCAAATATCAATATTGCTCACTAAGAAAAGCTTTTCCATTTGATGTAAACCATCTCTTAAAGTTTGGCTTTGCTCAGCTTGCAGATAGTACTCATATGTTCTGAAGAACTTTATGGCTACTTCAACAACTCTGATAAAACGATCGCTTAATGCATCATATGGCTCCAACTCATCAGCAGAATAATTTTTATCAACATGATAGGGTTGGAATTTTTCCACGCTTGCAGCCAATAATAAAAATGCTTTCTGGAACTTTATTTTTGCGATAATAAGTTGTTTTGTACTCACTTGGCTCATAATCTTTGCAATGAAATTTTATTGATTGATTTTATAAATATCGCGTGCTCACTGCTGATCGACATTGGGTTGACTACCAACACATCAATCTTTTCTTCACACAGCTTAAAAAAATCTCGGGTGATTTTCCTAGATAGTTCAAAACTAGGCTGCTGAGAAAAAATCAATAAATCAATGTCTCCACCTCGCTTATTATCATCTACTCTTGAACCAAATAGATAGACTTCATCTTCATTATTTAAATTTTTCAAAGCATTTTTTAATGCCTTGATTTGTATTGTATCTAATCTCATATTTACCAATAACAAAGGAGGATGAAAACAAAACAAACACTCATAAAACTTGCCCAGGAAATAGGCTCAATAATGCCTCACTATTAGCTACCGCAATCAACACTTGCACCTGCACCTGCCCCGCAAAATCCTTGCTCATAATTTTTCCTGATAATTTTTGCACATGATACTCAAAAGGCTGCAATTGATTGTAATCCAGAGTAAATTGCAAAGTCACCCGTTCAATATAAGGCTCTATATCTGCCGCCGCTATCGCTAACTTAGCGGTACCACCATAAGCTCGGGTCAAACCACCCGCACCGAGCTTTATACCACCGAAATATCGTACCACTACTACCAACACATTAATTAAATCATGACCTTCAACATACTTATAAACTGGCTTCCCAGCTGTACCTGAAGGCTCTCCCGCATCATGAAACCGACAAATAATTCCTTTTTCTGTTTTGATTCGATAAGCAAATACGATATGATTCGCCGCCGCATGTTCAATTCGTAAGGCATCTAAAGTTGCCAGCGCATCAACTTCACTTATACAGGGGTATATAAAGCCAATAAATCGAGACTTTTTAATGGTTTCTTCTATTATTGTTGGCGTATTAACACATTGCATTCACTCATCCTTACTAAGGAACGAGGATTCAATAATGCCCGCTCCTAATTATTGTTATCATAGTCGGTTGCATATTGACCCCAAACACACACTTTATGGCGAATTTTAATACCCACATTTTTGTCGCAGCCACCGCAAGCGGTTTAGCTGCCGTCACACTCTCCAATAAAAATATAATCCAACTACTGGATATTCCCTGGTTTGTTTTTTTAGGTACCATTGGCGGCTTATTACCCGATATTGATTCAGATAGCTCGCGCCCCTTAAAATTGCTGTTCACATCCTTGGCAACATTGATGTCGATACTCGCTATTTTAGCATTTAAAGATCAATATATTTTGCAGCACTTATTTATTATCGCCAGCAGTACTTTTTTTATTGTTCGCTACCCGATTTTAGCTGTCTTCAAATATTTAACGGTACATCGTGGTGCTATTCATTCCTTACTTTGCGCCGTACTTTTTAGCTTATTAATTGTCTGCATTAACTCTTCCTTATTTCATAATGCTAATTATTTTTCGTGGATGAGTGGTGCTTTTATTGGCTTTGGCTTTATTGTGCATTTATTATTAGATGAATTCTATAGCGTTGATCTCGGCAATGCACAATTAAAACGCTCCTTTGGCACCGCATTCAAATTATTCAGCATCCGCTATCTAAGTGTTTCTATCATGATGCTAGTTATTTGCATCGTCCTTTTTTTATGGGCTCCGCCCTTCCCTTTTACACTTAATTGGCCGCTTTTAGGATAATAAATTTAGCATTCGCAGCAACTAACTCAACTTTAGCAAAATATTGCTTTAGACTTGCCTGATAACCCAAGTGGCGGTTACCAATCACCCATAATTCACCACCTACTGATAATATTTGTGCCGCTTGCTTAAACATACGCATGGCAATATGATTACCAACCGTGTTTTGCTGATGAAATGGTGGGTTACACAAGATTAAATCAACAGAGTCGGGAGCAAAATCAGTTAAAGCATCACTTGCTTTAAAGCTGGCACTACGTTGCGCAAACGCCAATTTAAAATTCTGCTGTGCGGAAGCAACCGCCATAAAAGACTCATCAATAAAATGCAAGGTGGCTGCGGGATTTTTTTCGGCAAAAATTAAACCTACAACACCATTACCACAACCCAAATCTACTATTTGTTGATATTTGTTATTTTCAGGTAAGTGCTGTAAGAAAAAGCGTGTACCAATATCCAATTGTTGCCGAGAAAATACATTTGCATGATTACAAATTTGGTATTCAGTACCTTCCAGTTGATAACAAGTAGGGTATGGATTAACAGAGATTTCTCTGGCAACATCAGGCGTTGCATAAATCAAGCGAGCCTTTTTAACCGCTTTAGAGGGAGTCGTTGCGCCAATTAATCGTGCCAAGGTTTGCCAAACTGAATTTGGCATATTTTTAACCATGCCCGCAACAATGACTTGAGTGTTCACTGTTAAATTTTTTTGTAAACGTATCAATAAGTCTTCAAAAAAAGCCAAAGTTTTGGGTGCTTTTATTAAGATAAAATCAAACTGCTGCGCAGGTAAATTGATACTATCAAATAATTGCACAGTATTAGCATTTATTTGATTCAAGCGTAAATTCTCTTGCGTTGCTACTTGGGCAATATAAGAGTCAGTTACCACACAAGGATTATACTTATGCAAGGCGACTGCCAAAGCCCCAAAGCTATCATTAACCAGCAAAATACGCGCATTAGCTGTTGTTATTTTAGTAGCAACATCATTAAGCAGATATTCATCTGCTGCATCCCATGCACGTAATTTTTCTTGTTTTTCAATTGGAAAACGTAATAACTGAAAATTCCCTTGAGGAATTTTTATCAAAGTATCTGCCACGGCATTAATATATTAAACGCAGGCGGACTAGACCGCCCAGCATGAAAATAAGACTCAATTATGAACTACAAGACAACATTGAACAACCCGCCTTAGTACGCGCCCAATCGGGACGTTTTTCAGCCCATTGCTGATGCTCAATTTGTTCATCATAAGGGTTCCGCAATACCTCTAATAAATCATTAACCATGCTATTATCGCCCTGCTCTGCTTTATCTATCGCCAGCTGAGCCAAATAATTTCTGAGTACATATTTAGGATTAACCGCATTCATACTTTGCTTCCTATCAATATCAGCCGTTTTATCTTGCTGCACTCTCAAAATATATTGTCGCAACCATGCAAGCGTCTGCTCTTTAACTGAATCAGTCAATTGTGCTGGCAGGTAATAGGCATCTGCTAATACTGCCAATAATTGCTGATCCGTTAGCGCAGTTTCAGTATTAATATCTGCTAAGCGGCGATAAAAAATAGTCATATCAGTTTCCGCCAAGGTCAATACGGTTAATAGCTCATCTATTAACGCTTTATCAGTATCTGGCTCAAAAACTTGCAAACCCAACTTCTCAGCCATCATTTCTTGATAGCCATTTATAAACGTCGCGCTATATAACTGTAAAGCCGCTTGTAAAGGCTCAACCTGTTCAATCAAAGGGTAGATAGCATTAGCTAATTGATTCAAATTCCAGCCGGCAATTTGTGGTTGATTGCCAAAGCGGTAGCGCCTTTCTGCTCTATCGGTGGTATTTGGAGTCCAATCAGGATCGTAATTATCTAACCAGCCATAAGGCCCATAATCAATAGTCAGCCCTAGAATAGACATATTATCGGTATTCATCACGCCATGTACAAAACCGACTCTTTGCCAATGTATAATCATCTTTGCTGTTTTAGCACACACTTCATTAAACCAAGCTAAGTATACTTCTGTGCTTGGCTCACCTAGATGTGCAAACTCATGGCAAATCGTATAATCAACTAGTTGACGTAATAAACCAACATCTTGCCGTGCACTATGAATTTCAAAGCTACCAAAGCGTAAAAAAGACGGTGCTACACGACATACCACTGCGCCTAATTCTGCCTGTGGGTTACCGTCATAAAACATGTCACGCATCACATGCTCACCCGTGGTCACTAAACTTAATGCACGTGTTGTGGGAATACCCAGGTGAAACATTGCTTCACTGCATAAAAATTCACGTACTGAAGAACGCAATACTGCCAAACCATCTGCACCACGTGAGTAGGGTGTCAGCCCTGCTCCTTTTAATTGCAGAACCCAGTGTTCACCTTTGGAATTAACAACCTCACCTAAGTTAATTGCCCTGCCATCACCCAGCTGCCCAGCCCAATTGCCAAACTGATGGCCTCCGTAACACATTGCATAAGCTTGCATGCCTGTTGCTAGCTGATTACCAGCAAAGACTTGAGTAAAATAATCATCACTACAATCTTCTGGCGACAAATCAAATAATGCCGCCACCTCAGTAGAATATGCAACTAATTGCGGTTCATTCACTGGTGTGGGTGATACGAAAGAATAGCAAGCATCCTTTACCTGGCGTGGATAATGACTCGTCGACTCATCACCTGGTAATTCCTGTACAAAACTATTTTCGAAATGTAATTGGTTAAGCTTTTTTTGCATCAGTTTGGCTAAAAAATATTTTCAGGATTCCTTAAATGTGTCGGAATAGCTTATCAAGTGCAGCGCAGATAATATTTTCCGACAAGATGAAAGGCGATGATATTACTTGCATAATTTTTATGCCTTGGGTAAATACATTGGTGGAAAACGCTAAAGCTATTCCACCCTACATCGTATGTGTTGAACGGTCTGAATCTAGTGAACCTGCCAAATAGGTCTCAATTTTATTTCTCGCAGTACCACCATCTTGATCACTAAACTGCACGCCAATACCGGCAGTTCGATAACCCTCGGCACCTTCTGGTGTGATCCAAACAACTTTACCCGCGATAGGTAAGCGCTCGGTTTCTTCCATTAAATTAAGCAGCATAAATACTTCTTGCCCTAATACATATTTGCGCGTAGTCGGAATAAATAAGCCACCATTTACTATATAAGGCATATATGCGGAGTAAAGTGCATTTTTTTCTTTGATGGATAAAGATAAAATCCCTTGTCGTGGTGCTGATTCTGCCATAATTATCGATTCACTATTGCTTGAGACCAAGTAATTAAAATTTCTTCAAAAAGAAGCTGCTTATTAAGCTGTGTTTGTATTCTATGGGTATCTTTCATTAATAAGCCATAAAAATCAAATAAACTTGTTAACTGCACCCGTCGCGCAATCTCCTGCAAAGGCCTTGCTAAATCAGTATTGTGCAAATACTGTGCTTGTACTTGAAAGTGACATTTAATAATATCTTCAGTCCAAGAAATCAGCCAATGTAATAATTGCTGCCCAGCCAATTTATGCCACTGCTCCGCCAAAACGACAGGACAGGCGTTACGCACGATTATATTTTGCCAACTGGTAAAACACTCACTTCGTAACTGTAAACTATTTTGTTGCGCATAATCGAGTGCCAATAATGGCGCACCTTGCGCCAAGCTCAGTAATTGTTGCTGCTGTTCATTAATACCTTGAGTAGTTAGCCACTGTTGCGCAACGGCATTATCAGGTGTAGCTAACACTAGCTTTTGGCAACGACTCATGATAGTTGCCGGCAAACGCTGCACTTGTTCTGTTAACAAAATAAACATAGTGCGCTCAGGCGGCTCTTCCAAGCATTTTAAAAATGCATTTGCAGAGTTTCTGTTCATGTGCTCAGCCAGATTTATAATAACGACTCGATAAGCACTGTATTGCGGCTTTAAAGCGAGCTTGGAAATCAACTGCCTAATAGCATCAATACCAATTAATTTTCCCGCTTCTTCAGGCTGTAACAGCATAAAATCAGGGTGTGTTTCCGCTACAAACAGCTTGCAACTAGCACAGCTATGACAAGACGATTGCTGTTCAGGTGCTAAACACATTAAATATTGGGCAAAACGCAATGCCAATTGATGCTTACCTAACCCTGGGACACCTTTTAATAATAATGCTTGCGGAATACGTTGCTGCTCGACATAAGCAACTAAATGCTGCCAATAACTCTCATGCCAAGGGTAGTTTAAGCTGGTCATGCAGGTAAAAACTGCTGAAGTACAACTTGTATATCTGCTTGCACACTCGCTAAATCCTGAGTTGCATCTATTATTTTAACTCGCTGGGGTTGTTGCTGTGCAATATCTAAATAGGCTTGCCTTACTTTCGTAAAAAAAGTCATTTTTTCTGATTCGAATCGATCTAATGCACCGCGCTTACCTGCTCTCTGCATCCCTATTTCGATAGGCGCATCCAGCAATAAGGTCAAATCAGGACGCAAATCAGCTTGTACAAAATTTTCCAGCCATGCAATTGCATCACCAGACATATTCCGGCCTCCCCCTTGGTATGCATAGGTTGCATCGGTAAAGCGGTCGCAAAGTACCCAGGTACCTTGTGCTAATGCCGGTTTTATTACATGTTTAATATGCTGCGCTCGTGCAGCAAACATCATCAACAATTCCGCTTGTTCAGAAATTTCTTCTTGCTCTTTATCCAGCAGTAAGTTGCGTAAAGTCTCGGCTAGTTCGGTGCCGCCAGGCTCCCTCGTAAGTAATACGGAAATATTATTGCTTGCAAGCATGGATTGAATAAAGGCAATATTAGTCGTTTTACCGACTCCTTCACCGCCCTCTAAGGTAATAAATCGCCCTGCCATCTAATGCTTCCTTTGATAACGATTAACTGCTCGGTTATGCTCTGTCAGTGTTGTTGAAAATATGTGACTACCATTGCCTTTAGCAACAAAATATAAACTAGAATCATTTGCAGGGTGCAATACAGCCTGAATGGCCAATTCACCTGGCATGGCAATGGGTGTTGGTGGCAAACCATTGATACGATAGGTATTATACGGCGTAAGAGTACGTAAATCTCGTTTACGAATATTGCCCTGATAACGACCCCCCATACCATAAATAACGGTTGGGTCTGTTTGTAGACGCATCCCCTTATTTAACCTGCGGATAAAGACACCTGCAATCACTGGACGCTCAGACACATCACCTGTTTCTTTTTCGACAATTGATGCCAAAATCAGTGCTTCATATGCATTTTTTAACGGGAGTTTTTGAGTTTTAGTAGCCCACTCTTTTTGTAAAATTTGCTGCATTTTTTGATAGGCACGTTTTAGAATCGCCACATCAGTTGTGTGCTTTTCAAACTGATAAGTATCTGGAAAAAACAGGCCTTCAGGGTGTGCATATTGCGTGGTAATTTTTTGCAAAACTTCCACATCACTTAAATCAGCAATTGTTTGAGTAATACCACTATCCTCAGCTAAAGCGGCACGCATTTGCTTAAAGGCCCAGCCTTCTGGAAAAGTAATCGCATACTGTCGAGTTTTCCCTTCGCTTAGTAATAATAAAAATGCCTTCGGGGTAATACCAATGGGTAATTCATATTCACCCGCTTTTAATTTGTTTATCAAACTCTCTTGGTATGCTAAAAGCTTAAACCAATACTTATTCGCTGGCAGCTTTTGATCGTTTAGCGTTTGAATGATGCTTCGGAACGAACTGCCTTTACTAATATCAATAATAACAGGAGATTGTGTAACTAAGGGTTGCACAACAAATGCTTGGTATTCAAACCATGCCCATGCCGATATTAAGCTCAAGAGTAATACCAAACTAGCAAATAAACGTATTAACATAACTGCGTTGCTCTGGTTTTATAAGCTGCAAAAGCCCTTTGTATTGTGCGTGTCACAGAGCCGACTGGATAGGCTTTGTTTTCCAGTGATTTAATAGGCCAGAGACCAATAACTGAATTGCTTAAAAACAGCTCATCCGCTGCTAACACAAAATCTTGCTGTAATTCAGATTGTTGCACCAGAATATTTTGTTGCTCAGCCAGTAATAAAACAATTTGACGAATAATACCTACAATACCGGATAAACTAAGCTCTGGTGTGTGTAGTACACCCTCTTTAACCACAAATAAATTTGTCATGGTGCCTTCTATGACGTGTTCATTCAAGTTTAGCATTAAACCTTCCTGAAATTCATCTTGCCACTCGGCACGTGCCAGTACTTGATCTAGCCGATTATTATGCTTTAGCCCTGCAAGCGTTGCGTTCAAGCCTAATCGAGTGCTACAAAAACGCACATCAACACCTTGAGTGGCATAATTTACTGGATATTGCGGGTAAGGGTGTAAAGCAATGAAACGAGTTGTTTGAATAAGCTCAGGTTGCCGATAACCACGACCACCCGAACCTCGAGTAAGCATCAATTTCAACACTCCATGAGTGCAATTTTTGCTAACTTGAGAGATTTCACCCATCAACAGAGCTGTAGATGGAAAAGGGATTTTCAGAGTGTGGCAACCTGCCTCTAACCTTGCTAAATGCTGGGTTAGAAAAACAGGCTGCCCCCGAATAATTTCAATTGTTTCAAACAGACCATCGCCATAATGTAAGCCACGATCTGTTACTGCAATGGTATTCTGCTGTTCGCCATTGACTAAAATCATTAGCAAACCTAATGGGCTTATTCGTAGCGTTTAAACACTAAAGTTCCATTAGTGCCGCCAAATCCAAATGAATTAGAAACTGCTATATCAATTTTCATATCACGCGCCGTATTAGGCACATAATCCAAATCACATTCAGGGTCTTGATTTTCTAAGTTTATCGTCGGTGGAGCAACTTGATTTTTAATCGCCAGCGCACTTAATACTGCTTCAATACCACCCGCAGCACCCAGCATATGACCAATCATTGATTTTGTTGAACTAATAGCCACTTTATAAGCATGATCACCCAAAGCAGTCTTCATAGCTTGCGTCTCACCCACATCACCAGCAGGTGTAGAAGTCCCATGCGCATTAATATAATCCACTTGCTCAGCATTTAAACCAGCATCACGTAGTGCATTTTTCATACAACGTGCCGCACCTGCACCGCCTACGGATGGTGAGGTCATATGATAAGCATCACCACTCATGCCATAACCTACTACTTCAGCATAAATCTTGGCGCCTCGTGCTTGTGCATGTTCTAATTCTTCAAGTACAACGACACCCGCACCATCACTTAAAACAAAACCATCACGATCTTTATCCCAAGGGCGACTGGCCGATTGCGGATCATCATTACGTCGTGACAATGCCTTTGCCGAAGCAAAACCACCCATCGCTGTCGGTGAAGTGGTACAGCGTTCTGCACCGCCAGCAATCATAACATCAGCATCACCGTATTTAATAAGGCGTGCAGCATCACCAATATTGTGCGTCCCTGTTGTACAAGCCGTCACAATAGCAAAATTTGGACCTTTTAAGCCATATTTAATGGATAAATTACCAGAAATCATATTAATGATATTCCCTGGTACAAAAAAGGGAGAAATGCGTCGCGGCCCACTTTTACTATAGGTAGCATGGCAATCTTCAATACCTGTTATACCACCAATACCTGAACCGATAGCGACACCAATTCTTTCAGCATTCTCTTCCGTGACTTCTAAACCTGAATCTTCAAGAGCTTGACTACCTGCAGCAATACCATATTGAATAAAGCCATCCATACGCTTAGCATCTTTAGCTGCGACATACTGAGTGACATCAAAGTCTCTGATAACACCCCCAAAAGTAGAAGCAAAAGCAGAAATATCAAACGAATCAATCGGGCTAATGCCGCTTTTTCCGTTGATAATACCATCCCATGTTTCAGAAACAGTGTTAGCAAGAGGCGTTATTGCGCCCAGCCCTGTAATAACAACACGACGTGTACTCAATGGAGGATACCTGAATAGAAATAAAAAAGGAGAGAGGTCTTAATGGGCAATATAGTATTGCCCATTAATTCATACGTACTAAGAAATTAGCCGTTAGCGTTTACGTAATCAATAGCTTGTTGTACAGTCGTGATTTTTTCAGCATCATCATCAGGAATTTCACATTCGAATTCTTCTTCTAAAGCCATAACCAATTCTACTGTATCAAGAGAATCAGCGCCTAGATCATCTACGAATGATGCATCAATAGCAATATCTTCTTTAACACCTAATTGCTCAGCAACAATTTTCTTTACACGTTCTTCAATGTTACTCATATTATTTTTTCCTTAATGGATGTCGATTTATCTATACAACATCATTTTTTTATTATTAACTTCAATCCACTTATAGATGAATTCTACAAGCGGGGCAATTATACTTTAAAATTATGAAAATAACATAATTTTAAGCCATAAACATTCCACCATTTACATGTAGGGTCTCACCTGTAATGTAAGATGCTCCTTCAGATGCTAAAAATGCGACTGCATTAGCAATTTCTTTGGGATCTCCCAAGCGCCCCAAGGGGATGCCAGATAATAACGACTGTTTGTGCTCATCAGCTAATTCACGCGTCATATCAGTATCAATAAAACCAGGAGCAACCGTATTCACCGTAATACCACGTGAACCCACTTCTTTTGCCATTGATTTAGCAAAACCAACCATACCCGCTTTTGCTGCAGCATAGTTCGCTTGTCCGGCATTACCTGTAGCACCCACAACAGAAGCAATATTTATGATTCGGCCAGATCTAGCTTTCATCATACCTCTTAATACTGCTTTACTCATTCTAAAAACAGAGCTTAAGTTGGTATTGATAATATCATCCCACTCTTCTTCTTTCATGCGCATTAGCAAATTATCTCGGGTAATACCCGCATTATTCACTAAAACCTCAGGTGCACCATATGCATCAGCAATTTGCTTCATAACTTCAGCAATTGAATCAGCATTAGCAACATCCAACTTCATGCCTGTACCATTATCAGCCAAGTAAGTAGAAATAGCTTCTGCACCGCCATCTGAAGTGGCTGTACCAATAATAAAAAAACCATCATCTGCTAATTTTTCGGCAATAGCACGCCCAATACCGCGACTTGCGCCTGTTACTAAGGCTACTTTTTTAGTCATTAGAAAAATGCTCCAATAATTTAGTGAAAGTTTCAGGGTTATTTACCGTGAAATGCTCTGCTGATTTTACAATACGCTTGTTTAAGCCCAACAAAACCTTTCCAGGCCCCATTTCTGCAATGGTTGTAACACCTTGCTCAGACAGTGCATTAACAGTATCTACCCAGCGTACAGGTTGAAATAACTGTTCTTTTAAAGCGAGACGAATTTCATCTGCACCTTTATGCACCTTAACATCAACATTATGCAATAAAACAACATCAGGCTCGGCAAAACTAAGATCCTCCATTTGCACAGCTAGCTTCTCAGCAGCGGGTTCCATTAAGGCACAATGCGAAGGCACACTGACCGGTAGTTTAACGGCACGTTTTGCACCTACTTCTTTTGCAGCAGGCATTGCCCTATCAATTGCAGCACTACTTCCCGCTATCACGACTTGGCCAGGTGAATTGAAATTAACCGCCGAACAAACGTCACCTTGAGCAGCAGCAGCACACACCTGAATAACTTGCTCATCAGTTAGCCCTAAAATTGCTGCCATAGCACCTGTACCTGCAGGCACAGCCTCTTGCATATAGCGACCTCTTTGTGCAACTAAGGAAATAGCATCTTTAAAGTCCAACACTCCAGCACAAACCAGAGCAGTATATTCACCTAAGCTATGTCCTGCCATAAAAGCAGGCCTGACATCAGACTCAGCGCACCAAACTTTCCATAATGCCACCCCAGCAGCCAACATTGCTGGTTGCGTATTATGAGTTTGATTTAATTCTTCAGCAGGTCCATCAGTGACCATTTGCCATAAATCAACACCCAAAACAGCTGACGCTTCAGCAAAAGTTGCTTCAACATCAGGATACACTGCTGCTAACTCTACCATCATGCCCACTGACTGTGAGCCTTGCCCTGGAAATACAAAAGCAAGTTGCTTATTTTGTTCGCTCATAAATAACCTTAATTAATACCTAATCAGCGCAGAACCCCAAGTAAAGCCTGCACCAAATGCTTCTAATAAAACCACATGTCCACGTTTAATACGCCCATCTCTTACTGCCTCATTAAAAGCCAGCAAGACAGATGCAGAAGAAGTATTACCCTGCTCTTGCAAAGTAACCACTACATGATCCATCGACATCTTTAATTTTTTTGCAGTCGCCGCGATAATACGAATATTTGCCTGATGCGGCACTAACCAGTCAATATCAGACTTTTGCATATTATTTGCCGCCAAAGTCTCATCAACAATACGCCCTAAAGTATTGACTGCCACCTTAAAAACTTCATTGCCTTTCATAGAAATATAGCCAGCCATCTCCGGCTCACCCAATGCTTGTGGGTTTGGACATTTCAATAAATCTTCAAAGCTACCATCCGAATGAATATGGGTTGATAAAATACCTTCTTGCTCCCCTGCTTGCAACAGTACAGCTCCTGCACCATCACCAAATAAGATACACGTTCCACGATCAGTCCAATCCACTATGCGCGAACAAATTTCAGCTCCTACCACTAAAACTGTTTTTGCTGCACCCGATTTAATATATTGATTTGCCATATCCAAACCAAAAATCGAACCCGAACAAGCTGCCTGTATATCAAAGGCAACACATTTCTTAATACCCAAGCGATGCTGCAACATACAACCAGTACTCGGGTAAACATTATCCGGAGTTCCTGTGGCAACAATAATCAAATCAATGGCATCAGGTGAAATATCAGCCATCTCTATTGCTTGTCGTGCTGCAATTTCTGCCATACTAGAGGCAGTTTCATGCTGCGCAGCAATGCGCCGGCTTGTTATACCAGTGCGTTCAAAAATCCAGCTATCTGAAGTATCAACCGTTTTCGAAATTTCTTCATTAGTTTTGATTTCGGCGGGTAAGTACCCTCCCGTACCGATTACTCTTGCATAAGTTGTCATACGTTTTCTCTCCTGCTTAGAGCGTGCTCAACCTGTTCACTAATTTTTTGAATTACATTTTTTTCTACTTCCACTTCAGCTACATGAATAGCCGTTTTAAAAGCAACCGCATCTGCACCACCATGGCTTTTGATCACTAAGCCTTTCAAGCCTAGAAAACTAGCTCCATTGTGCAGCCTTGGATCTATACGGTCTTTAATTGCTTTTAATACTGGATAGGCAATTAATGCAGCCAATTTTGTAAAGGCGTTCTTAGCAAAAGACTCTTTCATAACCGAAGTAATCATTTTCGCTGCACCTTCAATAGATTTCAATGCAATGTTACCTACAAATCCATCACAAACAATCAAATCAACCTTTTGATCACCTGCGTTCAACGAATTACCTTCCACATAACCTATATAATTAAGGTGTGAATTTTCCAGTAATTTAGCAGCAGATTTAACTTGCTCATTACCTTTGGTATCTTCTTCACCAATATTAAGCAAGCCTACCTTAGGAGAATCAGTATCCTCTAAAGCTTTTACCACTTCAGCACCCATCACTGCAAATTGAAATAAATTTTCCGCTGAACTATCAACATTTGCGCCGAGATCAAGGACATGGGTATGCCCAAAAATAGACGGCATGGATGACATAATAGCAGGTCGATCAATCCCTGGCATCATTTTCAAAACAAATCTGGCGGTTGCCATTAATGCCCCAGTATTACCAGCACTCACACAAGCATCAGCACGTCCTTCGCGTACCAAATTAATGGCCACACGCATGGAAGAGTCTTTTTTATTTTTTAACGCTTTAGCAGGTGATTCATCCATAGCGACACATTGTGAAGCATGCTGAATAGACAAGCGATCTTTAAATTCAACTAAGCCTTGCTCAAGCAACGGCATTAACACTTGTTCGTCGCCAACCAAGATAAGTTGTAAGTCAGGATTGTTACGCAAACAATCTAGTGAAGCAGGGATAGTGGTACTGGTACCATGATCGCCGCCCATTGCATCAATTGAAATTATCAAACTCACGTAAACAAAAACTCCAAAAGTTCTTATAAAAAAGCCGGACATAAAGTCCGGCTTTCAAAACTGATTAAACGTTCAAACTGTACAATAATTGCACAAGCAAAACCAACTTAATCTTCGTCACTCGCTACAATTTGACGACCTTTAAAGAAGCCATCAGGCGTAACATGATGACGCAAGTGAGTTTCACCTGTTGTAGGGTCTTGAGAAAGTGTTTTCGCAGTTAATGAATCATGCGAACGACGCTGCCCGCGTCTTGAACGAGTTACTTTGCTTTTTTGTACGGCCATTATTGGTCTCCAGTAATTTTTAGTTTAGCTAAAACAGAAAAAGGGTTGTCAGGTTCTTGTTCTTCTATCTGAGGCTCAGGGAGCTTTTCAGTTGACGTAGATTGAAAACATGCACTTGCATGCCGTGGATAATCAGGCAAAGAAATAATGACTTCATCCTCAATAATCGCGGGCAAAGACATTTTATTATCTGCAACCATCATCGGCTCAAAATCTTCCTCTAAACGGTCAGCTTGCTCAATAGTTTGCACCATGCCTATTTTAACAGCCTTATTAACAGGCCAAGCAAGTGCTTGCATACAGCTCTGACACGTTAAAGTTAAATTTCCTTCAATACGCCCTTCAATAATAGGAACTTTACCTTCCTTATAAAATTGTAAATCAACTTGTAATTCACCTTCTTTATCAAAAAGAAAATCACTAAGCCTGCCTAGCCGTTGCAAGCCTAAACGGCCTACTATATGACTACGCCTTTCAGCAAATACAACGGGGTCTATAAGTTCGGGTAATTGATCTAACATAACTGTGCAATAATAGCGGTATTTGTAGCTTTCTGTCAATTGAATTATTATGCAAACCAATAACCTAGTCTTAGCCTCCAGCTCTGAATACCGTAAAACACTACTAGAAAAATTAAATTTACACTTTGTTTGCACCCACCCGAATATTGACGAAAGTGCCAAAACACTTGAATCACCAACGGAATTAGCTTTGCGTTTGGCAGAAGAAAAAGCAAAATCTCTTGCAACAACCTATCCAAAGCACTTTATTATTGCATCGGATCAAGTGGCAATCATTAATCACATTCAACTACATAAGCCCGGTAACAAACAGGCAGCAATAGAGCAACTACGCTTGTCTTCAGGTAAACAGGTAAAGTTTTACACCAGTGTCTGCGTACTAGATACGACAAACAACCAGCTTAAGAGTGCAATAGACATCTGCACTGTTCACTTTAAAAATTTATCCGAACAACAAATAAAACATTACATTAATATTGAACAACCATATAACTGCGCAGGAAGCTTTAAATCGGAAGGCTTAGGTATAGCACTATTTGAGCGTATTGAAGGCGATGACCCTAATGCCCTTATAGGTTTACCACTGATTAAACTTATTGAACTACTACAAGAACTCAATATTGATGTATTATCGTAACACTGTTTCAAGCGTATAGCCCTCTACCTCAATAATTTCTTTAAGTCGCTTTAGCCCATCCATCTGAATTTGGCGTACCCGCTCACGCGTCACACCCAACTCACCAGCAACCACCTCTAAGGTAGCGTGTTCATAACCACATAAGCCATAACGACGACAAATAACTTCTGCCTGTTTTTTAGAAAGTCGCATTAGCCATAATTTAATATTCGCCTTAATGCCATCATCATGCACTTGGTCTAATAGTGAATTTGCCTGCTCATCAGAAATTGAATCAACTAATGATCTATCTGCGTCAAAAGGGCTAGGCGCATCAACCGAAGTCACTCGCTCATTTAACTTAAGCATCTTTTCCACTATCTTAACAGGCTTATTAAGATATTCAGCAATATCCCGTGCTTTAGGCTCGCCATCCAATGCTTGAGTTAAATGCCGCTGTGCTTTCAAATAAACATTCATTTCTTTAACAACATGAATGGGCAGTCGTATAGTACGTGTTTGATTCATAATCGCACGCTCGATAGTTTGCCTTATCCACCAAGTGGCATAGGTAGAAAAGCGAAAACCCAGTTCAGGATCAAACTTTTCCACCGCCCTGATCAAACCAAGGTTACCTTCCTCAATCAAATCTAACAAAGGCAAGCCTCTATTTAAATAACGACGCGCAATTTTTACCACCAAACGCAAATTACTTTCGATCATTATTTTTCGCGCTTCTTGATCTCCCCGTAATGCACGCTTACCATAAATTTTTTCTTCGTCTACAGTCAGTAACTTTGAACGACTTAACTCATTAAGATAGAACTTTGTCACATCAAAATGTTGAGTATTTAGCGATTCATTCCCAGCAATAGCAACAGTTTCTGCCTCTTCAGTCGCAACAGACTCAATGCTAAAATGATCGCTAGCCCCTTCAACAACAGCTACTTCATTTTCTACAGTACTCATTTAATCTTCCTTTACTATTTTGCGCTTTCGTTAATACTCGAAAAGCAAGCACTCCAACTATTTTAACGCCCTATTTTGACAAATATACGACAGGATTAACGGGAGTTCCATTTTTCCTGATCTCAAAATGCAAGGAAGGCTCAGCATTAGCCCCTACTCCCATTTCTGCAATATGTTGTCCAGCCTTTACCTTTTGCCCTTCCTTAACTAACAAACGACGATTATGCGCATAAGCACTCAAATACAAGTAATTATGCTTTATAATCAAAAGCTTGCCATAACCAACTAAGCCGCTACCACTATAAACAACCACCCCAGCTTCTGTAGCCTTAATATTTTGCCCTACATGACCAGAAATATCAATTCCCTTTTTTCCAGTAAGGTAGAATCCCCTCAATATTTTTCCTCTTACCGGCCACCTCCAGTTTAACTTTAACACTTTTTTGTTATTTACTGAAATAGCTGAACTTTTTTTATTTCTTTTTGATCTCTTTGTGCTTTTTTTCTTAAATAACCTTAACTTCTGGCCAATATATATATTATAAGGCGGAGAAATCTTATTCCAAGAAGCTAATCGCTTATACCCATGCCCCGACCTGAAGCCTACGGAGTACAAAGTATCACCTTTTTTTATCTTGTAATATGAACCATTTATCAAATCACGCTGTTTAGGCTGCACTGGCGCCTGAGATTGAATTTTTGTGCACCCCGTCACATTTATTAAAAAAAATAACACCATTAATAAGCAGGACATGCACTTTATTACAAATTTTTTTCGCCCAAACCACATTGCTTATTTTTTCAACAACATGTCTTTGGCCAAATTAATTTGCGCCGCAAGATAGCTGGACCCACCTCGATCAGGGTGGTTTTTTAAAATTAACTTGCGATGCGCTTCAATAATCTCTTTATCTGTTGCAACCCTTGATAACCCCAGAATCTTATAGGCCTCATCAGTCGTCATACTCCCCGAATTACGCGTAAAATCAGACTGCTTACCAGAAAAGGAGTCTCGTTGGCGCAATATCATCCACAACTTCTGCAACTGAGGAGCATAACGTAGTAGCACAGGCAAAAATCGCAAAACGAATGCTAGTACCACACTTAAAGCAGCCACTACCCAATTCAGCCTTCCTGATACAGCCAACAGCAACAAACAAACCCCAGCCCCCCAAAACATGCTTTTTTTGGTATATTGTTGGCGAGAGCTTGGTGATTTCTGCAAATATACTTTCAACCAAAAGAAAGCTGCAATTATGAAAATTATTAAATAAACCCTTATCAATGCTTACCCCATATGGTAGTAACAATGTGCTTAAAAAGCATGAAATATCAATCTCATACCGTCAAATCTGTCAGCAAGGGCTAAAAACCACAATAGTTTAACAGTTATAGATATTCAATGACGGTGACCTAACACACATAACATTTAACATCATGCCAAAATCCATTTAAACATGAAAATCAAATAACTTAAATTTTATCTTTCACGAAAATTTCACCAATAGTAGATAAGCCAGCATGCCACATTATTTTATTTCCTTAATAATTTTAACGCCCTTCAACCTTTGCGCATAAATAATATCTAATTCTTGCTGTAAGGCCGCAATGTCATCCACGTTATCACATGCATCCATTTTCCCTTTCATTTTTATTTCCTTTTCCTTTAACTTCTTAAGCACCTTCTTAATCTGTTGCACGTGCTGCAGCTGCTCACGCTGATCAGCATCAAAAAAATCCTGCAATATTTTTAATAGCTTTTTTTTGCTCATACTTAAGCACCTTATAAATCATCAATTATCTGCTTGTAATACACCCACCAACTCCTCATCACTTAACACCAACTCTCGCTGAGCTTTAGATATTTTTTCTTCCTGAATAATAAATACTGTCTCTGCCATATCAAGTAAATGTTTTTTAATAGCATACATATAGGCACTATCATTAATAAGTGAAGTTCCCGCTTCCGGCGTTATTTTTTGCTCTCTAATTAAACAATCTATCCCGGCATTCATTTGCTGATCTTGCTCTTTTATTTTGACTTTAAAAACATCAAACGACAATAATGCAATTTCTTGAGTTTCAGACTCAGACTGCAAGCGAAAATCCTCCAACTCCCTAAGCAACTCAGCAATTTGATAGCGGACTTTCTCATACTCATCTTTTACATAGTTATTATTAGATAGTGTTAATCGTAATAAGTTTTTTTGTAAATGCTTGGTATCTTTTATTGCTTCAACAATATGCCTATTTGCTGCTCGCAACCAATATAAACTACCTGATTGTTGCATTTCCCAAGTAAAGTCAGCTTGGCTAATAAAAGCAATAATGGCACTATAAATACCTTTTATATTGCGCTCGTAAGCAGCATCAACATTATAAGGGTTAATTTTAGAGTGCTCTTGTAATAATTGCGCCAATTCTTTATCAGAAAAAACATCACGACTAGACAGGCCAATGGTTTTTAAAATAATGTGACTCGCATGCTTATATAAGCGCACCGTCTCTTGATGTACTGCCAATACAACCGTATCTGGAAAAGCCATCGCAGCAGCATTTAAATACCTAGGTTCATCTACCTTAACCTGTTCGCCTTTTAAAAACTTTTCTAATACTGCAACCATCCTATTAACAAAGGGCAGCATTAATGCAACACCAACCAAATTAAATAGGCTATGAAAAATTGCCAGTTTAAGTGTGTAATCGTCGCTAGCAATCCCCACGTGCTCAGCAATCACATCAACCAGCAACATAAATTGCCCCAGCATCAGCAATGCAATTGCCGCAGTGACAACATTAAATAATAAGTGTGCGACCGCTAAACGCTTACCTTGCACATTTGCACTTAATGAGCCGATAATCGCTGTTATAGTTGTACCAACATTCGAGCCTATCGCTAAAGCCAACGCATTATCATAAGTAATTTGCTGCACAGACAAGGCGGTAATAATTAATACCATAGTGGCATGACTTGATTGCATCACCACTGTTGCTGCAATACCAATCATAGTAAAAATAAACAGCCCTTTGGTGCCTGCAATAGCATATTCAGCCAAGTCAATGGTGTTACGAAAGGTCTCAAAACCCTCCTTCATATAATGAATACCCAAAAACAAAAAACCCATACCCGCTAAAATTGAGCCTATTGCTTTTAAAGATTTGCTCTTTTGGAAAACCAACATTATCCCAAATACCAGCATAGGCATGGCATAGGTTGCAATTTTCACTTTCAAACCTAAGCCTGCTATTAACCACGCTCCAGTCGTAGTACCAAGGTTTGCTCCAAAGATAATCCCTATTCCTGCCGCTAAATCGAGTATGCCAACACTTAAAAATGAAATAGTAATGACTGTCACTAAAGAGCTGGACTGCATTAAGGTTGTGGAAATTACTCCAAAGCCAAGACTTTTCCAAAGTTTATCAGTACTATTACGTAATATTTTTTCTAAAGTACCACCTGTAAATCCATGAAAACCCTGCTCTAATGACAGCATACCAAAAAGAAAAATAGCTACTCCGGCAGCAATTTGGTTAAAGTCAGAACTTAGCCATAAGCCATAAGCCAATACCGCTATGGTGCTCAGAAAAATTATTTTTTTGACCATTATTATGAATGCTGTTAACTTTCAATACTATTAATTTATTATAGGCTATAATCACACGCTGTTTGTTGCTTTAAATCACCTATGTCTACAAAATTTAAAACTATTGGTATTTTGGGGAAAGCAGGCCATCCTGACATAGCCAATACATTAATTAGTCTTTATCAATTTTTAAAGCCTAATTATCAAATTAGCATCGACCCTGTCAGCGCACGCCATATCCCTGACTTTTCTGGAAAGATACGCCCAATTGAAAACCTAGCTGGGCACTGCGACCTTCTATTGGCATTAGGCGGCGATGGTACTTTTCTATCAGCTGCACGCGTTGCTGCAGGGTGCAATATACCTTTGATTGGCATCAATTTGGGACGGCTCGGTTTTCTGGTTGACATATCCCCAAGTGAATTAATTACCAAACTAAATGAAATCTTACAAGGTGCATACCGTAAAGAAAAACGCTATTTACTGCGTACAAAAATAATACGTGATAGTCAGCTCATTCACGAAGAAACTGCTGTCAATGAAGTAGTCGTTCATCGCTGGGTCACCCCGAGCATGATTGAGATCAGAACTGCAATTGATGGCGTATACCTCAATACTCAACGATCTGACGGCTTAATCGTTTCTACGCCAACAGGCTCAACCGCCTACTCTCTTTCCGCTGGCGGCCCAATCCTGCACCCATCTTTAGGAGCATTATTATTAGTACCGCTCAACCCCCACACCCTATCTAACCGCCCCATTGTTATTGATGACTCATCTGAAATTGAAATAAGCTTTATCAAAACCAAAGAAATTAATGCTCAAGTTACTTGCGATCACCTAGCCATTCCTGATGTATTAATAAGTGATACAATTTTAATTAAAAAAGACCCCAACCCCATCACCATACTGCACCCGGAAAATCATGATTTTTTCCACACTTTACGCGATAAACTTAATTGGAGCAGTGGCTATCACTTTTAACTATGCTACAGAATCTTAATATTATTGACCTTGCTATTGTTGAATCTCTGGATTTAAACTTAGAAAAAGGTCTATCAGTGCTGACAGGCGAAACAGGTGCAGGTAAATCTATTTTATTAACTGCCTTAGGACTTGCTCTAGGCGAAAGAGCTGATGCCAGTTATATCCGCCCCGACTGCCAGCGCGCTGAAATTAATTTAAGTTTTGACTTAAGCGATGCCCCAGCTGCAAAAAGCTGGCTGGAAGAAAATGAATTTGATGACGATGAACAATGCTTAATTCGGCGCACTATCCGCCAAGATGGCCGCTCCAAAGCCTATATCAATGGCCGCCCCACCACATTACAAGCTTTAAAATTACTCAGTTCACAGTTAGTTGAAATTCATGGTCAACACGCTCACCTCACCTTATTAGATAACGAAGCACAACGCGGCTTCTTGGATGACTTTGCCAAAAACACTGATTTACTTGCCGAGACCAACCAAGCTTATCTGCAATGGCGTACCAACTTTCATGAACTACAGGCACTGATAAAATCATCAACCGAACAAAGCAACCAAGAAGACCTATTTCGTTACCAACTTAATGAATTGGAACAACTCGATTTAGTTAATTATGATTATTCCGCACTATCTGCCGAACATACCAAACTCGCTAATTTAGAACAAATTCTAAAGGTAGGTCAGTTGCAATTAGATCTGCTATCTGAAAATGAACAACAGTCTGCCAACCAAATGGTCAATCAAAGCATCAGTGCTTTAACAGACTTAACATCATTAGCCAATGAGTTTGATGAACCCAATAAACTATTGATTGAAGCACAAATTCAAATCAATGAAGCATCGCAACAATTGCGCCGTTTTCTTGAATCTCAAGAAATAGATCCTCAACGCATGCAAGAACTGGAAAGCCAAATAGGGATTATCCAAAGTTTGTCACGCAAACATCATGTCAAACCCGAAGACTTGCCTGCAGTAGCAGAAAAACTTTATGCAGAACTGGAAAGCTTAAGCCATAGCACCGAACGTATTGACGAATTAACCGAACTAGTCGCACAGAATAAAGTCCATTATTTTTCCTTAGCGCAATCTTTAAGTCAAAAACGCATAGAAAATGCACAAACACTTTCTACACTTATTTCTGCCATGATTCAGGAACTAGGCATGCCACAAGGTGAATTTAGCATCAGTACTAGTCCACAAGATATTAGTGAACCTAAAATCAACGGCATCGATAAAATTGAATTTTTAGTCAGCGCCAATCCAGGGCTACCCTTACGACCATTGGCTAAAGTAGCCTCTGGCGGAGAATTATCTCGTATCAGCTTGGCCATTCAAGTGACCACCAGTCACGACAAAGATGCGCCTACCATGATCTTTGATGAGGTTGATGCAGGTATTGGTGGTGGTATTGCTGAAATTGTTGGTCAAAAATTACGCGCACTCGGTAATAATACCCAAGTATTATGTGTCACCCACCTTCCGCAAGTGGCTGCACAGGCACATCAACATTTATTTGTTTATAAAACCAATGATAATGTTATGACTACTTCCAGCGTTAAGGTTTTATCTACCGAACAACGCATTGAAGAAACAGCACGAATGCTAGGAGGCGTGAATATCACCGATTCAACACTTACCCACGCCAAAGAAATGCTGATGACAGGTATGCAGGACTAATTAATGTTGTTGTGATTGCTTAAGCGCACGCTGCCGACGTGCCTCCATCGGATCTACCGCCAAAGGCCGATAAATTTCTACGCGATCATATTCCTTCAGCACCCGAGTCAATGCACAAATTTCGCTAAAAATACCCACTTTGTTATTTACCAAGCTAATTTCTGGAAAGAGTGCCAATATCCCAGATAATTGCACAGCCTCCTCAACTGTACAATTTTTAGATACCTGTAACGGCAAAATTAACTGTTGATCAGCTTTAGCATAGGCAACTTCTATATTTAACACTTACTTATTTGGAGGGACTCTCTTCGAGCTTTTGTAAGTCGCAAAAAAGACACCCTACATTTGTAAAAATCACTCCTTACAAAAAACTTAGCTGGCACCATAGACCTGCTTCGCTCGCTGCGTAAATGAAGTCACCATGGTATTACAAATCTGATTAAACACCGCACCAAGAGCAAAATTAGCCAAAGCCCCATTCATCTCAAATTCCAAATCCAATGAAATTTTACTAGCATCTTCACGCAAAGGCATAAAACTCCAGACCCCTTCCAATGAAGAAAAAGGTCCATCTAATAAGGATAAAGTAATTTTCTCACCCACAACATTAATATTGCGGGTAGCAAAAAAACTTTTCAGCCCAGCTTTAGCAATTTGTACTTCTGCTTCAACAATATCTCCTTCTCGCTTCAGCACACGACTGCCAGCACACCAAGGTAAAAATTCAGGGTAAGCTTCAATATTATCCACTACCTCAAACATCGCCTGCGCCGAATACTTTACTAAAGCACTTTTTTCAACAATAGGCATTAGCTAAACACTCCAAAAACACCTAGCACATTCAAGAAAACAATAAATACTGCAGCAGGTGCAACATAACTGACCAAGAATTTCCAGATAGAAAACAGAGTATTATTTTCAATATCTAACTCTTCCTGCGCGTGTTTAGCCAACATCACTCGACCAGCAAAAATAGCAATAAAGAAACCACCTAGAGGCAACATTATATTCGCAGTCAAATAATCCAAGACTTCAAAAAAGTTTGCGCCAAATAGTGTCACATCTGACCATTCATTGAAGGAGAGAACCGTTCCCATACCGAATAACCAAGTAATGCTTCCCATAATGATACAAGCATTTCTGCGCTCAATATCATAACGCTCCACACACCAAGCAACCGCTGGCTCAATCAGTGAAATCGCTGAAGAAAGTGCTGCAAAAACCAATAATAAAAAGAATAACAAACCAAACAACCAGCCGCCCGTCATCGAACCAAAAGCAATCGGTAAAGTTTGAAAAATCAAACCAGGGCCTGAGCCAACGTCTAAGCCATTAGCAAATACAATAGGAAAAATAGCAATACCTGCCAATAAAGCAACTACTGTATCGGCACCTGCAATCATCATGCTAGTTTTCGCAATAGAGATATCTTTAGGCAAATATGACCCGTAAACCATGATTGCTCCCATACCTAAACTTAAGGTAAAAAAAGCATGCCCCATTGCAGTCAACACACTGTTAGCAGTCATTTCAGAAAAATCAGGCTTAAACAGAAATTCCAAACCTTGTATATAAGCACCTGTGGTCATTGCATAAGCAACCAGCAACATCAAAATAAAAAATAGTGATGGCATTAAAAAGCTGACCGCCTTTTCTAAACCACCCTTAACACCTCTAGCCACAATAGCCATAGTAGCAACCAAAAAAATGGTATGCCAAATGGTTTGCTCAATAGGACTTGCTTGTAAGTCACTGAACATACTGTTGATAGTTGCAGCACTTTCACCTGAAAAACTGCCAATAAATGCCTTAGTAACATAAGCCATCGACCAACCAGCAATCACACTGTAATAAGATAAAATCAAAAAACCGGCAATCACACCCAACCAGCCAAGATAATGCCATTTTGAATTAGCACCCGCCTCTTCGGTTAAAGTTTGTAGGGTATTAATAGGGCTTTGCCGCCCTCTGCGCCCCATCATGGTCTCAGCCATCATAATAGGAATACCAATGGCTGCAATACATAATAAATAGACGATGACAAAAGCACCACCACCATTCTCACCGGTAATATAAGGAAACTTCCAAATATTCCCTAAACCAACAGCCGAACCTGTTGCCGCGAGTATAAATGCAAAACGTGAAGACCATTCACCATGAATAGATTTTTTTGTATCGGCCATTAAGCTACCTACGTGTTGGAAAAATTCAATTGTTTATAGTAAATATAAAGTAAAATACCATTATTCTTATTATTATATTAAGTCATTACCGAGCGTTTTATTAACTAAAATACGAGGTTAAGCCTAAATACTAAGAGTGATTATACCTTTTACCTCAGTTTAAAAACAAATTTGGACAACCATGGCCGGAAAAAAATCCAAGAAAAAAAAGCAATCCGATAATATCATTGCTAAAAATCGCTATATTTCGCATGAATTTTTTATCGAAGAACGCTTTGAAGCGGGGCTCGTTTTAGAAGGCTGGGAAGTAAAAAGCATGCGTGAAGGCAAAGTGCAGCTAAAAGAAAGTTATGTCTTTGTCAAAAATGGTGAAGTCTGGATTTCAGGTATGCACATTTCAGCGCTTAACTCAGCCTCTACACACATCACTCCTTATGCAACACGGGTACGTAAACTATTATTACACCGTGAAGAAATCAATAAATTAATTGGCAATGTCGAACGTAAAGGTTACACCTTAGTCCCCACTTTTCTCTACTGGAAAGATAGCCGCGCCAAATTAGAAATCGGTCTAGCCAAGGGTAAAAAATTACACGACAAACGTGCCACAGAAAAAGATCGTGACTGGCAACGCGAAAAAGCTCGTAACTTAAAACTAAATTAATACCATGACCCAGCACTCTAACTTACTCAGCTCTGAAAATAGCCTACTATTGGTTGTAGATATACAAACTAAGCTCACTAGCGTCATGCCAGAAGGCGCGGCGGAGGACATGCAGGAAAATAGCAGCCGTTTGATTGAATCAGCTAACTTACTGAATATTCCTGTCTTTGCAACTGAGCAATACCCTCAAGGGCTAGGAGCAACAGTAGATAGTCTCAAAGCAAAATTTAATAGCGATACAGTTTACTTCGAAAAAACGGGCTTTTCCTGCTGTGCAGCGGATAACTTTAATGCCACGCTGCAAAAATCCGCACGCAAACAAATCATTATTGCGGGTCAAGAGACCCATGTTTGTATATTGCAAACGGCTTTGGAACTTTTACAACAAGGCTATCAAGTACATATACTTGAAGATGTGGTCTGCTCACGTAAAGCCGAGCATAAATTTTATGCGTTGCAACGCATGCAACAACAAGGCGCAACGATTAGTAATTTTGAATCCGTATTATTTGAATGGTTACAAGACTCTAAGCATGCACATTTTTCTGCGATTAGTCAGCTGTTGCGTTAAATCACAAGGATTCAATAATACTCGAAACGAAGAAAAAAGCTATTCAGCATAACGGCTCTCCATTTAAAATAGTAGCCTTATCACTAACTAGCATTTAGTATAGGCGGATAAATTAAAATATTTTAGTTAGCAAATATCTTATGGAGTCATTATGCGCAAAAGGAACCTGATGTTTAACATAAAAAAATTCCTCTATTTTTTCTTTTTTTTACTACACTGCTCTCCTTCTATCGCAGCACTTGAACCTCCAGAGTTGCTATTAAACACTCAGTGTATAAATGTACATGCTTCTTGGAATAATGTTGCAGGTGCAACAGGGTATGAGCTTTGGTATCAACCCATCGATGCAAGTCAAGACTGGGATTATATTGATTTAAGCTCCTCTACCGAACTTTCGACACCACTATGGAATGGTGCAAATTATTATATTGCGCTTGCAGCCTATAACGCTCAGGAAGTTAGTGAGTTTTCACCGATAGAATTATTAACTGCAGGGGATTTCCTGCTACCTCCTATCCAAAAAATATCGATTAATAATTTGAATGCCACTATTTCGTGGAACCAAATAGATAATGCAGAAAAATATGAGCTATGGTATTCGATAGATTCCTTAGAAACTTGGAGTCAAGTCGAGTTTGATAAAAACACCCACAGCATTTCTATTGATTTATGGGAGGGAGCCTATATACAAACAACCATGGCTTCAATAGGCAAGTATGATTCTTTTAGTCGGTTCTCAGAAATAATTGATATTGCTATTGGGGGTAAACCAAATATAACTGCAAGTTATGAAAACACTCTATACCCTATTGATGTTATAGATGTTTTTCCTGCATCTACGGCCAGCCCTTACGCACCTATCTTGCAAAACTGTGTCTACTCAAAAACCAGAACACAGTCTTGTAAATTAAGCACATTACCCTTATTAGGCCAAGAGTTCCCCGCACCAAGTATCAACAATATTCTTGATAGAACATTGGTTTCACACGCCTGGATGACAGAAAGGTTTGAACAGTTTTTACAACTATTGCCGCCTGATTCTTTAAAATTATTTCGTGCAGTGACTGCCGTTGTAATTTCAGCTGATATCAGACCTGCTTATTATGATGCAAGTACAGGTGCAGTGTATCTAGACTCACAATATTTTGTAATTAAATCAGACCCAAAGTCTGTTAGTGATACTGTTGATCAAACGCCTGATTATAGAGAGGGCTGTAGTGACTCTTTAAATTTCAATCAATTATTTCGATATATAAAAAATGGGGACTATGCTTACTTTGAAGCAGAGAGTGAGCGTACGATTAATGATGTTTTATTATTAGCAGGACAAGTCTTGTTTCATGAATTAGCACATGCTAATGATTATTTCCCTCCCTCCTCATTAGGTCAACTTGACTTCAATATGTCTGTGCATGAAGCAGCAGATAACAACATAAAAAATAGAGTGTCGCATCAACTGACACAATTTTTTCCATTATCATCTGATGTTCTTAAGTATCTGGCTGATGTCATGTACGATTGCAGTAACTCGACTTGCCAACAAACATCGTACACTGCTGATGGAGTTGCCAATGAATTTATTTATGATGGGGCTAATGATACTTATAATTACAATACGGTATATGAAGATTTAGCCATGCTTTCCGAAGAAGCAATGATGCTATATTTTTTTGGTGTAGAAAGGGATATTGCCCTCACAAATGTACCAACTAACAAGCAGGCTAGTGGTGATGAGTATATTGTCGCATGGGGTCAAAGGCATAGAATTTCAGCACCTAACATAAAAAATAAAATTAAATTCATTATGAGCCAACTTATTCCTGAAATTGATTTTGCAAGTTACATAGATAATGCACCAGCACCAACTGATATGATTATTGGCAAAAGCTGGAATGAAAATATAACTCTTGGCAATAACAAAAGATCCAAAAAATCAAGACTCCATAAACACCAACAACCTGTATGGCATATAAATTACCAATAATCTGATTTTCATGGAACCCCTTTTACACATCAGAACCTCTTGGCAAGCTGTTGATATTTTTATCAAAATATTAACATTACTACAGACATACAACTCATTATTCATTGGGAATAATATATTTACTCATCACACAAACTATCACTTTTAATTAAACAGCACAACATGCCTATTACAACCTTTATCAACAAAGTAAAAACCAATCAAAGCGTCAGTTTTGATGACACCATGCATATTATTAACGAGCATTATCAGTATACTCCTACTACTTTTAGTAATGGCTTAGGTGATAATAGCGTAACCAATGCTGCAGGTAGCAATGAAGGTTCTTGCAAGATATTTGCCTTTGCGCAACTTAATCAATTAGACCAACAACACACGCTCAACCTATTTGGTGATTTTTATCACCAAGATGTCTTAAATGATCCTGATGGCAACGACCATCAAAATATCAGAAATTTTATGCAATATGGCTGGGAAGGCATTCAGTTTAGTGAAACAAACAGCCTGCGCCTGAAATAGTATGCCCAAACACGTAGATTACCTGATAATTGGCCAAGGAATGGCAGGTAGTCTACTAGGCTGGGAGTTAATCAAACAGGGCTGTAGCATTCATATAATAGATAATCAAACAGAAAATGCTTCACAAATTGCTGCTGGATTAATTAATCCGGTTACTGGCATGCGTTTGGTTAAAAATGCTGATATAGAAAACTTATTACCCTGCGCACAACAAACATACCAAGCATTAAGCGACTTTTTCCAGCAAGATTTTTATATTAGCAAAGATATGCTACGGATCGTGCGTAATCAAAAAGAGCTGCTTAAGTTTGAGCAACGCTGCCAAGATCAAAGCTACCTTGATTATTTAGTACCTGAACTACAAACACCACCAGCCTCGATTCAAGCACCTTTAGGGGTTATCCAACAAAAAAATACTGGTTATTTATTAACACGGAATTTATTAAACTGCCTCAAGGATTTTTTTCAACAAAAGCAATGTTACCAGGCCAGTCAGTTTGACTACCAAGATTTGCAATTTGAACCCAGTATTAGCTATCAAGGTATAACAGCGAAAAAAATTATTTTTTGTGAAGGTTATCAAGCTATTCATAACCCTTGGTTTAAATACCTACCGTTTCAATTAGCTAAAGGGGAAATATTAACGCTGACTGCCAAGCAACCACTTTCGGATAAAATGCTGAATTATGGTCGCTGGTTTATTCCTTTGGGTAATTTACAATTCCGAACAGGTGCGACCTTTACACATGAGCAATTAGACACCTTACCTACCTCGCAAGGCAGACAATTATTACTACAAGCGTTAACACAGGTAATGCCATCACTTAGTAGCACAACACTCATCAAACACCAAGCCAATATTCGCCCGACCACTTTAGATAAAGCACCTTTTATTGGCCTACACCCTGAATATGGTAATTTAAGTATTTTTAATGGCTTTGGTGCCAAAGGCAGCTTGCAGATCCCTTATTATAGTCAGCAATTTGTACAATATTTATTAAAACAGCAACCGTTTACACTGGAAGTTGATTGCCAACGTGTAAAAGCTCCTTCTATAAAAAAGCACTACACTTAGAATTGAACTTTACCTGTTTCTATATTGTACATAGCACCCACTATATCAATATCCCCTGACACCTGTAAGTTACGTAGCAAAGCACTTCTTTCTTTAATTTGCTCCACCATTATTTCAACATTACGTTCAGCGACTTTATCTTCCAGTGATCCATGCGAACAACTTTTTAACGCTAATCGACCTTGCTTAACTGATTCTACCGCAGGCTGAATTTTAGTCAGAAGCCCAGTTAAATTCCCTAGATCAGTACCATCACAAGCACCTTTGATAGCACCACAATGTGTATGCCCTAAAACCACAACTAATTTGGCACCAGAGACCTGACAAGCATATTCCATACTGCCCAGAATATCACCATTAACAACATTGCCTGCAACGCGTACACTAAAAACATCGCCCAAACCTTGGTCAAAAACAAATTCGGCCGAGGTACGTGAATCAATACAGCTGAGGATAATAGCAATAGGAAACTGCCCTTCAATACTCTCATTGACCTGTTCCAGCAAGTTACGTTTATCTTTAAGGCTATTAACAAAACGATTATTACCTGCCTGCAAAATTTCCAGTGCATTGTCGGGCGTTAAAGCTTGCTGAGTTTCTTTAGTAAACGGCAATGCACGCTCCACCGGCCTTAAAAAACCAAAACCACGCAAATTCTGGATGATTAAATTAATATGTTTACGCTGTGCTTCAATCTCAAAATTACGAATCACTTCATAAACATCATAATCAATATATTTTGCATGCGTAGCGTCAATAACGACATTGGTATTCTTAGGGAAGTTACTAAGTAAATGCAAAATATTTGATTTATTTAAAAATGAGACATTTTCAGACAAGGTAATAATGGTCTTATTAAGCTGGGGTTGCTCATGTAAATGGTAGCCAACTTTTAGATTTTCCAGCAAAATAAAAAACAGTGCAAACCCCATACCAATAGCAATACCCATCAACATATCCGAAAAGATCAGGCCAATAACCGTCGCTACAAAAGGAATAAAGTGATAATTACCCACCTCATACATACTTTTAAATAATGACGGTCGCGCCAGTTTATAACCCACTACTATTAATACTGCCGCCAAACTTGCCAAAGGAACCTGATTGACTAGGTCTGGCAGCAACAATACAAAAACCAGTAAAAAGCTACCCTGTAAAATAGCTGACATTTTAGTGCGACCACCGGATTGGATATTGGCAGAACTACGCAGAATAAGCTGAGTCATCGCCAAACCACCTAATAGACCTGAACAAATATTACCTATCCCTTGCGCACGCAGCTCACGATTATTAGACGTCACTCGCTTATAAGGATCTAACTTATCAATTGCTTCAACACACAGAAGCGATTCTAAACTCGCAACAATAGCGATGGTAACAGCAACTTGATAAATAGCAGGATTGTTAATTTGACTAAAATCAGGCCAAGTAAAAAAGTGCCCCATATCAGTCCAAGTTTCTGCAACAGGTAGCAATACCAAATGACTATCACTCAAAACCCATTCTGGCCACACTAACATAAACAAGTGATTTAGTAGTACTCCTGCGAAAACAGCCACGAGAGCACCATGCATCCACTGGCGAAAGTGAAACTGCTTAATCCATTCAGTTTCCCAAAGCAGCAAGATCCCTAGGCAAACCAAACTAATCACCACCGCTCCGGGGGCAATAGACTCAAACATATATCCTAGTTCAGTTAAGGTAGTATGATCATCACTCTGAAAAAATGACATATCCCCTTCATAATCCATATCATAGCCAACAGCATGCGGAATCTGTTTCAAGAAGATAATAATACCAATGCCAGACAGCATGCCGGTAACTACTGCTGATGGAAAATAATAGCCAATAACTCCCGCACCGACACTTCCCATAATAATTTGCAGTACCCCAGCCAAAACAATAGCCAATAACACTGCATCAAAACCCAGCTCTTGAATAGCAGCAAACATAATGACAGCTAAGCCAGCTGAGGGTCCACTAACGCCTAATGCTGATCCACCTATGGTTGCCACCACCAAACCACCGACAATACCAGCAATCAAACCTGAAAATAAGGGTGCACCTGATGCTAAGGCAATGCCCAGACAGAGTGGTAATGCCAATAGAAATACGACAATACTTGCAGGAAAATCATAACGTAGACAAGCCTTATAACTTAAGACCTTGTCACACTCCTCTAAAAAAGGATTTTTTATCATGGGAACTACTTCTTCTGTTAATGCAAACAAGTTTAAGCTTCTTATCATACCACGAGGGGCTACTCATTATGGAAAGTGATGTGCGGGCCTTTAAGTAAGACACTTTAAACTCATTTATCAGTACACTTCACACCCAAAACTGACGATAACTTTCGTAATCATAGTGTTTTAACAGGGTAAGTTTTCCCTTGGCAAGGCTGTATATATCAGGAAAATTATACCCATTAAAACGGTTAGCTTTAACCAAAGTATAAGCCCCCATATTGGTAAAATTAATGCTATCACCTACTTTAACAACTCGATCAAAATGATACTCACCAAACACATCCCCCGCCAAACAGGTTGCACCCACTAAAATAGCACTAAATTTACCCGTTTTAGTGCTTTCTTCAATGTCAGGCTGGCGCTGATATTCAAAAACTTCAGGGTTATGATTAATAGAAGTATCCAGCACCGCAATCACTTTACCATCACTACTAAAACTATCAATAATCGTAGCTTGTAGCGTAACCGCATCACCCACCACAGCTTTGCCAGGTTCTATGTATACTTCCAAGCCATATTGGTGACGTAATGTTTTAACTAATTCGATAAAATCTTGGTGGTCACTCATTTGTTTAATCAAATAACCTCCGCCTAAATTAAGCCAATGCAACCTGGAAAAGTGCTGACCTAATTTTTGCTTAAGCAGTGCAACAGTTTGCAATAGTGGCTCATAATTCTGCTCGGAAAAAACGGTATGTACATGCAAACCCGAAACCCCTTGCAAGCTTTTAGCATCAATACTATTAATATCAACACCTAATTTAGAGTGCATCCGGCAAGGGTCAAAACGTACATCTTGAGCAAATGATAACTTAGGGTTAATACGCAAACCCACTGCAACTGAATGTGGGCTAGTGCTCAAAAAATGTTGCTGCTGCGTCAGTGAATTGCAACTCACATAACTACAAAGCTGAGTTAGTTCTGCCACTTCAGCAGCTTTAATACCTGGAGTGGTTAAATGCACACTCTGTTCTTTAGCAAGCACTTCCCTTGCTAATTTAGCTTCAAATAAAGAACTTACCGAAAAACCATCAACATGCGGTTGCAGCCATTCCAAAATAGGCCTCAATGGCAATGCTTTAATTGAATATAAAACACGACAACCAGACTCTCGTCGTAAATAGGCTAAAGTCTCAGATGATTGTTGTATTTTTTGTTGATCGACGATAAAGGCAGGTGTAGTCAGGGAAGGTACGGCATTTGTTTTGGACATATCAGCTTGCTTAAATTAAACGACCTTTACCTTGATAAATTGCACTTTCGCTAACAACAGCATCCATATAAATGTCATAGTCTTGCATACAAACCTGCTCGATAAGTTGACAATCAAAACCTATCCCGAGCAAAAAAGTATTCTTTCTGACATTCGCCAATAGCCGATCATAGTAGCCTGCGCCATTACCTAGCCGCCCACCAGACTTATCAAATGCAACGCCAGGGGTTACTATAAAATCAAGTGCCTCAGGGGGAACTTCTCTACCTGCTTCACCCCACCTTGCTTTAGGGGGTTCCAGAATCCCCCAAGTACCCGCAACTAATTCTGCCAAGTCTTGTACATGCCAAAGACCTAACTGGTTATTGCTCTGTACATCCTTAATACAATAAGGAATGACTATTTTTTTATCCTGCCGTAAGATTTCTGCTTGCACAGTCTGGAAAGTGCATACTTCAGAGCGACAATGTAAGTACCATAAAACAGTATGTGCTTGTTGGTAAGCTTGATGCTCTAGCACACTAGTACAGATTATTTGACTTAATTTTTCTTTGTTTACTTGTGCATTACGTGCATCGTAAGCGGCACGACGCTGGCTGGCTTTAGATTGAAACATGAAAGGAAGGGAGACAACAAAATATGAATTACTACCGAAGTATAGAGTCTTTACTTCGAATTTATTTAGTAATAAGAGTGTAAGAAAACCTCTTAAAGAGTAGTCAGAGGGCGTAGCTAAAAGCCACACCCTCCTAAGTCTTAATGATTATAGAGCAGCAATAATTGCTTCACCCATTTCAATCGTTCCTGCTTTAGAATTAGGGTTTAAATCCGGAGTAACAAATTCACTTTCATCAATCACCTTTTCCAGCGCTGCTTGAATACGGTTAGCCGCATCCGTCTCATTCAAATGATGTAGCATCATTACACCCGCCATAATAACCGCTGCCGGGTTTGCTAAATTTTTACCTTCAATATCCGGCGCACTACCATGTACCGCTTCAAATAATGCCGCATCTACACCCACGTTTGCACCTGGAATCAAACCTAAACCGCCCACTAAACCAGCCGTTAAATCTGACAAAATATCACCAAACATATTAGTGGTCACCACTACATCAAATTGATGAGGATCCATCACCATATGCATACAGGTTGCATCAATAATTTTTTCGTCAAACTCAATATCAGGATAACGCTCTGCCACTTCACGTGCCACATCTAAGAATAAACCAGATGTATATTTCAAAATATTGGCTTTATGACAAACAGTTACCTTTTTACGGTTATTATCTTGTGCATATTTGAACGCATACTCAACAATGCGCTCTGAGCCTTTACGGGTAATAACCGCTAAGCTTTCTGCTACATCTTGTTCTCTGGTTAAATAATGCTCCAAGCCCATATAGAGCCCTTCAGTATTTTCTCTAACCACAACAATGTCAATATCTTCGAACTTACTTTGCGCGCCTTTCCATGATTTTGCCGGGCGAATATTCGCATACAAATCATATTTCTGACGCAATGCGACATTGATACTTCTAAAGCCTTTGCCTACAGGAGTTGTTAATGGACCTTTAAAGGCAACTCTATTTTTATCAATAGATGCCAATGTCTCATCAGGAATCGGAGTACCAAACTTATCATAAGCCGCCATGCCTGCATCAGCTTCTTCCCAATTGATTTTAACACCTGTCGCATCAATAATTTTTACTGCAACTTCCATAATGGATGGGCCAATGCCATCCCCTTTAATTAAAGTAACATTATGCATTTACTATAGACTCCAAAACTTAATATTCAACCCGTCATAATACACTTTTACCAGAATTTGAAAACAACAATCTGTTAATACTGTGCATTATGCATGTTTTTATTTTATACTTATCGAATTGATTTTAATATTAATCCAACGCTTTCAGGGATCATCATGTCTAAACCGTTTATCTTACATATGCTGACGACAGCAAAAAATCTTAGCCCATTTGATGTCAATATGGCTGTTGATGCAGGTTGGGTCTCTGCCATCCCTTATATTAATGTTGAGCCAAGTGAAGTACAGGGGCTTGTACAAGATGTCATCTTTTCTCGCAGCCCTAAAGGCCTAAAAAATACTGGCATTTTTATTGGTGGCCGTGATACCAAACAAGCAATGGACATGCTTAAATCAGCAAAAAACTCAATGTTCACTCCATTTGAGGTCTCAGTCTTTGCAGACCCAAGTGGTGCCTTTACAACAGCAGCTGCAATGGTTGCCGTTGTCGAAGATGAACTAAAAACCAAATTTAATACAGGTTTAGAAGGCAGAACCGTACTTGCTTTAGGTGGAACGGGACCAGTAGGTCAAGTAGCTGCAGTATTAGCAGCACAAGCCGGAGCTAATGTCAGAATAATAGGCCGACAATTAGAAAAGGCACAACGCATAGCAGATATGTGTAGCGAAGAATTTGGCGAAGGTAAAATTACTATCACCGCTGGTGCTGATGCGGATAAAGCAGATTACTTAACAAACGCAGACGTTGTTTTTGCTACAGGTGCTGCAGGTATCGAACTTTTAAGTGCTGAACTTATCAGTGCCGCCCCCCAATTAAAAGTTGCTGCTGATGTCAATGCAGTTCCTCCTTCTGGCGTTGCTGGCCTTGATGCTTTTGATAATGGCAAGGAAATTGCTGGATCAAAAAGCGGCGCACTCGGTATCGGTGCTTTAGCTATCGGTAATGTAAAATACCAAGTACAAAGCAAACTATTAAAAAGCATGATAGATGAAGAAAAGCACATTTTCTTACATTTTGAACATGCCTTTGCTGCAGCTCGCGAACATATACTAGCATCTAAATAACCCAATATTCCACATAACCCTAGAGCACACGACTTACTGCTGTGCTCTACAAAATAAGGCCTCCTTATGTCCAAAAGAAGCATATTGCACATGTTTGACCCCATGCAAAATAACAGTCCATTTGATATCAATATGGCCGTAGACTGTGATTTTGATCTACTGATGCCTTATTCAAATGTCAAGCTAGATAGCATGCACAGACTTACTCAAGATGTTATTTTCTCTCGAGGACCTAAAGGCGTTAAACGCACAGGTATTTTTCTGGGTGGTCGTGATATTGGTTTGGCTGTTGACATGCTGAACACCTGCAAACAAGCAATGGTACCTCCCTTTGAAGTATCGGTATTTGCGGATCCTAGTGGTGCCTTTACTACAGCTGCTGCTTTAGTTGCCTGTGTAGAAAAAGAACTTAAAGCAAAACATAATAAAGAATTAAAAGACTGTAAGGCATTGGTCTTTGGTGGAACTGGCCCAGTTGGGATTGCGACAGGGGTAATCGCCTCATTAGCAGGCGCAGAAACTATTTTAGTAGATCATATTTCTGCTGACACTGCGGCCAGTTTAGCAGCTGAATATAATCGTCGCTTTGCTAGTGAACTCACTGGCACTGCGGCAACTTATGACGAAGATAAAATAGCATTGCTTGCCGATGTTGATCTGGTTTTTTGTACCGCTAAAGCAGGCATTCAAATATTAAGTACCGAAGTGCTTGGCCATGCCAAACAGCTAAAAGTTGTTGGCGATGTCAATGCGGTGCCACCTGCCGGTATTGCTGGGGTGCAAATGAATGACTTTGGCGTGCCTTTGTCGGGTACTGAAAATGCAGTTTCTATTGGGCCTTTAGCAGTAGGAAATATTAAGTACAAAGTACAACATGCGCTGTTAAGCTCAATGTTGACAGGTGATAAACCTGTATATATTGACTTTAGAGCCGCATATGAAAAAGCTAAGGAAATTTTACAGGACTAAATACTAAAAACTAAGGTTGAGTGCAACCTGAAATTGCACCAAAACATACGCTATGTTTTGAGTTTGACTTAAGGCATCGAGATAAAACAGTCTAAATATAAATATGAAAAAAATTTTATACTTTTTATTATTAATAGCAACTCCATTGCAATTATTAGCTGATAACTTAAGTCGTTCCAATGCACTTTTTGATTGCATAGAATATGCTTTGCCTAAATACTTTAGTCCTGCAGAATCTAAAACAACTGACTATACGGAGTGTTTATTTCGTTTTTACAGTAATACAAATACACATATTTGGACACGAGGAGAAGCTGTCTATGCATCTGGGGATATTTGGGGTGATTTAACATATATAGGTGAAATGAGTGATTTTACTCAGTCCTGCATAGAGCTATCCTTACAATTTCACGGAATATACCAATCCGAAAAAATTAATGACCAATACTGGACTTACCTACGGTTTTATGAAAAAGATGAAGAGGGAAAGAAAAATATTCTTATAACATCCACTACTGGAAGTCCTGAGCAAATAAACAACTGGTTCAATACCGAAGACCATGAAAACAAAAATTTTTCTAAACTTACCTATAACGCTTACGGGGCTCAGATTAAGTTCTCAGAAGATACAAACACTTGCTATGAAGTAACCAGTGCTGATAATGATACACTCACTTTAACAACCTATAAGCAAACCCAGGGTGACAACAACACATGCGACACCACTATAGTAAATTCCAGGTCATTTACTTTTTTTGCACAAACTGAATCACAATAACTAAGATATAGGAGCACTAAGACTACCCCTTAATAGTGTGGAGGCCTTTCATCTGCAGCAGAAAGCCCCCCTCCAGAACTTCCCGCAGAGGCTTCCGATAAATCCCTAACTCTTCCCAATAATTGCTGGGTTAAGTGTTTTAAAGCATCAATTTGATCTTGCTGTTGACAGACAACATCATTAAGCTGATTAATAATATCTTCTTGAAATGCAATTTTTGTTTCAATTGTTATGATACGCTGCTCAGTCATATTACTTACTTAAAATAAGAGCAACAGTAATCTGTCGGTGTATTAATTTTAATATCAAATTTTGAATTAGCAGGCACTTCAAATGACTCACCTGCTGCGACTTTTTGCCATTCTTGTGTATCAGGTAATAATACTTCCAAATCCCCAGCCATAATTTCCATTAATTCTTTTGCCTCAGTTCCAAAAGTATAATCACCAGGCATCATAAAGCCCAATGTTTTCTCACTACCATCAGCAAACTGAACAGTACGGCTATTCACTTTGCCATCAAAATAAATATTGGCTTTCTTTACTACAATAACATTACTAAATGTTGTCATTATGTGTTGATCTCTTTATATTAAAATTCTATTGCTCTAGCACGCCGACATTTCGTAACACGTAAATTCTTCGTTCTGCGAGCCTTTCACCCTATTTCTTATCTTTTAAAAATACCTTGGCTTCATTCCATAAAGCATCTAGTTCAGCTAATTCACACTGCTTAACATCTCGGCCTGATAGGGTTACTTTTTGTTCTATATATTCAAAACGGGTGGAAAATTTTCGGGTGCTCTTTTTTAAAGCTTGCTCAGGGTCAACACCCATATGCCTAGCTAAATTAACAGCAACTAATAACAAATCACCAATCTCTTCCTCAATATGCTGTTGATTCCCTGACTGCCAAGCGTCTTTAACCTCATCAAGCTCTTCCAATACTTTCTCATACACCGGCTCAACATCAGGCCAATCAAAACCATGATTAGCCGCTCTATCCTGAATTTTTTTACATTGCACTAAAGCGGGTAAGTTTTTTGCAACACCAGATAAAATTGTATTGTTAGCGGCACTTTTTACTTCTCTTTCAGCTGCTTTATGCTCTTCCCATGCTTGCTTTTGTTCAGCCTCATTTGCGTAAACAACCCCTGCAAAAACATGCGGGTGCCTACGTACCAGTTTATCGGTCACATTTAAGGCTATCTGCTCAAAGTCAAATAACCCTCGCTCATCTGCCAACTGCGCATGAAAAACCACCTGAAATAACAAGTCACCCAATTCAGCCTTGAGATCTTGCATATCATTACGTTCAATAGCATCAACTACTTCATATGCTTCTTCCAACGTATAGGGGATCAAACTATTAAAGTCTTGTTTTTTATCCCAAGAGCACCCTGTTTCAGGATTCCTTAATTGCTCCATAATCCGCAATAACCGCTGTGTATTTTTCATGTTCACATATCAAAAGTGTGTAACTTTTCATCTAAACGTGGCCAAGCAGAGATAACCGCTTTCACTAAGGTAGCCAAAGGAATGGCAAAAAACACGCCCCAAAAGCCCCATAAACCACCAAAAAATAAGATCGCTACAATAATGGCTGCAGGGTGTAAATTAACCGCCTCAGAAAAAAGTAGCGGTACTAAAACCACACCATCGATTGCCTGAATAATTGAATAAGCAATCACCACATACATAAACTCTTCGCCACCAAAGCCCCACTGAAAAAATGCAACGCCTAATACAGGGAAAGTAACCAATGTTGCGCCTACATAGGGAATAATGACCGAAAGCCCCATAAAAACCGCCAGAAGTACAGCATAATTCAAACCCAGTGCTGCAAAAGTAATATAACTGGCAGTACCCAGAACAAGTACTTCTACAAATTTCCCGCGGATATAATTACCTAATTGCATGTCGACTTCTTGCCAAACATTCAATGATAATAACCTATCGCGAGGTAAAAATTGGGCAAACCATTGCAATAAAATGGCTTTATCTTTTAAGCAAAATAAAATTAATACTGGCACCAGAATTAAATACACCAACAGACTTATGACCCCCACAACTGATGAAGCTGAATAACTTAATAAGTCTTGGCCATAGGTTAGGGCTTCTTGCTGTACAGCAAACATAACATCTCTTAATTTATCGGCTGAAATAATTTGCGGGTAGGCCTCAGGGAGTTTTAAAATTTCCGCTTGTGAACTTTTAATAATATCTGGTGTATGTTGCAATAATTGTTTTAACTGCTTATAAAGCATTGGCATCAGACCAAATAACAAGTAACTAAAAGCACTCATAAAGCCTGCAAAAACAATAAATACGGAAGGTAAGCGCTTTAACTTCTTCTCTAGCTTTCTCACCATACCTTCTAACAAATAGGCTATAACGATCGCAATAAAAACTGGCATCAAAACATCAGCTAAAGACGTAATTAAGAAAAAACCGACAATTAAAATAATCGCTAATGCAACGGCCTGAGAATTAGGTAAAATTCGTTTTAAACTATCTTTTAAAAACTGCAAATTAGAAAACTCATTATTTCGTTGCATAAGCTTATTTTTATTATTTTAGGGCTTATAAATGGCATTGGTTTTGGGCGTTTCACTCACACTAACCGACACCACTTCTTGCCACAATGACTTGGCTTGGTCATAAAGATATTTGGCAATGGCTTCAGCAGTTGTGGAGCCAGTTAATACATCATTTAAATGTCGATGATCCAAAATTTCATCGATAATATTTTTAAAAGCTGCCAATTCATTGTAATCCACAACAAAACCAGTTGCATTAAGCTCTTTGGCAGCCAATGTTAATTCAACAACATAATTATGCCCATGTAAGCGACTACAAGGGTGTGAATCAGGCAAGCCTTCAAGCACATGACTGGCACTAAAATTAAATTGTTTAGAAATTGTGTACACGTACTCTTATTTTCCTTAGTGTTAATACTAAAAAACCGCCTTGATACCTAAAATCATAAATCCTGATTTTAGGTATCAAGGCGGTTTAAAATTTGTGATTATTTTAGCACGCTTTAACAATTAATCTGCAAAGAGTTACAGAAACAAAATTCTGTAAAACCATCTCATAAAATAAACTAAATCATAAAGATATACAATTTTATATGAGGAAAGCTCATTGAATAATTACAATAGTTTTTTAATGGGCGCAAACGAGCGACGATGCTGCTCACAAATACCTAATGCTTGAATGTACTCTTTATGTAACTTTGTCGGATAACCTTTATGTCGAAAAAACTCATAGCCAGGATACATCACATCTAAAATGGCTATTTCTTTATCTCGGTATACTTTTGCTAAAATAGAAGCCGCGGAGATTTCAGGCACTAGTAAGTCACCCTGCACGATAGTTTCCCCAGGACAGTCTATATTAGGATATTGATTCCCATCCACTTGCAGCCAATCAGGCTGTACCTGCAATGTCTGTACTGCTCGCGCCATAGCTAATAAAGAAGCCTGCAGAATATTGATTGCATCAATTTCACTTGGCTCTGCTCTACCGATTGCCCAAGCTATTGCTTGCTGTTTGATAGTGACAGCTAATGCCTCACGCTTTTTAGCTGTCAATTTTTTTGAATCTGTTAACCCTAAAATTGGCTGTTTAGGGTTTAATATGACTGCTGCTGCGATAACTGGCCCTACTATACACCCACGACCAACTTCATCAACTCCAGCAATAATTTGCATCTTATGAGTCAAAGTTAATTAACTACCGTAAAATCCCACGCGACACATTACGTAAAAAACTGACCATATTTGAAATTTCATCACACTCTCCAGCCAAGTCTTCCATTTCTTCTATTGCATCTTCCATTCTAAGATTATTTTTATACAATATCTTATACGCTTTGCGAATCAAGCGCACTGCTTCAGGCGTACTGCCTGCTCGCTCCATACCCACCGAGTTAATACCATGTGGTCGAGTAGGTCGACCACCAACCATAACATAGGGGGGAATATCTTGAGTGATAGCACTACCCATAGCAGCAAAACTAAAAGTGCCAATTTGCGTAAATTGATGCACCAATGTAAAACCGCCTAGAATAGCATCATTACACAAATGCACATGCCCTGCTAAAGAGGCTCCATTTGCCATAATGACATTATTACCAATGATGCAATCATGTGCAACATGGGTATACGCCATAAACAAATTATCATTACCAATTTTAGTGACTCCATGATCTTGTAAAGTACCACGATGTAATGTGGTAAATTCACGAATAACATTCCTATCGCCAATGATAAGACTGGTTTTTTCATCAGCATATTTTTTATCTTGGGGATCCTCCCCTACTGATGCGAATTGATAAATATGATTATCTTTACCAATAGTCACTGGCCCCTTCATGACAACATGAGGTCCAATAACAGTACCTGATCCAATCGTAACATCAGAGCCAATAATAGAAAATGGCCCTATTTCGACATCGTCAGCTATTTCAGCATTGACATCTACGATTGCTTTGGGATCAATCAATCTTATCACCAACTGCTGCACAACGAATAACTGCACTCGCTACAAATTCGCCATCTACGGTTGCTGTACAATGGAAAGACCATATATTACGTCGACTTCTTTCAAAGACAGCTTCTAACATCATTTGATCCCCTGGCACGACAGGACGCTTAAATTTAGCTTTATCTATCCCTGTTAAAAAATAAGTCATACCATGACCTAATTCATCGGGTGATGTTTCAGATGCCAATAACCCAGTTGCTTGCGCAAGTGCTTCCAAGATCAGTACACCAGGAAAAATTGCCATATGTGGAAAATGACCTTGGAAAATTGGTTCATTATAAGTAACGTTTTTGACACCTAATAACCTAACCCCAGGCTCACATTCAACCACTTTATCAATCAGCAGGAAAGGATAGCGATGCGGTAAGAATGATTGAATCTGCTTTATATCAAGTAATGTTTCCAATGTAACAACCTTTATTTTCTGTACTTAAATTAATACCTTGCATTCAATTAATGCACAAGTATCTTTAACTTAAAATAACATACCTCATACCACCATGATTGTGAATTTGCTTGTAACTGGTTATTAAATACAAGCCAGTACACTTATATCTCACATTCATAGCAATACGAAATAAAATTTCTAAAATGATCTTTGAATTCTACGGCAATAAAGCCAATTTTTTTTGTACCTTAGCTGTTGCATCCACTTTTGGGCTAGCATGGATGACACCTTCGGTTAGTAACAAGTCATATTCACCTTCATCAGCCAACGCCTTTACTGCCGCAATAATTCTATTTTGCATCTTGCCTAACTCTTCATTACGACGAATACTGAAATCTTCTTTAAACTCTTGTTGCGAACGCTGTGCTTCACGACGCTTACTGATAATATCCCGTTCCAAGTTGCGCTTTTCAGTATCAGTCATCGTCAAACCATCACGTGCCAACTTTTCTTCTAATTTTTTAATCGCTTTTTGTTGCGCAACTAATTGCTTATCTTTAGGCGAAAACTCTCTTTCTAAACGTTTTTTAGCTTCTGCAGCTTGCGGCGCATTGGCCATAAGTAAAGGAATATTAACCACTCCTATTCTTATTTCTGCCAAAGCAGCTTGACTTAACAATAACAAACTCGCTAAAAAAGCTAATTTCTTTAACATTGAGTACTTCTCCCTATTTTTCCTAAAAGCAAAATTGTATTGGACATTATACTGTATCTATAAAAAAATGCTCAGCACTTAAAACTGTGAACCAAAACTAAATTGGAACGATTGAATTTCATCGCCGTCTTTTTTATTCAACGGAATCGCATAACTGATTTGTAATGCGCCAAAAGGCGACAACCATTTTGCGGCAACGCCTGTTGAATACCTGAAGTCAGAAAAAGAAAACCCAGGATTTACGGTAGTATAAGTAAAATTTCCATTTGCATCTAAAATAGGAGCACCTGCTTGATCATAATTTCTTTCTGCATGCGCACCTTGCACAGTACCAATATCAAAAAAAGTACTCAGCCGCACCGAATCTACATCTGACATAAAAGGAATGGGAAAAATAAGCTCTGTATTACCAATAATTTTCATATTCCCCCCATAAGGTCTAGGCTCCCCTACAAACCCACCAGCACGACCAGTGCATCCACCATTACAGTGATCACGCGGCCCTAAAGTGTTATCTTTAAAACCCCTAACCGAGTTTACACCACCCGCAAAATAGTTTTCAAAAAAGGGTAAATTATTCGTATCACCATAACCATCACCATATGCAGCTGATACCATAAATTTTAAAACCAAATCCTTCGCAATACTAAAGTAATGTTGATCCTTTACGCTAACCTTATAAAAGGTTAAGTCACTTCCTGGGATTGTCACCAAACCTGAAATACGTTGCTGACTACCATCACTAGGAAAAGTTGGTCGATCTAGAGTATCCCGCACCCAGCCTATAGAAAAAGGAAAGGTTAAGAAATTATCCCCATTTTCCGCCATCCAAACTGGTAGTTCAGGCGGCGGATTTTCTCCTGCCTTTAAAGTCGTATGCTTAATGTCCACCCCGAAGCTAAAACGCTGATTTTCATTAATAGGAAAACCAAAATTCACCCCAGCACTTGCTATATCTGTTAGATAATTTGAAATATTTGCAGCTTGAGCATCAGTCGTTTTATACAGTAAATTATAACCAATACTAACACCATCACGTGTAAAGTAAGGGTTGGTAAAAGCCAAGCTATATAAGGTAGATACATCACTTTTGTTGAAATTTACACTGACCCGCTTACCCGAACCAAAGATATTATCTTGAGTAATACTCGCATTGTAGATAATCCCCTGTGTTTGCGAATAACCAATCCCCGCCATCAAATTACCCGAAGACTTTTCTGTTACCGAATAATTAAGATCCATCTGGTCACGCGTACCTGGCACCAAAGGTGTTTCAATACCAATATTATTTTCAAAATACCCTAAGCGGTTCAACCTCTGCTTTGAACGCTCGATATTATAAGATGAAGCCCACGCCCCTTCCATTTGACGCATCTCTCTACGCAACACTTGATCTCTAGTTTTAGTGTTGCCTTGCATATTAATGCGGCGAACATAAACCCGGCCAGCAGGATCAACAAAAAAAGTCATATCAACCGTTTTGGTGTCATTATGAATATCAGGCACCATATTGACATTGGCAAAGGCATAGCCTTCTTCACCCAATCGGTCTGAAATAAATTTTGACGTCAAGGTCGCATTTTTGCGTGAAAAAATTTCACCAGGCCCCACTTGCATTAAGGCAATCAACTCTTCAGGATTAACAACCAAATCACCACTTAGCTTTACTTTATTTAAAGTAAAAAGCTCACCTTCTTCGATATTTACTGTCAAATAAATATCTTTTTTATCTGGGGTAATAGAGACTTGTGTTGATTTAATAAGGAAGTTTATATAACCTCTATCCAAGTAATATGAACGCAATCGCTCTAAATCTGCCGATAATTTCTGTTTGGAGTACTGATCATTTTTAGTGTAAAAAGAAAGAAAATAAGTGGTACTCAACTCAAACTGATCTAGTAAATCATCTTCTGCAAAAACCTTATTACCAATAATATTAACCGACTTAATTTTGGCAACCGCTCCTTCAGAAATATTAATATTGATGCTGACTCTATTGCGCTCAAGCGGCAAAACTTCAGTATTAATTTTAATACTGTACTTACCGTGACTAAAATATTGGCGACGCAATTCTTGCTCGACTTTATCCAAAATTTGCCGATTAAAGACCTTACCTTTTGATAAACCAATGGAAGTCAAAGCCGTCAATAAATCTTCAGTCGTTAAATCATCATTACCTTCAATTTCAATTTCAGCAATGGAGGGTCGCTCTTCTACTGCAACCAATAAAATATTGCCATCACGCTGCATCGAAATATTATGAAAAAAACCAGTCTTAAATAAGGCTCTAATTGCAGGTGCTACATTCTTTTGTAATAATTTTTCACCTACATTAACAGGCAAATAATTAAATACCGTTCCAACAGAAATACGTTGTAACCCAGTTACACGTATATCCTGAACAATAAATCCATCCTCATCACTGTGTACTACTGGTGAAATTAATAGGCAAAGCAAAAGCAGAGGTAAGAAAAATTTAAATTTCATGAATTATCATAGCCGAAGCAAGTCGACAAAAAGTACTACAGTTAAGTTATTTTTTGTAGAAACAGAGTTTCTACACCAAGCAGTTCAAGGTTAATTTGCTATGCATTTTCAATAGGAAATGCCAACACATCATTTATATGGCCTTGCTGACTTATAATCATCAATAAACGATCAATACCAATGGCTACCCCTGCACAATCAGGCAAACCATGTTGCAAAGCAGCCAAAAAACGTTGGTCTTTATCAATTCTGACCGAACCATTAGCATGCCTCACTTTCATATCCTCTGTAAAGCGCATCGATTGTTCGTATTCATCAGCCAACTCAAAAAAACCATTTCCAATTTCCACACCACCAATAAAAACTTCAACGCGCTCTACAATAAGAACATTGTCGGGTTTTAATCGAGCAAGTGAAGGTAAGCAAGCAGGGTAATCATATACCATATGTACACCTTGCCCAGCTATTTGCTGCTGAACAATATGGCTAAATAAAAAATCTAGCCATGTTGCATGGTCTGTTGCACATAATCTCTGGGCTTCTGGCAAACCATGACTTACTGCTACCGATTGATATTTGAGTTGATCAAACACTAAAGCATTTAATCCAGTATGTTTTGCAAAAATATCTAGGTAACTAATTCGCTCAACTGGTGCTGCAAAACTTGCTATAGGTAATAATTGACTGAACAGCAACTCAATATCATCCATTAGTTGCTGCAAATTAAAGCCGACTCGATACCATTCTAAAATAGTAAATTCAGGGTTATGGTGCCTACCTGATTCACCACTCCTAAAAGCTTTACCTATTTGGTAAATAGAGCCACTCCCCGCTGCCAGCAAGCGCTTCATTGCAAATTCAGGGGAACTTTGCATATAGAATTGCTTTTTACCAGAAGAAAAATGCGTTGTAAAATACTCCAAATAGGGGTCAGTACCAACAAACTTGCCCAATACAGGTGTTTCTACTTCCATTACTTCTTGGGCGTAAAAAAATTCCCTAATTTGTCGCAGTAGCGTTGCGCGTAACCGCATTACTTCCAATGAGCATGCTGGTTGCCATGCAGTTGCAACTTTTATGATTTTGCTCGTGACGCGTATTCACCAGTGCGAGTATCAACCTTAATAACCTCACCAATTTGTACAAATAAAGGTACACGTACTACTGCACCTGTCTCTAGGGTAGCAGGCTTACCACCACCACCCGAAGTATCCCCTTTTAAACCAGGATCTGTCTCTGTTACTTCTAGTTCAACAAAATTGGGAGGCGTAACACTAATCGGTGCATTATTCCATAAGGTCAAAATACACATTGCCTGATCTTTAAGCCAACGTTTTGCCTCAGCAACTGCATTCTCATCAGCTTGAAACTGCTCATATGATTCAGGATCCATAAAATGAAAAAACTCGCCATCATTATATAAATACTGCATATCCAAGTCGATCACATCTGCCGCTTCAACCGATTCACCCGACTTAAATGTACGTTCAATCACACGACCATTTTTTAGATTTCTTATCTTAACTCGATTAAAAGCTTGCCCTTTACCTGGCTTAACAAACTCATTTTCAATGATGGCGCAAGGATCAGCATCCATTATAATTTTCATCCCTGCTTTAAATTCGCTAGTACTAAACCTCGCCATTCGACCCTCTATTAGTTGTATGCATACAAAACCCGATATTATACCTTGCATTGTGCCACATCTGTACAATATCTAGATATTCAGAAAAACTTAAGCCTTGATGTCAAGAAGGCTCTAGCATTAAGAAAGTGGTGTGGTATAGTGCAATATGTGGCGAAGAGGAACATAAGGAAAAAATACAGCATGGGTACTTAACAAGTACCCATGCATCCAAAACGAAATAAACTCTATCCGATTTGTCTTAAAATTCATTACATTTGAAGTCTTTAAAAATAATAATAAGGAGTGGATTATGTTAGCAAAAATTACCGTAGCAGATTATATGACCAAACACTTGGTTAAATTATCGCAAGATATGAACGTCATAGATGCTATCCAAAAAATTCTAGACCACAAAATTACCGGAGCACCCGTTTTTGATGATCATGGCAAAGTAGTCGGTATGTTCACAGAAAAAGATGGCATAAAAGTAGTTTTAGAAACAGCTTACAATCAAAGCGGTGCTGGTAAAGTGTCTGAGTTTATGACTGAACAAGTTGTGCATATAGAAGCAGAGACCAGCATTGTTGATCTAGCTGAAAAATTTCAAGGCTCCTCTGTTAGAAGTTTCCCTGTTTATAAAGATCAGGATTTAGTTGGCATTATTAGCCGCACAGATGTCCTCAGAGCACTAGCAAGTAATGCATAAATCCTTTATAGCACATTTGATTACCCAAATGCCCCACTCAGATTGCTATAAATTACAATTATTGCTCACAATCCTTCTTGCTAGATAGAACCTTATGCATTGCTCGTTTATAGAAAATGGGGAATGCATAAGCACCAACCCTTTAATTCCAACACAAGCAAATTAGCTTAACTTGTAATCACTTTAATATATTCCCCCTCAGCTTCACGAGTTGAACCAACGAGAATACGTACTAGCCCAGTATTAGAGACCTCCAACTGTCCGGAAACTTCAATTACTTCCCCTTGCTCTGCCTGACCTGTATAAGTGGCTGTATAGCAAACAACTTCTGCAACTTTAGTGTGCCTAACCTGAAATCTTGCTGGGTAATCAAACGCGTATTGTGCATCATTTACCTCCGCTTGCATGACTAAGGCACCCTGTTTCTCATAAGTTAACAAGTTACCCAGCTCTTGTACTACCAATAAATTTAAATCAAATTTACGCCCATTAATTAAGGCTTTATTATATTTACGTTGCTCATGCCAGACATAATCAGCATAACTTAAGTCGCATTGCCGCCGATTATAGGAATCTAGCCATGCAGCAGTATCTAATGACTGTAATTTATCTTCTAATATCAGTTGTGCAATAATTTCTCTAAAACAATGAAATTTTTTTCTGTCATACACAACTAAATCAATGTCCGAACTTGGATTTTGTGCTCCAATTAATAGTGAGCCAGTAACGCCTATATCATGTAACTCTATTCCCGCCATACGTAATAAATGACATAAGTTAAGCAGATCTTGCTCAACCGCATCAGGGTTCTGCTTTATAAGCAGTACCTGTAAACGCTGTTTAGGCTGATGATGTATGACAATAGCTTGAATATCTACCGCATGCAAATGTGCAGATTTTTGCTTAGAATAGAATAAATACTGCGGATATTGCTCGGACAATAATTGGTTAGCTACTGCTGTATCAAGTTTTTGCCAAGATTCGCCTTTTAAAACATAGCGTAAAAAACAAAGTACTTTGCCTTGCTCTATTTCTTGGGCAACCACGGCAAAAATTAAACCCTCTTTAGTTTGGATAAAATCTTTAGCTAAATATGTTGCAGGCACTAAGCTGTCTCATACTTGTTTCTGCCACTTTCTTTGGCTCGGTATAGCGCATCATCAGCGGCTTTAGTAATTTCATCACCACTTTTATATTGACCATTATAAGTTGCGACACCCAAGCTTAAAGTAATATGCGGTGCTACTTTTGAGCCATCATGCTCAATCGCAAGAGCCTCAATCTCCTGCCTAACCTTTTCAGCAAAAGCACTACCGCCTTGTAAATTAGTATTTGGCAAAATAAAGGTAAACTCTTCACCTCCATAACGACAAGCCAAATCGGTCGGTCGACCAACCACCTGACTAAGACACTCGCCTACGGACTCAAGACAGTCATCCCCAACTTGGTGCCCATAGGAGTCATTATAAATTTTAAAAAAATCAATATCACAAATAATGACAGTTAAAGGGTTCTTCTCACGTTTAGCTAATTTATATTCTTTTTCTAAAGTGTCATCAAAATTACGCCGATTGGCTAAACCTGTAAGCTTGTCAAACATAGATAGATGCAATAAAGCCTTATTAGCTTCTATTAATTCTAGCTGCGCCTCTTTAAGCTTCTTCCGCGTATGATAAATACGTTCCATTGCAGAAATCTGCAACTGTAAGCGCAATGGATTGATAGGCTTAGGTAAATAAGCATCACCTCCCGCTAAAAACCCTTGTGTATATGAATCATCATCATCTTTAGTCGTTAAAAAAATGATCGGGAACCAGCCATCCTCACCTTTTACCTTTCTTATCTGCTGAGTGGCTTCAAAACCATTAATTCCAGGCATTTCCACATCCATTAGCGCTATATCTACAGAATTATCCTGCACATATTCAACTGCACCTTCCCCAGTATCTTTATGAACAACCTCATGCCCAAATGGACTAACGCACTGAGCAACTAATAAGCGTATTGCTTTACTGTCATCTACAATTAATATTTTCATCTATATTTAATACTCCACCTTTGCTTAAAGGATAGTGCAAAAATTAAAACTATTTTGTCAATATATCCAAGCCAGCATTATCAGTATCGAAGTCTACACCCAAATCAGCCAGATTACCTAGCTGTAGTCCAGAAAAATCAAATAACTGCTTATCCGCTAGTTGTGAAGGGGCTATATTCTGCAAACTGGAAAATATGCTTTCTAAACGTCCTGGGGTATTTTTATCCCAGTTTTCTAGCATTTTTTTCATTACTTGTCGTTGTAGGTTCTCTTGTGAACCACATAAATTGCAAGGAATAATAGGAAACTCTTTAAACTCGGCATATTTTTCTATATCTTTTTCTTTGCAATATGCAAGTGGACGGATTACGATATTATTACCATCATCACTGAGTAATTTAGGCGGCATTGCCTTTAATTTACCAGCATAAAAAATATTGAGAAAAAAGGTCTCTAAAATGTCATCACGATGGTGGCCCAAGGCAATTTTAGTTACACCATGTTGTTTTGCATAGCCATACAAAGAACCACGCCGCAAACGCGAACATAAACTACAAGTCGTTTTCCCCTCTGGTATTACTCGCTTTACCACGCTATAGGTATCATTTTCAATAATATGAAACGGCACTTCCAATTCAGTTAAATACTTTGGTAAAACATGTTCAGGAAAACCTGGCTGTTTTTGGTCTAAGTTAACTGCCAAAATATCAAACTTTATCGGCGCCGTTTTTTGCATATGCATAAGAATATCTAATAAAGTATAGGAATCTTTGCCACCTGACAAACAAACCATCACTTTATCGCCGTCCTCAATCATATTAAAATCAGCTATGGCACTGCCTACATTTCTACGTAAACGTTTGTGTAGTTTATTGAGTTCAGTTCGATCTTTTTTGGTATTCAACATGTTTTGTAACAATTATAAGGAAAAGGCACTGGTCGAAAAATGGTAGAAATAATGCTTAGAGCTGGGAATCATATAAATCTTTACTACTTATAAAACGCAAAAAGCGAAAAAGCACTGTGATCACAGCACTTTTCCGCTCTTGTATGTGTGTCGCTTATTTTCGTTAAACTAGCCGTTATAACGCTGAAAGATCAGACTGGCATTCGTACCACCAAAACCAAAACTGTTAGACATTAAGGTATCTAAAGTTACATTATCTTTACGTTCTGCAACAATCGGCATACCTTCAGCAATAGGATCAAGCTGTGTAATATTGGCAGAAGCACTAATAAAGTTATTCTTCATCATCAAAATAGAATAAATCGCTTCATTAACACCTGCAGCTCCTAAGGCGTGACCTGTTAAAGATTTAGTCGAAGTGATAAAAGGCATATCTTCAGGACTGAATACTTCACGTAATGCACCTAATTCACGCTCATCACCAACTGGAGTACTAGTCCCATGCGCATTGACATAGTCTACTTTACCATCAGTCGTTGCCATGGCTTGCTGCATACAGCGTACTGCACCTTCTCCAGATGGCTGCACCATATCATAGCCATCAGAAGTCGCACCATAACCCGTTATTTCAGCATAAATTTTAGCACCACGAGCTTTAGCATGTTCAAGCTCTTCCAGAACCAGCACACCACCACCGCCAGAGATAACAAAACCATCACGTGTTAAATCATAAGCACGTGAAGCCGTTTCTGGGGTGTCATTATATTTTGATGACATGGCTCCCATCGCATCAAATAATACCGACATAGTCCAATGCACTTCTTCACCGCCACCAGCAAACACGACATCTTGCTTGCCTAACTGGATTTGCTCCATGGCATTACCAATACAATGCGCACTGGTTGCACAAGCAGAAGTAATTGAGTAATTAATGCCTTTAATTTTAAAAGGTGTTGCCAAACATGCAATATTGGTACTCGACATAGTCCGCGGCACCATATAGGGCCCCACTCTTTTCAAACCTTTTTCACGTAAAATATCAGCTGCCGCCACTAAGTTAGATGTCGACGGACCGCCTGAGCCCATAATCAAACCTGTACGCACATTGGATACTTCGTTTTCTTCCAAACCAGCATCGGTAATCGCTTGCTGCATGGCAATATAGTTGAATGCAGCACCATCTCCCATAAAGCGCTTAACTTTACGGTCGATAAAATCATCAAGATTAATATCAATTGCGCCACGCACATGACTACGAAAACCTAATTCTTTATAATCTTCAGCAAAGCTAATGCCAGAACGTCCTTCCTGTAATGATGCAAGAACTTCTTCACTGTTATTTCCAATACTAGAAACAATTCCTAGCCCTGTTATAACTATTCTTTTCATAACTCGCCTCTTAGAAGTCTGTTGTATTTGTAAATAAGCCCACGCGCAAATCATTTGCGGTGTAAATTACTTTACCATCAACTTCCATTGTTGCATCGGCAATTCCCATGACCAATCTACGCATAATGACACGCTTTAATTGCACACGGTAAATAACTTTTTTTGCAGTGGGTAAAACTTGGCCAGTAAACTTTACTTCACCAACCCCTAAAGCTCTGCCTTTACCAGCACCACCTTTCCATCCTAAATAAAAACCGACAATTTGCCACATTGCATCCAGCCCCAAACAACCCGGCATCACTGGATCACCAGCAAAGTGACAATCAAAAAACCATAAATCAGGGTTAATATCTAGTTCAGCAATCACCTCACCTTTATCAAACTCACCACCCTCACCAGAGATATGCGTAATTCGATCTATCATCAACATATTTGGTAATGGTAGTTTGGCATTTCCTGGTCCAAATAAACCATTATTACCAGATTCTAATAATTCTTCGCGATCATAACTCGACTGTGTTTGCATTCCCAATCCTGTTTTTATAATTATTTTCAACAATTCTTTTATTATACCTCGTATTAAGCAAGAATTAGAGTTTTATAATTTCTTTTATCCTTAAGCCTACCCAGCGAAGCTTACTTTAAAGTGGCTTATCCTGTACTCTTAACGCCTTAAATTCTGCCGACAACTCTTTAACGCGTTGCCAAGTATCATGCTCCATCTTAATCTTATGCTCCATTGCAGAAAACACGGGCAGAAAAGACACTTCGAATAATTCGGCCAGAGTCTGCATCACTTTTTCTACACCTGGCACTGGTTGATTAATCACCTCAATATTGACTTTCTTGTTAGCCAACTGCTCGCATAAAGTGGCAACTTCTTGACTTAATTCAGTCAATGGAGCCGAACCAGACACATGCTCACTAATACCATGCAATTTTTCTGCAATATAAGATAGTTGATTGACCACCTGCTGAGTTGGGTCATTCTCATCACCCAAGCGATTTAAGCGCGCATACTCATTTTTGATCGCATCCCAGCGCTGCTGTTCAGTTTTGGATAATACTTGCCGTAAGTCTTTTAATTTAAGCAAGTTCTCTTCAGCCCCTTTAGTCAAGGTTTGTGCCTCACCGACATAATGATCACTTATCAAAGCTTGCAATTCTTGCTCATTCAAAATGGCAGTAATCTTCTCCACCATTTTATTCATATTACGATAACTGCCTTGCAGCTTAAAAGGCGGTTCGGTACGATACCGATCATCTTGCGCAGCTGATAAAATATATTGTTGATTGACCGCCAAGATAACATCACGCACTTTAATCATATTGGCAAAGATAGCGACAATTTCATTAATTTCCGAAGTAACGTAGCTATGTTGTAACTCATTTTCAGAAATATTTTCACCAGTGGCCAAACGAATAAAATGGTACACATCTTCCATTGGCCGAGTCGCTAATGGCTGCAAAACAGGATTCGAAGTAAGGCTATTTTCTAAATAACTTTGTGCAAACACCTTATCATTCCCCGAAAGCACATCCCCCAGATTATAAATATCGGCACGGTTAGCCAACATATCTGGAATTTTAAACGCTTCGCCTGATTCAGTGTACGGGTTACCTGCCATGACCACGCAGAATTTCTTACCACGCATATCATACGTTTTGGTTTGCCCTTGCCAAACTCCTTCAATACGTCGCGAACCATCACACAAGGAAATAAATTTTTGTAAAAATTCAGGGTGAGTATGTTGAATATCATCTAGATACAACATAACATTACTGCCCATTTCCAAGCCCAGGTTTAGCTTTTCTAATTCTTGTGCGGCAGTGGCATTAGGTGCTTGCTCAGGATCTAATGAATACACTTGATGGCCTAGTGCAGGACAATTGATTTTCATAAACACCAAGCCTAGCCGGTTAGCCACATATTCCATTAAGGTAGTCTTACCATAGCCAGGGGGCGATATTAATAACAAAAGCCCCATCAAATCAGTACGCTTATTTTTACCAATAGTTCCCATTTGCTTGGCAAGATTCTCACCAATAATGGGTAAATACACTTCATTAATAAGTTGATTACGCACAAATGAAGTTAAGGGGTGCGCTTGAAAACTTTCCAGACTCAAACCAGCACGTTGCTGAGCAATCAAAGTCTGGCGCAGACTTTGGTATTGCTGAAAACCTGCACAAACAACTTCCCGGTGCTGCTTTAAACGCTGCCCAAACTCATCGATACTTAAAGCCAGTTTGCGCTCTTGAATACGTGGGTGTTCACCATTTAATTGCGCAGTGACAAAATCTAAGTTTACGGTGCTATGCTGACGAGCAAGAGTATCTGGCGCAATAACCAGTAGAACCGCTTCAGGAATAAAGCGCTGCCACTCTGCACGTTGCAAATGCTTAACCAATCCTTGCATCCATGCGGCAGTCAACTGATATTGCAATAAACTTTGACCTTCAGCTTGTTGCAAAGTTTGCTCAAACTCAGCCCGATGCCCTATTTTTTCTAAATGTGCCCATAATTTCTCAGCCAATAATTGCGCAGGCTGACTGGTCAAAAACTGTGGCGTAATGTGCGCTAGTTCAGCACTTAAATATTCAGCACTGGTAACCACATCGGTTTGCAGTATAGGTTGCTCTAACAAAAATGCCTGAATTGCAGTAGTTAGTTCTTGCACTAAAGTATCTATTGCCAAACCACTAGACAAAGACTGCTGCAACTGTAGCCCACTTTGTGCTTGCCGTTGCCAGTTTTGTTTTTGCTCACTACCGTGCCCTGCAAAACTCCAAAAAGCAATGGCCAGAGCACGCTGTTCAGGTGGGTAATGCAATAAACCTACTGTTTGGCGTAGCGGCAATAGTTGCTTTAAAATAGTATAGGCATCCACATCATGAATACCTTTCTCATAACCTTCTTGAAAACGCGCATTAGCATAGTTGCGTACCAACTGCAGTAACTCACCTTCTTGCGCTACAGCAGCTTTAAGCTTGGTAACGCTCAGATTTTCTTGACCTTGTTCAGCCGTATAAATAATAGAGGCCGCCAAATACTCACTACGATAAACTTCCGTTGTTTCCGAAATCAGGCTTTGCGACCAATATGCATGTAATGCATCCAGCTCCACACTTTCAGCATCTTGGTAATAATCCGTACCAATTAAATACCAAACTAGCTTACCTTGTCGATTAATTAAGGTTAAATCTAAAGCTTGGGTATTGACACTAAATCGGTGTTTACCCAACTTGATGACCTTACCACCGTCCTCAAAAATATCCTGCTGATCACGTAAAGAACGAATAGCCTGTTCCTTAATGGCCTTCAATTTGGCAGCAGCATCATCCGCCTGCACACTCGCTTCTAAATCCTGTAACTGTACAATCATTTGCTGCAGTTTCAAGATCATATTGTCAGATGCAAAATAGGTATTTAAAGCATCTGCTTCACTAAAGCTCTGACTGCGACGTTGCACACTTTCCAAAATGCGCTTTATCGCACTAACAATATTTTGGCTACGGCGTTGGCGCTCATCCAATAAGCTTTGCTTACGGGTTTGAAATGCTTCAAATAACTGTTCGCGCTGTTGCACTATATCATTAAGAAACTCATCAAAATCAGCAAAACGACTTTCCAACTCTTCCAGTTGGGTTAATAACCGCGATAACTGATCATCACATTGTTGCGGCGTTTCTACTGCCTCCAAAGCACTACTAATACTTTGCGCAAACAATTTAAATTGTGCCGCAAATTCTGCCACCGCTTCATCGGAACGAAAACTTTTATTTTTATGACGCGTTTCAGCCTTAGCTTGGTTAAGCTTGCCATACAACTCTGATAAGGCCTGTAAAATAGCGGTACGTACCTGAGTATCATGTACTTTCAAACCTGCTAAGGTTTCATTTAAAATATCTAAAGCAGCACTCATCTGCTCCAATTCAGCAGTAATGGGCTCAATATCGATGCTAGACTGGCTTTTGACCAACTGCTTTAAACAGCCTGAAATATTGTCATGATAACTTTTGAGTGCCGTCTCAGAATTGAGAAATATAACAGTTGCCTGACCTAACTTATCTAATTCATTATCAATATTTTGCTGCAAAGCTTCAATAGCAGCCACATCAATATAACGTAATGACTTTATGGTGGTTAAATGACCTAGCTGTTGGCGTAATAGGCTTAAACCATCAACAAATTCCTGCGGTTTATTCCAGCTATCCACATACAAGTCATTAATAATTTGTTGCTGACGAGTTGATGCCTCTTGTAAAGCAATATCGGCTTGTTTGCGGATACTACTTACTTTTTCAAACTCGTCCAATACCAGCTCTGCCGTGCTGCAGATCGTATGAATGTCGGGAGCAATAGCTTCAACTTCTTCCGCAGCTAGCCAATGATAAGCATCAAACATGCGTTGGCCTGCAGCAATTAAGTCTTCATAATGTGCGTTACTAACCTGCTGACTATTGATACTTTGTACTAAACTGAAACTATCAGATATGCCTTTAACTAACTCGGAATTACCGATTTTTGCAAAAAAAGATTGGCTAGTTGCCTGCTGCTGATACTCAGCATGGTAATAAGGGGTTTCCCATACTTGCATTGGGTGAATACGACTAGGCTCTTCGTCTTGCGCACGAAATACCAGCATATGACCATCGTGAAATAAACTGCTACCGTGAGCAATAATAGGGTTTTGTAGCTTTTTCTCAATGATATTATAGGAAAATATCGCACTAATCCCTGCTTCCACCGCATAAAAAACATAAAGCACATCCTCGCCATTAGGAGAGCGCACCATACGGGAGAAACTTAAGTCCGCCGGCGTATTATCAAAAACCTTATTGTCGCCATTTTGTAGATAATAACCGCCAGGAAACACCAAACCATGATCGTCAGGTAACTGTACGCAAGACTGACCAATGGCATCAATTCGATTCACTTTTTGGGTACGGGTATTGAATACCAAATAACGAAACTGTTGTTCACGATAGGGACGTATTTTTAATAAAACCAGTCCACCAAGCGCAGCATAGTAGATTTCAGCATCGGCTAAAGATTGATGCTGATCTTCAACTTCTTCACGGTAAATACCTAAACCATCTTCAGTATTGTCTTCAACTTTTACCGTTAAATCGCCATTAATAGTTTCGACAAATACTTTATCCAAAATACTAATATGCGGGTGACTTCCTAATATATGATCATCGCGCACAGCGGCAATCCACTCAAAGTCATATTGCGGTGGCGGTGTTAAATCACGATCACCACGATTATCAATATAATTAACTTGATCTTTGGTGATTTGCCAGCGGAATACCCGAATATCTGTTAATTTTTTACCAATCTGAAAAACAGCCAGTAAACGTTCATTAGCGACCTGCAACGATAAGAGTCGCGCCTGTTTATAGTATTGATAGAGTTCAGTAAAATCGTTAACAAATTTTGCTTCGTGGAGAAAACTACCCTTTTGATTAAACGGTTCAACCTCAAAGCCTTCTTTAGTTTCTACCAGTTGGTATAAATTAAAAACATCATTGATACTGGTTTCTTTTTTTAAACCGATAAACACGTTATAGCCAAATAGAACAAGCTTTCGCCCTACCCTGACAATATCTCGAGGTACGCAATTATTATCAGTACGCACGCGCACCCGACCAATAACACCTAAATCGGTCTGCCCAAACTCCTCAAGACGCTTTTGATTCAGACGATTGATTTTTGCTTGTAATTGCTCACCTTGCTGTTCGAGACGCTTACGAATCACATCATAAGCCCCCCCTTCAGCAACCGCTTGTTGGATATCAGAATTTTCGGATTCTGTGGTCATACGACTCTCTTTAATTGATTCACAGGATAGGTAGAATGCAAGTAAAACCCATCATCTTAGCTTTCTAAAGGAGTACTCAATAAATAAAGAGTGTCTTTACTAAAACCTTGTTCGTGGCGCCATTCAATGGCACCAAAAGCTACCTTGACTTGTTTAAAGTAATTAATATCTTTTAATTCGTTGAAGGTGCCTTTATCCAGAAAAGAGCTAGCATCAAATAACCTAACTTCCTTATTTGCAAAAGCTAATTTTAAAATGTACTCTTGTTTTACTTCAACACCAACAACATGAGGGTTCATTAAACATCCTAGCTTTACTTAGATAATGACTCTAACAACCCCCGAACTTTAGCCTTGTCCGCATCACTACCCTGACTAATCAACTTACTCAAAAACGCTGACACTGTCAGATTTTGCAAATCATCTGTACCGATATTCTTGGCAATATCTTTAAAGTCAGCAATCAAGTTCTGCTTACCATTCAAATGATCGCCTAAGGTTGTCTGTAATAACTCACTTTTGGTCACCACACCATCAATTGATTTACCGACCGACAAAGCCTGCATATAACGTTGAAAAAACTCACCATCCCCCCCGACGATATCAATATTAGCCTGCTTAACAGCCGCCGCAAAGACCTCGGCATTCAGAGTCGCTGCCTCACGCCCTGCTTCAATAGCAGCTAAGGTTTCATTATGGCTATTATCCATTTCCAATCTAAATTCTTCATGGGTACGAGTCTTTTCATCCATATTGGCCATCGCAGTAAATTTTTCAGCCAAACCATCTGCTTCAGCTTGATAATGCTGGCGAATCGCTTCTGCTTCTGCCTTTCCATGTAGCTCTATTGCTTCTGCACCTGCAATTTTAACTTTCACATCAACCATTGCTTGTTTTTCTTCAGAGTCGGCATCGGCATTTTTAACCCGCACTTGTGCCATACCTTGTGCTTCATCACCCTGTGCCTGCGCACTCATGTGCTCACGCAATACCTTAGCCTCTGCCAACCCTGCTGCTGCCTGCTCTGCTTGGATACCTTCCGCCAAACGTATTTTAGCTTGCGCCTGTTTTTCGGCCGCTTCAAAATCAGCGTCAGCAATAACCAAAGTTTCTCTAGCTCGAAATTGTGCACTTTGTTCAGCAGCTTCTGCCGCTTTAATGTCTTTCACCAAGCCTTCCTGTGCCTCTGCTTCAGCTGCAATCACTATTGCCTGCCGGTTACGATCTGCCTCAGAAACAACCCGTAACTCTTTAATATTTTCTTCTTCTTCCGCAACATGCTTTTCCACAGCAATACGTAAACGAATCACATCCGCAATTTCTTTCTTTTGCTCTTCTAGTGCCTTTTCTTTCGCAATGCGCTGTAATTCAACTTCTTTCTCACGATCAATGACTTCCAATTGCCGCACACGTTCTACTTTTTCAGTTTCAATAACGACTGCACGCTCACGATTTTTACCCGCGACTTCAATCTCACGTTGCTTATTTTCATTATCGATACCTAATGTCTGCTCAGAAACAATACGCGCCTGCTCTTCTTTAGTGAATTCGTCTGCTTTAACACGCTCCGCCTCTGATTGTTCGCGTGCTTGTACCGAGTCTATTTCTCTTTTTTGTTTGGCTTCTGCTTCTGCTTGTTGACGTTCCAACTCCAAAATCATTTCTTTGGTTTCAACATCCTTTTTCTTAATACGCATTTGTTCATCGCGCAGCAATTCATTAGTATGCACATGCTGTATAGAGGTCAGCTCGGTAATTTTACGAATCCCTTGTGCATCCAGAATATTATCTTCATCCAGGTGCGTCATCGGTGTTTGCTCCAAGTAATCAATAGCGGCATCTTCCAATACATAGCCATTCAAATCATCACCAATCACCTGAATGATTTCATCACGAAAATGATTACGCTCACGATACAAGTCTTCAAATTCCATTTGTTTGCCCACTGTTTTCAAGGCTTCTGAAAACTTGGCATTAAATAATTCTTCAACAGTTTCTTGATCAGATGCACGTTCACAACCAATGGCTTGTGCGACCTTCAACACATCTTCCCGAGTTTTATTAACTCTGACAAAGAAAGTTACCACTATATCGGCGCGAATATTATCCTTACAAATTAACCCCTCACTACTGCGCCGGTTAATCTCAATGGTTTTTAAGGAAATATCCATTTTTTCTAGACGATGTAATACTGGGATCACCATACTGCCAGTAAAGGTCACTTTAGGTTCAGCGCGCATGGTATTGACAATCATCGCTCGCCCTTGATCCACTTTGCGATACATGGAGGCAAATACAACCAATGCAACAATAACAAGTGTTACAAATACTGCGATAATTAAGATAAGTGTTTCCATTAATGTTCTCCTTAATTAAGGAGCGTGCATGAAATAAACTCCCGATTTCTAACTGGTCTTTTTACACCAGCAGGGCTGATCTCACTCGTTGCGTAGAATAACTATGCGCCTCATGAGGTCATCCCTGCTGATGCAAAAATCCTGCGTTATAATTTCTAGATGTTATTCCATGCACGCTCCTAATCCAATTTAGATATGTGATATAGATTTTGAGCTGCATCATAATCATAGACTAAAGCTTTATCGCCTTTAGTAAAGACATTACCCTCTGGTGCTCGCACAGAAATGATTAAACCAGCACCACCATCTTCTACTTTTGCCTGCCCAAAGCCAGCATCAACCGATAGTGAAGTAATAATGCAAGGTTTTCCAGTAATCGAATGATTACTCGGTGCTTCATGTACGATAAATAAGTAACTTAAAGGCTGCACGAACAACCCTGTCCACCAAACAGAAAGCAGGAAACTAAGTAGTAAGACCACACTACTCGCTAGATAAAAAAACAAACCACTTGGCACCAAGGGCAGTACCCAAGTTGCGCAACTGAGGGATAGTGCCCATGCAAAAAAGAATAATAGACTAAATGATAAAGTGAGTGGCACGCCAGTAAACCCCAAAGCAACCAATATATTAGCTGCGCCTGTTTCAGCACCAGCATCAATATCTAGAAAATCAATATCAAACTGAGCCAACGCACTGATTAGCCAAAATATCAGGCAAATAACAAGGGGGACGGTATACACTACCGTTGGAAAGCCAATTAGTCTCTCCATCATACTATCCATTATATTCCTCCGATTACCGAGCTTTTACCTTAATAAAGGCACAAAAAACGCTTCTTTAGAATATTATTTTTATCATCTTTTCTCTGTGTAAGCTAGCTTACATTTTGATAAAGCATGTAAAATTATTTAATGCCCTTTATAAAGCAGTCATTTTTTCTATTTGCAATGCAAAAACCGCAATAAAATAAAGTATAAAGAGGCACAGAGTACCTTTATATTTTTATCAACATTGTAAGAAATGAGAGTTCAATAATACCCGAGCCTGACTTGCCTTTTGACTTCACAGCCACACCAGAAAAACAATTGCGTCGCCTGCTATGCACCCGTGCTTCTAATACGACTGTGAAGCCAAAATACTGCATCATACTTGCGGGTATTATTAAATCCTCGTTTGCACCAAAATAAACTAAATGTCTTTTAATGTTTTTGCTGCTTGCTGCGTTCCAAATGTGCCTGCCACCTCAAACTTTCCCAATCCCTGATTAACTTTTCAGTACGTTCGCGATATTGCTTATCAGCCAATGCTTCTTCAAAGGCTTTCCACACATTATCTTCACTAAAAAAAACCTGTTCGGTACGAAAATCAAAAATGGTCCTTGCTCCACTATTTCTTACATGTGCAATTAATAAAGGCCGATCTAAACTACCCACTAACTGAAAAACTGTTTTATCAGAATTAACCCAAGCATTTTTTAACCCTAATGCACTTCGCACAGCTAATTCAGCCACATCAACTTGCCCCATCGCTTCAGTTATCGTAATGTCAGTGGTATTTAAAATTAATGGTATTCTGGTTTGCGAGTCATTAATAGCATGTCCATGCCCTAAAAAACCATCATCAAATAGAGATTCGCCATGATCACCCAGTATAACCACAAGACTATCTTCTAAAACCCCCAGACTTTTTAGCTGCTCCCACACTTGACCAGTTGCCCAGTCGGCATTTGCAATAGCATTCCAATATGTTTTAGTCACCTCATTTTTATTTTCTATATTTATTTTAGAACGAGGAATAAATGTTTCCGTAATACGTTTGGTCATTTGTGGGTGAGAATACGGAAAATGCGCTGCTTGAAAATTGAGGTAAATAAATTGAGGCTGGCTAAAATCTAATTGCCCGATACGTAAATTAAATTGCTCAATAACACGCTCTTCACTCAATCTTAAGCTACCAGAATCTTTACTACTGTAAACTCGATCTTCTATCGCCGTACGTGCATCAAAGTAATCAACACCTTTGGCTTTCATGCCTACTAAATTGGCAACATCACCAAATGATTCATCCTGACCTGAAATAATGGAAACCTGATAACCAGACCTTTGCAAAAAACCTAATAAATTATCACTATTCTGACCTATTAAATTTCTATTAAATATCGCTTTTAAAGAAGTAGTCGTATAACCTGTATGACTATAAGCATTCTTTATAACAGTACCAGACTCTGCTATTTTTCTAAGCATCGGTGCCACATATTGGCCATCAAGCTTTTGCTCTAGTAAATCAGCACGCGCACTTTCTAGTACTATAAGAATGATATGCTTGCCCTTTTTCGATTTGATTTTAGCAAAACTATCCACTGCAACTACTGGTTCGTATGCATCCCCCAAAAAGCCATCTTCATCAACTCCATTCCCAGGGATATCCAAAGCCCCCGGAAACACCTGAGCATTAAAAATTTCTGGGTCATGTGGAAATGAAAAACTACCAAATCCATCAAAATCAACATCTGATAACGTATCTAAAGCTTTACTAACGAGGTGAAAAGATGTTTTTTTCTGCATACCATACAATAACAAAGGGTTTACCGAAACAAACCTTGTGACAAATGGCGTTAACAGCAAAGCAAATATTAACCCATACAATATAATAGCTTGCTGTCGTTTATAAATAGGAAATTCATTGACATAATTAAAGCGAGTCAAAAATTTTGAACTCAGAATAAAAAAAGCAATTAGCATGCTTGCAAGCGCAACAAAAAAAGCAATTTCACTACCCGCATAAAGTAACGCATCCTTTAAGCTCCCCCCACCTAGGTTTTGTAAAATCAAAAAGTTTACCGTGTCATTAAAATACGACAACACCTTAAACTTAAACCCGAGCCAGCCCCCCATAACCAGCATGGTTAACACCGAGAAGATGTAATAAATATAAATTCCGTGCTTATCTAAACGATCAACAATAAAAAACCAGATAACAGCAATAACACCAAAAAAGACAATATCAAACCACAGTGAAAAACCGATAAAGACCACACGATCAAAAATGCTCAGATAAGAATATGGCTGTAAGAAACCGCCTGTAAAAATATTATATTTATAATGTAGTAACAGAAATTCAAAAACCTGAATAACTGCAACAACTATTAAAACCGAAATAAAGCGGCGATACCGCCACACAAATTCCTCACACCTAATAAAATTCACTACCGTCATCCATCCTTTATACTATTATTTATAGTTACCTAGACTATCATACCATTGACATACTGAGTGCCAATGACTAACATCATGGCTTAGAAATGAAGAATTTAATAGTACCCAAAAGTATGGCACACAGCTTTGGCGACACAGTCATTCTAGAAACACCGAAGCATAGCAGGCTACGCAACTTTTTTACAACGCGAAAAATAAACAAAAAGTCTAAACTTAGTTGTTGAATTTATTACCAGCACGCTCCTAAATACTCTAAAACCATATTGCTTCTACCCAAGGCCATCAAGGTATATACTTAATTAAGATGCTAAAAAAAACATACTCTCAATTTTCTAACCATCCATTTTTTTCATTTGTTGTTATTGCACTCTTCATTTCTGCTGTTTTTTCCTTGAAAGGGGCTTTACAAGATGTGCACTGGGATGCCCCTCTATATCTTTTTCGAGCAAAATATATAACTGCACTCCTAGATTCATATTCATTAAATGCTGAACAAATTAGCGCATTAGCTGGGACTGCTGAGTCTCAATACTGGGCTTTTACTCGTTTAGGTACTTCTACTTTATTAGGCTTAATTACTTTCTTTTTTGGTTCAACCATCTTATCCATAAAAGTCATGTCTTGGCTGTATACATTCCTGCTCACTTGCGGGGTTATTTTTAGCGTCATACTTAGTCAGAAAATAATTGTTATTTTTGAAAAAAATCTATCCTCTAAAAGTATCCTGTTAGGCGGACTAATTTCAGGAGCACTCTATATAACATCTGATATTTTTCGCTATTTAAGTGGTAATTTAATAAGCGAGGCACCTGCCATTTTTTTCGCTTCAGCTTGCCTCCTCTCATTTGTTAATGCCTACACAAAGCAAAATATTTTTTATGCCATTTTAAGTGGCTTGCTTGCTTTTTGCCTCTATTTTATAAAAATGGATGCAATCTGGATTTATGTTACTTTTATTATCAGTTTCTACTTTTTTTTAAATATTCAAAAATCTGACGAAAAGGTAAGGTGGCAGGTATTTTTTGTTAGTGCTTTCATTGCAGCAAGCTGCTATATCAGTTATGCAATTTATTTTTACCCATTAGCCAACCCTATCAACCTCATAAGGTTTGCTGATAGTTTAAAAGATGGTAATTTAAACCTAGGCGGTTACCCCGCTCTTCCACAACTATTTGTAGCGGCAGGGCTGCTTTTAATTGGCTGGGTCATATCTGCATTTTATAATATTAAAAAATCCCTTTTCTGGTTCACATTCACTTGGTTTTTTTTAATAATCCTTCCCTATATAGATACGTTAATAAACGATTACATCATTCAAGTTAGAATATTAGCCCTCATTATGCTGCCATTAATGATCGCATCTACTTATGGGTGGGCCACACTCCTAGAGTCAAATAAAATACCCCCCAAACAAAAACAAACTACTTTGTATCTATTGGCATTTATATCTATAACATTAATTGCCATCTCTCAAGCTGAGTCATACAAAATGCTACGTAAACTACCTGGTGGTTGGCGACTACAATATGTACAGCAATATTTATCAACCCCAAACTTCCAACGAAAATACTTCCCCTTAGAAGAACTAGATATTGTTAGCAAACTGCTATATCAGAATACTAGTAGAAACCTTATCTTTTGGAATAAAGATAACAACCCTGAATATGATGAATATATAGCTATTTTTCGGTACTTAGCCCCTAGAAAAATGCAAGTTACGAATTTTTTTCAAGACTTCTCACCTAATGAAGGTTCATGCCAGTCTAATATCAATTATTCAGGCATTGAACCTGTTTCATTCTGTACTGATGCGTCATACGATAATGAGGGTACAAATTTAACACCTAAAGTAGGCCTGTGGGTAATGAGCCCTACTCCGTGCACTTCACCTAACTCAGCTTTATTTCAGTCTGAGCATGTAAACCTTTGCTCTTGGCGTATGCAGCAATAATTTTTCCATAATGGTATAATATTAACTTCGGTATATTCGTACCTTAACTAAAATTTTTACGATTATTGCTTAAGTTTAAGGCAAAGATTTCATAATTCCCACCTTGCTTTCATGAGCATAAACTTTTGTGCTTAGCTTTATTTTGCTCACCCAATACAAAAATGATAACAAACGACTAACTTTTTGATCAAATTGGTACTTTTATGGACAACCTAATACAAAATCAGAATATTTATCCTGAAAACAAGGACAACAAACTACTTTGGCTCTCTTTTGCCTTACTAGCATTACTCTTTGCTCCCACCATTGCCTGGCTTTTCGAGCGCTGGACTATGGGGGTTTGGCATAATGGCCATGGAATTTTAATCGCCGCCGTCGTTATCTACTTAGTGTGGAAGGAGCTAAAAAATAACAATAGCCTACCTCAAAGTATTACACCTTGGGGATTTGCTGCTCTGTTACCCGCATTATTCCTACATATGCTAGATACAGGAATGCATACCCAACTACTAGGAGCAGCGGCATTCTTTTTAGCACTCCCAGGGTTATCTTTATTATTTTTAGGCATCGAGCGCACCAAGCTTATTTTATTTCCACTCTCGATGCTCATGTTCACCCTCCCTATTCCACTCGCTTTTACAGAGTCGGTTCATTTAGCGTTACGTCATATTGCTACGGATGGTACTGGATGGCTACTCAACCAAACCAATATCCCCCACTTTGTTTCTGGTACATTAATTGAAATACCTAATGGTTCTTTACAAGTTGCGGATGCCTGTAGTGGTTTCTCTACACTATATGCCACTATTACTGTCGCCATATTAACGGCTTATTTTTGTCCCAGTGTTATCCGAAGAATAATCATATTATGCATTGCTATTCCACTTGCTATTGGCGTTAATGTCATTAGAGTCTTCTTATTAACATTACTCGTTAATTGGTTCGGTTTAGATGTTCTTGCCACTGCCGCTCATGAAATATCAGGTCTATTAACTTTTGTCATTGCCTTACCTATTATCTTTTGGATAGGTCAACCACCTCTTGAAGAAGAATAACACCATGGTCTCCACCCGCTATTTAATACCAATGATAATCGTCACCATCTTGGCATTAGTCCCTACCATTATTCACAGCTATATTGGTGCTACTATCATAGATGGTAAATCTGTTGCTAAAATATCGACAACACTGAATAATTTTAATTCTCACCCCTCTAATCGAAATAAAACATGGGGTATGGATATTTTTGGTAGTGAAGATTGGTTTGAACGTGACTACCAAAATGATCATTATAAAAAGGTTCGTTTATTTGCAGCGCGCTCTTATGATCACAAACGCCTTTACCATCATGCTGAGTTGGCCCTATCTTATGGCAATAGTTTAACTAGCTTAGGCGTTATTTACTTTCCAGATCACCCAGATACACCCATTCATATTCTCAAAAAAGACAACAACTCTTTATTAGTTGCCTACGCCCTACTCTATAACAATTCATTGGTAGCAGATCCAATTGTTCATCAACTTGGCGATTCAATGAGGCTTCTTTTTAGTGCTAGCAAGCCAATGACACTATTATATGCTTCTCAGTCAGGTCCTTTTAATATTAATGATTTAGAACAATCTAATGCAGTATCTTTATTAATAGCGGCAATACACAGCTTCCAAACTCAAGTAGTAAGCCAGTAAGTTATGCTTAAAAACATACACTTTAATGAGTGCTCTTATTTTAATACTTTTGCATCTTAGTCACTTACCTTACAAATCATGCACCCTTCAATTGTAAAAAACATTAATTTTCCATTACACGAGAAATTACTCAAGCGCCCCACCATTTCCTACGTTAATGATTTAGAAGAATCACAGTGGTTAAATCGAGAAGCAGTTGAATTATTACAACGCAAAAAATTACAACAACTACTAAATCTAGCAGTTAAGCACTGCCCTTGGCACAGAGAGCGTATTTTAGCAGCCAGCTTGGACTTATCAGAACACAGCCTGCTAACTCTCAAAGATTTAACTAAAATCCCCACCATGATCAAGCAAGATGCTCAACTACATGGTGCAGACATGACTTGGCTAGGTGTACCAGGTGGTGCGTATCAATATACGACTGGCGGATCAAGTGGCACACCACTTAATTTTTATTTTGGCAAATGGCGCCAAGCCTCCGATGCTGCAGGTAGAATTCGTGCTCGACGCTGGTGGGGGATAGATATTGGTGATAAAGAAATCTATCTCTGGGGGGCTCCAGTTGAGTTAGCTAAAACCGATAAAATCAAACAAATTAGAGACCGACTTATGAATCAAGTCTTGCTCAATGCATTTGATATGTCACCAACAACCATGCAAGAATATTTGCAAACTATTCAGCAATACCAACCAAAATGTATGTATGGTTATGCGAGTAGTTTGGCATTATTAGCCAAATTTGCGCAAAGTATTAATGCAAAAATCAATATCCCTAGCCTTAAAGTTATTTTTACCACGGGGGAGCCACTATATCTCGACCAACGCAAACTGATTCAAGAGGTTTTTCAAGTTCCCGTTGCCAACGAATTTGGCAGCCGCGATATAGGCTTCACCTCTCATGAAACGCCCTCAGGACAAATGTTGCTCATGAGTGAAAGTCATATTCTGGAAATTTTGGATAGTGAAGGACAAGCAGTAGCAGCAGGCGAAACAGGTGAAGCCGTCATTACAGGCTTATGCTCTCAGGCGCAACCGTTTATTCGCTACCGAACTGGCGATATGATTAAGGCGACTGATGCAGTCTGTCAAGATGGTAGAGGACTACACGTCCTTGGGGAAGTCGTTGGTCGCTCAACTGATTTCATTATTAAGCAAGATGGTACTATCTTACATGCACTTGCTGTCATTTACGTATTACGTGCCATTGAAGGGGTTGAATCCTTCAAGATTATCCAACATTCTGTACAAGAAATGGAAGTGCAAGTAGTCCCTAATACACTTTGGAACGACAATGAGCCACAAATTATTGAACAACTACAGCAACGTCTCGGAAAAATTGATATTGAAGTGAATACATTAGCAGCCATCCTTCCAGAAAAATCTGGCAAACATCGTTATGTAGTCAGCCATGTAGCATTACCAACAAATTTTTAAGCTTTTAAAAAAATACCATTTAAATTATAATTTAATTATTCTTTATTGCATGCAAAATTGCTCATGATTACTTTACTCAACACTTCACTTCAAGTAGCAAAAATACTTGCAAAGCAAGATTTAGCATTGTCAATATCATAAAAAATAGCCACCACCATCATGTCTTTAACAAAACTCATAAGCTTGCCATTTCGATATAAAATATGGAAGCCACTGCATATTCGTTTAATAGCCAATGACTTAATCAACCCGAATCAAGTCAAACATGAGCACCCGGTACACCTAAGCTCTACCATCAACTGGCTCTGCCGAGCACAAGATATTCGAGATGGCCAAACAGACAGTGGTGGTGTAGCTGCTGGCTGGAGCTTTGAAGATAATTGGCTACCTAGCTACCCAGAAACCAGCGGTTACATTGTTGAAACGTTCGTAGAGGCGGCAGAAATATTAAATAAACCAGAACTCTTAGATCGTGCCAATAAGATTTTAGACTGGGAATTATCCATTCAAAATAAAGATGGCTCTTTTCCAGGACATTTTGGTGAAGCTGGTAGCCAACCCGTTATTTTTAATACTGGGCAAATCATGCATGGTTTAAATTGCGGTTACAGTGAACTTAAACGTACCGAGTGCTTAGAAGCAGCTGTTAATGCGGGAAAATGGTTAATGGCACAACAAGATGCAGATGGTTGTTGGCGGCGCAGTACCCATAATGGTATCGTGCACACCTATAACACCCGTGCTACTTGGGCATTATTACAAACAGGCTTGCTTGCAAATGACCAAGAGCTCATTGCTGCAGCAACTAAAAATATCGACTGGGCATTAACTCAACAACTAGATAGTGGTTGGTTTAAAAATAATGCATTTACTACTGACGTAGAACCTTTTACACACACAATAGCTTATGCCATCAGAGGCATTCTCGAATGTGGCATCTTACTCAATAGGCAAGAATATATTGACTCAGCAACCAAAGCGGCAAAAGCATTAGCATCCCAGCAAAAAACAGATGGTTCAATCGCCGGAACCTACGATCAAAACTGGCAGTCAAAAGCTTACTATGTGTGCCTAACAGGACTTGCTCAAACCAGTATTATTTGGTCTCGCCTAGCACAAGCAAATCAAAACACTGAATTTCAGCCACATATTGATAAAGCCATTAGCTTTTTAAAGCAGAAACAGCATATTAAAAACGATAATAGTATTAGCGATGGCGCAATTGCAGGTTCTTTTCCAATATGGGGGCGTTATTCAATGTTTGAATACCCTAATTGGGCTGCCAAATTTTTTGCTGACGCGCTTATTATTGATGAAGTAAAGAAATAAACAGCCACATAATGCGAATAAACTAAAATCATGTCAAATTTATCAATTCTTATCTTATGTGGCAGTTCTCCACGCCACCTATATATCGCTAATGCCTTATGTAAGGCAGGCAAGCCCATTGCCATTGTGCAAGAAACCGGCACCCAATGGACTCTAAAAAAAGTGGCTAAGTTATTAAAACCGGTTAACTTTTACCGAAAAGTATGGCGCTGGGTTAGAGACAGAAAACGCTATACAGGTAATCAAGAAGAAAATTTCTTCTTTGGCGAGCAAAGCGCACAACTCGATCAACCCGAACTCGTTGTCGGTGTTCCGCATATCAACCACCCTGATGTCCTAAAATTAGCAAAAAAAACTCAACCTGATGTGATTGCTGTCTTTGGTACTTCACTTATTAAGGGTTCACTTCTCAAAATGGGAAAGCATGGCATTGTTAATTTACATGGTGGACTATCCCCTCATTACCGAGGTGCTGATTGTACTTTTTGGGCGCTTTATAATGGCGAACCAGACCAGGTTGGCTGCACTTTACATTTTATTAACGAAGGTATTGATACCGGCAAATTAATTGCCCATATATCTCCAGAAATTAAAGCAACAGATGATGAACTAACCTTATTTTGGCGAGCCGTACAAGATAGTGCTACAGTCTATGCCAGCTTAATGGATAAATTTGAACAAGGTGGCTCTTTAGGGCAACTACAAACAGAAAAAGGTTCTTTATACCAGGTAAAAGATAGAGAGTTAATACATGAACAAAAATTAAACACTCTGCTTGAAAGTGGCCTTCTTGAAAAAAACACGCTCCCACAAAGAGTAAAGTGGTTCTAAAGATATAAAACCCTCTGTCCTTAATTTTTTCACCAACCGTTACACCCTATAGCCCAAGTGGGCAAGGCAAATCAATGCGCTTATTTTTAGTACTAGTTTTAGCTCTTTGGCAAAGTTTCTTTATCAATACTGCACAAGCATACACTAACAGTTATGCAACGCCACTAGAAATGAAAATGTTACCTAAACTGTGTCAGGTTCGTTTTCAATATGGCCATGAGGCACCAGAATTTGCAAAATGGAGGACAATATTAGGGCCTGAATATATACATGTACATCACTATTGCGGTGGGCTTGTCGATATGTTTCATGCAAATGAAAATAGCCGACAAAGACAAGGGAACTTAGAATCCGCAAGGTCAAACTTTAATTATGTTCTTAGAAGCATACAAAACCCCAAATTTATTTTATTACCTGATCTTTATTATCGATTAGCGCTAGTTTCTAAAGACCTAGGCAATGTAGGTGAAGCTATTGGTTATGCAGAAAAATCTATTAATGCTAAAAGAAACTATTTGAACCCTTATATATTGCTGGCAGATATTTATATTAAAGCAGGCAAAAAGAGCACTGCGAAAAAGCTACTCTTACAAGCTAAAAAATATCACCCTAATTCAAAAAGACTTAAAAGAAGGTTAAAAAAGGTTTAGAGGAATCATTGTGTTGTCTGAAAAATAGGCATATAGCAGGCATCACAACTATTTTACTCAGCTAACTGCAGGGTAAAAGCAGAGTTCAGGTACTATTAAATCCTCACCCCTTAGGGGGGAGGATTTAATAGTACCCAAAAGTATGGCACAGGTTTTTAACTTCATAGTCGTATTAAAAATACGGGCGCCAGGCTACGCAACTATTTTTCTAACGCGATTGTGGAGTCAAAAGATCAGTCAGACTCGGGTATTATTAAATTCTCGTTCCTTACGCCTTATTATTCTAGAAATAAGCTATACCCTTATATGCTTATAAAGTTCTTTTAGTGCTTCTGTTTTATTCTCAAGACACAAGTGCTAAACTCATATTTTTCTAGCACTGATGCCAATAAACACCTTTTATACGCGGACATAATAAAACGAGGCATTAAATTTTTAACCCTAAAAAGCTAAGATCATAATATTAGCAAATATAACAAACAACGTTACGCTCCTCCTGCCTTATAATACAACTTGATTTATAGCAGATTACAACGTTTTTCATCACAGCTGCGGAGTTAAAATACTAATCAAACTTGGAGGTTATTGCATTCTTATTTATATGCACACAATCATAGCTAACTAAAAAATACCTCTAACAAAATAAAATGGAAAACAAAAGGCTATACACCTTAGCTTTTTTCTAATCGGATATTTTTTAATAATTCAAGGAGCAAGATCATGGCATTTCTTAATGATGAACAACTAAAAAAAATGCACTTCAAAACTTTAGGGCATAATGTACGCATTAGTGATAAAGCATCTATCCATAATGCTAGCCAAATTGAACTTGGAGATAACTCACGAATTGATGATTTTTGTGTCATTTCTGGTAAAGTATCACTAGGAAGAAATGTACATATTGCCGTTTTCTGCAATGTAGCAGGCGGTGATAAGGGCATCGTATTTGAAGATTTTTCAGGGCTTGCATACGGATGCCATGTTTTCACTCAAAGCGATGACTACACAGGAAGAACACTGACAAACCCTACAGTGCCAGAAAAATATAAGCGAGAAGCAAAAAAAGCTATTGTCATAGGCAGACACTCCATTGTTGGAACAAACTCGCTAATTTTCCCTGGCGTTGTTTTAGCTGAAGGCACTGCAGTTGGAGCTCTATCAATGATTACAAAATCAACCGAAGAATGGTCTGTATACGTTGGAAACCCAGCAAAACGTGTTAAAGCTCGCAAACGCGACCTTTTGCAATTAGAGAAAGAGTATTTAGCAAGTGAAGAAAAATAAATCATTTTTAATCATTAGTGAACAATTATATACACCTTAAAGATTTAAAAAATATGAATTCTATATCAGTTGTAATTCCTGTTTATAATGCAGAATTAACGTTAAATGACCTTTACAAACAATTAATTCCAGCAATGGAACAAGTCACTGCCAATTTTGAAATTATTTTTGTAGAAGACTGCGGTAAAGATAACTCCTGGAATATTATCCAAGAGTTATCAAAAAATGATAATCGAGTTAAGGGACTAAAGTTAAGTAAAAACTATGGTCAGCACAATGCTTTACTTTGTGGAATTCGTGCCGCTCAATATGAAATGCTTCTGACAATGGATGATGATTTACAAAACCCCGTGTCAGAAATACAAGTACTCATCAATAAACTGGCTGAAGGCTATGATGTTGTTTATGGCTACCCAAATAAAGGGCAACATGGGTTATTTAGGAATTTTGCTTCCAGAGTCACTAAGCGCGCTCTGCAAGGAGCAATGGGAGTCAAAACTGCAAGAAATGTCAGTGCTTTTAGAGCCTTCAAAACCCAACTAAGAGAAGCATTTGTAGATTTTAATAACCCCAATATTTCAATTGATGTACTTTTGACTTGGGCTACCAATAACTTTGCAACAGTCCAAGTAAAACATGCGCCGCGTGCTGCAGGTGAATCAAACTACACTTTAAAAAAACTCATTGTACATGCTCTTAACTTAATGACTGGCTTTTCTGCTTTGCCATTACATCTTGCCAGTGCACTGGGTGTCCTTTTCACTTTATTTGGATTTGGGATTTTAGCGTGGGTTGGAGCTCAGTATTTTATTTATGGGGCCTCAGTTCCCGGCTTTACTTTTCTTGCATCAATAATAGCTATATTTTCTGGAGCACAGCTATTTGTTTTGGGGATTTTTGGGGAATATCTAGCACGCATACATTTTCGATCACTCAATCGACCAACTTATTTAGTAAGAGAGTCAATTAATGTATCTAGGCCTTCCAAAGTAGATACAGAATGAAATTTGACGTTCAACTAGAATCAATTGCTACCAACAACATAAATATGGATTTTTTTTATGTGCCTTGGGACAGTCATACTTTCAACAGAAACGTTGCACAAATTTCTAAATTTGAAATTCATAACACTAAAAATGCTCTAGCTGATTTTCAACTGTTTTTAACATGGTGCTTAGAAAATAAAATTACATTTATTAGTTGCCGGCTTCTACATAGCCAAGTAAATGAAGCTATATTTCTTGAAAGTAACCGTTTTAAATTTATTGAATTAAATTACCGCCCTATTATTAACAACATCGAGTCATTAAAACTCCCTATTTCAGATATTGCTGTAAACGAAGCTGAAAAAGCAGATATGCCTATATTAGCCAATATAGCCGAGAAAGTTTTTCATCATGAACGCTTTCATACTGACCCACTCATTGAGACAGACTTAGCAAACAAGAGGTATCGTTTTTGGCTAGAAAATGCCTTCGAACAAAAGCAGCAAAAAATCCTTAAATTTACTCTACATAATGAACTTATCGCTTTTTTTGTAGTTGAATACCCAGAGTCTAATCACTGCCTTTGGTCTCTAACTGGCATGTTACCCAAGTTTCAAGGTAAAGGGCTAGGAAAACAGGTATGGAAAACGATGTTAAAGCACCACCAGAATGAAGCAATCAATACAGTCAGCACCAGTATATCCTCACATAATATTCCCGTATTTAATCTGTACGTTGCCTTAGGGTTCAGGTTTCCAGAGCCTTACACAACATTTCATTGCTCATATAACCACGCCTAAGTCATGATCCACATTCAATTTATAAAATATGTTGTCATTGGCCTAGCCTCAAATGGAATTCTTTATGGTGCTTATCTAGGGCTAACAGCCTATGGTTTAGGTCATAAAACGGCAATGACTCTGCTTTATGTTATAGGTGTATTACAAACTTTTGTTTTTAATAAAAAGTGGACTTTTTCACATCAAGGTGCTGTTTCAGGTACTCTTATTAGGTATATATTATCTTATGCCTTAGGTTATATTCTCAATTTATTAGCTCTATATTATTTTGTAGACCAATTACTATTCCCTCACCAAATAATTCAGGGGGGAATGATTATCCTAAATGCCTTAATACTTTTTATTTTACAAAAGTTTTGGGTATTTAAAGAATCTGACAATAAAACCACTAAGCTCCATGTTGGTCACTCCACTACTCCACTGTCTAAAAAAAGCAGAAGCAAAAAAAGAAAAAAGAAGAAAAAGAAGAAAAAGAAATCACGCACTAAACGGAGAAAAAAATGACGGAAACCATACCCTTTAATAAGCCATATATGGCGGGAAAAGAACTTTATTATATTGCGCAATCGGTATTAAGCGGACATACCAGTGGAGATGGTGAATTTTCAAAAAAATGTCAGCACCTATTTGAACAAACATTTCATGCAAAAAAGACATTACTGACCACTTCATGCACTTCTGCTCTGGAAATGACGGCACTGCTTTGTGACTTAGATCCAGGGGATGAGGTTATCGTACCATCCTACACGTTTGTTTCGACAGTAAATGCCTTTATTTTAAGAGGTGTACACCCTGTGTTTGTTGATATTCGAGCTGATACCAAAAATATTGATGAACAATTAATTGAACAAGCGATAAGCTCTAAAACAAAAGCCATTATTCCAGTGCACTATGCTGGCGTCTCTTGTGAAATGGATACGATCAATGCTATTGCAAAAAGCAATAAACTATTTGTTATAGAAGATGCAGCTCAAGGTGTTAATGCAACTTATAAAGACCAATACTTAGGAACTATAGGAGACTTGGGAACCTATAGCTTTCATGAAACCAAGAACTTTATCTGCGGAGAAGGCGGTGCTTTAGTCATCAATAATGCTGAATTTATGGAGCGCGCTGAAATTCTGCGAGAAAAGGGTACGAATCGCAGTCAATTTTTTCGCGGACAAGTCGATAAATATACTTGGGTTGATGTTGGCTCATCCTATGTTCCTTCTGATTTATTAGCTGCTTTTTTATATGGCCAACTAGAGCAGATGGACGCTATTAATAATAAACGCAAGGCAATATATTACAGTTATTATGCTGCGCTTAAACCTCTTGCAGATAAAGGCTTGCTTGAACTACCTATTATTCCAGAACACTGTGGGTCTAATTATCATATGTTCTATATCTTACTTAAGGATATTAAACAGCGTACTGAATTAATCTCCTATTTAAAGAGTAATCATATACATGCGGTCTTTCACTACGTTCCACTACACAGCTCTCCAATGGGTGAAAAATTAGGTTATAAAAACGGCCAATTACCCATCACTGAAAGTGTAAGCAATCGTTTATTAAGATTGCCTTTCTTCTATGAGCTAACAGAACTGGATATCGAGCGAGTGAGTCAGAAAATTTCTGAATTTTTATTGTAATATCACTTTTTGACAGTTCCCTTATTCTAAAAACAGTTGCATAACTTATTAAGCAACTGTTTTAGTAATGACCGTCAGCCATCATAAAACAACCAGAATACATGTTTGAACACAAGTCATTAAAACCCACTCAACCTCCTCCTGTTATGCATTTTGTTCTGCTTTTATAAGTCTAAATTGTTACAATTGTCATAATCATTCAACAACATTTAGTCATTATGAATACACACTCCACACTTCCTAAGCAAGGAATCGACGGCCTGAAAGAAAATTGGCGCAATGATTTGCAAGCTGGTTTTTTTGTCTTTCTGCTTGCCTTACCTTTATCTTTAGGTATTTCTATAGGTTCAGGTTTTCCACCATCAGCAGGCATCATCACGGCAATTGTAGGGGGTTTATTAGTCTCGCGCATTAATGGTTCCTTTGTTGTCATTAATGGTCCTGCAGGAGGCTTAATTGTTGTTATGCTAGCCGCTGTCGAATCACTCAGTGATGGTGGCGATATGATTTCAGGGTATCGCTACACGCTAGCCGCCATTATGATTGCTGGCTTAGTGCAAGTCATTATGGGCCGCCTAAAGATGGGCAGCCTGAGTGCTTTTTTCCCTACCCCAGTCGTACATGGCATGCTCGCGGCAATGGGAATCGGCATTATAGCCAAACAAGTTCACGTCATGATGGGTGTCACACCCGAACCGGGCAACCTGTTTTACATGCTAGGACAAATTCCACATAGTATTTTAAATGCCACCCCAAATGTGGCAACCATTGGCTTAGTATCCTTGGCTATTTTGATTGTCTGGCCTTTTTTAAAACAAACCAAGATTAGCAAAATTCCCGCCCCCATTATGGTGCTCATAGTCGGTATGGGCATGGCACAGTTTTTTGGTATCCAACATGAACATATTCATTTTGGGCAAGCTGAATTACATGAACATTTAATTGCTCCACCATTTTTAGTAGAATTACCTTCTGACTTTACTGAAGCCTTTTACCTGCCTGACTTTTCTAAAATTTTAACATTTGAATTTTGGATGGCGACTATTAGTATTTGCTTGGTGGTTAGTCTGGAAAGCTTATTAAGCGCAACAGCAGCAGAAAAACTTGACCCTTATAAAAGACCCACTGATTTAGATCGTGATTTATCCGCTATCGGTTTGGGGAACGTTGTTTCAGGTTTTTTAGGTGGTTTACCCATGATTGCCGAGTTTATTCGTAGTTCAGCCAATGTTGAGGCTGGCGCAAAAACAGGCTGGGCTAATTTCTTTCATGGCACAATACTGCTACTTTTTGTGGTGCTGTTTCCACACCTTATTCACAGCATCCCACATGCTTCTTTAGCTGCTTTGCTTGTTATTATTGGTTACCGCCGCGCTACACCACAAGTATTTGCTCGAGTTTTAGCTATTGGCAAAGATCAACTGCTTTTATTTGTATTAACAATACTAGCTGTTTTAGCCACCAACTTATTAGTAGGCGTATTTTTTGGTGTCTTTGTAAAATTAATGTTGCACTTATCACGTGGTGTATGGCCAAACAATCTATTTAAAATTCACTTTACCATCACAGAAGTAGAGGATCGTGTTACTGTAAAAATTATCGGCTCAGCGTTATTCTCTAACTTTTTACCGCTTAAAAGAGCGGTTGATGAGATAGCTCCAGGTAAAAACATAACCTTTGATTTCTCACAAGGCTATTTAATAGACCACTCAATCTTAATTTTTATAGATGAATACAGCGCGCATTATGCACGTAATGGTGGTTCTTGCAGGAAAGTTGGACATGCTTTGGAGACTTATTCTGATCATGATTTAGCGGCACGTTTAATGACTACAGATGACCGAAAATAGAAGAAGAGAGTAACAAAATGTAAAATGATAGGTTGGGGGAAATATGAGCTCCAACCTATCGGGATATTCCAGAATATCGGATTTCATTTTTTAATGCTCCGCAATAAAAAATGAAATCCGACCTTGTATTAATACTTTATCCTCTAATTTATGGGGGATCTCAAATATTAATGCCATCCACCATATTGCTTGGTGGGGTCACCTCGAAAACCAGTGGAAGTTTTATTTGCATCAGGCACCCCTACGGTATTGCCAGCCGCAATCACCATATTTCCGTAAGTGTATCCGCCCAGTTTTTTAGCTTCCTTGGCAATACTAGTCGTTAAAGGGTTAATTTCATATTTCGATATTGCAGTAGAAATAATCACAGCTTGTAATTTCTCACTACTTCCCTTTGGTTTTGCATGCAAAATAAGAGGTAAATCTGTTCCAGCAGGAACTTCTACAGTTACATGCTTACTACTATCTAACTCAGCTTTAACAATAACGCTGCCTGAACTATTCGTTACTTTAATTTCAGCATCCGTAACAGCCCCCTTCGTACCCACAACTGAAATTTGTAATACTTTTACTTGCTTGTATGTTTGTACGGGCACCTTAATGGCAGGTTTGTTTGACTTCTTACTATTATCACATGCAACTAAAAAAGTACTTGCTATCGATATGGCCAACAAACTAGTGATCAATTTATTATTTTTATTAATATGCATCATTGTATTCCTGCTTGAATATTACGAAGTTAAATCATAACACACTAATATACTATTTCTGATCTAAATGCCAAACACCCTGTTCGGTTAACAAACCTCTTTGCAACCAATTTAGAATACTTTGCTGGTCTTGTGCAAAAATGTCAGGACAACTGTTATCACTCTCCCCCTGTGTTTCAATTTCTGTTAACCATACATCCCAAGCAAGTATATTTTCTTGACTAAAACGTGGGTCATCATGATAACCCAATGCAAAAATTGCTGCTGGAGCATCACGCCCCTTGACACTCATTCTACCTAAGCGGCGCGTACTAAACCCTGCTTTGGCAACCTCAGCTAATAACTCTTCCGTAATAATTATTTCTGTATTAAAAAATCGAGTCAACCCTTCTATTCTTGATGCCAAATTAAGCGGGTCACCTAATATACCAAACCTTTTCAGCCCCTTTCCTTGAGCTGCAGGCCCCAAAGCTCCCATAACAACAGTACCGCTAGTGATACCAATTCCTGCATTAATAATCTGGCTAATTTTATCCAATGCTTGGTCATCAATTTTTCCTTGATAACGTTCCGATAACGTTGAGAAAAATTCATGTTGTAAAACAGCCAGCTCTAACGCACCAGCCAAAATATGATGAAATGCCTGCTCCTTTGGTAAAATCACTTGATCTAAAGCGGCTCCTAATGCATTTCTCTGCCCAGATTCTTGTTTGGACTCAGTATAAGGCCAATAATAACAAACCAAATCCCCTACATAAGTTTCTAACCAACCTTGATATTTATCTTCCAGTACAATTGAAGTTTCATCCAAATAGTCATTCATTAAGTCCATGACATGGGGTGGCTTTTTTAATAGACTTGTTACTGTCGTGTAGCCTGCCAAATCACTCATTAATACCACAGCCTGACAACTATGGTTATCAAATGAAATACCTGGCGGCAAGGTCATTAATAACTCACGTATTGGAGCAGGCATATAGTTATTAACCAATTTCCCTAATTTAAACCCAACCAGTAAATGTGCGCCAGTAGTTAACGCGGCTCCAGTAAGAAAAGTAGCCATGGTTGCTACCACAGGCCATAATTGTACAACCGGATTTAAAAAGCATAATAAGATCAATAGCAAAAATATACTGACCCCACCAATCCACAGGATATATTGCGCTAATAAAGCCCCTGCCAAGACTGCAAACAAAGCAACCACTATAAACAGGCTATATTTAACTATATCATTGGGAACACGCGGGTGGTCTTGATTTAAAAATGTCTCCACTTCATCCACAATAAATTGTGGCCCGGGAGTCATTAGTTTTGGTCCAAATAACGCAGTTGTCATCGGTGAAACCAATATATCAGTCGATTCATGTGGCCCTGTCACTTGCATGACAACCGCTTTACCCACAAATTTCTGTGCCATTTGCATGGCCTTTTCTACATTACAAGATGCCAATACACTTAATGGTACAAGCAAACGGTCTATATTAGTGTTGAGTTTATACACTGGCTTACTTAAACGTACTCTTCGACACGTACGTTGCTCATCACATAACTCATCATTTTGTGAGTTGGCTAAAGATTCTTGGACAAGCTCTTTATTAACAAAATTAGCTAAACGCCGTACAGCATGGTCAGCACTTAAATCTAACCAACGTGCAATAGGAGAATTTTTGGTAACAAGCCGATCACTGGCAACGATACCCTCAACTGGCATATCCATAATGGCATCCCAGTCATATAATAAAAAATCTTGTTCTTCAGGATTTATATAAGGCGCAACACTAAAATGGGTTATGGCCTGCGTATTCATTTTTAAGGGTGCATTACCTGCACGACTGGGAACGACAACACACTGCCCTTGATTGACAGGCGAACATTGAGGGTCTGACCACTCTACTTGCCCACTATCATGGATGCATAGCGCAAAAGGCATTCTGCCTTCCATGCCTTTAAAAATACGCGCATCTAAAAAAACACCCTTGGCACCTGCTGCTATTAACCGTTCTGCTGCTTTTGCATATAATGGTAAGGCTTGCTTACGCCCAACATTAATGGGTACACCATTATCTAAGACAACAATCCCGGTATGCGGCCATTCTGTGCGCTCTTGATACACAACCGCTGCATCATGAATCCAAAAATCAATTTCAGTTTTTAGCTGATAATCAACAACAAAACCAACCAAACAAGCCAAAATAAAAAATAAGGCTTTATTGATCGTTAGTGGGAAGTCGTGCAGCATAATGGCAAAGTCTCCAAATTACGCAGTCAATAACTCGGTTTATTAAAACTTAAAATTTGTATACAAAAGTTAAAGTTTCTTTGGGTTTTGGGTATTTATAACTCATGACTATATCTCGAATACAAGAACTTAATTCATAGTTTCCTTCAGACAAAATAGAAACATCATCAACTTCTCCAGTCAGCTTTACATTCCAAATCAACTCTACAGGCGCTTGAGAATTAAGTAAGTTGCGACATAAATTAATTTCAGGCTGCATGTTCAGCACTGCAATATCAATATAAGTTTCCGCTTTAGCAATATTTTCTGGCTTACCAATTGCAATAGCGCGCATTTGTACTGAGGTTGTTCTTTCAGGCTTAGAACTAGAGTATGTGGGGCGCTTAATAATAGAACTGACACAAAAGAATTTTTGCCCATCAGCTATTGAACAATTCAAACGATTATTCACCCACTGCTGGCAATTTTCAATATTGGCCACCTTAATCCAAGGGTTGGCTAAATTTTCTATATTGATACGTACAGGTATGGAGCTGCGATTTTGACAGATGAGTTGCTGATTAGTCGTGGCATTATAAACAGATTTTAACCAGAGCCTAGCCCCTGCCGCAAGCTCAAGCTCACTACCGACAGAAAGTGTTTGCATGCCAATGCAACCATTACTCAATATCTGCGTTCCAGGACTTTTATTTTTCAGATATTGCACGGTACTACAGTCAATGGCAACAGCTGCCGTGCAATTTAACAATAACCCTAAAGTTAATATTGCAGGCACTTTTATCAACCAAGAAGTCATAGTATATTCCTCAATAGATTTATTATTATTCCAACTATAACATGATATGCACTGCTTTTCTCAATAACTAAATAATGATATTTACAGTAGCTTGAATGTAAAAAAACTTGGGTTGCCAGTGAATTTTTCTCCATCAATAAACAATATATTGACAAAAATTGCTCATAAAAAAAGGGTAATATCTAAGATATTACCCTTTTCATCTATTTATATCAGGACCCAGCAATATTCTGCCCTGTTTATAAAATTATTTACCTGAATTAGTAAACTCAGGGTAAGCTTCCATACCACACTCAGAGTAATCCACACCTTGATACTCTTCTTCTTCTGTCACTCGGATACCCATTACCATTTTGATAATATACCAAGTGATTAAGCTACTGATAAATACAAAACCAAAAATAGTAACGATACCGATTAATTGCGCACCGATTGTCGCATCATCATTTGAAAAACAAACCGCAATGAGTCCCCAAATACCGACGACACCATGTACTGAAATAGCCCCCACCGGATCATCAATTTTTAATTTATCTAAAGTAATAATTGCAAACACCACAATAATACCTGCAGCAGCCCCTATTAATGATGCCAATCCTGGCGTGGGTGTTAATGGCTCAGCAGTAATGGCAACTAATCCCGCTAATGCACCATTAAGAGACATTGATAAATCTGCTTTACCAAATAATAAATGTGCCGTAAATAATGCCGAAACAACGCCCGCTGCCGCTGCTGCATTAGTATTAACAAATACTAATGCTACCGCATTGGCCTCACCAATATCAGAAATTTTCAGCTCAGATCCACCGTTGAACCCAAACCAACCCATCCATAAAATAAACATACCTAATGTAGCTAATGGCATATTACAACCAGGAATTGGGTAAATCGCACCATTTTCCCCGTACTTTCCTTTACGTGCACCCAGTAAGAGCACACCTGCCAATGCTGCTGTTGCACCACAAAGATGCACAACACCCGAGCCAGCAAAATCCAAGAAACCTAGGCCATCAAGAAAACCACCGCCCCATTTCCAGTAACCTTGAATCGGGTAAATAAAGCCTGTCATCACAACAGCGAAAGCTAAAAATGCCCATAATTTCATACGTTCTGCAACTGCACCTGAAACAATAGACATCGCTGTTGCTACAAATACAACTTGGAAAAAGAAATCAGCCATTGTTGAGTAATAGGTTTCGCCATTACTCTTTAAAACATCCGCAGCCACATTATCTTCACCCAATAAAAAGCTCATACCAGGCCAAATACTATTAACTGCTTCAGCAGGATACATAAAATTGTAACCACAAATCATATACATAATGCAAGCAATAGCAAATAATGCAACGTTTTTGGTTAAAATTTCAGTGGTATTCTTAGCTCTTACCAGCCCAGCTTCCAACATTGCAAAGCCCGCTGCCATCCACATGACAAAAGCCCCACTAATGAGAAAGTAAAACGTATCTAACGCATAACTCAATTCAATTAACTTATCCACAATCATACCTCATTTATTTTTATTATATTGCTTCGTCACCTGTTTCACCCGTACGAATACGAATAACTTGCTCCAAATTGGTAACAAAAATCTTACCATCTCCAATTTTTCCTGTATTTGCAGCATTGGCAATCGCCTCTACGGCTTGATCGACCAAATCATCAGAAACTGCGGCTTCAATTTTTGCTTTAGGTAAAAAGTCGACAACATATTCCGCACCTCTATATAACTCAGTATGCCCTTTTTGTCGACCAAAGCCTTTTACTTCAGTTACCGTAACACCAGCTAAACCAATATCAGACAAAGCTTCACGCACATCATCTAATTTAAACGGCTTAACAATCGCTGTAATTAATTTCATTTAACTCTCCATTACTTAACAAGTTCTGAAAATAACAAGCACACGGCATGCCAAAACATACCCCCTTGTTTTGTAAGACCTTAAATTTAATAACATTTACTTTTGCACCAATTTAATGCATGCGCACCACCATAAAGCACCAAATAAGTGCAATCTCAAAAAATTAATGATAGATATATCACTAATTTCAATTCTATTTCAACGCCTTATAACTATGGCATATATTATGCTTTAACTAAAACATTGGTAACGAACCAAAAGAGATCTAGCATAAAAAATAAAATTGGCTCTTACTATCAACTTTAAATACGTAACTTCCACTATCATTCAGGACTACTGATGAACAAAAAATCTATCCTAAAACGAACTTTATTAAGCAGTGCCATTCTCTCAATCAGCATGCAAGTCGCAGCTTCAGATGATCCAGGCATGATTGAAGCACTAAGTGACTTTAGTATCAACGAAACGTCGTTTATGCAAAAAACTGGTTTTACAGTCGGGCTTTGGGCATCAGGTGGTGTTACTGGAAACTCAAACGGAAATACTAATGAGCCAGTACTTTTTAATGACAAAGTTAACGAGTTCAACCTTAATCAATTGAACTTCTTTATTGAGCGTGCCGTTGATACCGAAGGCGATAGCTGGGATATTGGGATGCGCATGGACTTTATGTACGGTACGGACGCACGCTTTACTCAAGCATCTGGATGGGACACCAACTGGAATAATCACAACAATGGTGGTTACTACGATATCGCAATGCCACAATTATATGTTGAAATATTTGCTCCTATCGGTAATGGCATCACTGCAAAATTAGGTCATTTCTACACTACCATTGGTAACGAAGTTGTCACCTCTCCAGATAACTTCTTCTATTCACATGCGTATACCATGTTATATGGTGAACCATTCACACACACCGGTGCACTATTCAGCTACGACATCAATGATAACTTCTCTATAAACGGGGGAGCAGTTATGGGCTGGGATAACATGACTGAAAATGCAGGCGCATGGAGCTTTTTAGGGGGTGGTAGCTGGACTAGTGATAGCCAAGCATCTTCCGTTACCGTACAGTTAATAAGCGGCAACCAAAGTGATACTCAAAGCGGCAATACAACAATGTATAGCATTGTTGCAACCCACGATTTTACTGACAACTTCCATTATTTACTTCAACATGATTTTGGTACGCAAAAATATGCAAACGGCAATAGCGACAACTGGTTCGGCATTAACCAATATTTCACCTACGACCTCACTGACAAACTTTCTGTTGGCTTACGTGCAGAATGGTTTAATGACAAAGACAATGCACGTGTCAGCGTCAGAGGAGCCAACTACTTAGCCGCATCAATAGGTGTTAACTATTCAGTGGTTAGCTGGTTTAAAGTTCGTCCAGAAGTTCGTTATGACTGGGCTGACGAAGATGTCTTTAACGGCGGTGCTGATCATGATCAAATCGCAATCGCTATGGATATGATTGTTACATTTTAATTAACACAAGAAATGCATCCTAAAAATTAAATAAAACCCGAAACTGGCTTGTCTGTTCTGCTAAGTTTCGGGTTTTATTTTATCCCCATCCTTTTACAGCAAGCTTTAAAAGTGAAATTCAACACCAATCCAGGCATTGTTATTACGCACACTATGATCTTCATAACTAAACTTACGCTTCCCATGCTGCCAACCTGCTTTAAGCGTTGTTGATTCAGTCACTTCATACAAAAGCTCTAACTCCCCCTGATAGACATTTTCGTTACCATCGTGATGAATATCATTCATATACGAACTGGTGAAATCATTATGCTCATAATCAAAAATAGCGACTAAAATAAGCGATGGCAATAATCGTATTTTGAGTTCAGCCGAAGCAAAATGATTGATATAACCAATATCATCCTGATACTTTATCGTTGCATTTTTATCGGTATAGCCACGCTCAAAATGATAACCGACCAGCAATTCAATATCATGTGTTATAGCCCATTCCAAATGCGTACCCAGCGTAAAAAACTGCGTATCACGATAAGCAAAGGGTTCATCATATAGCCGCAGTCCATAGCGAACCAAACCTCGCAAAACAAGATGCTCAGCTAAGTCCTGCTCTAAGTGCATTGTTAATAAATGACTATCTAATTGCTCATCTGCTTCATGCTCTGCATGCTGTTCATAACCTAAAGAATTTTTTCCTAAATATAAATCAGGTATAAAATCATAAAAGAATTTTAATGTTGTACCTTCAGCAAGCCCTTGTTCAACAGCAAGCCGAAAGAATCCATGCGAATAATCCGAATGATCTTGGAAAATATAACCACCAGCATCCAATGCAATCTGAAATTCTCCAAGCCTATTCTCAGTTTCCCAATTAACATAAACACTCGGCTCATAGATAAAATCAGCCCCTTGCTCTGGCTCATCCACAATAGGTTGGGTTGGATCTTCCTCCAGAGAAAGACGACGCGTGACTGCAAAAAGGCCAACATCATCGGTATAGTAGGTACTAAAATTAGCCCCACCCGACCATTCCGCCTGCACTATATTAGAGATAATCAAGCCAACGGCTAGTAATGATATTTTAGGTATAAAGAAAACGTTATTACGCTGCATATTATTATCAGTTTACTGACTAGATATTCTTGATATCTGCATTTTGAAAACAGCACCAAGGAAATCTGAAGTTATTTATGAGAATGAGTATTATACGCAAGTAATATCACAATATCATTAAATGCTAATACATATGTTTATTAGGGTGAATAACAAGCTCCGCACCTTCTAATGAAACTCTATAAAACAAACAAGGCATTAATTTCTCTGCCGCCAAAAGACTGCAAGCAAAGACCCTGAAATATTATGCCAAATACTAAACATCGCTCCTGGTAATGCCGTTGCTACAGAAAAATATTTAATGGCCAATGCAACACTTAAGCCTGAATTCTGCATCCCCACTTCAATACTCACCGTACGACAAATTGCCTCTTCATAGTGCAATAACTTCGGAATAACATAACCAACCAACATCCCAAAGAGATTATGTAAAGCCACCGCACTCAGCACAGCTAACGTTAAGTGAGAGAAATTTTGTTGGTTTAATGCCACGATTATGGCAATAATCAAAGCAATCGCTAAACTGGAAAAGATAGGAAAAACACCTTGCAGCTTTCTAAAAAACCGCCCAAACAACGAATTGATACTCGTACCCAATAACACCGGAATCAGCACCATAAACAGTATACTGCGCATCATGTCAACTATAGGCACAGCAACACTCTGACTTAAATAAGCATAACTTAATAATGGCATGGCAAAAATAGCGCACAACGTTGACACCATGGTCATCAGAATAGATAAAGCAACATTACCTTTAGCCAAATAACAGATAACGTTCGAAGCCGTTCCGCCCGCACTACAACCCACCAATACCAGCCCAATCGTATGCTGTTCGGATAGCTGTAAAACATTCGCCAATAAATAGGCCAATAAAGGCATAAAGGTGAATTGAATACCCACCGTCAATAAAATCACCAAAGGCTGCGTTAGTGCCTCACCGAAGTGCCGCCATGTTAAAGTCATCCCCATAAAAAACATGACCACAGACAATAAAGGTATGATCGCCACTTTGGCAGCAACAAATAACTCAGGAACCCAATAAGCCCAAACGGACAAAAACAACACGACCGTCGGAAAAACCAACATCAAACGATTATTCATAAGAGTACTACCAAGGCATTGGCGAGCCATCGTATTTAATAAAACGGCCTGTTTGCGCCAAATCAAATTGGGCAATCACTTGGCGCATACCTTGAATACTTGTTTGAGTATCGATCAACGCATTTTGTCCACCCATATCCGTTTTCACCCAACCAGGATGAAAAATTAACACCCCCACACCTTGTGCTTGTAGATCAATGGCCAAACTTTTCATCGCTGCATTTAAAGCGGCTTTACTAGAGCGATACAAAATACTACCGCCACTGCCATTATCAGCCATACTGCCCATCAAGCTACTAATCGCCACAAACACACCTTGCTGACTACGTAACAATTGCGCATTAAAAGCCTCTGCCATTTTCACCCCGGCAAGTACATTAATTTCAAAAGTAGCGCGCCAGTCTTGATAATCTAATTGGCCAAATCCATGCCCGACCGTATCACCATAAACACCGGCATTAGAAATCAGCACATCAATACTTATATCGTGCAACTGTATAGCCAAAGCATCAATTTGCGTATGATCAACCACATCCAGTACTAATACTTGTACATTCTCTGCATATTCTACCGCTAATTGCTGTAATTCGCTTGCCTCAGCAGGCTGGCGACAACACGCTAGCACTCGCCAGCCTTGTTGTGCATATTGTTGACAAAACTCCAATCCTAGGCCACGATTAGCCCCCGTTATCAAAACTGTTTGCATTTTTCTACCTAATTAATAATGACTAATGAAATGAACAACAACGATCAAAAAAGACCAGAAGATATTATTTGTGACTGTACTGGCACCACCAAAACAAAAATAAGGCAACTGATCAAGCAAGGTAACAATACCTTAGGTCAAATATCTAGAAAGACAGGTGCTTGTACTGGGTGTGGGTCTTGTGATTATGATGTCATGCAATTTCTTGCTAAAGAAGTACCTTCCGAATAAAACTAGCCAAAGTTTATCTGCACACCATCAGGCAGTTTATCAATACTGATATTACGTCCTGCTCCAGAATTCGTTAAACTCAACACAACATCAGGCATATCCAAATAACCTTCCCCTTGCTCGGGCCACTCAATAAAACAAATACTCCGCTCCTGCAAATAGTCACGGATACCAATCCATTCCAACTCTTCCGGGTCGACCAGTCGATACAAATCAAAGTGCAAAAACAGTCGTTTATTAATCTTATATTCTTCCACTATATTATAAGTAGGACTTTTAACCGTGCCTTGATGACCTGCTGCCCGTAAAAAACCACGCACTAAGGTGGTCTTGCCCGCACCTAAATCACCATGTAAAAAAACCAGACATTTTTCAGGCAAGGCATGAAATAATGCCGCGCCAAAGGCTGCGGTCGCTGCTTCGTTATCTAAACTATATTGCATTAATCATTAACCACTACACGTAAAAATTGTAAAACTTCACTGGCGCGCAAACCACGCTCACCTTTCTGCTTAGCCGCCTTGTCAGCCGCCAAGCCATGTAAATATACACCTATTTTGGCTGCCTCCAACAAAGTATATTTTTGTGCCAACAAAGCCCCTATTATGCCCGCCAACACATCCCCCATACCACCTGAAGCCATTCCGGGATTACCCGTGGTATTCACATAAACATGCTCTCCCGCAGTCACCAAAGTGCCTGCACCTTTTAGAATACAAACACCACCATATTGTTTCTGCAGCGCACGTACCGCCCAAAACCGATCTTGTAAAATATCAGCAGTCGTACAATTTAATAAGCGCGCCGCCTCACCAGGGTGTGGTGTTAATACCCAATTATCTGCATAACAAGGGGATTCAGCTAATAAATTCAGCGCATCCGCATCAATAACCTTAGGCATATTATACTGAATTAACTCAGCCCATAGCTCTTTAGCCCATGCTGTTTGCCCCAATCCTGGCCCCAATACCAAAACAGTTACTTTATCTAATAAAGCAGTTATATCACTAACTTGATTAAGCGCATATCCCATTAACTCAGGGCAAGCAAGGTGTATTTGTTGCGCATGCTGCTTACGGGTAGCAACACTGACTAATCCGGAACCTGCATTTAAAGCTGCTTCAGCCGCCAACATAGCGGCTCCAGCATAGCCATAATCGCCACCTACTACCAAAACATGCCCAAAATAGCCTTTATGCGCGCAAGCAGAACGCTTAGCCAACTTTTGCATAGACAACAAGCTTACTTGGCAATCTTCTGTTGCTATTATCTCCGCTCCCACTTGCAAATCAGCAAACAATATTTGCCCACAATAATCAGCCGCCAAACCAGTAAACAGCCCTTGCTTTAAAACAATAAACGTAATGGTCATACCAGCCTGCACAACACAACCCATCACATTACCTGTATCTGCATTTAAGCCCGACGGTATATCGACTGCTAAAACTTGCGCACTTAAATTATTCACATAATCTATAGCCATAGCAAAACTACCCATAACAGGGCGATCGAGTCCGGTACCTAATAAAGCATCCACCACCAAGTCAACTGCATCAAGACTAGCAAAGTCGTGTAGAACCACACCGCCTACCTCAACAAAGGCTTGATGAGCAAGCGCAGCATCACCCGCTAATTTCTCAATCGCTCCTACAGCAACCAATTGCACCTGATACCCCGATTGCAAAGCGAACTTGGCAATTAAATAGCCATCGCCGGCGTTATTACCTGCACCACATACGATTAATAGTTTTTTAACCATTGGAAAATGCGTTTGTATGGCAGCAAAACCAGCTTCAGCCGCAGCCGTCATTAATTGCAAGTCGGAGATGGGTATTTGTTGCTGCGCTTTGCGATCTATATCCCGTGCTTGCTGTGCAGAAAAAAGTTCTATTGGTAAAGTTTGCATAAACTGTTCTGTCAATTTTCACCCATTAATAATGCGGATACGTTTAAAATAAGCGTATCACAAGAAATCGTCACCCTTAAATAGTCATTATAGAATGGAACCCGCAATCAATGAACTGCCCCAACAAATAAAACAATGGGGCATGCAACTAGGATTTCAGCAAGTAGGTATCACTGACACTAATTTACAGCAAGCCGAACAACGTTTAGCAAGTTGGCTGGCGCAAGGTTATCATGCAGATATGGACTATATGCATAAGCACGGCTTAAAACGTAGTCGTCCTGCTCTATTACAACCCGACACCATCAGCATTATTTCAGTACGTATGGATTACCTTCCTGAAGCCGCTCAGGAAATTGAAAATACCCTAAATAATCCAGTTGCCGCGTTTATTTCCCGCTATGCCTTAGGCCGTGATTACCATAAAGTATTGCGTAAACGCTTACAAAAATTAGCTCAGCGTATTGAACAAGAAGTAGGCATATTTGGCTATCGTGCTTTTGTGGATTCAGCACCTGTATTAGAAAAAGCCATTGCCGAAAAAGCGGGCTTAGGTTGGATAGGAAAACACAGTAATATTATCAATCGCAAAGCGGGTTCTTGGTTTTTTTTAGGGGAAATCTATACTTCTCTACCGTTAACACTTGATACAAGAAGTGATAACCACTGCGGAAAGTGCACGGCTTGTATTGATATATGCCCAACACAAGCCATTGTCGCCCCCTACCAAGTGGATGCCAGAAAATGCATTTCTTATCTAACTATTGAATTAAAAGGCTCTATCCCTATTGAATATCGAGCGTTAATGGGCAATCGTATTTATGGCTGTGACGATTGTCAGTTAATTTGCCCGTGGAATCGTTTTGCCCGTCTCAGTACTGAAACAGATTTTAACCCTAGACATAACTTAAATGCCCCCCATCTGATAGAACTCTTTAATTGGACTGAGCAAGAATTTTTAAGCAAAACTGAAGGCTCTGCTATTAGGCGGATTGGTTATGAACAGTGGTTACGTAATATTGCGGTTGCGCTGGGTAATGTGCCTGCTTCGGATAGGATAAAACAGACTTTATCTAGCAAACTTCTGCATCCATCTGAGTTAGTCAAAGAACATGTACTTTGGGCATTAAAAGCCTAATTATCAAAAAATGACTGATAAAAAAACACAAAAGAAGAATTACTTTATACACTAGAGCAGCTAACCTAGCATAGAAACCTTAGTTACTAGACCATCAACAGGTTAAAGACATGATTGAATAGCTATAGATCAGATACTGTCAGCATTTTTTACAGTCTAAAAACTACGTAACATCAATCACTAAGCCTTTATTTTTATAAACAAACACCTCTGCTTTATCCCTCCACAAGGCACAGAAATACCCCAAAAAAGCATTATAACCACCACTAGAGTGTCTAGTTTTTTTACACTAATATCATTTAAAAAACATAATTAACAAACTAGACTAAGTAACAACCTGAATAATATATAAAATAAATAACATGGTGCGTTTTTTGCTTTATACACTTCGAATAGTTATATAACTATCAAAAAATAATTAGCAATAACATAATCAAGGAATAATCATGAAAATAAGACGGAATGCAGGCTTTTTAACTATTCTACCTGTAGTATTAGGTGGCTTTAGTTTAAATGCAGTCGCTGCTACTAGCATTGAACCCACTCTGCCAACAGGAAAAGTCTATAATTTTACAGCAGATCTTAATTATAGCTTTTCTGACCTGACTTTACAGATAAGTGACCTTAACAACGATTACATGGGATATATGATGGATCTATCCCCTTATATCAACCAAGATGTGACCAGTAATTTCACCGAGGCCAATTCCAGCATCTCTGGTCAGTTCACCTATAATAGTTCAGCACAGCCAACAAGCATATATATTTCTGACACTTATAACCGAACAACATATGATGCAAGCAATGAATCCTTTACGCTTAATCTAAGTTCTGAAAACGGGGAAACAGGGCAGGTTTTTGTAGGAGAAGGTTCTAGCGGGTATGGCTCTAAGAGTACGACTGTAGCAACTGGCACCCCCTCTGCTCCTGGCACTGACTATCAAAATTTTCGAATTTCTAGCTATAGTGGAACAAGCCCTAATGTAACACTAAGTAACTCATCAAACTTCGATTGTGAATTTGGCCCCTGTGGTGATGGAGGCAGCTATTTTATTCAAGATTATCGCCCTCACGACGACCCCAACTTAGGGGTAAATGGTGATCTCCCAGAATTTTTTGCAGATATAGAATCATTTAGTTTTGAACTATTCCCCTCCTTTGGTTTTGATGAGCCATCTTCTGGCGATCTAACATACCAACTAGCGGGTGTCAGCATGAGCCTCTACTTTGATGGACATGACAACCTGCCCACGGATAACTCATTACCCGACACACTCCCTACGCTCGCCGAGTCTAGACAGGCTAATTTAAGCCTCTCCTTTAACACAGACTTATCAGATACTATGTACAGCAACGAAGTCGGCATTTGGGATATCCAATTTACTGAGGATAGCCCTATCAATGATATGCTTGATGAAAATGACTACTGGGATTACCATTACAACAAAGAAATGCAACTACAGGATTTTTTAAACTACTCGTACCTAGAAGGTTATGCAGATATAGGCTATACACTTACTGAATTTGAAGCTCTAGCCGATGGGCTAACACCCGATACACCTCTGCTCCCTGATACAGATACCAACAATACTGATGATAGTATTTTTGAATTCACATTCGATAGCAATGACACAGGCTTTACCTTTATTGACCCTTTTGTAGCATATGGTTACGATTATGAAATCCTTACGGGTACTAACTTCTTTACTGACGTTTTATTACCCGTCGATTTTGGTGTAGGCAACCAATTTGATTTATGGCTGGATAACGGCTCTGGAGTCCTAGCTGATTCAGGCATAGACCTTACCGGGGGCATTGCATACAACTTCACCGATCCACTAGGTATCGACAAGTTTGGCATTAGAGGTATTGATACTGACTTATTACTCGACCCTAATGACCCACTAGCCTTTATTACTGGCCTAAATTTTGTTGTTCCAGGTGCACCAGTCAATATGTCCCAAACAGCGGTGACTGTCTTTGTTGCCGATACCGTCCCTGCTCCCACAACATTAATACTATTAATGTCAGGCATAATAGGCTTCGCTGTACGTCAACGCAAAGTTTAAGGATCATTCCATTGTAGGAGGGGCTTTTAGCCGCGACCTGTTTTATAGTCGCGACTAAAAGCCCCTCCTACAATACATCTAGCTTGGCATAAGACAACATCAACCATTTCATTCCAGCAGTGGCAAAATTAATCTGCACACGCTCTTGTGCACCTTGCCCATCAACCTGCAAGATCACCCCTTCACCAAATTTCACATGACTCACGCGTTGCCCCAACTTATAACGACCACTAGAACTTGGTGCAACCTTGCCTTTCTTTTTCGGCACGACTGCAACAGGCTTCGTCACATTAGCGCGTAAACGAATTTCCTGTAACTGCTCTGCCGGAATTTCTTTTAAAAATCGTGAAGGTCTTGGGTAATTTTCCTTACCATATAAACGTCGTGATTCCGCATAACTTATATAGAGTAATTGCATCGCTCGAGTCATCCCCACATAACACAAGCGTCGCTCTTCTTCTAAACGACCTGGATCATCGACTGATTGCTGCGAAGGAAATAACCCTTCTTCTAGACCTACCATAAAGACCATTGGAAACTCCAGCCCTTTAGCACTATGCATAGTCATTAACTGCACGCAATCCTCAAAGTCATCACCTTGCGCATCACCTGATTCTAAAGCCGCATGCGCTAAAAATACATCCAGTTCACTAGCCCCTTCAGCACTCTCCTCATCATATTCAAATTGGCGCGCTGCATTGACCAGTTCTTCTAAGTTTTCTACTCGCGCTTCGCCTTTATCGCCCTTCTCTTTTTTATGAAAGGCAATCAAACCGCTGGATTCAATTACCAACTTCACTTGCTCATACAAATCCAAACCGTCAGACTCTTTGATCAACTTATTAATCAAAACAGCAAAGCCTTTTAGAGCGTTAGCAGCACGCGGCGTAAAATGCTCTGTTTTAATAAGTTCAACCATGGCCGCCCATAAAGTCAGCTCTTCACGTTTAGCAAGTTGCCGAATTTCATCAATGGTCTTAGCACCCACGCCACGAGTTGGGGTATTAATAATGCGTTCAAAAGCCGCATCATTATCTTTATGTGCCATTAGGTATAAATAAGCCAAGGCATTTTTGATTTCCATGCGATCAAAAAAGCGTAAGCCACCATAAACTCGATACGGTGTACCCGTGGCCATTAATTTTTCTTCAAATTGCCGCGATTGCGCATTGGAGCGGTACAGAATAGCAACACCAGCACGTAAATTGCCTTCTGCTACCCACTTCCTGATCCGTTCAACGACAAAATATGCTTCATCTTGTTCATTAAAAGCAGAATATAAGGAAATTAAATCACCATCACCACTATCAGTACGCAACTCTTTGCCCATACGCCCTTCATTACAGGCAATCAGTGCATTGGAGGCTTTTAAAATATTGCCTGTAGAACGGTAATTCTGCTCTAAGCGCACTAACTGATGATTAGGGTATTGCTTTTGAAAATTGAACATATTTTCAATTTTGGCACCGCGCCAACCATAAATGGATTGATCATCATCACCAACCACAAATAAATTATCTTGGCCATCCGTTAATAATCGTAACCACGCATATTGAATAGTATTGGTATCTTGAAATTCATCCACATGCACATGTTTAAAGCGATCACGGTAAAAAGCTAATAATTCAGCATTATCACGTAAGGTTTCATGGGCTTTTAATAATAACTCTGCAAAATCCACCAAGCCAGAACGTGCGCATAAATCTTCATAAGCTCGATAGATTGATAGCTGCACTTGTAGGTATATATCTTGTGTCTCCGGAATATCTTTGGCACGAATGCCTTCATCTTTTTGCGCATTAATAAACCAGACCATTTGCTTAGGCGGCCAACGTTTATCATCAATCTGCATTGACTTCATTAAGCGCTTGATCAAACGCAGCTGATCATCTGAGTCAATCACTTGAAAGGTGTTTGGTAACTTAGCCTCTTCACTATGCTGGCGTAAAAATCGGTGCGCCAAACCATGAAAGGTACCTATCCACATAGAACGTGCAGAAATATTGAGTAAGTCTTCTACCCGCCCACGCATTTCTTTGGCCGCTTTATTGGTAAAGGTCACCGCCAGAATATTATGCGGTGAAATATGCTCTATTTTAATTAACCAGGCAATACGATGTACCAACACTCGCGTTTTACCACTACCTGCTCCCGCCAATACCAGCATAGCACGAGTAGGCGCAGACACAGCTTGTCGTTGCGCATCGTTTAAAGAATCAATAATTGCCGTTACATCCATTAGCCAACCTACCTAAATACCAAAATAAGCTGGCTATTATACCTGAAGGCAGGCTTTAGTTTGCGGCTCGCAAATGCTTTTTGACTTTTTTTTTACTAGACACTTGCACAATTTTATTAGCCCTGTATATTTGGTGAATTACCACTTAACACAATAATAAAAAATAGGCAGAATATTATGAGCTTTGATTTTAAACGCATGCTTAAATTTGAAATTAACGTAGGCACTAAAGAGAAAAAAATACGCCTTTATGCAGGATCTGCTGCATTAGTAGTATCATTACCTCTCGCTTCGGTACCTTTATTACTAATTGGCTTAATCTTGGTTGCCACAGGCTATTCAGCTTGGTGCCCAGTTTATTCTGGTTTGGAAAAATCGACTGTTGAAGAAAGTTAATTAAAGGTTTTCTTGTAGGTTGCGGGGGACGATAGGAACCCGCAACAATCATAGTTTATTGCCCCATTTTTGTTGGGGTTCGTTCCTCAGCCACAACCTACGAATGCCTAACTTAATACTATGAAACTCCCCCTGTCACAACATCCTCTCAAAAGAAACCAATAATCATACCTTGCCAAGCTGCTTCATTGGCATCTTGTATACCAAACTTATTTAACCAGTACGAAAACTCAGTACCTATATAAAGAGTATCTGATTTCCAGCCAGCCAAATCACCCACATCTAATAATAATTGTGGCTGTGCCAACATAGTCACATTGCCATGACGGTTAGTATTGGCATCTTTAATATCAATAAAACCACGAAATTTAAATTTTGTCGGCCCTAACGTAAAAGGAAAGCTCCAAACCGGAGTATATTGCACTCCCCAAGAATGCACGCCATCATCTTTGTAAGCCATCACATCCAGTTGCAAATAATCAAAATACTGATTGCCCAAATCAAAACTTATCCCGACCAAATAAGCCTGAAAATTTCTCTCCGCAGGGCGATTACTCACATTAACCCCACCTGCTAAGGAAAAATCTTTTATTGGCCCTAAACTAACATCAGCACCTGTCATTTTTTGCAAACTTAGGTAAGAATACACCTCAGCATAGATTTCAAAACCGTTATTATTATACATATCGACAAAGAAAAAGTTTTTTCCATACTTCCAACCATGTGAATGCTCTACAGTAACAGTGGCACGACCTTCTTCTGCAAAAATAAAATCCCCACCATAAAGCACCTGAATATTACTAGAAGTCCATTCGACTGGTTGCCATGCCCACACAGGAACAGCAAAAAACAAAGTAAAAAATAAGAGAGGTATTTTTTTCGCTAGCATTATAGATAGATTAATTTACAATAAATATTCGGCAAACAGCCACACTAGTAGTGATTGAGTATATTAACCTTTATTTAAACTAATTACTCAGTAACAACACACAGTACACCCTAATCTTTAGCCAAATTTCATTATGCATAAAGTAATCAACTATTTTCGTGAGGGCATGTGGCAACAACCACAAATGAACGCCACTGAATCAAACTTAAAAAAACACGCATTACATTATTTAAAAATCTTCACTTTATCCGCTTATGGCTTTATTAATGATCATGGCAGCTTAAGAGCTTCCGCATTAACCTTGTACACTGTCTTATCAATTGTGCCCATTATCGCCATGCTATTCGGCATAGCCAAAGGCTTTGGCTTTGAAAAAACCTTAGAACAACAGATACTGGAACAAGTTCCTGAGCAAGACAGCCTGATATTGCAACTAATAGAAATGGCCAAAAACATGCTAGGCACAACCCAAGGCGGCCTAGTAGCAGGTATTGGGATTATTGTGCTATTTTGGACTGTACTGAAAGTGATCAGTAATATTGAAGAATCATTTAACCATATCTGGCATGTCAAAAAAGCACGCTCTATAGGCCGCAAACTTAGCGATTACCTCTCTTTAATGCTATTAGCACCAGTCATGATCATTGCGGCCAATAGTATTAATATTTTTGTACAAGTACAGTTAACCAAGCTCATTAATGTTATTGCTTTGCCTGGGACGTTTATTGCCCTACACCTACTCAGTTACTTACCCATCATTATTTTATGGGGCTTGTTTAGCTTTATCTTCATTTTTATGCCCAATACCAAAGTCACCTATCGTGCCGGCTTTTTTGCAGGCATTATTGCAGGCACCATCTATTATATAGTGCAATTTTTATACGTCTCTTTGCAAGTAGGCGTATCGAGCTACAACGCCATTTACGGTAGCTTTGCCGCCCTACCCCTATTCTTAATCTGGCTACAAATTGCGTGGATCATTGTCTTATTTGGTTCAGAATTATCGTTTTATTTTCAAAATATTGAACTGTATCAATTCAATCAAAAATACCAGAAGCTAAGTTTTTGCTCGAAAACCAATATTGCAATACATATTATGCATGCAATAAAGCAACGTTTTGCAGAGGTGAGTACAAAGCCCTACTCTGCTGAAGAAATAAGTTTAGAGTTGCAGATTCCTATTTCTATTGTGCAAATTGTGATGTCTGAGCTACTAAGCAGCCAACTGGTTTCACAAATCATTGATGATGACACTGAAGATATTAGCTATCAACCTGCACATGATATGCAGTTATTAACTGATGAGGCTGTTGTGGAGGCATTAAAGAACAATGGAGAAATGTATACAATCCCTAGTAGCCAAGGATAAAGTATTATTAATAAATGATATTAAGGAACAAGGACTTTGATAATACCCATCCACCGATACTGCATTACAACACTATAATGTAGATTGGGGTGAGACACGACCCCCAACAATATTCGATTACAATCCAAATTTAATGCATAGCGCAGGCATCAAATAAGCCCGTGCGTGTTTCTTATCGTTGTGCAGTACCATATTTTGGGGTTCGTGCCTCACCTACCGCGCACTCTTACCTATTCATATTCGCCCATAAACCCGAATAAATCAGCTTAATTAAGAAGCCTTTGCATAACTTCCTCATTTTTTATTTCTGGAAATATTTCACCAGCTTCAACTGCTTTTTGTAAAGAAGTTAAAGCGGCAGACTGTGTGCTAATTGGCAATAATTGCTGATATGCTTCTAAGGCATAACGCCCTCCATCAACCATAGCCATAGTTCCAATACGAGCATATTGATGAATGCTTTTGTTCGATTCACCACTAAAATACGAGTGTAACTGCTTTGCAAATTCGGGTCTATTAACCACATAAAAATGGACAGATTTAGCTCTACCATATTTATCTTCAATAGAAATTTGGTATTCGCCAGAGGCCCAGTTTATCTGATTAGTTTGAATTCTTTGTTCTCTGGTTTGAGCATTAAATACTAATTTCTTCTGTTGCATAATTTTTATATTAAAGGGGGCTGCACCATTCTTCCACTGAAATACCAGTGCACGTTTGTTTGCGAAAATATATTGAGGAACTTTATTCATATTAGCTAACAAAATATTTGGAGGTTTTTTACTAATATTACTATCGCCTCTTGATACTGCTTGTACTGCATAATACTGGGTAGTTTCCCATATATTTAAACCAAACCAACTTAAAACATCATCAATCTTTGTTGCAGACTTCTTGATTGCAGAAGACTCCTCATTTGATATAGGCGGAAAAACTGTTATATCAGTTGCTTGCTTACATTCTGCTATAATATTGCAATACTCAACAATGATATCATCAGTCTTAAGGGTCAATTTATCCCCAACATAAATAGTTGCTCCAGGATAGATTTTTCGACACTCGTCCTCTCCTCGCTGCAAACACTCACTAATATCCCCATTACTACTATTAGAGATGTTGTTTATATATCCATATTTAAATTTTTTGGCTGCCACATCATTTATACTTAACAATATAATTAAAAAAAGAGTGATATTTTTTAATATAAGTTTACCTGTCATTTTTATATACCTTATATTTAGTTTCTAGCCTTTTAAAAAAAATATTAAATATACGAAAAATAATACTAATCTTAATAAATTTTAAGCTAGAATGGTTTAGTTTTGAATTAAAAAGCAAAAGGAATGATAGGGGAAGCATAATATTCACCCATATACCATAGCTAAGTAAGATAGGTAGGAAAAATTTCCACAATTTCAATATTAACCAGATTAATAAAAATACAGGTACAGATTCTAAAGCAACAGAAAGCAATAAGTTATTTTTAATTGATTTTTTATTTTTAATTCCTGAAAAAAACCAGCTTAATAAAAAAATAAAAGAAATTGCAAAAATAGAAAATACAAAAGATACGCTTAGGATTTCAAATGATGTTGCTGAGCGAATATGCCCATAATGTAAAATAGAATGCACTGAATTAATTATAATAACAGAACCTGGCATACGTAATAATGGAGTATAAAAAAAATCTTTTGAGTTACCAAAGGACGCTCCTAAAATGACAATTTTATTAGCCAACTTATCAACTAAAAAGCTTTTTTCTTTAGTTAAAAACCCAGTTGCTTCATAAGTATCTACTAACGGTATTGGTTCCTGATCACCTGGTTTCGATGGGAGATATACAATAGGCAAACTAGGAGAGTATAAATAAAGAATACGTTTATTATTTATATCATTCCCTAGTCCTATTTTATTATCTAAGTCCTGATATAAATTCTTTAATAATATTGCTGAAAGGCGCTCACCACTAACACACAAGCCTTTATAAAAGCTAATAACCTCTTTAATTTTTTTTTGTAAGCTAGGTGGTTTATCAGGTGATAGTAGTTCATTAGCTAATATATGCACTGAAGGTAACACCACTAACCTATTATTTCTACAAGCAGCAACCCATAACTGATGATACCTAGTAATAGCAGAGTCTTTTGCATTTAAATAAGATGCACTAACCCAATGAACGTTAAGCGATTTTTCCACGATCTCATCATAAATAGTAGGTACTAACTCACCTACAGAATTTAGGAAGTCACCGTCAATTTGCCGAACTAATAATAGCTGAGGGTTATCGGGATTATTCGCATATTCTCGTATTGCCTTCGCAAGTTCTGCATTTTTTTCAGTGAGCACTTGATGTGAAATATCAATATCTATAATCGCTAACTTTGCCTTGCTATTTACTAAGTTTTTTATGTACATAGCCATATTCTCAGGGGGAAAGGTATCATAGTAGCTTAATTCCTTATAAGCTCTTTCATTAATATCAACCAAAACAAAAGAGTATAGGCTATTAACATTATCTGTTCTTGCAAGCTCAATCATTGCCTTATCATAAAAATCTCTTTCTAATTCAACTATCCAGTTTTTCGGTAAAAGTACGACAAGAAACAAGCAAACCCAGGCATAAACAAACGATAACTGAAGAATTCTTGATAATAATTCTCCAAAGTTAGAAATATTTCTACTATTCTTAATTCCAATTTCTTTAAACCAACTAGTGTTAGGTTTTTCTTCGCTAATCCTTTGATTACCTGCCATTAGTATATCGCCTTCTAATTAGTTAACAAGCCATTCCCAACCAATACAAATCCAGCCCAATTTTTAGGATTAGTACTTTTCTCAGAATTACTATCTAATATAGCCAGTTGTGCTTGCTGCACTGCTCTTGCTAATGTGATATGCGTTTCGCTTGTTTTTAATCGTTTAACAATATCAACAGTTAAGCGACTACTTTCAGCATCAGGTACAGTCCAATGCGTCACTAGCAAAGATTTTGTTCCCGCATAAAAAAATGCATTTGCCAAACCTTCTAATGGTTTAGCTCCTGGTTTATAGTATTTTGAAGTAGGCTTATTTGCATAAAAACTTGCAATATCAACATTATTTCCAGAGCCTGTGTTACAGGCCGAAAGAATAACTAAGTCTGCATTCAAATTTAGTTTAGCTACTTCGCTAGATGTTAGCACACCATTATTGCTACTTGAAGTGACTGCTTGAGGCGGGGTTAAAACAAGTGCAGGCTCATGTAAGCTATATTCACCAGCAAGCAAACCATGGGTAGAAAATAGTATCAGTTTATACTTCTCAATACCTATTAACTTGTTAAATGAGGCTTCTGTTGCTTTTTCTAACGCAAGCTCAGTCACATTCTGAGTCAAAAATAACTTAGACATATTTTCCATCTCACTAGCTGATGCACTTAATAAGGGTAACTTATCGTTGATTGCGGAAATATTGACATTGCCATCAGGGTAATAAATGATGCCAGGTGTATAACCTCGACTATATGCAACATTTTCCTTACCTAACACAGGATTACCAATACCTAGGTAAGTTGTTAGCTTTATATTATTATCACCGCTTGCTCTTAATGCATGAAATGCATTGATAGAGGGTAAATAACTAAATGCGAAATCTCGAATAAGAAAGGGAGCATGTTTAAAATTTTCAACACCACTCTCTAGTTTTTCTCGTAAAAGCACCTGTAAAGGGATGCCATCAAGAGCACCATCAGTAATAACAGATATATTCGTTTTATCCTGTAAATACTTTTCCAAAGGTTCAAATATTCCTTCATATAGCGTATATGCTGAATCAGTATCCATTGTTTTTTTGCTAAGTATTTGATCATTAAGTGCAAAATCATTAAGAATAGATTCCTTTAAGCTTTTTATTTTTGAAGGAATAATACTCAGGGTTACCAAATGCTTACTATCTTTAGTAATGACCCATGCATAACTTGTCGGGTCTGGTAAATCGAAAACATTCAGGCTTGGGTGAATGGCTAGTTCATCAAGCAATACATATGCGATTAAGGCCTCATCATCACCTAATTGTTTTTGTATATTAATAATTGGAACGGGGTTTCCAGCTTTAATTTTATTAATTACACTTTTGTTGTTTTGTATAGCACTTGAAAGGTTTCTCAATTCACCCTGAGCTTTGTTTAGTTTAATCAGTGAGTCCTGAGCAAGGTTTTTTTCTCCATAAAGATCATGGTAGCGATAAGTTATCATCGCCTTTCTGACAATACGCTGCTTATCTTGAAAGTTACGCAATAAATCAACAATTTTTTTTGACTTAACTTTTTTGCGTTGCGCAAAATTTTCTATCGCTGTCGTGGTTGAATAAGCAGTTCGTGTCTGTGCTAATGCAAACATTTTTTCTGCAAGCTCAACCGTGTTTCTTTGATTCAGTAACTTCTGCCCTATACGCATTATGTTGTGCACAAGAGGAATTTCTCGACTACGAAATAATGGGTGTTCGGCTAACTGTAATACGCTACTATTCGTTCTAATAACTTTGTAAACACGGATATAGCCTTCTATTACCACAGATAATTGGCTAGTTGCTTGCTCAATATTCCCGTATGCTATGCTAAGTTCAACTTTAAGCATCTGGTGCTCAAGTTGTGCTAGTAGTTTTGTTTCTGGTGTATTGCCCAAATCAGGGGCTTGATCAACTAACTGTTGTAATTTAGCATCATTACTTCTTGTTTTAAGTAAAGCACGGGCTAGTAAGTATCGTTTGTTACTCCCATATTGAACAACTTCAGCATAATTCCCCAATACATAATTTAAACGGGCAATTAATTCTTGGTTTATGCCACGTTCAATATTTCGAACAGTTGTAGGCATTCTCCCTGTGCTTCCCCTTTGTGGATTCGATTGCCCACCTGAAGCTAAGGCTTGTATGAACCCGGAATTACCATTATTCATTAAGTTTTGTTTTGCTTTTTTGAATTCCCTTTTCTGAATGAGGCCATTAGCTTTAAAGCTAGCAAGAGCGGCAGGGTTCATTGTATTTATAATAGCCTGAATATCTTCTTCTTTTCCTAATTCAGATAAAGTCGATGTAAGTAAAATTCCCGCATCAAGACCAATGACTGAAAATATTCTTTTACTAACGCCTATATTATTATGCAAACAAACATGGTTTGGTACATCAACGGGCTTACCTAAAATACGCTTTGATAATACACTGTATGCGGCATCTGTATATATTTCAGCAAAATCATAAAATCCTGCGCGTAAATAGTATTCGCCAACTTTTGCAAGTAATGAAGTACATTTGCGGCTAGTTCGTTCAATGCAAACTTTCTGTCCCCCACATTGCTCAAACTGCTGTCTAAATTTGATTAAATTTCTAGTCACTACCGCTTCTACAGGCCCAAGTTCTCCCTTGGATAATCGGTCTTTTTGTCTAAAAAAATAATCATTCCTTGATTGGTTTGCTAAAGATTGTAAAGGTGAGGTGTGAACTATTTCTCTCTCTCCTGAGTAACTAGAAGTAGGATATAGTAAAATAAAAATGGTAAGGAGTATGAATAATATTGGTATATTTATTTGTGGTGTGGAAAGCGTAGTAATATTCATTTTCTCTTTCTTATATTTTTTGGTTAATCTATCTCTTAAAATAACATCGCGATAACTAAAAATTCTCCCTTGATAAGGCTAAAATTTATCAAAGTGATTATCTAGGTAAAATTGTTTAGTCGACTACTTAGTTATCAGTAGCTTTGTGGAGGAGCCGCTAATAAGCATTGACTTTTGAGTTAGACATACAAATAATAACCTCCTTGTTTAATTCATTAGTGCCTCATTAACTACTTTTTGCATACAAGACTTTTCTTTATCAGATAAATTAACTGCTCTACCCTGTTGCACACTTTCTGCTGCACTTTCTGGTTCTTGAATACATCCCAATATATCGGCATTACTATCACCAATTTTTTCCCTAGAGCCTTGTTGCATTCGGAGGATATATTCAGCAATTGCCCCCCTATCCCCTTTTTGCATCAGGCTTCTTAGCTCAATATCTGACATACGCGTATATTTTGAATCGTAATCATTATTAGCATTTTCTAAGTCTTTATCAAACTGGCCTTGAGCTTGTTGCTGTAATTGCATCGCACGTTGCATTTCTTTCATCATTTCAGCATATTGGGGGGAAAGTCCCTCACGAGCACAAGAAATATTAGAGTAAATGAGAGTAGAAATAAAGATTAATGCAGCTGTTAAAGCTGAATTACGCAATGATAAGGGAGAATTAATTAGTTTCATTTTATCCTTCTTTTAAGTAATGTTTTGTATTGTCCAGAATTCATATTAACCCACGTGGTATTGCTGCTCCTTGCTTTGTGAGCTACTACTAATATGATGATGATGAACCTGCAAGAACTTTCATTTCTAACAATCACCTCATTAATTAGGTAGAGTTCAAGCTAAGTTGCTACCATATTAATTGATCTACTTCCATGTGGCAATAAATTAATTCTCTAAGCTTGTTCAATACAAAAAATATATGGATACCAACAACTTAAATTTATTTTAAACTTTTTTGTAACAAATTTCCCCCAGCAACCGTATTAGGGTTTTAAAACAAAAAAGGAGTACAAAACATGAAACCTCAACTAACCCTAGCATTAGCACTTTTACTAACCACCAGCCAGACATTTGCCGATTCAAAAAAACAGTATGAAGTTTCCATTACTAATATAACCAAAGGACAATCATTTACACCTGTCTTTTTTGCAACACATGATAGTTCAAGCAGTGCATTTTCACTCGGAGCACCTGCAAGTATCGCGGTAGAGCGCTTAGCTGAAGGTGGCGATACTGCGATGCTGACAACTGATTTAGCTAGTGCATCAGGGGAAACACATACCATGCCTGCGGATAGTGCTACTGGACTTTTAGAGCCTGGCATGACCACGACTGTACAAATCAGTGGGCACCATTGGGAACATTCTTTGACGGTTATGGCAATGTTGTTACCAACCAATGATACCTTTGTCGCCTTGTCGGGTGTAAAACTACCACGTAGAGGCTCGATGACTTATCTTGCTTTGGCATATGATGCAGGCACTGAAGCAAATGACCAACTTTGTGCTAATATCCCAGGGCCTGTTTGTGATGGCGCACCTTTTTCTGACCCTAGTACGACTGATGAAGGCTTTATTTATATCAGCAATGGCTTCCATGATATTGGCGACCTTGCTCCAATGATGTATGATTGGCGTAACCCGATTGCTCAGATCACTGTTACTAGGATTAAGTAAAGATTACCCACGCCAAACAACCATCACGCACTGTTTCAGTCATAGACAGTGCGTGATTTTTCCTTAATATGACTCGTTCAGAAAATGATGAACTACGCTGGTCGCAAATGATGGGGCAAGCCCAATTAGGTGATGAGCGTGGTTATGCACAATTACTCGAAGAATTAGGGGATGCGATTGCTGCCTTTTTAAATTCGCGCTTTGGCCCTATCGACTTAATTGAAGATTGCGTGCAAGAATGCCTGATTGCTATTCATTCTGCACGACACACTTACGATACCAAACGCTTGTTCCGCCCGTGGTTTTTTGCCATAGTACGCAACCGTACCATTGATTTATTGCGTAGCCAACGCAGCTATAAAACAGCCCTAGAAAAAAACACTTTGGAACAAGAAGAAAGCTCAGCAACATCTGTTGAGGATGAGATAAATAAAAGTATGGTCTTTTCCATGCTGGCACCTAATTATCGGGATGTATTAATATTAACTAAAGTTGCAGGATTCACCGCTGCAGAAGCTGCTAAAAAATTGGGTATATCGGAGAGTGCCGTACGCGTACGCATACACCGAGGGATTAAGGAGACACGCAAAATTCTACAAATTGAATCAATAGAACCATGAACCAACGTAGCCGAATTGATTTAATTCAAAGCCTTAGTGCTGATTTAGCACCTTCAAATCGTCGCAACGGTATTATTCTGCCTGCATTGCTATGGTTTGTTTTAAGTTGGCTGTATGTTATTGGCCTTAGTCTTTACCTTGGTCCATTACGCGAGGGTGCCATAACGGCACTACTAACAAATCCGCAATTCGCCATTGAATCACTGATTGGTTTTATTGCTGGTGCACTTTTTTGTACACTTGCATTTAGGGAATCCATCCCAGGCTTACAACGCAAATGGCTTATTCAGTTAAGTATTTTAACCGCCTTACTGTGGGTTGCTTGTTATGCCGTCGGCTTATCATTCCCAGCGATTGACCCTTCGCGGGCTGGAAAGCGTGCGCATTGCGTTTTGGAAGCTTATCTTTATAGTATACCGCCGCTATTCACGGGGTATCTATTGATTTATCGACGTTTCCCACTTAACTCAATACGTGCAGGTATTTTTTTAGGCATTAGTGCTGGCATGTTACCCGCATTATTTATGCAGGTTTCTTGTATGTATGACCCGCGCCATATTCTGACTCACCACCTAGGCCCTATTTCAATTGTTATTATCGCAGGTGTACTCATCGGTCTTATTTTCAAAAAACAAAAGCGCATTGAAAATAGAATAACTTGAATTCAAGTCGTAAGTAATATCCCAATGAAATACTGAGAGCTTTGATTAGTGTTATCCGATGGCATATACAAAAAAAGAAGAAACTTAACCTCCTAAAACAACATCATATGCTTGCAACAGTTCCGCTACTTGTGACCTATTAATAATTTTTGTTGGGATAAGCAAATCAGCTAAAGACAAGCCTCGTTGTACTAATGATTCACTTTCAATATAGATATTGTCTATATCATAAAGCTCTAGAGAGCGATAAATAGCACTAATATCTTTTACGGCTAATGAGCTAGTTTGTTGGTTATTTTTTAAATGAAAGACTGCATCATCTAATAACAGGAGGCTAACTTGTTGATCAAAAGCTGCGCTAATAAGTACTGCATCAAGTACTTCCTGAACCTTATTACCTTTGTATGCAGCACTTTGCATCACAAATAAAAAGGACTTCATTATTATTGGTGCTCACTCATATTATCATTTGATAAATAACTACGCTCATCAACATTAATAGATTTCAGCATCAATAAAGCACCTAACTCCATCATCGCCTTACGATACACTTTCCGTTTAAAGTACACCACTGACTTTAAGGGTTCCCAATATTCAACCCATTGCCAATCATCAAACTCAGGCTTATTATGAGCATCTAAAATGACATCCGTTTCCGTGCCGACCAGTTTTAACAAATACCAAATTTGTTTTTGCCCTATACATAAAGGGTGCGAATTACGCCTAATATATTTCTCAGGTAACTTGTATTTCAGCCAATAACGCGTTCTGCCGATAATTTCTACATGTCTAACCTCAAGTCCGGTTTCTTCCTGAAGTTCACGATACATAGCCTGTTCAGGGTCTTCATTCTTTTCCATCCCTCCTTGTGGAAACTGCCATGAATTGACACGTGACCGCTTCGCCCAAAACACCTGTCCTTGAGCATTACAAAGGATGATGCCGACATTTGCTCGGTATCCTTTTGAATCAATCATTTTTTAAACCTGTATTTTTATTGTTCTAAGTTAATACACTATAATGTTAAAATCTTAACTTAAAACATAGGGTACGCAGTATTTACACTTCTACCCCTTAAAGCATTACTCATGCCACCATTGTTCCATAAATTTATGAGTGATGCCATCCCCCTTTTTTAAATTACCACCAATAAAATTAATAATAATGAGTTTAGCTATTTTTGATTTAGATAACACCTTGCTTGCAGATGACAGCGATTATCTTTGGGGACAATTTTTAGTCGATAAAGGCATTGTTGATGCTAACTATTATGCACAAGAAAATGATCGTTTTTATCAAGAATATAAGGAAGGCTGTCTTGATATTATCGAATTTCTTAATTTTTCACTCAAACCATTAGCCGACAACTCATTAACAGACTTGCACAACTGGCGAGAACAATTTATAAAGGAGGTCATTCGTCCGATTCTATTAGAACCTGCTCAAGAGCTTATTAATAAACATAAGCAACGAGGTGATACACTCTTAGTTATCACGGCAACCAATAAATTTGTCACCGAACCCATTGTAAACCTTTATGGTATCAGTCATTTAATTGCCACTACCCCTGAGTTTATCAATGATAAATATACTGGCAACGTAGCGGGCATCCCCTGCTTTCAAGATGGTAAAGTAACTCGATTAAAGCAATGGCTGCAAGAAACAGGACACAGTTTAAGTAATAGCTGGTTTTATAGTGATTCGCATAATGACCTACCCTTATTAAAACTCGTCGATTTTCCTGTGGCAGTCAACCCAGATGAAGCACTACAGCAACACGCAGAGAATTCAGGCTGGCCTGTTATCAGCTTACGTGAGCAACAATGCCCGACACATCATTTTAAATAATGATACTTGCAGATATAACTTCACACAGTCACGACTGCGTGAAGTTATAATAAACAACAATGACTTATGCAGCAACAGAAAATAAACGCCGAAAGTTATCATTTGACTGTTGCGCAACCGTTTCTACACTGACCTCACGTAAATCTGCAACGTATTGTGCTACATGCTGTACATAAATAGGGTAATTAGATTTGCCCCTAAAAGGGGTGGGAGCCAAATAAGGAGAATCAGTTTCTATCAAATAACGATCAGCGGGTACTTTTTTAGCAACTTCCTGAATGGCTTTCGCATTTTTAAACGTTACAATACCCGAAAAAGAAATATAAAAATTCAAGGCCATCGCTTGTTGCGCAAAATCCCAGTCCTCAGTGAAACAGTGAATCACCCCACCGACCTCATCAGCCCCCTGCTCTTTTAAAATTCTTAAAGTATCTACACTCGCTTCCCGTGTATGAATAATCAAAGGCTTTTTAGTTACTTTTGCAGCTTCTATATGATTAACAAAACGCTGATGTTGCCAAGCCAAATCACCCTCACTACGAAAATAATCTAAGCCAGTTTCTCCAATGGCAACCACACGTTCGTTATCAGCCAAGGCAATCAACTCTGCTGCAGTCGGATCTTGCCCTATATCGACATTGGGGTGTACACCGACTGATAGTGATATATTGTCATAAGGCCGCACCAACTCACACATACTAGGATAGGCTTCTAAATCAATACTTATACAAAGCATATGCTCAATATTCTGTTTATCAGCTTCCCGCATAAAACAGGAAAAATCATTTTGGTAAGGTGCTAAATCAAGTTTATCAAGGTGACAATGAGAGTCTATTAACATGTTTTCTATAAGGTAGAGGATTCAAATCAACAAACTATGGACTGAAAGATCCATAGTTTGACTTACGACTGAAAGTCGTTTTTTCGGCTAAAGCCGACTAAAAGCAGAAACTGACTAAAAAGTCAGTATGAATAATGACCAAGTGACTAAAAGTCACTCAATTTTAAAATCATCATCATTATGATTTGAATGCTTGTCATGGTTTTCAAGGTACTCTTTTATCATTTCATCAGTTATATGCCCTGAACTAAATGCCGCATAACCAATCGCCCAAAAATGCTTACCCCAATACACTTTTCCTAACTGTGGAAACTCATCCTGAAGCTTTCTTGATGGCCGTCCTTTAAACCATTTAACCATGTCACTTACTGAGTATTTCGGCGAGTACGATATATACAAGTGAACATGATCTTTACTCACAACTCCATTGATAATTTTAATATCTTTCTGGTCACAAACTTGACGAATTATTTCCCTAGCACGGATCCCAACCTCTTGTGTAAGTACAGAATATCGGTATTTGGTTATCCAAACCAAGTGAACTTTTAAATCGTGAACTGTATGTGATGACTTTCTATAAGACCTCATGAATGAGAGTATACTAAAAGTCTTGCACTAAAGTGCATAGTTTTTACTAACGACTGAAACAATAAAAGCAAAAAGGCTGATAAAATAACTTTACCAGCCTTTGGAGTCGAGAGTTTAATAAAATATTTAACAGTATGAACTAGAGATTTAGCGCCCTAATTGTTACCAAGAGACTTCATATAGTGAATAAGAGCGGCTCGATCCTGTTGCGCACTAATACCCTTTATTTGCATCTTATTTCCTATTGCAAACGCTTGTGGATCAGCAAGAAACTGGTCAAGGTTCTCTTCCGACCATTTCCCTGCAATTTTTTGTAAACCAGCTGAATATTGATAGCCTGCCGCTGATGCAATAGACCTGTTATAAACTTGATTCAGGTCTGGGCCAATGCCATGCGCAGCTCCTTCAGTTGCAGTATGACAACCTAGGCAGGCAGAAAATAACATTTCTCCTTGCATTGCTATCGGCATTGCATCATTTTTGCTGTCAAAGGAGCTACCTACTGGCTCTACAATAGCAATACTTCCAGTATCAAAATATACCACTACCCGTCCTTTAGAGTCCTCAATCAGATCACGTACCCTTCCATTTCTGCTACGCAAACGCACCGGCTCTAATGTAATCACCCTACCATCACGAATTCTGGCTCTATGAATAGATTTTGAAAAAGAAGCAATCAGGAAATCTCCATGCCAACGCTTGAATAATTCTCCTTGTAATACGATAAGGTTGGAAACGGCAATTGAAGGAACCCAGCTATATATTGGTTCAACAAAATTTTGATGACTATCAGAGTTAGGGTTGACAGGCCAAATTTTCTGACCATACTCAGTACCGTAACTGACTAATGGCCAGCCATAATTTGCGCCTTCAACTAATAAATTTAACTCATCACCACCACTTGGCCCATGCTCTGTAGACCAAATAGAGCCATCAAGTGCTTGTACCAAACCTTGCGGGTTCCTATGCCCCATGGTAAAAATAGTTGAGCTACCCTTATCAAGGTTAATCAATAAAGTTTTACCATAATCACTGCTAGGATCTTGAGCATCAATTTTATCTGAATTCCAGCCATCAAAATGATGATCACCGACTGTCATTAAAATGACATTATCAGCGCGCCAAAGCATCTTACCACCCGATTCTTCGCCATGAAACTTAGGGCTGCGCTTTCCTGTTGATCGAGGCATACAAGGTTTAGACTCATACTCAGTGCTCCAGTTACTATGACCAGTATCATTTAGAAAGTCCGATACATTACCCTGCAAACTTGAAACTCTCAACACCACACAATCTTTCTCTTTATACCAATAATGATGCGATGCAAGCAAGGTCAGCTTCTGGCCTTGCATTTTTGTTAAAATATCCGTTACTCGAAAAACACCTTGCCCATATTCAGATTCGCCACTTTGTGCAAAATCACTATCATTAAGAGGCACTCTTGTTTTTAGACGCTTTGCCGTCATTTTGCCATTATCTTCTGTTAGCAAATAGTGAAGACTCCCCTCACCTGTTGCAACAAGATAACCATCCGTTAGTTCTTCAATACCTCCCCCTGTTCTTGGCCAACAAGTCGTTACATTTTTCGTACAATCTTGTAAATAGTTATCGTAATACCTTACTTTCAACGAAAGGTAAGCAGTATTCACTATCTTCTGATTAGACTTAGGGACTGGTTTTGATGCAAAAAATTGGGTAAATTTTTCATGCGGCTCTTTACCAAGGCTTTGCAGCCCCATTGTTGCCACTAACAGAGGGAGTACTAATAAAGCTTGTAAACCTACTTTCAATCGACATGAAAAAAATAGAGCCAGCATACTCAATAATATGACGACACAAAAAACAGTTCTAGAAAAATAGGCGACTTGCAATAGCAATAATAAAAGCGAACTACAGCCAAATGCAATGGTAACAACAATTGGTATATTAATATATTGAAAATATTTTAGCTGAATTGAGCGGCTGTAAAAATATAAAACACCAGATAGAAAAAAACCAAGGGAGAGTATTAGTAAAAATGTTTTTTGCTTTGTTGCTAAATCAAAAAAACTATCCCCGATAAAAATCTGTCCTGAAATACCAATACATATAATTAGGGTTAAAATTATCCATAAGATATAAGAAATGAACGACGGCTTATTAGCGTTAGACATAATATTGGTATAGTTTGTTATAAATTATTAACTGCATTTTGGATATTCAGTGCTGTGAGTGAGCTAAAAATCGAAATAAATAAACTTCTGCGTACTTCCGCCAAAGACATGCGCAGCCATTGCAATACTGGCATAAGCAGACCCTCTTACATAAAAAGGAACATTACGCCATCCTTTGAAGCCTTTTAAAAACCAGCGCTCGAAAAGAGGTTCAAAGAAAACAAGCAACATGCTTATGAGCACAATCCCCTGCATATAAAGCCTAATTTCAGGAGGGACTCCTTCTTGCTGAAACCCCAACATGGCTCCACTAACAGCCCAAGCATCAGAAAAACTCTCCGCTCTAAAAAAAACCCATGTAAAACAGATTAATATAAAGGTAAAGGGACGTGATAAAAGGCTAATAACTTTTTGTAAAATAAGCTTAGAGTTCAAATCAACTGTTAAATAAAACCATTTCAGTACCTTATGGCCAATAAGATAAGTCCCATGTAAAAAGCCCCAAAAAACAAAATTCCAACCAGCCCCATGCCATAAACCACCCAGTAACATAGTTAATAATAAATTTACCGAGGTTCTATTAGTGCTACAACGTGATCCTCCTAATGGAATAAAAAGATAATCTCTTAACCACCTAGACAGAGTCATATGCCATCGATGCCAAAACTCACTGCAATTTTTACTGATATAGGGGTGTTTGAAATTACGTGGTAAACGAATACCAAACATTCGGCCTAATCCGACTGCCATTTCGCTATACCCTGAAAAATCAAAATATATTTGTAATGCAAACGCTAAAGTGGCAAGCCATGCCATTGTAAAATTTAGGCTCTCAGGCTGTGCGTATAAAGTTTCCACTATAGGCGCTAAGTTATCAGCAAATAATGCTTTTTTTATCAAACCTCCAGCAAATATGAAAGCACCCGCCCTTAAATCAATCCATTTTAAAGGATGTAAAACTTGTAACTGATCAACTAACTCATTTGCTCTAGCAATAGGACCGGCAATAAACTGCGGAAAAAAACTAACATAAAGACACCACTGCCTAAAAGTAATTCTTTCATTCCACTGCCCTCTATACACATCAATCAGTGCACTCAGCATTTGAAAGGTAAAAAAGCTGATCCCTAGAGGCAGCGCCCAATCAACCCAAGATGGTAATGCTGGTACACTCCCCCCTCCTAGTTCAAAATTAATCCATACCCAGGTTTCAAAAAATAAAACAGCATATTTAAAAGCTCCGAGTAACGCTAAATTGGCAATGACACCGAATGTTAATAATATTTTACTTTTATGCTCAATCAGACGGCAATAAATATAATAATTTACCGCTAGCGAAACAATCAATAAAATTAAATAGATAGGCTTCCAGCTCGCATAAAAAATAAAGCTGGCAACTAATAAAACATTGGCACGCTGCACAGGTGTTTTACAATTACTATAAATTCCTAAAAGTGCAAACAAAAACAAAATAAATGAACTACTGCTAAAAATCATCTTATTTACTTCCTACAATAATATTAGGCCATAACTGCAATAATTCTTGGCTCATTTTTTTAGAAAACCGCGTTGCTCCTTTTCTATTCAAGTGCCCTGCATTAGCAAACTCGGCAGGTACTTTTGTTTCTTGAGAACCAATATTCAATATGGGAATTCCTAGTGATAACAATTGCTCTTTTATCTTAATATATTGCTTGGCTCTCTTATGCTCGTCATCTAAAAATAATGTATCCCTATTTAGCAGAGGTGGGAAAAATACAGCGACTGCAACATTATTTCTTTTTAGCAATTTAACTAACTCCCAAAAATATAACTCCACCTGTTTTCCAGGTGGTTTGAGAGCTCCAGCTTCCTGTGCTAGAAGCTGTTGGTCATTTTGAAATTTGTCTCTTTCTCCAGGACGAAAACCATAGTTTATTTTAGCACTCCCACCCATTGGTTCGATTTCTTGGTATGTGGCCTTAATAAAGCGAACCAACTTTTCAGGCTCTCTTAACTCTTTTAAATGATCGCCATACCCTAATAGCCGAAAGTAAGTACTAAACAACTCTTTAAACTGATAGTTTTGTAATAACGTCTCTCGATTATCAATAAAAACACCATAACCTAAAGAGTCACCAAACTGAAAAATACTTTCATCTAAGCCTAAAAGAACCGTATTTACTTTGCCTTCCCTAAAAACTCCTTGTTCTTCCAGCCTTGAAACAACGCCATACAAAATCTGTGCATTGGCTCCAGGAACACCAAGATTAAAAGTATTTAACCCCGTTGTTTCTTTTATTAAAAAGGAATCAAAGCCATTATCTGTTCGACTATTCCCAACCAAAAGGAGACTAACAGGTAACTCATTCAAAGCATTTAACTTATCCATTAGTCGCCCTGCGGCAAAAATTGAGCGATACCTCGTTAAAAAATTATCTGTGTGTAAATAAAGCTCACATATCAATAATAACAAAACAGCAAATAGAGCCCCCGAGCCTTTTCTGCTCATACACCCGCCCTGTTACGACGATCAGTATCTAAGTTATTCTTTAACTTATGCTCATCTCCATCCAATACGCTATCATTTGGCGAATTTAAATTATTTTTTTCATGCTGAATGAGTAACCCTTTACAAATAACAACAATCGCAATTAAATGATAATAAAGATCAAAATATGCAAGTCCCAAAAAAGCTCCCGATGCAGCATACCCTAATAAACTAACCTGAATCATAGCCGCTAAATCTGACATCCATTTCGTTTCATCAGATTTTTTTGCCTCTTTTATAATTTTTCCACATGACCGTAAAGAAACAAACCCTAATAATAAAAATAGTGTTAGCCCAAAAAAACCATGCTCACCCAAGACTTCAAAATATACACTATGCGCATCATGCACGTTATGTGCTATCGGCGCATACAAGAAAAAAGTCGAGGTTTGGAAGCACTCAAACCCTCCTCCTAATATATTAACCTTTGCTAAATTGAATGCCATCCACCAAGCATTAATTCGCCCCATAGCTGAGCCATCCTGCTCATAAGTTTCAATTGTCCCCATTCTCAAATGCCATGATTCAGGCATAAAGCTATATATCATGGGAAGTAAAACCAGCATAAACAAAATCATCGGCAGCCTATTTCTGCTCTTAAGAACTAAAAATAACCCCATAAAGGAAACCCCAACTAACGCTCCACGTGATTGCGTACCAATAACAGCAATCACGCATAGCCACATTGTAAGCAGCAAACCTCTACGTAGCATGGCATTCTCAGTAGTTAGCTGCAAATACCTAATTAACGGTATGGTCATAATAAGTGCTAAACCAATTTCATTATTTCCATAAATAAATGTTCCACTAGGTCCATAAACAGCATAAGCCCCACCGGTCATAAGCGTAAAGATACCACCTTTAAACCCATAAAAGCCAAGTGACAATGCGATAACCCAAATCATGGCTTGCACACGCCATTTATCTTGCATCACCATGATAGTAATAAACGTTATCAATTGAATCTTCCAAACTTTATCCCACTGCACCCAAGCCAAAGCAGGAAACATAGAGTTTACTGTACTCAAAAACATCCAAGCTATAAAGATAACTAAAATAGTTAATTCAGCACTCCAAGGAATCTTTCTAGCTTCCTTCGAAACAAACAAAGCGGCAATAATAGCAATTGCTGTAAGCTGAGAAAAAGGAAAATCATGCGCAAACCCCCATGATAATTTATGTGGATTCATGTAGGCCAACCAGCCCCATAATAAAATACCAATTTGGGGGCGTTTCAAAACGAAAGGAAGCGTACCAAAAACAACAAGTGTTACAAATATATCTCTCATGTTTCTAGTAATTTTTTGAATTTCAATTGCAACTCATCGCATAGAACACGAACGCGCGGGTCAATCTCTGGATTTTTTCTTCTATTAATAGAACTAGAAAAAATATCTTTTATCATACGAGGCTGAAATTGAATACCAATAAAGTCACATATTTTACCAACCTGAATCTCAGGCTGATTAACTAGCTCTTCATAAGAAATCAATAAAACTTGTTTATTATTCTCAAATTTCTGGTCAAAGAATAAAATATTACGAAAATACCATTGCATGGCAGAAGCTGATTTATCCCCCATACCTGGCTCAACTAGTTCAATAAGCTCACTACGTGTTTTATCAGTCATTCCTTGTCCTAACCACTCACTACCATTATCCCTAAAAATCCTGAGTACCTGTTTTTCCATATTGCCAAATGACTTCAACATAGACGCAACTACGTCATTGTAGTCGCGAACAATCCAAATAGTTTTTGCTGGTTGAAAACTGGACATCAGACTTTCTAAATTTTGCAACTCACATAAGGACTTAATAACAAATTTAGGTGCTATAGAGCGATTACTAAGCTTTCGAATAACTGCTTCCTCACGCATTTGGTAGTTATCAAATGCTCGAGAATCACGCTCATGATAAACATCTGTTTCACAGCTTTTTTCTAAGATATCCATTAGCATATTAGTTCCAGAACGCTGCATACCTGCTACAAACACTCTTTCTTGTTTAATATGTTTAGAGTTAGTAAGTAATAAAAAATATTTTACTTGTAGAAAAATAACTCTTTTTAATTTATTGATTAAATTTTTCATTAAAGCCCTATTCAATGAGTATTTACCTAAATTAGGTTATCACTCCAATATTTATTAGTGAAGATCAAATCAACTATAAGCTAAAAGCTCCATAGTTTGACTGACGGCTAAAAGCATAAATTGACTGAAGTCCATTATACTTCACTCGGGCATGGGGACTGGATTTATAGACTTGCTAATTTTGACCAAAGAACAAGGCACTATAACGGGTGCGTAACTAATCGCTTATATATAACTGTGCAAAGTATATAAATTTACCTGATTACCCATACCCCTCAGCCATATTCAAGGACGCTCGTCATTTCTGCATGCTTTTAGCAGGAATCTATAGGCCTGAGCAACAGATTCCTGGCAAAAAGACTTCGGGAATGACGAAGTTGGTTTTTTATAAGATTCTGATATTAATATTTTTTTTCAAAATGGCTGAGCCTTGTACGTAATCAGGAAGATTTAAGAACTAGCAACGTATAGCCGATTATTTACTTAATCATTCCCAAATAAATCACGCGTATAAACTTTATCTATCACATCGCTGATATCTTCAGACAGTCGATTGGCCACGATAATATCTGACATTTGCTTAAATTTATTAAGATCATTAACTACTTTGGAGTTAAAAAATGTTGCTTCTTGCAGAACGGGTTCATAAATTACCACTTCTATTCCTTTAGCTTTTATACGCTTCATAATACCTTGGATAGAAGATGCCCGAAAGTTGTCAGAGCCACTTTTCATGATAAGGCGATAAATACCCACTATTTTTGGGTTTCTCTTAATAAGTGAGTCTGCTATAAAATCTTTACGAGTACTATTAGCATCAACAATTGCCCCAATCAAACTATTAGGCACTTCTTTATAATTTGCTCGAAGTTGTTTAGTATCTTTAGGCAAACAATACCCCCCATAACCAAAAGAAGGATTATTGTAGTGATTACCAATACGGGGGTCGAGCCCTACCCCTTGAATAATCTGTTTAGTATTTAATCCATGTGTTTCTGCATAACTATCAAGCTCATTAAAATAAGATACTCGCATTGCTAAATAGGTGTTAGAAAACAATTTAACAGCTTCAGCTTCAGTTGCTCCCATATAAAGTATAGGAATATCTTTTTTAAGTGCCCCTTCAACTAATAAGCTAGCAAATTTCTCTGCTCGTAATGAACTCTCACCAATAATAATTCGTGATGGGTAAAGGTTATCATATAGCGCACGACCTTCTCTTAAAAATTCAGGAGAAAAAATGATATTAGCACATCCTAATTCATCACTGATTCGTTCAGTATATCCAACGGGGACAGTTGATTTGATAATCATCACCGCATCAGGGTTAATGGCCATTACATCTTTAATAACGGCTTCAACAGATCCTACATTAAAGTAATTGGTTTCTGTATCGTAGTCAGTGGGTGTGGCAATTATAATAAAATCTGCATTTTCATAAGCTTGCATTTTATCTAGTGTTGCAGTGAAATTAAGTTTTTTATTTTTTAAATAATCTTCAATTTCTGTATCAACAATGGGGGATTGCTTTGCATTAAGTAAATCAACTTTTTCCGAAATGACATCTAATGCTACAACTTCATTATTCTGTGCAAGTAGCATTGCATTTGACAGGCCCACATACCCTATTCCAACTATCGTTATTTTCATTTTTTTCCGTTTATATCTATGCTTCTGCTGTAAAATTATATTTAAATTTGATTAAAAGGCGCGACAGCTTCAATCGTCATCCTTACACCTTAAACTAAGGCATCATATAAAATCACGGATGGGGAAGTTATAATTAACTTTCTTTTAAATATCCTTCCCTTGAAACCACAATTCCAGCATCATCAAGATCCAAATTAATTCACCATAATAAGCCGCATGCACACTTTGGTGCATTTTAATGGCGTGATCAAGAAATTCTTCTTTAAAGTAGGGGCGCTTTTTCAAGCTATCAATACTACTATAAGCCAATTCTTTTAAAGGTTGATAACTTTTTAACCAAACGCCAAATGGCAGCCCAAAACCATGTTTAGGCTTATTAATAATCTTTTCAGGTAGAAAACCAGCCATCGCTTGTTTATAAAATTTACGTAACTTTTTAGCCTGCAACTTTTCTGTTGATGGAATCTGACATGATAAATCTAAAATGCTCTGGCTTAATAATGGATATCTAACAGATACCCCTGCCATTTCACACATTTTATTCACTTTCACCAAGTCATTATCATGTAAAGTGGTTTTCCAATCCATATATAACATACGGTTCAGTGTACTAGCTTGCTTAGGTCGGTGATAACACTCTCTCAATAAATCTAGTGGCCTTTCTGAGTCTATCTGCTGCAGAAATTCATCTTGAAAGATTTCCGAACCAACATGACGATGCAAAAAATTATAATCCTGCAAACGATCAGGTAATGGTATTTTTGCCTGATCAACATACCTCTTCGCCTTAAAAAATAATTTTTGTTTAGCGAGTAAGCTGGGCAAATGGTTGAGCACGCCATCTAAAGCATGCTGAATACTCCCAGGGGCTTGTTGATAATATTCGAACACAAGCTGTTGAGCATAGCGCTCATTACCCGCAAAAATCTCATCGCCACCATCTCCACCCAATATAACGCTAATACCATTGTCTTTTGCCATTTTTGCACAATAATAAGCCGCTAATGCAGATGAGTTACCAAAAGGTTCATCATAGTAAGCCGCTATACTAGGAATTGCTTTAACCGTATCCTCTGGAGTCAAATAATATTCATGCTGCTGGGTATTAAAGTGTTTGACAGCAATGTTAGCATATTCAATTTCATCGTAACCTTCAACAGGAAAACCCATTGAAAAAGTTTGGGCTTTATCTGGGTAAACTTGCGCTAATGCCCCTGCGACACTAGAACTGTCAAGTCCGCCACTTAAAAAAGCGCCTGTGGTCATTTCATTATCTGCCAACTGTGCAACAGATTCAACTAATCTCTGCTGCAATTCTTTACCCGCTTCTGCGACAGAAACAGACATTTTTTCTTTAAATTCTGGTACCCAGTAATTCTTTATTTGTACTTTGCCATCTTGATAAATAAGTACTTGCCCACCTTCCAACTTATTAACGTTCTGATAAATAGTATGCGGACTCGGGCAGTGATGATAATACACATAGTCATATATTGATTGCGCCGAAATGTCAGTTTTTACTTCCGGGTGAGCAATAATACTATCAGCACTATTTCCAAAAATAAGCCCTTTATTTGTTACGGCATAATACAGCTGAGTTAAACCAATTGGATCAGTTGCCAAAAGTAATTTTTTCTGGCGAGGCTCAATAATAACTAAAGCTTGTTCAATAGGGTTTAATTCTAAAAAGTCCTCTCCCTTTAACAAGTAATTGTCTATTATCTTATCCACAGGCATAGTCAATTCAGTATTACCCGCATTAATTAGCAATACATCTTGCTGAAGATATTTTTTTTGTTGATTTGCAGCAACAGCGTAAAATTCAGAACTGTCAATACTAACACCCTTTTGTGTATATGCAGGTGCTTGAGCAATATGGCTTTGTAGCAACCTCTCGGCATCCTTAGCTTTTATTAATGTTTCAACCCAACCCGCTAATAATGTCATTATCTATCCTTTATTTTTTCTTAGTATTCTAGTAATGCAAACCTTTAAGCAACCAGTTTTTTAAATTCACCAACCAAAATTTCCACTCGTGTATCCCATGCATTATTTCGAGCATAAGCAATAATATTTTCTTTATCCCAAGTCTGCTCTAAGCTCTGAAATAATGCATTAACGAGTGCTTGCTTGTCATCAAACGGCACGATGATACCTAAGTCATCATTATTCACTACTTCTCTATTTCCACCCACATCTGTCGTCACAACTGGAAGCCCACATGCCATTGCTTCTAAAAACACATTTGCCCAACCTTCATTTGCTGTTGACAAAGCAAATATATCCGCTGTAGATAAAGGTTTTTTAAGTTGCTCTGAACTTAATGCTCCTAAAAACTGCACATGCTTCTCAAGCTCTAAAGTTTTAACCTGTTGCTCTAGTTGATTTCTTATATTGCCTTCAGGGCTATCACCTCCAATAATCAAATAGATCAAGTCAGGGTATTTCTTAATTAACTCAGGTAATGCCTCTATTACTCGATGAAACCCTTTCCTCTCAACTAAAGCGCCAACCGAAACCAAAACTTTAGCATTAACCGAAATATTTAACTCTGCTCTTTCCTGCCGCTTATCCAAAGCATAAAATTTATTAATATCAACACCATTCCCCACCACACGAATTTTATCAGAACTTGCGCCTAAACTTACCACATGTTGTTTGAGCGAGTCTGCTACAGAAAAAATACGTGTAGCACAATTTATAGCCTTTAGCATCCTTATTTTGCGCCCTTGAATTTTCGATAAAGGCACTTCCGTACCACGTAAAGTCATGGTAACAGGCACCTTAAACCACTTTCCGAGTATAGTTGCCGCATAGCCATCAGGATAAGCAAAATGAGCATCAATAATATTGAATTCTTTTTTTAGCTTAACAAGTGTTGTAAAACTTCCCAAAGCCATCAAAAAACCATCCCAAGATTTAAATAAACCAGGAATTGATAAAAACCGTGGAAAATATACCTGCACACCTTGTTGGATCTCGAACTTATCGGGCTGTGGTCTAAAATTAGGCTTCCAATAACGAATAATACCTTGAAGAGGAAACCAAGGCACAGGCGATACCACAACAATAGGTAACTGTTGCCCAACACGAAACATTCTTTCTCTAATAAAGACACCTGCATTAGGGCGTTTATTACTCGGAAACAAAGTGCAATATACGAGTAGTTTAGGTTGATTCATAATCTCTCAATGGGTAAAGAATCTATTTTGGATAGTTCAATCGTGGAGTGATGAGTAGACTTGCTTATAATTCGCAACACTTTTGAGCCAATTTCTTTCTTGCTCAACATATTTTTTACCTGCTTGTCGCATGGCATCCCAACTATCTACATCGCTTATTAAATTAAGGACACTTTCTGCTAATGAATCTGGATCATTGGCTTTAAATAAAACACCATTTTCTTGATCGGTGATAAGCTCTTTATGCCCACCGACATCCGAAGCAATAACAAGCCGACCTTGAGCCATTGCCTCTAAAGGTTTAAGTGGTGTCACTAAATCAGTTAAACGCATTGACAGCCTAGGGTAAACAAACATATCTACTTGATTATAATAGTCTTGCACTACATCATGTGAGACTCGTCCTGTAAAAACAACCTGCTTTTCTAATTGTAACTGCCTAACCTTATCTTTAATAACTTGCTCCTGCGGCCCTCCGCCTACCAATAATAAACAAACATTTGGCTGTTGCTTAAGAATATTAGGCAAGGCATCCAACAATAGTGGGATACCTTCATAAGCATAAAAAGAACCTATAAAACCAAGCACTGTTTTACCTTGTAAGCCAAGCTTATTTTTCAGCTCAGTATCAGCAGCTTGCCCAAAAGTAAATTTCTCAATATTAACCGCATTAGGGATAATAGTAACTTTAGCTGCATCTACACCACGCCCTATGATGTCTTGTTTTAACCCATCACAAATACAAGTCACTGCCTGTGCATTTTTAAAGACGTATGTTTCTAAAGCTTTAGTTAAACGATAACGAAAACTACCCTCAGTCGTTGTACCATGATCAACAGCCGCATCTTCCCAAAAGGCACGGCATTCATACACAACCGGAATATTATATTTTTTTCCTGCTTTCAAAGCAGCCAAACCATTCAATACGGGTGAGTGTGCATGCAAAACATCCGGCTGTACTTCCGCAATAACCTCCCCCAAACATTCACTTAAGCTACTGACAATCGCCCATTGGTTAATTACCGGCAGCTTCGCTAATACTCCTGTTGGCTCATCTGTCCGATAAAAACGCAATCCATCAACCTCTTCAATTGATTGCTTAGCACCAATATGTTTAGCTGATGTGACATGAAAGGTTTGCCAACCTAAGGCTCCTTGCTGCTCCAAAATAGCACGAGTACGAAAAGTATAGCCGCTATGCAGGGGAATAGAATGATCTAAAATATGTAAAATTTTCATTAGGCACTGGTAAGGTTATATATTCCACCCAACTAGATGGTAAATTTGTTTTAGTTCAAAAGTCTTCAAAAAATTGAATTAATCACTTTATAATTATAAATAAGGCAACTTAATTTGTTACAGGCTGTAATCGTTTCTTACTTTTTTTCAATAAATGCGGTATTAACAAAGAGAGTCGCATGCGTAAATAATGTGAACGAATATAAAGTAGCCATCGAATAAAAGCCACTTTTTTTTCTGGATAATCAGGGTGCTCCGGCAACAATGCTAACGGCACACAATATTCCATTAATACCCTTATGCCATTAGATGGACGGCCTTTGTTATCAAGCAATAAATCAACGGGAACCTTGGTATGAAGAAGTTGCTTAGAAAAGTATAGTGCGTAGTATAACGGCCTGCGTAGCCCTAGTTCCTCAGCCCTCTTATCCAGTATCACCCAAAAATCAGCATTTTGCAGACTAAATAAACTTATTAATTCATGTAAGTCCAACAAATCTCTAAAATCACTAGCATTCAATTCAGCATCATAAAATAAATGCACAGCGCTATGCAATACCATGTCACAAGGTGCCAACACCTTATAGTCACTATTTTCTACGGTAATTGCATCAGCTAATAATAACTGTGGATTTGGATGTAATCGACTCGTTAATGGCAAAATAGTATGATGAATATCAACCTCAATAAACCGGTCGCGATGCTTTAATGCTGGAATTTCATGCATCCAATTACGATAGTATTGTTGATCATACTCATCAAGCTGAGTAACCTCCCATCCTTGGTTTAGTAAATGCTTTTCTACTAGCTCTATATCTTTCTTAGCAACTAATATATCTATATCAGATAATAGTCGCCCAGTAGCCATTTGCAGCCCTAGTAAAATGTAAGCACCACCTTTTAACACCACAATATCAACACCTATTTCTGATAACGCGTTATTAAGACGGTTTAATTCCCACATAGTCAGTTGCTGACGATAATCCACTAATTGCTGTGCTGCCCGAAAATGCTCCATTACTTTTTCAGGCAGCATTAGCTCTGAACAATTTAAAACAACAATCTTACCAAGACTAGCAAGTAATTTACTACTACGCACACAACGAATCAGTATATCCCATTCATGTATTTCTATGGATTCAAGGGATTTTGGGTCTTGAAACGCACGCAACAATAACTGCTGAGTTCTTTTTGCACTAGAACTAGACATCATCGTTTATAAGCATTGCGTCAAGCTGGTTAATAACATCATCCAAATTGCTATATGTGAGGTTAAAGCAGGCACAAGAATTAACAAGTTCTTTCACTCTCAAAAAACCCGTTGCCCCCATAACTTCATAGTTAAAAGCATTAGAAGCTAACTTAAGGAAAGCATAATGCTTAGGAACGCCTTTAAAAAGTGTATCACTACCTGTTTTATATTGAGGAAAAATGACGAATGCTGGCTTAGCCAACTGCTGACATTGGTCAACACTAGTGCTAGGAGGTTGTAAATGAGCTACTGTTCCTTTCCGTGTTTTAGGAAATAAAGGGCCGAGTACAGAAGAAGAATCAAAGTCTCGAATAACCTGAATAGATTCATTTTTAAGTGGTACAGGCCTAGGCATTGCTTGAAGTAATCCATCCCTCCCTCTAACTAATCCAAATTCATCCGATAAAAAACGCCAGCCACGTAACCCTAAAGCAGCACTTAAAGTACTCTTTCCTGACCCTGGCAAAGCAGGAAAAATAATTGCTTTACCCTGCTTCTCAACAACACCTGAGTGCAACATTAAGTTTTGATGCGCACGCCGTGCAATATACCAATTTAAGCCCCATTCAAAAAGAGGCATTGCATGACTTACCGGAAAAGGTTGAAATGCTATTTGCCCATCAATACGAAAAATAATTTGCGTTTTAAGCCAATGCCGATAACCTGAAGGCCTAAGCATATCAATATGAAAATCAATAAACTCATTTGAAGTAAGTTGAAAATCTTTATATAACAATGCAAATGTCTGTAAAAAACTTTGCTCTTGGGTACGCAACCTAACAACAAAAGGGCCTATTGCTATACAAACCCCCTCATTAGCTGCCATTTGGGCAAAGCTAACAAATGAAATATCCTTAATTTTCACACTTAGAAGATTCTATTAAACCTAAATTTTCAAACTCACCGAGTAGTAACAATATCCGCTGTTCCAAAGCCGTTCTATCTTCTACCTCAAAAACCATACAAATCTGACCTGTAAGAGAAGTTAGTGACTCCGCGCCTGATTTTAATAACATTAAAACTTCAACTGCCAATTCATTTATACAATGAGTCTCACCTGACAGCGAGTAGTAAACAATTGCATGCTCTCCCCATACTTCAATATGTAACTCCGCATGCTCAGGAACCGACCAAATCATTACTGCTTTGCTGATATAAACTATTGTAAACCAGGCGCAGCAGAGGCCCAACATGAGCCTGTTACATAAGGAAGTCCAGTCGTTACAGGTAAAGCGTTACCAATCTCAATTGGCTGCCCCCCTTCATCCATGACCACCAAAACATAGCAATAAGTAACACTAATAACACTATAGGTAATAGCTGGATCCCCACCAACTTCAGTCAAAACACCTCCAGTAAATGCATAAGTCACTTGCTCACTTGGATCAGCGCTGTTATAAATATAATCTTCATGCCGCCATTCTGACACACTAAAATCTTCACCATAAACTTGAAAGGTAGGCGAAAAAGGATCAGAAGTAAGTCTTAAAGTTAAACAGGCAACCTGAGAGCGTACCCATACATCACTATTATCAACTGTTAGTACATCAGGAGAAGGAGCTGTTCCAGCTTCTCGGTTGTCTTTAGCAATACATGTTTCTGCGCTAGTCATAGCAAAAGCCGCACCACTTCTTAATGTCAATATAGCAGGTACAGTACCTGCTGCTCCTTTCATTAAAAGCCGTCTTTTACCAGATACTTTTTGATCAATGCTGGCCTTATCAGCTCCATTAACCTGTTGATTATTTTCGTTCATTTTTCCATCCTAAATTATATCGCCTAATAACAGCTTTATTTAATATGCCTTACTTTTTCAAAAAAGAATAGCATAGTCATTTAGCAAAAAATCACTAATACCACACACTGTCATTGATAATAACATATATAAAATATGTTTTTCCTAAAAAGTCAAGATCAATTAGTGACTATTATCTAAAAATGAATTAAACATTAACAATGACCAAATAGTCGTACTGTAATCACGTAAACCACTCTGATGCTGACTCACAACCTTCGTCAAATATTGCTGATCAAACAAACGACAATCAGCCATAGTTTCACCCAGCAAGGCAGTTCGTACCTGCTCTTTTAATGGCCCTCTAAACCAACTTGCCAATGGCACACCAAAGCCCATTTTGGGGCGATATAAAATATCATTAGGTAGGTAAGGTTCCAGCCCTTTTTTAAAGATATATTTACCTTCTTTTTTATTTAGCTTCAAATCAGGTGGTAATTTGGCAATCCAATCAACCAATTCATGATCCAGTAGTGGCACCCTAACTTCCAGTGAATGTGCCATACTAGCCCTATCTACCTTGGTTAAAATATCCCCAGGCAAATATGTTTTAATATCCAAGTATTGTACTAGAGACTGAGCATCATCACTAGGTGCGTTTTTCAGATGCTTCCTAAAAACTTCAACTGCTTGGTAACCTTGCAAATCACTTTTTAATTGCTCACTAAACAGAGAGGCACGAATGGCGTTAGAATTCACCGATACGCTATGCAAGTAACCCTCGATAGAGTCGCGCCCAATTGACTCAAAAGTTGATTTTGCACGAAATATTTTTGGAGCCCAATCCGCTTTAGGGTATACATTCCCCATAAATCCAAACAAAGGTTTACGAATGACATCTGGCATAATTGAACGCATGCGATCTTCATAAGTATGCCAACGATAACGACGATAACCTGCTAAATTTTCATCCCCCCCGTCGCCCGACAATACCACTGTTGCTTGCCTTTTTGCTAATTCACATACTCGATAAGTAGGCAAAGCCGAGCTATCAGCATAAGGTTCATCATAAATACCTGCAAGCTGATTGATTAAACTAAAATCTTCGGGATCTACTTGTTCCACTCGATGAGAAGTGTGATATTGCTCAGCAACTTGTGCAGCAAATTTTGATTCATTAAACTCTGGATCGCCGAAAGAAATAGAACAAGTATTAACCGGATCACTCGATAGCCCTGCCATCATAGCGACAATAGCACTGGAATCCACGCCACCCGATAAAAAAGCACCTAATGGCACATCTGCAATGGTACGAATTTTAACGGCTTCGCGCACTCGTTCAATTAACTCTTCACCTAAATCTTTTTCAGATCCTTGCAAAGAGACATTAAAATCAACATCCCAATACTGCCTAGGCTGGTAAGATTGGCTACCATGCTTAATACTTAAACAAAATCCAGGCTCTAATTTATAAACACCCTTATAAATAGTTTTAGGATCAGGTATATAACCAAAACTAAAATATTCTTCAATCGCAGTCGGGTCCATTTCTCGTGGTAAATCAGGATGCTCTTTTAGCGCCTTTAATTCGGATGAGAATATAAATTGCCCATTACGCGTTTGTGCATAATATAAGGGCTTAATACCCAGCCTATCGCGTGCTAAAAATAAAGTTTGCTTATCCCTATCCCAAATTGAAAATGCAAACATACCCCGCAAATGTAAGACACAATCTTCTCCCCAAGCTTGCCATGCATATACGATGACTTCAGTATCACAATGCGTTTTAAAGCGGTATCCCATTGCTTCTAGCTCTTCACGCAACTCAGGAAAGTTGTACACCTCACCATTGTATGTCAACACAACATTACCATCTTGACTATGCATAGGCTGTTGCCCACTGGATAAATCAATAATAGATAAGCGTCTATGTCCCAAACCCAAGCCAGCTTCAATATGTAAGCCACCTTCATCTGGGCCACGATGAAACTGAGATTCATTCATACGTGATAATAAATCACGATTAATTTCACGCTTTGCGGTTAAGTCATAAATACCAACAATGCCACACATATTATCGCTTCCTTTTTAGTCGTAATGAATCATATACCTCAGTATATTTACTTACCATTGCTTGTATTGAAAATTTTTCCAATATACGCTGGTGAGCACTCTTGCCAAATTGCAGCCTTAATGGTTTATTTTCTAGCAAAGTTAATAATGCAGTGGCCATCGCTTCTGGTTCTGAGTGAGGTACTAATAAGCCCGTTTCACCCTCTAACACTAATTCAGAATTTCCACCCACAGCTGTTGCCAGCACAGGCAAACCTGTTGCCATCGCTTCTAAAATTGTATTAGAAATACCTTCAGCTTGTGAAGGTAAAACAAAAATATCTAACGAACGCATGATGGCTGCAATATCAGCACGCGCTCCTGGTAACCATACATGCGCTAATAAATTATTATTTTCCAGTAACACTATCGCCTGTTCTCGCAACGGCCCATCACCAATTAACAATAAATTAACGGTACCAATAAGGCTTGGGTGCTTTGTTAAAAGCTGAATATAAGCTCTCACCAATGTAAGCTGATCTTTTACCCCATGCATACGTCCAACAGTACCAATATTGATCACATCGTTACCTTGTACCAAAGGGCAATCAACTATTAATTCTTTTTTTTGCACAGGGTAGAACTTATTAATATCCACACCATTACAAATTCTGACAATTTTTTGCTCTGGTATGCCAACCTTATTAACGAGATAACTCTGCAAATGCAAAGATAAAGGGATAAAGACTTTAACCAGTGGACTTATTAAGCGTCGTAGTATTTGATATTTCTTCTTATTTCCTTCAGGGTCAAAGGTATCCCAACCATGCTCACTATGTACTCTATCATTCACTCTTGCTAAAAATGCTGGTACTTGATATTCAATGGTTGCTAAATTACGCGTATGCACAATATCAACCTGTTGTTGCCTAAGTATTTGATAGAGGGTCACAAAAGAAGCCCAATCCTGACCATCCTTCTTCTGTAAATCAATTATTTTCACATCATCCCTTTGTAAGCGCTCCCGAAACTGGGTACTGCCTTTTAAACAAATAATGATATGCCGATATTTATGTACTGGCATTTGATTAATTAAGTTAATTAATCCATTTTCCAACCCACCAACATCCAACTTATAAATAATATGCGCGATAAGCGGGGCTTGCTCTATATTTGTATTCACAACTCTCTACCAACACCCTTATATACTAATGATGCTACTTATTGATAGTAACTATCATACCAAGTAACAAACTTATCAATCCCCTGATCTATCGTTGTGTTTGGCTTATAGCCTACATCTCTCACTAGTGCCTCAACATCGGCATAGGTATCTGGCACATCACCAGGCTGGAGGGGTAGCAATTCCTTTTCTGCAGTTTTACCTAAATATTTTTCTAGCGTTTCAATATAGTCCATCAATTCAACTGGACTTTGGTTACCAATATTATACACTCGCCAAGGCGCTTTACTGCTTCCTGAATCTGGATTTTTACCACTCCATTCAGGGTTAGGCTGAGCAACATTATCTAGGGTTCTAATAATACCTTCGACAATATCATCAATATAGGTAAAATCTCTGCGATGCTTGCCGTAATTAAAAACTTGAATAGTTTTGCCTTCTTTTATCGCTTTGGTAAATAGAAACAAAGCCATATCAGGTCGTCCCCAAGGGCCATACACAGTAAAAAATCGCAGTCCCGTAGTCGGCAAATCATACAAATTACTATAAGTATGTGCCATTAATTCATTAGACTTTTTAGAGGCCGCATATAAGCTTAATGGATGATCAACATTATCATGCACTGAAAAAGGCATGCTTTCGTTAGCACCATACACCGAACTACTGGATGCATAAACCAAATGCTCAACATCATTATGTCGACAACCTTCTAAGATATTCAAAAACCCGACTATATTACTGTCAATATAAGCATGCGGATTTTCAATAGAATAACGCACGCCCGCTTGTGCTGCTAAATTAACGACGCGTTGCGGCTTATGCTCCTCAAACAATTTCTCCATTGCTGCTCTATCAGCAATATCAGCTCTGATATCAGTAAAATTAGCATGATCTTTAATACGATCCAAGCGGGCTAATTTTAAATTCACATCATAATAATCATTTAAGTTATCAACCCCTACCACTTCATCGCCACGTTCTAATAGCTTGATGGCGAGATGGTTACCAATAAACCCAGCTGTTCCGGTTACCAATACTTTCATACTATAAGCGCTCGTCAGTTTGGTCAGCAGGGAACAAATATTTCAAATCATAAATAACTGAATCAGGCTTACCTAAAGCTCTAATCTCTTTAATATCCATTTGCTTAAATTGTTCATGTGCAACGGCTAATAAAATTGCATCAAACTTACCTGCATCTAGGCTGTTTATTGGCTGAATACCATATTCTTGCAGTGCTTCTTCAGGATCAACCCATGGATCATACACATGAATATTGATGCCATAAGTCTTCAATTCAGTAATAATATCAACAACACGAGTGTTACGTAAATCAGGACAGTTTTCTTTAAAAGTTAAGCCCATGATTAAAATGTCTGAATTTTTCACAGGCAAACTATTTTTCAGCATCAATTTAATCAATCGTGACACCACATATTCACCCATGCCATCATTAATACGTCTTCCCGATAAAATAATTTCCGGATTATAACCAATAGATTGCGCTTTATAAGTTAAGTAATACGGGTCAACGCCTATACAATGCCCGCCCACTAATCCAGGACGAAATGGTAAAAAGTTCCACTTGGTACCAGCAGCAATCAAAACTTCTTCAGTGTCAATACCTAGACGATTAAAAATTAAGGCAAGTTCATTAATGAGGGCAATATTAACATCACGCTGAGTATTCTCAATCACTTTTGCTGCTTCAGCCACTTTAATACTACTCGCTTTATGCGTTCCGGCAGTAATAACACTCTTATACAACTGATCAACTTTTTCTGCAATCTCAGGTGTTGAACCCGCGGTTACTTTTAGAATAGTTGTAACTCGGTGTTCCTTATCGCCTGGGTTAATCCGTTCAGGACTATATCCTACAAAAAAACCTTCATTAAATTTTAGGTCAGAAGCATCTTCCAAAATGGGTACACAAACTTCTTCAGTCGCTCCTGGATAAACAGTTGATTCATAAATAATAATATCATCTTGCTTGACTACCCTACCCAATAAAGCACTCGCTTTTTCAAGTGGTGATAAATCAGGCTGCTTATATTCGTCAATAGGAGTCGGTACGGTGACAATATAGATATTACATGATTTTAGTTCTTCAATATCAGCCGTGTAGCTTAAGTGCGTTGCTTCCAACAACTCCTCATCACTTACTTCTAGAGTATGATCATGCCCCGTATTCAGTTCATCTATTCGTGGTTGACTAATATCAAAACCAACAACCTCATATTTTTTACCGAACTCAACAGCTAAAGGCAAACCAACATAGCCTAAGCCAATCATGGCAATTTTTGTATTTTCTAACATTTTAATCCTTCTCCCAAATACCACGCGCATCAATAATAACTTTTTCTTGTAACAATGACCGTTTTACCTGTTTAAAGACAGTGTGGTCAGTCAAGGTCACGATAATATTTGCCTCAGACAAACTATCACTTAAGCTAACCAGACTAACATTATCATTTTTTAATTTTGCAGGTAATTCTCTAATATGAGGTTCTACTATTAAAACCTCACCAATTGCTTCCTGAATCACTTTTTCAGCAATGCCAACTGCAGGACTCTCTCTTAAATCATCAATATCAGCTTTAAATGCCAGACCTAATAGCGCTATTTTAGGCTGCTTAAATGCGCCTGCCACTTTCCTAACCTTGTTTAATACAAATTCAGGTTTACTGTCATTTACTTCTCTAGCCGTTCTAATTAAACGAGCTTCTTCAGGGCTAGAGTCAACGATAAACCATGGATCAACAGCAATACAATGACCACCGACACCTGGCCCTGGGTTTAAAATATTAACCCGTGGATGCCGATTCGCTAATTTAATCAACTCCCACACATTAATATTTAATTTATCACAAATAATAGACAGCTCATTAGCAAAAGCAATATTAACATCTCTAAATGAATTTTCAGTCAATTTAGCCATTTCGGCAGTACGCGCATCAGTAATGATACAATTTGCTTTCACAAAAATCTCATATAAAGCTTTAGCTCTCTCTGCACAGTATGGCGTTAAGCCTCCAATAACACGATCATTAGAGACTAATTCTTGAATAACATAGCCAGGCAATACTCGCTCAGGACAATGTGCAATCTGGATATCTGCTTGCTCACTATTTTGATGTGGAAAGTTCAAATCAGCTCTGATTTCACTCATCCATTCCGACATTTTCTCAGTCGTACCCACTGGCGAAGTTGATTCCAAAATAACTAAATTACCTTTCTGTAAAACAGGGGCAATTTTTTTAACGGCAGCCTCTATATAAGAAACATCTGGCTTATACCCATCTGAAAAAGGAGTCGGCACTGCTATCATAAAAACATCAGCAGCTTCAGGCTCTGTAGTAGCCTTTAATTTACCCGTGGTAACAGCACTTTGTACCAACATATCTAAATCAGGCTCAACGATATGAATTTTACCCTGATTAATGGTATCAACCGCATGTTGAGAAATATCAACGCCGATAACTTCCACGCCTCTGGAAGCAATAACGGCTGCCGTTGGCAAGCCAATATAACCCAACCCAATAACGGAAACCTTATTAAACTCTGCTTTCTGCATTTACAGCTACTCCCTCTACAATTCGTTGACTTGCCTTACCATCCCCATAAGGGTTATGCGCAACACTCATTTTACGATATTCATCTGGATTATCTAAAAGAGAAACTACATTAGTAATAATTTTAATTTTATCTGCCCCCACTAGTTTAACGGTACCAGCTGTGACAGCTTCTGGCCTCTCAGTGGTATCCCGCATCACTAAAACTGGCTTACCTAATGACGGAGCCTCTTCCTGAATACCACCTGAATCTGTTAGGATAATATAAGCAAGTGTCATTAAATAAACAAACGGCAAATAGTCTTGAGGCTCAATCAAATGTATGTGCGGCACACCCTTTAATAAACGATTAACTGGCTCGCGCACATGCGGGTTAAGGTGTACAGGGTAAATAATTTGCACATCGTCCCGCTTAGCTAACCTTCTCAGTGCCTGGCAAATATTTTCAAACCCATCACCAAAACTTTCTCGCCGATGCCCTGTCACTAAGATAATTTTTTTATCAGCCTTAATAAAAGGGAAACGGCTCGCTAACTTAGCCCTTAATTGCGCATCATTTTTTATGGAAGCTTCCACATGACATAATGCATCAATCACGGTGTTTCCAGTAATGCTAATATGACTATCCGCTACATTTTCTTGCAGTAAATTATCCCTAGCAGTCTCGGTAGGTGCAAAGTGCAAATCAGCAATAGCTCCCGTTAATTTACGGTTAGCCTCTTCTGGCCAAGGAGAATAAATATTATGCGTTCGCAACCCTGCCTCAACATGACCTATAGGTACCTTTTGATAATAAGCCGCCAAACTCGCAGCAAAGGTTGTTGATGTATCACCATGTACCAATACCCTATCAGGCATAAACTCTTGCAAAACAGGTTCCAAACCATGCAAAATTGCACTGGTTATCCCGGTTAAGCCTTGATTCTTCTGCATGATATCTAGATCAAATTCAGGCTCTATTGCAAACAGTTCCAATACCTGATCTAGCATATCCCTATGTTGTGCAGTCACACATACCTTAGTGATAAACCGCGCATCATTTTGAAACGCCTTCACCACAGGAGCCATTTTAATAGCCTCTGGGCGTGTTCCAAAAATAATTAAAATTCTTTGTTGCTTCACTGTTTCCAAACCTAAAAATTAATCACTTTCAATAATTTGAGTTAGTCGTTTAAGACTCGCACTCCAACTATAATGTTTTGTTACAAAATCACGATTTTCTACTGAGCAATAATCTGTCCGAGTATTATTCAGATCCCTAACAACTTGCATAGCAAAATCCATGCTATTTTCAATAACAGTTACTTCTTGATCGGTAATCGTTATTCCCTCAATAGCTTGCGGAGTTGCCACAATTCGTTTACCCATTGCCATCGCTTCTAATATTTTATTTTGAATACCTCGTGCAATCAGTAATGGCGTGACTATCACATTAGCAAAAAAAACATACGCACGAATATCATTCACCCTACCCGTAACAGATACACCTTCCGTGGTTGCTAATTGCAAAACTTCCTTAGCAGGATTTGAACCCACTATATAAAACTGTGCATTGCTATTTTGCTGCTTAACCAATGGAAAAACTTTTTCCACAAACCAGATAACGGCATCAATATTAGCCCAATAGTCCATTGCTCCCGTAAAAACAACATTACTTCCCTTACCAATATAAGGGTTTTTATATTGCAAATAAGGATCAAAAAAGACCGTATCAACCCCATTATTAACATATGTTATTTGTTCGGAGTTGTCATCAAAAAGACCTTTAAACAGTACAGACTCGGCTTCAGAAACAAAAGCACTCATCTTAGACTGTTTAGCAACACGCTTATCATAATCTAACAATTGTTTAGCTTCACGTCGATACACCCAGCTCATCGGCCAAGCAGCTTTCTGTGCATATTGAGACCATTTATCAGAATCAACATCCACAAAATCTATTGTGACATCTAAGTCATCGTATTTATCAACGTATTGAGCCATCGCAGAAGAATAGATAAATACTTTTTCTATTCTATTTTCTTGTACTGTTTTATCAATCCATTTTTGCACTTTATGGGATTGATAATATGGCAAACTTAAAGCTTTGTTAGTTAACAACCCTGTTAAGCTTTTCACTTTAGCAATAGAAGAGTTAAGGTTGACCAATAAAGAAGTGTCCGTCAACGCCTCTATCTTACCAACATACTGCCAATCTTCTGGGTCATCAATAAAAGCTACTAAGTGAATATTATAATGTTCAGCCAAACCCTTTAGAAAATTATAAGAACGAATTTTATCACCTTTATTAGGCGGATAAGGAATTCGATGCACTAAAAATAATAAATTTTTCATACCAATAGATTTTCAGAAACTATATATTAACCTAGATCCTTTGCTAACCAAGGCC